>JALHMW010000012.1 GCA_022843845.1 Archangium sp.
GCGGCTCGGCTGGTGGTTCTGCGGGCGGCTCGGCTGGTGGTTCTGCGGGCGGCTCCGCTGGTGGTTCTGCGGGCGGCTCCGCTGGTGGTTCTGCAGGCGGCTCGGCTGGTGGTTCTGCGGGCGGCTCGGCTGGTGGCTCTGCGGGCGGCTCGGCTGGTGGTTCTGCGGGCGGCTCGGCTGGTGGTTCTGCAGGCGGCTCCGCTGGTGGTTCTGCAGGCGGCTCGGCTGGTGGTTCTGCGGGCGGCACTGCGGGTGGTGACGCGGGAGGCACTGCGGGTGGTGACGCGGGTGGTTCTGCGGGCGGCTCCGCCGGTGGTTCTGCGGGCGGCTCCGCCGGTGGCTCGGCGGGCGGCTCCGCCGGTGGTTCGGCGGGCGGCTCCGCCGGTGGTTCGGCGGGCGGCTCCTCTGGTGGTTCTGCGGGCGGCAGCGCGACGCTCGCTGGCGATACGTGCGGGAACGCGGACACCGCCTCGACGTCGATGGCGCAGCCCTCGAGCACCGTCGGCTACACGAGCGATTACAACCCCGTCTCGACCTGCACGGGGTTCGGGAACGCGGGCCCCGACCGGGTGTTTGCCGTGACGATTCCCGTCGGCCAGCGGCTCACCTCGGCAGTGACGCCCCTCACCTCCGGCTTCGATCCATCCATCTACATCCTCGCGGGCCCGGCAACGGCGTGCTCGACCCCGGTCTGTCTCGACGGTGACGACTCCGGCTCGGCGACGGCGGTGAACACGGTCACCCACGACAACACGGGGACTGCCCCGCTCGACGTCTTCATCGTCGTCGACACGACTGCGACGACCGGCGGCGACTTCTCCCTCACCTCGACCCTGGCCCCGATTCCTGCCGGGCCTCGTGGCACTGACACGTGCAACCCTGCCAACCCCATCACCACCGACGTCGCCTTCATGGGAGAAGACCTGGCGACCGCCACCAATGACTACGATTGGAGTTCCAACCCTGGCTGTGTCACCTCGGGCTTCATCGGCCCGGACCGCGCCTATCCTGTGGTCCTGGCACCTGACACGCAGGTGACGGTGAACGTGGCACGCACCACGGGCTCCTTCAGCCCCAGTTTGCAGGTTGTCACGAGTTGTCCCGCCGCATCGAACACCTGTCTGGCTTCCTCGAACGCGCGCAACCCCAACGACCTTTCGTTCAGAAACCGAACCGGCGCCCCGCTCAGCTTCTTCGTCGTCGTGGACGCCTCGACCACCGCGACGGGGCTGTACGACATCTCTTTCGCCTTCGGCCCGATTCCCCCAACGCCTCCCGGTGACGTGTGCACCCTGCCGCTCGCCGCTGGGCCAAGCGTCGTGGGCAGCACCGTCGGCTTCGACAACAACTACACGACGGGCACCGGCTGCGCGTCGTTGCTGGGCCGAGACGCCGTCTTTACGGTGTCGGTGCCCCCAGGCGAGCGGATGGTGACGACCGTGGTCTCGACGTTCTCTGACGGAGGCACCAGCGTCAACCCCACCTTGAGCCTCATCGCAGGCACCGACGCAGGCGCGTGCACCGCACCCATCACGTGCGCCGCCTCGGCCAGCTTCAACTCGAACAACGTCGAGTCACTGGCGTGGTTCAACGCGACCGACGCGGGCGCTTCGTTCTTCCTCGTGCTCGACACGACGAGCTCGACCGACCCTGGCCAGCTGTACACCCTCACCACCACGTTCGCGGCACCGCCCCAGGGCGACCGCTGCGAGAACCCGTTCGTGCTGCCGACCAACGGCATGCCATCGCCGGTCGACCTGGCCACCGCCGTCAACGACTACGCCTTGACCGGCGCCGGCTGCACCTCGCTGTCGACGCAGGGCGATGTCGTCTTCGCGGTCACGGTGCCGGCCAACTCGATCGCGACCATCACCGCGCAGCCAGACGCGACCCTCAACACGACCCTCTCGCTCGCCAGAACGGCGGCCGACTGCGCAGCCCGGGTCTGCATCGCGACCGCCAACACGGGGACCAGCAACGGAGCGCTCGACACCATCTCCTACACCAACACCACCGCGAGCCCTGAGACCGTGCTGGTCATCGTCGACACCTCGACGCTCGGCGGCGGCAGCGTCGACGTGTCGGCCACGGTAGCTCCCATTCCGCAGGGTGACACCTGCTCGCAGCCGATCGCCTTCGCCGACGGCGGCACGCTGATCGGCGAGCGCAGCTCGGGGTTCACGAACGACTACACCTCGACCGGCAGTATCGGGTGTTCGCTGCTCCTCGGCCGCGACGCAGTCTACGCGGTCTCGATTCCTCCAGGCCGGCGCGGCGTCATGAGAGGCTCACCTGACGCGGGCGCCGACGTCTCGCTCAACCTGATCCCGACGCCGGCAGCGAACTGTGTGGCGCCTCGCACCTGCGTCGCCAGCGTCAACGGCTTCAGTAGCACCGCGCTCGGCGATCGCACCGAGGTGCTCACCCGGTTCAACACCAGCACGACCGCCGAAGACTATTTCCTCATCGTCGACACCCAGACCGCAGGCGGCGACTACGATCTCTCGCTCACGTTCGACACGCCGCCCGTCGGCGACCGCTGTGACGCGCCGCTTGCGCTCACCACAGGCGCCGCGATCAACGGCGACTTCGCGTCGTTCCTCAACGACTACTCGGGCACAGGCTCCAGCTGCTCCTCGATCTCGGCGCGCGCCGACGTGGTGTACTCCATCACCGTTCCTGGTGACTCGGCGCTCGACCTCACGGTGACGCCTGGCGCCGGGCTCGACACGAGCATCTCGGTCGCCACCAGCCTCGCGGCGTGCAACACCAGAACCTGCGTCGCCAACGCCTCGGGCACGACGGGCAACCCCGACACGTTGCGGGTGCTCAATCGAAGCACGGTGCCCCAGCAGTACTTCGTCATCGTCGACCACACGACCATCGGCGCCGTGTCGACCTTCACCATCAGCGCGGCCATCACCCCTGCAGCGAGCGGCGAGTACTGCAGCCTGGCGACGCCGCTGCCGGCCCTGCCCGTGTCTGGCGAGACGCTCGGCGGGTTCACCAACGACTACGGGGGCGGCGGCAACTGCGCGAGCGGCACCTTCAGCGGGGCCGACCGCGTGTACACCGTCTCGATGGCTCCGGGCCGCACCGTCCTCACCATTCAGCCCGACGCAGGCATGGGCATCTCGGCGTCGATCGTCGATGGGCCGAGCGCGGCCTGCGAAGCGACCCCCCGCGCCTGCGTCGCCGGCGCCGACCTCAGCACGTCGACGGGCGTCGCCGAGCGCATCGGGTACAGCAACACGTCAGCTTCGCCGCGCAACGTCTTCCTCATCGTCGACACCGCGACGGTCAACGCCGGCCTCTTCAGCGTGTCGCAGACGACCGGCCCATTGGTGCCCGGCGAAGACTGCGCGACGGCCGAGGTGCTGACGCCAGACGCCGGCACGCTCTTCGGCCAGACGACCGGCGGGTTCGACAGCGACCTCGCGGGCACGACTGCCAACGGCTGCGTCGGGAGCACCGGTCGCGATCGCGTGTACTCGGTCAGCATTCCTCCTGGAGCCCGCTTCAACGCCTTCGTTCAGCCTGACGCGGGCTACAACCCGGCGCTCGATCTGATGGTGGGCGCGAACGCGTGCGCCGAGCGGCGCTGTGAGGCGGCCGCCAACAGCAGCAGCTCCTCGGGTGTCGCCGAGACCCTCGGGTGGACCAACACCGCAGGAGCACCAGTCGCCGCCTGGCTGAGCGTCGACGGCACGACGACGGCCACCACCGGCGCGGGCAACTTCGACCTCACGACGTGGTTCTCGACGCCAGCGCCGGGCGAGACCTGCGCGAACGCCATCCCCGTGGTCGACGGCACCGCCCTGTCGGCCACCACCGCGGGCTTCAGCCGCGAGATCACCATTCCTGTCGACGACAACGGGTGCGAGCAATCGCTCGGCCGCGACGTGGTGTACGTGGCCTCGGTGCCCGACGGAGAGACGCTCACGGTCGCGCTCACCGGCGTCGCGGGCGATGTCTCGCTCAACCTCATCGCGGGCCGGGCGTCGAGCTGCGGCTACATGCCCACGTGTGTGGCGAGCTCCAACGTCGGCGGCACCGGCGTCTCGGAGACGGCGGTGTTCACCAACGACACCGGCGCGCTGAGGCTCGTCTTCATCGTCATCGCCAACGTCTCGGCGACCTCGACGGTCGAGGCAGGGTTCACCATGAACGTGACGCTCAACTGACATGCGGCGCCAGTCTCTCGTGATGGTGATGGGCCTGCTGTCGCTGGCCGCGTGTCAGGAGCGAGGCCCAGCGGCGCCAGCGTGGGCCGAGCGACAACAGGGCTGGGCGCAGGCCGAGGCGGAGCTTCGGTCGACCGCGGAGCCGCTCTGCGCCGAGCTCGATCGTGATGCGGCCCGCGGCGACGTTGCCCACGCAGAGCTCGCGATCGCCGTGCGCGGAGCCCTCGATGAGCTGACGAAGTCGCGGCTCACCGTCTCGCAGGAAGTGCAACGCGGCGTGATGACGCCTGACGACGCCATCGCGCGAATCACCGCGGCGCTCGCGAAGGCCGAGCGGCGGGTCGAGCAGGCGGCCGCGTCACGACGCGAACAGGCGCCCGAGGCCGACGAGACGTCGGGCGACGATTCAGCGGAGCCCGCGCCTCGGTGAGGTGAGAGCCCGCAAGGCGGGGTCACCAGAGGCGACGGCGAACACAGGGCCGCTTGCGCGCCGAGGAGCACCCCTTCGTGACGGCTCCCGGCTTTGGCGTGGTGCGGATGACGGTGATGGTCGTGAAGCGCCGGGCTTTGTGAGGAGCGTGCACGACGGGCGACGGACTCCGCCTCACGAGGTCCAGGCGCGGCAGGTCGGAGCGCATCAACGGCCACAACGCAGCCAACGTCGAGCTCGCGGTCAACGCTGCGACGATCAAGGCGATCATCGGGCCTCCTCGTGCGTCACGGTATTGCTGCGGATGACGATGATGCGGTTGAGGCGCTCCTTCTGCACCAGGGCCATGCGCTCGCCGTCGAACAGCGTGCGGATGGTGGTGTGGTGGTTGCGGGTGGTGCCGACGTCGATGTCGTCTTCATTGCGCAGCGAGAGGGTCAGCGCGCCGAGCTCCTGCGCGAGCGTGAGGATCTCGGCCTCTTCGGGGATCACCAGCAGCGAGACGTTCGCGTACTCGCGCTGACCGTCGGGCACGAGGTTGATGTTCGTCGTCCCCGTGATCTTCCCGGTCGCGAGCACGATGACGTTCTGCATGAGCGTCACGGCGACCTGCTCTCCGGTGCCCGGGTCCTTGAAGGTGCCGATGATGTCGACGTGATCGTTCGGCCGCACCCAGCCGCCGACCGACTGCGCGCCTTTGGTCTCGATGGTGATGGCGCGGGCCTTCTTCTGCACCTTGGTCGAGAGGCGCTCGGCGGCCCTGGTCGTCTCGAACTGGCTCCACAGCAGCGGGTCGCCGGCCTGCAGCGGCACCAGCACCTTCTGGTTCACGATGTACGAGGCCGAGTCGGGCTTGACGATCGACGAGGTGACGAACTGCTCGGGAATCAATCGTTGGCTGATCATCTCCATTGTCACCACGCTGCCTTCGCTCAGGTCGACCGCGGCGACGACGACGGGCACCAGGTTCCAGCCCTTGCGCACGTCCATCTCCTTCTTGCGCACGGCCGAGTAGGCGATGACGCCGGCGATGAGGCCGAGCGCGAGAGCGACGAAGAGCGGGGTTTTGCCTTTGAGCATGGTGGGCGTCTTTCGAAGTGGGTCTTCGAGAAGGAGCCAGCCGCGCAGCAGGCGTTAACTGCGCACCGACAAGCGCGCGAGACTGGAGTGGATTCAGCAGGTTGGAGCGGGCCTTGGGCCGCGCTAGAAGAGAGGTTGATGGGCACTCCGATTCATCAGTGGATTGACCGCATGCGCAGCGCGCACGAGCGGGCCGATCAGGACGAGTTCGCACGCATTCGGGCGATGAGTCAGGCCGAGCGTGTCGAAGCGCTCCACGCCGCGTGCGTCACCGCGCAGAAGGTGCTCGACGCGATGACGCCTGAGGCACGGGCTGCTGCTCTCGCGCATCGTGACCCGCTCCCGGAGTCGTCCGTGAAGGCGCTGCGTCGGCTTCGAGAAGAGGCGGCTCGTCGTGCAGGCCACTGACGCCCTTTCTCTCGCCGTTGAGCTCGGCGCGGTGCTCGAGGCGGCCGGCTTGCCGTACGCGACCTGGTTCCTGTCACCGGAGCTTCTCAGCTGCTTCAAGCTGCTCTTCTTCCGCCCGAAGGACCTGCTGGACCTCGAGCGACTCGTCTCGACCAGCACCTCACTGAACGCCTCGCGAGTTCGTGAGCTGATCGTCGGCGTCATGGGCGAAGACGACG
The DNA here is from genome assembly GCA_022843845.1 of Archangium sp. Classification (GTDB taxonomy): domain Bacteria; phylum Myxococcota; class Myxococcia; order Myxococcales; family Myxococcaceae; genus Xiheimicrobium. Next base: position 6,321 of record JALHMW010000012.1, read on the forward strand.
AGCGCGTTCGGGCGTGGGACGACATCGTGACCCGGTTTCGGCCTGCCAGCTCCTGAGCGCACACGTGGACTTGCTGCTCCTCGCACTGCTGGTGGCGCTCGCCGTGTGGACCGGGCGAAAGGTCAAACGCTCCGTCGAGTCCCGCAGCGCCGCGCGACGATGGAACGAGACGCCAGGCTCGTCAGCTGACAACCCGATCGTGCTCACGTCAGGCAAGCAGATGCAGGACGCGATCGCTTCCGTCCGCTGTCAGTGCGGAGGCCGCGTCATTCCACTCGGAGAAACGCCGCGCCTCGGGCTTCGCGTCGCTCGAGGCCGATGCGCCGACTGTGAACGCGACGTCGATCTGTACTTCGTCATGCCGAACTACGTGAACTGAGGGCCGTCTCTTGAAGCTCACGCTCGTCAGCCCGCACGAGAGGTACCGCGAGAGCGTTTTGCGAGGACTCCGCGAACTGCGAGACGAAGGCCTGCCGTGGCACGTCTCAGTCGACCTCACCGCCATCGAGCGCGACTTCGCAGCGTTCGTCGCGAACAAGCTGGCGGACGTGAAGAGCGTCATTCCCGCGACCCACCTGTGGGCGATCGCAGACGAGCACTTCGTCGGGCGCCTCTCGATTCGTCATGCGCTGAACGACGCGTTGAGAATCGAAGGCGGGCACATTGGCTACGACACCGTGCCGTCCTTCCGCGGCCTCGGAGTGGCCACCGAGATGCTGGGTCAGGCGCTCCCAATCGCACGAACGCTCGGGCTGACCTCGGTGCTCCTCACCTGCAACGACACGAACGCGCGGTCAATCAGGGTGATCGAACGCAACGGGGGCGTACTGATCGACACGAAGCTGCTCGCTCCGAACCGGCCACTGAAGCGGTACTACGAGATCGACGTGGCCTGAGGCCCGTTGCGAAAGCGCTTCGGAGCGCACACATTGCCTGCAGTCCCGGTCGCCGCCCTTTAAGGCTGACGCTACCTACTGAATTCAGGCAACCAAGGGCCACAATCGCGTTCGATCGGACCGCTCAGGAAGCCCCGAAGCACCTCGATCGGGTTCGGTCGACACGACCATGGCCCTCAGGGGCGGTCCAATCGCACGCGTTGGAAGTGATCAGGAGGGCCTCGAGCGGGTCGATGACAACCGAGTGCGACGACCGTGGGGTCTCTGAGCGCCTCGGGGTCACTCCGGGTCGTTCTTCGAGGCGCGCTTGCGGGGGAAGTAGCGCTCGGCCGCGGCGCGCCCCTCGTCGGAGATCAGGGCGCCGTACACCTTCTCGACCAGTCGCTCCCACGCATCGGTCGCGCGCTCGAGCTGCGTCTCGGTGAGTGCCTTGGCGTTCTGAGCGGCCGTCAGCGCTGTGGTCGAGGTGGTGAAGTCAGAGAGGCCAGCCGTGACAGCAGCGACCGCGGTGGAACGAACCGCGTCGGTCGCCGGCAGCGAGCCCTCGAGACGCGTTCGAAGCTCGGTGTAGCGAGCGACCTGCGTGTCGAGCGTCGCAGCGGTGTAGTAGCCGATGCCCTGAGGGAAAATGTCGAGGTACGGCGCCTTCGTCACGGCATCGACGCTTCGACCTGCGAGCGCGTTGCGGGCCGTCTGCGTGGCGACGTCGAGATCGTCGTCGGCCCCGTCACGATCGGCCAGCGCCTCTTGAATCGCTTCCTCTTGATCCTCGAGCGCGCGGGCGGTTGCCTTCACCGTCGCCGTGACTCCCTGAACGTCGGTCGCGAGCGCATTCTTGCCGGCCCGGCGCAGCCGGCGAACCAGGTACCCACCAAATCGGACGCGGCTTCGAGGAGCTGCAGAGCCAGAGGGGAGTTGCATCGCTTCGATTCCTTTCGACTTCGGGTGAACGGTCTACTGCTGAACAATTTCCCAGCGGAAGTAGCCGGCTGGTGCATTCCCGTCGATCCGAAGCTCAGCTTCCGAGTTGAAGCGGCTCCAGTCGACCGTAAGGGTCACGATCCAAATGTCGGTAGGCTCGAGGATAGCTTCACTCCAATCCGACGAAAGCGTCAGGCCGCCATCGGAACTGACTCGGGGCCACGACAGATAGCCCTGAACCCGGTTGCGGAGGATCCGCGAACGTGATCTTCCCGGCGGATGGCACTGGACCAGCGAACGCGTCGGGCTGTCGTTCGGCTGCGCAAGAAGGGCATGCGGTACTCGGACATCGCCGAGGCGCTCGACATCAGCCGAACATCGGTCAGCAGATTGCTCACGACGTGGCGAACCAGGCGAACGCTGAAGCCTCGCAAGCCGGGTGGCGGCAACAAGTCGCCGCTGCGGGCGGTCGAGCGGGAGTTCAAGGCGCTGGTGCATGAGTTCTCCGACGCGACAGCCGAGGAGTTGGCCACGCTGGTTGGCGAGAAGCTCGACGTGCAGACGAGCCGGTCCTCAGTGCTGCGTTTCCTCTCGGGCATGGGCTTCACGCTCAAAAAAAGAAGTTCGTCGCCGAGGAGCGGAGCCGACCGGATGTCGTCTGGCGACGCAAGGTGATGAGCGCGCTGCTCCTGCAACTCGACCTGACGAAGGCGGTGTTCCTCGACGAGTCTGGTTGTCGAGTTGGCATGCGGCGCGAGCGCGGTTGGGGCCCTGCGGGAGCGCGAGTCATCGGCAGCAGACCTGCGCGGCACTGCAAGAACATCTCGATGCTGGGCGCGATTGCACTCGGTCGGCGACCGCTTCTGATGACTCACAAAGGCGGCGTGGGTACCGAAGTCTTCGCGCACTTCGTCAGGAAGCGATTGGTGCGATGGCTGCGCCCGGGAGACGTCGTGCTGATGGACAATCTGCGCGCACACAAACGCCCCGAGGTCATCGACGCGATTCTGCGGCGGGCGCGCTGCCCTTCTACCTCCCGCCCTACAGCCCAGACATGAACCCCATCGAGTACTGGTGGGCGGACATCAAGCGGCAGCTGCGAAAACTCGCCATCGACTCCGAAGCCGACTTGCTCGTCGCCATTCGCCGTCTTCGCGGTCGGCTCTCCAACGCCAGGGTTGCGGGCTGGTATCGTCACGTTCAGGCTCAGCTCAAGTGATCACTGGGGTATGTTTACTCGCCGGCGTCAGCCGTCGAGTGAGTTCCTGCAGAGCCACCTCCGGCGAGTCCCACGAAACCCTCGTCACATCTCGGGGAACCGCTGCGCGGAAGCGAGAAACCGCGGGTGGCCTCAGCAAAAAGCTGTGCCGGCGCAGCGGGATTCGTTTCGTCGTAGCTCCACCCGTTCTCCAGTCCGCCGCTGGCGTTGGTTTCGAAAAGGCCTTGTCCCATATTGTCCATAAGCGAATTGTAGTAATAGCTGTATTTCAAGAACAGCAGAACGCGAGAACCGGTGACCAATCGAGGATGGCGAGGCATCGACAGAAGCACCTCGAAGTCTTCGCCGACCTTCGCCGACCGGAGCCCAGCGACGCCAGGCGGCAGCCCCCGAGGCAAGTCACTCTCGATCAGGTTCGGGGGCGCGGCGACGATCGGCCTTTCGAGCCGGACGACCGCTGAGTTAGCAAACTCATCCCGCTTCGGCCCAACAGACACTAACCGGAATTCACCAAAGTACTCTGCATTCCTAGCAATATTGCATACATCATGGCTAATTCGGTCGGCCACAGGAGCAGATGGAGAGGTGCAAGCAACAAGAGGCAATAGCACAAGAATGTGTTTGATCATTGTGTCACTCACTTTGGGTGCTCAGTTTGGGAACGTAACAAGGTCGTACGCATTCTCAGGCAAAGGTCTCAAAAGAGGGCCCTTCATGGTCACCAAGGATCCTGAAATACGTTGCCAACCGGTCCAGGGACCACCGACGCCGGGTTTCGAGTTCAGCCACACACCATTGTCGACTCCGGAGACAGCGGCAACCAGATACCCGGCCGATGTAGTTGAAAAAGAAATTTGATCGTCAGTCCAACCCCCCAGGGTAGCCGGCCCGAACCTAGTGTCAATACCAGACATCGTGGATCTAAAGCGCGCGTACCCGACCGCGCGGTCCGGTGTAAAGCCTACGCAGAGAATTTCGCAGTTTCGGCCGCTTGAATCAGGGCTGCCGCAGGCAACCGCAGGAGCTCCAACGCAGGCCGCAGACGCAACAGAAGCATTGCTGGGCTGCTCCCAGCGAGTAAAGTTGGCCGCCGACACGGTGGCGGTCGTGGCGTCCCATGGGATCAGCGCCGTGTGCAGTTCGTGCGAGCAAAGGGACTGAAAACCGGTGCAATTGGTCCATATGCCCGGCGCGAAGTTGGTCCACGCAACAACGACACGGTCGCTGCTTGGTTCGTAGGCGAGCGCGACCGGGAATCTGGTTCTCGCCGCGAAGGAGCTTGTCCCTGATGGGCGCGAAAGTGCACCAAGAGAGGTCCATGCGACGCGATCGAAAGAGCGAAACAGCAAGATTGTGTTGTCTGCAAAGTTCACCGCGGCAAGCCACCAGATGGCATGGTCCCTGTCGTAGGCAACCGCCGCACGCTGGCGGGTCAACCCCATAGGGGTTGGAAACGCGCCGATTGCCTGGTCCACGTCGAGCCCGACAACACTACTCGTATCAGCTACAAAAAAGGAGGTACGCCGTGGACCCCACCATAGATAGCCGTGTGCTAGTTCAGTGCCGCCCCACTGTGACGGCGTAAAGTCGACAAAACCCCAGTTGCTCCCCGAAGTAGCCGGAAGCGGCCAATTTAGGGACCTGCGCCGTTGAGCATTTTCGATTCCAGTCCCAACAAAGGCTCCCGAGAACCCAATATCTTGCGGCCCAAAGTCGATGGTTGCTGGGGTGAATACCCCTTCACGCATGATATCGGGGTTCGACGAGTTGTTTGGAACATGACAGCCCGGCAGAGTCGCACAGTTCAGCAGGTCATGGCCAAGTTCGTGACTGATCACCCCTTGAATTGCTCCGGGGTACCCCAATGTCAGTCCTACCGGCGGCTGTAGAGGATGGACGTTGATCTTGATTAGCGACTTGCCGTCCCCACACGGGGAGTTGGAGCCAGCAATGCAGTTGTATTGTTGAGTTGGGTCGCCGGCGCAGTCGCAGGGTGGCAGGCACATACCAATCTGGGCTGTAACGAGATGGTCGTAGCCGGAGTTGCAGCCAGTTGCGTTGGTTGTTCCAACGTACTCGAAGGCTCGACGCACACTCCCATACTGCGACCAACCTCGCGCGGCAGAGCGAACGATTCGCTCGACGTCCAAAGTGCTTCCGAGAATGCCGGAACCCACAGTCACGAACGAGCTGGCATTTAGTGCCAAGCTTTCGCGGCAGGTATTCCCATTTGCGGCAGGGAGAGAACCTACGCAAGGAGCGGCATCAACTCTTCCGGCGAAGCAGGAAAGCAGGAAAGCACCGAGCACCGAGCACCGAGCACCGAGCACCGAGCACCGCGTTCGCCCCTCGCAGAAAGTGGTTCTTGTGACTCATCAACTGCTCCTTGGGAAGCCGCGCCACATGCGCGTCTTTCTGTACATTATCGTCCTCGACTCGGGCCGAGACAAGGGCCCTCCGACATCGTCACTCGCTTGGAACAACCGTCTTCGTCTCGGTCGACGACGCGCCCTTGATCACCTGAATCGTGTTGAACCGCTTCGCCTGCAGCACCTTCGTGCGCTCACCCGACAACAGCGTGCTGATCGTCGCCCTACCCCGATCGTCCAGCACGTCGATGTCGTCTTCATTCCGCAGCGTCAGCGTCAGCGCTCCGAGTTCCTGCGCGAGCACGGCGATCTCGACCTCTTCAGGAATCAACAGCAGCGACACGTTCGCGTACTCACGCTGCCCTTCCGGCACGAGGTTGATGTTCGTGGTGCCCGTAATCTTCCCCGTCGCGAGCACGATCACGTTCTGCATCAGCGTCACCGCCACCTGCTCACCGGTCGCCGGGTCCTTGAACGTGCCGATGATGTCGACGTGATCGTTCGGCCGCACCCAGCCACCGACTGACTGCGCGCCCTTCGTCTCGATCGTCACCGCGCGCGCCCGCTTCTGCACCTTGGTCGACAATCGCTCGGCAGCCTTCGTCGTCTCGAACTGGCTCCACAACAGCGCGTCGCCGGCCTGCAGCGGCACCAGCACCTTCTGGTTCACGATGTACGAGGCCGAGTCGGGCTTCACGACGGAGGACGTCACGAACTGCTCGGGAATCGAGCGCTGGCTGATCATCTCCATCGTCACCACCGTGCCCTCCGACACGTCGACCGCCGCCACCACCACCGGCACCAGGTTCCAGCCTTTGCGGACGTCCATCTCCTTCTTCTTCACCGCCGAGTACGAGACGACGCCGGCGATCAGCGCGAGCGCGAGCGACACGAACAGTGGCGCCTTGCCCCGCATCGAGAAGGCAGAGCCGCCCAGCCGCATCGCGCCGGGGTGCACGTCGGGCATCGGCGCCTCACGACGCGACGGCCTGCCCTCGGAGCGACGCGACGGCAGCTCCGGCGGCGGTTGATCAAACCGGTAACCCGAGAGCTCGTCCTCGAGCGCGTCGAGCTCGGGATCATTCCCCCGGCCATCGAAGAGCGGATCACTCATCGGCGCCCTCCTGTGGTGACAGGCCCAGCTTTTCGCGAAGCATCGCCATGCCGCGGTGCAGGTTCACGCGAACGGAGCCGGCGGTCAGCCCCGTGCGCTCCGCGATGTCGGGGCCGCTCAGGCCTTCGATGAGCCGCATCGCGAGCGTCTCGGCGTACGCCTCGGGCAACGTCTGCAGCGCGGCGAGCACCTTCTTCGCGTCAGGCCAGCCGGAGCGATCGGGCGCCTCGCCTTCCTCCGCGTCTTCCAGCGGCGACGTCCGCGGCCGATCTCTCGTGAACCGCGCGGCTCGATTGCGGGCGATCTCGAGCAGCCACGCGGGGAACGCCTGGTCGTCTTGCAGGCCTGGCAACTTCGAGAGCATCTGCACGAACACGTCCTGCGTGAGATCGGCCGCGTCGGACGCGGGGACTTTGGTGATGATCACGGCGTGCACCAGCCTGGCGAAGTGCTGATGGAGCTTGCCGAACGCGTCGCGCTCGTTGCGTCGCGCGCCAGCCACCCACGGCAGCCACACCGGCTTCGTCCGGCTCGAAACCGGAGCAGACGCCGACGACGCTTCGACCGCTGCAGGCACTCAGGGACAGAGGATGCGCGATCCACCGAAAGTGTTAACCGGGGCTCGCGTTCTCTCTGCGTTATCAGCGGGTTGCGTCAGCCGAAATGGTACGCCGAGAGCCGAACGTCGACATAGCGGTCGGCGTACGGAATCGAGGCCGGGTCGTCTCCTGCGGCCCCGGCGATGACCATCAGCGGCACCAGGTGCTCCTCGCGCGGGTGGCTCGCGCGCCTGCCCGGAGCTTTCGCCCACTCGATGAGCCGTGCGTCGCGCTGCGCGGTCGGCAACTTCATCGTCTCCTGCAGCCACGCATCGAACGCCTCCGAAGCGGGTCCGCCACCGCCGTTGAAGAAGGCGCGCAGGTTGTGGAACGTCATGCCGCTCCCGAGAATGAAGACGCCTTCATCACGCAGCGGCGTCAGCGCGCGACCGATGGCGAGGTGCTGCGCGGGATCGAGCCCGGCCTTCAGCGAGAGTTGGAGCGTCGGAATGTCTGCGTTGGGCCACGCGAGCTTGAAGGGCACGAAGGTGCCGTGATCGAACCCGCGCGCGCTGTCTTCCGCTGACGGAATCCCCGCAGCCTCGAGCAACGAGCGCACACGCTTCGCGACCTCCGGAGCTCCCGGCGCCGGCCACTGCACCTGGTACGACTCGGGCGGAAAGCCGGAGTAGTCGTAGAGCATCGGCGGCTTCGGGCTCGTCATCACCGTCGGCACCGCCTCTTCCCAGTGCGCCGAGATGACCAACAACGCCTTCGGCTTCGTCTTCGGCATCGAGCTCACGCTCACGAGGTACTCGCGCAGCCGGTTCTCTTGATCCTTCGGGCCCAGGCCGATGTCGACGAAGGGCCAGGGGCCTCCACCGTGCGGGACGAAGGCGAGCGGCATGCGGTTCGGGTTCGGACTCATCGGGACCTTCTCTTTCGTGCTCGCCATCACCACGCCACCGACCGCCGCAGCGCCCGCGAGACCGGCCACGGCCAGCGTCGTCTCGCGTCGGGTCAGGTTCTTCTTCGTCTCGTCGCTCATGACGCATCCATCCTCACCTGCTTCGGAGTCCGCACAAGGCCCACCTGAGGGCCAGAGTGTTCTGCGCGCGGCCCTCCACGGGCAGCGCATGACAGCCGTGCGGGTCTCGTCGTAAGGGCCGCTCCATGCCGTTGTCGTTGGACGAAGTGTTGAAGGCCACCGCCCTGCTCAAGCAGATCAGCGACGATCGTTCGGTGCTCGAAGACGTCCCGTTGGCCGAGGCGAAGGCGCTGCTCGAGGCCGCGGGGCGTCTGTCGAACCCGTCGAAGGACGACAGCCAGCGACTGCAGAAGAACCGCGTTCGCCGAGCCCGTCTCGAGCAGCGGGAGCAGGACCGGGCCATTCGCGCGGAAGCGGCGATTCGTCAGGCGCGGAAGAACCCGGTCTTCGTTCCGCCTCAGAACATCCTCGGCTCCGGCATCCCGCATCAGCCGCGCACGGGCCGAATGCTCGAGAAGCCGTTCCACTGCTACGTCTGCAAGCGCGAGTTCCGCGAGGTGCATCACTTCTACGACTCGATGTGCCTCGAGTGCGGTGACTTCAACTACCTGAAGCGGTTCCAGGTGGCGCCGCTCGACGGGAAGGTCGCGCTCATCACTGGCGGCCGCGTGAAGATCGGCTACCAGGCCTCGCTGATGTTGCTGCGCTCCGGAGCGCGCGTCATCGCCACCACGCGCTTTCCCCACGACGCGAGCCAGCGCTACCTCAAGGAGCCCGACTTCACGAAGTGGGGCCACCGGCTCGAGATCTACGGGCTCGATCTTCGCCACGCGCCGTCGGTCGAGCTGTTCGCCCAGTTCCTCGGCCGCACGCACGATCGCCTCGACATTCTCATCAACAACGCAGCGCAGACGGTGCGACGTCCTCCCGGGTTCTATCGGCACCTCGCCGAGCTGGAGCACTCGGACGTGACGTCGTTGCCCGAACACTCGCAGCGCCTGCTCGAAGGGCACTCGACGCTGATCGATCAGGTCAAGCCACGCGCCGCGCCGTCGGAGCTCGCCACCTTCCGCTCGCATGACCCCGCCGTCGGGCTTCACAGCTCAGCCGCGCTCTCGCTCGTGCCGTACGATCTCGAGCAGGACACGAGCCACGCGTTCCCCGAAGGCCGCCTCGACGCCGATCTGCAGCAGGTCGATCTGCGCACGGTGAACAGCTGGCGGCTGACGCTCGGAGAAGTCGCCACCGGCGAGATGCTCGAGGTGCACCTGGTGAACGCCGTCGCGCCGTTTATTCTGTGCGGCAAGCTCCGCCCGCTCATGACCCGCAACCGCGCCGAGTCGTGGGGTCACGTCGTCAACGTGTCGGCGATGGAGGGCAGCTTCTCGCGCGGTACGAAGACGGACAAACACCCGCACACGAACATGGCGAAGGCCGCGTTGAACATGATGACGCTCACCAGCGCGCCTGACTACGCGAAGAGCCTGCTCGCGATGAACGCCGCCGACACGGGCTGGGTGACCGACGAAGACCCCGTGCAGCACGCCGAGCGGAAGACGAACGAGCTGGGCTTCGAGCCGCCGCTGGACATCGTCGATGGCGCCGCGCGGGTGGTCGACCCCATCTTCGAAGCCGAGCGCACCGGCGACTTCGTCTGGGGCAAGTTCTTCAAGGACTACAAGCCGACCGCGTGGTGACGAAGCGGGTACCAGGGCATTCTCAGCGTCGAGTCACTCGCCGAGCATCCGAAAGCCCGGGTAGCAGAACGCTCCCGAGATGGCCTCGCAGTCGCGCTCCGTCACGCCGACCCGACGCGCAGTCCGGTACCAGCCGTCGCGCACCCGGGCCTCGACGTCGCTGACAATCGCGTTGGCCTGCTCCGGCGTCAGTAGAAAGCGCGGCGCCTGGGACACCAGGTTCTGGGCGTTCGCCCAGCGGCCGGCGCTTCCGAGCTCCATCGCGAGGTCTCTGCGCTCGAGGCTGACGTGCGGCGTCGGCGTCAAGTCGTACGCGGGTGAGAGTCCCCACGCTCGTCCCATCGCCACCAGCGCGTGGTTCCTCGGGTGGTCGTCGGTATTCGAAGTGAGCGCGTTGAAACACGCCCGGCGGAACAGCTCGTGGGCGTCTTGCTCGGCGGTGGCGCTCGCACGGCGCAGGGCTTCGACCAGCTCGAGGTACGACCACCGTCCGCTCGCGTTGGGCAGCTCGTCAGCCCGCAGCAACGTCAGCGCGCTCACCATGCGCGCACGCAGGTAGCCTGCCGCAGTCTTCTGACGGTCGAAGCGCTTCACCAGCAGCACGTCGCGCCCGGCGACGGTGACGAGTCTGCTGACGGCCGCGCGCACGCCGCACTCTGCGGCGAGTTCCAACATCGCGTGCTCGACGCGCGCGACGTTCCACTTGTCGTCGGGCCGGTTGAACTTGGCGAGCCACAGCCCCTCGTCGTCTTCGACGACCGTCTTCGGGCGAGCACCACCCATCGACGTGCCGACGAGGAGCAGCTCTTCGACTTGCTCTGCGCCGGTGCCCTCCTCGCTTCGGTCTGCGAGGACCGTGTCGGCCAGGGACTGCAGGTGCTCCAGCTCGAGCGTCTGGTTGAACTTTCGCAGCGGTGGCGGAGACGCCGCGCTCAACCCGAAGGCCAGCGCACCAGCGCGGTCATCAGGTGAGAGGAGCAGGTAGTCGAGCTCCGTCAGCATCGGCTTCCCAGCGTGACGCTCGATGACCCGCCGGCCCCAGAAGTCTGGGCTGGCATCGCGCAGCGCACCGAAGACGCCGCGAAGCTGGGTCGTCTCGAAGGTCTGCTCCAGGAGCGGGAGCTCGAGCGGCTCGAGCGGCACCGCGTCTGGCCGTGCGAGGTAGCTCTTCCCGTACACCAGGCGGCCGAGGGGTTCTCCCTGTCGGGTCGTCGTCAACTCGAAGCGCGCCGCAGTGACGGGCTCGGTCTGCTCCGGGAGCGTGATGTAGACGAAGCAGCTCGACGGGATGGGCTTAGAAGTCATTGTCGAGGCCTCGAGCTGGGCGGGCTCGGGTGCCTTCGCGTCGGAGCGCGAGGCTCAGCCCTTCTGCGTCACGGCCCGGGTCGGCGAGGAGCTCGACATCGGCCATCAACCCGAACAACCACAGCAGCGCGACGTACACGGCGACCGAGGTCGACGGCTTCCCCTTCTCGGCGTCGGCGACCGCGCGAACGCCGGTGCCGATCTTCTCGGCGGCTTGTTGGATGGTGAGCCCCCGGCGGATTCGCGCCACCCTCAAGTTGGCGCCCAGACGCTTGATCGCCTGCTCAATCGCGAACGGAGGCCTGCTGGTGAGTGCATTCCTGGTCGTCATCAGAGCGCCCTTAAAAGCACATTACGCGCGTTTATATGCTTTTCAAGGCTCTGACTGCCGTCTCGTGCCGAAGGAACCCGGGTCAACGACGAGCGGCGAAGTCGTCTAGCCAGGTCTTCTGAACGAACGTGTCTGGAACCACCGTGCCGCGCGCGCGAGACAGGCGCGCCCATGCCTCATGGCTGGTCGCTCCGCCCAGCACGAGCACCGCGCCTGCCATCAGCGACGAGCGCCCGATACCCATGCGGCAATGCACCACGACCGACTTCCCGGCCAACACTGCCTCGTGGAGGCGCTGCGCGAACACCTCGGCCTGCCCCGCAACCTCGGGCGGTTTGCGGTCGGCGATGGGAAACGACCAGAACTCGAGGCCGGCCCGGACCGCGGCATCACCCTCGTCCGAGAGGCCAAGCTCCGACGCCTCGGAGGCCTCGAGCAGCGACGCCAGAACATCGACTCCATCCGACCGTGCACCCCTCAGTTCATCGTCGAGCCAGTCGTTCGCGCGCGGTCTCGCGCAGAGGCCCAATCGCCCTGGCAGCACGCCCTCGACCCAGAAGATCTGCATCATCCCGTCCCCCCTCGCTTCGTGGTTCATCAGCCCCTCGGTCCACGCTAGACGCGCACCCCATGCTCACCACCCTGCTCGTCTCGGCCCTGCTCTCTCAGCCGTCTGCGAAGCCGCACGCGTACACGGTTCAAGACCAGGTCTCGCTGCGCCGCCTGCTCGCGTTCAAGGTGTCGCCTGACGGCGCGAAGATCGTCTACCAGCTCCGCACCACCGACCTCGACGCCAACAAGGGCCTCATCGATCTCTGGCTCATCAACGCAGACGGCACGAACCCTCGCCAGCTCACCACCGCCCCCGAGCCCGACAGCGACCCGGTCTGGAGCGCCGACAGCAAGGCGATCTTCTTCCTCTCGCCCCGCAGCGGCTCGAGCCAGGTGTGGAAGCTCTCGCTCGACGGTGGCGAGCCGACCCAGGTGACGAGGTCGCCGATCGACGTCGACGCGTTCGTCATGTCGCGAGACCGCACGATGATCGCCTTCGCGGCCGAGACCTTCCCCGACTGCGACACGCTCGACTGCACCAGGAAGCGCCTCGACGAAAAGGCGAAGTCGAAGGCCTCGGGGCGGCTCTACGATCAGCTCTTCATCCGCCACTGGGACACGTGGAAGGACGGCCGCCGCGCCCACCTCTTCGTCACGAAGGTCGCGGGTGGCGCGATCGTCGACGTCACGAAGAAGCTCGCCGCCGATGCGCCGCCGAAGCCGTTCGGTGGCTCCGAGGAGTTCACCTTCACGCCCGACGGCAAGTCGCTCGTCTTCACCGCGCGCGACGTCGGCAAGGCCGAAGCCTGGAGCACCGATCTCGATCTCTTCGTCACGCCCGCCGATGGCTCGAAGGCGCCCACGAAGCTCACCACCGGCAACCGCGCCACCGACACCCAGCCCGTCTTTTCAGCCGACGGCACGCAGCTCGCGTACCTCGCGATGAGCCGGCCCGGCTACGAGGCCGACAAGCTGCGCATCATCGTGCGTGACTGGGCGAAGGGCACCGAGCGTTCGCTCACCGACGCGTGGGACCGCTCGCCGGGAAACCTCACCTGGTCGAAGGACGGCAAGACGATCTACGCGGGCGCTGATGATCTCGGGCAGGTCGCCCTGTTCGGCATCGACGTCGCCACCGGGCAGGCGACCCGGCTCTTCAACAACGGCTCCGTGGGAGCCATCGACGCGTCGACCGGCAAGCTCATCTTCGCGCTCGACTCGCTGCTCTCGCCCGTCGACCTGCTCAGCCTGCCGTTCGACGGCAAGGGCGCGCCGACGCCCATCACCAAGGTGAACGCCGATCTCCTCGCGGGCGTGAAGCTCGGCACTCCGGAGCAGTTCTCGTTCACCGGCGCCAACGGCGACACCGTCTACGCGTACGTCGTGAAGCCAGTCGACTTCGACGCGAAGAAGAAATACCCGCTCGCGTTTCTGGTGCACGGCGGGCCGCAGGGCAGCTTCGGCAACCACTGGCACTACCGCTGGAACCCGCAGACCTACGCGGGCCACGGGTACGTCGCGGTGATGGTCGATTTCCACGGCTCCACCGGGTACGGCCAGGCCTTCACCGACGCCATCAACGGCGACTGGGGCGGCAAGCCGCTCGAAGATCTCCAGAAGGGCTTCGCGGCCGCGGTGGCGAAGTACCCGTTCATCGACAAGACGCGCGCCTGTGCGCTCGGCGCCTCGTATGGCGGCTACATGATCAATTGGATGGCGGGGAACTTCAACGAGCCGTGGAAGTGCTTCGTCAACCACGACGGCAACCTCGACGAGCAGTTCGCGTACTACGACACCGAAGAGCTCTGGTTCCCAGAGTGGGAGCACGGCGGCACGCCCTGGGACCCGAAGGCCGACTACCAGAAGCACAACCCCATCAATCACGTCGCGAAGTGGAAGGTGCCGATGCTCGTCGTGCACGGCGGCAAGGACTACCGGGTCGTCGACACGCAGGGCATCGCGACCTTCACCGCGCTCCAGCGCCGCGGCATTCCGAGCCGGTTCCTGCACTTCCCCGACGAGAACCACTGGGTGCTCAAGCCGGCCAACAGCGTGCTGTGGCACGAGACGGTGCTGGGCTGGCTCGACCAGTGGACGAAGAAGGAGCGCTAGCCGCGCCGGGCTTTCTTGAGCTGGTCGTCGAACAGCCCTCGAAGGGTCGAGTCGTCGATGAGCGACGCGATCTCGTCGAGGCGTCGGCGAACGACGGCCTGAGCACCAAAGACGTACCAGCGAACCCCGGCCCCTTTCAGAGCCTTCGCGATCGCCGTGAGGTAGTCAGCGACGCCGGGCTGCTTTGGCAAGCTTCTTCCTCAAGGCGATCAACGCGCGGCGAGGTCGGCCGCTCGCGCCTTCTTTTCGTTGATTCGAGGCCACACGGCGTCGAGCAGCGTCTGTTCGAGGCGAAACGCACTGGTCGCCCCGTTCGACCGCACGAAACGGCCAAGCGCCTCATCCTTCGAGCGGCGAGACGCGGCCCAGTCGCGATTGAGGAACGCGGTGACGTTGGCCCTGGTGAGAGTCGACACGCCGATGAGCGTACCACTCCAGCGACTACTCGACGGGCGCGACCTCGACGACGTACCCGTCACGGGCGGCATCGACGGGACCGCTGAACGACTCCTTCGCCTGCACCACCAGCGGCTCGGGGTCGACGTCGTGCCGCGACGAGAAGTGCGTCAACACCAGGCGCTTCACCTGCGCGTCGGCGGCCACCTTGCCCGCCTCACGCCCCGTGGAGTGCCGCGTCTCGAGCGCGCGCTCCTGCTCTTCGTCAGAGAACGTCGCCTCGTGGATGAGCACGTCGGCGTCCTTCGCCGCTTCGGTGAGCGCAGCGCACGGCCGCGTGTCGCCAGAGATGACGAGCTTGCGGCCGCGACGCGAAGGCCCGAGCACCTGCGACGGCTCCACCACCCGCCCGTCGTCGAGCGTGACGGTCTCGCCCCTCTGCAGCTTGCCGAACGCAGGCCCGGGCGGAACGCCGAGTGACTTCGCCACGCTCAAGTCGAAGCGGCCGGGCCGCGTGTCTTCCTGCAGCACGTAGCCGAGCGCGTTCACCCGGTGATCGACGCGCACCGCGCGCACCAGGTAGCCGCCGCGCTTCACCTCGTCGCCGCCCTTGAGCTCTTCGATCGACACCGGAAACGCCAGCCGCTCCACACCGAGGTGAATCGCCGTATCGAGCACCTTGCGGGCCGAGAGGGGGCCGTAGAGCGTCAACGGCTGCTCCCGGCCGCCCATGCCGAGCGTGCGCAGGAACCCGATGATGCCCAGGTAGTGGTCGGCGTGAAAATGCGTGAAGAACACCGCCGACACGCTGAAGCCGGTGCCGTACCGAATCATCTGCCGCTGGCTGCCTTCGCCGCAGTCGAACAGCAGCAGGTCGGCGTCGGCCTTCACCGCGATGCCTGACACGTTTCGATGAAGGGTCGGCGCTGCCGCCGAAGTGCCGAGGAACGTCACACGCAACAGCGACATGCCACTCGAGCTCACGGCGACAGAGACTCTACCTGAAGCCTTCCCTGACCGACGCCCCTTTTTCGGTTGGAGCGTGCCCAAGGAGGCACACCTGCGCGGCTTGCGAGCCTTCGTGCCTTCCACCATCCTCCGGCGGCGTCAGTCATGGGGAAGCGCTTCGGCAAATACGAGCTGGTCCGCTCCCTCGGTCATGGAGGGATGGCGGAGGCGTGGCTCGCACACGCACGCGGCGCGGCCGGCGTCACCAAGCCGGTCGTCATCAAGAAGGTGCTGCCCGAGCTCGCCGCGCAGAACGAGCTCAGCGAGGCCTTCATCGCCGAGGCCACCATCTCGGCCTCGCTCTCCCACGGCAACATCGCCCAGGTCTTCGAGTTCGGTGAGGTGCAGGGCGAGTACTACCTCGCGATGGAGTGGGTGAACGGCAAGAGCCTGGCCCACGTGCTCGCGCGCGCGGCGAAGAAGGGCTTCTGGCACCTGCCCATCCCCGTCGCCGTCTACATCGCCGCCGAGACGCTCAAGGGCCTGCACCACGCCCACACCCGCAAGGGCAGCGATGGCCGGCCGCTCCATCTCGTGCACCGCGACGCGACGCCAGACAACATCCTCCTGAGCTTCGAGGGCGAGGTGAAGGTCGCCGACTTCGGCATCGCCAAGGCGCGGCTCGCCGGCCGAAAGGAGACCCAGGTCGGCGTGGTGAAGGGCAAGTTCCTCTACTTCTCGCCGGAGCAGGCCACCGGGAAGCAGGTCGACGCGAGGGCCGACGTCTACGCGGTGGGCGCGGCGCTCTATCAGATGCTCACGGGCCAGCTCGCGTTCGAAGGCCCCTTCATGCAGGTGATGCCGAAGCTGGTCGCGGGGGCGTATCAGCCGGTGCGCGAGCTCAACCCCGACGTGCCCGACGCGCTCGAGGCCATCGTCGATCGCGCGATGGCGAAGGACCTGTCGACCCGCTACCGCACCGCCCAGCAGATGCTCGAGGCGCTGACGACCTTCCTGTCCGAGAACGCGCCGAGCTTCTCGGCCGAGCGGCTCAAGCTGCTCCTCGATTCGCTCTATGAAGACGAGCACGAGGCCGCTGGTGAAGGCCGGCTGCTCAGCCAGGCCGAGCGCGACCAGCTCGCCGCGTGGAAGCCGACGACGCGGCAGCCGAAACGGAAGGTGGCGTCTTCGCCCGACGTGACGGCTGCCGAGCTTCAGCCCGTGAGCAGTGAGCGCCCGCAGAAGGTGCTGCTCGGCGTGGCCATCGGCGCAGTCACGCTGCTGCTCATCGCCGTCGGGGTGGTCGCGCTGGTGACCCTCAACGCTCCGCCGCCGAAGGCCCCCGAGCCCGAGGCGATTCTCCAGCTTCCGCTCCCCACGAAAGGGCCTGGCCGACCGCAGCCCAACGAGCCGAAGGTGGAGCCCGTCGTCGCCGAACCGACCGTCGAGCCGACGCCGACGCCCTCGACGAACGACGATCACCGCACGCTCAAGCTCCTCGCCGATACCCACGTCGTGCCCCGCAGGCCCGCGAAGACCCAGTGGAAGCAGCTCGGTGACGAAGCCTCGTGGCGCGTCTCGCTCGTCGAGACGGGGCCGCTGTTGTCGAAGGTGACGCTCGAGTTCGAAGACGCCGCTGGCAAACAGCTGGTGCCGATTTCGAGCGGAGAGACGTTGCAGGTCAAGTCGAAGCGGAGCGTCGGCGTCATCTGTGAGCCCGGCGCGAGGGTGCCGCCACAACAGACGGCCATGCTCCTGCTCAGCAGCAACCGCACGCCCATTCGCCTGCGCATCGACCCGATGCAGTGCGCCGACTACGAGCAGGCCAAGCGCGTCGAGCTCGACCACGAGAAGCACTACACCCTGTCGCTCCCTGCCGAGGTGAAGGCGAAGCTCGGCGAAGGCGTGCCGGTGCGCGTCGCGTGGCGCACGCGCCTGAAAGACGGCGCGTTCTCGGCCGGAGCGCTCACGGCCGGGCAGACCATCACGATGGACGGCGCCGTCTTCCTCGAGCTCGGCTTCTTCGACCAGAGCGCGTCGGACAACCAGGGAGAGGTCGAGCTGAGCCTCGACGTCACCGAGCAGCCCACCCGCGCGTCCCCCGGCGGCACGGTTGAGCGACTTGGCAAGGAGAAGCTCGGTCCCTCGATGCCGTACGCCGACTCGTTGAAGCTCCCGGCGGTGCAGCGCGCGCGCACGCTGATGCAGGCCGGGCGAATTCCCGAGGTGCTGCCCACCCTCGCGCCCTGCTTCAAGGAGACGACCGAGGTGCCCGAGTGCTACCGCCTCGAAGGCGAAGCGTACGTGCGCCTCGATCAACCCGAACGCGCGCTCGTCAGCTACCGCCGCTTCCTGGAGCTGGCAGGGCCCGACCACCCGGCGCGGCGCTCGGTCGCGAACTACGTCAAGGCCTCCGACCCCTGAGCGGTGTGACGCTGGCGCGCGCAGGGAGTAAGCCGTGCGGCGTGCGTGTGGTCTTCGTCGAGAACGACGACTCCTTCAGCTTCAACGTGGTCGACCTGTTGCCACCAGGCGTCGAGCTCGTTCGAGGCAAGGAGGCCGCGAGGGCGGTGACGGGCGCCGACGTCGTCATCATCGGCCCCGGCCCGACTGACCCTCACCGCGCCGGGCTCGTCACGCTGGTGCAGCAGGTCCTCGACGCGAAGACGCCGATGCTTGGCATCTGCCTTGGCCACCAGGCGCTCGGGCTCGCGTGTGGAGCGAGCGTGACGCGCTCGACGCCCGCGCACGGCAAGGTCGCCCGCATGCACGTCGAGGGCTCGCGGTTCCTGCCTGCGGGCCACCACGAGGTGATGCGCTACCACTCGTTGTCGCTCTCCGCCGTGAAGGCGCCGCTGCGGGTGACGGGCATGCTCGACGACGGCACGGTGATGGCCGTGGAGCACGAGACGCTCCCGGTGCTGGGGCTGCAGTTCCACCCCGACTCGTACGCGACGCCCGGTGGCCGCGCGTTCATCGACGCGTTCTTCCGGAGCCTCACGTGACGCTCGATGGGCTCGAACGGCTCGAGGCGTTCGCCCTGCTCGGGCCCGGGTTCTCGGCCGATGGGCAGTGGCGGCTGTTCACGCCGACGGACGGTGGCGATGCGGCGCTCTGGCTATCGGCCTACGAGGGCGCACCGGCGCGGGTGGTGGGCACGCTGACGCCCTTCACGCCCGAGTGGTCGCTCGTCTCGGCCCCGGCCGTCGACCTCGACGAAGGCGCGTTCGAGGCGAACGTCACGGGCATTCGGGAGCGCATCGCCGCTGGTGACGTCTACCAGGTGAACCTGACCGTCCGCGCGCTGGTGCGCGACATCACCGGGTCCTCCCTCCTTTCGCTGTTGTGTTCGCGAGCCATTCCACGGTTCGCCGCGTGGGTTCGTCTGCCCGGCGTGGGAGAGCTGGTTTCAGGCAGCCCGGAGCTGCTGGTCGAGACCGTGGCCCGGTGGATTCACGCCGAGCCAATGAAGGGCACCGCCGCGCCGGGCCACCGCGCCGAGCTCGAGGCGAGCGTGAAGGATCAGGCCGAGCTGGCGATGATCACCGACCTCACCCGAAACGACCTGCAGCAGCTCTGTGTGAAGGGCTCGGTGCAGGTGCCGGCCGCCCGGCGGTTCCTCGAGCTGCCGTACGTGGTGCAGGCCGTCAGCGACGTCGAAGGCCAGCTCCGCGACGGCGTGACGCTGGCTGAGGTCTTGCGCGTGATGCACCCCGGAGGCTCGGTCACCGGAGCCCCTCGCCCTGCGGCCATGACGGTGATTCGTGAGCTCGAGCCAGGCCCGCGCCGTTTCTACTGCGGCACGCTGGGCCTCGAGACCGGCGACACCTTCCGCGCGGCGCTGCTCATCAGGACCGCGACGCTGCTGAGCGAGCGACGCTGGGAATACGGCGTCGGCGGCGGCATCACGTGGGACTCGGAGCCTGAAGCCGAGCTCGCCGAGGTGCGTCTCAAGCTCGGGGCGCTCCGCCAGTCGTGACGAACGGCTTCCTCGCTGGCAACCTGCGCGCATGGGCGTTCACGCCACCTTCTGTCAGCTCTGCGCGCTCCCGACGCAGCACGACCACTACGTCCCGTCGGTCGGTGGCGGGCTCCGTATCTACCGGGGGCGATCAGGCTCGGCGCCGTCTGAGTCGGGTCGATCAGGCTCGGCGCCGTCTGAGTCGGGTCGATCAGGCTCGGCGCCGTCTGAGTCGGGTCGATCAGGCTCGGCGCCGTCTGAGTCGGGACGATCAGAGAACGGCGGTCACGACTGGGCCAACGAGCCAGCGAAGCCTTTTCCGTTCGGCCCTCAACACGCGTGGCTGAAGGAGGCCGTGGGGCTCGACCTCGAGGGTGGCGACGCCATCTTCCGCGGGCCGGTCGAAGATGGCGGCCTCGACGACATCGCGAGCGGTGAATCGATCTTCGTCTGGGACGGCGACGACGACGCGCTCGTCTTTCACGAGCGCTGCTGGGCCCTGATGGGGCGCCCGAAGACGGCCGAGCAGGCGCTCCGCGGCGGAGGCACGCTCGAGTGGAGCCTGCTGGAGCGCTACCACGAGCAGCTCTTCGAGTTCCGCGAGCTCGAAGCCGACGGCAAGGCGTGGATGCTGGCCGACCCGGCCACCGATGCCCGCAGCCGCGCCCGCATCGTCTCGCTCCTCGAGGCGCGCCGTCACGCAGCGCCCAGCGACACCGAGCCGAAGTCACTCGCCGACGTGCTCTCGCAAGACGTCGACTGGAGCGCCGTCACCACGCGAGTCGAGCAACGTGAGCGGCAGCACCTCGTCTACTACCGAAGGGCGCCGCATCGCGGCATGAGCCTGGCGGCGTACCCGCACCTGCTGTGCCTGCTGAAGGACTACGCGACGGAGCCAATCCTCCCGACGGGCCCGATGCTCGACGCGCTCGAGCGGTTTCAGCTGGCGATGAAGTCGGCGCTCGAACACGACGGCCTCGGCGTGATGGTGCTGACCTCGCTCGGTGAAGGGAAGGCGCAGTACCTCGCGTACGTGAAAGACCTGCAGGCCGCGCACGCCCGCGTCGATGCCCTGCCCGCGCGCGACGAGCCGATGCCGGCCCGCTACGACGACTCGAACGATCCGACGTGGCGCATCTTTCTGGATGAGATGGGGCTGCCGAAGCGATGACGCCGCCCGGCTACACGGTGCTCCGCGTCACTGAAGGCTTCACGATTCCGCTGCTGCACCGTCACGCCGAGCGGCTGGGCGAGGACGCGTTCGCCGCGCTCACGCACTTCGTCAGCGTCGTCGTCGACCCCGGCGTCTACCGCGTCACGTGGGATGGCCGGCAGCTGTCGACGCTCCTGCGCCCGGCGTCGAGGCTGCGTGAGGGCATGCCCACGCGGCGGGCCGTGTCTCCGATGGCTGCGCAACGAGGCCGGTTTCCGAAACCTGCGCCGCCGTCGCCGTACGACGGCGTTCGGCTCGAGGGCGTCTCGACGCTCCTGACGAACGAGGCCGGCGACGAGCTCTACGAGTCGTGCTCCGCGACGCTCGTGGCGTGGGACGGTGAAACGCTGGTGCTGGCACCCGAAGAGGCTCCCGCCGTGGCGTCACTGGCCGAGGCGGCCATCGCGGCGAACGAGCCCGTTCATCGGCGTCCCCTCGCCGCTGACGGCACGTGGCCACTGTTGCTGGTCAACGCCGTGGCAGGCACGTGCGCCATCGACGTGCCCGGCCGTGGCGTCTTCCCCGCTGACGTTCGCGCCCGGCTCACGGCGCTCCTGACGCGAGAAGACGCGTGAAGCACCCGTTCGCGGCGATTCTGGCTGCGCGTGGCGTGGTGTTGTTCGACGGCGCGCTGGCGACCGAGCTCGAGCGACGAGGCGCCGATCTCTCGAGTCACCTCTGGTCCGCGCGGCTGATCGCCGACGATCCTGAAGCCATCATCGCGGTGCACCTCGACCACCTTCGCGCAGGCGCCGACGTCATCTCGTCCGCCTCGTACCAGGCCAGCCGGCTGGGCTTCGTGAAGCTCGGGCTCTCGGAGTCCGAGGCCGACGCGCTCCTCACCAGGGCGGTCGAGCTGGCGAACGAAGCGGTGAGACGACATGGCGACGCCTCGCGTCTCGTGGCCGCGTCGCTCGGGCCGTACGGCGCCGTGCTCGCCGATGGCAGCGAGTTCACTGGCGACTACGCGCTCTCGGTCGCGCAGCTGGTCGAGTTCCACCTGCCGCGCGTCGAGGCGGCCCTGCGCGCGTCGCCGGACCTCCTGCTCTTCGAGACGTTGCCGTCGATGGCGGAGTGCGAGGCGGTGGCCCGGGTCGCGGCGCGGTTCCCCGAGGTGCCCGTCATGGCGAGCTTCTCGGCGAAGGCGGGCGCGATCTCCCATGGAGAGTCCTTCGCGGCCGTCGTCGCCAGACTCGACGAGGTGCCGAACGTCATCGCGGTCGGCATCAACTGCTCCGCGCCCGACGTCATCGCGCCGTTGTTGAGGAGCGCCGCTCCGACGCGCGTGCTGCTCGCCGCCTCGCCGAACGCAGGAGAGACGTGGGACGCGACGTCACGTCAATGGACAGGCACGCCGTCCCGCGGAGAGCACTTCGGGGCACTGGCCCGCTCGTACATCGAGGCCGGCGCGCGAATCGTCGGAGGCTGTTGTCGAACCAGGCCAGCAGACATCGCCGCGGCCCGGCTCGCGCTGTGACGACTCAGACGGTCTCGGTGGCGCCGTGGCACTTCTTGTACTTCTTGCCTGAGCCACACGGACACGGATCGTTGCGGCCGGTCTTCGGGCCTTCCCGCACGACGGTCTTCTGCTCGGCGGCCTTCGGCACCACCTGACCATCTTCACCGCCGCGACCTTCGACGGCCTGCTTGGCGCGCGCCTGCATCGCACGCTCGATGCGCTCGGCGTCTTCGTTGGCGTCACGCACCTGGGCCCGCATCACGCGCTGCACGAAGGCCGACTTGATGCCGGCGAGCATGCGCACGAACCCTGCGTAGCCTTCCTTCTTGTATTCGATCTTCGGGTCCTTCTGGCCGTACCCGCGAAGGCCGATGCCCTGGCGCAGGTGATCCATGCCGAGCAGGTGGTCCTTCCACAGCTGATCGATGGTCGAGAGGTACTGAAGCTGCACGAACCGGTTCCACTCCTCGCCGTAGTCCTTCACGCGGTCGGAGTAGATCTTCTCGACGCGGCGGTAGAGCTGCTCCTGCAATTCCTCGACGGTGCCCTGGCGCTGGAACGTCATCTCGACGCCGAACAGTTGCTTTACCTCGGCCGCCAGGCCGTCGACGTTCCACGTCTCGGGGTTTCTGGCCGGCGTGTAGATGTCAGTGAGCCCGACGATGGTGTCTTCGATGGCGTCGAGGCTCATCTCGCGGAAGTCGTTCCACGAGTATTCCTTCTCGCTGCGGATCTTCGCCTTCGTCTTGGGGTCTTCGTCGAACTCGACGAGCGGCACGCCAGCACCCGCAGCCAGCACCTGCCGGCGCAGCTTGTAGATGGTGCGCCGCTGCTGGTTCATCACGTCGTCGTAGTCGAGCAGCGTCTTGCGGGTGTCGAAATTGTGCCCTTCGACCCGCTTCTGCGCGTTCTCGATGGAGCGCGAGAGCATCGGCGCTTCGATGACCTCGTCCTCCTTCATGCCGAACAGCTCCATCATCGACTGAATGCGCTCGCCGCCGAAGATGCGCATCAGGTCGTCTTCGAGCGACAGGTAGAACCGGCTCATGCCAGGGTCACCCTGACGGCCGGCGCGGCCGCGCAGCTGGTTGTCGATGCGGCGCGACTCGTGGCGCTCGGTGCCGAGAATGAAGAGGCCGCCGAGCTCGAGCACCTTCTTCTTCTGCTCGTCGCACTGGGCCTTGTACTTCGCCATCGCGGCTTCGAACTTCGCCTTCCACTCGGCCTGCGCTGCGGCGAACGCCTCTTTCGACGCGGTGTCGACGGCGTTGAAGTTGAGCAGCGCGCCTTCGGGCTTCGGGGCTTCCGGCGGCAGCTCGGGCTCGGGGCCCACCTCGCTGCGCGCCATCACCTCGGGGTTGCCGCCGAGCAGAATGTCGGTGCCGCGGCCGGCCATGTTGGTCGAGATGGTGATGGCGCCGAGGCTGCCGGCCTGCGCGATGATGTCGGCTTCGCGCGCGTGGTTCTTCGCGTTGAGCACGTTGTGCGGCACCCCTTCCTTCTTCAGGAAGGTGCTGAACACCTCGGACTTCGCGATCGACACGGTGCCGACGAGGATGGGCTGCCCCTTCTCGTGCAGCTCCTTCACTTCTTTCGCCGCCGCCTCGAACTTCGACCTCTCGGTCTTGTAGACGACGTCTTCGAGATCGTCGCGAATCATGTCGCGGTTGGTCGGCACCACGCGCACGTCGAGGTTGTAGATCTTCGCGAACTCCTCGGCCTCGGTGTCGGCGGTGCCCGTCATGCCGGCGAGCTTCGAGTACATGCGGAAGTAGTTCTGGAACGAGATGGTCGCGAGCGTCTGGTTCTCGTTCTCGACCTTCACGCCTTCTTTGGCTTCGACGGCCTGGTGCAGGCCATCGCTCCAGCGGCGGCCGGCCATGAGGCGGCCGGTGAACTCGTCGACGATGAGCACCTCGCCTTCCTTCACCACGTAGTCGCGGTCGCGCTTGTAGAGCGTGTGGGCGCGCAGGGCCTGCTCGACGTGGTGCAGGGTCTCGAGCTCTTCGGGCGCGTAGAGGTTCGCGATCTTCAGGCGCACCTGCAGCTTCTCGATGCCCTGGTCGGTGAGCATCACCGAGCGGTTCTTCTCGTCGAGCTGGTAGTCCTGCTCGGGCACCAGGCCGTAGATGGTGGCGTCGACCTTCGCGTAGAGGTCGGTGTTCTGCTCGGTCGGGCCCGAGATGATGAGCGGCGTGCGGGCCTCGTCGATGAGGATCGAGTCGACCTCGTCGACGATGGCGAAGTTGAGCTCGCGCTGCACGTAGTCCTGCAGGCGGAACTTCATGTTGTCGCGCAGGTAGTCGAAGCCGAACTCGTTGTTCTGCCCGTAGGTGATGTCGGCCCGGTAGGCCTCCTGGCGCTGCTTGTCGGACAGCTCGTTGAGCACGCAGCCCGTCGTCATGCCCATGAACTTGTAGATGCGACCCATCCACTCGGCGTCGCGGCGCGCGAGGTAGTCGTTCACGGTGACGAGGTGCACGCCTCGGCCCGACAGGGCGTTCAGGTACACGGCGGTGGTGCCGGTCAGCGTCTTGCCTTCGCCCGTGCGCATCTCGGCGATGCAGCCCTGGTGCAGGAACATGCCGCCGATGAGCTGCACGTCGTAGTGCCGCTGGCCGATGGAGCGTCGCGCACCTTCCCGAATGAGCGCGAACGCTTCGACGAGGCAGTCGTCGAGGCTCTTGCCGTTGGCGATCTCTTGCTTGAGCCGGGCCGTCTCGCGCGGAAAGTCCTCGTCCTTCAGGGCGCGCATCTTCGTTTCCAGCGCGTTGATGACGGCGACTTTGGGGGTCGCCTTCTTCAGCTCGCGCTGGTTCTTCGTTCCGATGATGCGCTTGAGGACCCAATCAATCATGGCGGTTGCCTTCTGGCTGAAAACGGCCGGGACCGCCACAGAGACCGAAGGCGGAAAAGCCGGCGCAAGCTACAGCGCCAAACCCGTGCCGCAAGCGGGCCATGCCGCGTGCGGTTGATCATCGAGCCGTGGTACTCCTGTCTGAACGGTCTGGCCGGCCGTTTCGAAGCAGGGAGCCTTGATGTCCTCATACCGTCGCCTCGCCCCGTTTCTGGCGGGCCTCGTCGTCATTGCGTGTGATTGCGAGAAGCCGCTGCAGGTCGCCACGGGCCAGGTCCGATGGGAGTGGGAGACGAAGGACGGCCCCCAGGCTGGCGAGACGGCGCTCATCGACTTCGGCACCATCTCGATGGGCTCGCAGGTGCAGCAGCTCGTCTTCGTGCGCAACATCGGGCGCGGCTCGTTCTCGCTGTCAGACTTCGTGAAGGTGGCCGGTGACGCCGTCACGGTGCAGAACCGGCTCGAGGCTGGCGCCGCGTTCGCGCTGACCTTCGAGCAGGACCGTCAGGTGTTTCCAGCCGAGCGGCTGCCCATCACCATCACCTTCGCGCCGCCGGTTCGGCTCGACGTGCGCTCGTATGACGTCGGGTCGCAGCAGGACTTCGTGGCGGCAGGCGCTCCGAACGCGCCGCTCGAGCTCAAGGGCCGCGCCATCTCGGGTGAGTGCGAGGTGCCCGACACCATCGACTTCGGCATCGTGCCCGTCGGCACCATGACGTCGGCCGACCTCAACCTGAGCAACGACAGCTCGATTCCAGTGCAGGTGACGACCGGGCAGATCGTCGGCGTCTCGGCGGGCATCTTCGTGGTGACGGGGCTCGATGCCTCGGGTGGGCGGGCGGTCGCCTCGGGAGAAGCGGCGCAGAGCACCATCACCTTCACGCCGACCGAGACCCGCGACTACGTGGGGCGCATGACGGTGCGGCGCACGCAGTCGTGCCCGGAGCGCGAGATCACCTTCCGCGGCCGGGGGGTCTCCTCGTGCCTCACCTGGCGCGCCGAGCCGCCCGATGACCTACGCGCGACCTCGCTCTTCTTCGGCTACGTCGCGCCGACCACCACGGCACCAGGCACCATCACGTTCTTCAACGCCTGCAGCGCGCAGGTCGAGCTGACGGCCCTCACCACCAGCGACCCGGTCTTTGTGGTCACGGAGGCCTCGATGCTCGACCTCGCGCGGCTGACGGTCCCACCGGCGACGCGCGACCTGATGGGCCAGTGGAGCGACGGCGAAGCGACGACGACGCTCGAGTTCCGCCCCACCGCGCTTGGCCAGAAGAACGGCACCCTGCGCGCGAACACGTCGCTGTCAGGGCAGACGACCGTCGCGGTGCGCCTGCGTGGCATCGGCGGCGGGCCGCGCATCGAGGTGCGTCCGTCGCCGCTCTCGGTGGGTCGCATCGGCTTCACGCCGAACGCCTCGCCGCCCACCTTCGTGCCACGCACGCTGCGCATCGCCAACGTGGGCACGCGCCCGATGCCGGCCGACCCTCGCGGCAACCTGAAGCTCGGCGCGATGGGCATGGGCATGCCGTACTGGCGGGTGCGCGCCATCACGGGAACGCTCGCGGAGCTCTGCGTCGGGGAATGGGATCAACAGCGAAACGGGTGCACCAACACCCTTCAGCCCAACAACTACAATCCGCTCCAGGGCCTCGAGGCCGTGGCCGGTGGCGCGCTGAACCTGCCGATTCGCGTCATCCCCACGACGCCCGGCTTCAAGGAGTGGGAGGTCACGATTCTCTCGAACGACCCGATGACCCCCGAGGTGAACGTGCGCATCAACGCCGAGGCCGTCGAGGCGCCGCCCTGCAACTACGAGGTGATTCCGGGGCAGCTCAACTTCGGCGTCGTCGATCAGCCGCAGATGAGAGACCTCACCTTCACGCTGCGCAACCGCGGCATTCAGCCGAACGACACCTGCTACTTCAACGCCATCGACGTCTCGCCGACCAGCGACGACACCTTCGCGATGCCGCTGGGCGCGATTCCGTCGCTGACGATTCCGCCGGGCCAGCAGATCCCCATCACGGTGCGGGCGATGCCGACGCGGCCGTCTCCGACGATTCCGACCGTCGTGCGAGGAGAGGTGACGTTCGGTGTGTCGACACCCGGCGCCTCGAACGGCACCGTGCAGCTCGTCGCGACGCTGGCGCCGAGCTGCATCACCATCTCTCCATCGCCGCTCGACTTCATGAACACCGAGCTCGAGTGTGGCTCACCCGCGCGCACCATCAGCATCACCAACACCTGCTCGACCCCGCTCACGCTGAACGCCGTGACGGTGGCTGACCCGGGGCTCGCGCCGAACGGCTCTGGCTCGTGCACCACGGCGGCGGGCTGCCCACAGTTCGCCATCTCGGCAGCGGCGACGGCAGGCACCATCTCTCCTGGAGCGTCACGCACGATGCAGCTGCGCTTCAGGCCCTTCCTGCTCGGCCCCGCGAGCGGTTCGCTCAACGTCACCGTCACGCAGAACGGCCAGATGATCAGCTACCCGGTCGTGCTCGCCGGCGTCGGCGTCGCGCGCACCATGATGGGCTGCGGCGTCACCGCGATGTGCCCTGCTCCCATCACGACGGGCGCCAACACCACCGTCACGCTGACGCCCTCGGTGATGGCGCCGGGCATCGTCAGCTGCGCGTGGAGCGTCGGCTCGCGCCCGCCAACGGCGAACGGCAACTTCGGTCAGCCCACCAGCTGCACCGGCACGACGTACTTCGCCGACGTGGTGGGCACGCACGTCGTGAACTTCAACGTGACCGATGGCATCGGCACGACCTCGACGTGCTCCACGCCCATCACGGTGACGCCGAACGGCGACCTGTGGATCGAGCTGACGTGGTCGCGGAACTACGACACCGACCTGCACCTCATTCACCCGATGGCAGGGAGCTGGTCGTCTGCCTCGAGCTGGTCGAGATCGCCGTGGGATTGCTACTACGCGAACCGCACGCCGAGCTGGGGCATGGCGCCGCAGAGCCCGAACCTCGATCGCGACGACACCTCAGGCCGCGGCCCCGAGAACACGCGCATCAACACGCCACAGCCCGGGCTCGCGTACACGATCGGCGTCCACATGTTCGGCTCGGCCAACTCGCCAGTCGTCTCGACGGTGAAGGTGTACTGCGGCGGCCAGCTGGTCACGACGCAGACGCGCAGCATGGCGACGTCGAAGGACATGTGGGTCGTCGGGAGCGTGGAGTTCGGCTCGGTGTCGCCGTGCAACCTCACGCTCATCAACGGTCAGCTCAACGTGCCGTAGCGCTCCACTCGAACGGCGGGCCTTCGAAGCGGGTGCCTGCCGGGAAGTGCAGCGAGAAGTGAGTCGCGAGCACGGTCAACAGCGCCTCGGGGTCTGCGATCGTCGTGGTCTCGGCTGACGTCCGGGTGCGAATCGTGAGCTCACGGTTCAGCAACGTCACTCTCCCGCCGTCGTCGAGTGCGCGCGCCGCGAGCAGCCGGTTCCTGAAGTGCGACTGGGGATGGGCGCTCGTGAACCAGTTCGCGACCTCACGATCGATCGGCGGCATCGCCTCGAGCGTCGACTCCCAGACGTCGGACCACGTGTCGCCGAGTTTGACCTGGTGAAACAGCAGCGCGCCTTCACGGACGATGCGGCGTGGCTCGTGCGGGGTCGCTTGCGCCTCGTCGGTATCGAGCCGGAACGAAGACGTCGGTGACAGCCCGCCGACGCCGACGTCCGCGACCAGACGCTCGCCATCGAGTGAGACGACGTTGAACACGTGCGTCCGGGGTGGCGTGAAGTCGCGCGGGCGCTGCAGCCTGACGCGAGCGCTCACCAGATGCGTGTCGAAGCCGAGCGCCGTGAGGACGCGGAAGAAGAGCGTGTTCTGCTCGAAGCAGTAGCCGCCTCGCCCGCCGTGAACGATCTTCCGATCGATCGCCTCGTCGGACAGATCGACGCCCCGCCCGAGCAGCACGTCGAGGTTCTCGAACGGAATCGCCTTCACGTGCGCGAGGCAGAGCGCGTCGAGCGTGGCGCGGGTCGGTGCGTGAGCGCCTGAGAAGCCGATGCGGCGGAAGTACGCCTCGAGGTCGACCGTCATCTGCTCCGCATACCAACGCGGCGTGGCCGAGTCAGCGAGGTTGGCAGGACGTCACCTCGTCAGCTGCGAGCGAAGCCACGTCAGGCTCTGTTGAAAGCGCGCTTCGCGATCCGCCTCACGCACCTCGTCGTACTCCGCGACCAACGAGTCGAGCTGAGCACGCGTGAGCGGCATCTGGCGAAGGACCTGCTCGATGTGCACCCGATCCTTCGGGTCCATGCGCTCGAGCTTCGCGAGCACGATGTCGTGCGGGTGGGGGCAGACGACCGCGACCTTCTCGAGGTCGTCGAACGAGAAACGCTTGGCTCGCTCCCGCCACTTCGGAGGAGCCTTGAACGTCTCGGGGCCCCAGACCTCGGCGTGAATCGAGAACTTCTCGTGGTACCACGACAGCTCACCCATCAAGGCTTCGATGGCTTCGCCCTTGTCGACAGGCGTCGTCCACACGTCGACGTCACGACTCTGCGGCGGGTCACCGACCCAGAACGCAAGGGCGGCGCTGCCGAACACGACCAGCTCGCCTTCGCCGACCAACCGAGCCGCGTCGCGCACGACGCGCCAGGCTACAGGGGGACTGTCCATCGCCACAGGTCCGGAAACGGGTGAGACGACACGATGCACCGGAGCGGGAGCTGCTCTCCCCACGCCTCGGGCGGAAGGTCACGCTCGAGAAACTCGGCCAGCGTCGAACCCGGCGAGCGGAGCGCTTCGGCCCAGCACGCATCGACATCAGGCATGCCGCTGGGGTGCGCCTCGAGCCACGTGAGCGCGTTGTCCCTCACGTCGTCGCGCACGCGCGCCAAACGGTACCCTCGTCGAGCACGGTCGAGCTGCTGAGCCACTTTCGCGTCCGGCGTCACGACAGAGAGCCTACCGCACCTTCCGTGCCTTCAGCGCGCGCCAGTCCTGCTCCAGCACGGCGTAGATGAACGCCCCGCACCACTCGCCCTTCACCCAGTAGTTCTCGCGAAAGTGGGCCTCGCGCACCATGCCGACGCGCTCCATCAATCGAGCGGAGTGGAGGTTGCGTGGGTCGCAGTCACCGAAGATGCGGTGAAGCCCGAGCTCGCCGAACGCGAAGTCGAGCAGCGCGGTCAACGCTGCGCTCCCGAGTCCCCGCCCCCAGTGATCGCGGCGCAAGTGAAACCAGACCGAGGCCTCGCGGTGCTCCGGTCGACCGATGCCCAGGCCCGCGCGGCCGACGTACCGCTCCTCACCCGGCAGGCAGATGGCGAAATCGTAGACGGTGCGCGGCACCACGCTCGCGAAGCCGATCGATCGCGCGAGCGCCGCCTTCGTGCCCGCCTCATCGAGCAGATCATTCGTCTGGTACCGCACCACTTCGGGGTCCGAGTCGAGCACCCGGGCCTCACGCCAGTCGTCGGGTTCGATCTCCCTCAACACGACGTTCGAACCGACCAGGCGCACGGGGTACATGCCGCCAGTCCTGCCAGCTTCGGGCGACGAGACCAAGAGCGCCCACGCACGTTCCGCGCTACAGCCGCCGCATGCGTAAGGGACACCACAAGACGAACCGCCGCGACGAGAAGGGACGGCGCCGGCCAGACCGGGAAGAGCGCCGGGCCCCGACGCGTGACCCGAGGCCTCCCGTCGCCACCGTCAGGCTGCCTGGCCGCGTGAAGATTCCACCCATCGCGAAGCTCGCGACGCTCCCGACCGTCGGCAAGTGGCTGTGGACCTGCCGCGACGGCTTCGAAGCACAGCTGTTCGAAGAGCTCTGCTGGCAGAAGTGCAGCGCCACGGTGCTGGGCTCGGGCCTGGTCGAGACCGATCGCCAGCCCGCGACGCCGCCCACCTTCGCGCGCATGGGCTTTCGCATCGACGCGCTGGTGAAGACGCCGCAAGAGGCCGCCGCCGCGCTCCCCCAGCACCCCAGCCGGGTGCAGGTCTGGGTGCCCGACACTGATGCCGGCAACGCACGCGCGGGCGAGTGCCTCGCATGGGAGTCGACCATCAACGCGCTCCGCGACGGCATCAAGGACCCCTCGACGCCGTGGTCGGCCTTCGAGAGCGGGGCCTCGCTCGGGCAGGTCTGTCTCGTCGCTCCGCACACCGCGGCGGTGGGGTCCATCGGCGCACGGGTGGCGCTCTCGCTCGCGCCCGGTGGCCGCGCGCGCATGAAGCGCACAGCCGCCGCGCCGTCACGCGCCGCCATGAAGCTCGACGAGGCGCTCGAGTGGGTCGGCGTCTCTCCGGGCAAAGGCGACCTCTGCGTCGACCTCGGCTCGGCGCCCGGAGGCTGGACCCGGCGGCTCCTCGAGCGTGGCGCCCGCGTCTGGAGCGTCGACACCGGCCTGCTCGCGCCCGACGTCGCCAAACACCCGCGCGTTCGTCACTTCCACCAGACCGCCTTCGCCTTCGTGCCCGACGAGCCCTGTGACTGGCTGTTCTGCGACATGGCCTGGCGCCCGCTCGAGGTCGCGCAGCTGCTCGCGAAGTGGGCGCGAAACCGGTGGGCGACGCAGATGGTCGCGAACATCAAGTTGCCGATGAAGGACAAGCTGCCGATGGTGCTCCGCATGCGCGCCACGCTCGAGGCCGGCGGCTGGAGCAACGTGCACCTTCGCCAGCTCTACCATGACCGCGACGAGGTGACGGTGCAGGCCGTGCGCGGGCCGAACACCTGACCCTCGAGCAGCATGCGCTGTGAACGGCTCGACAGCCCGGGCGGGAACGAGGTCTGCTGAGCCCACAATGCATCGTCGAGCGACACGCGGTGTCCCACCGTCATGAGCATCAGATGGCTGAGCCTGAGTGTGCTGGTCCTCTTCGCGGCGGCGTGCGCCCCGCGCCCGCAACCGTGTGGACCCGCGACGTGCTCGGGCTGCTGTAGCGCGGCCGGTGATTGCCAGACGAGCGGCTCGGCGCTGGCGTGTGGGCTCAAAGGCTCGAGCTGTCAGCAATGCACCGGCGCCGCCGTGTGCGTCGCCGGGGCGTGTGCCTCTGGCAGCGGTGGTTCCGGTGGCGGGAGCACGGCTGGCGGGAACCCCGGCGGCGGGAGCACGGCTGGCGGGAACCCCGGCGGCGGGAACGCGGCTGGAGGCAGCGCAGGAAGCGGGGTCGACGCGGGCCGCCCCGATGCTTCGACCCCTGACGCGGGGAGCGTCGACGCAGGTCGTGTCGACGCGGGGCTCGTTCGTGACGGAGGCTGCACGCTCGCGTTCGGGCCGCTCCAGACCCACGCGGGCGCCGGCTCCTACCTCACGACCTCGGACTTCGATCGCGACGGCCGGCCCGACCTCGCGTGGACCAACCCCTTTCAAGACGAGCTCGGCGTGCTCCTCAACTCGGACGCGGGTCTGCGCAGCGTCGCGATCACGCGGTTTGGTGCGCGCGCATGGCCGGGCTCGGTGGCGGTCGCCGACATCGACCTCGACGGCTTCGACGACCTCGTGATCGGCGCGTTCTTCTCGTCGCAGCTGGTCGTCGCGCGGAA
Source organism: Archangium sp. (assembly GCA_022843845.1). Classification (GTDB taxonomy): domain Bacteria; phylum Myxococcota; class Myxococcia; order Myxococcales; family Myxococcaceae; genus Xiheimicrobium. The sequence continues at coordinate 38,725 of JALHMW010000012.1, forward strand.
CGACCAGCAGGGTCGCTTCTCGCTCACGACGCGCTACCAGGTGCCGAACGTGTGGTGGGTCTCGGCGGCGCCGCTCGACACCGTGCCCGGGCTCGACCTGGTCGTCTCGAACGAGCTGCGCGAGATCCTCGTGCTCAGGAACATGAGCGGCGCGCTCGCCCTGCCGAACCCATGGGCCACCGACGCGGGCCACTCGACCTACGGCAATTGCGTCGGTGACTTCCGCCGCATGGGCGTGAACGACGTGGTCGCGCTCTCGGGTCTCGGCGAGGGCGCGGTCACGGTTCTGCGCAACGATGGCACCGCGCGCTTCACCGTGTCTGACCACTTCACCATCGTCGGGCGACCGATGGCCTGCGTGGTGGGCGACCTCGACGCCGACGGCCTGGTCGACCTCGTCGTCACCACCCTGGACTCGACGGTCGAGCTCTTCCGCGGCACCAGCGCGGGCAGGCTGCAACCGTTCGCGACCCTCTCTGGCCTCAAGAGCGAGACGGCGCCGGCGCTGGCAGACCTCGACCTCGACGGCCGCCCCGAGCTCGTCATCTCGAGCACGGCCAGCGATGGCGGCGTGTACGTGGTGCGCGCGCTCGAGGACGGCGGCGTCGGTCTGCCCGCGCGGGTCCCTGGCGCTCCCGGGTCGGTCGCGGCCGTCGTCATCGCCGACTTCGATGGCGATGGCCTCGACGACGTCGCCGGGGTGGGCGCGGGCCAGACGTTCGTGGTGCCCAACCGCTGCCGCTGAAGCAACGCCCCTTGCCTGAACGGCCCTTCGACGCAAAGAAGGGCATGTATGGCCCGGTCAACCCTCGACATGACGTCGCGAATCGCGCCGCTGGTGCTCGCGCACGCGAACGCCCGGGGCCTCGACGTGGCTGCGCTGATGGCGAAGCACGAGCTCCCGGCTGACCTCGACTGGAAGTCGGCTGGGAAGCTCGAGGTCACCCTTCCCTTGACCAGGTTGACCGCGCTCGTCGACGACGTCGCCTCGACGCTGAAGGCTCCACACTTCGGGCTCGAGGTCGCCCGCTCGGTGCAGATCGGCTCGTACGGGGTGGCGGAGTTCCTGATCCGCTCCGCGACGATCGTTCGTGGCGCCTGCGAGAACCTGGTGCGCTTCAACGCGCTGATGGCGCCTGACATCACCTTCCGCTTCGACGACTCGGGTGACGAGGCGGTGGTCGAGCTGGGGCTCCCTGGCGTGCCTGATGGCATGTCGCGCCACCACCACGAGTATGCGACCTATCTGATCGGCAAACGGCTGCTGCAGATGGTCGAGGGCCTGACGCTGAAGCGGCTCTGGTTCGCCAACTCGAGGCCAGCAGACGTCACTGCGCTCGTCGACGAGTTCGGCACCTCGAACCTCGCGTTCGATCAACCACTCAACGGCTTCTCGTTCGACAAGCGCTTCCTCGAACAACCGGTGAAGACGGGCGACGCGGCGCTGTACTCGTTCCTCGAGGAGCACGCGCTCGCAGCGCTCGCCTCACGACCGAAGAGCGACGACCTGATCGACCGTCTGCGCCAGGGTATTCGCGACGCCCTCAAGCAGGGCGAGCCCAACGTCGAGCGCATCGCCACCCGGCTCGCGTTGTCTGGCCGCACGCTGCAGCGCCGGCTCTCCGACCTGGGCACCTCGTTCCAGTCCGTGCTCGACGACGTGCGCTTCGACCTCGCCCGCGCCTACCTGCGCGACGCGCGCCTCGACATCACCCAGGTCGCCTATCTGCTCGGGTATTCGGAGCTGCGCGCCTTCGATCGCGCCTTCAAGCGCTGGGCGAACATCACCCCGCGCGACTGGCGCGACCAGAAGACCGCCTAACCGGCTGATATTCGAATCTTTCTGCACGTCGGGCGTGGCGTGAGGTGTCCATTCCAGTGTCGCGACTCGTGTGAAGCAGACACGACAACCTGAGCACTTGTGAATACCCCCATGACCTCCGACTCGGACGAGCTCAAGTTCCCGAAGAAGCCGCGCCCCTTCAACGCAGCCCGCATCTCGCAGGTGTTGCCGGTGATCGACGACCACGGTGACTTCAGCGGAGAGCACCGCCTCTCGGCCGTCATCGGCAGCCAGGAGGTCGAGGTGCGCTTCGTCGAGGCGAGCGGCGAGTTCCGGCTCGTCGAAGACGACGACGTGCGGGAGCTCTCGCGAACGGACCTCAAGGACCTCGCGTCGGCCCTGCGCCGCTACCAGCAGAACGTGCCGTGGGACGATGGCGAAGCCGGTCGCGTGCTGGTCGGCCTGAACGACGCCATCACGCCCACCCGGCTCTCGGGGTTCACGGTGCGCTCGGTGAGCGATCTGGGGCCCGTGGTGCTCGTCGCCGGCAAGACCGACGCGGAGGACATCGACGTGGTGCTCGACGCGGTGACGGGTGAGCTGACGCTCATCATCTCGAAGGAAGACCGCGGCTCGAAGAAGCGCTCGCCGACGACGCAGGAGGCGCACGACCTGGTGACTGCCCTGCGCGCCCGCGTCGAAGGCCGCCCAGCCAACCGCACCACGATGCTGCTGGCCGTGGTGCTCGAAGCCGCCCGCCGCAGTGCGCTCAACTGACGAGTGACTCGCTGCGGCTTCGACGCTACATGACGTGCCGCTTCCGTGAGGCAGCTGGGCCGACCTCGCGAAACGAAAGGCCTCTCGTCGTGCGCTCGCTCTGGGTTCTCCTGTTGCTCGCCGCCGCGTTCGCCGGCTGCCCCCAGGAGAAGCCTCCCTGCAACCTCGCCACCTGCCCCGACGGCTGCTGCACGTCGGCGGGCGAGTGCAGGCCGGGCAACGACAAGGCTGCGTGCGGCACCGGCGCCCTCTTCTGCCGCACCTGCGACGAGACCGACACCTGCGCCGAGAAGCGGTGCGATCTGGTGCGGCCCGACGCGGGCTCGTGCCCAACGGGCTTCCACCGGTGTGTGACGGGAGAAAACACGGTCTCCTGCGCTGCCGACGATGACGTGGCGACGTGCGGCTCGCGCTGCAGGCCCTGTCCCGCGACCAACGGCATCGCGACGTGCTCCGCGGGCGCCTGTGGCGTCACGTGCCGGCCGGGCACCCACGTCTGCGGCTCGACCTGCGTCGACGACACCGCGGTGAACTCGTGCGGAACGCGGTGCGGCCCCTGCGCCTTCCCCATGAACTCCATTCCCAAATGCACCAACCGCGACTGCGACTTCGAGTGCGACAACGGGTACCACCGCTGCGGCGACCAGTGCCTCCGAGACACCGCGCCTGCGTCGTGCGGCAGCCGATGCATCGCGTGCCCTGCGCCGGCGAACGGAACCGCCACGTGCACCACTGAGCTGGCGTGCGACTTCGTCTGCAACACCGGCTTCCACCGCTGCGGCATGGCCTGCGTCTCGGACACCGCACCAGAGACGTGCGGCAGCAGCTGCGTGCCCTGCCCTGGAACGGCGAACGGCGCCGCGGCGTGCGTGGCCGGCCAGTGCGACATCACCTGCGCCACCGGCTTCAACCGCTGCAACGGCGTCTGCGCGCCCGCGACGTCGACGACGGCGTGCGGCCCCTCGTGCTCGACCTGCACCGCGCCCGATGGCGGCGCGCCCGTCTGCACCAACAGCGCCTGCGCGTACACGTGCGCGAGCGGCTTCAACCCGTGCAACGGCGAGTGCGCGAGCGCGACCGACGTGAAGGCCTGTGGGGCCACGTGCACCCGCTGCGCGGAAGGCGTGCCCGGCTCGGTGCCGACGTGTGATGGCACCTCGTGCAGCACCACCTGCGCGGCTGGAAACACCCGCTGCGGCGGCGCGACGGGCAGCTGCGTCGGTGAAGGCGTCGCCGCCGCGTGTGGCGCTGGCTGCACCACCTGCCCTGCCGGAAACGCGTTGGAGCGCGCGACGTGCACCAGCGGGACCTGCGGGACGGTATGCATCGACACCTGCAGCGCGGCCTGCGTCGACCGCCAGCGCGACCCGGCCAATTGCGGCGCGTGCGGCGTCTCGTGCGGCGCTGGAGCCTGCATCGGCGGCCAGTGCCGCGCGACGTGCAGCAACGGCGTCTTCTTCTCCGGCATCGCCGAGGTGTTGCCGCACGCGTTCACCCCGGGCACTGCGCCTCGCTTCTGGGCCGTCGACGTGACTGGAGACTCGCGGCTCGACCTGCTCGCGACTGGCGGCACCACGCGCTTCACCTTCGTCAACGCAGGCAACGCCCGGTTCCAGCCGGCCACCATCGCCGACGCAGGGACGACGTTGCTGCCGCTCGACACGGCCGACTTCACGCTCGATGGCCGGGCCGATCTCATCGCCGGTGACGCGCGCGCGCTGTGGCTGGTGCAGCAGACGGCCGCCGGGTTCTCGACGCCGCTCGTCTTGTTCACCAACGGGCAGAACGGCATCGTGCTCGCGTCCGACTTCACGGGTGATGGCCGGGCCGATCTGTTGCGCGTGCCGCAGATTGGAAACCTGAACGCCGATCTGTGGGTGAACCAGTCGGCCGACGGTGGCGCGCCGTTCTCGCAGACGCGCAACGCAGCGCCGAACCTGCAGCTCGCCGACTTCGCCCGCGCCGGAGACCTCACCAACGACTCGCGGTCCGATCTGGTGACGTCGCAGGCAGGGCAGCTGCGGGTGTTCGTCACCAGCGGCGCGAACGCGTTCACCCAGGTGATGCCACCGCCGCCCGTGCAGAACGGCGTCATCGGGCTCGCGGTCGCCGAGCTGACCCGTGACGCCAATCGCGACGTGGCCACCATCACGCCGTCGGCGGTCTTCGTGCTCGCGGGCAACGGGAGCGGAGGCCTGGCAGCGCCCGTCCTCGCAGCGAACGCAGGCTCCACGCTCGCGGCGATCGAAGCGGCAGACCTCGATGGAGACGGCTTCACCGATCTCGCGCTCGGCACGGGCCGCGGTCTCGAGGTGCTCTGGTCGACCGGCGCGGGCACGTTCTCGGCGCCCGAGGTGTACGAGGTCGATGGCTTCACGCCCGCGTCTGCGGCGTCTGGGCTCCAGCTCGTCGACTTGACCGGCGATGGGCGGCTGGATGTCGTGCTCTTCAACGGCCTCGTGCGCCCGGTGCTGATCCGCAACACGGCCACCGGCCGCGGCTTCGAACGAACGGTGAAGACGGCGCTCACCAACAGCGAGTTCCTGCTGGCCGGTCGCGTCGACGGCGACTCGCGTGACGATCTGATCGTCAGCCGGCGCGCCTCGGTCGTCAGCATGCAGCCGATCGCCACGCAGACCCGCGTGCTGCGCGCGAACGGAGCAGGCGGCTTCACGGTGGGCCCCGAAGACCCGCTGACCCGGCCCGAGGCGCTGGCCGACTTCGACCAGGACGGGAACGTCGACGTGCTGCGCCTCGACTGCCCGAGCCCGATGCTCCCCGATGGAGGTTTCTCGACGACGCCCGTGCCCTGCTTCGCGCGGGTGGAGTTCGGCGCCGCGTCGTTCCGCTTCGGCGTCGACTCGGTGTCGCTCGCGCTCGACGTCTTCGCGACCGAGGTGCAGCTGCGCGCGGCTGACTTCGACGCCGACGGCAGGGCCGACGTGCTGGTGCGCACCAACGCCGGCCTGTCGCTGTTCAGGAACCTCGGCATGCGTCAGTTCGCTGCGCCAACGCTGACGCCCTTCCTCCCCGCGGTGCAGGACCTCGCCGTCGTCGACGTCGATCGTGATGGACGGAACGACGTGGTGGTGCTGGCCAACGCCAACGCCCCCCGCGCCGTGTACCCGCTGCTGAGCCGTGGCACCGGCTTCGTGCTGGCGCCACGCGTCGCGAACTTCGACTTCGACACGGGCCTCGTCGCGGGCTTCGTCACCAACGACTCGTACGCCGACATCGCAGGCGGCTCGGGCGTGTTGATGACGGGCAACGGCACGGCAGGGTTCGTCCGAGGCACGGACTGGAAGCCGGGCCCCACGCCTGCAGGCGCTGCGTTCCTCGTCGACACCGACGGCGACGGGCGCGGAGAAGTCGTGAACCGTCAGTTCAACTCCACCGTGCTCGCGACCCCCGACGTGCTGCCGCGTGGGTTCTCGGGCCGGGTCGAGCGCTTCGCCGACGTCACCGGTGATGGCGTGCCCGACTGGGTGCAGCTGACGCCGACCGACGTGGTGGTGGGCGTGGGTCGCTGTCGCTGATTTCACCGCAACTCCCCACGGCCGGCCGGGTTCCTTCTGGCATGAGCCTCCGCGCCTCCTGTTTCGTCCTCGTGCTGGTCAGTGCCTGTGGGCCAACGCCTGCCCTTCCCGGCCCCGTTCTCGAGACGCCCGATGCAGGCGTGGGCTCGCCGAAGAGCGCGTGGCCGCTCCCGAACCATCAAGAATGGCTCACCTTCTTCGGCTTCGCTGCGGGCAGTCAGCTCGACGTCGACGGGCTCGACGCGAACGCAGCGAACGAGGTGTACGGCGGGGGCTACGTGAGGGGCAGCATGCTCGTGACCGACCTCGCGGTCGACGGCACGACGCGAACCCACACCCTCACGGCCGGCACCGGGAAAGACCTGCTGCTCTTCAAGCTCTCGTCATCAGGCGGCGTCTTGTGGACGCAGCTCATCCCCAGCACGGGCGTCGAGGGCAACGCGTACGACGTGGTGGTCGACCCGGTCGACGACGTCGTCTACTCGAGCGGCTCGTTCTCGGGAACGCTGCGCCTCGGCGACCAGCTGTCGCTGAGCTCTGGGTGTGACGAGGGCAGCACGGGCGACAACGCGTACGGGCAGATGCTGCTGCTCAAACATGATCGGCACGGCGCGCTGCTGTGGTCTGCGCAGTCGAAGTCGTCGGGGCTGGCGGCCGGCGGCAACGAGGTCGCGCTCGATCGCGACCGCAACGTCATTCAGAGCGGCACCGCCGGAGCCAGCCCGGCGTGCACGGGCGCGCCCACGTTGAGCATCGGCGGCTTCGAGATCCCCACCGACGGGCAAGCCGATGCGTGGGCCACGGTGTTCGACCGAACCACCGGGGCGCCCCTGTTCGCGCCGATTCGCGTCGGCGGCTCTGGCTTTCAGCGCGCGCAAGCTGTCGATGACGGCTCGCTGGCCACTGGCGCTCGGAGCCTGGTGCTCGGCGTCTCATACAAGGGGCCGACGGTGCTGTACTCGCGCACGCGCCCCGAGGTGCGGCTCGGCACCTCGGCGGACCGGAACGACTGGGACATGGTGGTGGCGAAGTACGACTACCAGGGTGAGCTGCTCTGGCACCGCGCGTTCGGTTCGCCGACGGTGGTGGTGACCCAGGGCACGCTGGTGCAGGAGCAGGTCAAGGGCGTCGGGGTCGACTCGCGAGGTGACGTGCTGGTGAGTGGCACGCTGACGGGGCCCGTCACCATCGACGGGGTGACGTACTCACCAGAGCGGCTCTCACCGCGCGCGCGGACGATGGGGTTCGTCGCGAAGCTGGCGAGCGCCGACGGAGCGCTCATCTGGTTCCGGCCCTTCACCGCCGAGACGGGCGTCAACACCTGCTGCGAGCTCGCCGTCGACGAGAACGACGTCACCTCGGTCACCCCGCAGCTCTACGGCTCGACGTTGTTCGTCGACGGCCAGGCGCCACGCTCGCTCGACAACGGCGGAGCGGAGAAGCTGGGCGTCATCCTTCGCTTCGATCGCGACGGCGTCGCACAGCCGGTTCGGAGCCTGGCGACCTTCGTCACGCCAACGACCGCGACGACCACCTCAGAGCTCGCCGTCATGCCGGGGAACATCGTCTTCTGGACCGGTACCATCAGCGGCTCGCTCGTGGGCCTGCCGCCGTACGACTCCGGCACGCTCACCCACGACGTCGTCGGCCGCTTCCAGTTCTGAGCCTGGGGCTCGTTCAGCGCGGCTTGAGCCACTCCTGGAGCGGCCGGTATTCCCGCTTCGAGTTGGCCTGCACCTCGAGCGCGCCGACGATCATCCGCGCGGCCTCGAGCGTCGTGAAGTGCGCCACGCCCTTGAGCAGCGACTCGCGGCGAATCGAGAACGAGTCGGCGATCTCCTTCTTGCCGGCGGTGGTGTTGAACACCAGCGTCACCTCGCCTGCGTGCACCCGATCGACGATGTGCGGGCTCCCCTCGAGCACCTTGTTCACCTTGAGGCTCTCGACGCCCTTCTTCTCGAGGTACGCGTGAGTGCCGCCGGTGGCGCAGAGCCCGAAGCCCAGCACCTTCAAGCGACGCGCAAGATCGACCAGGCCCGGCTTGTCGTCGTCCTTCACCGAGACGAACGCGAGCCCACCCGTCGGCAGCTTCGTGCCCGCCGCCAGCTGCGACTTGGCGAACGCGGCGTCGAGCTTCGAGTCGAGCCCCATCACCTCGCCCGTCGACTTCATCTCAGGCCCGAGGATGACGTCGGTGTTCGAGAAGCGCGCGAACGGGAAGACGCTCTCTTTCACCGCGACGTGGCGAATCTCGGGATCCTTCGTGAGCCCCTGTGACTTGAGCGACTTGCCCACCATGCACAGCGACGCGACGCGGGCCATCGCGATGCCCGTCGCCTTCGAGATGAACGGCACCGTGCGGGACGCGCGCGGGTTCACCTCGAGCACGTAGATGGCCTTGCCCTGCACGGCGAACTGCACGTTCATCAGGCCGACGACTTTGAGCTCCCTCGCGAGCGAGATGCTGATGTCCTTGAGCCGCTCGATCACGTCCTGGCCGAGCGAGAACGGCGGCATCACGCAGGCCGCGTCGCCCGAGTGAACGCCCGCCTCTTCGACGTGCTCGAGAATGCCTCCGACGATGCACGCGCCGGTATCGTCGGCGACGAGATCGAGATCGACCTCGGTCGCGTTGCGCAGGAATCGGTCGACCAGCACCGGGTGCTCCGGTGAGGCCAGCACGGCCTCGCGCATGTACCGCTCGAGGTCGGAACGATCGTGCACCACCTCCATCGCCCGGCCACCCAGCACGTACGAGGGCCGCACCATCACCGGGTACCCGATGACGTCAGCCACGCGGTACGCCTCATCGGGAGAGCGCGCGACGCCGTTCTCGGGCTGCTTGAGCCGCAGCTTCTCGACGAGCTTCGAGAACCGCTCGCGATCCTCGGCGATGTCGATGGCGTCGGGTGTGGTGCCCAGAATCGGAACGCCCGCAGCCTCGAGCGGCTTCGACAGCTTCAGCGGAGTCTGGCCACCGAACTGCACGATGACGCCGAGCGGCTTCTCGCGGTGGATGATCTCGAGCACGTCCTCCATGGTGAGCGGCTCGAAGTAGAGGCGGTCCGACGTGTCGTAGTCGGTCGAGACCGTCTCGGGGTTGCAGTTGACCATGATGGTCTCGTACCCGGCCTCACGGAGCGCGAACGACGCGTGCACGCAGGCGTAGTCGAACTCGATGCCCTGCCCGATGCGAATGGGACCCGAGCCGAGAATGACGACCTTCTGGCGGTTGGTCGGCGGCGCTTCGTCTTCTTCTTCGTACGTCGAGTACAGGTACGGGGTGTACGCCTCGAACTCGGCCGCGCAGGTGTCGACGCGCTTGTAGACGGGCCGCAACCCCCGCTTCCATCGGTCTTCGCGAACGACCGCTTCCTTCACGCCGAACGCGGCCGCGAGCTGCGCGTCGGAGAAGCCGTGCGACTTGGCCAGCTTCAGCTCTGGCGTCGACACCTTCTCGAGCGAGCCCTTCGCGGCCAGCTCGTTGAACTCGGTCACGAGCGACGCGAGGTGCCGCAGGAACCACGGGTCGATGTTGGTGAGCTCGAAGATGCGCTCGACGGTCCACCCGCGCTGCAGCGCCTCGAACAAGGCCCACGGACGATCGGGCGTCGGCACCTTCAGCAGCTCGACGAGCTCGGCCTCGGGGCGCTTGTTCGCCTCGGCCTTCGACGGAATCGCCAGCCGCCCCTGCTCGAGTGAGCGCACGGCCTTGAAGAATGACTCACGGAAGGTGCGGCCGATCGCCATCACCTCGCCGACCGAGCGCATCATCGTGCCGAGCACCTTCGAGGCGCCCTGGAACTTCTCGAAGTTGAACTTGGGGATCTTGGTGACGACGTAGTCGATGGACGGCTCGAACGACGCCGGCGTGTCGCGGGTGATGTCGTTCTTGAGCTCGTCGAGCGAATACCCAATGGCCAGCTTGGCGGCGATCTTCGCGATGGGGTACCCGGTGGCCTTCGACGCGAGCGCCGAGGAGCGGGACACGCGCGGGTTCATCTCGATGACGACCATGCGGCCGGTCTTCGGGTCGATGCCGAACTGCACGTTCGAGCCGCCGGTGTCGACGCCGATCTCGCGCATGATGGCGATCGAGGCGTCGCGCATGCGCTGGTACTCCTTGTCGGTGAGCGTCTGCGCCGGCGCGACGGTGATGCTGTCACCGGTGTGCACGCCCATCGGGTCGAAGTTCTCGATGCTGCAGATGATGACGACGTTGTCCTTCGAGTCGCGTACCACCTCGAGCTCGTATTCCTTCCACCCGAGCACCGACTGATCGATCTGCACCTGCTTCACCGGGCTCGCCGCGAGGCCCGACTTCACGATCGTCTCGAATTGCACCTCGTCGTACGCGATGCCGCCGCCGGTGCCGCCGAGCGTGAAGGCTGGTCGAATGATGGAAGGGAAACCGGTCTCCTTCACGATGGCCCAGGCCTCGTCCATCGTGGTGGCGATGCCGGCCTTCGGCACCTCGAGGCCGATGCGCTCCATCGCCTCTTTGAAGAGCTTGCGGTCTTCGGCCTTGTTGATGCTCGCGAGCTGGGCGCCGATGAGCTTCACGCCGTACTTCTCGAGCACGCCCGCCTCGGCGAGCGCCTTGGCGAGGTTGAGCGCCGTCTGGCCGCCCATGGTGGGCAGCAGCGAGTCGGGGCGCTCCTGCTCGATGATGCGCGTCGCCGCCTCCACCGTGATGGGCTCGAGGTACGTGCGGTGCGCGAACTCGGGGTCCGTCATGATGGTGGCGGGGTTCGAGTTGAGGAGCACCACCTCGATGCCCTCTTCCTTCAACGCCTTCACGGCCTGCGTGCCGGAGTAGTCGAACTCGCACGCCTGCCCGATGACGATGGGACCCGACCCGATGAGGAGCACCTTCTTGATGTCGTCGCGACGCGGCATGAGCTGGCGCCTAGCTGAAACCGGCGGCGATCGGGAGCGGTGAGTTCGCTACCTCCCTGCTACATGGGACGGGCTCATGGCCGCGCCCCGCGTGCACTTCGTCGGCCCCGTCGTCTGCCGCAGCCCGGGCCTGCCGTTCGACCGGGTGAGCCGCTTCTCCGAGGTGCCGCTGGAGCCGGCAGCGCTCGCGGCCCGCCTCGAGACCGACCGCAGCGCCCTCTGGGACACCCTCGACGACCCGCTGGTGCTCGACGCGTTCGCGACGATGAACCCACAGACGCTCGGGAACCTGCTGGCGACGAGGCAGGCCGGCCGACACGCCGGCAAGCGGACCTCGGACGTGAAGCGCGACGAGCGAACGCTGTTCAAGTTCCTCACCCGCTTCGCCAGCCGCAACGACACCACCGGCGCGGCGGGCTCGACCTTCTGGGGCCAGTGGAGCGACGAGGCCATCGCTGCGCGCGTCGTCGCGGGGAAGAACCGGCACGAACGGCGCGTGGTGCTCGCGTCGCCCCGTCGCGCGGCGTGGCTGTGGCACCGGGTGCTGGCGAAGCTGGGCCTGCGCCCCGGGACGATCGTGCTCGCCGGAAGGCTGCGGCTGACCGACGACGGCGTCTGGAATACGGAGTCGCAGAGCCTGTGGCCGCTGGCGCCTGACCCGCTCGCGCTGGTGAGGCAGGTACTCGGAAAGGAGGCGGCGCTCGTCGAGGGTGGCGCTGCGCTCGACGCGTTGTTCGAGGCCGGCGTTCTGTCACTCCACGTCCAGGGCACGGATGATCCGCTCGACGATCTCCTGCGCCTCACCGCCGACCCCGACGTCGCGACGCTCATCGAGCTGCGGTCCGCGTTGGCCCGGGCAAGGGGCGTCGAGGCCGGCGCAGTCATGGCTCAGACGGAGCAGCTGATCGCGACAATCGCCCCGCTGTCGGCGCTCGATCTCGGCTCGGCGCTCGAGGTCGTGCTCGACGACGTGCTGCTGAACGCGCCCTCAGCGGTGCGAGTGTTTCGATCGCCGCGATTCGTTGCGGCAGACGAGTCCTTCCACGACCCCCGTGGTGGAGACGACGTCAGCGCCCCGGCCGCGATCGTCGACGCGCTCCGGGAGCTCGACGCGCCAGTGCCGCTCTCGACCCTCGACGCGGTGCTCTCGGCCCAGCACGCCCGCGCGCTCCTCGACGCCTCGGTGTTGCTGCTCGAAGGCGAGACCCCGCTCGACCGCCACGCCCGCCTCGAGGCCCGGTATGCGAGCCAGGTCGGCGCGCTGCTCGCGGCCCGTCTTCCGTCTCCGCACCGAGAACGGGTCGAGGCGCTGCGCGACGCGTGGCCGCTCGAAGGCTTCGTGCACTCGACGGCCGTCGCGATGGGCCGGCTGACCGAAGCGCTCGATGGTGCGCCCGTGCGAACGCTGAAGACCGATCGCACCTTCTTCCTGGAAGACACCTCGCGAGACGCCACGCTCGAGCTGGGCACGACGCTGTCGTCGCGCCTGAAAGACAGCCTCGACGGGTGGTTTCAGCTCGCAGGCTACATCGGCTGGCTCGACGAAAAGCGCGACGCGGCGCTGATGCACTCGGTGCTCCGGGTCGGCGAGGCGCTGCCGTGGCCGTCGTTCCTGACGAGGCTTCGGGCCGAGCGACGGGCGCGCAAGCGGTTGAGTCTTCCCGCGGCGACAGACGACTTCTCACCGCTGCGGTTCGTGGCGCGTGACGACGGCCGCGTCGAGCTGTCCATCGCGCAGCTTCCAGACGCCTACCTCGCGTGGGCGCGCGACAAGCGCCTCATCACCGAGCTCGACCTCATGCTGTCGGACCGGGACGGCATGGGGCAGTGGGTGGTGAACGAGGCGCACGCGCTGTCGGCCGAAGGGCTCCCGCTGGTGACGATGTTCCCGCATGCCCAACCCGTCGAGCGCGTCGAGGCGATGGTCGGGCGCGGCCTGGCGCAGCAGCTCTTCGGCGCGGGCGTGGTGGTGCCTGACGCGTCGGTACACAGCAAACAGAGCGAAGCCATCTTGCGGGTGCTGGGAGACGCGCGCATCGCGGTGTCTGGCCAGCGCGGGCCGTGGTTCCCGCCGTGGATGACAGCCATCGCCGCGAGCAGCGTGGTGATTCGACGCACGACGAAAGGCCTCGAAGCGGTGGTGAACGGCGAGCCGTGTCCCTTCGCGAGCGCCGACTTCTGCAGCGGCGCCTTCCGCCTCGTCGGGTACCTGCCGGAGGATCTCGGCGACCTCGCGGCGCAGGCGCTCGGCGAAGCCTCTGGACCGATGGGCACCCGGTTTCGCCCTGACGTCTGCATGGGAGCGCTCACCCTGGCGCGGGCCAGCTTGAGCTTCGACGTCGAGCTCCTCGCTTCATTGGTGCGTGCGAAGGGAGAAGCCGCGCTGCGCGCCGAGGGCACACGGTTGAGCAACGCGCTCGGGCTGCCTCGTCAGGTGTACCTGAGGCTCGGCGGCAAGCCGTTCCTGGTCGACTGGACCAGCGTGTTCAGCCTCGAGGTGCTGGTGTCGGAGGTGCGCGGTGCGTCCGGAGTAGCCCACGTCAGCAAGATGGACCCCGCGCCCGCCGCGCTGTGGCTCGAGCTGCCCGATGGCACCTTCACCAGCGAGCTGCGCTTCATCGCGGCCGTCGACGGGCCCGACTGCCCTCTCGGCCGGTAGGCGCCGCAAATACAAAGGGCCCAGCCATTTCTGGCCGAGCCCTCTGGATCAAAGTGGAGCTGAGATCAGGCGATCGGACGGACGTTCGCTGCCTGCAGGCCCTTCGGCCCCTTGTTCACGTCGAACTCGACCTTCTGACCCTCGGCGAGGGTGCGGAAGCCATCAGCGTTGATCGCGGTGTGGTGGCAGAAAACGTCTTCGCCGCCGCCGTCCTGGCTGATGAATCCAAAACCCTTCGCATCGTTGAACCACTTCACAGTTCCAGTCGCCATTATCGTGTCTGCTTTCAGTGTTCGGGTTGCATCATGCGACCCGGAGGAGCGGTTTCCTGCTCGACGAGACGGCTCTACAGGAAGATCGAGGCCGCGTCACCCTGCCGCTCGAGGTTTTCCTAACCGCCCGTGCTCTGACGCTATTGTTGCCCGTGTGAACGACGCGCTGACCTCGCTGGCGGCTCTGGAGGTTGCGTGCGACGAGGGCGTGACGCCCCATCTGGCCCGCCTCGACGAGGCGATCGCGGGGTCGACCGGGAGCGATCAGTTCGTGCTGGCCCGGGTCCGCGAAGCGCTGGCCATTCATCTTTCTCTGCTGCAGCACCGGCCCGACGCGCTGTGGCCGGTGCTCTACGCGCATACCGCCTTCGTCGATTCTCCGCGTGCGCGCACGTTCGGCGTCTCGGCCAATGGCCCCGACATGCCGATGTTCGAGCAGGTCGGCCGGTGGCTGACCGAGCGCAAGCACCTTCACCCCGACACGCCGTGGCTGCGCGCGCTCACGCCGACGACGCCGTGGGGCGAGTCGTTGATCGCCGAGCTGCGAACGCTCGAGAAGCCGCGAGTCGTCTCGATGACCGACGACGAGGTGCTCCTCGAAGCGGGCGCGACGTTCTTCCGCTGGCGATGGGCGACCGGGAGCGTGACGCCCGTCGAAGCACCACCTCCAGCCGCAGCCGAGCTCGTCGTGCGCCCGCGTGGCGGAGGCCTCGCCCTCCAACGGGGCAGCGAGCTCACCTGGCTGGTTCAGCCCGGCTGGTCGATCTCGTCGATCGCGACGAGCCCCACCCGCGTCGCCTGCCTCGCGTGGGATGGCGACGAGGGCATCACCTTCGTCTTCGACCTCGCCACCAGACAGCAGCTCGCCTCGCTCGAGGCCTCAGCCACGAACGCGCTCGCGCTCTCACCCGATGGGGCGTGGTTGGCGTGGGGCTCGGGCGACGGCGTCACCTCGGCGCGGCACCTCGACTCAGGCGTCCAGGCCGGCGTGAACTCCGGCGCGCCTTCTTCGGTCGCGGTCAGCAGCACCGGCCGGCACCTCGCGGTGGTGGAAGACGGCGTCGTTCGCGTCGCTCGGCCCAGCGCTCGGCGCCCGCCCCGCCCCTTCGTCACGAGGCCGCTCCCACCGGCCTTCACGCGTGATGGCAGCGCGCTGCTCCTGGGCCAGTTCGTCCTCGATGGCACCGTCGGCTCCGTGCGGCTCACGCACCGTCACCACGTGCGCGAGTACCTCGAGGGAGGCCCTGCGCCGTTCGCCCAACGGCTGACCCCGCAGCGGCTCTGCGTCTGCGAGGCGATGGGCACCGAGACCGTCGACCTGACGACAGGCCGGGTGACGTCGTACTCGGGCGTTTACGCGGCGCGCTTGCATCGCGTGGCGTGGTCGGGAGACGGGCTCACCTTCGCGGTCTGCCGGCATGGGTCCGACACCGTCACGCTCCACTCGCCGATGGAAGCGCGCCAGGTGCAGACCTCGGGCCCGCTCGAGGCGCTCGCGCTCGATCAGACGGGCTCGCAGCTCGCCTTGCTCCACGTCGACGGCATGGTCGAGCTGCAGGCGGGCGGAACACGTCTCCGCAGCTTCCCTGGCGCCACGGGCCTGGCCTTCCTCGCGAACGATCGCGCCATCGCGGTGGGCGGCCGCACCTCGACCGTCGTGCTCGGGCTCGACGGCACCGAGCGCTGGAGCACGAAAGCGCCCTTCGTCCCCACCGACGCCGTCGCGGCAGGTGTGGAGTGGCGCAGCGGATTGCGAGCACCGTCACCCGCCGAGGCCCTCTCGCTCTCGGCAGGTCAGGGACTGGTGGCTGCCTCTGACGGCGCGCGGACCGCCGTGTTTCCCTCGACGACGGCGAATTGGGTGCGTTCGCCCTCGACGGGCCTGCTCGCCCACGCCACCACGCTGCTGTCGTGGGAAACCGCGTAGCGAATTGCAAGCAAACAAACCGTGCGGTCGGGTTGCAGTGGTGAGCCCCTCGGCTTAGGGCGCGTGGAGCAATGACGACGATTCAACTGACCGATCCACAAGCCGCCCCGACATACGCCTCGACGCCGTTTCAACGCTTCATCGAGTCGCTCCTCTTCGACCCCCGAGACGCCGTCTTCGTACGCCTGTGGCTGAAGTCGATCGCCCTGGTCTTGCCCGTCATCGTGCTCACCTACCTGTACTTCTCGTGGTGGCTGGCGCCGGTGGTGTTCGCGTTTCAGGTCGCGTGGATGGCGCCACCCGTCATCCTGATGCTGCACAACACGATGCACCGGCCGTTCTTCAAGCGGTGGCGCTTCATGAACCGCGTCGTGCCGTACACGATGAGCGGGCTGTTCGGCATTCCCACCGGGTACATGGAGCACCACGTGGCGATGCACCACTCCGAGAACAACCTGCGCAGCGACCTCTCGTCGACCATGCGGTACGACCGCGACAACTTCCTGCACTGGCTCCACTACGTGCTGAAGTTCATGCTCACCACGCAGGTCACGCTGTCGCAGTACCTGGTCAAGAAGGGCCGCGCGCCGTTCGCGATTCGGGCGATCTCGAGCGACCTGGTGCACATGCTCTGCATGGCGGCGCTGTGCTTCGTGAACTGGCAGGCGACGGTGGTGTGCTTCGTGTTGCCCTACGTCGCGGTTCGCTTCGCGATGATGGCCGGCAACTGGGGCCAGCACGCCTTCCTCGACCCGTCGCGGCCCGGCGACAGCTACGCGAACAGCATCACGTGCATCAACGCGGCCTACAACGCGCGCTGCTTCAACGACGGGTACCACATCGGGCACCACGTGAAGCAGAACCGCCACTGGACGGAGCTGCCCCAGGACTTCCTCGAGAACCTCGAGCGCTACCGGAAGGAACAGTGCGTCGTCTTTCACGGCGTCGACTTCTTCATGGTGTCGGTGCTGCTGTGGACGAGGCAGTACGGCTTCCTCACGAAGCGCTTCGTGCGCATGCCGGGTGACGAACGAACCGACGCTGAGATCATGGCCTTCCTCAAGAGCCGCACCCGCGCCATCGCGGATGACGTGCCCGAGGGCCTGGTGGTCAATGCCTGAGCCCCTGCCCGTCTTCGTCATCGACGGCGCCCGCATCGACGGCCTCGACGGTTTCTGGGACGAGGTGGAGCGGGTGCTCATCCCCTCCGCGAAGTGGGGACGAAACCTCGACGCGCTGGCCGACGTGCTGGCCGGCGGCTTCGGGACTCCGAAAGGCGGCTTCGTGGTGCGCTGGGTGAACGCGGCGCGCTCGCGTGAGGTGCTGGGCTTCGCCGAGACGGAGCGATGGCTCGAACAGCGCCTGCCTGACGTTCACGCCTCGAACCGCGCCGAGTTCGCGCGCCGGCTGGAGCACGCCCGCAACAAACGCGGAGAGACCCTCTTCGAGGCGCTGGTCGACATCTTCCGCGGCGTGCCCGGCGTCACCTTCGAGTTGGTCGACTGACGCTTCAGCCGCGCGCGGCACGGAGCGCCGGCGCCATCTCGCGCAGCCGCTCACTGGCCTGAACGACGGTCTCGAGCAGGGCCTTCTGCACGTGCAGGCGGTTCTCGGCCTCGTCCCACACGGCGCTCTGCGGGCCGTCGATGACGTCGGCGCTGACCTCTTCTCCGCGGTGCGCGGGCAGGCAGTGCAAGAACATGGCGTCGGGCTTCGCGAGCTTCATCAACGCGCCGTCGACCTGAAAGCCGGCGAGATCGGCGAGGCGCTGCTTCGACTCGGCCTCCTGGCCCATCGACGTCCACACGTCGGTGATGACGACGTCGGCCCCTCGGACGGCCTCTTTCGGATCGCTCACCAGGTGCACGTGGTCGGGAGAGTGCTTCACGACCTCGGCGGCCGGGTGGTAGCCCTTCGGTGACGCGAGGCGCAGCTCGTAGCCGTAGAGCTTCGCGCCCTCGGTGAAGCTGCGGCCCATGTTGCTGGCGGTGTCGCCGATGAAGGCGAGCGTCTTGCCGGCCACCGCGCCGAGGCGCTCCTCGATGGTGAAGAGATCGGTGAGGATCTGCACCGGGTGGCCACCGTCGGTGAGGCCGTTGATGACGGGCACCTCGCAGTGTTTCGCGAACTCGGCGAGGCGCTCGTCGCCGAAGGTGCGCATCATCACGACGTCGCAGTAGCGGCCGGTGACGCGCGCGGTGTCGGCCAGCGGCTCTCCACGCGACATCTGGCTGTTGGCTGCCGAGAGATCGATCGCCGAGCCCCCCAGCTGCGTCATCGCGGCCTCGAAGGAAAGCCGGGTGCGGGTCGACGCCTTCTCGAAGATCATCACCAGCGTGCGGCCGGCCATCGTCGAGACGACCCGGCGCTGACGGCGGGCCTCTTTGAGCGCACGCGCCCGGTGGAAGAGCGCCTTGTGCTCGTCACTGGAGAGGTCGAACAACGTCAGGAAGTCGCGCTTCATGCAAAGCCCCTTGAAAACGAAGGAGGCCCGTATAGCGGACACGGCCTGAAAAGGGAGACGCGCCGGCGCGATTCAGAGCGGGGCGACCGAGAGCTGCTCGAACAGCGCACCAAAGCGAGGCACGGTCTTCGACTTCTCACTCAAGGCACGGGCCTGCGTCGAGAGCGCGACCAGCTGCGCCTGAACGGAGGCGGGACCCGTGCTGCCCGCGCTCTGCTTGCGCGCGACCGCGCCCGAGGCCTCGAGCACCGACAGCGCCTCGGCGTCGATGGCCGGATCGATCGACTTCGCGAGCTCGACCGACGCCTTCGAGAGCGTGATGCCCTGCTCCTGGCACTTCTTCACCAGCGCTCCGACGTGTTTGTACGCCACGCGGAAGGCCATGCCCTTCTTCACCAGCGCCTCGGCGAGATCGGTCGCCTGGGTGAAGCCCTCGTCGAGCCCGACGCGGCACTTCTCGGGGTGGAACGTGACGTGCGGGAGCGACAAGCGCAGCACCGACACCACGCCGTGCAGCATCGGCTTCGTCTCGAGCAACGGCCCACGGTCCTCCTGCAGGTCGCGGTTGTAGCCGCCGGGCAGGCCCTTCACCGTCGTGAGCAGGCCCATCAGGTTGCCGATAGCGCGGCCCGACTTGCCGCGAATGAGCTCAAAGACGTCGGGGTTCTTCTTCTGCGGCATCATCGAGCTGCCCATCGAGATCTCTCCCGAGAGCGTCGCGAAGCCGAACTCCGACGTCGTGAAGTCGATGAGATCGGTCGACAAGCGGCTGGCGTGCACGAAGAAGCGCGCGGTCGCGTAGAGATAGTCGAGGGCGAAGTCGCGCTCGCCGACGGTGTCGAGGCCGTTGAGCGTGAGCCGCGAGAAGCCGAGCAGGCTCTTCGTGATCTCGCGATCGATGGGCAGCGACGTGCCGCTGATGGCCCCGCTCCCCAGGGCCAGCGCGTCGGCTTGATCGAGCGCGAACGCGAAGGCCTGCGCGTCACGAAGGAACGCGGCGCCGTACGAGGCCAGCCAGTAGCCGAGCGAGATGGGCTGCGCGCGCTGCCGGTGCGTGTACGAGGGCATCAGGATGCCGCCGTCCTTCTTCGCGCGCTCCACCACCTCGTCGACGAGCGCGCAGAGGGCGGTGAGCGCAGTCGCCACCGAGTCGCGCACGTGCAGGCGCAGATCGGTCGCGACCTGATCGTTGCGGCTGCGCGCCGAGTGGAGGAGCGCCGCGGGAGCGCCGATCGTCCGGTTGAGCTCGACCTCGACGGCCATGTGCACGTCTTCTTCGTCGGGCAGCACGAGCGTGCCGGCGTCGTCGCGCCGCCAGAGGTCGACCAGCCCGTCACGAATGACGCGGGCCTCTTTCGCCGGAATGACGCCCGTGCGCCCCAGCATGGTGACGTGCGCCATCGAGCCGAGCAGATCTTCCTTCAGCAGCTGCCGGTCGAGGCCGAGTGAGGTCGAGAACGCGAGGACCTCGGGCAACAGCCCTGAGCCTCCAGAGGCATCTGTCTTGGCGAGCGCCATGGTGCGGCTCCTTGAAGGAAGTTCAACCCAGGGTGACGAGACTGCCGATGCCCTGTTCGGTGAAGAACTCCGCGATGATGCTGTGCGGAGTCCGCGAGTCGATGACGTGCACGCGCTCGACGCCACGCTCCAGCGCAGCGATGGCGAAGCGGCCCTTGCGCGCGAGGTTGGGCTTGAACGTGTTGGCGGCGATCTTCGCGGCCAGCACCGTGGTGGTGAGCTGGTTGAGCAGCACGTCGTCTTCGGTGAAGCCCGGTACGCCGACCAGGTAGACGAGCTTGGTGGCCTTCGCGGCGATGGCGAGCTCGCTGGCGACCTGGTCGGGCTCGAGCGGAACCGTCGTTCCATCGTCGAGGAAGCCGACAGGCGAAACGACGGGCACGTAGTTGCGCTGCAGGAACAGCTCGAGCAGCTCGGTGTTGATGCTCGTCACCTCTCCGCGCGGCGCGTCGACGCTCGAGTCCTTCGCCAGCTTCGACTTGAGGAACGACGCGTCCATCCCCGAGAGGCCGATGGCCTGGGTGCCCGAGCGGTTGAGCAGCGTCACCAGCTCGGTGTTCGTCTGCCCGTTGAGCACCATCTCGCGGCTGCGGTTGTCGCCCTTCGACGAGCCCTCGGGGCTCTCGCCGTGGACGATGATCGGCACCATGCCGACCGCGCGGAGCAACGAGACGTCGTGCGCGATCGACGCGCGCAGCGAGTCTTTCCCCATCGCCTGACGGCCGAGCTTCAGCACCACGCGCTTGTCGGCGAAGCGCGAGATGTACGTGAGCGCCTCGGTGACCAGGTTCACCTTGAACTTGGGCGAGTAGTTGGTGAGCCGATCGTCTTTCGCGACGCTCCCGTCGGCCGTCGGCACGAGGAGCGAGGTGTAGTCGGCGTTGATCTTCACGTAGTCGTACGAGAGGTCGCAGCCCCAGCCGACCGACGACTCCGTTCCAGAGCGCAGGTCGACCTCGATCAGCACCTCGGGCTCACGCATGCGCGCGCGCAGGCCCTTGTGGCCGGGCACCGAGGGGCCCTCGTTCGCGTCGTTGGCGATCATCGGTCCCGGCGGTGAGCGCGGGTCGAACATCGGCTTCGAGTCGTAGACGCAGATGCCCTGCACGATGACCTTCGAAGCGGAGGGATCGATGGCGTACTTCTGGCTGCCGCAGCGCGCTCCGACGGTCGACAGAATGCGGCCCCAGTTCGGGTCGGCGCCGAAGATGGCGGCCTTCACCAGCGTCGAGCCCGCCACGGAGCGCGCGAGATCGGTCGCGATGGAACGCGTCGGCGCTCCCGTGACGCGCACCTCGAGCAGCTTGGTCGCGCCTTCTCCATCGCGCGCCACCTCCTTCGCGAGCTCGGCGCAGATCGACTGCAGCTGCGCGGCGAAGGCGTCGAACTCCGGCCCGGCCTCGAGCTCGGGGTTGCCCAGCGCGCCGTTCGCGAGCGCGAGCACCATGTCGTTGGTGCTCATGTCGTTGTCGACGGTGAGGTTGTTGAAGCTGCCGTCCATCGCGGCGAGCAGCGCCTTCTGCAGCATCGCTGGCGAGATGGCGACGTCGGTGCAGATGAAGGCCAGCGTGCTCGCGAGCTGCGGCGCGATCATGCCCGAGCCCTTGCAGATGGCGGTGATGCGGCCTTCCTTCTTCGCGACGCGCACCGTGCGCGAGGCCACCTTGATGCTGGTGTCGGTGGTGAGGATCGCCTCGGCCGCCGTCTCGACCGCGGCCTTGAGCTGGCCTTTGAGGCGCGGGAGCGCGTCGATGATCTTCTGGCTCGGGAGACGCTGCCCGATGACGCCGGTCGAGGCCATCAGCACGGTGCCGTTGTCGAGCTCGAGCACCTTCGCCGTCGCCGCACACAACTCCACGACGTCGTTGAGCCCCTCGGCGCCGGTGAGCGCGTTGGCGTTACCCGAGTTGATCAACACCGCGCGAATGGTGGTCGACGGGAGGCGACGCTCACAGTCGACGACCGGCGCGGCCTTCGCGGCGTTGACGGTCAGCGCAGCGGCGGCGGAGCACGGCCGCTCCGAGACGATGAGGGCCAGGTCCTTCTTGAACGGCTTGATGCCGCTGTGCAGCCCCGAGAAAGTGAAACCGCGCGCGATGGCCATCGAGTGAGCGCCACATACGGACTGTCGGCCGGTGCTTCAAGCCTCACGGTCAGCTGAGGCTGATCAGGCTCGGCGCGGTCTGAGTCGGGAGCAGGCTCGGCGCGGTCTGAGTCGGGAGCAGGCTCGGCGCCGTCTGAGTCGGGAGCAGGCTCGGCGCCGTCTGAGTCGAGAACTCAGACCAGCCCGGTCGTCTCGGCGTACCCGAGCATCAGGTTCATGTTCTGCACGGCCTGGCTCGCGGCGCCCTTCTGCAGGTTGTCGATGGCAGCGATGGACACCACCTTGCGGCCCTTCACGGCGGTGCCGATCAACGTCTTCGGCGTGTTCACCACGTCGGCGATGCGCACGGCCTCGGGCGAGGCGAGCAGCTTCACCAGCGGCTCCTGGCCGTAGGCGCGCTCGAAGGTCTGCGTCACCTCGGCGGCGTCGACGCCTTCGCGCAGGTTGCAGACGGCGGTCGAGAGAATGCCGCGCTTCATCGGCAGCAGATGCGGCGTGAAGACGAGGCCGACCGGCCGGCCCGCGAGCGCCGACAGGGTCTGCTCGATCTCTGGCGTGTGCTGGTGCGAGAGCACCTTGTAGGCGCGGAAGTCGGCGTCGATCTCCATGAAGGTGTACTCCTCGCTCGCCTTGCGGCCAGCGCCAGAGACACCCGAGGCCGCGCTGATCACGATCGAGTCCAGCTCGACCATGCCCTGCTTCACCAGCGGCGCCAGGGAGAGCGTCGCGGCGGTCGCGTAGCAGCCCGGGTTGGCGATGAAGCGCTGGCCCACGATGCGATCGCGGAACAGCTCCGGCATGCCGTACACGGCCTTCTGCAGCAGCGACGGGTCCGGGTGGGTGAACTTGTAGAACGTCGGGTAGAGCGACGCGTCGAGCAGGCGGAAGGTGCCGGCGAGATCGACCACGCGCGTCTTCGCCAGCAGCTTTGGGCCCAGCTCCAGCGACGTCTCGGCCGGCGTCGCGAGGAACACGACCTCGCACTCGGCGGCGCGCTCGAGCCCCTGGTCGACCGACACGTACTGCGTCGCGCCCTGCCGAACCGGCACGCCCACGCGGGTCTCGACGCTCTGGCCGACCCAGCGATCAGACGTCAGGAAGTCGACGACGACGCGCTCGTGGCCGAGGAGGAGCCGGGTGAGATCGAGGCCCGAGTAGCCAGATGCTCCGATGATGCCGACGCGCGCGCGAGTCATACGAGGCACATACGCAGCGCGTGCCGTCGACTTCAATGGTCATCAATCGCGGCGCACCACCGCGGGCGTCGCTCTGACGAGCTCGAGCACCGAACGGGCATGCGCGAGCAGGCGTTGACCTTCAGGCGTCAACGCCATGCCGCGAGCGCTGCGACGGAACAAAGGCGCGTGGAGCTCGTCCTCGAGCGCACGAATCTGCCGGGTGAGCGGCGGCTGGGACACGGCACAGCGGACGGCGGCACGGGTGACGCTGCCGGACTCGGCGACTGCGACGAAGTACTCCAGCTGCGTGAGGCTCATGGGTGTCGACGTTAACGCGCTCGTCGCGACGACGCGCCATACCCAAACGGTATGGGCGAGCGTGCAAGCCTCCGAACCAGCGTGGCCAACGTGCTGCCCCGAATCGCCGCCCGTCGCGGCTGCGCTCCATACTCAAACGGTATTGGCGAGCGTGGGAGGGTCGGAGACAGCGTGGCCAACGTGCCCCCACGAATCGCTGAACGAGAGTTCCCCCACTTCCGCCGCGCGGGTCAGGTCGCCGCGCAGACGCTCGCTCACGTCGCGAGCCGCCTGGCGCCCGGCGTCAGCACAGCCGACATCGACGCGTGGGTGCGCGAGGACACTGCCCGGCGCGGGGCTCGGCCGAGTCAGCTCGGGTACCACGGCTTTCCGGCAGCGGTCTGCACGAGCCGCAACCAGGTGGTCTGCCACGGCATGCCGCGCGCCGATGAGCTGCTCCGCGACGGAGACATCATCAACGTCGACGTCACGAGCGAACTCGGCGGCTGGCACGGAGACACCTCGGCGACCTTCTGCATCGGCGACGTCAGCGACGAAGCCCGCCATGTGGTGGAGACGGCGCGGCGGTGTCTGGAGGCCGGAGTGTCAGTCGTTCGGCACGGCGCTCACCTCGGAGACCTCGGCGCGGCCATTCACGCCGTCGCGCGCGAGGCGGGCTGTGAGATCGTGCGCGACTGGGGAGGCCACGGCATCGGCCGACAGATGCACCTGCCGCCACACGTCGCGCACGTGGGCCGGAAGGGCACGGGCCTCAAGCTCAAGGCCGGCATGGCGTTCACCATCGAGCCGATGGTCACCCTCGGCGCTCCCGACACGCGCGTGCTCGCCGACGGGTGGACGGTGGTGACCGTCGATGGCCGCTGGTCGGCCCAGTTCGAGCACACCGTGGTGGTGACGGCGACCGGGTGCGAGGTGCTGACGCTGCGCTAACGCCCGGGCCCGAGCAGAAACCGCAAGGCCACGGGCAGCCGCTGCGCCCAGAAGGTCTCGCTGTGCGTGCCGCCGTTCTGCACCACGTACATCAGCGTCGCGTCGTCGGCGTAGCCCCGGTCGCGCCACGCCTGCGCGAGCGCCGCGGTGTTGGTGACGTCATCCATCGAGGTGCCCGCGTTGCCGCTGTCGACGTAGACCTTGAGCGGCCGCAGCGGCGATGCACGCAGGCCCGCGACCGACCCCAGGATCCACCGGTTGTCCCACCACGTCGACGGCGACATCGCGCCGATGTTCCCGAACACGTCTGGCTTCTGAACGCCGGCGTAGACCGAGATGAGGCCGCCCAGCGACGAGCCGATCACCACCGTGCGCTCCCGTGCCGGCAGCGTGCGGTACTCGCGATCGACCGCGGGCTTCAGCTCTTCGACCAGAAAGCGCAGATAGTCGCCGCCCTTCCCGCCTCCGTACTGCGTGGTGTTGGTCGGCGTGTACTCGTCGATACGCGCGGCGCCTCCGTTCTCAGGGGCAATCACGATCGCCTCGGCGATGAAGCCGTCGTTCGCGGTGCGGTTCATCGTCTCGTCGACCTGCCATTCGTTGCCGCCGAACGCGGTCGCGGGATCGAACAGGTTCTGCCCGTCGTGCATGTAGACGACCGGCGCGCGGAACGTCGTGTTCTCGAGGTACGTCGGCGGCAGGTACACCAGCACGCCACGCGAGTTGTTCAGCACGGTGCTGCGGAAGGCCGGCCACCGCCTCGACACCTGGCCCGAGTCCGTGAAGAAGCGCGGGTAGACGTCGAGGGTCTGGCCTGGCTTCACGACGAAGTTGGGGCCCTTCGACCACTCCTGCTCGTCGAGGCGCGGCTTGAACTCGAGGTCCTGCGCCTGGGCGGGCATCGAGTACTCCCACGTCTCTGCGTCGACCTGCTGCATCGCGACACCTGCCGTCCACAGCAGCGGGAGCAGCGCCCCCCGAAGGAACATGCGCCGCGCTCCCGTCGGGTAGTGCACGCGAATCGTCGTGACGACGCCCGCGTCGACGGCCGAGCCACCTGCCGCCATTCCACCAGCGACGCTCCCACCGGCGCTCGCACCACCGGCGCTGCCACCACCGGCACTCCCACCCGACGCGGCGAAGCCACCACCGAGTGGAACCGCGCCTGCGTCGACCCCCGCATCGGAGCCCCCCACCGCACCACAGGCGGCCAGGGCCAGAACGAGAGCGCCGACGAAGACACGAGCCATGCACCGCCCATAGTTCAGGGCGGGCCTGAACGCACAGGGCCCTGAGTTACGGCGCCGGCTGCGTCACCGTCGAGCTGTCGAGACTGACGGCGGTCTGGGCCAGGAGCCGGCCGTTGATCGACGCGCCCGTGCCCAGGCTGATGGCCGTCTGCGACAGCACCACGCCTTCGAAGTGTGAGGTGGTGCCCAGGCTGACGGCGCCCGACACCTGCCAGAAGACGTTCTTCGGCAGCGCACCACCGGCGAGGGTGATGTTGACGGCGTTGCTCACCGTGAGGTTCTGCGCGATCTGGAAGACCCAGACGTCGGTCGCGTTGCCGGTGAGTGTCACGTTGGTGGGAATCAGCAGCCCCGTGCCCCAGCCGTAGACGCCGGCCGTGAGCGTCATGCCGCCGATGTTGCCTGCACCAAGCTCGGTGACGCTCGGCGCGCGACCTGAAGCGTCGGTGAAGGCGAGCTGCATGTCGCCGATGGCGGTGGTGAGGTTGGACGGCGTCGGCGCGTCGTAGTCAGCGGCGTACACGAGCCCGACCACCTGGGGAGACGTCGAGGACGCCGTCGGAGGCGCCGTCAGCGAGAAGCCGGTGATGAAGGTCGCCGCTGCAGGGCTGACCGCCATGTTGCCGGTCACCCGGGACGTGGGCACCGTCGAGATGCCCGTCTTGGCGAGGATGACGAAGTTGCCGGCCGTGCGCAGGTTCACCGGGAGCGCGGGCGCCATGCCCGTGGTGAAGCGCCACGTGACGTCAGCCGCGAGCGGAATCCCTGCGCTGCTGCGTGCGCCGGTGGTGATGGTCGCCGTGTAGAGCGTGCTGAGCTGAAGGTTCGCGTTGGGGCGGAACGTCACCGAGGTGGTGGTGGCCATCACCGCGCCCGCAACCGCGACTGCTGGCGTGCCGCTCGTCACCGTGAAGGTCGACGCGCTCAAGGTGCTCACGTCCATCGGGAGGCTGAAGGTGGCGCTCGGCGTCGCGGTCACCGACACGCCCAGCGCGTTCATCGAGGGCACGGTCGACAGAATCGCAGGGACGGTGCTGGCCATGCCGCCACCAGTCGCAGTGCCGCCACCAGTCGCAGTGCCGCCACCCGTTGCGGTGCCTCCGGCCCGGCCTGCATCGGTGCCGGCATCAGCACCCACCGGCACCGGGCCACACGCCGTCAACGTCAGACCGAATGAACCAACCACAACGAGTGCAGCGAACGTCAGAAGACGAAAGGTCATGAGCAAGACTCTTTCAGCGGCCCTGCAGCGACGCGCCGCACCGAGCGGGAGTCACCACGGGCCTGAGGTCGCTCCCCGTCGCGAGGAGCGATACGAACAGCAGAGCGGGAGGGAGGAGAGACAGCGTCAGTAACCGCGCCGCGAAGCAGCGCTGCCTGATGCATCCCTCACTACCACGTCGCCACCGACGGGGACAGCGCGGGACCCAAGGCCCACGAATCACTCGACCGAACAGAGCCGTAGCGCACAGTCAATCACTCTGACGACGCCGCAGCGCCCGCTCCAAGTCCGCGCTGGGCACCGTGCTGTCCATAAGGGACACTCCCCGCCCCGATGGCTGAGCAGCTGCGTTGCGGTGTGATGTTCGACACGCCCGCCGATCTCCAGGCGGCTGTCGGCCCACGTGTGGAGCAGGGCGAGATCTTCGTCCCCTACCCCGACGACGTGGCCGATGGAGCCGAGGCCGCCATCGACGTGATGCTCGAGTCGCGCTCCCGCGTCGAGCTGTCGGGGCTCGTGAAGGGCTCCGACTTCGACGAGCGCGGCAACATCGGAATCGCCGTCACGCTCACCGACGAGTCGGTCAAGACGCTCAAGGCCTTCGTGGCCGCGATGCTCATGCCGGCCGAGAGCAGCCCCTCGGGCCTCTTCGCGACCACCCGCTTCACTCGCCCCAAGACGATCCAGACGATCAACGGGAAAGAAGTACCCCTTCCCGGCGGCGACGTCGAAGAGGTGCTGCTCGAGCCCGGCACCGTGCTCGAGGAGCGCTTCCGCATCGAGGCGCACGTCGCCTCGGGTGGCATGGGCGAGGTGTACCGGGCCGCGCACATTCACCTCAAGCGCCCCGTCGCCCTCAAGCTGCTCAAGCGGGCCTTCGCCGCCGACCCCGAGATGTGGGCGCGCTTCCAACGTGAAGCCGAGCTCGTCAGCCAGCTCGAGAACCCGCACATCGTCCGGGTGTTCGACTTCGGCCGCACCAGGGCCGGCCAGCCGTTCCTCGCGATGGAGTACGTCGAGGGCGCCGCGCTCGACGCCGAGCTTGCGCGGGGGCCGATCGACCCACGCCGCGCCGTCGAGATCTTGAGTCAGGTCTGCAACGGCCTCGCCGAGGCCCACGCCCTGGGCATCATTCATCGCGACCTGAAGCCGCCGAACATCGTGCTCGGCAAGAAGCGCGATGGCAGCGAGCTCGCCAAGATCCTCGACTTCGGCATCGCGCGCGCGACCGACAAGGCCGGCGACAGTCGAGATGGCCGGCTGACGCAGATCGGGGTGGTGGTGGGCACGCCGATGTACCTGGCGCCCGAGCAGGCCCTCGCGACCGATCTCGACGAGCGCACCGACATCTACTCGCTGGGCTGTGTCGCGTACGAGCTGCTCTCCGGCAGGCCACCGTTCCTCGCGCCCGAGCTGGCGAAGGTCATCAGCATGCACCTGACCCAGGCGCCAGAGGAGCCATCGAAGTACCGGCCCGAGCTGACGAAGTTCAAGCCGCTGACCGACGTCATCCTCAAGGCGCTCGCGAAGAACAAGTCGGAGCGGTACCCATCGGTGGGGGAGTTCGCCGCCGCGCTGAAGCACGGCCTCACGCAATCGGAGCAGGGCGCAGGCGGCGCTGCTGACGTCTGGCCGCCCTCGCCCGAAGAGGCCTGGCCACCCGCCTCGGCCATTCCCATTGGCGCGACCCCTGCCCCGTCGGGCCTACCCGTCGCGCGCATCGCGCCACCCGCCGCTGCTGACGAGTTCTTCTCGTCGCCGAGCAGCCCCGCGCCGAGCGCCGCCCCCACCGCCCCTGCGCTGAAGTCGGAGCGCCGGACGAAGCTCGAGGCCCTGGACCTGCCTCTCGCGCCCGCGGTCCTCGACGAGCTGCTCAAGGCGCGCGACGGGTTCGGCGTCACTGGCAATCGACTGCTGCTGGCGCACCTCGAGGTCCTCGGGGCTCCGGCGAAGTCGTCTCGGGCCAGGCGCTGCGTGGCCCGCGCGCTGATGGTGTCTCGGGCGTGGGGCGCCGCCGTCGACACCGTCGATGACGATCGCATCGTGCTGCTCTTCGGAGGCGAGGCCCTCGCCACCACCGCCCGCGCCGTCACCGCGCTGCTGGCGATTCGAGAAGCCATCGCCGACGAAGCGGGCCGCGCTCCAGACGCGGGGCCGGGCGCGATGCGCGCCGCCGTCATTCAGGCCTCGACCCGCACCGATCTCGAGCGCGAGGTCGACGAGCGGGTGACGCGCAAGGCCCAGGTGCTCGCCGCGAAGTCCGCCGCGGGCGCCCTCGTTCTCGAGAAGCAGCTCGGCGCCGACTGCGCCGACGTCGTCGAGGTGCGGGCGGTCGATCAGAGCGACGTCGTCGAGGTGACGGGCCGGCGGTCGCGTCTGGGCCTCGGCTCGGTGCCGCTCATCGGGCGAGACGGCGTGCTGCAGCTGCTCGACAAGCGCCTGGTCAGCCTCGGCGCGGGCGTCGTGGCGCCGTTCCTGGTGCGCGCCCCCCGAGGCGCGGGCCGCTCGACGCTGGTCGCCGAGCTCGCCACGCGGGCCCGGAACAAGGGCTGCGTCGTCGCCATCGCTCGCAGCTCCACGTCGCTCAGAGAGACGCCCTTCGGCGCCATCACCGAGCTCCTCTGCGCCGTGACCGGGGTCTCGACCGAGTCGCGCGCGACGGCGCTGCGGCCTGCCCTCGAGAAGCTGCAGCTCCCTGAAGCGACCATCACCGCGGCGCTCGTCATCGCCGGCGTCGTACAGCTCGCCCACCCCTTCACGGCCGGCCAGGCGACCCAGGCCCTGCGCGCCGTGCTCAAGGCAGGCTCCAGCGGGCGCCCGGTGCTGCTCCTGTTCGACGGCCTCGAGGCCTTCGATGGGCCGAGCGTCGAGACCTTCCGCGATCTCGTCATGCGCGCCGCGCCGAAGGAGCTCACCATCGGCTTCGTCGACCCTGAGGTTCCACAAGACCGGCTCGGCTCGGTGCCCTCGGTCGACGTCACGGCCTTCACGCGCGCCGACGTCGCGCAGTGGCTCACCGCCAGCCTGGCCCAACCGCCGAGCCCGGCCCTCACCGAGAAGGTGTTCACCGTGTCTGGCGGTGTGCCAGGCCGCATCGTCGATCTCGTCGCATGGCTGCACGATCGCGCCTTGCTGCGGCAGCAGGGCGGGCAGACGACGCTGGTGGGCGACGTGCCCGCGATGGACGCCGACGGCATCACCCGCGCGCGGCTCTCGGCGATGCCGCTCGACGTGGTTCGGCTGCTCGAGGCCGCGGCGCTGTGTGGCGATTCGTTCGAGGGCGGGCAGGTCAGCGTGGCGTTGCCGAAGGTGACGCCGCAGTCGCTGCAGTTCGCCGTGCAGAACCGGCTGCTCAAGAGCGCGGGGCCCCGGCGCTGGAGCTTCGCGTCGACCCGTCTGCAGCGGCTCGTGCTCGAGGCGGCCTCACCCGAGCGCCCCTTCATGCACCAGCGCCTCGCGGCGGCGATGGTGGAGCAGGCGCGCAACGCTCCCGCCTCCATCGACTCGGTGCGGCTGGCGGGTCACCTCAACGCCTCGCGAGATGGCGTGCGGGCCTCGGCGCTCTGGAAACACGCCGCCGAGACCGCGCTGTCACAGCGGGCGCTGCGCGACGCCATCACCGCCGTGAGGGGCTGGGTCGAGGCGCTCGGGCAGACGGCTCCCGTGACGGCGGAGCTCCTTCGGGCCCGCGTCGATGCACTCGCGCGCGCGGCAGGCATGGCGCTCGCCCTTCAGGACGCGGCGCTCGCGAGGACCCTCGTCGACGAAGCCGTGGCGCTGCAGCAGGGGCGTGATCTGGGCTCGCCGGAGCTGGCGCTCTCGCTCGCGCGGGTGCATCGCAGTGAAGCTCGAAGGGCGCGCGCGGCCGAAGCGCTGTCACTCGCCGAGCAGCGCGCCGGTGAGACGCCCTTCATGGCCCTCGTCGACGCCGAGCGCGCCGAAGCCAGAGAGCAGGAAGGCGACCTGCCTGCCGCCATCCTCTCCTGGGAGAGCAGCCTCGCGCGCTGCGCCGCCGCCGAAGAGCTGGCGCGCTGGCACGGCGAGGTGAACCTCACGGCGCGCGTCGAGGCGCGGCTCGCCGGCGCACGGCTGATGCGGAAAGAGGCCAGCGGAGCCCGCGCGTTGCTCGAGAGCTCGCTGGAGCGCTGGCGTCAAGCGCGGTGGCCGAGCGCCGAGGCGCGCGTCCTGGCGAACCTGGGGACGCTGTGCGTGCAGACCAACCAACTACCCGAGGCCGCGCGCCACTTCGACGCCGCAGGGCTCGCAGGTGCCGCGTCAGGCGATCTGCTCTTTCAGGCGAAGATGTTGTTGCAGCAGGCACGCGTGGCGAAGCGGCAGGGGCAGGCAGCGCCCGCGAAGCAGCTGTCTGCGCGCGCGCGAACGCTCTGCGTGGACCTCGGCTGGGAAGAGGGCCGGCTGCAGGCCGAGGGCGTCTAACCCGGGAGCAGCACGACCGAGCCGGTGGTCTTCCGCTGCTCGAGTGCCCGATGCGCATCGGCCACCGCCGAGAGCGGGAAGGTCGTCGGAGCGCTCACCTTCACCACGCCGCGCGTCACCACGTCGAAGAGCGCCGCGCTGCTCTCTTCCAGCTCACCACGTGAGTGGACGTATGCGTGCAGCGACGGGCGGGTGACGAAGAGCGAGCGTGCGCCGCCGAGCGACGAGAGCGCGAGCGGCTCGGGCAGGCCTGACGACTGGCCGAAGCTCACCAGCAGCCCGCGAGGCTTGAGGCTGTCGAGCGACGCCGCGAGCGTGTCTTTGCCCACCGAGTCGTAGACGACGTCGACGCCGCGGCCGCCAGTCAGGCGCTTCACCTCGTCGACGAGCTTGTGCTCCGAGAGCACCACCACGTGATGCGCGCCGGACGTGGTCGCGAGCGCCGACTTCTCAGGCCGACCGACGACGCCAATGACGGTCGCGCCCAGATGACGCGCCCACTGACACAACAACTGGCCGACGCCTCCAGCCGCGGCGTGCACCACCACCACCTGGCCCGGCTCGATGCGATGGCACCTGCGCACCAGGTACTCGGCCGTCATGCCCTTCAACATGATGGCCGCGGCGGTGACGTCGTCGATGGCGTCAGGCACCAGCACCACGCGCTCCGATGGCAGCACGCGCGCCGTCGCGTAGGCGCCGGGCACACCGGCCGACGCCACCCGCGAACCAACAGGGAGCGCGACTCCCGAACCGACCGCCGTCACCACACCCACGCTCTCCTGCCCGGGAATGAAGGGGAGCGCCGTCGGGTAGAGCCCGCTGCGGAAGTAGACGTCGATGAAGTTGAGGCCGATGGCCGTCTGCCGCACCTGCACCTCACCGGGGCCCGGGAGCGGCGTCTCTTCACGCTCGAGGGTCAACACGTCAGCAGAGCCCACGGCACGCACGCGCACGACGGTTCGTTCCATGCGGGGCATCAGAGACGACGAGGGCGCGCCAGTCCACGGAGGACGGCGCGCCCATCGAACGTTCCCGCAGACGAAGACCTACTGCCGGTGGTGACGGCCCTTGTTCCCGCGCATGCGGCGCATCTCGTCACCGACCTTCGCGAGCACCACCGCGAGCCTGGCCTTCTTCTGCGGCGTCTGGCCCTCGGCGAGCGTCGCGTAGAGCTCCTTGTCGAGCTGCGCCATCTGCACGCGGCCCTCGAGCACCTTCTGCACGTGCTGATCGATGTTCGCGGAGGCTGCGGCGTCACCGTCGGCCGCGGCCTTCACCTGCCGCATCGCCTCGCCCATCGCTTCACGCACGGGCCGGCGCTTCTCGTCGAGGACCTTCAGCTTCTCGGACAACTTCAGCGCCTGCGCTTCGTTCAGCTCGAGCGCCTCGGCGACCGAGACCAGCAGCATCATGCGGGCCTGGCGCGCGCGCTCCTCGTGCTTCTCGGCGCGCTCTTCGGGGTCCATCGCGTCCCACTTCGCCGGGTTGTTCTTCGGACCGGCGAGCGCGAGGGAGGACAGCAACATCGTCGACATCAAGAGCTTCTGCATCATGGGGTTTCTCCTTCGAGGGGTTCTGGCCACGTCACTTCGAAGAACACGTCATCGGCCACAAAGTTGGGTTCCTCGAGCTCGTCGTTCGACGCCAGCGAGGACGATGAAGCAGGAGCCACGACGCGCTCGACGACGACTTCGCGCACGGGCCTCGCCGTCCAGAAGCCGGCCGACGCCACCAGCGCGCCGAAGCAGGCCGCAGCCGCGTACCCGACCCACGCCTGACGGCCACGCTGCGCACGACGCCACTCGCTCCACGTCGACTCGGCGAGACCCGTGAGCATGGCGCGCTCGGCGCTGGTCGGCGCGGGCAAGGTCGCGCGTTCGGTGACGAGGGCGAGGTCCTTCACGAACGCCTGACACGACGCGCAGGTCGCGACGTGCGCATCGACCTCCGCCCCGGGTTCGGGTTCCAGCAACCGCAGCTCGATCTCTTCGCACGTCATGAGACGCCTCCAGGGTTCGACGATGCCGTGAGCACGCGCACTTCGTCTCGCAGGCGCTTCACGGCGTAGTGAAAGTGCGACTTCGCGTTGCCCTCGCTGATGCCGAGCGCGCCGGCGATCTCTGCGAACGGCAGGCCCGCGTCGATGCGCAGCGTGAAGACCTCTCGCTGACGTCTGGGGAGCATCGTCACCGCGCGGCGCATGAGCGCCTCGGCCTCGGCGCGCTCCAGGGCTTCGTGCGCGCCAGCCGACGGTTCCACGGCCCCATCGACGGCCTCGAGCGGCGCCCTCGGCCACCTCGCCCCGTCGCGCACCTGGTTCTTCCCGAGGTTGATCGCGATGCGAAGCAGCCACGCCTTGAAGGGCACCTCTCCCTCGGAGTCGACCAGCCGCGGCAGCGTTCGACGGGCGGCTTCGAAGGCCTGCAGGAACGCGCGCTGGGTGAGATCTCTCGCCTCGTCGGGCGCTGCGGCGTAGCGGCGCACCAGTTTGAAGACGAGGTCCTGGTAGCGATGCACCAGCTCGCCGAACGCCTTCGAGTCACCCGCGAGGAAGGCGCGGCACAAGGCGCCGTCGCTCGCCGGCTCGGACGTCACGAGGCGAAGCGCTGGCGGTGAGCGGGACGTCACAGAAGGGTCAACACCTGGGCCTTTGAAAGGTCAAAGCCACTGGCGTTAGGGTGTGCCCATGAACGCCAACTCGACGGAGCATCGCATGGGGGACGAGAGTGGCGGCGGGGGCAGTGAGCCCTTTCGCCCGGGCTATGTCAGGCCCGTCACCTCGCCCACCGTTCGCACCAGTCAGGTGCACTTCGACGTGAACCCCACCCTGCCGGAGATCGTCGCCTACGCAGAGAAACGCGGCTGGCCCTCCAGCGGGTTCTCGGCGGTCTCGGTCTCGTGGCAGGAGCTTCACTGGACGGCCGACGGCTGGAAGACGGTCAACAAGGTGTCCTCCACCGACGTGCCCTGCCCCATCACCAACGGGCACTTCACGGTGCCGGTGAAGCCGGGAACGTCGGTCGAGTTCGCGCTCCACGTCGGGCTGCAGTGCCGCGCACCGCAGGACACGGCTGGCGCGCGAGAGGTCGGCGAGCTGTGGTTCAACGACGCCGGCAAGAACTACACGCAGATCACTCGGTAGCCCTCAGCACCGGGGTCGGCGGCGCCTCTTTCTTCTCGGGGAGGCGATTGAGCAGCTGCACCGCAGCGAACCACTGCTTGCCGTCGCGCGAGAGCCGCGTGTTGACCGAGAGGTCGCCCTGTTGATGGAGCGCCTTGATCTCGTCTGGGGTGTGCAGCGTCTCTCCACGGCCTTCGATCAGGAATTTCTGGTTCATCATGCAGCCCCCCGGCTGAGGAGCCGAGTGTCTCTCGTTTGTCGCATGCGTGTCACGATCCTCGTGGCGGCTGTCGCGCAGGCGTTACGGCTGTCAGCGACGCTCGCGCTCGGGTCGAACCAGACCTGCCAACGGTGAGCGGATCACCGACACCACGGCATGGGTGAAGGCGTCAGCGGCGGCCTGCACATCGGCGATCGAGCCGCCGAGGTACGCGCCGGCGAAGTTGGTCTCGGTCGGTGGGCCGAAGAACTTCAGCAGCTTCACGTTCGCGGCCTTGAGCGCCGCATCCACGCCGATCAAGGCCTCGGTGGGTGGTGCGATGAGGTAGGCGAGCGGGCTCCCGACGGGAATTCCGGCCAGCGGCGCGAGGTAGCGGCCGGTCTCTTCGATGACGTGGGGGAAGAACGACGGCGCGGTGGTGCCCTCGAGCGCGACGAAGTGGATCTTCGAGGTCAGCGCTTCGCGGAGCGCCCACAGCCCTTCCTTCACCTCATCGGGGTCGGGGCCGGCGAGCACGCCGAGGATCTCGCCCGAGAACGGCCCCGAGGCATGCGCGCTCCCCGCGTAGAAGCTCTTCGCGTAGACGACGTCGACGTCGGCGAACTTGGTGGCGTGATCGAGCGCCGCGTAGAGCGAGTCGTCTTGATCACACGTGACGAGCCCGACCGAGGTGTGGCGCGGCCCGCAGCCGAGCGCCTGACCGAGCGACGGCTCGATCTGCTCGAGCAGCCGGCATGACAAGAGCCTGGGGCGTTGGGGGGTGAGCATCAGTGGTTGATCACATGGGGCCGGAAGGCAGGATCGCCTCCGGTGAGCTTCACGCCGCCGCCACCGGCCGCGAACGAGTCTTTCATCAGCGCCGCGCACCTCGCCGCCGCGCGCTCTGGCGCGAAGCCCAGGGTCCGCACATTCGAGATGCAGTCCTTCTCCGCGTTGTCCTGGCCGAGCTTCGGGCCGTAGGCCGTGTAGATGCTCAACGAGTCGCCGGTGCCGAGGCCGGGCCGTTCACCGACGATGATCAGCGTCGACTTCGCCTGGGTGAGGACGCCGATCTCATCCTGCACGCCGATGCGCGCGAACTTCACGAAGAGCGGCTTCCCGACCCGGAACCCGGCGGCCGTGAGGTGTTTGTGGAGCGCGGTCAACAGCGCGGGCCCGTTGAGGCGCAGCGCGTTGGCCGAGAGCCCATCGCCGGCGATCAGCTGCACGTCGAGCCCGCGCTCCGCGTCCTTCTCGCAGCGCTGGCGTGAAGCGTCGTCGAGACGGCGGCCCTGGTCGGGGTGGAGCAGGAACTCGGCGTGATCCTTCGCGCGCGTGCGCAACGGCAGCCAACCCTGCTTCTCGGCCCAGCCGTCTTCGATCTGAGACTCCACCGCATCGAGCGCGATGGCGTGATCGGCGCGCAGCCCGAGGTAGCTCTTGGTGAGGTAGCGGGTCCCGGTTCGACCCGTGATGATTCGCGACGGCGTGAGCGCCTTCAGCTGCTCGAGCGCCTCAGGGCTCCGTGGTGCAGGCAACGGCCGGTGGTGCGGCCCCCTCCGGAGCGGCTCTTCCTCTCGCACCACCGGCTTCTCATCCGTCGCGCCGACGACCTCCCGAACGACCTCGGTCACCAGCGCGCGCAATTCGTCTTCAGTCATCGTCCGAACTCCCGCTCGAACACCGACGCGTCACCGGCGCGGTCGGTCAGCTTTCCGTTGCGCCACAGGCCCATGCGCTCGAGCCACGCCTCGAACTCGGGCGCAGGCTTGAGGCCGAACAGCTCCCGGAGCGCCGCGTTGTTGTGAAAGCTCGTCGTCTGGTAGTTGAGCATCACGTCGTCGCCCATGGGGATGCCCATGAGGTAGTTCACCCCGGCCGCAGCGAGCAGCATCTCGAGGTTCTCCTGGTCGTTCTGATCGGCGATCGCGTGGTTCGTGTAGCAGGCGTCGCAGCCCATCGAGATGCCGATGAGCTTGCCCATGAAGTGATCTTCGAGGCCGGCGCGGGTGATCTCCTTCGCGTCGCGCAGGTACTCGGGGCCGATGAAGCCGACCACGCTGTTGACCAGGAACGGTGAGTACCGTCGGGCGAGGCCGTAGGCGCGGGCCTCCATCGTCACCTGATCGGTGCCGTGGTGCGCGTTCGCCGAGAGCGCGGTGCCCTGGCCGGTCTCGAAGTACATGACGTTGGGCCCCTGCGCCGTGCCTTCACGTCGCGCGAGATCGTACGCCTCGTCGAGCACCGACACCGAGACGCCGAAGTTCTGGTTGGCGCCCTGGCTGCCGGCGATCGACTGGAACATGAGATCGAGCGGCGCGCCGCGCCTGACCGCCGCCATCTGGATCGTGATGTGCGAGAGCACGCAGTTCTGCGTGGGCACGCGGAAGGTGCGCATCAGGTCTTTGACGGCCGTGAGGATGTCGACGGTGCCCTGGATGTCGCCGGTCGACGGGTTCACGCCGATGACCGCGTCGCCGTTGCCGAAGCTCAGGCCGTCTTTCACTGCGGCGAGCACACCCTCGACGTCGTCGGTCGGGTGGTTCGGCTGCAGGCGCGACGAGATGCGGCCCTTCACGCCGATGGTGTTGTTGCACTTCGCGACGACCCGCATCTTCTTGCCGGCCATCACGAGGTCGAGGTTCGACATCAGCTTCGCGACCGCCGCGACCATCTCGGGCGTGAGGCCCAGGGCGATGCCGCTGATCTCTTCGCCGGTGGTGCGATCGTCGAGCAGCCACTCGCGGAACTCGCCGACCGTCCACCCCTTCACGCGCTGGAGCACGTTCGGCGCGATTCCGTCGATGCAGACCCGGGTCACCTCGTCCTGCTCGAAGGGCACCGAGGGCGACTCGTACAGTTGATGGAGCGTGACGTCGGCGAGCAGGGACTTCGCCGCCGCCATCTCGCGCATCGAGCGCGCCGCGAGGCCCGCCTGCCGATCACCCGAGCGCGGCTCGTTCGCGCGGCCGAGGACTTCCTTCAGAGACTGAAAGGTGAAGTGCTCACCGTGAAGGCGGGTCGAGAAGGCCACGAGTGGGAGGTTGTCGATCTCTCTCGAGCAGCGGTCAAGCGGGGATCAGCTGGAGATCGAGCGTCAGCTCGACCTCGTCGCTCACCACGGGAATGCCTGGCTCGTAGGCGGCGCTCCACGACACGCCGAAGTCGGTGCGCTTGATGGTGGCTGCGGCGCTGAAGCCGAGGCGCGCGCGGCCCTGTGAGTCCTTCGAGGGGCCACCGCGGCCCACCACGAACGTCACCGGCCGGGTGACGCCCTTCAGCGTGAGGTCGCCCGTGATGCGAAGGCCACCGCCCTCGGCCGCGACCTGCGTCGAGGTGAAGGTGATGCGCGGGTGCGCGGCGGTGTCGAAGAAGTCGGGAGAGCGCAGGTGCCCGTCACGCTGCGGGTTGCGGGTGTCGACCGTCGCCGCGTCGATATCGACGTGGAGCTTCGAGCGCTCCGGGGCCGCGTCATCGAGCTCGAACGTTCCGGTCCACGTGGCGAAGACGCCGTGGACGCGGGTGATGAGCAGGTGGCGAACCGAGAAGCCGAGCTGAGAATGGACGAGATCGAGATCGTAGCGGGTGGAGGCCATGCGCGCAGTCCTAGCCCTGTCCGCCCGCTCACGCGTGGTGGCGTTGCGCGAACGCACCGTTCGATACGAGAGCCAATACCGCGGCGCTCAGCCGGCGTCGGGAGAGAACACGCGCACCAGGTTGGCGCTCAGCTCGAGCCATGGAAGCAGCGCCTCGCCCTCGGGCAGAGCGCCCGAGCCATCCATCACGATGCCGTCGTCGACGAACGAGACCGTCCACTCGCCCGGCAACTTCGCGGCCGAAAGGAGGTTGACGACCGGCGGCAGCAGCACCTCGTTCGCGGCCTGCGGCGCCGCGCGCACGAGCAGGCCTCCGGGCGCGTCAGGCAGGAGCGGCGGCAGCTCGGTTCGCGTCGTCAGCGTCGAGATGGTGCCGTACGTCGGCGCGGGCCAGTCGACGCCAGGCGACATCACCAGCACCCAGGAGGAGACCTCGCGCCCCAGCGGCATGCGCAGGCGCCACGCCGTGCCGCCGCCCTGGCGCAGCAGGTGCACGGCTTCGAACTCCACGTCGCGGTGGAAGCCATGAAGAATCCACTCACGCTGGCCTTCGTTCTTCTTCTCGACGGTCCAGCCATGCGACGACGCAATCGCTCGATGGCGAATGAGCTGCGCTCCGGCCTGCCGAGAGAGCACGAACGCGAGCGTCACCGGCAACACGACGAAGATGCCCAGCACCACCCACGAGGGCGTTCCGCGGGGCTTCGTCGTCGGGGGCGAACTGCTCATGGGAGCCCTGAAACACCAGCGGCGACCGATCTGCCAGCGATCGATCGCCCCGATGAGGAATCACCTGTCTGGATGGACAGAGACGCTGACGCTCAGGCCTTCAGCGCCGACTCGACGTACTTCACGCCGTTCGGGGTGATCTGGTTGCCGTTCTTCGTGCGCTTCGAATAGCCGCCGTGCTCACGCAGCGCCTTCGCGGCGTTGGGGGCGGCGTACTTCACGCCGAACTTCGCCCAGAACTTCGAGGTGACCCCCGAGCTGACCTCGGCGTTCACGTTGCGCGCGATGTAGAGGGGAATGAGCGAGCGCAGCAGCTGATCCTTCTGTTTGCCGGCCTTGATCAGCGACGCCTTCTTCGCGTGGCCGTCGAGCGCGGTGAGCACCGAGCCGAGCGCGTCACCGGACTCGGCCTTCACCGGGGCAACCTTCTTCGCGGTCGTCTTCTTCGCAGGAGCCGCCTTCTTCGCCGCCTTCGCGGGCGTCTTTCCCGAGAGCCCGAGCGCCTGCATCACGTCATGCACCTTGCGCTCGACGAAGTCCTCGAGACCGTGGATGTCGAAGAAGCCCTTCTTCACCTGCTGTGCCTTGAACGCCATGTGGAATCTCTCCTGGAGCGAAAACGAAGGCGGTTGCTGTAGCAAAGACGACCCCGCGCAGGCCGAAAAATCGGCTCCGGCTGAATCAGGGCCTGATCAGCACGCCGCCGCACCGGGTAAGGAGTGACCATGATCTCGACCCTGCTGATGGCGGCGTCTGTCGCGGCGGCGCCGAAGGGCCTCGCAGACGCCGAGCTGATCACCTGGGCTCCGAAGGCCGCCGAGGTCTCGACGCTGCTGCCCTTCTTCACCCGCGCCGGCCAGGGCTCGGTGATGGTGTCGCCAGCCTCGTGGAGAGAGAGCGTTCACCCGGTGCTGGAGTTCGACGTCACCCGGCCCGAGTCGATCGCGGCGGTCGGCATCGCCGTCAACGAGGGGCTGTCGTTGTCGGTTCGCGGGCCGATCTCGGTCGGCTGTCATGGCGTGTCCGATGGCCCTGTCTTCGAGGCGGCGTGCCGGAAACGGCTCGAGCGCTTCGGCACTGTCTTCAAGGCCGAGGCCGGCGGCGTCACCACTCTCGGGGCGCGCGATGGGTTGAACCGCGTGCAGGCGGCGGTGTTGCTCAAAGGCAGAGAGGCATGCGCCGTCTCGGCGTCCGGGCAGACCGTCGAGAAGCTGTTGCCCGAGGTGCTCAAGCAGCTCGGCAAGCCGTTGTCGGGGCCGCACCTCAAGGCCGCGGCAGAGCTCCCCGCCACGCAGTATTTCGTGTTCCCCGAGCGCCCAGCCGCCGCCAACGCGCCCTTCAAGGGGTGGGCGACGCTCGCGTTGTCGTCGAAGGCCGACACGCTCACGGTGGACGCGAAGTCGAAGGGCGCTCCCGTGAGCCAGCTGCAAGGTGCCGGCGCGTCACCGTTCGCCGCGCTCGCCGTCCCTGGCGTCGCCACGCTCAAGCTGCGGCTCTCGAAGGAGCAGCTCCCCGGCCTCTTCGATCAGCTCTTCCCCTCGTTCCCCGGCGGTCGCACGTTGACGCCTGCGGCGAAGGAGCTCGCGCCG
Organism: Archangium sp.; assembly: GCA_022843845.1. Taxonomy (GTDB): domain Bacteria; phylum Myxococcota; class Myxococcia; order Myxococcales; family Myxococcaceae; genus Xiheimicrobium. The sequence goes on from JALHMW010000012.1 coordinate 79,236, forward strand.
CACCTCACTGGAAACGTGGCCATCGTCTTCTCACGGGTGAAGGTCACCTCGGGGCTGCGCAGCCCGGTCGCGCGGTTCTTCGCGGCGCGCATGGTGGTGCTGGCCGAGGCGAGCGATCCGAAAGCCGCGCAGGCCCTCGTCGACGCGATCGACCCGAAGGCGCTGGCGTTCAAGGAGGGCACGCTCTCGGCGGGGCTCGCCGGCTCGGTGGTGATGCTCTCGAACGACGGTGACGCGAAGGACGCGGTGGTCGCGGCGCTGGCGACGAGCGCGGGCTCGCAGAAGCACGGGGCGGAGCTCGACGTCGACCCGAAGGCGCTGGCGAAGGCGCTCGCGGCGGTGCCGCTCCTCGAGATCGTCCAGTCTCCGGAGCTCTCGGGGGTGCTCATCGCGGCGACCGAGCTGGGGCCGCTGCTCCAGCTGACGAACCGCGTGCGCGGGTGGCTCGACTCGACCAGCGCCACCACGCAGCGAGCCCAGCTGACGTGGACGCTCGACGCCGACCGGTCGGCGCCCGACGCAGGTCGCTGAGGGCCTGAATGGAGTAGAGAGGCAGACCATGTCCGCGCTCCTCCTGTCCCTCGTGTTGTCGGCCACTGGCCCCGCTGGTCCACGCGTCGTCGAAGACGACTACGCGAAGGCGCTCGCCGAGGCGAAGAAGACGAAGAAGCTCTTGTTCGTCGATGCCTGGGCGCCGTGGTGCCACACCTGCGTCTTCATGCGGGAGCACGTGCTCAACCAGCCCGCGTTCAAGGGCTTCGAGAAGGAGGTCGTCTTCGCCGGCATCGACACCGAGAAGACGTCGAACGCGCCGTTCCTCGAGAAGTTCCCCGTCACCATCTGGCCGACGCTCTTCTTCATCGACCCGAACACCGAGACGCTCGTCTTCAAGTGGATCGGGAGCGCCGACGCCGCCCAGATGAAGGGCCTGCTCGTCGCGGCGAAGCAGAAGTCCGGCGGCGTGCGCGAGGCCGACGCGCTGCTCGCGCAGGGAAAGAGCCAGGAGGCCGCCGAGAAGTACGTCGCGAGCCTCGAGGCCGAGAAAGGCGACGCGGCCGTGCGGGCAACGCTCTCGCTGCTCAACGCGCTGTCGTCGGCGAAGCAACACGGAGACTGCGCGCGCACCGCGAACGAACAGTTGCCCTCGCTCAAGGCCACCGGTGATCGCATCAACGCGCTCACCTGGGGCCTGTCGTGCGCCATGGAGCTGCCGAAGGAGGTCGCCGATCGCGACGCGGTGCTCACCTCGCTGGTGAAGCAGGCGACGGCGGCGCTCACGCTCGAGGGCGCGTTCGCCGACGACGTCTCGGGGCTGTACGAGCTGCTCGTCGACGAGCGAAGGGCCGCGAAGGACGACGCTGCCGTGATGGCGCTCGCCAAAGCCTGGCTGACCTTCCTCGAGACGGCTGCTGGCAAGGCCACCACGCCCGCAGCCCGCGCCGTGTTCGACCCGCATCGCCTGCTCGCCGCCATGGCGTCGAAGCAGCTCGACCGCGTGATTCCCGCGCTCGAACAATCGGAGAAGGACCTGCCCAACGACTTCAACCCGCCCGCCCGGCTCGCGATCGCGCACAAGGAGCTCGGCCAGCTCGCCGAAGCCACCGCCGACATCGGCCGCGCGCTCGCGAAGAACACCGGCGGCCCACGGCGCGTGCGGCTCTTCGAGGTGCAGGCGTCGATTCTCGGCGCGAAGGGCGACCTCGCCGGGCAGAAGAAGTCACTCACCGAGGCGATCGCCTACGGCAACACGCTCGCTGCGTCGCAGAAGCCGACCGGCAAGCTCAAGGCGCTCGAGGCCCAGCTCGCGAAGCTCGAAGCGCTGCCCGCGCCCGCCGCCGCGCCGACGAAGAAGAACTCGTCGAAGCCGTGACGCAGCGCTGACGAATCGCCCGGCCGCGAACAGTCGCTGACATTCCGAGAGGAAGGTTTATCTTCGGGCGCATGAAACGGGCACCGGCGAAGAGAGCCATCAAGCAGGACCGCGCAGTGAAGACGCGCCAGGACATCTTGAACTCGGCCATCACCCTGTTCGCGAGGCGCGGCATTCTCGCCACCACGATGGCCGAGCTGGCCCGCGCGATTCACATGACACCCGGCGCCCTCTACTGGCACTTCCCCACCAAGGAAGATCTGCTGCTTGCCGCCATCGAGGAGCTCCACACCCGCTTCGTGAAGAGCTTCGAGCCCATGCTGAACCTGGGCGCGAAGTGGACGGCGCACCAGCAGCTCAAGGGCTTCGTCGAGCACACCGGCCGCTTCCTGCAGGACAACCGCGAGCACGGCATCTTCTACGGAATGGTGGGCGCCGAGGCGGCCGAGAACAGCGCTGACGTCGCGCAGGCGCTGCGAGACGCGCTGCAGGTCTACGTGCTGGCCGTCGCCAACATCATCAAGTACGGCCAGACCAAGACGAAGGAGTTCCGCGAAGACGTCGACGCCATGACGCTCGCGAACGCGATCATCTTCGGCAACATCGGCCTCGTCGTGCAGCACAACCTCTTCCGCGACACCCTGTCGTACGAGCCGATGGTGCAGACGCTCAGCACGATGGTGCTCGCCGGCGTGCTCAAACAGAAGTGACGGTTTAGTTCGCGCCGAGGCTGGTGGCGCAGCTCAAGGCGTGCGGCTCGAACACGCTGCCCACCACCACCCGGCCTGACGGCAGCGGGAGCGCGACGCTGCTGCCCGAGATGACCGCGCCGTCGTCGAGGGCGCGCTCGTCGATGGGGAACTTCGCGTTCGGCACGTCGAGCTTCGCGCGGAAGATCTGAGACGCCGAGTGGTGCTTCGGGTCCTTCGCGTGCCCGAGGAAGTCGAGCATCTTCGGGTGCGCGGCGACCCACACGGCGCCGTCGGGCGCGATCGACAGGTTGTCGAGGCCCGACTCGGTGAGCTGCTCGGCGACCAGCGTCAGCTGCCCCGACGTCACGTCGCGAGAGAAGGCCATCAGCCGCCGGCCCGTCGACTCCGAGACGAACACCGTCGCGCCATCGCTCGAGACCGCGACGCCGTTCGCGTAGCGCATTCCGCTCGCGACCACCTGCGCCCGCGTGCCGTCGAAGTAGCCGAGCCCCGACCACGGGAGCCGCAAGAACGTCTCGGCCAGCCGCGCCATGGTGCCCGCGCGCGTACCGGCGTCGATGGTGACGTAGAACTGCTCGGGCCCGACCGGCGCGACGTCGTTGAGGCTGATGAACTCGGGCGCGGTGAAGGTGCGCAGGTGCTTGAGTGAGGGGCCCTCCATCAGCTCGAACGACTCGACCACGCTCGACGTGCGCGTCGGGTGGTTGACGACGAACAGCAGCCTCGTGCCGTCGGGGGCGACGAAGAGCCCGAGCCCGTGGGGGTGCAGGGGAGCGCCGAGATCGTGGGCGATCGCTCTCGGCGAGGCGCTCGAGGCCGGGTCCCACCCGAAGAGCGTGCCGTCTCGCGGCGCCTCGGCCTCCAGGCTCCGGAAGTCCTGGCTCGAGAACAGGACGAGGCCCGTGGCGGCGTCGAACACCGCGTCTTCGGAGCCGGTGAAGCCCTCGATGCGCGTGCAGCCGTCGAACCCGTGCGGCGTCACCGTTCGAAAGGCGCCGGCATCAGCCACGGTCTTCAGAACGACGCCCCCGAGGCCGAACGCCACGACGCCCAACACCAGCCCCACGCGCCGTCGAACGCTCATGGGCACGACCACGCAGAGAGCGACGTCTCGGGGTTCCCGGTGTTCCCGTTGTCGTGATGGAAGCGGGGCCACGGCGAGGTGCCATCGAGGCCCGGGGAGTCGACGATGACGGCGGTCAGCGCCGAGTCGGTGCGGACGGGGACGTAGAGCACGCCGATGCCTCGCCCACACTGCTTCGCCAGCGTGCGGTCGCGCACCACGTCGAGGGCGGGGCTGACGGCGCCGGCCGTGAACGCGTTCGCCTGGGACCACTCGAGCTGTCCGGTGGCGACGTTCACGACTGACAGGCGGCCCGTGGCCGGGCTCACCGTGTACGCGAGCCCGTTGCCGCCGAGCACCGGTGCCGCCATGCCGATCATCGAGCCCGCCTCGAGCGCGTCGATTCCCGACACCGGGGCGAGGTCGGCACCGAACGCGCCCCCGTCGGGCACACCCGCTGGCGGCGGCGTGTACGAGAACCTTCGGAGCGTACCGACGCTGTCGCCGAACAAGAACGTCGGCTGTGCGCGAGGCCCCGCGGCGATGAGCGGGCCGAACGAGATGCCTGCGTCTCCGGCGATGCGGCCCTCGACGCGCGCGGTGAGGTCGGCGTTCCACACCGACAGCGCCACCGTGGTGCGGGGGCTCGCGACCCGCGTGGTGCTGGCCACGACGTCGTCGAAGGCGAGGAGGCTCGTGATGCCCTGGGACCAGGCGGCGCGGCGGGCGAGCTGGAAGCGCGGCGTCGATGAGGGGAAGTAATCGACCCGGATGACTGCCGCGGCGCTGCTCTGCTCCGGGCGACCGAACCAGAGACGAGCGGCGGTGCCCGCCAGAGGGGCCGCGACCACGATGCCGCGAGGCGCGAAGAAGTCAGGAAAGGACTGCGAGCTCCAGCTCTCGCACGCCGACGAGGGCACCACGGAGCCACTCCACAAGCGGCCATCGAGCCCGAGCGTGAAGAGGCGCTCGTCGACCATGGAGGCGCTGCCCACCCATTCGTCGTTGGTGCAGAAGGTCGGGCCGGCGCTCTGCAGCACACCAGGTGACGATGCCGTCTGCACGGTGTCGTAGCGACGCACCTGCCGGTTGTCTCCCTGGGCATACAGCGCACGGCCGGTGACGATGGGCGGCCCGAACACCCGGTCGATGGAGAAGTCGACGCGCGTCTCACCCGTCGGGAGCAGCTGCCACAGCGCGCCCTGGTTGCTGTTGGCGTAGTCGACGCCGACATGCACCCGGCCGTCGGCGTCGAGCGCCGGAGGCTGAACGATGTCGAGGCCCGTCTGGCCGGACTCGAGCAGGGTGCGCCGCCACTTCCACCGCGTCACGGCCACCGCGACGTTCGCCGGGTCCGAGAGGTTTCCGAGCGCATCGGCGAGCGGGCCCACGCCAGCGTCGAGCACGCCGCGGAAGGCATCGAGGCGCACGCGGGCGAGATCGAGCGAGAAGCACTCGCACGAGCGGTTGGCCGGGCACGTCGTGCAGAGCCGGGGCGAGAGGCTCTGTGCGGGCAGCCCGAAGTCGGCGGCCGAGACCCGCACGGGAAGCGTCGACTCGACCCGCAGCTCGACGAGCTCGTCTTTCTTGTGCGCCGTCGCGAACGCCATCACCGGGTCGCGATCGCTGAACCCGCCGTCGTTCACGCGCGCCGGCGCGGGCTCGATGCCCAGCGTCACGACGGGCCGGCGCGCGTCGACGGTGAGCTGGGTGCGCGCCTCGTAGCCGGCGTCACCGAAGACGAGCCGGGCCGACAGCACCCACGAGCCGCCATCTGCCGGCGTCACGGTGTCGGCCGCCCACACCGCCACGCCTGGCTGCAGCGCCAACACCGGCGGCGCGAAGTCAGGCGGCGTCGCGACGACCTGAAGCGTCAGCGGCAAGGGCACGCTCGCGTCGAGCGCTGCGCGGACCTCGAGCCGCACCGGAAGGCCGCCGCCGTAGACGTCGTTGGCGTCTGGCCGCAGGAAGCCCACCGACTGCACCTGCAGCGTGCAGGCCCTCAGCGCTTCGTCACACGCGAAGCCCTCGGGGCACGACAGACAGCTGCCGGCGTCGAAGGGGAGTCCCGCGTCCATCGGGGTTCCCGCGTCGCCGCCTGCGTCGGCGCCAGCGTCGTCCATGCCGCTGTCGAGGGTTCCGGAGTCGACTCCGCCTGCGTCGATGGGCCCCGCGTCGGCTCGGGGGCCGGCGTCTGCTCGGCCTCCGTCACCCGTGGCGACTGGCGCGACCACGCACAGGCCGTTGGTGCAGACCCCGTCTGGCGCGCAGTCGGCCTCGGAGCGACAGACCGCGACGGGCTGGCAGGCCAGTGACGCGACGAGGAGCCCGGCGGCGAAGAGCGGTCGACACACCCTCATGGCAGGGGCCCTCCGACGACGGCGACGCCACCACCGGCGATGGGAAGAAAGGACACCGACGCCTCGGACGGCCCGGTGAGGAGCACGACGAGGCCAGCCACCAGCGACGCGGCGCCGACGCCCAGGCCCACGAGGCCAGCGAGGTGGAGGGTGTTCGCGGTGCTCGCGCGAGCGATGGTGTCGGCATCGGCCGTCGCCGGCAGAAACCCGCGCGCGTCGACCATCAGTGCCCGCGCCTGCGTCTGCGCGACGAAGAGGAGCACGCCACCAGCGAGCCCCACGGCTGCCCCTGCGCCCATCACCGAGAACCCGGCCACCGTCCGCGTCTTCGTGACCGGCTCGACGGGCGCAGCGACGGGCGCAGCGACGGGCGCAGCGACGGGCGCAGCGACGGGTTCGACGACCGGCGGCGCGACGACCACGGGCGGAGGTTGCGGGGGCGGCGTGACGACAGCAGGCGGAGGGGCGTCGAGCGCCTCTTTGAACGTCGGCAGCGCCTTCACGCCGAGGCCCTTGATGACGTCGACGAGGATCAGCTTCACGACCGGCACCAGCTGCTTCTTCCTGTCTCCGCGTGGCTGCTGCGCCGTGAAGCTCGCCATCAGCTTGCCGTCGTCACGCACCACGCGCGCCGTCACCACGAAGGTGCCAGCCTCGGTGAGCTCCACCATCGCGTGCACGGCGTAGAGCCCCGCGCCCTTCACGGCGAGCGCGGCGAGGCAGTCGTTCGACGTGCGGCAGTCTTTGCGGCCGACCTCGAGCAGGGCCGCGTCGAGCTCGCGCCGGCTTGGGGTGACGACCTCTCCGGCTTCGCGCACGGCTTCGATCCAGGCGCCCTTGAGCTTGTCCGAGACCGACACCAGCTCGGGCCGGGGGTCGAACTCGAGCGGGTGCGGGACGACGGTGAGCGAACGCGGCTCACCGAGCGCGGCGCACGGGAGCGTCAACAGGAGACCCAGGACTTCAGCGCGAAAGTGCATGACGACGCGGCGCAACCATCGCACTGCCCACCGCATCCTCCAAGGCGTCACGTCACGACCTTCCCTCAGCGGCTGCTCCATAGCAGCGGCAGGTCGACCCGCAGCCCGACCAACGCGAACCCGAAGTTTCCCCAGTTGTAGATGTCGCGCGACGGCACGTTGGCGCCTCCACCGACCAGCCGCAGCCGGAGCAGGAAGTCGAAGCCCGGGATGACGGGGATGCCCAGGGTGAGCGCGACGTCGTGAATGCCCGCCGGCAGCCCCAGCCCGAAGGTGTTGAAGAAGTCGACGTCAGCCTGGGCGTAGAGCACTCCCGCGTCGAAGCGCGCGCGGACCTTCAAGGCGCCGACGAGGCCGATGTCTCGCTCGACCGCGAAGACGGCCGGCGCGGTGTCGACGGTGCGGAACTCGACGGACGCGTTGCGCACCTGCAGCGAGGCGCCCACACCGAGAGTGAACCGAGACGTCTGCACGAGGCCGAAAAGGTAGCTGAGCCGATAGCCGTCGAAGAGGTAGCGGTGGTCGACGACAGACCGGTCGGCGAACGTCGTCGTCTGGAACGTCAGGTCGCGCGTCAGCGTGGCGCGGGTCGTGAGGTCGAGCGGGGCCCACGTGGCGATGATGGTGTGGCGCCGCGCGAGGCGCGCTTCGATGGCCAGGCGGAGCCCGACCGCGAGGTTTCGTTGCTGGCCGACCTCTGCCGCGGTGTAGCTGGAGCCGTTGGCGCCGTAGCGGCCGTCGTTCTGGAACAGGTAGGCCGCGCCGATCTCGAAGTCGGCGATGAGCGAGTCGAAGAGGGGTGACGGTGCCGCGGGTGCGGGTGCGGGTGCGGGTGCGGGGTCAGAAGGCACGGTCGGACTGGATGGAGCCGGCGCAGGCGTGACGGCGGCAGCAGGTGTCGGCTCGGGCGCTACCTCAGCCTGCCCGAGAACCATGAGAGCGATGACGAGCAGGGAGTTCATCCCCTTCTGCTAGCGCCATTTCGTGCGCCGTGCCGCACCTTCTCGCTGTGCTCACCGCGAAGGGGCGAAGCGGCGGAGCTTGTCGAGCGCACGGAGCGCACCGCGGCAATCCCGCTTCACCATCGCAGCGCCGAACTCGTCTTCGAGGCGCGTCAGCGTCGCAGCCGCGACGCCTCGCTTCGCCGCAGCGACCTGGAGCGACTGGTGGTCGCGGCGGGCGAGCGCCTTGAAATCAGCGCTCCACCGACACGCCGCGACCGGCGCCGGCCTGGGAGCCCCTTTGCCCGGGCGCGGATCGATCGGCGCGAGCTCGTCGAGCTCATCGACGGGACGCGCCGCTTCGGGCTCGGCGATCGCAGCTGGTGGTGGCGCTGGCTCCGGTCGAGGCGCGGGCTCCGTCGGGACTGGTGCAGGAGCCGACGAGGGAACGACCACGGCCACGGTCTCTTCACCGCGGAGGCCGAGTACGCCAAGCGCGAACGTCAACACCAGGCCCAGCGCCGCGGCGACCCACGGCCACTTCGGCCGCGCCGGAGCCTGTACTTCTGGCGCGGTGTCGACGGGCGCCGGTGTCTGCCGGGGTTTGAACGCGACGTGCTCCCCGGACAGCTTCTGCAGCGAAGGCAGGGTCGACGCCGGCCGCACGATGGTCGACTCGCGGCTCAGCTTCGTGAGCAGGCGCCGCACCTCGAGGCGCGCCACGTCGGCCGACTCGGGCCGGTCGTCACGCTTCTTCTGAAGGAACCACAACACCAGGCGCTCGACCTCTTCGGGCAGGTTGGCCACGAAGTCAGCCAGCGGCGGCGGCGGAGCATCGAGCTGCATCTTCACCAGCTCGAGCGGCGACTCCGAGACGAACGGCGCGCGGCCGCTGAGCATCTCGAAGAGCGTGCAGCCCATCGAGTAGAGATCGCTGCGCCCATCGAGCTCTTCGTTCTGCACCTGCTCCGGAGAGACGTACGCAGGCGTGCCCGCGGCCGACGACTGCTTCGTCGACGAGAGCCCGGCCCAGGGCAGCACGGCGCCTTCGACCGGGCGCGCCAGACCGAAGTCGAGCACCTTCACCAGCGTCTCGCCGCTGTGCTCCTTGAGCACCATGATGTTCGCCGGCTTGAGATCGCGGTGAACGATGCCCTTCTTGTGCGCCTCGCCCAGCGCGTTGAGCACCTGCTCGGTGACGGTGAGGGCCAGCACCGCGCTGATGCCCGTGCCGTTGGCGTCGAGCGACTCGTTGATGACCTCGTGCAGCGTCTTGCCGTCGACGAAGGCCATGGTGAGGTACGGCTGGTTCGTGGGCAGGTGCCCGAAGTCGAGCACCTCGACGAGGTTTCGGTGGCTCAGCGCCCCGAGCGTCGTCGCTTCTTTGAGGAAGAGGTCGAGGGCCTTCGCGTCGTGCGCGCGATCGGCCCGGAGCACCTTCACGGCGGCGAGCCGGCCGATCGTCTTGTGCCGCGCGCGGTAGACCTCTCCCATGCCGCCCGAGCCGATGAGCTCGACGATCTCGTACGAGCCGACGGTCGCGCCGGGGGCCAGCTGATCTGCCTGTTGCTCCGCTTCGCCCGACGTCACGTATTCACCAGCATAGGCGAACCGTCGCCAAGCACAGCCTGGCTCGGCGCCGCCATGCGGCTCGGCGCCGATGGAGTCGGAAATGCGGCTCGGCGCCGATGGAGTCGGAAATGCGGCTCGGCGCCGATGGAGTCGGAAATGCGGCTCGGCGCCGATGGAGTCGGAAATGCGGCTCGGCGCCGATGGAGTCGGAAATACGGCTCGGCGCCGATGGAGTCGGAAATGCGGCTCAGGGCTCCGGCGCGCTCATCGAGTTCTGCGGCTGGCTGGCCGAGCGCACGATGAAGTCAGCGGCGTTGTTTTCGGTGTCCTCGCCGTTGCCCTCGAGGGCGTCGCCCCCAGTGGTCATCGACACGTCGGTCGACGTCGAGAACGCCTTGCGCTCGATGCTCGAGTTGGCCGTCGCAGGGCCAGGCGCCGGGCTGCCTTCAGGGGCGTTGGCGGTGCCGTAGCCCACGGTGTCGATGGCGGCCATGTCGGTGGGGTTGGTGGACAAGGTGGCCGGCCCGATGCGGACGTGGCCGGTGTCGGCCAGACCGAGGTTCGTGGTCCCGGTCATCACCAGGTCGGAGCCGATCATCGGCGTGAACCCTGCCGAGCCGCGAGCCGACGTCATCAGGAAGAACGTCCGCGGCGGCATCATGGTGCCCGCGGGCACCGTCAGCTTGGGCGAGTAGGTCGCGCCGGTCGCGCTCTTGTACTGGAGCACCCAGCCGCCGATGTTCACCGCCGCGTTGGTGGGGTTGTAGAGCTCGACGAACTCGTCGCCAGCCGTCGCGCCGCGGCTCTGCACCTCGCTGATGACGACGTGGTTGGCGCCAGCCGACCCGAGGACGTTCACCGTCGCCGTCGCCATCGACAGTCCAAGCGTCGCCGTCACGGTCGAGCTGCCCATCGTCATCGGCGCCGCCGCGAACGAGAAGGTCGCCGAGAGCTGGTTCTCGGGCACCGTCACGGTCATCGGAACGCCACCCACCATGCCCGTCGCCGCGAGCATCACGGCGGTGCCGCCAGCAGGCGCAGGCACGTCGAGCTCCACCGTCAGGACCGTCGAGTTGTTCGCCACGACCGAGTTGGTCGACGGCCTCAACGTCACCTGCGTCGGAACGTTCGCGGGCGTGAGCACCCGAACGCCTGCGTCGAGGGTCTGGTTGTTGAAAGTGACGAGCAGCCCGACGCGGCCATCACCGAAGCCTGCATCGAACGGCACAGGCGTTCCGGCGTCGGGGTCGAACCCAGCGTCGGGGTCGAAGCCAGCGTCGGGGTCGAACCCGGCGTCGACGACAGGCGCGCCGGCGTCGAGGCCGAAGACGACGTTGAACGACACCGGCAGCTCGATCTGCCCGATGGGAATCACCAGGCCACCACCGTCGGCGACCTGCAGCACCTGCGGGTTCGACGACGCGATGCTGATCAACGTGTCGACGAGGGCCGGCGACGAGAGCCTCACCACGAACGGCGTGGGGAACGTCGTCACGCCGGTCTGGCCGAGGCGCAGGAACTGGCCCGACGGCCCGGCGCTCGCGAGCGTGACGGGTCGAACGATGTCGAACGCGTTGCGCGGCTCGAGCTTGTAGTTGCCGTTGCGGTACTGGAGCACGCCCCGCACCTGCACCAGCGTCTCGTTGAGCGCGGGGAACGGCGCGAGCAGGTACATGAAGTCGTTCACCCGCAACTGCATGCCGCCCATCATCTCGGTGATGGTGAACTCGTTGGTGGGAATCGCGTCTCCGGCACCAGCCATCGGCGCGATGTCGGCCACCGTGGCCGGCCCTGCCAGCCCGATGAACACGCCTTCGAGGGCGCGCGCGCGGGTCGACATGACGGCGTTCACGTCGCCGATCATCACGATCGTCGGCGCGGGCAGCGGGTTGTTGCGGGTGACGACCACGACGGAGCCGGCGGGCACGCCGTTGACCTGCACCTGCCCCTGGAAGTCGCTCACGCCACCCGACGCGATGCTGACGCGATCGCCCGGCAACACGTCGGTGCGGGGGTTCCCGCCCGGGTAGTAGACGAAGGCGCCCGAATAATCGCGGCCCGTGTAGCCCATCTCGCTCTCGTGAACCTGAATGTAGAAGCCCAGGCCGGTGGTCGCGGTCACGAGCACGTTGGTCAGCTGCACCCGCTGGTTGAGCAGCGTCGAGTTCAGCGCCTTCACCTCATAGATGGTGGCCGGAACGCCCGGCGGCGGAGGACACGCCGCGGTGCCCGGGTTCGCGAGCGTCGGGCACGGGTCGCAGGCGTCGCCCTTGCCGTCCATGTCGCCGTCGGTCTGCGAGGTGTTCGGGTCGCCGGGGCAGTTGTCGGTCGCGTTCGGAACCATGTCGTTGTCGACGTCGGTCGCCGACGGCGCGCTGCACATGGTGGTGTTGGCGTCGAGCGGGCAGACGTCACACATGTCTCCCGTGCCGTCGCCGTCAGCGTCACCCTGCGTCGCCAGGTCCATCGGGCGGCGCGGGTTGAAGATGGCCGGGCAGTTGTCCATCGCGTCGGCGAGGCCGTCGCCGTCCTGGTCGGTCATCGTCGAAACACCAGTGAAGGGGTTGCCCGAGAAGAGCCAGGGCGCGCCACGCATCGGCGTGCAGGTCGGCTCGTTCAGCGGCAGCGAGCCGCAGAAGAAGAGCGGGTACGTCGTCGTGTTGGCCGAGCGCAACGATGCGAGCGTGGTGCCTTCGCCGGCCAGACAGACCGAGCGCATGGTTCCGCAGACATCGATGCCCTCGCAGCCCTGCACCAGCATGTCAGCGACACCCGGGTCACCGTACAGTGCCTTGCCACCGCGGAGCGTCAACACCACCTCGTCGGGGTTCGACGTGATGAGCGAGCGGAACGGGTCGGGGTTCTTGCGACGGTAGATGCTGATGTCGGCGACGCGGCCGGCCTGCAGCGTGCCGATGCGAGACGAGACGACCTGCGCCATCGCGGCGTTCACCGTCACCATCTTCCACAACGACAGCGCGCTGAAGTAGCGCCCATAGAAGCTCTGGCTCAGGTAGTCGGCGCAGGCGAGCTCGCGCATCAGCGTCATCGAGCCCGAGCGCACCCAGTCGGTGCCGAGCGAGATGTTGACGCCCATGCGGTGGTAGATCGGCGTCTGCGCGGTGTCTCCGTACAGCACCACGTTGCTGCGTGGCGACCACACCAGGCTCGCGCCACGCAAGGCCGTCAGGCGCATGTCGGCCGGCTTGAGGCCGAGGCCGTGAATCATCGCCGTGCGCGGCCCGATGACGTCGACGCCGCCGGCCTGCAGCCCCGACAAGCAGAGGAACTCGTTGCGGGCCGAGAGCTCGAGGCCTTCGGCGATATGCGGCAGGTAGACGGCGTCCGCGGGAATGGCCGTGGCCGGGTTGGGACGGGAGGGGTACGCGCACGAGCCGAGCAGCTCGCCGCCCGCGCTGTCGCCGAGCGGGAACGTCGCGTAGTTGCCGCCCCTGGTGTTCGCGCCGAGGCCGATCTGGCTGGCGCCCGAGCCCGTGTCGGCCATGTCGAGGTTGCGCAGCAGCCCCGCGCCGCCGTTCGAGCCGGAGATCGACGTGGTGCCGATGAGCAGCTGGCGCAGCTCGTTCCACTGGTACTGCGGGGCCATGCCGCTGCCGCCGTTCGAGATGCGGGTGTGCCCCTCGTGCGCCGCGCCGCCGATGCGCCAGTCGCTGCGGTGCTCGTAGCGCTCCGGCACGCCGCCGTCGGCGAGCAGGCCGTTGGCGCCGACGCCGTTCGCTACGTAGGGCGCCGCAGGGAACGTGAGGTGGTCGTGGCCGTTGATGAGGCCGGGAGAGACGAGGTTGTCGCCGCAGAGAATGCCAGTCGGGCCAGCTCCGGCAGACGCGAGGCAGTTGCAGCCCACGCAGGTGATGAGGCCCGTGGAGTCGACGACGACCTGACCGCCGCGCAGCACACGACCCGGCTGGAGCACCGTGCCAACGATGAGCCGCGTCGTGGAGCCAGGAGCGACCACACACGTATCGGTCGTCGAGGGGAGCGCCGCGGCCGGGCACGTGACCGTCAACACCTGCGTCGGCGTGCAGTCAGACTCGCAGCCGTCGGCCGCCACCACGTTGCCGTCGTCGCAGAGCTCGGCCCCGCGGCGCACGCCATCACCACAGACGTTCGAGGCCGTCGCCGTCACCGTCGCGGTGCAGTCGATCTCACAGCCGTCGCCCGAGGCGAGGTTGCCGTCGTCGCACGCCTCGGTGCCGTTCATCATGCCGTCGCCGCAGTACGGGCCGGCCGCAGAGAAGACACACGTCTGGGTGCAGCCGTCGGTGTCGACCATGTTGCCGTCGTCGCAGAGCTCTCCGCCAGTGCGCATGCCGTCACCGCAGACGCTGGCCACGCCGCCGCCGCTCATGCCACCGGCGACTCCGCCCGCCGTCGAACCGCCGCCCGTCGAACCGCCGCCGGTGGAGCCACCACCCGTGGAGCCTCCGCCCGCGTTTCCACCACCGGCGCTGCCGCCAGCCGTCGTGCCGCCACCGACGCCGCCCGTGGGCTGGCAGGTGCTCTCACACCCGTCGCCGTCGGTCTTGTTGCCGTCGTCACAGGCCTCTCCGGTTTCGAGGCGGCCATTGCCGCAGACGGCGCCACCGCCGCACGAGAGGAGCAGAGAGCCCGCTCCACAGAGGGCGAAGAAGACCAGCAGATGTTGTCGCATGGGGAAGTCAGTTCTCGAAGGTCCGGGCGGCCGCCGGCGCAGGGATTTCGGCGCTTCTAGCCACGAGTCGCGTCGCCGCGCCACCATGCCTTCAGCGCCGATACCGCGTCGTGACGAAGCGTCGACGAAGGGCGACACTGTCGCGCTCATGAGTGGCCTCTCCGACCCGAGACCTGATCGTCGCCGCGCGAAGCTGTTGCCCATCGAGCGCTGGCCGACCGCCGAAGAAGCCGCGCAGAGCCGGTGGTTCTCTCCAGCCCGCCTGGGGCCGCTGCCGCTGTCGTCGCGCACCTGGGTGCCGGCGATGGTGCCGTGGCGCGCGACCGACGAGGGCTTCGTCACTGACGCGGTGGTGGGCTGGTACGAGCGCTTCGCCCGCGGGCAGCCGGGCGTCATCGTCATCGAAGCGACCGGCATTCGTGACGTCCCGTCGGGCCCCCTGCTGCGCGCTGGGCACGATCGGTTCATCGAGGGGCTGTCGCGGCTCACTGCCGCGGTGAAGAAGGCCAGCGACGGCCAGACGAAGCTGCTGGTGCAGCTGATCGACTTCCTCTCCATCAAGCGACGGCCGACCCGCGAGGCGTTCCTTGGCCGCTTTCTGCAGCTCGGCCCGCGGCTCCTCGAAGCGCTGGGTGAGCCATGGCGTGAAGCGCCGGAGCCCGAGGTGCGCTCGCACCTGCTGTCGCTCTCCGACGAGGCGGTCCTCGCGGTGCTCGACGAACGGGAGCAAGAGGCGCTGCGCTTTGGCCTTCGTGAGCGCGTGACCGACACGCACCTGCCTCACGTCGCCTCGCTCCCGCAGGTGTTGCCCGGGTTGTTCGCCGACGCCGCGAAGCGCTGCGTGGCCGCCGGCTTCGATGGGGTCGAGCTGCACTTCGCGCACGCGTACACGATGGCGAGCTTTCTCTCGGCGAGGAACACGCGCGCCGACGGCTACGGCGGGCCACGGGAGCACCGGGTGCGGCTGCCGCTCGAGGTGTATCGCGCGGTCCGAGCGGCCATCGGCGCCGACGTCGCGCTCGGGTGCCGATACCTCGCTGACGAGATCATCGAGCAGGGCTCCGGTGTCGACGACGCGCGCTTCTTCGGCGTCGAGTTCGCGCGCGCCGGCATGGACTTTCTGTCGCTGTCGCGCGGCGGGAAGTTCGAAGACGCGAAACAGCCGAAGCCAGGCCAGGCCGCGTACCCGTACACCGGGCCGTCGGGGCAGGAGTGCATGCCCACCACCAACCTCGCGCCACCGGGACCGTTCGGGCGCAACCTCACCGCCATCGCCGCGGTGACGAAGGCGGTGCGCGAGGCCGGGTTCTCGACGCCGACCGTCGCGTGCGGCGGTATCGCGAGCTTCTGGCAGGCCGAGCAGGTGCTCGAGGCGAAAGACGCCGACCTCGTCGCCTCGGCGCGGCAGTCGATCGCCGACCCCGATTGGTTCTTGAAGATGAAGCTGGGCCGCGGAGCCGAGGTGCGGCGCTGCCTCTTCACCAACTACTGCGAGGGGCTCGACCAGGCGCACCAGGTGGTGACGTGCCAGCTGTGGGATCGCGCCAGAGGACTGCCGGATGATCAGACGGCGCCGCGAACCCGAGACGGCCGACGGCTTACCGCACCGCCGTGGAGTCCGTGACGAACGGGTGACGATGGCCGCCTCGCGCGCGTGGCGGCAGTGCGCAACGACGGTGACAGGCGGCGAGGTCAGGGACCGTGGAGGTCGCGCCCTCGGCGTACACGCAACCCATCGATTCACGCGACGTTCGTCGGTGGCCGATCGCTTGCTCCCTTTCGCAGCATGCGACTTCTCTTTCTCACCACTGCGCTGTTGGGCGTCGGAGCGTCTGCCGGCACGCTCGAGCGAACGTTCGTTCCGCAGCTCGATGACACCTGGGAGACCTTTCGCAGCCTCGAACCAGAGACGACGGCGTTGCCCGCGACGACGGTGGTGCTCTGTGAGGTCTCGGTCCCGAGGCTCCGCTACGACTCGTTCGCGGGCGCCGATCTTCGAGTGTCGCTGAGCGTCAACGGCGTGAGCGCGGGTCTGGTGAACGGGCCGAACGACGCTGACTGGGCGCTGGCAGGCTTTCCCGTCACGCTGGCGCGCGGCGATCGACTGAGCCTGACCGTGTGGGATCGCGATCTGACGGAGCTGGAGCTGGTGGGCTCGGGGTCCGTCATGCTCGGGGCAACGCTGCCGGTGACGTTCACGAAGAGCGCGTTCACGGCGACCTGCCGCGGAGTGCCCGAGGCGATGACGCTGCGCCGGCAGGAGATGACGATTGCGCACGTCGATGCTTCGCTTGCAGCGCTCACGCCGCTGCCCGCGGTGCGGTTGTCAGCGGCAAATCTGGGTCGACCCGACCGGGAGCTCCGCGTGCTCGAGAACGCGCTGAACGCTGCTGGCACGTGGCAGGGCTGGACGCGCCCAGTGCTCGCCGAGCGGCTGCGCAGCGCTGCGGCGCTCGAGGCGCAGTGGACCCGCGCCGTCGCAGCCGAGATCGCCACTCAGCTCGAGCGTCTCCCACCGGCCGGGCAACCCGTCATGCTCCAGGCAGGTGTGACGGAGGTGACGGTGGGCGCGCTGCGCTGCGTGCGAGGAAAGTGTGGTCTCTCGCTCGAGCTGCACAACCTGTCGGCCGAGGCGCTCGACCGCGCGAACTCCGAGGTGCCCGAAGAAGCGTTCGATCGCGCGGAGCTGATCTCGGCTGGCGGTGACGTCGTCGATTTCTCCTTTCCCGCTCCGAGGAGCGCGCCGGACGGGGGCGTGCTCACAGCGATCGCTCCGGGTGGGCGCGCCACGGTGAAGGTGACCGGCTGGTTGAACACCGAGAACGGCGCGCCGCGGTTGTTGCGCCTGCACACGCCGTTCGGATGGAAGGTGCTGCGGCTGCGCGAGCCCTGAACGAGTACGTTCCACGCGTGATGACGCAGACGCTCTTCGAGCGCGCCAGAACGCTCCACGCGGCCGGCCAGAGTGCCGAGGTGATGCACGCCACGCTCGTCAACGAGGGGTACGCCGCTGCCGACGTCGTCGTGATCCTCGGCAGCCTTGGCGCGGGGCCTCAGCCCAGGCCTGATCCGACCGCTGACACCGCTCCGCTCACGGTCGTGAGCCGCATCGCCCGCAGCCGCGTGTTGATCGGCCTGTTCTTCCTGGCGGTGGCGACGATGTGCGGCGGCGCGGTGTGGGTCGCAACGACGTTGATGGCGGCGTTCCAACGGAGCCGGTGAGGAGAATCGAGACACATGAGCACTGGCAGGCGCCTGCACTACGAGTACGCCGACTACCTCGTCTCCCTCGAGCTGAGCGAGCTCAAGCTCGAGTACTGCGACGGGACCATCTACGCGATGGCCGGTGGCACGCCCGCCCATGCCGAACTCAGCGCAGCGGTCATCGGCGTGTTTCACCGCCTGCTGCCGAAGGGATGCCGACCGTCGACCTCGGACATGAAGGTGCGCGTCGAAGCCTCTGACCTCAGCACGTTTCCGGATGTCTCCGTGGTCTGCGGAGATCGTCTGGTCTCGAGCATCGACGCCAATGCCCTCGTCAACCCCACCGTGCTCGTCGAGGTGACCAGCAAGAGCACCGAAGACTACGACCGCGGCGACAAGTTGAGTCACTACAAACAAATCCCGTCGCTGAAGGCCGTCCTCTTCATCTCGCACCGCACGCGGAGCATCACCCTCGTCGAGCGCACGAACACCGGCTGGGACGAACGCGAGTTCCGCGCGGGCGAAGTGGTGACGCTCGCGTCGCCGACAATCTCGTTCCCGGTCGACGAGATCTACGAGCGCATCGTGCTCGACCCTGCGTAGAGCGCGTTCTTCGGCCACGAGCGGACGGCCCCTCGAGTGACTCCGCGATAGCATTCAAAGAACTCCTGCGATGGCCTACGAGGCGGCGGCGGGCTCGACCGGGCGAACCGGCCCACGCGGTAGTGTCACCTCAGCGCGCCCATGCGCGCCGGCGGGGTGACGCGGCCGGACCAATCAGGCTACGCGAGCGAAATGGTCTCGTTCGTCCTCGTCACCTGCCTCGCCGCCGCGCCGCTGGAGCTGGCCGTCATCTCGAAAGACGTCGCCTCGTCGACGCTCGAGGTGCGGTGGCAGTCGACGGAAGCAGGCAGCCCGCTCGCGGAGCCCTTCGCGCGTCTGCAGGTGCAGCCCGACGAGACGTTTCGCGCCGTCGCCCTGCCCGGCTCACGCAGCCTCGCCATCGTTCGGGTGCCGGCGCTGACGCGAGACCTCTCGTTCGCGTCGACCCTCACCATCGTCGCGCCGGGCCAGCCCGAACGAACGCTCGTCACCAACGTGGTGCGCGCGTCGCAGCCGGTCCTCCTCGGGCAGCGCCTCTTCGTCGAGCGCGGCGTGGCGGGCGCCGAGTCCCCAGACACCTTCCGCGTCGACACGCTCACCATCGCCGAGGTCTCGGTCGCCTCAGGCCGCGTGCGGACCGTCTTCGAGACGAAGGGCTTCTGGACGCACCTGGCCGGCGTGTTCGAGCACGAGCTCATCGTCTACGTCGCAGGCCCCGATGGCGCGCGGCTGCTCGCGGTGCACGTCGACACGCTGGCGGTGCGCACGCTCGTCCCGTCGCTCCCGGCCCTCGCGCACGACTTCACCGTCGACGCCGCGAAGAAGTCGGTGCTCTTCACCATCGCGGAGCCGGGCGTCGAGCGCTGGTTCGTCGACCGCGTCGAGCTGCTGACCGGCCGCCGCGAGCGCCTCGCCGAAGGTGATACCGTGGCGCTGCTCCCCACGGTGCTCCCGTCGGGCGTCGCGTACTCGGCCGGCCAGGGACAAGGGCTGCGCTGGGCGGGACGAGACGGAGTCGCCCTGCCCTCACACGGCGCGGGCTTCGAGCGCGTGCGCTTCATCGCCGAGGGCCTGATCTTCGTTCGCCACGAGGTGCCCGGTGACGCGCCGAGCGTCTACGCCGTGAACGTGAAGGACTTACGGCCCGTGCCGCTCACGCTCCCTTCCGGCATCGTCGACGTCGCGGGGGTGCGCCGATGAGAACGGTGACGCTGGGCGCGCTCCTGCTCTCGGGCCACGCGCTCGCGCAGTTCTGCCCGTCGCACACCCTCTCGAGCGCTGGCAACACCGGCAGCTGCGCCGTCGAGGCCGTGCCTGGCACCAACCCGACCCTCGCGCAGTGGCAGGTCATCTTCGACACGGTCTCGAAGGGGCCTTCGTTCTGGGGCGCGAGCGGGCCGAACGTGAGCACCATCGGCGCGGGCTGCAACCGCCCCAACCCGCCGACGAGCCAGCCGGCGCGTTTCCCGTGTGAGCTGATCAAGGCCATCTCGATGCAGGAGAGCGGCTGGCGCCAGTTCTGCCCACCGACGACGCCGGCCGATCAACGAGGCAAACCCTCGCAGACCATCATCTCGTTCGACTGTGGCTACGGCGTCGGTCAGGTCACCAGCGGCATGCGCTCGTTCGACGCGACGCCCTCGTACGACCGCAGCCGCGTGGCGTCCGACGCGCTCTACAACCTGGCGACGGGCATGCAGATTCTCACCGAGAAGTGGCGGGCGACGAACTGCGTCGGCGACAACCAGCCGCGCATCGTCGAGCACTGGTACAGCGCGACATGGGCGTACAACGGGCTCTCGTCGACGAACAACCCGAACAACCCGGCCTTCTCGACGACGCGTGGCGTGTGCCGGTCCGGCGCGTGCCCTTCAGGCTCGGCCCCGTACCAGGAGCGTGTCTGGGGGTGGATGGAGTTTCCTCCCTCGCCGAACCACTGGCGCGGCATTCGACCCGCATACCCCCGGCTCTCTGACGTCAGCGCCGCGTGTACCGCGACCTCGTGCCCCTCACGCCCGATCGCGATGCCCGATCCAACCTGCGCGGGCCCGGCGAGCTGCACGGCGACGCGCGCGCTGAACGTCTCGGAGTGTCTCGGCGACGGCGGCACCATCAGCCCTCCGATGGACGCAGGCGTTCAAGACGCGGGGCTCGTGGTGGATGCGGGCAGCCCGGATGCAGGAGTGGTGATCGATGCAGGCTCGTCGCCCGATGCCGGCCAGCTCGCCGACGCCGGAACCGAGCCCTCCGTGCTCCAGGCGCTCCCGACCGACTACCCCGCGTCGAAAGGCTGTGGGTGCGGAGCGGCAGATGGCACGGGCTGGCTCGCGCTGCTGGGCTGGTGCTTGACGCGAGTCGCTCGGCGTCGCGGCAAAAACCAGTAGACACTTGCTGGGAAAGCCGTAAGTCCGCGCCCTTCGGTTGGCCGCTTCCCTCGAGGGGTTCTGTTCGATGCAAACGCACTTCCGGCTCGTCACCCTGACGGCGCTTCTTTCTTCGCTGTCCGTGTTCGCCGAGCAGTCTCCGGTCAACATCCACCTCGACATGGGAGGCGGCACCGGTATCGACCGCGCCGTCCCGCTGACGGGCGCCGCCATCAAGGTCGACACCACGCTCCTCAAGAGCGTGCTGGGCCCGTTCGCTCCGCAGATCGAGGGCTTCGGCGTCTCGACGTACAACAACTTCCTCGGCTACCTCGATCAAGGCGCGGCGTTTGGCGCAGGCCTTGGCTTCAGGCTGCGGCTCTTCAATGACGAGAAGGGCTACCTCTTCAACCCGGGCACGAAACACCGCGGCAACCTGTGGGGCAGCCTCTACTTCGACGCGCACTTCGTCTACGCGTTCGCCAAAGACCCGAAGGACCTCGGGCCCGGCTTCGACCTCGGCGCAGGCTACGAGTTCTCGCTCGTCGAGGCGCTCCACATCGGCCCCGTCGTGACGTTCCGCTTGATGGGCCCGCACAGCATTCTGATGGCCGGCCTCTCGGTCAGCATCGGCGCGCCTGACACCATTCCGGCCGAGGCCGACTTCGACGACGACGGCATCGCCGGCGACGCCGACAAGTGCCCCGACCAGGCCGGCCCGAAAGAGACCAACGGCTGCCCCGTCGAGGACAAGGACAAGGACGGCACGCTCGACAAGGCCGACAAGTGCGTCGACGTCGCGGGCCCGAAAGAGAACGCCGGCTGCCCGTGGGGCGACAAGGACGCCGACGGCGTGCTCGACAACGAAGACAAGTGCGTCGACGTGGCCGGCCCGAAAGAGAACGCCGGCTGCCCGTACGGCGACAAGGACAAAGACGGGGTCCTCGACAATGACGACAAGTGCCCTGATCAGGCCGGCCCGAAAGAGAACGCCGGCTGTCCCGATACCGACAAGGACAACGACGGCACGGTCGATCGTCTCGACGCCTGCATCGACGTGGTGGGCGAGAAGGACAACAAGGGCTGCCCGTACCCCGACACCGACAAGGACGGCGTGAACGACCGCGTCGACAACTGCATCAACGAGCCGGGCCCGGCGACGAACCAGGGCTGCCCCGAGAAGGTGAAGCAGCTCGTCGTGATCACGAAAGAGAAGCTCGTCATCAAGGACAAGGTGTACTTCGACCTCAACAAGGCGACGATCCAGAAGCGCTCGTCGCCGCTGCTCGATCAGATCGCCGGCATCCTCAAGACCCACGGCGAGATCAAGCTGCTCCAGGTCGAAGGCCACACCGACAACACCGGCGTCGCGGAGCAGAACCTGAGCCTCTCGCAGGCCCGCGCCGACTCGGTGAAGGACTACCTCGTCAAGCAGGGCGTCGAGGCGACGCGCCTCAAGGCCGTGGGCTTCGGGCAGACCAAGCCGGCTGACAGCAACGAGACGCCAGCCGGCCGAGACAACAACCGCCGCGTCGAGTTCAACGTCATCAACGACTGACGTCCGATGCGACTGTTCCTCTTCGCGTGTGTGGGTCTGGTGGCGGCCTGCGAGGGCCGAAGCAACCCGGCGCGCATCGGGGTCATCGACGTCACGTCGGCTCTTCGGTCGTCACAGGCCGGGGTCGCCGCGACCGCCCTCTTGAAAGAGGCACACGCGCGGCGACAGCAGCAACTCGACGAGAAGCAAGCCGCCTTGAAGGAGCGCCTCGCCGCGACTGCCGGGCAGCCAGCGTCGAAGGAGAGCGAACTGGTCCAGCAAGAGCTGGTGTCGCTCCAGACCGAGTTCGCACGCATGTCCGAAGCCATGAGCGCCGAACAAACGAGCGCCATCGAGGCGTTGATGCCTCCGCTCGGCAAGGCCATCGAGGCGGTCGCCGCGGAGCGCAAACTCGAGGTCGTCCTCGACACGGCGTCAGTGGTGTACCGCGGTGCGACGGTGGACATCACGGACGAGTGCGTTCGCCGCCTCGACGCTGACTCGAAGTAGGCGCCAGCGCCCGATCGACGATCCGGCTCGGCAGCTCGACGCGGCAGGCTTCAGCGCGGCGGGCGGGTGAAGCGGCGCTTCTGCCAGTCGAGACCAGTCAGCACGAGGTACGACGCCTGGTCTTCGTCGGTCTCGGCCACCACCGTCAGCCCCTGCGCACGCAGCGCCTGGGTGACGCGGTCGCCGATGCGCGCGCTGGCCTCCTCGTCATCACGGAAGCTGCCGTACTCGAGCACCAGCTCGCCGGCCTTCGAGACGCCGTCGGCGTCTTGATCGGTGAAGAAGAGGTACCCGTCGGCTCGGCGGCCCTTCTCGAGCAGGTCTTCGCGCAGCAGCTTCATGTCGGCGACGCCACACTTGCGGCAATCCGAGAAGCGCTCGCGCGCGATGACCTTGTCCTTCTCGAGGGCGGCGAAGGCACGGGCGAGGCGATCGGGCGCGGTGAGGAACTTCCAGTCGGCTTCGCGCTTCTGGTGCGCCGCCAGCTCTTCGTCGACGACCTTCTCGACCTCGCTGCGCAGTGACTCGCGGCCGTCGGCGGCGCCCATCGCCAGCTCGATGATGTCGGCTCGCTCGAGGAAGCCATCAGCGACGCGCCACTGAACGAGCTCTCTCGTCTCGGCGAGCAGGATCGACTTCGGGCGCCGCTTGCCGTCCTTCTCGGGACGCGAGGCAGGCGTCTTTGCCGTGAGCGCGCCGAGCACGCTGGCGACGTCGGGCTTCGAGCCGTCGGTCTTCTCTTCGCGCGCATCGGGCTCGGGCGACGCAGGCGCGTCGTCACAGCCCGCCACCAGGAGCAGCACCGCCAGCACTCGGGACCGAACGGAGATCATCGTGGAGCGGCACCCTACTTCGCCGTCGCCCTTTGGGGAGACTTCGGGGTCTACTCTTGCACCATGCGAACGCTCGCGGTCCTCGCAGTGCCAGGCACGTGGACCCACCCGGGCGGCGTGCTGGTCGGGCGCACGGTGGCCAACGCAGCGCTGCTCGAGGCGCTCGCCAGGCACGGCAGCTTCGAGCGCGTGGTGATGGTGGCTGGCGAAGACGCCGACCTGCCGCCGCTCCAGGCGCTCTTCACCGCTTGGAAGCTGCCGCCCGGCCGCGTCGGCGCCGCCCACGTGTTCGAGCTCCCCGCGCTGTTGAGAGCGGGCGCGATCGACGTGCTCCACCACCCGTCGCACGTGGAGCGCCTGTTCGATCTCGTGGCCCTTCGAAACCGCTACGCGACGAGGGCGACGCCCGTCACGGGCCAGACGCACTCGTTGAGCTACCCGAGGCTGCACCAGGAGCTCGCGCGCTGGCCGCTCATCCCTCCGGCGGCGACCGACGCCATCTTCTGCTCGAGCACCGTCGGTCGGCGCGCGCTCGAGGTCTGCTTCGACGACGTGGAGGCCGGGCTCGTCGCGCGAGGGCTGTCGACTCCGATTCCCCGGTGGAACCTGCCGCACGTTCCGCTCGGCGTCGACGTCGACGCGCTCGCGCCGATGCCAAAGGCCGACGCCCGCGCTGCCCTGAGCCTTCCACCGGGTCGCGTGGTGCTGCTCACGCTCGCCCGCTTCACCGAGTACGACAAGCTCGACGCCTTCCCGTTGCTCCAGGCGTTCGCCACGCTCGTGCACGAGAAGAAGCTCGACGTGCACCTGGTGCTCGCGGGCGCGCGACAGGGCACGAAGACGCCCGAGATGCTGGGCCTGTGGTCGAAGGTGCTGAAGATCGACGATCGCGTGACGCTGAAGGTCGACTTCGCCGACGCCGAGAAGCGCGTGCTGTTGTCGGCTGCCGACGTCTTCGTCTCGCCCGTCGACAACCTGCAGGAGACGTTCGGTCAGTCGGTGATCGAAGCGCTCGCAGCAGGCGTGCCCGTCGTCGCGTCGGACTTCGATGGCTACAAGGACACCGTCGACGACCAGGTCGGCCGGCGAGTCACGACGCGGCTGGGCGTCGACTGGACCCAGCTGTCGGAGCTCGGGCCGCTGCTGTACGAGCGCCCGCTCCATCTCGTGCTGGGCCAGAGCGTCGAGGTCGACCTGAAGCACCTGGTTGCCTCGCTCGAGGAGCTCGTTCGAGACGCGCCGCTCCGCGAACAACTGGGCCGCTCCGCGCGCGCGCGCGCGAAGGAGCGCTACGACTGGAAGGTCGTCGTCGGCCAGCTCGAGGCGACGTGGAAGGAGCTCGCCGCACGCCCGTTCGTGCCGACGGCGACGCCGCACCCGCTCCGCCTCGACTTCGCGCGGGCCTTCGGCCACTTCCCGACGGCCCCACGAATGGACGAAACGAGAACGCTCACGCGCACCAGCTTCAGCCGCACGCCCGGGCAACCGTGGGTCATCTACCCCGAGCTCGGCACGCTGCTCTCGGATGACGACGTGAGGCGCGCGCTGGTGTTCTGCGACGTGCCGCGCACCTGGAAGGAACTCGTCAGCCAGCTTCAGTCGACGCTGGGGCCTCGGGAGCCGTGGGTGGCCGGCTTCATCGCGACCTGGCTCGTGAAGCACGGCCTGCTGGACTGATCAGGCCGCCGCGGCCTCGCCCTTCTTGAGGGTGAACGTGAAGGGCAAGACGTCGGAGATGGTGTCTGGTGACGTGAGCAGCTCGATCAAATCGGTCGACGTGACGAGGCCGATGAGATCGTCGCGTGTGCTGACGATGGGAATCGAGTCGATGCGGTGCTCGAGCATGAGCGCAGCGAGCTTCGAGACCGGCGTCGCCTGCTGACACGTAATCGGGTGCGGCGTCATCGCTTCGCCAACCGCGAGCGGCGGGAAGGTCAACGCACCACCCTCGACCTGGAGCGCGCGCACCAGCAGATCGCGGTCCGACAGAATGCCGACCAGCTTCCCCGAGAAGACGATCGGCAGATGCCGCACGTTCAGCTTCGTCATCAGCGACCACGCCCGATCGAGGCCGAAGTCAGGGGTGATGCAGGTGACATCCTTCGTCATCACGCGACTGGCTCTCATGACGGTCTCCAAGCGAGGGCCAGTGCTGCGCCCGAGGCAGATGCGTTGATGAAGCATCAGCCGGGCCATCGTCTGCAGGCGACGGCCACCCGCCGTCGCGAAAACTCTGCGTGGCCGCGCGTGGATGATCGCGAACCCTGCGTGCGGAGGAGTCGCCTCCAGCCACGATTCGCGTTCGGAGCCAATCTCACGGCGTCTCGTCACGGAAGGCGCAGGTCGTCGCGACGCTGCACGCGTTCGATCATCAACTGGCTCCCCGACCGGCCGGTGCGTGAACAGCCGGCGACATCGCGCTGGGGAAAGACGTGGGCGGCGCGAACGCGGGCATCACGGGGCGTGCCGGCGCGGGTGATCGGCGATCGACGAACGCGCTGACGGCTCTGTGGCGAGGCAGTCGTGAAAGGGGCCTCCAAAGCCTCGAGACACGAGGGCCGATCGAATCGGCAACGCGTCTCGTCGATTCCGGCTCCGCAGGGGGCCGGCTTTCCAGGCACTGTGAACAGGGTGACGCTTCTGCGGAAACAAGTTCACGTCACCTTGTGGTCGCATTTCCGTCACCCCGTTTACAGTGCCCAGAAAAGCGGCCCGCTCCCTCGACCCGAACGGCCAAACGATCACGGAGCGCGCGCCATTCTTCTGACCCTCGGCTCTCGAGGCTTCGCGAGCGCCCTCGTTCACCCCTCGCGCTCTCCGAGTGGCTTCCCGGAGCGTCCTGTACGGGGTCGGCCGGCTCCGAGTGGCTCATCGGACCGTCCTGTACCGCGGTCTTCGCCTCCGAGTGGCTCTCCGGAGCCTCCGGTATGGTGGCGTCCCGTGACGCGCCCGACCATGGGCCGCGCGCCCGCCGGTGGCGAAACCTGTGCCGCAGCGGCACCTCGTGACGCGAACAGGCTCGGCACACGAACTGGCTCACGCGAATCGCCTGACGCGAACTCCCTCACGCGAACCCACGCGAAGCGGCTCGCGGCCACTCCGCGAACGGTCGCGCAGCTCCTTGTTTCGCGACCTCGCGCGGCACCTCGTCACGCGAACTCGCGGCAACCGACGCCGCCGACTGGAAAAGACACACGTCACCCGAACTGTCGCACCGCCACCGCAATCAACGCGATCGCCACGAGCACGCCGAGCCCAACGAGGGCCACCTTCGCCCACGAGATGGGACTGGTGCCGATGACGACGTCTGACTGCTGCCCGTGCACGACCGCGCGGTAGAGCTTCCCGTTGAACCGGTACGCCAGCACCCACGCCGGGAACGCGAGCCGGCGGGTGGTCAACCCCTCGAGCAGCGCGCTCACGTGGACGTTTCGAAATCGGTTCCCGGGAATGGAGCCGCCCTTCAACCGCTCGGCCGCGTCACGCTCGATGGCCTCGATGACCGTCTTGCGGGCCGCGGAGCGCTGTACGTCGAACTGCTCCACCTGCGCCGCACCGTCGGGCACCGGTTCGAGCCGCGAGACGTCGTAGCGGCTGGTCAGCACGTTCGTCTCATGGGCGCTCAGGCCGCGCGTGGCCGGGACGACCAGGTTGCTCCACTCGAGGGTGTGCTTGCCCGAGTGCGGTGCCCAGTCGCTTCGCCTGCTGGCGGCGTTGGAGTCCGCCGCCCAGCTCACGGTGGCCTTCGCGTCACACACCCACGCGGCCCACCACAGCGGGTGAATCGTGTCGACGGTCGCCGCGGTCGCGAGGTCGCCCGGCGTGAAGAAGCCCCGCGTCGACAGCCACCGGCGAAGCGAGGCCTTCGCCTGCCCGGCCTGCACCAGCAACGGCAGCCGCGCCGAAGGGGTCTCGATCGGGTCGATCGGCTCCTCGACCTTCATCACGCAGCCGCAGAAGCCGCAGGCCGCGTTCTGCTTCTCGGCCGAGTACGCCAGCGCAGCGTTGCACTCGGGGCAGCGCAGCACCTTCATCACGGCGGCCTCACCAGCGACCACCACCTCCGATGGGAAGGCGCAGACCGGGCACCGAATGTCGCCGTGCTCGAGCGGCGCCTGGCACCGGGCGCACCTCATCGCTGCACCAGGGACGCCGCGATGCCGAAAGCAAGCACGACCAGCACGATGACGGCGACTGCGATGAGGCGCGGCCAGGACCACGGCACCTTCGCCGAAGTCTTGCCCGTCTGGCCGTTGATCAACACGCGCAGCGCCGGCTTCTGCTCGTCGTACTTGAGCGCCAGGACCCAGAGCGGAACCAACAACGCAGCGGCGCTCTCGTGTTCGATGCGCGTCGTCGACCTCAGGTCAGAGAACGTGTCGCCGGGCATGAACTCCCGAAGCCGCCGGTCGACGACGCCCTGCAGCTCCGTGCGCGCCAGGCCGAGGCAGTCACCCTCACTCCGCGAAGGCGTCTCGACGGTCCAGCCGGCGACGAGACCGGGCGAGTACCGACGCAGGCCACGGAAGTCGAACGGCTCGATCGCCTCGAGCTCCTCGTTGGGAATGCCGCTGCTCGCGCTGACGACGAGGTCGGTCGCATAGGCCTCGTACTCTCCCGACAGCGGCACCCACTCGTGCTTCTTCACCCGCCGCGTGCGGGTGACGGTCTTCCCGTTCTCGGTCGTCGTGTAGGTCTCGGTGACGTAGTACTCCTCGCCGATGCTCACGTCGTACCGCGCGCGCGCGATGGCGCTGTAGAGGACGCCAGGCGCATAGACACCCTTGAAGTTCTCGAGGCGCGCGCCGCGAACGCCCTGGTGACTGAAGAACCCGAGCTTCTTCTTCCAGTCGGCGAGCGCCTGACGGGCCAGCTTCTCGCCCTGCGCGTGGGGAATACAGAAGCGGGGCTCCTGGCGCGTGGCATCGAGCGCGCCGGCGACGACGTTCGGGCTCGCGCAGTACACGCACACCTGCGTCCGCTCCGACGCGCGCAATGAGAGCGCAGCCCCACAGCCTTCACAGCGAAACGTCTGCACTGCCTCCATCAGCTCGCCCTCCCATCACGCTGCGAGTCGCACCAGACACACGAAACGCCCGCAGGCGCATTGCCTCACGACCGAAGCGCGGCGATCGCCTTCGCGTAGTCGGGCGCCGTGAAGACGGCGTTGCCAGCGACCAGCACCGACGCGCCAGCAGCGACCACCCGCTTCGCCGTGTCGGCGTTGATGCCGCCGTCGACCTCGATGTCGACCGCGCTCAGGCCCTTCGCGTCGAGCATCGCGCGCAGGCGCTTCACCTTGTCGACCGTCGCCTCGATGAAGCGCTGGCCGCCGAAGCCCGGGTTCACGCTCATCAGCAGCACCTGGTCGACCTCGGTGAGCACCTCTTCGATGGTGACCAGCGGCGTCGACGGGTTGAGCACCACCGAGGGCTTCGCGCCCGCCGCGCGGATCTGCTGCAGGGTGCGGTGCAGGTGCGGGCAGGTCTCCTGGTGCACGGTGATGATGCTGGCGCCGGCCTTCGCGAAGTCGCCGATGTACCTCTCGGGCTCGACGATCATCAGGTGCACGTCGAGCGGCAGCGTCGTCGCCTTCCGCACGGCCTCGACGACCAGCGGCCCGATGGTGAGGTTGGGCACGAAGCGCCCGTCCATCACGTCGACGTGAACATAATCGGCGCCGGCCTGCTCGATGGCGCGCACCTCGTCGGCCAGGCGCCCGAAGTCAGCCGAGAGAATGGAAGGAGCCACCTTCACCGTCTTCGCCATCGTCACTCCTTCGTCGAACGTCGAGCCCGCAACGCGCGGTCCATCAACCGAATGGTCTTCTCACGGTTCGCCGCGAACGGCACGGGCTCGAGCGCGGGCGTTTCGACGAGCGACACCTTCGCCACCACGTCGTCTTCCGACAGGCCCTGCTGTTGTGCGACCGAGACCTCGCGCTCGAGCAGGGTCAGGTACTCGTGCAGGCGAACGAGCGTGTCGCGGCCGATGGGAGGGCCGTGGCCAGGGAGCGCGGTGACGAAGTCGAGCTCGAGCAGCCCCTTCAGCGTGCCGGCCCACGCGAGCACGTCGCCACCTGCTTCGACGTCGATGACGGGCTCCATGTCTGCGGAGACGAGATCGCCCGTCACCAGCAGCTTGCGGTGGACGAGGTAGGCGACGAGATCGCCGTCGGTGTGGCCTGTGCCCGGGTGCCATACGCGCACGACCTCGTCTTCGAGCTGCAGCTCGAGCGGCCCTTCGACGTCGATCCACTGCGCCCGTACACCGTCGGCCTCGAGCCGCTGGCGCGCGTTCGGGTGAATCAGCACCGGCCCCAGGTTCCGGAACTCGTCGAGCCCACCGGCGTGATCGAAGTGCGAGTGTGTCACCATCGCGCGGCGCACGGAGCGCTCCAGCTCGGTCTCGACTCGGTGCCGCAATGACTTCGACGCCCCGGCGAACTTCACGTCGATGAGGAACGCCTGCTTCCCGTGCGTGAGCACCAGGGAGTTGCCACCGCCGCCGAGGAAGAACCGGAGCCGTGCGTCGATCTGCCGCTCTTCGACGCGCAGGAAGCGCTGCATCGCGCACCCGCTGGCGACCGCCAGGACGCACACCGCGATGGTGAAGCGGTTGCGGAGGCTCGCGCTCCAGAGGAACATCGCGCCCCGTGTCTACCAGCCCTGACGACAAACCCTCAGACGAAACCACCGCTCCATCCCTCTCGCCGATGGGCATCGCGCTGAGGCGCATGGGCAAGCTGTCCTCCATCCTCGAGGTCGCCAAGGCGATGACGGCCCAGCGCAACCTCGACACGCTGCTGCCGCTCATTCTCAAAGAGGCGACCCGCGTCGTCGAGGCCGATCGCTGCAGCCTCTTCATCGTCGACCGCGCGCGCAACGAGCTGTGGAGCCGGGTCGCTCAGGGCGCCAATCAGGAGATCCGCCTGCCGATGGGCCAGGGCATCGCCGGCACCGTCGCGGTCAGCGGCGAGGTCGTCAACATCAAGGACGCCTACGACGACGCGCGCTTCAACCGCGAGTTCGACGTGAAGAACGAGTACCGCACCAAGAGCATTCTCTGCGTGCCGATGCGCGACACCCGCGGCGACATCACCGGCGTCATTCAGGCCCTCAACGCGCACGACGGCACCTTCGACGCCGAAGACGAAGAGCTGCTGCTCGCGCTCGGCGGGCAGGCGGCGCAGGCCATCGAGAACGCGATGCTGCACGAAGAGATCAGCCGGCTCTTCGAGGGCTTCGTGCAGGCGTCGGTGATGGCCATCGAGTCGAGAGATCCGACGACGGCTGGTCACTCGGGCCGCGTGGCTTCGCTGACGGTGGGGCTCGCGCAGGCGACCGAGCTGTCGACCTCGGGCCCGTGGCGCGGCACCAGCTTCACGCACGAGCAGATCCAGGAGATCCGCTACGCCTCGCTGCTCCACGACTTCGGGAAGATCGGCGTGCGCGAGCCGGTGCTGGTGAAGGCCGAGAAGCTGTACCCCTCGGAGTTCGAGCAGATTCGCCAGCGCTTCGAGCTGGCCCGCAAGGACCGGCAGCTCGCCTCGATGCAGCGCCGGCTCGAGATGGTGAAGCTGCGCGGCGATCGC
Organism: Archangium sp.; assembly: GCA_022843845.1. Taxonomy (GTDB): domain Bacteria; phylum Myxococcota; class Myxococcia; order Myxococcales; family Myxococcaceae; genus Xiheimicrobium. The sequence continues at coordinate 110,051 of JALHMW010000012.1, forward strand.
GAAATGGACGCGATCGACCAGGAGGAAGACGCGCGGCTGGTGAAGGAGCTCAAGGAGCTCGACGACGCGCTCGAGTTCATCGTCGCCTGCAACAAGCCCACGGTGCTGGCCCAGGGCGGGTTCGAGAAGCTCGCGGGCCTCGGTGAGGTGGCCTTCGCCGACTCGCGCGATCGCCCGATGACGGTGCTCTCGGCCCACGAGATTCAGGTGCTGTCGATTCCGCGCGGCTCGCTGTCGGCGACGGAGCGCCGGGAGATCGAGTCGCACGTCACCCACACCTTCAAGTTCCTCTCGCAGATCCCGTGGACGCGGGTGCTCAAGCGCGTGCCCGAGATTGCCTACGCGCATCACGAGAAGCTCGATGGCAAGGGCTACCCGCGCGCGCTGGCCTCCGAGCGCATTCCTCCGCAGTCGAAGATGATGGCCATCTCGGACATCTACGACGCGCTCACCGCGAGCGACCGCCCGTACAAGAAGGCCGTGCCCCACGAGAAGGCGCTCGACATTCTGCACATGGAGGCGAAGAGCGGGCAGCTCGACGCCGAGCTCCTGCGCATCTTCGTCGAGGCCGACGTCTCCCGGCGTTCGTTGAAGAGCTCCTGAGCCCTCAGGGCACGTGGCGCGGCAGCTGCGTCTCGAGCGCGGCCTTCGTCTCGGGCTGAACGTCACGCATCGCCCGCTGGAGCGCGTCGATGGTGAGGCGGCGTCGCTCGTCCACGGTGGCGTTGGCCTCGAGGGCACACAGCGCAGGGCGAGGCTCGCTTCGGCAGAGCGCGCTCTCTTTGAGTGAGGTGGCCAGCGCGTCGAGCCGCTGCGGCGCTGGCAACGCGTCGAGCCGGCGGATTCCCGCGGCGAGCGACACGTCACCAACGAGGACACTGCAGGTCGTGAAGGGCAGCTCGGTCAGCAAGGCATCTCGACACCGCGTCTCGGCAGCGAGCTCACGCACCGGGTCTCCGCCCAGCACGATGAGCGCGAGCGGCGCGACGAGGCCCAGGTAGCCCAGCCCTGCGCCGACCGTGGCGAGGCGACGGCCTTCGACGCCAGGCGGCAGCGTTCGACGCGCGAGGTGGCCTGCGATGATGGCCACCACGGCGCCGACGAGCGGAATGAGCGTCAGGCCCAGGGCTCCAGAGACGATGCTGATGGTCGCGGCCTTCTGGCCATCCTGCTGGGTCGCCACGGGAGGGCTGGTAGCAGCCTCGCGCCGACTTCCCAAACGGGTTTGCGGGGCGAACGTTCAGAGCGGAGGCAGCAGCAGCTGACTCACCCCGAAGCCGCCTTCACGACGCTCGAGCAGCGCCACCACGCGCCCGAGGTGCGACGCGACGACGACCTCTTTCGGCGCCGGGAACCCCTCGGGCACCGTCCACCGCGCGGGTCGCACCTTGCCGCGCACCGACACCGTGCCGGTCGCGCTCTTGAGCACGCCCCAATCGTCGTCGTGCAATTCGATGGTCGGCAACCACGGCAGCACGTCTGCGCCGACGACCTCGGAGCGCTGACCCACTGCCGGATCGCTCCAGGGGCCGATGTGCGTGCGTTTGAGCTCGCTGACGTGCGCGCCGCAGCCCAGCGCCTGACCGAGGTCGCGCACCAGACTGCGCACGTAGAAACCGCCGCGGCACGTGAGCCGGAGCACGCTCGACGTCGGCAGCGCGTGGCTCACCCAGTGCGCGCGGTGGAGGAAGACGTCGCTCGGCGGCAGCTCGACGGCCTCGCCCCGGTGCGCCTTCTCGTACGCGCGCTCGCCATCGACGCGCTTGTTGCTCGTCGCGGGAGGCACCTGCTTCGTCCAGCCGATGAAGGGCGCGAGCGCGGCCGTCAACGCCGCTTCGGTCAACGCGCTCGCGTCGCCAGTTTGCACCACCACGCCGCCAGCATCGCCAGTGTCGGTCTCGGTGCCCCAGGCGACGGTCGCCTCATACGTCTTGGGGACTTCGTGGAGCCGCTCGAACAGCTTCGTCGCCGGCCCGATGAGAATCGGCAACAGCCCGCTGGCGAACGGGTCGAGCACACCGCCATGACACACCTTCCACGGCTTCCCCGGGCTCGCGGCGAGCGCCGTCTGCACCTCGTGAACGAGAGAGAAGCTGGTCGCACCGACCGGCTTGTGGAGGAGGAGGACTCCGGGCAGCGGTCGGCGTGGGTTCTCGATCGGCACGTGAAGTCCTTACCCCCATTTTCCCCCTTGCGTTCCGCTGTCACTGCCTTTCGACAGGCCTCACCACGGAAAACTGTCGATCGCTGGCTTTCCGGGGCCTTCCGACCTCTGCCCACCTTTGCAACCGGCTGAATTGCATGATGTTTAGGAGTGGCTTTCTGGCACCGCGGTTGCTCTAGAGGACGTTCGTCATGAACCTCCGCGCTGCCATCCTCGCCCTCACCCTCCTCGCCAGCCAGGCGTGGGCGGCGACCGGCGTCGAGGCGATGCGCGCGAACGCGGCGGGCCTGCGCAGCCAGGTGAGCCAGCTGCGGGGCGAGCAGCTCTCGAAGCGCAACGAGCTGAGCCAGGTCTCGGGTCGCATCGAAGTGCTGAAGTCGCAGTCGAAGGGCGCGCTGCTGGCGGGCTCGGAGCTCGACCAGGCGCTCAAGCGCTCGCAGGAGCTGTCGGGCACCCTGACCGACCTCGCCCAGAAGGTGTCGGCGCGTGAGGTCGAGCTCGAGAGCGCGAACATGGCGCTGCTCGATGGCCTGTCGGCCGAGCTGACCCGCCTGCGCGGAGAGTTCGATCGCCAGACTGACCGCGCCGCGCGCAAGGGCCTCATCGAGCAGCTGCGCCGGGTGCGCGCCGAGCGTGAGTCCGTTCGCGCCGCGCTGCCTGCCTCGAAGCTCCCCAGCCTCGACACCCTTCGCCCGACCGACGACCCGGAAGAGCTCCTCGAGCAGGCCGACCTGCTGCGCGACAACGAAGAGAAGCTGCGCCGTGAGCTGAAGACGCTCGACGCCCGCATCTCGCAGCGCCGTGAAGAGATCGACCTCGACCGCCGGGTGCAGCGCTTCATGGGCGAAGAGTCGATGTTCGACGACCAGGATCGCCGGCTGCGCCTGCAGCGTAAGGACGCCCTCGCGGGTGATGCGCCGGCCTCGATGGGCTCGTCTCGCTCGAACTCCGAGACCAACAACTTTACGTCTGGCCCCGCTGCTGACTCGTCGCTCGGCGCGCCGATGCCTGGCCCCGTGACGGCTGGCAGCGCCCCGCCGATGCCCGCGCCACCTGCGTTCCCCTCGTTGGGCGGCTTCGCGCCGAATGCTGCAGGGCGTAGCCCCGACAGCTTCCAGGCGGGTGCGCCACCTGCAGAGAGGTCTGCTCCGGGCACGGCGGCAGGCGGTCTCGATTCGCGTGGCCTCTCCATCACCAGCAGCTCCGATGCGCGGCCGCAGGTGGGCAACGGCACCAGGAGCATCGCGACCGGCGACGAAGACGAGATGGACGACCTCGATATCCAGCGCCGCAAGGTGCAGAGCCTCGCCGATGAGCTCAAGCGCAAGGCGCAGGAGCTCGAGAAGAAGGCCAGCCAGCTGCGCTGAGGCTCGGCGCCGATGGAGTCGGTAACCTCGGCGCCGATGGAGTCGGAAACCCAGGCTCGGAAACTCAGTGCCCCGCGAACCACACGGCCGTCGGCACGCCACGCCCATACGCGATGACGGCGACGGCTTGCCCCTCTTCGAGGTGCTCGAGGAACGCGTCCGTGCCGGCCTCGATGGCCTTCTTCGGCGGGTGCTTCGAGCCGAAGTGGTGATGGAGATCGTCCGCTGACAGCACCCAGATGCGCCCGAGCAGCTGGCGATCGGTGAGCGTGTCGACGGTGAGAATGCCGCCGGCCCCTGCCTTCGCGGCTCGTTTGCGGGCGTCGGCGATGGTGGCGTCACCCGCGGCCAGGTGCTGCCCATCGATGAGGGTCTGCTCGATGGTGCCGTTCCACTTCACCCACGTGCTCCACGCTGCAGCGGTCATGTCGTGCTCCTGTCGTCGTTGAGGGGCACTTCACCCGAGCGGGGAGAAGACGAAAAGGAAGAACGCACCGCGGCTCAAGGCGCTTCGCGACGCAGCGGGTGCTTCGAGCGCACCGCCTTGAAGTTCGAGAGCACCCACTCGCGCGCTTCCGTGCGGTAGACCTCGGCGACTTCGTCGGGCTGGGCGGCAAAGGCCTCTTCCCACGTGTCTCTCAGGGAAACGGGCTGATCGGCGCCAGCCTTGGCGACGAGACAGTCGGCGTAGCGAAGCAGGCAGAGCGCTCGGCGTGGCCCACCGTGAAGGCCGTTGAGCAGCCGCTGTGGAATCACCAGGTCGCGCTCTGAGACGTCGATCAACCCGCTGCGAAGGAAGCCGATATCGCTCACCTCGACTCGCACGAGCGACGTGGGTTCGACCCGTCGGAGCGCGGTGAGGAGCTCAGTTCGATCGTCAGAGCGCTGGGCCAGCAGGAGTGTCCCGCCGACCTGGTCACGGAATCGATAGTCCTTGTCGACCTCTGCCAGAAACCACTGAAGGAGCCGTCGAAACGGACCAGGCACCGTCGCCTCCCGACTCAGCTCCGTCTGCGACGCAGGCCGAGCAGCGCGACGAGCACCAACGACGCGCTGCCTTCGAACGAGGAGCACCCGCAGCCTTTGGGCATCTCGGTCGTCATGCCGCCACCCGCAGCGCCACCGGCCGTGACGACGTCGCCGCCGCCCTGCCCAGCCGTCCCGCCCGCCGCTGAGCCGCCCGCCGACGAGCCACCCGCCGCCGAGCCGCCGCCCGTCCCAGCGCTCCCGCCTCCCATGCCGACGCACATCTCGTCCACGGTGCCATCGCAGTCGTCGTCGACGCCATTGCAGAGCTCGAGCGATGGCTTCACCTCGCCCGTGCAGCGCGTGTAGGTGCCATTGGAGCAGGTGCGCATGCCGCCACGACACGCGCCAACGCCACGCGTCTCGGACGGGCCCGTGTAACAGGGCCGAGGCTCGTCGATGCGGCAGCTGCAGGCGTCATCGATGGTGCCGTTGCAGTCGTCGTCGAGCCCGTTGCACGTCTCGGCCATCGGCGTCATCGGCGTGCAGGTTCGCATGGAGCCCGCGATGCACCGGGCCTGGCTCTTCATCGCGCAAGTGCCCTCGCCGCAGCGGTCGTACCCGATGAGGGCCTGGGTCTCGCGCGCGACCTCCTGCAGGCCGTCGCAGTCGTCGTCCTGGTTGTTGCAGATCTCAGGCGTGGGGATCTTCCCGGCGAACGCCACCGTCCACCCACCGTCAGCGCGGTTGCACTGGAGCACCCCTTCGGCGCACGGCCGCGTCGGCACCGTGCCGGGCCCTGCGTAGAACGAACGTGAAGGCCGCGGGCCTCCGTCGGGGAAACGACAGTCGAAGCCTTCGTCGAAGAGCCCGTCGCAGTCGTTGTCCTTCGAGTCGTCGATCTCGGGCGACGGGGTGCCCGCGTCGCAGCTCTGCGGTGCGCCGTTGACGCAGTTGTTCACCAGCCGGTAGCAGTTGCCGAGGCCGCACGCGGTCTGGCCCAGCCCGTCGTCCACCACGCCGTCGCAGTCGTCGTCGGTGCCGTTGCAGACCTCGGTGCCGGGCTGACGCAGGCCGATGCAGGTGAGGCGGCCCGACTGACAGCGCCGCTCGCCGGTCTGACAGATGCCGAACTCTCCCGCGACGGAGCAGCTCGCCCCGCCGCCCGGGTTGTCTTCGTCGATCAGCCCATCGCAGTCGTTGTCGAGGCCGTCGCAGACCTCGAGGAACGGCGCGATCTGATCGCGGCAGGCGCCCCAGAAGCCGTTGCGGCAGATCTGCGTGCCCTGCCGGCACTCTCCGGCGCGCAGGGTGTTCGTGTCGGCCGTGTAGCAGGCGCGTCGTTCACCCTCGGGGCACTGCGGCTCGTTCGTCTCGCAGTCGGCGCCGAGCTGCGGGCCCGGATCGTACGGCGTGGGGCAGGTCTGATCGAGGCCGAGCGCCACCTGCAGGCTGCCGACGCTCGGGTAGGTGTACCGGGTGCCCTGCGCGTCGGTGAAGAGGAAGTAGTACGGGTGGCACCCGTTCGGCAGCACGTCAGGGTCGGGGAAGCGCGTCTCCCAGGTGCCGTTGCCGGCCGAGCCCCACGCGCGGTCCATGTCGAAGCAGTGGCCCGCCACGACGACGGCGGAGCGCTGCGGACCGCGGTTGGAGGGATCGAAGTAGTTGGCCGCGAAGTACAGCTGCGACGTGTTGCCCGGGTTCGGCGGCGGGTGCATCGCGCTCGCCGCGGGAATACGGGGAATCTGGACCGCGCCGCGGCCGAACGCGACGGCCCAGTACGGCATCGAGCACTGGCCACCTTCGGCGCGGAAGAGCCCAGCGCCGAACTCGGTACCGGCGTCGGCGTAGATGAGCGCGCGGTTCTGGCCCGACTGCATCAGGTTGCACCAGAGGTCGGCGGCCGCCGGCACGTTGCGAGCGATGGTGGTGGCCGAGAGCGTCGCGAAGCCGAACTGCCCATAGCGCTGCTGCGCCGTCTGCCCCACGCCCGCGTCACACGTCTGGCCGCACATCGCGCCGGTGCACGCGCCGGGGCCGATACAGCCCGGGCCGGTGCCAGCGTCGCCGATCTCGCAGCAGCTCTCGTTCTGGAAACAGCCGACCTCGGCCATGTGGCGAGCCGAGAAGCGCGCCCCGGTGTTCGCGTCGCGGTTGTAGACGAGCGGCGCCTTGCTCACGTTCGCGCCGACCTCGGCGGTGTGATCGCCACACATGTTGTTCGGCGTCCTCGGCGACACGCGCGCCTGGTTCATCAGCACGTGGAGCATTCGCTCCTGGTCAGACGGGAACCCGTTCGCCGGTTCTCCGATTGCCTGTGCGACGCTCTCGAGGGGCTCGCCAGCCGGCTCGACCGCGCTGGTGCCGCTGCACGACGCGAAGGCCACGACGCCGAGGAGCGGCAGAAGGAGCTGTCCTGCCCTCATCGCGCGGGCGCCGCGCCTTTCCCGCCTCCGGCGCACCGCGAGGAGCGCGAAGAGCGGCAGCACCATCGCCACGTCACCAGAGCCCGAGCAGCCACAGCCCTTCGGCATCTCGGTCGTGCCACCACCACCGCCGCTGCCGCCACCCATTCCACCGGCCATGCCTCCGCCCGTGCCGGTCGAGGAATCGGCGACGGTCACGCTCGCGGCGTTCACGAAGAGGCCGCACGTCGCGGTGACCGTCACGGTGCCCGCCGTCGCTGGAGCCGTGAAGGCGCCGGTCGCGTCGATGGTGCCGGCTGACGCGCTCCAGGTGCACGCAGGCGGCTGGGCGTCGGCGCCCGCGAAGTCCTTGCCCGTCACGGTGAAGGCCTGCGTGCCGTTCACGGTCACGGTCGCCATCGCCGGCGACACCTCGACCTTCGCGAGGCCCGGCTGCACCGTCACCGTCACGAAGCCCGTCACGGTGAGCTCGCGCTCGTCGGTCACGTCGACGCGCAGGGTGTACAGGCCCGGGCCGCCGAAGGTGATGGTGGTGGCCTTCGCCGCGTTGGTGCCGTTCGGCGAGAAGGTGACGAGGGCTGGCGGGTTGGCTGCGCCCCACGTGTAGGTGAGCTTGCTCGTGTCTTGATCGTCCGTGGCCTCGATGGTGCCGGTCGCCGCGCCGCCCACGACAGGGCTGGGCGTGACCGTCGGGCCCATCGTGATGCGAGGCACGGGGCCGATGTCGGTGCGCACCATCGCCGTCGCGGTGCGGCCTCCGACGCTCGCCGTCACCGTGCACATGCCGGTCATGGTCGCTGTGAAACGGCCGGTCGGGCTGATGGTGCCGCAGCCGCTCACCATCCACTCGATGTCTTCGCCGGTGTCGAGCGCCTGCCCGAACTGATCGGTCGCCGACGCGGTGAACTGCCGCGAGTCGCCGACGTTGATGATGCCGGCGGGCACTCCGAAGATGCTGACGCTGGTGGCGGTCGGAACGACGACCACCGAGAGATCGGCGCCCACGGTCAGGCCGCCGAGGTCGGTCGCCACCACGCGGAACGCATAGGCCCCAGCGCGCTGGAAGGTCACCGTCACGTTCTTCGCGCCGTTGTTCAGGTTGTTGCTGAACATCACCGTCTGCGGCCCGAACGAGCGCGTCCATGCGTAGGTGAGGTCGGCCTCGCTGCCCGGCGGCGGATCGTCGGCGAGCACGAACAGATCGGCGGTGGTGCCGACGATGGGAATCGGGTTCGCGCTCGGGGGCACGATGATGATGGGCCGCGCGTTGGCGCCCAGCACGCCGAAGTCCTGCCCCGTGACGTCGCCACCATCGAGGGTCACCGAGCGCGTCATGGGAGAGAACGTGAAGCCCGGCTTGAAGGGCGCCACCGTCCAGGTGCCTTCGGGCACGTTGGCCAGCACGTAGCGGCCGAGCCCGTCGGTGGTGCCCGACGAGAGCACGCCGCCATCATCCAGCGTCGCCCGCACCTCGGTCGCGAGCAGCGGAGCGCCAGCCTCGTCCACCGTGCCGCGCACCAGCCACAGTGGCTCCGGCGAGGCGGTGGCGTTGAAGATGAGGTTGGTGATGGGCATCGAGCCCACCGTGACGGGGTTCATGAACATCGGCACGATGCGCTGGTTCGGCGCGGTGGCGACGAAGTTGTACGAGCCGGCCGGCACGCGCGGGAAGCTGAAGGCCCAGCTCGCGCCCATCAGCGTCGTCTGCACGCTGCGCACGCCGTCACTGACGGTGTGTGGCCCCATGGTGCCGTTGACGATGCCCGACACCGGCACCACCTCTTCGAGGAAGTTGCAACCCGACACCGCGTTGCCGTTCACCACGATGGGGTTGGTGCAGTTGACGAGGCGGAAGCTCTGGCCCGGCATGCCGCGCGCCGTCAGCGTGTACTGGCCGTTGGGCACGTTGGTGAGCTGGTAGTTGCCCTGGGCGTTCGACACCGTGGTGTACGCGCCCGCCGAGATGGTGACGCCCGCGAGCGGCTGACCGACGGCGGTGACGTTGCCGAAGATGCCGAAGCCCGCGCGAATCGCGTTGAAGTTGATGTTCTGCACGCCCATGGCCGGCACGGTCACCGGGTTGGTGAAGGCGGGAGACAACGTCCACCCCGGCTTCGAGGCCGTCACGGTCGTCGAGGTGGGGGTGACGCCGACGAGCACGTAGTCGCCGTTGGAGTCGGTCAGCGTGGTGCGCATGCCCGAGCTGACGCGCACGCCGTCGACACCGAGCATGGTGGTGACGTCGGTGACGCGGCCCGAGATGCGCGTGGTGGTGGGCGTGCCGACGCGCACGATGACGTTGGCCGACGCGAGGCCGCCCTTCATGTCGCTGACCGTCACGCGCATCACGGCGTCGCGCGTCGTCGTGAAGCGGTTGGTGACGACGGCGGTGTTGGTCGAGATGAAGCTCTCACCGGCCGGGGCCTGCAGCGACTCCCACCAGTACGCGAGCGTGTCGCCGTCGGGGTCGGTCGCCATCGCGGTGAAGGTGACGGTCTGGTTGGCCGTGGCCTGCGTCACCGACGGCGTCACCAGCACGGTTGGGTTGCGGTTGCCGCTGAAGGCGCCGCGGTTGACGGTGATGTTGATGGACGAGGGCATGGTGGGCGCGACGCTCACGGGCGTGATGTGAATGCCGGCGGCCGGGTCCGAGAAGGTGCGGCCCACCTGGAGCGGCGCATCGCTCGCCGACGGGGTCGACGGGTTCATGTCGAGCAGGTTCGACTCGTCGGAGCTGGGGTAGCCCCAGAAGATGACGGCGCTGCGGGTCAGCTGCCCGCCTTCGTTCGGGCGGAACTCGACCCAGTAGTCACGCGCGCCGCTGATGGGCACCCTCAGGCCGTGCTGGCCGCCGAGGCTGGGCTGCTCGAGATCGTAGATTTGAAACGTGCCCGACTGCGCCGGCTGCGAGACGACCTGAATCTGCGCGTTGCTGAACCAGTCGAGGTCCCACTTGTACCAGGCGTTGAAGTGACCCCGAAGGCCGGTGGCGTCGACGATGTCTCCGCCGCCCATGGTGTCGAACGGGTTGCCGTACTCCTGGCTCGAGCCGGCGCCGATGACGCTCTCGTTCGAGGCCTGCCAGAAGTTGGCGTGGCGCAGGCCGACGTTGTGGCCGAGCTCGTGCGCGAGGACGCCGAGGCCGAAGCTGCCGTTGATCCACGTGCCGCGCGCGCCGACGAAGCCCAGGCCTGCCCAGCTCCACGCCGGCACGCGGCGGAAGGCGACGACCTCGAACTCGAAGTTCGACTGCGGGAAGCCGGCCGCGGCCGCCGCAGCGCGCGCGTCGTTGAGCAGCTGTGACGTCGCGTTCGTCGAGCCGTACGACGCCTTGGTGCGCGGCATGCGCAGCACCGTGGGCGTGATGGTGCCGGTGAAGCTCGTCTGATTGAAGCTGGCGGCGCGGTAGTAGCGGTCGAGGTTCACCACGGCGGCCTGGGCGTTGGCGACCGAGATGGGCTCGCCGGGGTCGTCGCTGAAGTCGACCCGGATGTAGAGCAGCCGCTTCATGCCGACCGTGAAGGGTGAGGGCTCGGGCAGCTCGGCGTCTTGTGAGTAGGGAACTGAGGAGTCGTCGAGCGCCATCACCTCGTCGAGCGACGAGCCCGACAGGCGCATCACGGAGCGCGTCTTCAGCCGCTTCAGCTCTCCGTACGGCACCACGTCGAACCGCTTCTCACCGAGCCACGTCTGCACCGCCAGCGGCTTGCCGTACTCACAGAGCACCTCGTAGCGGCCCTGGGCATCGACGGGCAGCTCGAGCTGGCTCGCCACCGAGGGTGGCAGGCCCAGGCGCGACTCGAAGACCTGCAGCGCGTGCCGCGGGTCGTCGTGCATCAGCGCCTTGAGCGCCACGCGGCGGGCCTTCGCGAGGGCCACGCCGTCACGTTCGAGGCGGGTGCGATCGAGCTCGGAGTCAGCGGCGCGGTACTGCCGGGCCCAGGTCGAGAAGCGCGTGAAGACGGCGTCGTCGTCCCCGGCGCTCGCGGTCATCGAAGCGAGCAGCGTCAGGACGAGCAGGAAAGCGCGCGGCATGGAGACTCCAGCAGGGGTGCGCAGGCCGGCCGCCCGCGACGGGGGCGGTCATAGCCCTTGCTGGTACGAGGTTGCCACCCGATGTGGTGATTCGCGCGCCGGGGCGGTGGAGCCCGTCAGGGCCGCGGTGTCAACACGCGCTTGAGCGTCGCGACGGCCTCGTCGAGGCGCCACGGCTTGAGGAGCACGGCAGCGACCCCCAGCCGGCTGAGCGCTCCGCCGTCGAGGTGCGACGCGAGGCCGCTCGAGATGATGACGGGCAGCGAGGGCCGCACTTCGCGCAAGCAGCGGGTGAAGTCTTCTCCGCTCATCTGGGGCATCGAGAGATCGGTCAACACGGCGTCGAACCCCTGAGGCTTCGCGCGAAACGCCTTGAGCGCCTCCCGTGGGTCGTCGAACACGGTGGTGCGGTAGCCGAGCGTCTCGAGCAGCTTCGCGCTCACGCGCGCCATGCCGGGGTGGTCGTCGACGAGCATGAGGTGCTGGCCGTGCCCGGGTTGATCGTCGGCAGCATCGAGCGCAGGCAGGTACACCTCGAAGGTCGCGCCGGCGCCTGGCGTGCTCGAGACGAACACCGTGCCCTCGTGCCCCACCACGACCGACTGCACGACCGCGAGGCCGAGGCCGGTGCGGCCCTCGGAGGTCGAGTAGTACGGCTCGAAGATGCGTCGGCGGGTGGCCTCGTCCATGCCCGCGCCGGTGTCGGTGATGGCCAGCCGCGCCCAGGTGCCAGCGCGCAACGGCGGGTGCGCGGCGGCGTCGGAGTACGACACCGACTTCAGCTCGAGTGTCACGGTGAGCGTCCCGCCGCCTGGCATCGACTGGAGCGCGTTGCCGCAGAGGTTGAGCAGCGCCTGGTGCAGCTGCGCGACGTCGCCGGGCACCCGGACCGCGCCCGTGGGCCGAAACACGATCTCGACCTTCGGGGCCGTCGCAGAGAGCTGGCGGAGCACCTCGTGCACCAGCGGCTCGAGATCGACGGGCCGTTTCTCGTCTGGGCGGCGCCGGCCATAGGTGGCGATGCGCTGGGTGAGCTCGCGGCCGCGGGCCGTCGCCTCGAGGATCGCGCGCTTCGCCTCTGGCGCGCCCTCGCCCAGCGTCTGCGCGTGGGCGTCGACGGCGGCGAGCAGGCTGCCGACGTCGTGGGCGAGGTGGGTGGCGAGCCTTGCCAGCGCTTCGGTCTTCTGCGCCTCGGCGACCTGCGCCTCGAGCTGCCTCGAGAGCCGCTCGGACAGCCGCTGGCTGGTGACGTCGCGCGCGACCGAGGCCAGGCGCTGCACGCGGCCAGTCTCGTCGAGCATCGGGATGATGGCCGTGTTGTAGACGCGCGGCCCCGTCGGCAGCGGCAGCTCGTGCTCGTAGACGATGGGCAGCCTGGCGCGAATCGCCTGCTGGTAGCGCTCGTTCAGCCGCGCCGCGGCGATGGGCGGCACCACCTCAGAGGCCTCGCGCCCCACCACGTCGTCTCGGCGATAGCCGGTCGACTGCTCGACGGCCGGGTTGATGTCTTCGCAGAAGACGCGCCCGTCGATGGCGACGCGGTAGAGCAGGATGTTGTCGGACGAGTACGTGAAGATGTCGTGGAAGCGGCGCTCCGACACCGACAGGGCGGCCTCGATGCGGCGCCGCTCACTCGTCTCGAGCGCGAGGGCCACGACGTCGGCCAGGGCGCTCGAGAACACCTCTTCGGCGGCGCTCCAGCGGCGAGGCGGCCCGCGGTGCTCGATGCACAGCGCCCCCACCAGCTCGCTGCGCAGCCGCAGCGCGACGTCGAGCGTCGAGGTGATGCCCTCGGGCTCGAAGTAGGCCGCGAACTCCCGCGTGCGTGGGTCGGTCTGCGCGTTGGCCGAGGCCAGCACCCGGCTCGTGCCGAGGGTCTCGAAGTACACAGGGTGCTCGGCCCCCGACAGCCGCGTGCCCTGCGAATGCGAGGCCGTCTTCGCGTCGTAGAGATCGAGCAGGCGCAGCGACGCGCGATCGTCGGCGTAGATCCACACGCCGCAGCGATCGACGCCCATGCTCCGCGAACAGCGCCGGGTGATCTCCTGCAGCATCGCCGTCAGATCGTCGCCGCTGAACACCGGGCTGCGCGCGAGCTCGACGAGGGCGGCCGTCGCTTCGCGCAGCTGCCGTTCCTTCTCTTCTTCGGCGGCCTCTTCCCGCGCCTCACGCTGCAGGCGCGCGAGCACCGCCGACAACCCGAGCAGGCCAGGGCGGAACACCCAGTCCGACGCGCCGGTCGCCAGCCAGGTGACGACCTCGGTCTCCTGCCTCGCGTCGGCGACCACCACGAGCGGCGCCCGCTGGCCGACGTCGTCGAGCAGCGCCACCCACCCCGCCGCGTCGAGCCGTGACGAGAAGAGATCGATGAGGATGGCGTCGAACCGCATCGCCGAGAGGAGCGCCTTCGGGTTCTCGTCGGCGCCCAGCCGCTCGAGCCTCACGGTGCCGTTGTCGGACGCGAGGGCGCGGTGCACCCAGCCGGCGTCGTCGTCGGTCCCGCCGACCAGCAGCAGCTGTGGCGTCGCTGTCTTCACGTCGAGGCCCCCGGCGACGCGAGCCCTCGCGCCGCCTCTGCCACCTTGCCCCAGCGCGCCGCCCAACGAAAGTCGCGCAGGCGCGATCGTCGAAGACGTGGCCTCGCCAACGCGCGAAAGCGGAGGGAGAAGCGACGCATCGCCCGCTAGTCCTTCGGCCTTTCTGTCTGTAGCCTCGCCAGCTCGGGTGAGGCCTTGAGCGCCTCGGACGCGGCGAGCACCAGCTGCGTGCGGGAGGCAGGTTGGGCCTCGAGGCTGCGGACGAGATCGACCAGGCCCGCGACCCCATTGGGCCCCGTGGTGCCGGCAGCGAGCTGGTACGAGGCGCCGGCGATCGTGTCTTCGGCAGGGACGATGCGCACGCGCCGCACGCCGCCGGCGCCGACCTCGAGCGCGATGACCTGCGGGAGGCCCTTCACCAGCACCGGCTGCGGCGGAGGCGGCGTCGGCTTCGTGGGCGACGACTGCGCACGCCGCAGCCGCCACGCCTCGAGCTTCGCCTCGTCGATGACGTGGAGCGCGCCCCGCTCGGGCGGCACCACTGCGATGACGACCTGATCGCCCGCCGGCACGTCATCGACGCGCCAGGTGTCGACCGACGAGAAGGGCGCGTCGGGCCGCAGCACGAGCAGCTTCTCGACGTCGTCGAGCCTCGCGCCGGCCCAGGCCGTCACCGCGCGGGTCAGCGGGAGCGCCCCGGCGGTCAACGGCGTGTCGTTGGGCTCCGACTCGCTCAAGCCGTCGAGCGCCGGCATGATGGCGAGCTCGAGCTGATAGGGCACCAGGCTCTTCTCGCGTGGTGGCCGGTTGGGCTCGGTGCAGAACGGGTGTTCTTCGACGCGCAGGTACACCGAGCCGGCGGCGAGCTCGAGCCCGTCGATGCGTTCGCCCTCGCCCACGCCCACGTCATCGAGGAACACCTTGCGCTTGAGCTTCTCCGACGGCTTGTCGCCCTCGGTCGCCTCGTCTCCCGTCTTCTTCGCCTCGAGCTGCAGCACCTCGAGCGTCAGGTTGAGATCGGCCACGCCCGAGAGCGTGGCGCGGTAGCGGCCGGCCTGCGCCAGCTGCACCACGAAGAGATCACGATCGCCCTGCCCTTCGCCCGCCGCGCCCATCGCACCCTTCACCGGTTCACCGAGCCTGATGACGTTGGCGCGCTGCACGAGGTCGTTCGGCTCGAGCTCAACGCCGGTGGACTGGCCGGTGGCCTTGGCGTGCTGCACCGCGCGATAGCCTGCGCCCACGAGCAGCGCGAGCCCGACCATGACGGCGAGCGGCCACCGCACGCGGTCGGCCTTCAGCTTGCGCTCGTAGCTCTCGAAGTCTTCGCGCGACAACATCTTCGAGGCCAGCTCGTCTGGCATCGGCGTGAAGTCGCTGGTGACGTTCTTCGTCGTCTTGCGCAGCGCCTCGAGCGCGCGGCGCATCGCCTCGGCGTCGGCGAAGCGCTCGTCGACCTTCTTCGCGAGCGCGATGGCGATGATGTTCTCGAACGCGGGCGACACCGGCACCTGCGGCGCGAGGTCGGCCACTTTGGGGATCGGCGTCTCGAGGTGCTGCTTGACGATGCTGACGGCGGTCGGCCCGGTGTACAGCTGCCGGCCAGTCACCAGCTCGAACAAAAGCGCGCCCAGGGAATAGAGATCGCTCCGGGCGTCGACGACGGCGTCACCGCGGACCTGCTCGGGCGACATGTACGCCGGGGTGCCGACGAACTCTCCGGTGGTCGAGTTGCGGCTGTCATTCTCGGCGAGCTTGGCGATGCCGAAGTCGAGCAGCTTCACCTGGTCGTCGCCGCCCTTGCGCCGCCGCAGCAGCATGACGTTCGCGGGCTTGATGTCGCGGTGAATGATGCCGTGCTCGTGCGCCTCGGCGAGCGACGCCAGCACCTGCACGCCGATGCTCACCACCTTGTCTTCGCTCATCGGCCCATGAGCCTTGAGGTGCCAGGCGAGGTCTTTGCCGGGCACGTACTCCATGGCCATGAAGAGGGCTCCGTCGTCGAGCTCGCCGGCGTCGAAGACCTGCACGGTGTTGGCGTGCGAGAGCTTCGCGACGACCCGCGACTCCTGGAGGAAGCGCGCCTTCATGCTCTTGTCGACGGCCGCGTCGGGCCGCATCACCTTGAGCGCGGCGATCTTCCCCATGCGCACGTGCTCGACCTTGTAGACCGAGCCCATGCCGCCCTCGCCGAGCTTCTCGAGAATGCGGTAGCGGCCGTCGATGACCTTGTCGCGATCAGGCCCCGAGTAGGTGTCGGAGTGCCCACCGATGCCGCGCAGGTCGCTCCCGCAGGCGTCACAGAAGTTGGGCTCGCCTTCGAGCACCTTGGCGCAGGCCGGGCAGAGCACGGTGCCCGCGGGGCCTGGCGTCGCCAATGGGCGGCCGCGCGCAGTGGTATCTGAGGGCCCCGACATGAGCGGCAGACGGTAGCACGCGCCTCTGCTGGCGCACGTCGAAGGCTGGGCGCCGGAGGCGTCGGTCACGGCTCGGCGTCGACGCGGGTCTCGACCACGTCCTGCACCGCGCGGGGCACGTCGGCGAGGAAGTCGAAGCCGGTGGCCTGCTCGATGGACCGCACCGAGACGCGGAAGGAACGCCAGCTCCCGCTGACCGAGGTCGTGTTGGGTACCAGCACGGCGATGACGCGGGTCGAGGTCGTGACGGGCGGCACGAGGCCCACGGGCCCGTCGACGATGACGGCGATCTTGAAGGTCGCGGTGGGCACCGGCACGCCCGCGCCGATGAACTGCGAGGTGACACCGAAGACGGGCCCGGCCACGAGGAACACCGTCTTCCCCAGCCGCGCTTGAGCTCTCGCTTCATCCTCCAGCGTCGCCCAGGTGCCACCGTTGCTCGCGCGCGTCTGCGGCACGACGTTGGTGAAGACGAAGGTGGCGTCATTATCGGGGTCGGTGTTGGTGCGGTCGGCGCTGGGGCAGAGGTGGCCGCGCTCGAAGCCGCTGTTGCGGAAGTCTTCGTCACGAGCCTGACCCGCGGTGGTGGGCAACTGCGCGTCGCGACGGAAGCTGCTGGCGCGGGTCGCCGTGCCGAGCCACGAGGTGTCGAGCCGCCAGGAGACCCACCGCGGCGTCTTGCGGAGCGTGTCATACGAGAGGACGAACTGAGGCTTCACCAGGAGCCAGCGGTCGAGGGCTCCGACGGCCGAGGTGTCCGGGAGCCCGAGGGCCGTGTGTGCGCTGAGCGCGGCTCCGGCGCCAGTCGGTGACACG
The DNA here is from genome assembly GCA_022843845.1 of Archangium sp. GTDB lineage: Bacteria > Myxococcota > Myxococcia > Myxococcales > Myxococcaceae > Xiheimicrobium. The sequence continues at coordinate 126,779 of JALHMW010000012.1, forward strand.
AGGCCCGCATCGGACACGCTGACGGGAGGACCCGCGTCGACGTCCAGACGACCACCTGCATCGAACGCGCTGACAGGAGTGCCCGCGTCCGCTTCCATGCCAGCGTCGAAGTCCAGCCAACCTGCATCGAACGCGATGGTGGAAGAGCCCGCATCCGACTTCCGACCTGCGTCGTCAGCGAGCGCAGGAAAGGTGACGCGACCTGCATCGGCGACCACTGCAGCGCCTGCGTCGACAGCCTCCACCCGCCCACCTGCACTCGAGGTCGCGCGGGGCTCATCGTCGACCCGGACGATGGCGTCGACGTCATCGACGCCACACGACCACCACGACACACATGTGAGCAGCAGAGCGACGGAACGCCGCGGGAGGGACGGCACTCCGTCAGGCAGAGCACCCCGTGTGCCCACGCGAGCGCTGCCGAATCACGGCGATCGTGACGAGTCAGCAGCGCGCTCCGCGGGTCGCCGCGACCCAGCCCTCTTGCGCGCGCCGGGACCGGAACGTCAGACCTTCGTGGCCTCGCGAGCTGGAACAGTCGCCATGGGCAGCGCGGGCGTCGACTCGGGGACTGGCGTCGTGCCGGTGATCAACCGCGCCCCTCGGCCGTACGTCACCCAGGCCCACGCCCACTGGAGCATGACGAGCAATCGATTGCGGAACCCGATCAGGTACAGCACGTGAATGAAGAGCCAGGCCAACCAGCCGATCATGCCCGAGAGCCGGAGCGCTCCGGCCTGAGCGATGCCTGACGCTCGACCGACCGTCGCCATGATGCCTTTGTCGACGTACTTGAAGGGCTTCTTCGGCTGGCCCGAGACCGCAGCCTCGATGTTCTTCGCTGCGCGGCGCCCCTGCTGGAGCGCGACCGGCGCCAGGCCCGGCAACGACGAGCCATCGGGCAGCGGAAAGTACGCGAGGTCTCCGATGACGTAGACATCGGGGTGGCCGGGCACCGAGAGATCGGGGTTCACCTTGATGCGGCCCGACCGATCGAGCTCGACGCCGAGGGTCCTCGACAACGCAGGCGCCTCGACCCCCGCAGCCCACAGCACCGTGCGCGAGGGCAGAAACGCGTCGGGCAACTGAACGCCGTCACTGTTGACGTCGAGGACGCGGGTGTTGAGCTTCACGTCGACGTGGTGCTCCTGGAGCGACACGTACGCCTTCTGGGACAGCGCCGGGTGGAACGCCGAGAGCACGCGGTCGCCCGCCTCGACGAGCACCACCCTGGCGGAGCGCGGGTCGAAGCGACGAAAGTCCCGGGCGACGGTGAAGCGGGCGAGCTCGCTGATGGCACCCGCCAGCTCGACGCCCGTCGGTCCGGCCCCCACCACCACGAAGGTCAGCCAGGCGGCGCGGGCGCGCTCGTCGTCGGTTCGCTCGGCGTTCTCGAAGGCCAACAGCACGCGGCGCCGAATCTCGAGCGCGTCATCGAGCGTCTTCAGGCCCGGGGCGTCACCTTCCCACTCGGGCTTGCCGAAGTAGCTGTGCCTGACGCCAGCCGCGAGGATGAGGGAATCGAAGGCGAGCTCGCCGTTCGAGAGGGTGACGCGCTTCTGGGCAAGGTCGACCGAGGTGACCTCGGCCATGCGCACCTCGACGTGTGGGGCCGACGCGACCAGGTGGCGAATCGGCGAGGCGATGTCGGCAGGCGAGAGGCCCGCGGTTGCCACCTGGTACAGGAGCGGCTGAAACAGGTGGTAGTTCTGCCGGTCGACCACCGTCACCTGCACGTCGGACTTCGCCAGGCGACGGGCTGCTTCGAGGCCGCCGAAACCACCTCCAACGATGACAACGCGGTGCGCCATAGGGTGCCCCTATATGGCAACGCGCCGCCCCGCTCGCTGCACTTTCGGGTGTTCCGCTCAGGGCGTCAGCGACAGCGACGCGTGCACACCACGGCGCACCTCGTCGACGTCGAAGAGCATCGGCACGAGCTCGCCGCGCTGCCAGGCCTCGTACTGATCGCCATAGTGCGCGGAGCCCGGCCACCCGCTCGCGCCAGTGTCGATGACCCACCAGCCGTGCGCGACGTCAGCGAGATCGACCACGCTCCGGTACACCGGGCCGGCCACCACCTTGAACGGGTTGGCCTCGTTGCCCAGGTCGAAGTGCGTCTTCCACACCGAGTCCATCTCGCCGCCGGTCTCGATGCGCGCGAGGTTGACGGTGCCGTCGAGCACCGCCTTGCCTCCGAACGCGTGCATGGGCCGGTGCCAGTGGAGCTTGCCCCACCGCCACGCGTTGACGTCGGGCCCCTGTTGCTCGACGAGCTCGGCCACGGCGCGGTTGAACGCGGCGCGCACCACCTCGTCGCGGGTCTCGACCGCGGGCGTCTGGTGGTCGTCCCACACCACGTGCTTCTCGTCTTCGAACCAGAGGTCCGCGGTGTTGGTCGAGTAGCGCTGGCCGAGGAAGAACTTCACGGCCGGCGCCGGCAGCTCGTCGGTGACGGCGGCGACGACGGCGTGACGGTAGGTGAGGAAGAAGATGGCCGCCTCGGGGCCGTCGGCCTTCGCGTCGAAGCTCCACGCGCCCAGGCGGCCGAGGGCGGAGCGCGCCACGTCGGAGAACCCGTCACCCGCACCCAGCGACTGCTTCATGAAGGGCCACACCTGCGCAGCCCGCAGTGAGAACGTGTCGGCGAGCATCGCGCGGTACGAGCCGAGGTCGTGCTTCGGGGTCGCCTTCGCGAGGTCGACGATGCGCTGGTGCCGGAACGCAGGCGCGGCGTCGACGTGAATGCGGGTGAAGTCGGTCGCACCGGGCTCGGTCATCAGGTTGTTCGCGTGCGCGATGACACCGTCGGCCGGGTCGACGACGTGGGGCAACTGGGAGCCCTCCGCGAAGTCGCTCCACTCGTACTTCTTCGTCCACCCTGGCACCGGGAAGGTGCCCCGGTGGTGGGCGCGAACCGGCACCTGCCCCGAGGGGAACTGGCCGATGTGCCCGTCGGCGTCTCCCACCGTCCACGTGTTCCAGGTCGACGGGAGCTGCGCGACCGCCACCCCGAAGTCTTCGACGCTGGTCGCTTGATCCATTCGCAGCAGCGCGCCCATGGCCGTCTCGAGGCCCGTCACCCGCCAGCGCAACGCCAGCAGGGGCGCTCCCGGTGGGAAGAGGTGCGGGAGCAGGTCGTTCATCAGCGGCCCGTTGCAGGTCGCGCGGAACTTCACCGTGCGCTCGAGCAACTCCCCGCCATCACGCACACGCACCAGCTCGTTGCGGGTGGTGATGGCGCACTCGCGCGACTCGTTCTTCACGAAGCCGGGCCGCGCGGCGTCTTCCTGCTCGATGACGAGATCGATCACGTCCGACATCGTCGACGTCATGCCCCACGCCACCTTCGCGTTGTGGCCCGAGAGCACCCACGGCACGCCCGGCACCGTGACGCCGATGACGTCGAGGCCTGGCGCCTTCAGGTGCTGCTGCACCATGAGGCTGGGGAGGAAGTGAGCGAGGTGCGGGTCGTTCGCCACCATCGGCTTACCTGACTTCGTGCGCGCGCCCGAGACGACCCACGCGTTCGAGGCGCCTTCGACCGGCATCATCGACAGCCACGCCGACGGAGCGCTCGGCGGAGCCGGCTGGAGCTTCACCGGAAAGAGGCCCGCGAGCTCTTCGGCGACGGCGGGCGGCAACGGCTGGAGCGCCGACGTCGAGGCGATGCTGCGACCACCACGCACGGGCTCGTTCGGGTACAGCGCCTCCATGCGCTCGACGCCCTGGTGCATCGCGAAGAGAAAGCGCGCGAGCTCCTGCTGGTAGTTGTGGGTGACGCTCCAGACGTTGAGCAGGCCGACCGCGAGCGAGTCGGACGCCTTCCACGGCTCTGACTCGAGTCCCAGCAGCCGGTACTCGACGGGTTGCCATTTCACGCGCGCGGCGTTGACGCCGTCGGCGAAGGCCTCGAGCAGCGCGCGATCGGCCGCCGGAATCTTCTCGAAGTCGGCCAGCGCGCGGCCCTCGATGTCCCACCCACGCATCGTCTTGTCGTATTCGACGGTGGTGCTCGAGACGAGCGGCTGCTCGCCGACGATCTCCGAGACGCGGCCCTTCGCGAGGCGGCGCATCATGTCCATCTGGAAGAAGCGCTGACGGCCCTGCATGAAGCCGGCGGCGCGCGAGAGATCGACCAGACTCTTCGCCTCGAGGTGCGGCACACCCTGCGCGTCGAGCGTGACGCTGACGGGTTCTTTCAGGCCTGGCACCTGGAGCGACTCGTCACGATCCTTCGGCGCGTTGGGCAGCACCTGGTACCCGACGAGCGACATCACCGCGCAGCCGGCGCTGCACCACGCCACCACCACCAGCAACACGACTCGACGCATGGGTCACCAGAACTTCACGACGGCGCGCACGCCGCCGGTGAAGACGTTCGCGGGCCGCGTGTAGCGCCCGGGGATGATGTCTTGAGTTCGATACGAGGCGTAGAGCTGCACCGGAACGCCGAGCCGGAAGAAGCTGATGGTGCCGGTGAACTTGAAGATGTTCTTCTCGCCGGCCTTCCAGAGCTTCTCGCGGTCCCAGTCCCACAGCGGGCTGTTCGACTGCCAGTCGCTCTGCATGGTGGCGATGTACGTGTAGCTCGCGCTCAAGGTCAGCATCGGCGGCAGAGCGTGGGCCTTCTCGAGGCTGCCACCCGAGACGATGGAGGCGAAGGTCGGCCCGATGAAGGGCACCACGTCGACGCTCACCGTGCCGGCCACCCAGTCACCCGGGTCGATCCAATACGTGTCGCCCACGAAGAAGGCGTTGTTGTTGAGCAGCGGGTTCTTGAGCCCTTTGCCTGCGGTGTACAGGCGCGGCCGGAAGAACGCGTAGAAGACGTCGGCGCCGACGTTGAGCCGGTAGATGCCGTGGTCATCGACGAAGAAGTGTTTGTCGGCTGACACGTGCGCCTCGACGTCGCCGGCGGCGTGCAGCTCCCAGAGGTTGGTGCCGACCGACACGGCCTCTTCGGGGTCTGCGTTGCTGCCAGTGGGGAGCGCGACGTTGAGCTGCGCCGACCAGCGAAAGTGGTTCTCCTTCATCCACGCCGAGCGGGGCAGCAGGTACTTCGCGCCCAGCACGATGTCGGCGACGCGGAACTGCGTGTTGACGTCCCGGCCGGTGACGCGCGGCTGGCCCATCGAGTCGGCCCACGACCAGAAGTCCTCGAGCGAGTACGCGCGGCCGAGCTGCGGCTGGTAGTCGCCCGGCTCCCACGAGAGGTTGGTGGCGATGGTCGACCGCATGAGAATGGGCACGTTCACGCCGACCGAGAGCGAATCGGTGATGCCGTAGAGCGCCGAGACGAGCAGGAAGTCGAACTCGGCCACCGGCTTCGCGCGCAAGATGCCCTGCAGGCCGCCGCCCGGCTCGTAGCGGGGAATGTCGTCGATGAGGGACAGGGCGCGACGATCGCCGCTCCACTGTTTGTCGAGCGCGGTGCGCAGGTAGCCGACGTCGACCGAGATGGCGCCCTGCGGCAGCACCTGCGTCTCCATGGCCACCGCGAGCGTCGGCACCAGGAGCAGAAGGAGTGCGCGCTTCATCGGCCCAGCTCCGTCGCGACGAACGGTGAGGCCGTCGCGGGGATGGTGCCCATCGCCGAGTGCACCGTGCGGTTCTTCAGGTCGAGCACCACCGCGTTCATGCTGTCGGAGCGGTCGATGACCTCGGGCTCGGCCAGCAACGCCTCGAGCCACGGCACGTCGACCGGCTCGGTCCGCGCGGCGAGGCGCCTGGTGACGTTGTCGATGACGCGGCGGCTGCGGAAGAAGAAGCCCGACCAGAAGCGCTGCGGCACCACGCGCTGGCCCGCGAGGTTGAGCGTGATGCTGTCGTCGACGTTGCGCGTGTACGACGAGCCGCTGATGACGTCGTCATCGGTGAGGCTCGAGTAGCGCCGCATCGACGGGTCGCGATCGGTCGGCCCATAGCGGTACACGCCGCCCTGCCCTTGCCTGAAGACGTCGGAGTCGAGCTCCACCACCTCGAGGCCGCCCTGGTCGTCGGCGATGGTGCAGTTCCACCCGTACACCGGGTCGATCTCGGTCAACGCGTCGACGCCTTCGGCGACGTTGCTCGCGCGCTCCAGCACGCGCTTGACGAGGAAGCCGACCGGCAGGCCGCTCGCGAGCAGCTTCGCCTTCGAGAGGTCGGCCACCTGGTCGAGCACCGAGCCCACCACCGAGTTGTCGAGCGTGTCGGACGGGTTGCAGGCCACGCCGACGCCGCGCTCGTTGAGGCCCGAGATGCCGTACACGATGCCGGCCCAGCCGACGGTCGCGTACGCCGGGCCCGTGTCGGGGCGGTGCATGAGGAGCACGGTGTGTTTGTGCGCAGTGTTGGCGTCGAGCAGCGCGAAGCTGTGCGCGAGGAGCGGACCCGAGGCCGCGCGGGCGCCACGCACGCCGAGGGTGAACGGCGGCGGCCGGGTGCGGTTGTCGGTGAGCGCCGGCCGGCTGATGTCGCGCGGCGCGAGCCTGGCGCCACGGGTGGTGACGACGAACTCCTCGTCACGGCGGAAGCTGGCGCGCGGCGGCCCGGGGATCTCGATGATGCGCTTGTCACCGGCCGAGACGACGAAGGTGATGGTGCTGGCGGCAGGCAGCGGCTCGAGCGGCGTGAACGTCAGCTGGACACGCGTCGCGTCGAGCTCGACGATCTCGAGCGCGGGGTCTCCGAAGATGAAGAGGCCCTCGTTCATGCGCACGCGAACCGTCTGCGGGTCGACGCCGTCGGGGTCCGAGAAGACGACGCGCAGCTTCGTGCGGACGTCGATCTCCACCGCGGCCGCGAAGTACGGCGGCACGTACGGCGTGATGACGCCTTCATCGGTCTCGTCGATGGTGCCTTCGCCCGAGTTGTCGACGCCATCGCTGCCGAGCCCGAGGAACTCGACCGAGTCGACGACCGGCGCGCGCCCCTGGCGAATCGCCAGGCCGATGCCACGAACGGCCAGCGTGGTGTCGACGAAGGTGTTGAGGATGAGCACCTCTTCGTAGGTGAGCCCCGAGCCGTCGGCGATGCCGCGCAGCTCGTCACGCCCGCTGCGGCCGAGGTTGCGCTCGAGGTTCTTCGCGCTCTCGAGGAGCAGCTCCCGCGCGAAGCCGCCGTTCTTGTAGCGGTCTGCGTCGTATTCCTTCAGCAGCGTCGCGATGTCGGGCTGCTCGCGCGAGAGGAACGGGAACAACGAGTTCGTCATCAGCGTCGTGTAGAAGCTGCGAATCTTCGAGCGCAGCTGCGTGCCGTGCTGCAGGCCGCGGTCGTACGCCGTGCCGGTCAGCACCAGCGTCTCTCGGGTGGGCGGAGGCGTCGCTGGCGCGCAGGCCATGACGAACGACAGGAGCAGGAGCGGGAGTGACGTCTTCAAGGCGCGCGCACCCTATCGGGCCACGTTGACAGTGCAAACCACGCCGACGACGAACATCCATTCGCGATGGAACGGAGCGTCAGTGCCTTCACGGCGTGGGCGCGAGTGCGTTCCACAGGCGCTCGAACTCGGCCTTGAACGCCCTGACTGGCGCGGGCTCGGTCGTCACCATGACGTTCTCTTCGTTCACCCTGGTGGCGCTTCGGGTCCAGTTGAAGCTCCCGTTGAGGAGCGTGGACCCGTCGGCGATCGCGAACTTGTGGTGCATGTGGGCCTCGGTTCGATCGACCCGCGTCGAGACGCCGGACCGAACCAGATGCTCGACGTCGCTGCCTGAGTCGGTGCGCTTCTGGTCGTCGGTGATGAGTCGAACGACCACCTGCCGCCGGTGCGCTTCGACGATCGCGCGGGTGATGTCGTCGTCCGAGATGGTGAAGACGCACAGCTCGAGCGTGGCGCGCGCGGAAGCGAGGAGCGAGAGGATCGCGACTTTGCAGTCGGGGCCCGGGCTGAAGAAGACCTCGGTTGGCTTCGCCGGAGGCGCGGGGCGTGCCTGGTCGATCGCCTTGGCGACGCCCTCGAGCCACGCCAGCAGGGGCGCGGTGTTGGGGTCGAGGCGGGCGCGGAGCAACTCGAACGCCTGATTCCTCAAGGCCGATAGCTGATCGGTTCTCCAGGGAGAACGGGCCAGGGCTGCAGACAGCTCGCGTTTCTCGTCGGTCGACAACCGTCCATCAGCGAGCGTCGTTTCGAGCAGCCGGACGAGTTCCGCGGAATCGTTCATTCTCGAATCGTAGCGTCAAGCGGTCCGACCGTGAGTGGAACGTGGGGCCGGCGAGCGTCAGGGCAGGCACAGGAACGTGCGGTTCGGCAGTGCGCGGCGCTCGAGCGCTCTGGGCTTCGCGTCGGCAACCAGCTGCGCCGGCGGCTCGAGCTGCGAGACCTCGACGGGGTCTCCGTCCCACGTGAACAGCACGTGCAGGCCTCCGAGCCGATCGACGGCCGCCGAGGTCACGTGTCGCTCGTGCAATCGCCCGTCACGTCCTGCCGATGGTGGCGAAGAGACGCGGCCCGCGAAGACGCGCACTCCATCGGGGAACGTCGAACCAGGAGCGGTCGTGATGACCACGTCTCGTCCGTCATCTGTTGTTCCGCTCATGACGACGCTCGCACCGCGAACCACGATGGCGGGTCGCTGGCGGAGCGACTGAGAGAGCGGGCGGAGCGGCACGGTGACATGAGCCTGTTTGACCTCAAGCGCACCGCTCGAGCTGAGCCGAGAAATCGCGAGCTGCTCGCGACCCGCTTCGAACACCGAGGTCGACCGACCCCCGTCGTCGCGTCGCCACCCTTCGCGAACGAGCACAAGGCGCGTCGACTCGACGCTGAACAGCCTGACCTCGGGTGGCGAGCCGGAGGTGTCGACCGCAAAGACGCCAGCGTCGATGTTGAACTCGAACGCGGTGGGCATGAGCACGGTGTGGAGCGCTCGCGGCTCGACCGGCTCGCAGGTAACCCACTGAGCCAGCAACACCGCAACGACCACGCTCATCAGTGCTTCGTAGGCAAAAGAAGCGCCAGTCGCCACGCACCGGCGCGTCTTCTGTGCCGCCGACGTCACGACAAGTGGGTCGTCAAACGGTTGCACACGCCCAGCCAGTCATGTGTTCTCCCTGACATGCGCCAAGTCTCCGTTCTTCTCCTCGCGCTCGTGGCAGCGTGCGCCACCGCGCCGAAAGCGCCACCTCGCGCCGCAACCAGCGCCCCCGTCAAGGCCTTGAAGGTCTTCGTTGCGCAGCCAGCCGACAGCGCAGGGCTCGACGCTCGGTCCCTTCAAGCCGACCTCGCCGCGGCCTTCGGGACTGATGGGCTGCTGGTGGTCGCCTCGCCTGCCGAGGCCGATCTCTCCGTGGTGCCCTCGCTCTCGGCTCGAGAGGTTCAGTCGGCGTTCTCGGTGGTCGTCAATGGCCAGCCCGTGGTGACGCGAGACGTGACGCTCGCGCTGCTCGCCAGGAAGAGCGACGGCAGCACGGTGGACCAGGTGTCTCACGCGTTCCAGACCTCGGAGCCGCGGGTCCCGCCCGGAGAGGTGCAAGCCGCCCTCGGTCGCCTCGTCACCAGTGGCCGCGTCGAAGCGTTCGCGGCGCTCCCTCCAGAGGCGCGCCGACCAGCCCCTGCGCCGATCGCGGTGGCCACCGTGGGAAGCAGCCCTGCGCCCGCAGCGGCCAGATGTACGGTGTTCGGCAAGCGCGAGGCCGAACCCTTCCTCACCTCCTTCAAAGACGAGAACCCGGTGGGGCTCGGCGATCTCATCTGGACGCTGGGCTCAGAGAAATGGTGCGAGGCCGACCCGCAGACCCAGGCCACGCGCGCCGAGCTCGAAGCGGTCTCCTCGGCAGCGCCAGCCCCTCGCGCGGGCACGGCCTCGCCTCGCTTGAGCCAGCTCACCACGAAGGCGCTGAAGGCGCTCAAGCTCGGCGACATCGAGCTGCTCTCAGCGGTGACGACCAACGCGCGCGCACGCCTCGTCAACGAGTTCGGGGTCGCGTCGGGCACCACGCAGCGAACCATGGTCGTCATCAGGGCCCCGCGCGTCGCCGCGTGTTTCCAGCTGCGTGGAGACTGGCGCGTCTCGAACCTCAAGCAAGACCAAGACGACCCCGAATACGTGGTGTTCGACCGCGCGACCCTGACCTCGATCTCGGGCTGGGTGAACAAGAGCGGCAAATCGTTCCAGAACACAGTGTTCGCCGAGCTGGTGTCGTGCCCGAAGCTGAAGTGATCGAAGCTGAAGTGATCGAACCGTTACTCGACGGCCACCTTGATGGCGCCTTGCGCGACGCCCTCGACGATGCCGGCGAAGAACGCGCCGGAGAGCTGGTAGCCCTCGGGCGTCGCGCTCACGAGGCCTGCGACCTCGAGCGCGGCGATGGCGTCTTCGGGCACTTCACCTTCTCCGCCGACCGCGAGCAGCTCACACAGCGTCTTCTCGGCAGGCGACATCGCCGTCACCAGCGTTCGCAGCGCGTTGTCGATGAGCGCCTGGCCCTCTTCCACCTCGGCCAGCGCGTCGAGGCTCACCAGCGCTTCGATGGCGTCGGGCCCGACTTCTCCGGTGAAGCCCTTCGGCAAGCGCTTCGCCGCGAGGTAGCAGAACGAGAGCGCTTCCCACGGCCGGTTGCCTGAGATCTCGGCGATCGCTCCGAGCGCTTCGTCAGAGAACTTCACGCCCTCGGCGAGCGCCGGCGTGTTCACGAGGGTGACGAGCTCGTCATCCGAGATGGGCGGCACGAACGCCGACGCCATGCCCGGCCGCTGCACGATGGCCGTCTCGAAGAGCGCGTCGACGTCACGGTGCCGGTGCGCGATGAGCCCGACCCGAACGTTCTTCGGCGTCGTCAGCAGCGCGTCGAGGAGCGTCACCATCTTCTCGGGCCCGAGCGAGAACAACGAGAGCACCTCGTCCAGCCCGATGAAGATGGGCGCAGCGAGCTCGCCCAGCACCTCGAGCGGCGCCTTCGGGTCGGCCTTCAGCTCGGTCGCGCCGACGCGCGCGAGAAACTCGGTCACCTTCTTCGTCAACCGCTCCACCACGGCCTCGATCGACTGAGGCAGGCCGTCGTCGCGGTCGGGATCTCGCAGGTCGAGGAAGATGGCGGCGCCGCCGCTGCGCTCACACGCGCGCTGCAGCACGCCCTTGAGCATCGTCGTCTTCCCGATGCGCCAGAACCCACGAATGCAGACGTGGTTACCGGCGGTCAGCTGCGCGGCGAGCTCGTCTTCGAGATCCTTCCGCGCGCGGAGCTCAGCAGTGGGACCGTCGTAGATGAGATCGAGGTAGCGATCGGCCAGCGGGTGCAGCTCGGACATGACGCCTCTCCATAGACCATTTTCGTGGCCGGTCACTGCAGATCGAGCCGAGCGCGTGGCACCCGCGTCTTCATTCTCATCACGCCCTCGAACAGATGGCGCTCGGTGTAGTGCGCGCGGTGGGTGGTGCGCTCGGTCGGCAACCAGCTCTGCGGCTTCTCGAGCCACTGCAGCACGCGCACCTCGCCGTCGTAGGAGAAGCCCTCGAGCACCTCGGGTGGAATGCGCTTCCAGTACCGGCGCTCGATGGGCCGGAATGCGGCCTCGAAGCCATCGCCGGCCTGCGCGTGGCGCCGCTGATGGTCGAGGGTGCCGTCGAAGGCCGGGGCGATGTGGAACAGCTCGTGGAGAATGGTGGCGACCCGTTGCCGCGGCGTCGACTTGCGGAAGAAGAGCGGCCGCAGCGTGATGGCGTAGAGCACCCGGTGGCCCTGAAAGGTGACCAGCGGCTTGCGACGACCGAGGCGATCGCGCCGCTTGCCGTTCGCGAAACACAGCGGCTTCACCGTGCCTCGCGAGGCCCGCCGCGCCTCACCCGCCACCACGAGAATGGCGTTGGCGTCGATGTGACGGAACTCCTTCGTCGTCGCGGAGAGGTGAGCGATGAGCATTCTCACGCTCTGGCTGAAGTCGGGACGGCGCGACACGGCTTCACCGTACCCGACGCCGCCACGCTCACGCACGCAAACCATTCGCAAGGGCCCGCCCACAACCACCTGACTCGAGCGGGGAGTCGACTGGTGCGCGAGATGCACTATAGAGGCGCCCACGTCTCTGGCCCTCTGGGGGTTTCATGCGCCTGCTTGCTGCTCTGCTCTGCTTCACGTCGGTCCTCGCCAGTGCTCAGGAGTCCGTCTTCCCCACGAAGGCAGAGAAGAAGATGGCCCGCATCCTCGAGCAGCAGCTCGTCACCGGCGAGGTGAAGACGTTCCTCAAGGCCAAGATGAAGTTGCACAACAAGGACATGCGCGATCTCGTGCTGGCCGTCGCGACGCTGAAGTACGACGAGGCCAGGCGCTACGCTCAGGGCATCGCCAACAGCCCCCGGCTCGCCGAAGAGAACACCCCGGCGCCGGCGTTCAAGATCCTCCAGGACAACCTCCGCAAAGACGCCAACGCCGTCGTCGCCGCGTGCGAGAAGAAGAACCCCGAGGAGCTGTCGGAGGCCTTCGACTCGATGATCGCCACCTGCATGAGCTGCCACAACGCGTACCTGGTGCCGCTGCGCGAGCAGAAGAGCGCCGAGAAGGGCGCAAAGCCCGCGACGAAGTAGCTGATTCAAGTCTCGCCCGTCGACGCCTGCCGGGCGATATTGCGCGCCGTGAAGCAGTTGCCCGCAGTGACGGTCTTCTCGAGCGCGCTGCTGCTCTTCCTGCTCGAGCTCCTCGTCGGCCGCATCGCCCTGCCCCGCTTCGGAGGCAGCGCGGCCATCTGGACGACCTGCCTGCTCTTCTTTCAGGTGATGTTGGTGGCTGGCTACGGCTGGGCGCACCTGCTCGCCACGCGCGTTCCCGCCTCCAGACACGCGGTGGCGCAGCTCGTGCTCGGCGTCGTGGCGCTCGGCTCGCTCGGCTGGCAGTGGCTCGCATGGGGCGCGCCGCTGGTGCCCGTCAGCCCACAGTGGAACGGCACGGCCTTCGACGTGCTCGTCTTCCTGCTGCGCACGACGGCGCTCCCGTTCCTGGTCCTGTCCACCACCGCGTCTCTCGTGCAGTCGTCGGTCAGCGAGGCGCGCGGCACGAAGGCCTTCCGGCTGTACGCGGTCTCGAACGCCGGAGCCCTCGTCGCGCTCCTCATCTACCCGGTCGCCGTCGAGCCGTTGTTCGGCATGCAGCTGCAGGCGAAAGGGCTGACCGTCGGGTTCGTCGTCTTTCTCGGCTGCCTCGTCGCGACGCTCTGGGGCCGGCAGGCGTCGGCGACGCCCGCGAAGTGGACGGGGCTGCGCGCCTCGTGGCTGGTGCTGCCCGCCCTCGGCACCGCGCTGCTCTCGGCCGCCACGAACGCCCTCTGTCAGGACCTCACGCCCACCCCGCTGCTGTGGGCCTTCCCGCTCGCCGTCTACCTCGTCACCTTCATCGTCGGCTTTGGTGATGCGTCGTGGCGTCGGCCGCTGCTGGCAGCCGCGCTCTTCGGCATCGGCACGCTGGGCCTGGTCCTCACGACGGCCGTTCGCCCCGAGGTCGACCTCGCCTTGTCCATCATCACCTTCGGCCTGGTGCTCTTCGGCGGCTGCTGGTGGCTCCACGCCGAGCTGCACGAGCGCCGGCCCGCGCCCGAGGCGTTGTCCGGCTTCTATCTGCAGCTGGCCATCGGCGGCGCCCTCGGCACCGCAGTCGTCGGCGTGCTCGCGCCGGTCGTCTTCGAGGACTTCTACGAGCTGCCGTTGACCGTCGCGGCCGTGGCGGTGGCGATGGTGGTGGCGTGGCCCCGTGGCACGAAGCTCCGCGCGCTCGGCTGGGTCGCCACCGCGCTCTCGGTGGCGACGTTCGCCCTATGGCTCAAGGGCTCCGAGGGCCAGCGCGAGTCGATGCGCTCTCCGTACGGCGTCATCCGGGTGCAGGAAGAGAACGCGCCGGGCACCCCGTTCCACGCGTTCGCGCTGCGGCACGGAGACACGCTTCATGGTTTTCAGCTCCAGGCGCCCGAGAAGCTCGACGAGCCCACCGCCTACTTCACGCGCACCAGCGGGCTGGGCGTCGCCATCGCGTCGCTCCACCAGCAGCGGCCCGGGCCGATTCGCGCCACCGTGCTGGGCCTGGGCATCGGCGTGGCGGCGGCGCTGTTCGAGGCCGGCGACGTCGTGGAGTTCATCGAGCTGTCTCCCGACGTCATCGAGCTGGCGAACCGGCCCGAGCGCTTCAGCTTTCTCTCACGCTCGAAGGCCACCGTCACGGTGCGGGAGGGAGAGGCCCGCGGTGCGATGGTGGCCGACGAGCTCTCGCACGCAGCGCCAGTCGACCTGATGGTCGTCGACGTCTTCTCGGGCGACTCGGTGCCGGCGCACCTGCTGACGGTCGAGGCGATCGAGCTCTATCGACGCCGCCTCGCGCCAGGTGGGCTGTTGGCGATTCACGTCAGCAACCGCTACCTCGCGCTGGGGCGGGTGGCCGCCGGGGTGCTGATGGGCGCTGGGTTGCCGTACGTGGTGATCGCTGGCCAGCGCGGCGACCTCGCGACGTTCTCTGTCTGGGTGCTCTCGTCGACCGACGAGGCGTTGCTGGCCAGGGTCCGCCAGGTGGGCGCCCCGGAGCTCAAGGGCGCCGTCACCGAGCCCGTGGTGTGGACGGACGACCTGCAGAGCGTGTTGCCGATCTTCACGTTCAACCAGTGACGCCCAACCAGTGAGGCTCGGGCAGTGACGCTCGTGCTGGTGACGCTCGTGGTGGTGACGCTCGTGGTGGTGACGCTCGTGGTGGTCGACTCGCGCCCCGCACACGCGTTAGACGCTCGGCATGCGCTTCATCGCTCTCTTTGCTCTCGTGGTGCTGGCGGCCTGCGGGCCGGTGAAACCGACCTCTGACGGGGGCTCCGTCGACGACTCGTGCGGCATCGACTGCGCTGCCCAGACGCGCTTCGGCCTCATCGCCAACCGCTGCTTCGAGTACTCGGTGAGCGACTCGATGAAGAACGACCCGCCCAAGCTGGGCGCGCTGGTGAAGCCGGTGTTCACTCTCGAAGGCGGCGTGAAGGTGATGCCCGTCGAGTACCGCGAAGGCGGCCAGACGTTGATGATCGACAACTTCAGCTTCGAGAACGGCAACCTGAAGCTGATGCGCCGCGAGTTCCCCCGGCAGGGCCGCTCGGTCACCTTCCGCAACGACGCGATGGCCATCACCGGCGTCACCTGGCTGCTCTCTGACGCCGCGCCCGGCCAGAACCAGACCTCGAACGTACAGGCCGACAGCGTCGACCAGTCGGGCATGCACACCTACGAAGCGGCCTCGTACCGCGTGACGACCCAGGCGCCGACGGCCCCTCAGCTCAAGACGCCGCTGTCGGACTACTCGAGCGGGCTGCGCATGTTGACCAGCCAGATGCCCGACCGTGGCGCCGACCCGATTCGCACCTTCGTTCCCGACCTGGGCTTCATCACCATCACCAGCCCGTTCAACTACGCCGGCGGCAACCCGACGCCCGTTTTCCTGCAGCGTGTTCGTGACCTCGGCTCTGCTGACGCAGGCAGCGAGCCCTGCTCCCTGGGGATTCCATGACGATTCGTGCGCTGTTCGCGGCTGCCCTGCTGTGCCTCGCTGGCTGCAAGTCGGCCCCCGAGACGAAGGCCGACGTCAAAGAGGCCGAGCTGCCCAGGCAGGACATGCAGGTCGCCACCCAGTCGCTCACCGACGTGACGGTGAAGCTGTCGGGCGAGATCCTCGCGGGTGACGAAGCGCTCACCATCACCGGCGCCGACGTCGAGTTCGTCGTCGATGGCAACGTGCTGTCGACCAAACCCGAGACGCTCAACTTGAGCATCGCCGCGGGTCAGACGGCGCCGTTCGGCTTCGAAGAGACCTTCACCTACGTGAAGGACGGCGAAGACCTCAAGGCGATGGACGCGCGTGGCGGCTCGATTCTCATCGCCCTGCGCGGCAACCTGAAGGGAACCGTGCAGCGAGAGGTCGTCGGCGCCGATGGCAAGCCGTCGATGCAGGCCGTCGCGGTGGAGCTGCCCTTCGCCCGCTCGCGTGAGGTGCGCACGCCGCGCCTGCCGCACTTGAAGATGGGCGAGTTCGAGGCGGGCCGCTTCTCGGACTCCGAGGTGCAGGCCGTCTTTCACCTGCTCGTCGTCAACACCAACAACTTCCCCGTCACGCTCTCCAGCATCACCTACGAGGTCTCGCTCGCCGGCAAGAAGGTCGCCGAGGGCACGCACGGCGTCGGCCTCAAGACGGCCATCGCCTCGACCGACGTGTTCGACGTCAGCGCGGTGATGAACGAAGAGTCGCACGGCAAAGACGTGAAGAAGCTCATCAAGGGCCTGGTGGTGCCGTACGAGGTGAAGGCCGAGCTCAAGACGCCGCTGTACTCCGAGCCGCTCTCGGCCAAAGGCGACATCAAGCTGACGGTGTCGAAGGACAAGTAGCCGGAGCCGGTGCATGCACTTCCTCGGTGCCGACCCGACCGCGTTCCCGCCCGCGACGAACGCGAACGAGGACGGCATTCTCGCGGTGGGCGGCGACCTCTCGCCGCAGCGGCTGGTGGCGGCGTACCAGCGCGGCATCTTCCCCTGGTACTCCGAGGGCCTGCCGATTCTCTGGCACTGCCCTGACCCGCGCTTCGTGCTCGAGCCTGACAAGCTGCACGTGCCGAAGAGCCTGAAGAAGACGCAGAAGTCAGCCCCCTACCGCCTCACCCTCGACACCGCGTTCGAAGACGTGATCGATGGCTGTGCGGCGACGCGGCGGCCCGGCCAACGCGGCACGTGGATCACCCGAGACATGCGGCAGGCGTACGTGACCCTCCATCAGCTCGGCCTCGCCCACTCGTGCGAGGCGTGGCTTGGAGACCAGCTCGTCGGTGGGCTCTACGGCGTGTCGCTGGGCCGCGTCTTCTACGGCGAGTCGATGTTCGCCCGCGCCGACGACGCGTCGAAGCTCGCCTTCGTCACCCTCGCAGCGTGGATGCGCGAGTGGGGCGTGCAGCTCATCGACTGCCAGCAGGAGACGGCCCACCTCGCGCGGTTCGGCGCCGAGCCGTGGCCGCGCCCCAGGTTCCTCGCGACGGTCGCGACCTTGTCGAAGCTGCCGACCAAGCGCGGGCCCTGGCGGTTTCCGGAGCAGCTGTCACCCTGACGCGTCAGCCGAACCAGCCGAGGCGCCAGGCGATCGCGAGCAGCAGCAGGGCGCCGCCGACGCCAATGGCGACGAACCGCACCGCAGGGCTGACGGGCTGAGGCACCAGCTTCTCGGTGACGAAGGGCATCGGGCGAGGCGCCGACTCCGAGGCCGTGGGCTCGAGCGACGACTCGCTCACGGGGCCGACGGGCGTCTGGCCAGACACCGACCCCCGGCCCTCGGGCTCGGTGGCGACCGGTCTCGCGCGCCGCGCCTCGTGTCCCGAGCCATGAAGCTCGGGGTTCTTCTTGCGGCCTGAGTCGTCACCGCGCTCGAGCTCGGGGTTGCGCTTGCGGCCTGACTCGTCGCCGCGCTCGCGGTCGAGCTTGCCGCGCACCTGAATGCGGTTGCGGCTCGGCCGCTCGTCGTCGTCGTCGACGCGGGTCTGCGACGGCGCTGGTTGAATCGGCGCCTCGACGGTCGTCTTCCGGCCCACGCGCTCGTCGGGCACGGGCGGCGCGGCGACCATCTTCCGGCTCGGGCGATCGTCGTCGGCGCTGCGCTTCTTCGAGGGCCGGTCGTCGTCGAACACCTTCGCGACCTTTGGCGCAGAGCGGTTCGTGGGCACCGGCGGCGACGTCGGAAGCATCGCCTGGCGGCCACCCGTCTTCACGGCAGGCGTCGCGGGCTCGGTCTTCGGGACCAGGCCTCGCGCGGCGGCGGGCAGATCGAAGCCACCTTCGGTCTTCTCTTCGCCACCGCTCCCCGCGGCTGGAAGACGATTCGACTTCGGCTCGGGCGGGAGCGCGGTCACGACGCGCGTGGGCTTGAAGTCGCCGAACGGGTTGGCCTCGGGCCTCGTCTCACCCACCTGCGCGTTCGAGAGGTCCTGAAACGTGGCCGCGGTGTTGACGACGTCGGCTGGCTCGGGTGGCAGGAGCGGGTCGAACCGCAGAGACATGGCGTACGTCTCGGCGCGCGCGAGCTGCGTCGAGGGTTCACCGGCGAGATCCCACAGGTAGTCGGCGCCGTGCAGCGACTGCGGCGGCAGCAGCGAATCACCGACGCCACGCTCGAGCGCGCTGCGCAGCTCTTCTTCGTCGAGGCCGAGCACCTCGACCTGCTCCGGGCCGGGAATGCCTTCTGCGAGCCGCCACACCACGCGCTCGACGATCTCTTCCGGGAACGCGCGCAGCCGCTCGAGCCACTGCCGCCCCTCGGCGACCGTGCTGTCGGTGCTGGGCCGCTCCTGCTTCGTGGGCCCCTTGTTCACCTTCGCCAGGCGCCGCGCCACCACGACGGCGTGGAGCACGAAGCCCGAGTCCTTCGTCACCTGCGCGGCGTTCGCCATCACCGTGTCGAGCGCCTCGGGCATGAGCGCGTTCGCGGCGTGATGCGGCATGCGCGCGAGCAGGGCGCCGTGAACGAAGGGCGTGACGAACTCGCGCAGGCGCTCCGTCGCCGCTGCGTCTCCCGTCCTCCATCGCTTCACGTCGTCGAGCCACTCCACGCAGCGTCGAGTGTAGCGCCCAATTCACGAACGACGAGCGCCGACACGACGCGAGCGCGCGCGCAGATCCCCGAGCGCGCGGGCACGCGCAAGTTTCGGCGCGAATCGTTGATGAATTTGCCGGTCACTTCGAATCGAAGGACAACTTCGCGCACATGGCGGACATCATCGACCTGTCGCTCATCGCTGCTTCGCGTCGAACGCTGGACAAGCTGCTCGACGCTCGCGGCATCAACTACTTCCTCAAGGTCGACGCGCGGCAGCCGTTCCGGCTCGACCCCACGCGCGTCGATCTCGTGATTCGCACGGCGGCGAAGCTGGGGAACAAGACGCCGCCACCGAAAGCGTACGAGCACGCGCGCAAGCTGATCCGCCGCGAGCTGATTCGCCGGGTCGTCGGCGAGATGTTCCAGATCGGCCTGTAGCCGTCACTCGGCGGCGCAGTCGACGAGGGTGGGCGTGAGCACGCGCACCAGGTCGGCCGGCGTCATCGAGACGAGGAAGCCGCGGCCGCCGCCGTTGATGAAGAGGCGCTCCAGGCCCGTGATGGAGCGCTCGCACGCCACCGGCAACGCCTTCTTCGTGCCGAACGGGGACGTGCCGCCGACGAGGTAGCCGGTGTGCCGCTGGGCGACTGAAGGCGCGCACGCCGCGACGGTCTTCTTGCCGAGCTGACGGGCGAGCTGCTTCGTCGAGACGCGCTGATCTCCGTGCATCAACACCAGGAGCGGCTGCTGGTGCTCGTCTTCGAACACCAGCGTCTTCACCACCTGGTGCTCGTCGACGCCCAGCCTCTGGCTGGAGTGCTTCGTGCCGCCGCCCTCGACGTACTGGAACTGGTGCGTCTGGTAGGCGACGTGCTCGGCGTCGAGGCGCTCGGTCGCCGGCGTCTTCACTTGGTGAAGCTGCGGGTGAAGAGCACGTTGCCGGTCTGTCCGTAGAAGGTGCCGGTGAAGGTGCGGCCGTTGAGCTCGATGTACATGAAGCCCAAGTCGGTCGTCTGGAAGTGAACCGGGTTCTTCATGTCGAGGGTCGTCGAAGACGCGCCGCCGCCCGAGACCATCAGGTGGGTGCCGTTGCAGGTCGGGGTCAGCCACTGCATCGAGTGATCGTGCCCTGACAGGTAGACGTCGGCGCGGCCGCAGACGATCGTCTCCATGAAGTTCTTGATGTTGCGCCCGTCGATGAAGCCCGGCGGGCCGGCGCACACCTCCTGGCCCAGCACGGTGGTGCAGCGGCGGTCGTAGTCGCCGGCGTTGCCGTGCGGGCCATTCGACTTGTACGGGTGGTGGCCCAGCGCAATCTTCCAGGTCGCGTTCGAAGCGGTGATCCACGCGTTGATGTCGGCGCGGGTTTGCGTGTCACCACTGCCGCTCGAGCCCCAGAAGCTGCGGTTGGTGTCGAGGCCGAAAAACTCGGCGTGGCCCTGGGTGAAGCGGTAGTGCACCGCGGGCAAGCGCCACTTCGGGTTGGTCTGGCTGTAGGCGACCTGCACGTCGGCCCTGCTCGCCTCGTAGCCAGCGCCATCGCCGCCGTAGTCGTGGTTGCCGAGCACCGGATAGAACGGCGCGTTCACCGTGGCGTAGGGCTGCACGAAAGCCGTCTGCCACAGGGGGTCGGTCACCGAGGTGACGCCAGACGGGTAGAAGTTGTCGCCCAGCATCACCACGAAGTCGCAGCCGCGCTGCGCGCAGACGGTGCCGAGCGCCGCGCCGACCGTGTTCTGGCCCGTGTTGCCCTTGCCCACGTCGCCGATCGCCACGAAGCGCACGATGCCGGCGTCAGCAGGGCCACCGGCGCTCGAGCCACCTGCAGCGCCGCCTGCGGTCGCCGTGCCTCCTGCGGTCGCAGTGCCACCCGCCGTCGCAGTGCCACCAGCCGTCGCAGTGCCACCAGCCGTCGCAGTGCCACCAGCCGTCGCGGTGCCACCAGCCGTCGCGGTGCCACCAGCCGTCGCGGTGCCGCCCGCCGTCGCCGCGCC
>JALHMW010000013.1 GCA_022843845.1 Archangium sp.
GCCAGCCGCTGCCCCGCCAGCCGAGCTCCCGCCAGCCGAGCCGCCGGCCGTGGAGCCACCACCCGTCGAGCCACCACCCGTGGCCGAACCGCCGCCCGTGCCACTGCCACCCATGCACACGCCCGCCACGCAGCTCCCCGTGAGCGAGCACGCCACGCACGCATTGCCCTGAGATCCACACGCCATGCCCGTGGTGCCAGCCTGACAGGTGCCGTCCGTCGAGCAGCAGCCCGCACACGAAGCCACCGAACACTTCGGCGCAGGAGAACCACACGCGAAACCAACCACCGACCCGACCGCGAGGGCGGCCACGAACCAGAGCATCTTGCGCATCGAGAGACTCCTCCAGGAATTGAAGCGCGAACCCTATTCGTCTCGAAGACCTGAGTCGACCGACACGCGTGAGCACGGCGCGAATGCCGGGACCCGCAGCTTGCGGTACACCGCGCCCATGGCCTCGACCCTGAACCTCGGACCGTCGACCGACGGCACCATGCTCGCCCTCGATCCAAAAGCGCTGACGACGCACGGCTTCGTGCTGGGCATGACGGGCTCGGGGAAGACGGGGCTCTGCGTGGTGCTGATCGAAGAGCTGCTCGCGCAGGGCGTGCCGGTGATCGCCATCGACAGCAAGGGTGATCTCGGCTCGCTGCTGCTGCGCTTCGACGCGATGGACTCGACCTCGCTGGCCCAGTGGACGCCCGACGCAGGCGCCGCCGCTGCGCAGCTGGCGACCGCCCTCACGCAGACCGGCCGCTCGCTCGACGAAGACGCTGCCATTCGTGCGGGCTACGAGGCGCGCCTGTACACGCCGGGCTCGACGATCGGCCTGCCGCTCGACCTGCTCGGCACGCTCGCGCCGCCCACCGACGTGAGCCCTGACTCGATGGCGTCAGCAGCTGATGGCGTCACGCGCAGCCTGCTCGGGCTGCTCGGCATCGAGGTCGATCCCGTCACCTCGAGGGAATACCTGCTCCTCGTCCAGCTGCTGACCCATGCATGGGCCCAGGGCCAGACCCCGACGCTGGTCGATCTGGTGCGCGGGGTGAACCAGCCGCCCTTCAACGTCGTGGGAGCGCTGCCGCTCGACGACTTCTTCCCGCAGCGAGAACGCCAGGGGCTGATGATTCGCCTCAACGGGTTGATCGCGTCTCCGAAGTTCCAGGCGTGGAGGACGGGCGAAGCGCTCGATCCGGCCGTCCTGCTCCGCGCGCCCGATGGAAGGCCCCGGCTGTCGATCTACTCGGTGGCGCACCTGCCCGACGAAGAGCGCGTCAGTGTGGTCGCCCTGCTCCTCGAGCGCGTACAGGGGTGGATGCGCAAGCAGGGCGGCTCGAACACGCTGCGGGCGGTGGTGCTGATCGACGAGATCTTCGGCTACTTCCCGCCGAGCCCCGCGAACCCGCCGACGAAGGCGCCGTTGATCGGCCTGCTCAAGCAGGCGCGCGCGTTCGGCGTCTCGATCGTGCTCGCGACGCAGAACCCAATCGATCTCGACTACCGGGGCCTGAGCAACATCGGAACGTGGGTGGTGGGCCGGCTTCAGACCGAGCAGGACAAGGCGCGCATTCGTGACGCGCTGGTGGCGGCGGCCTCGGCGACGGGCGTCACGCCAGCTCAGTTGGATGACAGCATCGCCACGCTCCAGAAGCGGCAGTTCCTGCTGCACTCGGTGCACCGCCCGAAGCCCACGATCTTCACGAGCAGAGACGCGCTGACGGTGCTCCATGGTCCGTTCAGCGAGGAGCAGCTTCGCGCCGTCACCGCGCCGATGAAGGCGTCGACGCCGGCTCCAGTTGCAGCGGCTGCCGTCGCAGGCGCCTCCGTTGCGGCAGGGGCCGCAGCTCCGACGGTGAGCGCAGCGCCTCCGCTGATGGGCCTCGAGCCCGAGCTGGGGCCGATCTACGAGGTCGATCAAGGCGTCGCGCAGCTGTTCCTGATGCTGAAGTTCGGCGTGCGGTACCGCGTGGGCACGGCCTCGAGTGAAGAGACGGTGCACGAGCTCGCCTTCCCCGTCGAGCAGGCGCTGACGCCCGGAGAGCTGCTCGAGCACGCGCCGTTCTCGGTGAAGGGCGTGCCCTTTCAGAACGCGCCGCCGTCGGGTGTCACCTTCGCCACGGTGCCTTCGTGGGTGCAGAGCCTCAAGCTCGCGAAGCTGCAGGCGGCCATCAAGGAGCGCCTGCCCTCGAAGCTCGAGACGAAGCTGCTGGTGGATCCAACGACGAAGCTGGTGGCAGGGCCCACCGAGACGCCCGACGCCTTCGCCAGCCGCGTCGTCGAGAAGGAAGGCATCTCGCGCGACTCGCAGGGCCTGATGCGAAAGCTCGAGAAGCGCCGCGCCGACCTCGCGCAGATGGAGCGGGAGATCACCGCGCGAAAGGCCCAGAAGTGGCTTGATGTCGGAGCAGGCGTGATGGGGCTCTTTGGCGGGCGGCGCAGCACCCTGACGGCCGCGAGCCGGGCGATGTCGTCTCACCGCATGCAGGGCGGCGCCGAGGCGAAGCTCGAAGACGTGCAGCTCGAGGTGCAGCAGCTCGAGGCCGAGCTCGCCGGGAAGAAGGAGATCGACCCCGCGCGCTTCACCGAGCAGGTCGTCGTGCCGCGCGCGAGTGACGTTCAGATCCTGAGGCTGTGCTGGGCCTTCATCGTGCCGTGACGATCACTTCTTCTTGTAGGCGAGGCAGATGATGTCGGCGGAGCAGTCGGGCGCGGCGCCCGTGCTCGAAGCCGGTCCGGTCTGAAGCACGACGACGCCTGAGCCCATCGGGCAGTCGGCGCGCACCAGCGGCGCGTCGATGAGGAGCTCTCCGAGCTGGATGTTCGGCGCGTCGAGCGTGCGGGTGTCTTGCGGCATCGAGCCGAAGTTGCCCGGACAGCCCGGGGTGATCGTCGAGGCCTGCGACAGGACGAACCTGCGGGTCGCCCCGCCGATGGTGAGCTTCACCTCACGCGTCAGCACGTCGAGCTCGAGCGTCGAGCCCGTCACGGTGGCCGAGGGCGTCAGGTCGCGGCCACGGACGGAATCGAAGGCGTACGTCGCGGTGGTGAGGCCGATCGTCTGCGGCCCACAGCCGGCGATGACGAAGGCGATGACGACGAGGAGCGCGCGCATGGCCCGTTCTTCGCGCGCACCGGGCCGGCGCGCAAGCCAGGTGATCGATGCCGCAGACCTCGGAGCGCTCGTCGAGGAGCTCCCGCGGCCAGGCGCCTGGAGTCGGCTCGAGCTCAGCAGGCGACGCTGCTGGCGAGAGGCCCTGCTTTGGCGACCAGACGGTGCGACACCAGCCGCGGCTCAGCGAGCCTGGAACCACGCCACCGTGTTCGCGAGCCCCTTCGCGATGTCGAACGAGGGCGACCAGCCGAGCACGTCCTTCGCCTTGCGGTTGTCGAGCACGCTCTTGCGCTGCTCTCCGAGCTTGCCCTCTGCGTGCAGCGCTGGCGTCGACACACCCGCCGCCTGCGCGAGGTGCCGATAGACGGTGTTCACGTCGGTCTCGACGCCAGTGCCGATGTTGACGCCGCCGCAGAACGACGTGTCGAGCGCGCGAACGTTGGCCGCGGTGACGTCGGCGACGTGTACGAAGTCGCGCGTCTGCCCGCCGTCGCCGTTGATGGTGCACGGCTTCCCCTGCACCAGGCGCTCGGTGAAGATCGCGACGACGCCGGCCTCTCCGTGCGGGTTCTGCCGTGGGCCGTAGACGTTCGCGTAGCGCAGGGCGACGTAGTGCAGGCCGTAGATGCCTCGCCACGCCTGCAGGTACAGCTCGCACGCGTGCTTCGAGACGCCGTACGGAGACACGGCGCCGCAGCCGTGCGTCTCGGGCGTGGGGATCTGAAGCGTGTCGCCGTACATCGAGCCACCCGAGGCGGCGTAGATGGCGCGCTTGAGCTTGCCGGCGCGACGGGCGGCCTCGAGCACGTTGAGCAGGCCGCCCACGTTCACGTCGGCGTCGAAGCGAGGGTCGGTGACGCTTCGCCGCACGTCGATCTGCGCGGCGTGCAGGTTGAGCACCTCGGGCGCGAACGCCTCGACGGCCTTCGCCGCCTGCTCGCTGCGGAGGTCGGCGTGCACCAGCTCGGCCTTCGGGTTGAGGTTCGCGCGCTGGCCGGTCGAGAGATCGTCGACGACCAACACCTGGTGCCCGAGCGCGACGTAGGCATCGACGACGTTCGAGCCGATGAAGCCGGCTCCGCCAGTGACGACGATCTTCATGAGGTGGCTCCAGGCAGGACGGTGAGCTCGAGGCCCTGCGCGATGGTGTGAGTCGGTGCGTAGCCGAGACGCTCACGGGCGCGCGAGGTGTCGGCCTGGGAATCCTTGATGTCGCCGGGCCGGAACGGCTGGTGACGGGGCGGCAGGTCCTTCACGTTGGGGCGCATCTTGGCGACTCTCTCGCGAATGAGCGCGTAGAGCTGGCTGAGGCTGGTGCGATCGCCGACCGCGACGTTGTAGACGGTGTCGCTGACGTCATCGCCCTGCGCGAGTGCGCCGCGAAGGTTCGCCTGCACCGCGTTCAAGACGAAACAGAAGTCGCGGCTCGTGGTGCCGTCTCCGTTGAGCTCGGGCGCTTCGCCGGCGTACAGCGACGCCATCCACCTGGGGATGACGGCGGCGTAGGGGCCGTTCGGATCCTGGCGTGGGCCGAAGACGTTGAAGTAGCGCAGCCCGACCGTCTGCAGGCCGTAGGTGCGCTCGAACACCGAGGCGTAGATCTCGTTCACCAGCTTGGTGGCCGCGTAGGGCGACAACACCCGGCCCATTCGAGTCTCGACCTTCGGGAGCGTCGGATCGTCGCCGTACACCGACGACGAGGACGCATAGACGAAGCGCTTCACCTTCGCGTCGCGCGCAGCCACCAGCATGTTCGTGAAGCCGTCGACGTTGGAGCGATGCGAGGCGAGCGGATCCTTGATGCTCCGGGGCACGCTGCCGAGCGCCGCCTGATGCAGCACGAAGTCGACGCCCGCACACGCGCGCTGACAGGTCTCGAGCGAGGTGATGTCGCCTTCGATGAACGAGAACCGGCTCGCAGCGCCCTGCCCCGCCTTCGCCACGGCGTCATCGAGGTTCGCCTGCTTGCCGGTCGCGAAGTTGTCGAGCCCGACGACGTGCTGCCCCGCTTTCAAGAGCTGCTCCAGCAGGTGCGAGCCGATGAAGCCGGCGGCGCCCGTCACCAACCACCGGTGCGCGTTCGCCTTCAGCGCGGCGTCGAGATCGAAGCCGGACATCACAGACACCAGTAGTGCGCGCGGCCCTCGGGGATCTGCTTCGGGTCGAGCGCGCTCTTCACGTCGACGAGCACCCCGCCCGGCTTGATGCGCGCGAGCAGCGCCTCCATCGGCATGGCCAGGTACTGCTTGTGCGAGACGGCGACGATCAACGCGTCGAGATCGACCAGCTCCTCGAGCGTGTTCAGCGACAGGCCATACTCGTGCTTGACCTCGGCCGCGTCGGCGTATGGGTCGGTCAGCATCGGCGTGACGCCGAACTCCCGCAGCTCAGTGAGAATGTCGGGCACCTTCGAGTTGCGGATGTCGGAGACGTCCTCCTTGAAGGTCAGGCCCATCACGCCGATGCGCGCGCCCTTCACCGTCTTGTGGCTGTGGATGAGCAGCTTCACGGTGCGCTGCGCGATGTACGGGCCGATGGAGTTGTTGATGCGCCGGCCCGCGAGGATCACCTGCGGCTGGTAGCCGAGCTGCTCCGCCTTGGTGGTGAGGTAGTACGGGTCGACCCCGATGCAGTGCCCACCGACGAGGCCGGGCGTGAACTTCAGGAAGTTCCACTTCGTGCCGGCCGCCGCGAGCACGTCGCGGGTGCGAATGCCCATGCGATCGAAGATCAACGCCAGCTCGTTCATCAACGCGATGTTGAGATCGCGCTGGGTGTTCTCGATCACCTTCGCGGCCTCGGCGACCTTGATGCTCGCCGCGCGGAAGACGCCAGCCTCGATGATCGCCCCGTAGACCGCCGCGACGCGATCGAGCGTGCGCTCGTCTTCACCCGAGACCACCTTGGTGATCTTCTCGAGCGTATGGAGCTTGTCGCCGGGGTTGATGCGCTCGGGCGAGTAGCCGAGGAAAAAATCGCTGCGCGACAGGCCCGAGACCTTCGCCAGCAGCGGCCCGCAGAGGTCTTCGGTGACGCCCGGGTAGACGGTCGACTCATAGACGACGACGTCGCCCTTCTTGAGCACCTTGCCGACCGTCTCGCTCGCCTTCAGCACGGGCGTGAGATCGGGGCGGTTGTCGACGTCGACCGGCGTGGGCACGGCCACCACGTAGAAGGTCGCCTGCTTCAGCTTCGCGGGGTCGGCGGTGATGTCGAGCGCGACGCCCTTGAGCGTGGCGGCGTCGATCTCTCCCGTCCGATCGAAGCCCGACGCGAGCTCTTTCACCTTCGCTTCGTTGATGTCGAAGCCGATGGTGCCGGGGAATTTTCGCGCGAACCCCAGCGCGACCGGAAGCCCGACGTAGCCAAGCCCGACGACGGCGACTCTCTCTGACATGGTGATCTCCTGAAAGACTTGAACGTGAGAGGGCTAGCTCAACCCCGAGCGTTTTTCGACGGTTGTGCGTACCCGAGGCGGGCGGCGCGATTCACGCCGACGGCGGCGGATCTTCTGGAGGCGGTAGACCACCCGGCGGCCCCGGCAGGCGCGCGACCGACGCGGAGAGATCGATCGCGGCCAGCGCGCGCGCAGCGAACCGCTTCGAGACGAGGTCGTGCAGGCGCTTCTCGGTCTCTTTGCCCGGCTCCTTCGTCCACTCATCCACCTCGAGGGTCGGCGCGAGCATCGTGTTCAGCAGAAAGAAGACGAGCGCAGGCGCGAGGGCCATCAGGAGCGTGAGATCGGTTCGAAGCAGCGCCTGCACGGCGAAGACCGGCACCAAGAGCAAGATGGCGAGCGCCGTCCCCCGGAGCATGCGGCTCCACTCTCTGGCGACGATGGGCTGCGAGTAGAAGAAGGGGTACCGATCGAACCACGCCCGCGCGTCAGGCTCGAGGCCATCGCGGACCACCACGTGCTCGGGGCCGAGGTTCGTGCGGGCCTTCATGGTGCGTTGCCAGATGCCCAGCAGCATCGACACCTCCATCGCGGCGAAGATGACGCCGCCCCACAGCGGCATGCAGGCCCATGCCGACCAACTGATGACGAACAGCATCTGCAGCATTCGCAGGCTCATCGGCCTTCCCTGGCATGCGCTGGAGCCAGCGCGTCGGTCGCGCGCCCTTCGAGTGCAGCCCGCGTCACCGACACCGTCGCCTCGAGCCGCCGCACCGCACGACCCCTGCCTTCCGGGAGCGCGATGCCAAGCCGGCCGGCGCACGCCTCGACCGATCCCGGCCGGCCCGCGTGGAGCTGACAGAGCGACGCCCGGACGTCGATGAAGGCGTCGACCGCGTGCCCTTCGAGCGCGAGCAGATCGTGGCAGTACCGGCCCCAGCCGACGAAGACGTCCCCGGGCTTCACGAACGTGCGCCAACGCGCGAAGACCGCCTCGCGGGCATCGGCCTGCATCAACGTCTGGGCGGGGAGATCGAGGTGCATCGGCACGTTCGGCGCGAGCGGGCGGGTCGGCCTCAACGTCGCCTCGAAGCGCTCGCCCGTCGACAGGCGCTGGGCGACCAGCTGCAGCAGCTCGGGCTCTCCGGCTGGCGCGTTCAGCGCGTCCATCGGCCAGGCGTTCGACTCACCGAAAACGGCGACCAGCGAGCCGCTCGCCGCCTTGAGCCCCGCGAGCGGATCGACGCGCACCGAGTTGCGCTTCTTCGCGCGCACGTGGCGGGTCTGGTGCTCGTTCGAGTTGGCGTAGTCGAGCTGGCGCTCGACCATCGCGTCGAAGGCGGTGAGGATGGGGCGAAACCGGCCGGGCGCGCGCTCGAGCTTCTCGAGGACGATCGCGGTGGCTTCGATGGTCGAGACGAACGCGTCGTCAGGCTCGGCGCGAATGCGGTAGCGGCTGGGCGCATCAGGGCGAAACGCGACGCGCGGCAGCTTCGAGAGTAGCGGGCAATTGATGACCACCTTGCGCGCGTTCGACCAGGTGCCGTCGATGACGACGAGCGTCTCGGGAGGCACCTCGATGGAGTCGGCGTCGAGCGCGTCTTCGGTGGGGAACAACACGGCGGTCCCCGGGCGGGCGCAGACGGCCTCGAGGGCCGGTGTGCCCGTGGCGGTGAGCGCGACGTGCAGCTCGGAGTTCGGCAACGAGAGGTGCGCCATGCGACAGGTGCTGACCGGCACGCGGAACTCGCGCGGGTGCTGGATGAAGACGACGTGCGTCTTGCTCGGCACCTTCGTGACGGCGTCACACCAGCAGACGAGCCTCGGCCTCCGGCACGTGAGGCAGAGCTCGCGGTGTTCGGTGACGGGGGCTTCCATCGAGCGGGCCTTGTGCCGTGAGCGAGGAATCGGTGCAAGGAGCGTCGGGGCCCCGCATAGACTCGGGGTCTCTTCGTGGGGGTGCGTGTGAAGGCACAGTGGCTGCTGTTCATCGGAGTCGGTGCACTCGTGTCGGGGTGCCCGCAACAGATTGGCGACTCGTGCGGGCCAGCGCTGCCGCCGTGCCCGAGCGGGCAGTCGTGCGTCGATGAGAAGTGCGTGATGTCGGCGGCCGGTGGCGGTGCCGCGACGGGCGGTGGCGCATCAGGTGGCCGGGCCGGCGGCGCGGCTGGAGGAACATCGGGCGGCCTCGTCGCTGGAGGAACGGCGGGCGGCGCGGCGGGTGGGAGCGGAGGAGGCGACGCGGGCGGGAGCGCTGGAGGCGACGCGGGCGGGAGCGCTGGAGGCGACGCGGGTGGCAGCGCTGGAGGCGACGCGGGTGGCAGCGCTGGAGGCGACGCGGGTGGGAGCTCCGGAGGCGCCGCGGGTGGGAGCGCTGGAGGCGACGCGGGTGGCAGCGCTGGAGGCGACGCGGGTGGGAGCGCGGGAGGCTCCGCGGGCGGAAGCAGCGGCGGAACGGCGGGCGGGAGTTCGGGAGGAAGCAGTGGCGGCGCGGCAGGCGGCTCCGTGGTTCAGGTGTGCCCATCGAATTGCCCCGTCTACGCCCCGTGCGAGCCGAGCCTCGATGGTGGCCGATGCGTGAACGTGACGCTGAGCTTCGCCGCCCCGCCGAGCCTTGGGGTGTACGACGCAGGCGCATCGGTGCCCGTGCAGGTGAACGCGCGGCTCGGCGACGGCGGCGCGTACGTGGTGATGGTGCCACTGACGAGCAGCTTCGGCACGAACACGACGGTGACGTCGGGCGTGGCGAGCTCCCTGTCCATCCCGACGGTCGCGGGCCAGCATCGACTCACCGCGGGTTGGGACGGCGGACCGTTCGAGAGTGTGTCAGTGGTAGGGACATCGTGTGTGGCGTCGTGTCAGCCGTGGCAGACCTGCCGGGCCACGATCGACGGCGGGGCCTGCGACTCGCTCAACCTGACGCTGACGTGGACGTCTCCGGACGCGGGCCTGCCGTTCAACACGGCGAGCGTGCCGGCGCGCTTGAGCGTGACGCGCAGTGGGCCGGTGCCAGCGTCGTTGACGTCGGTGCCGCTGTTCGGACCGCTCGGACCTGCAAGCCCGTTGAGTGGTGGCAGCGGTGTCTTCACGGGCTCGTTGCCGATGGCGGCGCCCGAAGGGAACAAGACGTTCATCGCAGGCTGGCCCGATGGAGGGCCGACAGCGAGCGTGACCATCGAGCGTGACACCGTCGCGCCGGGCGTCGTGTTGACGGTTCTGCGTCGAGATGACTTCGGCCTGCCTGATCCGGACCCCCGCTCCGGAGCCATCTGGAAGAAGAACGAAACGGCGATCGTCCGAGCCGTCGTCGATGGTGGGCGAGCGGTGACGGTGGCCGACCTGAACATCGTCGATTCAGGCGTGATCATCGCGCCAGCGCCGTCCACTTCGTGCGGTTGCTCGTCGGGCACGTGCTCCTGTTTTCAAGTGCCGCTCCTGAGCGCCAACGAGGGCCTCGTGCGGCCCAGCGTCGTCGCGGCGCTGATCCGCGCGGCGCCCATCTCCGACCAGGCCGGCAACCTGAGCGAGCCGGTCGTCGGCGAGATTCTCGTGTCGCGGTTCCTCTGGTCGCGCCAGCCGCCGGGAACGGCTCCGAAGCTCGCCCTCTCGGAGTCCGGCCTGCTCCTCGTGAATTCGTGGTTCGGCAATGCCAGCACGCTGCAGGCCATCGCGCCCGACGGCGGCACCTTGTGGTCCTGGTCGAGTCCGAGCGGGAGCGTGTCGCGGCCGGTCGTCGGGTCGTCGCTTGTGTACGTGACGGTGCAAGAGTCCGACGGCACCTCGAGCATCAAGGCCGTGAGTCTTGCCACTGGAACCCTGAGCACGACCCTATGCGAAGCCAATGTCGATTCGCCCTTTCGCGAACCCATCGCGCTGGCGACGACGATCACTGGCACCGAGATCCCCCTCGCGTTCCGTAAGGGCGTCATCGTGGCGGCCACTGGCTCGTGCCCTTCGTCGGAGCAGTTCGATGCGTTTGCCTTTGGAGGCATCGCGACCCAGCGCGAGGGCGGTGGCGAGCTCGGCGCGTATTTCATCGGTAGCACCGCACTTCGCAAGCTCGTCTTCAGCGGCTTCGGCTTCGAGGATGGTGGTGTCGGGGCGGCGAACGCGGACGACCTGTGGATGGCACCGGGAGTCGTTGGGTGGTCGGCGAATGGCGCGTCGATTCTGAACGTCGCGAGCGCCACCCAGCTCAGCGCACCGTTCTCAATGGTCGGGACGCAAGCGTCGGCGCGGGCGCCGCTGATTGGCTCGGACGCAGCCTGGTTCATTCGCGCTTCGGGGATCGAGCGTTGCGGCTTTGACACCTCCTTCATCTTCAACCCGAACTGCGTCGTCAGCCCCTTCCCCTTCGTCGCGACCCCTCAGGAGAGCGTGAAGACCGTGGGTGGCTTCATCACGGGCCGAGACCCTGGCCTCTTCGAAGCGAACGAAGTCGGAGGCATCAGCTATTCGTACGGACAGGCCGGCACCGAGCTGCTGGTCGACGTCCCGCGCGGCCCGACGGGCGCCAAGGCGTGTGGAGCCGCGCTCGGGATTGCCTACATGGTCGACACCACTGGGGCAGTCGTCGCCACGCTCGTCAACGCACAAGGCCTCGATGGAACCGCGTTCTGGCCGAGAGCCCGGCACGACAACGCGAACTCGAGCAACTTCAACCGCTCGCTAGCCCCATGGTCGTGCCCGTAACGTGAACCTGCTGCTCCTCACGCCCGGCGAGCTGGGCGCCGACTCGCTCGTCACCTTGCGCGATCGCCGCCTCGTGCACGCGCGTGAAGTCCTTCGCGTCAACCCGGGCGACGCGGTGCGCGTCGGGGTGCGCGGTGGCCGGCTCGGCACGGGAACCGTCCTGGAGCAGACGGCCGACAGCCTCACCCTTCGCGTCACGCTCACCGACGAGCCCCCCGCGCGACCCGGCATCGATCTCATCCTCGCGATCCCCCGGCCCAAGGCCCTCAAGCGCGTGATCCCCGCGATCGCCTCGCTCGGCGTCGATCGGGTCGTGCTCATCAACGCGGCGCGCGTTGAGAAGAGCTACTTCGACGCGAAGGTGCTGACGACCGAGGCGCTCGACGCGCTGATCGATCTTGGCCTGGAGCAGGCCAAAGACACCGTGCCGCCGCGCATCGAGATCCGCGAGCGCTTCAAGCCCTTCATCGAAGACGAGCTCGACACCTGGGCGCCGGCCGACGCGCTCCGCTTCGTGCCCCACCCGGCCGCCGTCGAGGTCGCGCGCGCCATGCCCACCGAACGCCGCCTCGTCATCGCCATCG
The DNA here is from genome assembly GCA_022843845.1 of Archangium sp. Lineage (GTDB taxonomy): Bacteria > Myxococcota > Myxococcia > Myxococcales > Myxococcaceae > Xiheimicrobium. Next base: position 11,786 of record JALHMW010000013.1, read on the forward strand.
GGCCGGACGGAGGCTGGGTGCCGTACGAGGTCGACCTGCTCGCGCGCCACGGCTTCGCGCCGATCTCCCTGGGCGATCGGGTGCTCCGTGGCGAGGTCGCCGTGCCAGCCGTCATCGCCGCGCTGCGCCCTGCCCTCACCCTGCTCCCGTGAGGAGTGGCATAACCACCCCGCCCTCATGACCTTCCAGAACGAGAAGCCCGCCGAGAAGCCGAAGGATCCGAACAACCCCGAAGCGCTGGTGCGCTTCATGATGACGCAGTGGAGACCGCAGGCGAAGCCGCTCCCGAAGCCGGTCTCGGCGGCGCAGTTTCACGCTCGTCGTCGCGACGCGCTGTCCCAGCGCTTCCCCGGTGAGGTCCTCGTCGTCCCCACCGGCCACGAGAAGACCCGCGCGAACGACACATTCTACCGCTTCCGTCCGGGCTCAGACTTCTTCTACCTGACGGGCAACACCGAGGCTGACTGCGTGCTGGTGCTGACGCCACGCGCGGGAGGTGCCGGTCACGACAGCCACCTCTTCGTCGAGCCGAACCCGGGGCGCGCGAGCGAGACGTTCTACACGGACCGCAAAAAGGGCGAGCTGTGGGTCGGCGCGCGCCTCGGAGTCGAACAGAGCCGCGCGCACTTCGGCGTCGACTTCGCGCACCCGCTCGGCGAGCTGAAGCGCTTCTTCGAGTTGCACCCGACCGCGCGCGTGCTGCGCGGCTACTCGGCGGGCGTCGACGGCGCGATTGTGAAGCGTGACGACGGCAAACCCGACGACGAGCTCGCCACCGCCCTCTCGGAGCAACGCCTGCTGAAGGACCCGCTCGAGATCCGCGAGCTCAAGAAGGTCATCGACGCCACCCAGCGCGGCTTCGAAGACATCATCCGCGCGCTGCCGAAGGCGAAGAGTGAGCGCGACGTCGAGGGCACGTTCAACCTGCGCGCGCGCGTCGAAGGGCAAGACGTCGGCTACGGCACCATCGCGGCCAGCGGCGCGAACGCGTGCATCCTCCACTGGACGAGGAACCACGGCGCGCTGAAGAAGAAGGACCTGATCCTCGTGGACGCCGGCGTCGAAGGCCACGCGCTCTACACGGCCGACATCACCCGCACGCTGCCGATCTCGGGGCGCTTCTCGAAGGAGCAGCGCGCCGTCTACGAGCTCGTCTGGCACGCCCAGCAGGCCGGCCTTCGCGCGGTGAAGCCCGGCAACGACTTCATGGCGCCCAACGTCGCGGCCTCGAAGGTGCTGGCGCAGGGGCTGTTCGATCTCGGCATCCTGCCCATGCCCGTCGACGAGGCGCTCAAGCCAGAGCACCTCTTCTTCAAGCGCTACTCGCTCCACAACGTGAGCCACATGCTGGGGCTCGATGTGCACGACTGCGCGAAGGCGCGCGAAGAGGTGTACCGCTACGGAAAGCTGCAGCCCGGCATGGTGCTCACCGTCGAGCCCGGCCTGTACTTCCAGCTCGACGATCTCACCGTGCCAGCGAAGTACCGCGGCATCGGCGTGCGCATCGAAGACGACGTGCTCGTCACCGAGAAGGGCATGAAGAACCTGTCGGCGTCGATCCCCAGCGAGGCCAGCGCGGTGGAGGCGTGGATGAAGTTGGTGTGGAAGAAGGCGCGCTGACGATCAGTCGATCTCAAGCTCGGGCGTCGGCTGCTCGCCCACCCGCGCATCGAAGGTGAGCCGGCCGATCTCGCGATCGTCCTTCGAGAGCACCCGCACCCGGTAGGTGGTGGCTTCGCTGATCGTCGAGTAGGCGAAGGTGTGAAAGCCCTCTTCGTTGCCGCCGCTCAGGCGTGTCTCGAAGGGCTTGTTGCGCGGCACCCAGCCCTTCTTCGGGTCGTCCATCTCCCAGGCGAACTTGACCGAGTCTTCGAACTTCGTCGGCGCGAACAGCCGCACGAACGTCCACACGCGCTTCGCCGAGCAGAGCGAGCCTCTCGGCAGCCCCTCACACGGCTTGTCGTCTTCACAGGCGATGTCGGTGCGCGCGTAGCCCTCGCCGCGGTTGAGGCAGACGCCGGTGGGCGCGGCGACGTACTCCGAGGCGGTCTTGCGCCAAAATTGCCAGAACGGCGCTGGCTGGTACTCGAGGAGGTACTGCGCCTTCTTGTCGGTCTTCTCGGCCAGCACGTGGGCGTAGACGTCGATGTGCTTGAGCGAGAGCGGCACCGGAGGGATCGCGCCGAAGAGATAGAAGACGAACAGCGCCGCCTGCACGACAAGGCCGGGCACCACGGCACGCTTGAAGGTCCAGTTCGGGTCCTTGTTGAAGCGGGTGAAGACCTTCCACAACCCGAAGGTGACGCACGAGCCGATCACGATCGACAGGTAGTACTGCCACGGCGCCAGCTTCCCCGCGATCACCGGCAAGAGGTACGCGAGGAACGACGTCGTCGCGAACGAGAGCATCGCGATGCGAACGACAGGCCCCTGCTTCCGAAAGCGAGGCAGCTCATTGGCGATGATCAGCCCCGCGAGGGCGAGGAGGAAGATGAACGACAACAGGCCGCTCGACGCGCGGAAGTAGAACACCATGAAGGCGTTGAGCAGCGTGCCGAGGAAGAAGTGCATCACCCAGAGCCGGAAGCTCGCGATGCGGCCGAGCAGGCCCTCGGGCTCCTTGCCCACCACGTGCAGCCGGTGGTCGGCGAAGATCAGCAACGCTGACAGCACCAGGTACACGCCCTGGTGAATCAACAGCGGCGTCGAGTCGATGCGGTGGAGCAGCACCACGTCGAACAAGAAGCCGGCGAAGAAGAACGCGACCTCGAACGCGATGTGGTTCTTCTCTTTGAAGGCCTTGAAGCGCGCCCAGGGACCAGTGTCCTCGGGCGCGGCAGGAGACGTCGGCTCAGCAGGCGTCACGGGATCCACGGGTCACTCACAATCCCAGCTTGGGTTGATTCGGCAACCCGTTTCAGCGCCTGGAAAGCCTCGTTGGTTCCGGCACTTGCCGCCTCCGCAACCTTTCGGGGCGAGTCGGGTTTCTTCATCGAACCCGCTGTTCGAAGGAGAACGACAATGAAGACGCTGGTCGCGATGGTGGTGCTGGTTTCGGTTTCGGTGTTTGCGGCTCCCGTGGGTGTGCGTTCGGCCTCGCAGCAGGCGCGCATCAACCAGGGCGTGCAGTCCGGGCAGCTCAACGGGCGTGAAGCCGCTCGCCTGCAGGCGCAGCAGCACCGCATCGAGCGGCACATCGTGCGAGACAGCATCGACGGCGGCGGCATGACGGCCCGTGAAGCGTCGCGTATTCAAGCCAAACAGAACCAGCTCAACCGCCGCATCGCCGTGCAGAAGCACGACGGGCAGGTCCGCTAACCGTATCGATCATCTCTCCAGGGATGGGCCCTGTCGGAAGATGGAGGTCCGGCCGGGCGCGCTGCCAGCCTGCTACCCTTGAATACAGTGGCCTCGCTTGCGTTGAGTTGCCATGCGGTTTGCGCCCCGGACGATCGCGATATGTGGCCTCATCGGCGTCGCGTGTTTTCAGCCGACCTTCGAGCGCATGAGAGACTCGGTGGGCCTCGAGGAGTGGTGCTCCGTCGTGGTGGCGGAGGAGGCGATGTGCCGGTCCCAGATCGCCTGCGGGCTCGCAGACCCCGACGCTGGGTGCGCCACCATCGGGGCGAACTCGCGGTTGGCGCGAACGATCGACCCGTGTCCTGAGGCGCTCATCGCAGCGCTCGACGCCGGCTCTGTTCGATATGACGGCCAGGCCGCCGCCCGGTGCCTCGAGGACCAACAGACCCTGTGTGAAGTGCGGCTCGAGGCGTGCCCGGGTGCCGCGGTCTTCGTCGGCACGAGAGCCGAGGGCGCGTCCTGCGCCCTCGACCAGGAGTGCTCCGCAGGGCTCTGGTGTTCCTTCTCTGGCACGACTTGCCCTGGGACGTGCCAAAAGCACGCTGCACTCGGAGACGTGACGACAGAGCCGTCGGCGTGCGCGACCGAGACCGTGTTGCAGCTGGATGGCGGCTCGTTTCGCTGCATCAACCGGTTGGGAGCCGGGCAGCCGTGCGATCCGCAGTCCGGAGCGATCTGCTCCGAGGGACTGTCTTGCGAGGAACGGGCCTGCGTTCCCGTCGCCGAGTTGGGAGCCGCCTGCAGTGCCACTCGCCGATGCAGGTACGGCCTGGTCTGCGTCGCCGACCGCTGCGCAACGTTCGCACGCCGCGGCGAACCGTGCTCCCGTCTCTTCGCTTCCAACCCCAGCACCAGTCCGTGTCAGCTCGGACTGGCCTGTCGCGGCGGCAGATGTGGTGAGGCCTTTCGGGCTGGAGAACGATGCGCAGAAGACCCGAACCTCTGTACGCCTGACTCGCGTTGCACTTCTGACACCTGGGTGTGCACCCCTCGAGCAGCCGCAGGCGCAGCCTGTGAGAGTGACTTCGACTGCCTGGCTCCGCTCGCGTGCGCGGCCAGCTCCGCGGGCGGTGGGACCTGCCAAGCGGTGGCTGCTGTCGGCGAATCATGTGATGCCACCATCCGCTGTGGGCCCTTCGGTCAATGTCTCAACAACCGATGCGTGACGACTGCTCGCGTGTGCCGCTGAGGTCGACGCTTGTGGCCGACGACGATGACCAACCCGTACGGAGGTCGTCCTCGCCCTAACCGTATCGATCATCTCTCCAGGGATGGGCCGTGTCGGAGTACCCACGGTCCTCCCAGAAGCCCCGCTGGTTCTTCTCGAGCAGCTCGATGCGGCTGATCCACTTCGGGCCCTTCCACGCGTAGAGCTGCGGCGTGATGAGGCGCACCGGCCCGCCGTGATCTCTCGGCAGCGGCTGGTCGTTCCACGTGTGCACGAGCAGCACGTCGTCCTTGAGCAGCTCGAACAACTCGAGGTTGGTCGTGTACTCGTCGGAGGCGTGGAGCAGCGCGTACTGCGCAGACTCCCGCGGCCGGGCCAGCGCGATCACCGTCGCGGCCGAGACGCCCTTCCACTTCGAGTCCATCAGGCTCCACGTCGTCACGCAGTGAAAGTCGGAGACGTCTTCCACCTGCGGCAGCGCCATGAAGGCCGCCCAGTCGAGCCTCACCGGCGCTTCGACCGCGCCATCGACCGTGAGCGACCACTGCGCCGTCGAGATGTTCGGCTTCACGCCCAGATCGAGCACCGGCCACGACTTCGTCACGTGCTGGCCCGGGGGCACCTTCGGCATGCCGTGGCGATTGGGCGCGCCGCTGCCCATTGGCCGAGGGTCGCTCATCGACGCTGAGCCCTGAATCTTCGCCAGGTGCCGCTCGCGCAGCTTGAGCCGCGCCTCGACGATGCGCTGCTGCTTCTCGTCGTCCGACATCGTCAGCCTTTGATCATCGCTTCGAGCTCACCGCGTTCGGCCAGCTCCGTGACGATGTCGCAGCCACCGACGAACTTCCCGCGAATGAACACCTGGGGAATCGTCGGCCAGTTCGAGTACGCCTTGATGCCGTCGCGCACGTCGGGCTCGGCGAGCACGTTCACGGTGTACAGCTTGCCGAGCGGCTGGAGCAGCGAGACCGTCTTCGCCGAGAAGCCACACTGCGGGAAGAGCGCGCTGCCCTTCATGTAGATGACGATCGGGTTCTCGGAGATCTCTTTGTCGAATCGGGCCTTCAACGCGTCGTTGATCATCGCTTCACCTTGCTCCACTGCTCGGGGGTGTACGTCTTGAGGGCGAGGGCGTGCAGCTCGCCGGTCTGCAGCACGTCCTTCAAGGGCGCATAGACCTGCTGGTGCTGCTCCACCATCGACAGGCCAACGAACGTCGGACTCACCACGCGGGCCTCGAAGTGATCGCCGGTGCCGGTGGTGTCGCGCAGCTCGACCTGCGCTCCGGGGAGCGCCTGCTCGAGGCGGGCTTTGAGGACGTCTGGGTTCAACATCAGTTGATGCCTCCGGTGGAGACCAGCATGGCGGGGTCGACGCCCATGCTCTTAATGACTTCGTTCCAGATGTGCTCGGGCTCGGTGACCAGCACTGGCGCCAGCTCGGCCTCGGTGAACAGCCAGCTGCCCTCCGAGATCTCCTTCTCGAGCTGACCGGGCCCCCAGCCCGAATAGCCGAGGCAGAAACGAAGACGGGTCGTCGGGTCGCGCAAGAGCGGCTCGAGCGCATCGGTGGTGACCGACAGGAAGAGCCCGGGGAGCAGCGGCGCGCGCTCCTCGATGGACTCCCGATCGTGCAGCACGAAGCCCCGGAACGGCTCGACGGGCCCACCGACGAAGATCGGGTCGTCTTCACGAATGACGGCCACCTCGAGCTGCTGTGACTTCGCCAGATCGGCGAAGGTCAGCTCGGCCGAGCGGTTGATGATGAGGCCCATCGCTCCCTCGTCGTTGTGCTCGAGCATCAGCACGACCGTCTTCGCGAAGTTGGGATCCTGCATCTGCGGCATGGCGATGAGAAACCCGGGGGCGAGCGCCTTCACGCTTTCCAGTATAGGGGGTCGATGCGCGCACTGGTGAATCGGAAGGCTGGCGGACCCGAAGTTCTCGTCGTCGAGGAGCGCCCCGATCTCACCCCGAAGGCCGGTGAGGTGCGGATTCGGGTCAAGCGAGCGGGGCTGAACTTCGCCGACATCTCGGCGCGCGTGGGCCTGTACCCCGACGCGCCGAAGTTCCCCATGGTGATGGGCTACGAGGTCGGCGGCGTCGTCGACGGCGTCGGCGCTGGCGTCACGACCCTGAAAGATGGCGACCGCGTCACCTCGCTGTGCCGGTTCGGTGGCCAGGCGACCATGGTCTGCGTGCCGGCGACCCAGGTCGCGAAGATTCCCGACGCGATGAGCTTCGACGAGGCCGCCGCCCTGCCCGTCAACTACCTCACCGCGTACCAGATGCTGTTCTGGACGGCGCCCGTGCTCCCCGGAATGACGGTGCTGATTCACATGGCGGCCGGCGGCGTCGGGCTCGCGGCGATTCAGCTGTGCAAGACGGTGCCGAACGTCACGATGCTCGGAACGTCGTCGGCGGCCAAGCATGACTTCCTGCGCGCGCAGGGGCTGCACCACCCGATCGACTACCGCACCCAGGACTACGTCGCCGAGGTGAAGCGGCTGACCGACGGGCGCGGCGCCGATCGCATCCTCGACGCGCTCGGCGGCAAAGACTGGGAGCGCGGCGTCTCGGCGCTGAGGTCGGGCGGAACGCTCTTCGCGTTCGGCTGGGCGAACATGATCGACGGCGAGAAGCGCAGCCTGCTGCACGTCGCGAAGGAGTTCCTCTCGATGAAGAAGTGGAGCCCGATGCAGTTGATGGACCTGAACAAGGGCATCGTCGGCATCAACCTCGGCCACCTGTGGCACGAGGGGCCGCTCATGTTCTCGCACCTCGCCGCGCTGCTGCAGCTGTTCGAGCGCGGGCAGGTGAAGCCCCACGTCGACAAGGTGTTCGCGCTGTCGAAGGCCGGCGACGCGCATGCGTACGTGCAGGCGAGGAAGAACGTCGGGAAGGTGCTGTTCGACGTCGAGGCGTGAGCCTCACCAGAGGCCGCCCGTCTGGGTGACCGCACCCCGCTCTGTTTCAGCGGCCACCAGCTCCGCTGGAGCTCCCATCACCAGCGCGCTCATTGGCACGGGAGTCGCGGCCGCTCCGCCGATGACCGACGTGACTTCAGTCATGGCCAACGGCATTCAGCTCCGCAGAAGGTGCGACGGCGCCGCATTCCCTTCGTTGCCGCTCCCACGCCCAACCCCTGACGACGCACTGGCTTCGCGCCGCCGCCCGATCGCCCTTGCCGACCTGCAACACATGCAGATGCCGCGACAGAGCCTTGCGCACCCTCAATTGGCAGCAGCGATGCACTTCACCGCGCGCTGGTCCCTCTCGATCGGAGTTCGTCATGTTTCGACTACGGCAGTTGATGGTGCTGATGGCGTTGGCCGGGGTGGGCTGCGGTCCGGTCCAGCCTCCTGCAGATGCTGGCGTGGATGCCGGCCCGGGCGTGCTCTGCGCGAACTTTCCCGAGCGCCTCGACGCGAACTACACGGCCGCGAAGGGCTGCTGGCTCGTGCTCAAGACGCCGACGATCGCGGCGGGCGTCACGCTCACCCTCGCGCCCGGCGCGAAGCTGGTGTTCTCGAGCGAGACCGCCCTGCTGATCGCGGCCGCGCAGTCGCTGCAGGCCATCGGCACCCAGGACGAGCCGATCATCCTGACGGGCGCGCTCCCGGTGCGCGGCTTCTGGAAAGGCCTCACCCTCACCGGCACGACTGTCGCGAGCCAGCTCGACTACGTGATCGTCGAGTATGGCGGTGACACGAAGGCTGACACCGCAGCTGCGGGCATCAAGCTGACCGCCGATAGTCGAGGGGTTCGCGCGAGTATCTCGCACACCACGATGCGCGAGAGCGAAGGCTACGGGCTCTTCCTTGCTGGGTCGGCCGTGGTGCCCACGTTCGTCGGCAACGTCATGACGAAGAACACGCTGGGACCGGCGAACGTCGACGCTGAGCTCGTCGGCCGGCTCGACTCGACCTCGACCTTCACGGGCAACGACAAAGACGAGATCGTGGTGCGCGCGTCTCGGCTCGAGACCTCCGCCACCTGGGACAACCTCGGAGTCCCGTACCATCTGAAGTCCGATCTCGCCTCGATCGGGAGCGCCACGCTGACCCTGAAGCCGGGCGTGCGCCTCATCATGGCGCCAGAGGCGGCGCTCACCATCTCGGGCACTGCAGCGCTCATCGCCGAGGGCACCGCCGAGAAGCCCGTCGTCTTCACTGGCGAGACGCAGACCCGCGGGGCGTGGGAGGGCATCACCATCGACACGAACAACGCCAGCAACCTGCTGCGGCACACCATCGTCGAGTACGCCGGCAACACCTCGTCTGACGTCAACGCGGCAGCGGTCAAGGCGATGGCCGACAGCAGAGGCGTGCAGCTGAAGCTCGATCACCTGACGGTGCGGCAGAGTCAGGGCTGGGGCCTGAGGCTCGGCGGCAGCGCGATCGTGCCCGTCTTCACCAGCAACGTGTTCACCCAGAACGCGCTGGGGCCTGCGATGATCGACTCGAACGTCGCCCACGTGCTCTCGCTCGACTCGACCTACACGGGCAACGACGTCGACAAGGTGCTGGTCGACGCGCAGTGGGTGTCCTCGACGGTCACCTGGCGCGCCATTCCGGTGCCCTACGTCATCAACGACCCCGTCCGGCCCCAGGCGGTCTGGACGCTCGAGCCGGGCGTCACGCTCGAGATGATGCCGATGACCTCGATTCGGGTCGACGGCGACGCCGCGGGCTTTCGCGCGGTAGGCACAGCCGCAAAGCCCATCACCATCACCGGCACGAACAAGACCCGCGGCTCGTGGGACGGCATCGACTTCGACACCACCCTCAACTCGGCGAACGCGCTCGAGCACTGCGTCATCAAGTACGGCGGCGGCGGCTCCCGGTTGGGCTGGAGCGGCATGATCTTCGCCCATGCCGACAGCCACGGCGTGCGGGTGTCCGTCACCAACAGCACCATCCAGCACAGCGGCGTCTGGGGCATCTACATGGGCAGCTCGCAGACCGGCGCCGTCATGGGCAACACCTACGCCGACAACGCGATGGGCGACTTCTTCCACGAGCCGTAGCGTGCACGGTGCGTCGGGCTGTGGCATCTGCATGGAGTGACGGACCCCGCTCCGAAGCCGGCCGCAGCCCGAGTCGCCACCGTCGTCTGGGCCCTCGTCGTCGTCGCCGTGCTGGCCTGCACCGCGACCGGCGTCGTCACCCTGTTCGGCTCGAAGATCGGCCCCGCGTTTCCGAGGAGCGCAGACGCGCTCTCGGGTGACGAGCCCTCCACGCCACCCGGGAGCGCCAGCCGTCGCACCGTTCATGACTTCGCGACCGACGCCGGTGAGCCGTAGGGCCATGGAACCGAAGGCGTGGCTCGTGCTTTCAATGGCTCCATGAGACGAGGCCTGAGAATCGCGGCGGTGGTGATGGCCCTGTCGTTCGTCTGCGCGGCGGCCCTGGCCCAGCCCAACGCGGCGCCGAAGAAGGCCGGCAAAGCTGACGCCGGCACGCCGGTGAAGATCGACTACCTGCGAGCCACCAAGGCCCCTTCGATGGACTTCCGTCACGAGGAGCCCGCCCCGCCCGCGCCCGCACAACAGGCCCCGCAGGCGCCAATCCAGAAGAAATGAACGCCGTCACGGGCTGGCTCATCTCGGTCGTCGTGCTCGCCGCGGTCTACTGGCCGCTGGAGTGGGCCTGGCCTGCGCGCGCGGGCCAGCGATGGCTGCGTGCCCGTGTCGGCACCGACTTTCTGTTCCTCACCGGGCAGTACCTCGTGTGGAACGCGCTGGCCGTGGCGATCCTGGTGTGGGTGCGGGCTCACGTCGACGTGGCCGGAACCTTCGAGAGCGTGCGCGGCGTGCTGCAGCGACAACCGTTCGTGATCCAGGCGATCGAGGCGCTGCTCCTCGGAGACCTGAGCGTCTATTGGTTCCACCGCGCGTCACACCGCTTCGAGTTTCTCTGGCGGTTTCACGCCGTGCATCACACCGCCGAGCAGCTCGACTGGCTCGCCGCGCATCGTGAGCACCCCGTCGACGGCATCCTGACGCAGCTCTTCATCAACCTGCCCGGCATCATGATGGGCTTCGACTTCGCGACGCTCTCGTCGTTCATCGTCTTCCGCGGCCTGTGGGCGATCTTCATCCATTCCAACGCTCGGCTGCCGCTGGGCCCGCTCGGCTCCCTCTTCGGCTCGCCGCAGTGGCACCGCTGGCACCACGCGAAGCACCCTGGCGTGGTGGCGAACTTCGCCAACCTCTCGCCGTGGTGTGACTTCCTGTTCCGCACGCACCACCGCGGCGTCGAAGGCAACGAGACCTTCGAGATGGGCGTGCCCGAGGCGTGGCCGACGTCGTACCCGGGTCACCTGCTCGCGCCGTTCGTGCCCCGCGCACTCTGGCCGAAGCTCTTCCCGTCGCTCAGCGGCCCAGCTCGCGATCGATCGCCCGCCGAAACGCTTCCTCCGGTTGCGCTCCCGCCATCGGCAAGCCGTTGACGAAGAAGGCCGGCGTGCCGTTGACGCCCAGCGCTTCGCCGTCCTTCTTGTCCTTGTCGACCACCGCCTTCATGCGCCCTGACTCGAGGCAGTCGACGAAGGGCTTCACGTCGAGCCCGAGCGTCACGGCATGCGCCTTGAGCGCCGTCTCTTCGAGTTCACGCGGGTTCGCGAAGAGGTGATCGTGGTACTCCCAGAACTTGCCCTGCTCGTTGGCGCACGCGCTGGCCTCGGCGGCGCGGGGCGCGAGCGGGTGATTCGCCAGCGGGAAGTGGCGGAACACGATGCGCACCTGGCCCGGGTACTCGGCGGCGACCTTCTTCACGACGTCAGAGGCCTTCGAGCAGTACGGGCACTGGAAGTCGGCGAACTCGACGATCGTGACGCGCGCGTTGGCAGGGCCTCGGCCGGGGCCTGAGGCGTCGATGATCTTCCGCGGACGATCGGGCGGCGTGAGCAACACCTGGTAGCCGGCGCGGCGCTTGAGCTCGTCGAACATCTCTCGCGCGCGCTTCACCTTCACCTCGCGCAGCAGGGCGCGGCGCAGCTGTGGCTTCACGTCGGCGAAGGTCGCCTCCTCGGGCAGGTTCTTCTTCACCTTCGCGAAGAGCTCCTGCAGCTCGCCCTCGGTCGGCTCTCGCAGCCCCGTCTCGAGGCGGGCCTCGACCCAGGCGTCTTCCGTCAGGCCGTCCTTCTTCGCTTCCTGCTCGACGAGGATCTCGATGGCGATGCGCTCCGCCGAGTCGACGCGCAGCTCGTAGAGCTGGTCCTGGAGCTTGTGGAAGTCCTCGCCTGCGCGCTTGTCAGCCTCGGACTGGAGGATGAGCCGCTCGCCCACCTTCAAGACGGGAGGATCGCCGACGGGCACAGCAGCGTGCACCTCGGCCGGTTTCGGAGTGGTCGCGCAGCCGAAGGTCAGCGCGAAGACGACGAGAGAGAAACGCATGAGGGTCGGCAGCGTCGCACACTTCGGCCCGCGTCAACCCACCTCGTCACGCACTCCGGGCAGGCAGGCCCCGACGGCTGGGGTGCGGCCCTTCGCCCCTGGCGTCGTCCAGTACTGGCCGGCCTCGAACAGGGGCGCACAGCGCTGCTGGGTGGGGCACTGCAGGTCGTCCGTACAGGGGTCGACGCACTCGCCTGCGGTGGCGAACCCATCGGCGGCGGGCTTCACGAGGCACCGCTCCGACGAGTGACAGTCGCCGTGCACGAGGCAGGGCCCGTGACTGCGCTTCACCTTCGAGGGCGTCAACACCCACGTGAGCAAGGTCACGACGATCAGCGCCGGAAGAATGAAGCGGCCGTACCGCTGGAGCGCGTTCATCAGGACGGCGTCGGCGACACCTCAGGCGAGGTGCGGAAGAAGTCTTCGGGGTGCTCGAGCTTGAGGGCCTCTCGGAGCACCTCGTCGACCGTGTCCACCATCACGATGCGCAGCACCGAGCGGATGTTCTTCGGCACGTCGCGCAGGTCCTTCTTGTTCTCGCGCGGGATGATGACGGTGGTGATGCCGAGGCGGTGCGCGGCGAGGCACTTCTCCTTGAGGCCACCGATCGGCGTGACTCGCCCACGCAGGGTGATCTCGCCCGTCATCGCGACGTCGCGCCGCACGGGGATGCGGGTGATCGCCGAGACCAGCGCGGTCGCCATCGTCACGCCCGCCGACGGCCCGTCTTTCGGGAACGCGCCGGGGAAGTGAATGTGCATGTCGTTCTTCTCGAAGAACGCGTCCTCGATGCCGAGCCGGCGCGCGCGGGTGCGCACCCAGGTGACCGCGGCCTGCGCCGACTCCTTCATCACGTCGCGCAAGACGCCGGTGACGATCAGCTTGCCCTTGCCGGGCATGGTGGTGGCTTCGGTATGCAGCACCTCGCCGCCGAACTCGGTCCACGCGAGCCCGTTGACCATGCCGATCTGATCGACGTTCTCGTTCTTGTCCTTCGGCACCCGCGGCACGCCGAGCAGCTTCTTGGTGCGGCGCCGGTCGACGACGATCGGCCCCTTGTCGCCGGCGATCACCTCACGCGCCACCTTGCGGAACACCGAGGCCAGCTCGCGCTCGAGGCTGCGCACGCCCGACTCGCGCGTGTAGCGCCGAATGATCGTCTTCACGCCGAGGGTGGTGAGCCGAACCTTGATGTCTTTGAGCCCGTTCGCCTCCTGCTGCTTGGGGATGAGGTACTTGCGCGCGATGCTGAGCTTCTCGTCTTCGGTGTACCCAGCGATGCGGATGATCTCCATGCGGTCCTGCAGCGGCTGGGGGATCGAGTGCATCGAGTTCGCGGTGCAGATGAACATCACCTTCGAGAGATCGAAGTCGAGATCGAGGTAGTGATCGTTGAAGGTCGAGTTCTGCTCCGGGTCGAGCACCTCGAGCAGCGCGGCCGACGGGTCGCCCCGGAAGTCGCTCGACATCTTGTCGATCTCGTCGAGGAGGATGACGGGGTTCGCCGACTCGGCCTTCTTGAGCGACTGAATGATCTTCCCCGGCATCGCGCCGATGTACGTGCGGCGGTGGCCACGAATCTCGGCCTCGTCACGCACCCCGCCCAGCGACATGCGCACGAACTTCCGGCCGAGCGACTTGGCGACCGAGCGGCCCAGCGACGTCTTGCCGACGCCCGGAGGCCCCACGAAGCACAGAATCGGGCCCTTCAGCTTCCCGACCAGCTGCTGCACGGCCAGGTACTCGAGGATGCGCTCCTTCACCTTCTCGAGGCCGAAGTGATCGTCGTCGAGCACCTTCTGCGCTTCTTCGACGTCGATCTTATCCTTCGTCTCTTCGCCCCAGGGCAGCGAGAGCACCCAGTCGATGTAGTTGCGCACGACGGTCGCTTCCGCGCTCATCGGGCCCATCATCTTCAGCTTCTTGATCTCCTTCTTCATGCGGGCGTGAGCTTCTTTCGAGAGCTTCTTCGCCTTGAGCTTGTCTTCGAGCTCCTGGATCTCGGTCTTGCCGTCGTCGCCCTTGTCGCCCAGCTCACGCTGGATCGCCTGCATCTGCTCGTTGAGGTAATATTCCTTCTGGGTGCGCTCCATCTGCTTCTTCACGCGGGAGCGGATCTTCTTCTCGACCTTGAGGATCTCGATCTCACCCTGCATCAGCTCGTAGAGCTTCTCGAGGCGCTTGGCGGGTGACTCGGTCTCGAGCAGGGCCTGCTTGTCGGGCAGCTTCAGCGCGAGGTGCACGCCGATGGTGTCGGCGAGGCGCGACGGGTCTTCGATGAGCGCGACCTGCTGCATCAGCTCCGGAGCGATGCGCTTGTTGAGCTCGACGAAGGCCTTGAAGGTGGCCTGCACGGCGCGCATCAGCGCCTCGAACTCGGCGGGCGTCGAGGGCGGCTCCGACACCGGCTCGTAGTCACACTCGAAGTACGGCTCGGTCGGGAGGAAGCCGATCAGGCGCGCGCGCGACAGGCCCTCGACGAGAACCTTCACCGTGCCGTCGGGCAGCGGCAGCAACTGCACGACCTGCCCGAGCGTGGCGAAGTGGAAGACCTCGTCGGGGGTCGGGTCGTTCGTCTTGGCCTTCTTCTGGGCCGAGAGGAGCAACAGCGCCTTCCCGTCAGCGCCCTTGCGGGCCATGGCTTCTTTGAGCGCAGCGATCGACTTCTCGCGTCCGACGTAGAGCGGGCGCACCTCGTGCGGGAACAGGACGATGTCACGCAGGGGCAAAAGCGGAAGAGGCTTCAAGGGCTGTTTCTCCAGGTGACTCGACAACGACGCATTCCTAGCGTCAGGGAACCGGGCTGACGAGTTTCCATCTATCCAGCTACGGCGAGTTCCTTGGGCTTCAGCATCGCCGCGATCTTGGCGTTCTCGAGCATGTCCCCGAGCGCGCCCTCAAGATCCTCGACTGTTCGGCACCAGACCACCTGATCGGCGTAGACAAGTTCCACAGGGAATCCGTCGACGGACCTGGTGATGACGCAGAGAAGCGAAGCGTTGGGCCGATTGCCGAGAATGAACTCATCGGTTTCGATGGCCCAGCTGGGAACGACGGTTCGCCGAGGGTCAATTGACGGGACGCCAACTCTGTCGACGCGCTGCCCCTTCTGACGAGAAAGCGGCAGGTCGGACTGAACCTCATCGCGGAACATCTGGAGAACGCCGTCGATGGCCTCGTTCACCACTCGTGCGGCACGGGCCTTCTCGAGGCCACGTTTCTGGTGCTCACTGAATGTCATTCGAGTGCTCCTTCGATTCGCCGAGCTGGAGGATGACGGGCAAGTGGTCACTTGTCATCTCGCCCACACTCACCACCTCGCCACTCGGCTCGTACGGCAGCAAGGCTCCGTTCACCACCCCGAAGTCCACCATCTTCCATTCACTCAATTGGACTGGGTCCCACTCCCTCAGCCGCAGGGTCGCCCAACTCGAACCTGTCGCGTGCCAAAAGGGGTTGAAGAAGGCAGCCCGGCCAGCCGCGACCATGCGCACGTCGCGAGTCGCCCCGAGGTGACGTGTCACGACTTCATCGAACGGCTCGCAGTTGAAATCACCGAGAAGAACTGTTGGCGTGTCAGGCGCTTCCTTCAAGACCGCCTGAAGGTGACGGCCACAGTCTTCGCGAGCGATCGCGCCGTTGAACAAATCTGTTCGCCAGTGGAGCAGTACGAGACGAAGCAGTGCTCCCGAGTCGATCGTCCGACAACTGATGACCCACCCCGCGTGAACATGGCGGTTGGCACTCTGAACGATTCTCGAGGCCTCAGAGCGCGGACTCCAATGCGATGAATCAAACAGCAGCCCCAGATTCCGCTGTTCGCAGTGCAAGCTTCTCCATGCTCCATGAGCGCCCCGCCTCAACGAACCTTCGAGTTCGGCGAGCCCGGCTGGAGAGATCTCCGACAGGCCAATCAGCGAACAGCCCTCGTCAATCAACAAGAAGATGGTGGGCATCGAAGCGGCGAGTGACGCATCGCTCGCCTCGCTCCTCGGCGGGGGCGCGATCTTCGTGTTCCACCACCCGAGCTTCATGGCCGCGGCGGGGTGACACCGAGCGTCGAGAACAGGAAGGCGAGCTGGTCGACGGACGACTCGATCGACTTGGCCACCTGATCGGCGCCACCGTGGCCGGCGTTCATCTCGATGCGCAGCCACGAGGTGCCCTGCCCCTTCGTCATGCCCTGCACCATCGCGACGAACTTGCGCGCGTGGAACGGGTCGACGCGATCGTCGTGATCGGCCGACATCATCAGCAACGCCGGGTACGAGCCGTGCTCGGTGACGTGGTGGTAGGGCGAGTACGCCGCGAGCACCTTCAGCTCCTCGGCCTTCTCGGGATCGCCATACTCGGGGATCCACGTCTTGCCAGAGCCGTAGAGGTGGTACCGCACCATGTCGAGCAGCGGCACCGCGCAGATGACGGCGCCATAGAGCTCCGGGCGTTGGGTCATCGCGGTGCCGACCAGCAAGCCGCCGTTGGAGCCGCCACGAATCGCCAGCCGCTTCGGCGTCGTCCACTTCTCCTTCACCAGGTACTCGGCCGCGCCGGCGAAGTCGTCGAACACGTTCTGCTTGTTCGCGCCCTTCCCTGCGTCGTGCCACGCCTTCCCGTACTCGCCGCCGCCGCGCAGGTTGGGCACGGCGTACACCCCGCCCGCCTCGAGCCATGGGTAGATGAACGAGGTGAACGCGCTGGTGAGGCTGATGTCGAAGCCGCCGTACCCGTAGAGGAGCACCGGGTTGTTGCCGTCGAGCACGACATCTTTCCGCGCGACGATGAACATCGAGATCTGCGTGCCATCTTTCGACGGGTAGAAGACCTGGCGCACCTCGAACTTCGTCGGGTCGACGGGCACCTCGACCGACGCCCACAGCTCGCTCTTGCCGCTCTTCACGCTCGTCTTGAACACCTGCCGCGGCATCGTGAAGCTCGAGAACGCGTAGTAGGCCTCGTCGTCGTCTTCGTTGCCGACGATGTTCGACGCGGTGCCGAGGCCGGGGAGCTCGACCGTGCGCACCTTCTTGCCCTTGAAGTCGAACACCTCGACCACGCTGACGGCCTTCTTGAGCGCGGCGATGGCGAAGTGGCCTCCGACGATGGCGAACGACTCACGCGCCGCGTCCTTGTCTTCGGCGATCAGCTCCTTCCAGTTCGCGCGCTCGGGCTTCTTCGGGTCGACGGCGAAGAGGCGCTTGTTGGGCGCGCCCTCGTCCGTGAAGACGTAGAAGACGTCCTTCCACGCGTCGACGCCGTACTTCGCGTCCTTGCCCTTCACGAGCAGGCGCCACTCCTTGTCGACGCCGGCCTTCTTGAAGAAGACGTCGTTCTCGTTCCAGCCGCGCATGATCGAGACGAAGAGCCACTTGCCGTCGCGAGACGCCTGACCACCGATGAACGTCTTGGCGTCGCCAGTGCGCGGGTGGAGCTGCTCGTCCTTCGCGGGATCTTGCCCGAGCACGTGCTTGCGCACCTCGCAGTAGCCGGGGCGCTCCGAGACGGGGATCTTCTCGTCGGTCGGCAGCCACTCGTAGATGAACGACTTCGAGTCAGGCAGCCACGAGGGGCTCGCGTACTTGCCACCGGGGATGACGTCGATCTTCGAGCGTTCACCCGAGTCGACGTCGAGCACGTGCAGCGTCGCTTCGTCGGCCGCGTTGGGCTTCTCGGCGAAGACGACCTTCTTGCCGTCCCACGAGGGCGACCAGGTGCCGAGCGAGACCGTGTTGTCGTTGGACCACGCGTTCGGGTCGAGCAGCACGTGCTCCTCGCCCTTCGCGTCGCGCCAGTAGACGACGGCCTTCTCTTTGTCCTTCTTCTGCCGCGTGTAGAACATGCGGCCGCCGCGCTTGATGGGGATGCTGATCGCGTCGAGGTAGTAGAGTTCGGTGTAGCGCTGCTTGAGCCACTCGAGCCCCGGCAGCGCGCGCAGGTTGGTGCGGGCGTAGTCGTCCTGAGCCTTCATCCACGCCTGCACCTCGGGCGCCTTCTCGTCCTCGAGCCAGCGGTACGGGTCCTTGAGCGTCAGGCCGTGGACCATGTCGTTGATGACCTGCGTACGAGTCGGCGGCACCATGGGCTTCTTCGGCTCCGGGGGAGTGGGAACGCCTGCGTCGCGCTGCATCGCCACACCCACGATGGGCTCGGGCTTCACTGCGTCTTGCGTCGAGGCACAGCTGAGGGAAAAAAGGCTGACAACGAGCAGTCGTCGCATGGGCGGGGGGTGTAACGCCCGCAGATGGGGCGGGTCGAGAAAACACGTCAGGGCGTGACGCACGATGGGAGCGCATGCGCCGCCAGCCACGATCGTGCTGCCTGATCGAACGCCTCGACCGACGTCACCGTCTCGAACCGCACCTGCTCGAGGAACGCGTGCGTGTGGCGCTGCACCTCGTCACCGCAGCGCTGTCCCATCGGCGTCATCAGCACCTGGCGCGCATCGACCACCGACTTCCACGCGGAATCGGCTCCCGTCAGCGCGGAGTCACGGACCGATTCCTTTGCGAACTCGGGGCCGCGGCCTGGAGATGGTGCGTACAGAACCGCTCGTACCCACCGCCCTGCCCGTCCTTCGTCGCGTCCGAGACGAACATCAGGCCCCACCAACGCGACCTCAGGCCGCGCTGCCAGCCGCCTTCGGTTTCTCGTCGGCCGCCGCGTGGAGAATCACGGGCTCCTTCTTCTTGAACACGACGTCCTCCGAGATCACGACCTCGCGCGCCGTCTTCTTCGAAGGAATCTCGTACATGATCTCGAGCATCACGCTCTCGAGAATGGCCCGCAGACCACGCGCGCCTGTCTTCCGGCGAATGGCTTCCTGCGCGATCGCCTTCATGGCGCCGTCGGTGAACTTCAGCTGCACGCCGTCGAGATCGAGCAGCTTCTTGTACTGCTTGGTGAGCGCGTTGCGCGGCCGGACCAGAATGTCGACCAGCGTCGCTTCATCGAGCTCTTCCAGCGCGGTGACGACGGGCAGACGGCCGATGAACTCGGGGATCATGCCGAACTTGAGCAGGTCGCCCGGCTCGACGTGGTGGTACAGCTCCGAGAGCGACTTCTGCTGCTTCTTCTTCACGTCGGCGCCGAAGCCCAGCGAACGCCCACCGAGCCGGCGATCGATGATCTGCTCGAGCCCACCGAACGCGCCGCCGCAGATGAAGAGGATGTTCGTGGTGTCGACCTGCAGGAACTCCTGCTGCGGGTGTTTGCGGCCACCCTTGGGCGGCACGTTCGCGACGGTGCCTTCGATGATCTTCAGCAGCGCCTGCTGCACGCCTTCACCGCTCACGTCGCGGGTGATCGACGGGTTCTCGGACTTGCGGGCGATCTTGTCGATCTCGTCGATGTAGACGATGCCGCGCTGCGCCCGCTCGATGTCGTGGTCGGCCGCCTGGAGCAGGTTGACGATGATGTTCTCGACGTCTTCGCCCACGTAGCCGGCCTCGGTGAGACAGGTGGCGTCGGCGATGGTGAACGGCACGTTGAGAATGCGCGCGAGGGTCTGGGCCAGCAGCGTCTTGCCCGAGCCGGTGGGGCCGAGGAGCAGGATGTTCGATTTCTGCAGCTCGACGTCATCCATCGCGACGCGCGACTCGATGCGTTTGTAGTGATTGTGCACCGCCACCGCGAGCGTCTTCTTGGCGCGCTCCTGGCCGATCACGTACTCGTCGAGGATCGCCTTGATCTCGTTCGGGCGAGGGATGCGGACCTTCGTGTCCTTCGTCTCTTCGCGGTCGATCTCCTCCGCGATGATGTCGTTGCAGAGCCCGATGCATTCGTCGCAGATGTAGACGGTCGGTCCGGCGATCAGCTTCTTCACTTCCTTCTGGGACTTGCCGCAGAAGGAACAACACAGCGTCTGATTGCCGTCGCGCCCGACGTTCTTGGTGGCCATGACTTCATCCACCCTAACCGGGGTTTCCTTGATGTGCGAGCGATGCACCGAGCCGGCTGAGCAGGCGTCAGCAACCTGACGGCTACCCGCAGGTGCCGACACCCGGGAAGCCACCGAGCGGTTGGCAGGTCCCGCTCGAACAGGTCGGCGCGTTCGGGTCGCAGAGATCCTGGCAGGCGAAGTTCATCGAGCCACTCGGCGCCACGCAGGTGAGCCCCGCCGAGCAGCTGTTGGCGGCGGTGCAGGTGATGCCGACCGATTGCCAGCCCTCGGGGGCGCACACCGCACCGTTCGTCGTCGCGTAACAGGCAGCCACGCAGTCCTGCTTGAGCAGATCGCAGGCCTGACCGTTCAGCTTCAGACACACCTGAGCGCCGCTGCTCCACTGACAGCTCTCACCCGCGCCACAGGTCGACGAGGAGCCGCAGAGCCGTGCACAGAAGCCGATGGAGCTTCCGGTGCGTTGCTCACAGCGCGTTCCCTGGCTGCAGTCGGCGTTGGTGGCGCAGATCTCACCCGCGAGGCCCACGCCCGGCCTCTCGCAGACGCCAGCAGACGCCAGCGGGCTCGGGTAGCAGGCCAGCGAAGGATCGCTGCAGGCCCCTTGAAACGAGCAGGTCGGCGAACACGTGCGCCCATCGCCAGCCAGGTCGAACGGGCACTCACACGACACCTGCGAGGCCGTGAACTGATCGCACCTCGCGCGAGGATGACAGCCTCCGTTGTTCGTCGCGCACGCATCGACCACACACTGCGAGCCGACCCGCCTGAAGCCGGTCGCACAGTCACACGTCGCACCGGGCCTCTCGTTGCGGCACACCTCGTTGGCGCCGCAGCGCAGCGTCCCCCGGGCACACTCGTCGACGTCGACGCAGCCGAGCGTGGGGTGGCCTTCGGAGCCGCTCGGGCACGAACACGACGGGCCCGAGAAGCACGCGCTTCCGCACGTCGTCCCACCGCTGGAGCATCGACAGGTTCCTGACTGACACGTCGAACCACTCGCGCGGCAGTCGGCGTTCGAGAAGCACCGGCGGGTGCAGGCGCGCGTCTCGGGATCGCAGCCAAAGTCGGCCGGGCACTGCGTCGCCAGGCAGTCGGTCGGCAGCGCTTCACAGCGCCCGGAGTTGCACACCAGGCCGGCCCCACACTGGTTGCCACATCGGCCGCAGTGGCTCTCGTCAGTGGCGAGATCGACACAGGCGTTGTTGCACTCGGTCGTCGTTCCCGCACAGCGCGAGCCCATCGCGGCCACGCCACCTCCCGCGCCGCCTGCACGCCCACCAGCAGCGCCTCCGGCCATCGACGTAGGGGCGGCACCTCCCGCTGACCCGCCACCGAGTCCGCCAGCCGTTGGCGCCGGCCCGGGGGTTCCCCGCCCTGCGCAGACGCCCACGGTGCACGTCTGATCGCTCTGACACGTCGAGCACGCCTGACCCGCGATGCCGCACGCTTCGCGGAACGTGCCGACCTGACACCGATCCATCGCGTCACAGCAGCCCGAGCACGTGGCCTGACACGAGTCGCGGAACGAGGGTCCACATCCGCTCGAGAGGAACAACGCGATGAAGAGCAGGACGACGGGGGCGCGCAGGCCCGACACGAGGGCACCGCACACCAGGTTCTTCGGGGTTTCGACGTTCATGCCCGGTGAGTGGGAGCACCCACCGGGCATTTTGAAACGGACTTATTTCTTCTCGGCCGTCGGCGGGGCGGGCTTCTTCTTCTCCATCACCTCGTCGATGAGGCCGTACTGCTTGGCCTCGAGCCCGCTCATGAAGAAGTCGCGATCGCAGTCCTGCTCGATGCGCTCGTAGGTGTGGCCCGTCGCCTTCCCGAGGATGTCGTAGAGCGCCTTGCGCAGGCGGACCATCTCGGCGACCTGAATCTCCATGTCCTTCGACTGACCGCGCGCACCACCGAGGGGCTGGTGAATCATCACGCGCGCGTTGGGCAGGGCGAACCGCTTGCCCTTCGCGCCCGCGCCGAGGAGCACCGCGCCCATCGACGCCGCCTGCCCGATGCAGATCGTCGACACCTGCGGCTTCACGTATTGCATGGTGTCGTAGATCGCGAGGCCGGCCGTCACCGAGCCGCCGGGCGAGTTGATGTAGATGCTGATGTCCTTGTCCGGGTCCTCCGACTCGAGGAACAGCAGCTGCGCGATGATGACGTTCGCTACGTCGTCATCGATCTCCGTGCCCATCATGATGATCCGGTCCTTCAGCAGGCGGCTGTAGATGTCGTACGACCGCTCGCCACGGTGGGTCTGCTCGACGACGTAGGGGACAGGCATGTAGGGCATGGCGTTCCTCGGGGTGGACTGCGGGGTCAGCTCCAGCTGGCGTGCTGGCGAACGAGCGCCATCGCCTTCTCTTCGATGATGCGCGTCTTGAGGCTGTCCTGCGCCTCGGGCGCGACGTAGCGGGCCTTCACCTGCGCGGCGGGCATGCCGGTCTCTTTCGAGATCTCTTCGTACTTCGCCTCGAGCTCGGCCTCGCCAGCGCTCAGGTTCTCGGTCTTGCCGAGCGCCTCGAGCAGCATCGAGCCACGCACTTCGACCTCGGCGCGCGGGCGCATCTCACTGCGCAGCTTGCCCCAGTCCAGGTTGAGCATTCGCGGGTCGACGCCCGAGCGCATCAGCGACTGAAGCGCGCCGTCGAGCATGAAGTCGACACCACGATCGATCATCGACGCCGGGCACTCGAACGGGTTCTTCTCGATGAGCGCCTTGAGCAGCTCTTCACGCGCCTCGGTCTCGACGCGGTTCTTCGCGCCGCGCTCGAGGTCGGCCTTCACCTTGGCCTTCAGCGCGTCGAGCGTGTCCGAGCCCTGGCTCCTGGCGAACTCGTCGTTGAGCTCAGGCAGCTTGCGCTCCTTGAGCTCCTTCAGCGTGGCGGTGAAGCTGGCCGTCTGGCCCTTCACTTCCGCGACGCGGTAATCGGCGGGGAACGCGTAGTCGAACGTCTTCTGCTCGCCGACCTTCATGCCGTCGAGCTGCGGCAGGTTGCCCTCGACGAGCTCGCCAGCAGCGACCTCGACGGTGACGTTGCGGCCGGTGTTGCCGGGGAACGCCTCGCCGCCCTTCGTCGCGTCGAAGTCGATCACCGCCATGTCGCCGAGCTTCGCCACGTCACGGCCGGCGACGGTCTCGAGCGTCGAGCGCGACTCGCGCAGGCGATCGATCTGCTCCGTCACCTTCGCGTCGTCGATCGTCGCGTCCTGCTTCTTGAGCGAGAGGCCCTTGAACTCCTTCACCGTGAGCTCGGGCTTGACCTCGAAGCGCGCGGTGAACGCGTACGTCTCGTTCGGCACCAGCTTGCCCCCAGCGTAGTGCGGCTCGCCCACGGCCTTCACGTCGTTGGCCTTGATGGCGTCGACGGTGGCCTGCGCCTGCACGCGGCGAACGACGTCGGCTTCGACCTCGTTCTTGTACTTCTGCTCGAGGATTCGACGCGGCACGCGACCCGGGCGGAAGCCGGGGATCTTCACCTGCTGCGCAAGCGTGGCGTAGGCCTGCGTGAGCTCGCGGTTGACGACCTGTGCGTCGACTTCGATCGACAGCCGCTTCTCGATGGATGACACCGACTCGACCTGAACCTTCATGCGTGCTTCCTCGGGGAAAAGTGATTCGAACCCGCCGCCTTTAGGGGACCGGGTGGAGCGGGTCAACGAAGAGGAAGCAGACGCACCGGGCACCGGCGGAACCATCGCGCGCCGCGCGGCACTGCACATCGCGCAAATGGGTGGGGACTCGCCGTCGAGGGAGTGCGACTTGGGCAAGGGGGGACTTGAACCCCCACTCCTTTCGGAACCGGATTCTAAGCCCGGCGCGGCTACCAGTTACGCCACCTGCCCGTGATGCCGCTCGACACTACCAGCGCTGGAAAAGCAGAAGGCCGGCGTCTCTTTCGAGGGCCGGCCTTCTGGTGTGAAAGCGGTCGGAATCGAACCGACAACCTATGGATTAAGAGTCCATTGCTCTGCCAATTGAGCTACGCTTCCTTGAGGCGGGCGGCGAATACGTCACTCCATCGCAGCCTGTCAATCATGTTCGCGTCGGCCGGTTGCCTTCAAACCGGAGCAGGTTCCGGCGGAACGACGATCTCATTCCGCTGCACCTCGGGCGCCGGTCTCGTCACCAGCCAGACCCCCACCGCGAACAGCCCCACGACGATGTACTGCGCCGGCGTGAGACCGAGATAGCGACGGTCGACGAAGCTCATGTCTGACGCGCGCAGGAAATCGAGGAAGAACCGGCTCACCGAGTAGCCCATCGCGAGGATGCCCATGAGCCGGCCCTGTCGCGGGCGAAAGCGCGCGGCGACGTTGAGCACCACCGTCAACACGATCAGCGCCACCATGTCGTAGAGCCCGAGATCGTGCCGCGCTCCGCCGGGGAAGTTCACCGCGAAGACGAAGTCGGTCTTCACGCCCGGGTGATCGTGCACGAAGAAGCAGCCCAGGCGCGCGATGGCCCAGCCGGGAGCGGTGCCGAGCGCGAGTGCGTCGAGGTACGGCCCGACCGGCGTCTTGATGCGACGGAAGTAGATGAAGATGCCGAGCAGCGCGCCGAGCACGCCGCCCATCGACGACAGCCCTTCCCAGAAGCGCAACACCAACCACGGGTCCGAGGCCTTCAGCAGCTCCGGGTGGTAGGCGAAGACGTGCATGAAGTGGCCGCCGTAGAGGCCGAACATGACGGCCCAGGTGACGACGCCACGGAGCGGCTCGTCGTCTCCCGGCCCGTACTTTCGCGCGGCGCGCGCGGCGATCATCGCACCGACGCCGACGCCGACCGTCGAGAGCACACCGAAGATGTCGACCTTCTGGCCGAAAGGCAGCGAGAGCTGCGGCAGCTCGAAGTACGGGAGCATGGAAGGTCCCCTTAGCGCCCTTGTTCCGCTCCAGCGCCAGTTTCAATTCGTCCAGCCAGACGAAATAGTCAGATTGACTCTATTGTTAGCGTCGCTAGAGTCATATCGACTCCAACGGAGGTCACACATGGTCAGGTACCTGAAAGCAGCGCCGACGACGTGGGTCATGCAGTTCAAGTCCGGGAAGCTGAAGCGTGAGGGCGCCGGCCTGTCGTTCTTCTTCTGGGAGCCCTCCACGACGCTGGTGCAGGTGCCGATGTCCAGCCTCGACGTGCCGTTCGCGTTCACCGAGGTGACGGCTGATTTTCAACAGGTGACCGTGCAGGGCCAGCTCACCTTCCGCGTCGCCGACCCGAAGAAGCTCGCCGCGCTGATGGACTACTCGGTGACGGCGGCCGGCGCGTACCGCTCCGAAGATCCCCAGAAGCTCACCGAGCGGCTCGTCTACGCGGCGCAGATCCTCACCCGCACGTCGCTGCAGCAGTGGGCGTTGCGAGAGGGCCTGACGCGCTCCGAGCAGCTCGAGAAGTCGGTGCTCTCGGGCCTGCGCTCGACCGAAGCGGTGCAGATGCTCGGCGTCGAGGTGATGGCGGTCGCGGTGCTCTCGGTGCGTCCGACGCCTGAGATGGCGCGCGCGCTCGAGGCTGAAGCACGTGAAGGCCTGCAGCGACAGAGCGATGAGGCCATCTACGAGCGCCGCAACGCCGCCGTCGAGCAGGAGCGCCGCGTGAAACAGAGCGAGCTCGAGACCGAGATCATGGTCGAGACCAAGCGCCGCAACATCCGAGAGACGAAGATGGCCGCCGACATCGCGATGGAGAAGGAGCGCGAGACGCTGCTCGTCCAGAAGGTCGCCAACGAGCGCACGCTGGCCGACGCGCAGGCGTACACGCTCGAGAAGACGCTCGCGCCGATTCGTCAGCTCGACTGGAAGACGCTCCAGGCGCTGTCGAGCGCACGGATGGATCCTGCGTCGTTGATCGCCGTCGCCTTCCGCGAGCTGGCCGAGAACGCGAACAAGATCGGCGAACTCAACATGAGCCCCGATCTGCTCCGCTCGCTGATGCAGCCCGCCCTGCCGCATGGAAAGTGAGGAACCGTCATGTTCGAGAAGCTCATCCTCGTCACCCGCAAGACGCGCCTGCAGGGCCTCATCGAGCGCTTCAACACGCGCGCTCAGGCGAAGTTCTACCTGGAGCACGCGGGCCTCGACTTTGGCGACTACGCGAAAGAGGACGACACGTATCGTCAGGCCGTCGACTTGCTCGAGGCGCAGCTCGAGGTCGGCCTGCCGGTGCAGCGCCTGGAGCGCTCGCTCCTGTCGACCTACCGCTTCGGCCCCGGCGATCTCGTCGTCGCCGCGGGCCAGGACGGGCTGGTCGCGAACACCGCCAAGTACATCGGCTCGCAGCCGCTCATCGGCGTGAACCCTGACCCGTCACGCTTCGACGGCAAGCTGCTCCCGTTCTCGGTCACGCAGGCCCGTGCCACCGTGACGCGAACGCTCGAAGGGAAGATGCCGCTCGCCGAGGTGACGCTCGCGCGCGCCCAGACGAGCGATGGTCAGACCTTGCTCGCCTTCAACGATCTCTTCATCGGCGAGGCGACCCACCAGTCGGCGCACTACCGCCTGCATGTGACTGAGGCCGCGAAGCCCGCGTCAGTCGAACGGCAGTCGTCCAGTGGCGTGATCGTCTCGACGGGCGCTGGCTCCACGGGCTGGCTGTCGTCGGTGCGCACGATGGCTGATCGCGTCGGCGCGTTCTTCGGAGGGCGGGCGATCTCTCCGCTGCAGATGCCGTGGAACGACCCGCGGCTCTTCTACGTGGTGCGCGAGCCGTTCGTGTCGAAGCACTCGCAGGCGACCAACGTGGTGGGCTGGCTGGAGGACTCGGCCCAGCTGCACATCGAGTCGCTGATGCCGCAATCGGGCACGATCTTCTCCGACGGGATGGAGGCCGACTGCCTGCGCTTCACCTCGGGAATGACGGTTCGGGTCGGGCCGGCGCCTCAGCGCGCACGGCTCGTGGTGAGGCAGCCGCAGCTCCCTTTTGACGATCGCGTCGATCCACACACCGGACGGCTTCGACCAAAGGCCGTCTCCGTGGTTCAGTTCGGAGCATGACCCGGTTCGCGATCGTCTCCCTGGCGGCAGTGCTCCTCAGCGCGTGCGGTACTCGCGGCACGTGCACCCAGGCCACCTGCATGGGCTGCTGCTCGAGAGACGATCGCTGCGTCACCGCGACCGACGCGACGGCGTGTGGACGAAATGGCTCGAGCTGCAACAGCTGCGCGGCTGGCCAGACGTGCAACGGCGGCGCGTGCAGCATCCCCGGGTCGACGGGCGGCGGCAGTGGAAACGGCGGTGGCGCCGCGATGGGTGGAGGCGCAGCGGTGGGCGGCGGAAACGCGGCAGGCGGCGGGAGCACCGCGGGCGGCACCGCGCAGGCCGGTGGCTCCGGAGGGGGAATGGCTGACCCCTGCTCCGACGACGCCAAGCTCGTCTACGTCGTCGACAGCAACGGCACCTTCTCGAGCTTCAACCCGCGCCTCGCTGGCATGCCCGGAGCGTTCACCGACAAGGGCCGCCTCAACTGCCCTGCGAGCGGCGGCGCGCAGCCGTTCTCCATGGGCGTCGATCGCGACGCGAAGGCGTGGGTCGTCTACGGCAACGGAGAGCTCTTCCGGGTCGACGTGAACACCCTCGCCTGCTCCCGCATCGCAGTGATGAGCCCGAACGCCGCGAAGGTGTACGGCATGGGCTTCGTCACCGACACCGCGGGCGGCACCACCGACACGCTCTACATCGCGGGCAACGCGGTGAACTCGACGTTCACCAACAGCCAGTTCGGCACGCTCTCCACCACATCACCGTTCAACGTGACGCTCCGCGCGCAGCTCACCGGAGCGCCCGAGCTGACCGGCACCGGAGACGCTCATCTGTGGGCGTTCTTCCCGAACCTCTCGCCACCGCTCGTGAGCGAGCTGAACAAGCAGAACGGCATGACGCTCCGCAGCTTCCAGGCGCCGACGTTGATGGGCCAACCGACCGCCTGGGCCTTCGCCTTCTGGGGTGGCGACTTCTGGATCTTCCTGCAGCGGCAGAACGAGACCTCGACGACCGTCTACCGGATGAACGGAACGACCGGCGCGGTGACGACGCCGATTCCCAGCAGCGGCAGACGGATCGTGGGCGCGGGCGTGTCGACCTGCGCGCCCATCATGATCGAGTGATGCCGCTTGTCATGTTGACGGGGCGAGCCACGTCCGGTAGGTGCGCGTCCGATTTTGTCGTTCGTTTCTGGCGGTGGTAGCTCAACTGGTAGAGCACAGGACTGTGACTCCTGGGGTTGCCGGTTCAAGCCCGGTCCATCGCCCTCGTATCAACCTGCAGTCGACGACAAGCGCCTATAGCTCAGCTGGATAGAGCATCGGCCTTCGAAGCCGAGGGTCGGGGGTTCGAATCCCTCTGGGCGCACTTGGCGAACCCCGAACTGGAGTGGCTCGAGAAGACGTACCGTCCGAATGAGCCCCAGCTCACGGTGCGCGCCGTGCTGCTCGGCATGGGCATCGGCGCAGTGATGTGCCTGTCGAACCTGTACGTGGTGCTCAAGACAGGCTGGAGCATCGGCGTCACGGTCGTGGCCTGCATCATCGCGTGGGCCGCGATGGCTGGCGTCAAGGCGGTCGGGCTCACCAAACGGCCGCTCGGCCAGCTCGAGAACAACGCGATGGGCAGCGCTGCGTCGGCGGCGGGCTACATGACGGGCGGCGGCAACATGGCGGCGCTCCCGGCGCTGGTGATGCTGACCGGCACCCGGCCCGACGCGTGGATTCTGATTCTCTGGTTCGCGGGCATCGCGGCGCTCGGCGTGTTCGCGGCGATCCCCATCAAGCGCCAGCTCATCAACCAGGAGCAGCTCCCCTTCCCCACCGGCACCGCGACCGCCGAGACGATTCGTGCGCTCCACGCGCAAGACGAGGGAGGCGCGAAGCAGGCGCGTTGGCTCGGCATCGCAGGGTTGAGCGGCGCGATCATCGCGTGGTTCCGCGACGCCAACCTCTCGTGGATGCCGTTTCGCATTCCCAGCACCTTCAGCCTGCCGCTGACGCTCAAGGGCAAGCCGTTGTCGGAGTGGACGCTCGCCCTCGAAGGCAGCGCGCTGATGCTCGGCGCCGGCGCGTTGATGTCGTTCCGCACTGGCTGGTCACTGCTGCTCGGCGCGGGGCTGACGTTCGGCGTGATCGCTCCGGCGATGTACGAGGCGGGGGTCATCACCGAGGTCGGCTACAAGCCCATCGTCGGCTGGACGGTGTGGATGGGCGCCGCCGTGCTCGTCTCGTCGGGGCTCACCTCGTTCGCGTTTCAGTGGAAGAGCGTCGTGAAGAGCGTGACCGAGCTGATGAAGCTCCTGCGCCCGAAGAAGGCCACCGACGCCGCTGATCCACTCGCGGACATCGAAGCGCCTGCGTCGTGGTTTCCGATCGGGTTCCTGATCTTCGGACCGCCGGTCGTCTTCCTCGGCTGGTACGCCTTCGACATTCCGCTCTGGGCCGGCGCGATCGCCTTGCCGCTGTCGGTGTTGATGGGCGTCATCGCGGCGCGCGTCACCGGAGAGACCGACGTCACGCCGACCAAGGCCCTCGGCCCCGTCACCCAGCTGATCTTCGCCATCCTCCTCCCGAAGGCGCTCGTGCCGAACATCATGAGCGCGAACATCACCGGCGGCGTCGGCCTGCACGCGGCCGATCTGCTCACCGATCTCAAGAGCGGCTACCTGCTCGGCGCGCGGCCGCGGCAACAGCTGTTCGCCCAGCTCTTCGGCGTCGTCGCGGGCTCGCTGGCGGTGGTGCCGGCCTTCATGATCCTGGTGCCGACGCCCGACGTGCTCGGCTCGAAGGAGTTCCCGGCGCCCGGCGCCCTCGTGTGGGCGAACGTGTCGAAGATGCTCGTCGCGGGCATCGACGCGCTTCACCCCTCGGCGCGGTGGGCGGCGCTCATCGGGGCGCTCGTGGGAACGACGCTCGCGATCCTCGAGGTGAAGGTGCCGAAGAAGGCCAAGGCGTGGGTGCCATCTCCCTCGGGCCTCGGCATCGCGATGGTCATCCCCGCGTACAACTCGATCATGATGTTCATCGGGTCGGCCGTCGCCGAGTGGTACCGCCGCAAGAAGGGCGACAAGGAGTCCGCCGCGGTGACGGTGCCGGTGGCGTCAGGCTTCATCGCCGGCGAGTCGTTGCTGGGCATTCTGGTGAAGATGCTGGTGGCGTTCGGCGTGATGCCGAAGGGCTGAAACCCGGTCGCGACTGCGTTACACGCGCTCTCCGATGAGTCACCGCGTCAGGCCGATCGATCGCCCCGTCACCTTCGAGCTCGACGGAGAGTCGATCACCGCGCAGGCCGATGACACCGTCGCGGTGGCCTTCGTCGCCGCAGGTCGCGCCACCTTGTCGCGCTCCATCAAGTACCACCGGCCTCGCGGTCCGTTCTGCTTCTCGGGCGCCTGCTCGCAGTGCCTGGTGCGCATCGACGGCGCGCCGAACCAGTACGCCTGTCAGACCGAGGTGAAGCCGGGCATGCGCGTCGAGCGCCAGAACGCGTTCCCCGACGCGAGCCTCGACGTGCTCCAGGCGACCGACTTCGTGTTCGCGAAGTGGTTCAACCATCACGAGTTCATGGCGGGCGTGCCGCTCGTCGAGAAGGTGATGCTCCAGGTCGCGCGAAAGCTCGCGGGCCTGGGCACGCTGCCAGAGAAGGCTGCCCCGTCCCGAGCGTCGCCGATCGTCGAGACGGTTCCGGTGGCCATCGTCGGTGGCGGCGCGGCGGGCCTGAGCGCGGCACGGAGACTGACCGAACGTGGCGTCGGGTTCTCCCTCTTCGAGCGCGAGCGCGCGTGCGGCGGGCGGTTGCTCATTGGCAGTGAGGAAGGCGCGCCGGCGATCGTCGTTCCTGCCGGACCTTCCATTCGCCCTGGCGCGACGGTGGTCGGCGTCTTCGCAGACGATGGAAAGCCGTTCCTCGTCGCGCTCCAGAACGAGCGCATGCACTTCGTCTTCTATGAGCGCCTGCTGCTCACCAATGGCGGCCAGCCCACCCTGCTGACGTTCCCGAACAACGATCTGCCCGGCATCTTCGCGGGCCGCGCGGTCAGCCGAACGATCCGTCAGCACGGCGTCGTTCCGGGCGAGCGCATCGCGGTCGTCGGTGAGCCCGATGAAGCCCGCAGCCTCGCGAAGCTGATCGTCGCCAGTGGCTCGAAGGCGGTGGCCGTTGGTGGAGTCCCCGAGCGCGCGCATGGGCTCCGCTCCGTGACGGCGATGACGGTGACGCTCGGAGGAACGAGCGAGAAGCACGAGTGTGATGCGGTCGCGGTGTGCGCGCCGCTGAGCCCTGCGTTCGAGCTCGCGCGCGCCGCTGGTGCACGCGTTGGCTGGGACGCGCGGAGCAGGCTCTTCACGGTCGAGGCCGACGCCGTAGGGAAAGCCGCCGCGAACGTCTGGGCCGCGGGCGAGCTGAGAGGCCCGATGAGCGCCGCAGCGGCCACAGAACAAGGGCTCGTCGCCGCCGAAGCCATCGCGACCGCCGTCAAAGGAGCCACGCCATGAGCAAAGCGCTCCTGTGTCCCTGCGAAGACGTGACGGCCTCTGAGGTCGAGCACGCGATCGCGAAGGGCTACTGCGATATCGAGTCGGTGAAGCGCTTCACGGGCTTCGGCACGGGCATGTGCCAGGGGAAGCAGTGCCTCACGGCCGTCGCGCGCTTCCTCGAAGACACCACGAAGCCGAAGCCGACCGCGGCGCAGTTGATGCCGTTCACGCCACGGCCTCCCCTCTTCCCGACCGAGCTGTCCCAGTGGGCCGCGGCGTCCTTCGACCCGATGGTGGCGCCTGCTGGCGGCGTGCCTCAGTCACTCGGCCTGACCGAGAACGCGCTCAAGCCTGAAGGTCCGGTGCCCACGAAGGCGAAGATCGTCATCATCGGCGGCGGCATCATGGGCCTCGCGCTGGCGTGGAACCTCGCGGAGCGCGGAGAGACCGACATCGTCGTGCTCGAGCGTGGCTATCTCCTCGCGGGCGCGTCGGGCCGAAACGGTGGCGGCGTGCGCATGCAGTGGGGCACGCCGACGCTCATCGAGCTCGCCCGTCGCTCCATCGACCTGATGGACCGGTTCGCCCGCGATCTCGGCATCAACGTCTGGTTCCGTCGCGGCGGGTACCTGTTCCTCGCGAAGTCCGACGAGGTGGTCGCGAAGATCGAGCGCGCGGCGAAGCTGCACAACGCACACGGCGTGCCGACGCAGATCCTCACCGCAGACGGAGCGCGAGACATCGTGCCGCACCTGACGATGACCGGCGTGAAGGCTGCCGCCTGGAATCCGCGTGACGCCGTCATCTTCCCGTGGCCGTTCCTCTGGGGCTACGCGCACGCCGCGCAGAAGAAGGGCGTGAAGGTCGAGACGTTCACCAAGGTGATCGGCTTCGAGCAGAGCGACGGTCGGCTCAAGAAGGTCATCACCGATCGCGGAGACATCGCGTGCGAGACGGTGGTGCTGGCTGCCGGCGCGTGGAGCCCCCAGGTCGCCTCACTCGCGGGCATCGATCTGCCGAACGAGCCGCATCGTCATGAGATCTGCTCCACCGAGCCGCTCAAGCCGTTCCTCGGACCGCTCGTCTCGGTGCTCGACTCAGGGCTCTACTTCTCGCAGTCGATGCGCGGAGAGATCGTCGGCGGCATGGGCGATCCACGCGAGCCGGCGGGCATGAACCTGGGCTCCACGCAGCGGTTCCTCACCCGCTACTCGCAGGCACTGACGGAGCAGCTGCCGCAGCTCGGGCGCGTGAAGATTCTGAGGCAGTGGTCGGGGCCATACGACGTCACGCCCGACAACTCGCCCATCCTGGGCCGAACGCCGGGCTTGCCGAACCTGCTCCACCTCAGCGGCTTCGTCGGGCACGGCTTCATGATGGCGCCGGCCGTCGCGGAACGAATGGCGGCGTGGATGGCGACGGGTGAGTCAGACGAGCTGTTCGAGCGCTTCACGCTGGGCCGCTTCGCCGAGGGCCGCATGGAACGCGAAGACATGATCATCGGCTGAGTTCGACCAGCTCGGCCCACCGGGTGCGGAGCACGTCGACATAGACCTCTGGCCCACAGCCGTAGCGACCGAGCGAGTAGCCGTCGTTCACTTCCAGCAGAACCGTTCGACCATCGCGGAGCACGCCGAAGTCGATGGCGTACGCAGAAGCGGCAGTCCCAGCCTGCGTCAGTCGATCGACACAGTCTCGAATGACTTCGCCGTCAGCAACGCGATCGTCTCCGCCGTACTGTTGGACGCACTTCACCTCGCTCCGAATGACGAAGGCACGGTGCTCAGACGCGAACGAGACGATCTCGCCACACCAGACCGGCATCGACGCCGAGTGGTGCATCAACGAACCGACGTCGGACGCGTCGACCATGCGGCCAGTGAAGGCCTTGATGCGCCCACGTGGCTTGACGAAGAGCTCGGACATCGCGCCCGTGAGCAGGGCCGCCGTGACCTCTCGCATCGTCGAGGCCCACACTTTGCGGCCGAGAAATGAGCGCAGGGCCTCGGGGTAACACTGCTCTTGCGGCGGTTCGATGCCGAGCTGCTTCAGCGCAGCCTCGACGACGTGAACCTATCCGACGACGAGCGCGTCGCGCGTGAGCGGAACGGTGCCACGCAGCAGGTGTTTGGCGTGAAAGCGCGTGACGAGAACGCCGCGGCGCTCGAGCTCGGTCGCCGCATCCTGCATCTCTGGGATTCTGGAGACATCGGCGTGCTGAACCAACGCCGACGTCATCATCGCTGCTCTCGAGTCGGGAGCGGCCCGAGAGCAAGCGCCTTCCGGTTCGCGTTCAGACGAGAGGTGTCACCCACCGCGCCGTTGCCCATGAGCTCGACCATCGCCTTTGCGTCATCTGGCGTCGTGGAACGGTCAACGGCCGAGGTCTGGCCCATGCGACCAATCGTGGTCATGTGGAGTCTCCCCGAGTGCTGCGAGACGTTTGATGGATAGCACGGCACCCGAGCGGTCCTTGGAGCGGAGCGGCCCAGCGCAAGCCCACTGTCGCCTTCGCGTGACGTCTGGAAACGCGACAAAACTGGAGACGCGAGGTGGCACCCAGGCGCTCCACAAACAGAAACCGAATGGTCATGCCTTTTCGCGTCGCAACGCAAGCGGCTGTTATTCCTGGCTTAATTCGACAACCTTAAGATGACCGAACGGTCACGATGTTGGCACGCGGCGCGCACAGCCGCTCGCCATGCTCCGATCCTCCATTGTGCTGATGACGATGTTCGCGGTGGGCTGCGCTGAAGGCGTGATCACCGACGGCAACGACTTCGAGTCCCTCGATCCCGAGACCAACGAGACCGCCTCGGTGACGCAGGAGGTCCGCTGCTCGCCGCGCATGAACGTGTTCCCGGTCGCCGCGCCACACAACATCGGGTACGACCGCGCCTCGTGCGGCACCGGCACCTGCCGCACCTCGTGCCCCGATCAGAACGCGAACTCCGACTGGAACCCGGCGGCCACGCACAACGGCATCGACGTGTTCGCCTACCAGCGCGCGCCGATGGTCGCAGTGGCCAACGGCACCATCGTTCGTGTCGGCACGCCAAGCAGCACCTCGGGGCTCCGCGTTCGCCTGCGCGATGAGTGCGGCTGGGAGTACTACTACGGCCACATGGATCAGGCGGTCGTGCGCGAAGGCCAGACCGTCACCGCGGGCCAGCTCATCGGGTACATGGGCCGCACGGGCACCGGCTCGACACACCTGCACTTCAACGTCTCGCCCGACGGCGCCTACAAGCGAGACATCAACCCCTTCGAGCTGCTCCGAACGACGTCTCCGACCGCGTGCCGGGCCGCGCCAACGCCGACGCCGACTCCCACGCCGACTCCAACCCCTGCTCCCGTCACCGGGTGTGGGCGGCTGATGCCCGGACAGGCGCTCGGCATTGGCCAGAGCAAGGCCTCGTGTGACGGTCGCTTCGTGCTGGTGATGCAGGGCGATGGAAACCTGGTGCTCTACCAGGCGGGCCGCGCGCTCTGGGCGACGATGACCAACGGCCGCGGAGGTGCGCTCGCGGCGATGCAGGGCGACGGCAACTTCGTGGTCTACACGGCTGGCGGCTTCCCCCTGTTCAACACCGGCACGTCACGCTTCGCCGGCGCCTGGCTCGCGATTCAGAACGACGGAAATCTCGTCGTGTACCAGGGCACCACGCCGCGCTGGGCGTCGAACACCGGCGGAAGGTGACGGCTCAGAGCCCAGCAGCAGGAGACGGCCCAGGCGTTCGACACGTCTGGCTCCACGCTGAGCTTCAGCCGCTAGAAGCGCCAGTCGATCAACGACACGTTCGCGCCGACCGCGAAGCCTGCGCTGGTCGGCCCGATGAGCGGCGTGGGCGTCGGAATGCCAAGAGCCAGCGCTCCGGTCTTCGGGTCGCGGCTCGCCATCGCGGGGCGGAAGCGGGGCTGCTTGGTGAGGTTGAGCACCACCATCTGAATCAGCGGCACTGCGACGATGGAGCCGACGAGGAGCACGACGTCGTTCCCGCACCCTGACGGAATCGAGCTGCCCCCGGTCGGCGTCCCGACAGGACAGGTGTTGTTGTTGCGAACGATCGCGCCGCCACCGGTCAGGTACGTCAGCCCCAGCACGGCCGCTTGCGCTGCGAGGCCAGCGAGCGCCGCTGGCCACATCTCAGAGGTGTAGTTGCGGCTCCCGTTCGCGATCGAGACCTGCGTCTGGGCGATCGCCAGAGGCGCGCTGCCGAAGAGGAGCGCAGCGATCACCGTGCCGACCACCGGGTCCGAGCTGAGCAGGCCGCCATTCGAGAAGCCCAGGAGGAAGAACGGAAGCACCAGAATACCGGCCGCCGTCAGCATGCCGAACAGCGACTCGCTCACCATCAACCCGACCTCGGGGCCGGGCGGCTCCTTCGGCGTCTGCGGCCCGTAGGGAAGATACGGCTTCGCGTTCGGCATGTTGCTCGGCGGCGTCGGCGTGCCGTACTGCCCATCGATCGGCGGCGGAGCGGGCGGCGCGTTCGGATCAGTCACCTGCTCCGGCGCAGGCACCAGGGGCGGCGGCGACCAGCCGGGGGTCTGCGCGCGCGCCAACATGGGCACCAGCAGCACAACCAGCAGGTAGCTCATCCACTTCATGACACGCTCCGTGAGAGGCAATGACGCCGGCCTTCAGATCACCGCCACCGCATCAATCTCGACTTGAGCCCCTCTTGGCAAGGCGCTGACCTGAACGGTCGCCCGAGCGGGTGGGTTCGCCGGGAACGACCTGGCGTACACCTCGTTCACCTTCCCGAAGTCATTCAAATCGACCAGGAAGATGCCGCACCGCACGACGTTCGCGAACGACGCGCCCGCCTTCTGCAGCACCGCCTCGAGGTTCTTCATCACGCGCTCGGTCTGCGCGGTGATGTCGCCGTCGACCAGCTTCCCCGTCACCGGATCGAGCGGAATCTGACCCGAGAGGAACACCATTCGGCCCGACGGCACCGAGACGGCCTGCGAGTACGGCCCGATCGCCGCGGGAGCCCCATCGGTCTGAATCGTTTCACGCGTCATGTGAACTCCGTCTTGTCACACCCGCTCGACCGAGTGCACTCCGGTGAGCTTCTCGATGCTGCGGATGAGATCGTTGAGCTGCTTGAGGTCCGAGATCACGCACTCGAAGGTGTTCACCGCGCGATCGTCGCCGGTCACCCGGCAGTTCGCCTGCGAGATGTTGACGCCCTTCTTCGAGAAGATCTGCGACATGTCGGCGAGCAACCCCGGGCGATCGACCGTCATCACGCGCAAGGTGACGGCCCGCTTGAAGGCGCCCTTCACGTCCCACGCGACGTCGACTTTGCGCTCGGGATCGGTCGCGCGCGCCTTCTCGCAGCCGGCCTGATGAACGGTGACGCCGCGGCCGCGGGTGATGAAGCCGACGATCGCGTCTCCGGGCACCGGGTTGCAGCAGCGCCCGAAGCGCACCAGCACGTCGTCGATGCCGCCGATGGTGACGCCGCCGCTCGCCTTGCGGCCGATCGCGCGCTTGGCGAGATCGGTCATCTGAGAGAACAGCCCTGACGGGCTCGAGGTCGACGGCGCTGGCTGTTCGCGCACCTCGGCGACCTTCTCGGCGGGCAACAGCAGCTCGACCAGCTGGCTCGGCTGAATCTTTCCGTACCCGACCGCCACCAGCACGTCTTCTTCGGTCTTGAGCCCGTAGCCCTCGAGGTGCGGCTTCAGCTCGCCGTTCTTGATCACCTTGTTGAGGTTCAAGCTGAAGCGCTTGAACTCGCGCTCGACCAGCTCGCGGCCCAGCGCCATCGACTTCTCGCGCTGCTGCTCCTTGATGAACGCGCGGATCTTCTGCTGCGCGCGGCTCGTCTTGACGAAGGTGAGCCAGTCTTTCGACGGGTGCGCCTGCGGGCTGGTCAGCACCTCGATCTGATCGCCGTTCTTCAGCTTGTACCGGAGCGGAACGATCTTGCCGTTCACCTTCGCGCCGACGCACTTCTCGCCGACGGCCGAGTGCACCGAGTAGGCGAAGTCGACCGGCGTGGCGTCGCGCGGCAGGCTCTTGACGTCACCACGCGGCGTGAAGACGAAGACCTCGTCGGTGAAGAGATCGACCTTCACCGTGTCGAGGAACTCCTTCGGGTCCTTCAGATCCTGCTGCCACTCGAGCAGCTGCCGCAGCCACGCGAACTTCTCGTCGTCGGTCGCGAGCGCGGTCTTGCCTTCCTTGTAGGCCCAGTGCGCGGCGATGCCTTCTTCGGCGACCCGGTGCATCTCTTCGGTGCGGATCTGAATCTCGATGCGCTCCGAGAGCGGGCCGATCACCGTCGTGTGCAACGACTGGTACATGTTCGCCTTGGGAATGGCGATGAAGTCCTTGAAGCGGCCGGGCACCGGCTTCCACTGCTGGTGCATCAGGCCGAGCGCGCCGTAGCACTGCCCCACGTCGTGGGTGATCACCCGGAAGGCGATCACGTCGGGCACCTGATCGAAGTCGATGCCCTGCGAGCGCATCTTCTTGTGAATCGAATACATGTGCTTGAAGCGGCCGGTGACCTGCGCGGTGATGCCCGACTCCTTGAGCCTGCCGGTGATCAGCGCCACCACGTCGTCGATGTACTTCTCGCGGTCCTTCTTCTTGCGATTGATGCGCGCGTCGAGCTCGAAGAAGTCCTTCGGGCGCGTGTAGCGGAACGAGAGATCTTCAAGCTCCGTCTTGATCCACGAGATGCCGAGCCGATTGGCCAGGGGCGCGTAGATGTCGAGCGTCTCTTGAGCGATGCGCGCCTGCTTCTCTTCGCTCATGTGCTCGAGCGTGCGCATGTTGTGGGTGCGGTCGGCGAGCTTCACCAGGATGACACGAATGTCCTGGGCCATCGCGACCAGCATCTTGCGGAAGTTCTCGGCCTGCTTCTCTTCCTGCGACAGCTGCTGAGACGCCGAGAACTTCGAGAGCTTGGTGACGCCGTCGACGATCGCCGCGATCTCGGCGCCGAACAGCTCGCGAATCTCTTCGACCGTCGCGAGCGTGTCTTCGACGGTGTCGTGCAGCAGGCCTGCGACGATCGAAGCCTCATCGAGGCGCAGCTGCGCCAACAGGCCGGCGACCTCGAGCGGATGAATCAGATAGGGCTCGCCAGACTTGCGAACCTGACCCTGATGCACCTTCGCCGAATAGACGTAGGCCTTCTTGATGATGTCGAGGTCGGGTGCCGGGTGGTACGACGACACCCTCGTCAAAATGTCGTTCAGCCGAATCAAACGCTGTGATGCTAACACCCTGCTGCGGTGCTGCAATGCGTCAGCACGCACGAATCTGTTGCGCAAACACCCGGAAAGTCTGACTATCGACACCCCGTCATGACGGCGTTCCTCACCAAATCGCTTGGAGTCGTCTGCCCGAGCTGTGACTTGCTCAACGTCGTGGGCGCCGTGCGCTGCATGTCGTGCGGGACTGGCACCGACGGCGCCGCGAAGACGGATCAGTCGCCGAAGCTCGTGCCTCAGCAACCGCAGTCGATGAACGAGGGCTCGGACAAGACACCGACCGGCTCGACGCCGGTGCCGCTGAAGCCGGCCGAAGCGCCTCCGGGGTTGCGCCGCAGCGGGCCGAACCCCGTTCCTCAAGAGCTCGCGAGCGCTCCAGTCGCGCCCTCCTCGGGTCGCGGCGTTCCGGCGCGGCCGACGTTCCAGTCATCGGCAACGCCGCCTCCCCAGACGACGCCGGGCCCGAAGTTCGGCCTCACGGTGCTCGCCGGCCCCGCGCGGGGTCAACGCTTCCGGCTCGGCGCGACGGGCGCCCAGATCGGCCGGGCTCGCGGCGTCATCCTCTTCCCCGAAGATCCGTTCGTCTCTCCGCTCCACGCGACGCTCACGGTGCGCGACGGGAAGCTCTTCGTTCGTGACGAGAACAGCACCTCGGGCATCTACGCCAGCATCGCAGGGCAAGAGACGCTGCCCTCAGGCGGCTTGTTCTGCACGGGCCTGCGGCTGTTCCGTTACGTCGGCGCGATCGAGCCTGCACCGCCGTGGAACCGCGTCGACGTGCTGGTCTACGGCGCGCCCGTGCCGAACAGCGTGGTGCACTACGCGATCGAAGAGGTGCTCCTCGGCGATCGCCCCGGCCGGTGCATCATCACGCCTGGCCCGGTGCTCACCATCGGCCAGGGCCGCTGCGACTTCAGCTTCCCCAGCGACGAAGGCCTCGCGCCCCGTCACTGCGAGGTGGCGCCGCTGCCCACGGGCGCGATGATTCGCGATCTCTCGGGCGGGCTGGGCACCTTCGTTCGCATCGCAGGAGAGCGCCCGCTCAAGGCCGGCGATCGCGTTCGGGTCGGCCAGCAGACGCTTCAGGTCGAGCTGCTGAGCTGAGCTGAGTTGCGTGGCGCCTGGATCGAGTCGCGCAGACTGGTTGAGCTGCGTGGCGGCCGGTTCGAGTCGAGCAGTCCGGCTGAGCTGCGTGGCGACGGAGCGAGTCGAGCAGCTGAGCGCGTCGAGCGAACCGTTCGACCTCGACCCAGACAGACGACGCCGAGCCTAGGGCCCGAGCCGCTCGTCGATGTACTCGCGAACGACCTCGGCACCACCGGGGTTCATCTCGCGGTAGCGCCCCCACCACCCGCTCGTCTCGGTGCTCGCGCTCTCGAGTCGCGCGACCTCTCCGAGGCGGAGCGCTATCTCAGGCCGGGGATCCAGGCGCCAGGCCCGTTCGTATTCGCTGCTGGCCCTGCGGAAGTCGCCGCGAACGAACAGCTCGTCACCGGACGCGAGCGCCCTCTGCGCGTCGTCCTTTCGGCGTTCGATCTTCGGGATGTCCTGGTCCCAGAGGTTGCGCCTCGAGCCCCCGGGAATGGGAGCGTTGGAAGGCGGCTCAGCGGGCTCGCCCGGCACGAAGTGATCCTTCGACTGGTTGAGCACCTGGACTGCGTAGGCACCCGCGAGCAGCAGCGCGAGCAGCACCAGCACGACGGTGGCCACCTTGAAGACGAGCGCGCCGGTCCCTTCGACGGTGGTGCGCGCGACGTTGTGCGGCACCGAGGTCGGCATCGTCGACTGGCCCGGAGACGTCATGGGCTCGGGCGCGTGCTTGACCGTTTCATCGCGCTGCG
The DNA here is from genome assembly GCA_022843845.1 of Archangium sp. Taxonomy (GTDB): domain Bacteria; phylum Myxococcota; class Myxococcia; order Myxococcales; family Myxococcaceae; genus Xiheimicrobium. The sequence goes on from JALHMW010000013.1 coordinate 52,148, forward strand.
ACCACGGCGACGAGGGCATGCCCGGCGGCGGGCCGCTGACCTTCGTCTCCTGCTGATCGAGCGGCGTCACCTTGCGCGAGATCGGCGCGAGTGACGGCGCAGAGTGCGGGCCGGAGCGGCGACCCACGGCAGCCCGACGTTCCTTGTCGATGGCGAGCAGCTCGGCGCGGAACTGCTCTGCCGTCTGGGGGCGCTCGTCGGGGTTCTTCGACAGCGCCTTCATGATCAGGCGCTCCATCGCAGGGCTGATCCGCGCGTCTGGGCGGCGCCTGGTGGGCGGCGGTGGAATCTCGGTGAGGTGCTTGGTCGCGAAGCCGACGGCCGAGTCAGAGTCGAACGGCAACATGCCGCTGACCAGCTGGTAGAGGATGACGCCGACGGCGTAGAGATCGGAGCGGTGGTCGAGCTTCGCGCCGCGCGCCTGCTCGGGAGACATGTACTCGGGCGTGCCGCAGACGAAGCCCGCACGGGTCAGGGCTGGCCCTTCTTCGTCGCTGCCGTCGACGATCTTCGCGATGCCGAAGTCGAGCACCTTCACGAAGTCGGGCTCGCTGCGGCCCTGCGACACCATGATGTTCTCTGGCTTCAGATCGCGGTGAATGACGCCGACGGAGTGTGCATCGGCGAGCGCCGAGAGCACCTGGCTCATCAACCGCATCACGCGCGACTCGGGCAGCGGCCATTCACGCGAGAGAATCTGGTGCAGGTCCTTGCCCTGGACGTACTCCATGGCGATGTACATCGCGCCGTCGTCGGCCTGCCCGAAGTCGAGCACCGAGATGGAGTTGGGGTGGTTGAGCCGGCTGGCGGCTTTCGCCTCGCGCTGAAAACGAGCCACCGTCCGCTCGTCACCGAGCAGCGCCTGGCGAAGCACCTTGAGGACGACCGGTTTATCGAGGGCGAGCTGGGTGGCCTTGTAGACCTTGCCCATGCCTCCCTCGCCGATCATCTGCTCGACGCGGTACTTGCCGGCGAAGGTCCTTCCGATGGTGTCATCCGGTGGAGGCACGGCTGAGTGAATGCTTCCACCTTTGAGCCCCAATCGCCACACGATTCACAGGGGTGGAACTGTCGTGCTACGCAGTGTCGCGATGGCGAATCGTCCGCGAGTGGCTGTGCGAGTGGTGCGTGCCGATGGTGGGCCCGAGTCCGTCATTCCCTTGCGGGGCGACGTGATGTTGTGTGGGCGCAACGGCGATCTCTCTCTGACCGACGACCCGTTCGTCGCCGACACCCAGATGCGCCTGTTCTTCTCGGGCAACCGGCTGGCCGTCGAAGACGTGGGCGGGGGCAACGGGGTGTTCGCGCGGCTGGCTCCCGGCATCGAGCGCGAGGTGGCGAGCGGCGGTGAGGTTCGGCTGGGGCGTCAGCGCCTGGTGATCGAGCCGGTGCCGGTGTTGAGCCCGGGCGACGATGGCGCGACGGCGTGGGGATCTCCGGACTCGGGTTTCCGCTTCCGCATGGTGCAGTTGATGGAAGGCGGCACCCGTGGCGCCTCGTACCCGCTCAAAGACGGCGACAACCTCGTCGGCCGTGAGGCGGGCGACATCGTGTTCCCCACCGACGGCTTCGTCTCGTCGAGCCACGCCACCCTGCACGTGGCGACCGATCGCGTGCTGATTCGCGACGGCATTCGCGACAAGCACTCGTCCAATGGCACCTTCCTGCGCCTGACCGCGCCTGCGTTCGTCGAGAACGGCGATCAGTTCCTCATCGGCCGGCAGCTCGTGCGCGTCGAGATGAACTGAAGCTTCGCCTGCGCTGGGGCACCGCCGGGAGCCAGGAGCTCCTCGACGGTGCCGCGCTTCAAAGGCCCAGCCGCACAGCCGTCAGCCGTACGACTTTTCCTTCTTCTCCTGCTCTTCCTTGCAGCGAATGCAGAGCGTCGTCACTGGCCGCGCCTCGAGGCGCTTGACGCTGATGGGCTCTTCGCAGCGCTCGCACAGCCCAAACGAGCCGTCAGTGATGCGCTGAAGCGCCTTGTTGATCTTCGCGAGCAACAGCTTCTCGCGATCGAGCAGGCGGAACGCCATCGACTGCGCGTACTCGCTCGAGGCCTGATCGATCTCGTCAGGCAGATCGTCGGTATCGAAGTTCGACTCCTCCTCCATCGTCTTGCGTGCCTTGGCGAGGATCGCCGTGCGGCTATCCTCGAGCATCTTCTTGAAGCGCTTCAGGTCCTTCGCGCCCAGCGTTCCTCGTTCAGACATGGGTCGAAAAGTTCTCCGGCTGCGGGAAAAAAGGCGCGGAACTGTGTGGCAGGCGCTCCGCAGTGTCAAGCAATGTCGAATTAACCCTTTGAAATCACGCCTATCGAGTAGACTCCGCTCCAATGTCGGACTTGGCACGCTTCGATCGGGAGTTCCTCAAGGCAGCGCTGGCCCTCGCGAACAGCTCGGAGGTCAACCACGTGCTGCACATCAGCGACGTGCTGCTGGCCCCTGCTGACCTGCGTGGGCGAAAGGCGCGAAAGAAGCTGCTCTACGCGGTGAGCTCCGAGGCGCTGGCGGCCGAGCTGACGGCCAAAAAAGAGCGCGTCGTCGTCATTCCCTCGTACGACTACTCGCGCACCGAGCGCGTGAAGATGGCGGTCGTCTCTGCGCTGAGCCAGGGCTTCTTCAAAGAGGGCGACCTGGTGCTGTGCATGACGGGCCGCATCGGCCGCCACATCGACACGCTCATGCAGATGCGCATCGGTGGCAGCCTCGACGATCGGGTCGCCATCGAGGGCGTGAAGCTGGGCGACGAGTTCAACTCGCAGGTCGTCGACGCGCTCATTCAGCTGGCCCTGCAGATCGGCCAGGAGGGGTTCGAGGGCCACCCCATCGGCACCATCATCTGCATCGGCGATCACACCACGGTGCTCGAGACCAGCCGGCAGCTCACCATCAACCCGTTTCAGGGGCTCTCGGAGGCCGAGCGCAACGTGCTCGACCCGAAGATCCGCGAGGCCATCAAGAACTTCTCGGTGCTCGACGGAGCCTTCATCATTCGTGAAGACGGCGTGGTGCTGGCCGCGGGCCGGTACCTCTCGTCGAAGGACGACGACGTGAAGATTCCCCTGGGGCTCGGCGCCAGACACGCCGCAGCCGCAGGCATCACGGCGACGACCAAGTGCATCTCGCTCGTGGTCAGCCAGACCTCGGGCGCGGTGCGGCTGTTCAAGGACGGCTCCATCGTGCTCGAGCTGCACCAGACGGCGCGCCGCAACTAGGCCTCTTCTCCTTCCCCTCAACAAGGACCTCCACATGGGAATGATCAAGTTCGAAGTGCCCTCGACGGTGCCAGTGGAAGACTCGAAGAAGCGCGTCGAAGCACTGCTCTCGTACTGGAACCGCAAGTACGGCATCACCTCGTCGTGGAACGGCATGAAGGCGACGATGAAGGGCAAGGCCGTCGGCGTCACCATCGACGGCAACCTCGAGGTGCTCGCGAACAAGATCTCGGGAGAGGCGAGCGACCCCGGCATGTTGCTGCGCGGGCAGGCCCAGAAGTACCTGACGCGAAAGTTCTCGGAGTACCTCGACGGCTCCCGTTCGCTCGATGACATTCGTGGGAAGGAAGACTGAGCTACAGTCTTCGTGCCTGCGGTTCGCTCGTTGAATCTGGCAACCCCGCCCATCTCGAGGTTCACACGTGAGCAAGCCGGATCCCTCAGCGGAAGACACGCAGGCTGGTCTCGAGACGATGGTCCGGCCGGAGTCCCACGTGAGCCCGACCGCCAACGCGCCGCGGCCGCCGAGCGTCGCGCCCGTCGGGTCGGCGAACGTCATCGTCTCGAACCCCACCCCGGCGCCGACGGGGCCGACCTCGCAGCCGACGCCTGGCACGGGTGGCTCGAAGAACAGCTACACCTCACCCGATCTCCAGGCGGTCACCGACCCCGAGCCCGGCACCCGGCTCCACCACTACGAGATCATCAAGCTCATCGGCCGCGGCGGCATGGGCAGCGTGTTCCTCGCGCGCGACCTGCGCCTCGGCCGGCGCGTGGCGATCAAGTTCCTGCGCACGCACTCGGCCGACATGACGAAGCGCTTCATCCTCGAGGCGCGCACGACGGCCGCGGTCGCGCACGAGAACATCGTGGTGATCTTCGAGGTCGACGCCTGGCAGGGCTCGCCGTTCATGGTGTTCGAGTTCCTCCAGGGCAAGCCGCTGACGAAGGTCGTCCCTGACAGCAAGCCTGTCGCCGTGGGCCGGGCGGTCGAGCTGATGATTCCGGTGGTGCGCGCGCTCGCCTCGGCGCACAGCCAGGGCATCGTTCACCGCGACCTCAAGCCCGACAACATCTTCGTCACCGACACGGGCATCACCAAGGTGCTCGACTTCGGCATCGCGAAGGTGCTGCAGGGTGACGAGACGGCGCCGGAGTACGTCGCGAGGCCCCGTGCCCCCCGCACCAACCTGGAGGACGAGGACGACAGCGAGCTGACGCAGAAGGGCGCGATGATGGGCACCATGTCGTACATGGCGCCCGAGCAGTGGGGCATCGGCGTCTCGATCGATCACCGCGCCGACATCTGGGCGGTGGGCATCATGTTGTTCAAGATGCTCAGCGGGAAGCACCCGCTCGATCCCCTCAAGGGCCATCAGCTGATGGTCACCGGCATGCTCGACAAGCCGATGCCGACGCTGCACTCGAAGGCGCCCGACGTGCCGGTGCCGCTCGCGCAGATCGTCGACAAGTGCCTCATGAAGCGGAAGGAAGATCGCTGGCCCGACGCGGTGACGCTCCTCCGCGCGCTCGAGCCGTTCCTGCCGGGCCGGTACACGCAGGAGATCAAGATCGACGAGAGCCCGTACGCCGGCCTGTCGTCGTTCCAGGAGTCCGACGCGGCGCGCTTCTTCGGGCGGCGGCTCGAGATCTCGGCGGTCGTCAACCGCATTCGCGAGCGGCCGCTCATCGGCATCGTGGGCCCGTCGGGCGCAGGCAAGTCGTCCTTCGTTCGCGCAGGCCTCGTGCCCGCCCTCAAACGGTCTGGCGAGAGCTGGGAGGCCCTGGTGATGCGCCCAGGCCGCTCGCCGCTGGCAGGGCTGGCGAGCCTCATCTCTCCGCTCATCGGCACCGCCACGTCGGTCGCCGACGACATCGCCGAACAGAAGAAGCTCGCGCAGCGCATCTCGACGGAGCCTGGGTACGTCGGCTCGGTGCTGCGATCGCTCGCGCGGCGCGACAAGAAGAACGTGCTCGTGTTCGTCGATCAGTTCGAAGAGCTCTACACGCTGGTGCCCGACGGCGCCGAGCGGAAGGCCTTTACCGCGGCGCTGGCTGGCGTGGCCGACGACCCGACATCACCGATTCGGCTCGCGCTGTCGATCCGCTCCGACTTCCTCGATCGCGTCGCCGAAGACTCGCGCTTCATGGCCGAGCTGAGCCAGGGCCTCGTCTTCCTCGCGTCTCCGGGCCCTGAAGGGCTGCGTGAAGCGATCGTGCAGCCCGCCGAGCTGGCCGGGTACAAGTTCGAGTCGCCCACCATCGTCGACGACATGATCGGCCACCTGCAGCACACCTCGGGCGCCCTGCCCTTGCTGCAGTTCGCCGCCTCGATGCTGTGGGAGAACCGCGACCCGGCGAAGAAGCAGCTGACGAAGTTCGCGTACGAGGCCATCGGCGGCGTCGGCGGCGCGCTCGCGTCGCACGCAGACTCGGTGCTGCAGAAGATGTCGCCCGCGAAGGTCGCCACGACCCGCAACATCTTCCTGCGGCTGGTGACGCCGGAGCGCACGCGCGCGATCGTCTCGATGGACGAGCTTCGTGAGGGCCAGGCCGACGCTGGAGAGCTCGAGGCGGTGATCGACGAGCTGGTGCAGGCGCGCCTGCTCGTGGTGCAGACCGGCGCTGGCGTCGCCACGGTCGAGATCGTGCACGAGTCGCTGATCACCAGCTGGCCGACGCTGCGGCGCTGGCTCGACGAGAGCGGAGAAGACGCCGCCTTCCTCGAGCAGCTGCGGCTCGCCGCGCGCGCGTGGAACCAGAAGGAGCGGCCGGCAGATCTGCTGTGGCGCGGTGAGCTCGCGGAGGAGGCACAGCGGTTCCAACGCCGGTACAACGGCCCGCTCGGCGATTCGCAGCACGCCTTCCTCGACGCGGTCGTCAATCAGATCGGCGCCGCCACGCGCCGTCGCCGCACCCTCCTGGTCGGCGCGGTGGCCTTCTTGAGCCTGCTCGTCGCGGCCTCGGCGGTCGCGCTGGTGGTGATTCAGGGCGCACGCAGTGAAGCGCAAAGACAGGCCGAGGCGGCGCTGACGGCCGAAGAAGCCGCCAAGCAGAGCGAGAAGAAGGCAGTCGAGAACGCCAAGCGCGCTGCTGACAACGAGGCCGACGCGCGACGGTTCGCCGCCGAGGTCGAAGAGCGAGGCAAGAAGCTCGAGGCGGCGCTGAAGGCCGCAGAGGACGCGCGGGTCGCCGCAGAGTCGTCGGAGCGGAGCGCGCAGAAGAACGCCGTCGAGGCCGAGAAGGCGCGGCTCGCCTCGGAGCGCGCGCGAAGGGCCGTCGACGAGGCCCGGCGTGAGCTCCAGGGCGCGTACTCGAAGGAGCAGGAGCGTGCCCGACGCCTCGAAGAGCAGCTCGGCGGCGGCGTGATCGACGTCTTGAAGTGAACACCGCGGCGCCGAGGGCGCCCGTCTCGTTTCAACGTGGGGAGTGGGATGACGCTTCAGCGATGGGCAGTGACGGTGATCGTGGTGGCGCTGAGCTCGACGGCGATCGCTCAGGGCGCGGAGCAGGAGCGTCCGTGGGCCAGGGGAGTCGCTCCGTCGGCGCAGAAGCAGGCGCTCGAGATCTTCCGGCTCGGCAACGCCGCCCTGAAGGAGTCGCAGTGGCGCGCCGCGAGTGAGCGTTACCGTGAGGCGCTCGCCCTCTGGGACCACCCGGCCATCAGCTACAACCTCGCGCTCGCGCTGCTGCAGCTCGATCAACCCATCGAGACGTACCAACGGCTCGAGGCCGCGCTGAAGTACGGCGCGGCGCCGCTCGACGCCGACAAGTACGAGCAGGCGCAGCGGTACCGCGCGCTCATCGACAAGCAGGTGGCGCGGGTCGAGCTGCGGTGTGACGTCGAGGGGGCCGTCGTGAAGCTCAACGGCCAGCAGGTGCTGATCGGGCCGGGCGCGTACAAGGGCATGGTGCGGGCGGGAGCGATCACCGTCATCGCCTCGAAAGAGGGCTTCCTCACCAACGAGCAGAACCCGACGCTGCTCGGCGGCGAGACGCGCACCATCGAGCTGGCGCTGAGCGCGGCCGAGCAGGCCGTGGAGTATCGTCGGCTCTTTGCCGCGTGGATTCCCTTCGCGGTGCTCGGCGCAGGCGCGGCACTCGCGGCTGGTGGCGTCGGGCTGCACCTGTCGGCCCGGAACCAGTTCGCGGCGTACGATCGCGGCGTCGAAGGCTGCGTCGACGTCTCCACCGGCGGCTGCGTGCCCTCGCTCGATCTCGCGGCGCTCCGATCGCAAGGCCAGGGCCAGCAGGCGGGCGCCATGGTGCTCTACGGCATCGGTGGCGCGGCCATCGCTGCCGGCGCGGTGTTGCTCTACGTGAACCGTCCGCAGCCGTACCGCGCCGACGTGAAAGTGGAGTCTGCGCTCCTCCTCGTGCCCTCTGTCGGCCCCAACGGCGCCGGCGCCACGCTCCTCCTGAGCTTCTGACACCATGAACCGCTCCCTTCGTCTTCTGCCCCTGCTCGCGGCGTCACTGCTGAGCACCACCGCCTGCTTCGAGCCCGCCAGCACGGCGTGTCGCAGCGGCATCGTCTGCCCTGCCGGAAGCCGCTGCTCATCGGACGGCACCACCTGCACCCGCTCGGCGTGCGGCAACGGCGTCGTCGACGAGGGCGAGGTCTGCGACGACGGAAACATCTCGAGCAACGATGGCTGCCGCGCCGACTGCAGATCGGACGAGACGTGCGGCAACGGCGTGACCGACCCGCTGAAGGGCGAGCTGTGCGACGACGGCAACCAGCGCTCGGGCGACGGGTGCTCCAGCGATTGCAAGTCGAACGAGGCGTGCCCCAACGGCGTCATCGACAGCGCCGCCGGCGAGGTCTGCGACGACCGGAACACCGTCGACGGTGACGGGTGCAGCTCGTCGTGCCGGTCGACGGAGATCTGCGGCAACCGCATCATCGACAACATGTTCCCGGCTGGCAGCGGCCGCGTGAACGAGGTCTGCGACGACGGCAACACCAGCAACGGCGACGGCTGCTCGGCCGACTGTCTGTCACTCGAAGGCTGCGGCAACGGCCGCCTCGACAACATGTTCTCGGCAGACTCGGGCATTCCCAACGAGGTCTGTGACGACGGCAACACCCGCGATCGTGACGGGTGCTCGGCGAACTGCCTGTCGACCGAGCGATGCGGGAACGGCATCACCGATCTCACCGTCGGAGAGCTGTGCGACGACGGAAACGCGACCTCGGGTGATGGCTGCTCGGCCGACTGTCGCTCGACCGAGTTCTGCGGGAACCGGTACGTGGACGATCAGTTCCCCGACGCGGGCTCGAACGAGATCTGCGACGACGGCAACAACCGCAACGGCGACGGGTGCTCGTCTGACTGCCGCTCGACCGAGTTCTGCGGCAACCGCATCATCGACGTCGGCGCCCGTGAGGTCTGCGACGACGGCAACACCATCCCCGGCGACGGGTGCTCGGCCGATTGCCGCTCGCAAGAGACATGTGGCAACGGCGTGCTCGACAACCAGTTCGACGGCGGCATGACGAACGAGGTCTGCGACGACGGCAACAACCGCTCGGGCGACGGCTGCTCCGCCGACTGCCGCTCGACCGAGTTCTGCGGGAACCGCTACCAGGACGCCGTTCGCGGTGAGGTCTGCGACGACGGCAACACGCTCGCGCAGGACGGTTGTTCTGCCAATTGTCAGTCGAACGAGACCTGCGGCAATGGCGTTCGTGACGTGCTGGCCGACGGCGGCTTCGCCGAGGTCTGCGACGACGGTAACACCCGGCATGGCGACGGCTGCTCGGCCAACTGCCAGTCGAGCGAGACCTGCGGCAACGGCATCGTCGACAACCAGTTCCCCAACCCCGTGCTCAACGAGACGTGTGACGACGGCAACACCGTCGGAGGCGACTCGTGCAGCGCCGACTGTCGCTCGGGCCTGGGCTGCGGCAACGGCGTCAGAGACCCCGGTGAGGAGTGCGACGACGGCAACATGGTCAGCACCGACGACTGCAGCGCCACCTGCAGGAGCACGACGTGTGGCGACGGCATCGTCAACCTCACCGGGCCCTCGCGCATCGAGCAGTGCGACACCGGCGGAGAAACGGGCGCCTGCAATGCCAACTGCACGCTGCGCCGCTGTGGCGACGGCATCGTGAACGCCGACGGAGGAGAGCAGTGCGACACCATCGGCGTCCAGGACGCAGGGACCGCCGCCTGCAACACCGACTGCACCGTGGCCTACTGCGGCGACCTTCGGGTGAACCCGGCACGAGGAGAGCAGTGTGACACTGGCGGGGCGTTCCGCGGCTGCAACGTCAACTGCACCCTGTCGGTCTGCGGCGACGCGCTCTTCAACCCCGACGCTGGCGAACAGTGCGACGAAGGAGCTGCCGCGACCGCACGCTGCAACGGCGCACCATCGTGCACGGTGAGCCGCTGTGGCGACGGCATCTCGAACTCGGCGGCCGGCGAGACCTGCGACCCGGGGCCAGCGCCGAGCGCGACCTGCGATCGCGACTGCACCGCGGTCACCTGTGGCGACGGCACCGTCAACACGCTCGCGGGTGAGCAGTGCGACACGGTCGGCGTCAACGTCACGCCCACCGTCAGCTGCGACACGAACTGCACGACGGCCTTCTGCGGCGACGGCACGATCAACTCGGCTCGCGGTGAGACCTGCGATCCCGGCCCCTCGAGCAGCGCCACCTGCGACCCCGACTGTACGGCTGTCACCTGCGGCGATGGCGTCGTCAACACGCTGGCCGGCGAGCAATGCGACACCGTCGGCGTCAACACCACGCCCACCACGACCTGTGACACCAACTGCACCACGGCGTTCTGCGGCGACGGCACGGTCAACTCGGCGCGTGGCGAGACGTGCGACCCCGGGCTGACCAGCTCGTCGACCTGCGACTCCGACTGCACGGCGCGCGCGTGCGGTGACGGCTTCGTCAATACGGCTCCGCCCGCCGAGGAGTGCGACACCGTCGGCGTCAACCTGGTGCCCACCGCGGCCTGCGACACCGACTGCACCACTGCGTTCTGCGGCGACGCGACGGTGAACATGGTTCGCGGCGAGCAGTGCGATGACGGCAACGCGAGCAACGGCGACAACTGCGTCATCGGGTGCCGCAACGCCAGCTGCGGCGACGGCTTCATCGACACCCAGCTGCCGAACATCGAGGTCTGCGACGACGGCGAAGGCACTCCCGTCACCGAAGCCAACTGCCCCTACGGAGAAGCGACGTGTCAGCGGTGCAACGCCACCTGCCAGGCCGTGCTCTCCCTCACCGGCCAGTACTGCGGCGACGGCGCCACGCAGCTGAGCGAGGGTGAGGTCTGCGACGACGGCAACACCGTCACCGAGACGGGGAACTGCCCCTATGGCCTGGCCACCTGCCCTGCCTGCAACGCGACGTGCACGGCCACCATCAACCGCCCGAGCGGAGGCGTCTGCGGCGATGGCACCACCAACGCGCCGAACGAGCAGTGCGACGACATGAACACCACCACCGAGACCGCCTGCGCGTACGGCACTGCCACCTGCACGGGCTGTGACTCGTCGTGCCGCGACGTGCCCGGCCTGCGTGGCAACGTCTGCGGCGACGGCGTGCGCGATCTCACCAACGAGACCTGCGACGACGGCAACACCGTGGCGTGCGGCACCTGCGGCTCGGGCGGCGGCGGCTGTCAGACGGCACAAGCCCTCGCTGCCGCGACGGGCACGATCGTGGCGGTCAATCGCGCCTCGACGACCGACGCCACCACCTTCACGCTCGACGACGGCGTGAACCCGGTCGTCGTGTTCGAGTTCGACACCGACATGGACCCCGGCATGTTCACCGTCGGGAACATTCGCGTGAACCTCACGGCAGGTGGCGGCAGCGCGACCGACGTGGGCGACGCGATTCGTACCGCGATCAACGGTGTGGGCGCGGGGCTGGCAATCACCGCTGGTGGCGCGACGGCGACCGTCACGTTGACCAACGACGCGCAGGGCTCCTTCGGCAACGAGGCGATCGCCACGACGCTCGTCACGGCCGGGTACTCCGTCGCGGGGATGACTGGCGGCCGCGCTCGCGACTGTCTGGTGACCGTCGGCTGCGCCACCACCAACGACTGCGCGCCGGGCCTCACCTGCCAGCCGGCGGGCGGCGGTGGGTTGACCTGCCAATAAAGGGCCGAATCTCCTCGACTCGCAGGCGCGGGGATCGATTCCTCGCGCCGCGCGTTCCAAGGGGTACCTTGCGTTGGTTGCTCACCCTGCCCCTGCGGCTCTTCTGGAAGTTGTCCTTCGGCAAGAAGCTGGTGGTGATGGGGTGCGCGCCGCTGCTGGCGATCAACGGCGCGGTCGCCTTCTTCGGCAGCTCGGTGGTGTTCCCGCTGTCGCCCTTCTTCCTCGAGTCGAAAGCGCAGGCGTTGTCGGCGTACGCGAAGCACCGGCCGCTGTGTTTGCTCACGGGCCACGGCGATCTCGAGGAGCTGGCGACGGCAGCGGAGCGTCGACACGGGCTCCCCCGAGGCCTGATGTGGGCGATCGTGCAGACCGAGTCGGGCGGGCGCGCGCACCGCATCTCGTTCGCCGGCGCGATGGGCCCCGCGCAGTTGATGCCTGGCACCGCTGCCCTGCTCGGCGTGAGAGATCCCTTCGATCCCCGACAGGCCATCGACGCCGGAGCGAGGTACCTGAAGCAGCAGCTCGATCGCTTCAACGATGTGCGCCTCGCGGTCGCCGCCTACAACGCAGGGCCCGGCGCAGTGCATGGGGTGGTCCCGAAAAACGGTGAGACCGAGCACTACGTCGTCAAGGTGATGCGCCGGTTCTCGGACTCGCGACTGCGCTGAAACGGAGCGTCCTCTCGACTCGCGCGGTGCGAGGAGTAGCGTCGCTGCACGCATGCGCGCGCGACTGCCTCGACTGACGGACCGGCTGGAGTTGAGTGACGGGCTCGAGGTCAGCCCGATCTGCCTGGGCATGGTGGGCGACCCGAAGACGGTGCTCGCGGCGTACGACGCCGGCATCAACTTCTTCTTCGTCACGGCCGACATGCACTGGCCGTTGTACGCGCCGCTCCGCGAAGGCCTGCGCCTGCTCTTCAAGCGCCGGGGCGCGCGCAGCCGTGTGGTGGTCTGCGCCGCCGCGTACGTCACCCAGCCCGACTTCTGCGAGCTGCCCTTCGAGGAGCTGATCGACGACTTGCCCGGCCTGGTTCACCTCGACGTGTTGACGATGGGCGGCGTCTACGGGACTGACTTCGGCGCCCGCCTGCCGGTCTACGAGGGCCATCGGGAGCGTGCCTTCGTCGGCGCGAAGGCCATCGGCGCGAGTTTTCACGATCGACGCGTGGCCCGCTCCGCCATCCGCGCGCGGCTCGTCGATCTCGCCTTCGTGCGCTTCAACGCAGGCCACCCCGGCGCGCGGCACGATCTCTTCCCGAAGCTGCCGAAGCGGCGCCCGCTGCTGTTCAACTTCAAGAGCACCGACGGCTGGGTCGACGACGCGCGGCTCGACGAGCTGGGGCTGGCGCGCGAGGCCTGGCACCCGGACATCACCGATCACTATCGCTACGTGCTCTCACAGCCTGCGCTCGACGGCGCGCTCCTCTCACTCTCGGCACCAGCCGAGGTCCGAGCGCTGTCCGACGCCCTCGCGAAGGGCCCGCTCGACGACACGCAGCAGCGCTGGGTCGAGCGGCTCTCTCACGCCCACCTCACCACCCCATGAGCCAGCCAGGCTTGTCGGCGCTCCTCGGCCGTTTCCCCTCGCGCCGGTTCTTGCAAGAGCACTGGCCGCGCACGCTGCTCGTGCAGCACGGGAGCCCCGCCCGACTGAAGGGCCTCATCGACACGCCCGAGCTCCGCGACATCGACGCGCTCACGGCGCTGTCGGCCCGGCAGTGGCTGGTGCAGTCGGCCCGCTTCAAGAACCGCTTCGGCAACGTGCCAGTCACCGGCAGCGCCGCGGCGGAGTTCTTTCACACCGGACACACCATCTACGCCGTCGAGCCCGAGCTCCACTCCGAGCCCTTCTTGGGCTGGCTGGCGGCCCTCGAGCGAGACCTCGAGCTGTCCGCGGGCCTCATCCGCTCCAGCGTCTTTCTCTCGAAGCCAGGCCCGGGCTCGCGCATGCACTTCGACGCGCAAGAGTCGTTCGTCGTGCAGGTTCGAGGGCGCAAGCGATGGTGGCTCGCGCCCAATCAGGACGTCCAGTTCCCCGCCGAGAACTACATCGCAGGCGATCCGGTGCCCGAGTCGCTCGAGGTGCAGCTCGATCGGCCGCTGGCGCAGCACATGCCCGACGACGCGGTGTCAGTCGTGTTGGAGCCCGGCTCCATCATGTTCGTGCCGCGCGGCACCTGGCACGCGACCGAGACGCTCGAGGAGTCGTGGCATCTCGATCTCATGCTGCCGCTGCCCACGTGGGGCGACACGATGGCGGCGCGGCTGGCAGAGCACTTTCACGCGAGCGCGCACTGGCGTGAGCCGATGCTCGACGCCACGGCGTTCGACGCGCGGCTGGCCCTGCTCACCGCCGAGCTGCAGGCTGCATCACCGACCGGGCCCGCGCGACCCACGCCGACGGCAGCACGCCCAACCACGGCTGGCTCGCGTCGAGGCCGTGCTGGTCGAACTGCATCGAAACGCCGCTCCACGCGGTAGGCGCGTCACCTTCGAGCCACGAGAGCAGCCCCCGCGCCGTCAGCCGGCACCGCTGCGCACCGAAGCTCTCGTCCTCTCCGGGTGGCGACTCGGCGAGCCCGACCCCAGGCGCGAGCGGGAGGACGAAGGGCGGGATCGAGACCCGAAAGCCACGGGGCGTGGTGCGACGCAGGCGCGCGAGGAACTGCAGCACCGGCGTGATGGAGCCAGGCGCGACGTAGAGCAGCGCCGTGTCACGTCGCCCGAAGGCGTCGGGGTCGTTCACCACCTTGGCGTCGAAGCGGGCTCGACGGAGCGAGGGCTCATGGAGAAGCCCACGCAACAGCACGGGCGCGAGTGCGGGCTTGAGGTTCAGGTAGACCTTCAGGTGCGGCCCGTCGTCATGCAGGCGGCCGAGCCGTGAGTTGAAGCAGAAGAACCCGCCCATCGCCGACTCACGAGCGCACGGGAGCCGCACCGCGACCCGTCGACCCGAGGCCGCGCGCGCGGGACGGAGATCGCGGCGATCACGCACGAAGAGCCGGATCACCCCGTTCTCGACGAAGACTCCTGTGGCGTGACGAGACACGACACGGAACCGATCGTCGAACCAGCTCGTCGCTCCCGCAGCCTCGAGGAGCTGCGCCGTGAAGTGCGGGGCGCCTCCCACCGAGTCCGAGAAGCGGCCTGCGGGCGCACGCCAGTCGATGAAGAAGCGCTCGTAGAGCCAGTCCTCCAGGGCTCGCGGCGCGGCGTCTCGAGACACCTGGACACCATCAGGCAGGCGCAGGCCCCGGCGGCTCAGCTGGAGCCGGGCCGCGAGGCGCTCGAGCGGGCGGCGGAGCGCGTCGCTCACGGCGCTCCCAGGAAATGACGTGCCCACTTCGCAGGTGCCACGAGCAGCTCGAGCGCCGAGGCGGTGACATGGGCCTCGCGCTCCGTCCAGTGGCCGTCGTGAAAGGTCACCGTGTACGTGCGTCGCAGCAGCGCCTCGGCGGCCCAGGCCATCGCGCGCGGTCGGATGCCAGCACGCCCGGGGAGCTGGAGCTCGTCGGCCTCACGCTCCCACGCGCGCATGAACGACCGGAGGCGGGCACGAAGCTGGCCGAGCGTCAGCTGCTCCCGGCGCTCGCGAGGAACGAGGAAGAACCCGAGGTCTTCAGCGAGCCACATGCCGAGATCTCGCGCAGGGTCGCCGAGCCCGCCCAGCTCGAGATCGACGAAGGAAACGTGGGGCCCGTGGCGCAGCACGTTCGATTGCCGCAGATCGCCGTGGCAGAGCACGGGGGCGTGCGTCGCTTCGACCTCGAGCAGGTGACGGAGCGCGCGTTCAGCGCGGCCGTTGGTCTGCACCGCGTTCCACAACGTCAACGACGCTGCGCTCGAGCTCGCGTACTCGCCAGGGCTCATCCACAAGAAGCGCTCGATCAGATCGCCGTGCACGGGCTCGGTCGTCACGTCGGAGCGGGCGTGCAGATGGGCGAGCGCGCGCCCGATGGCGGCGTCGTCACGCGGGGCGACCTGGCGATCGGCACGGCGACGCTCGTACGCGGTCTTCCCCGGCAGCCACTCGATCACCAGACGGCCCGGAGCCCCATGCGTCACTCGGGGCGTCTGAAACCCCACCGCGCCACCAGCGAGGCGCTCGAGCAGCGCGGCCTCTCGGGCACTGAAGGGATCGTCAGCGGTCGCGGCGATCTTGACCAGCGAACGCACCTCGCCGCGCCTGGCGACGAGCGTCAGGTTGCGGCTGGAGGCGATGCGGGAGGTGGCCTCGGGGTCGACGGTCAGCCTGAGTGCCCGGAGCCAACGTCTGACTCCGGGCGGCAACGTCAGGGACGACATCGACGAGCCCTTGGCGAGTGAAAAGCGCTGCGTTCAGCCTTACTCGAGCGGGCGCGACTTCAGCGGCGCCGGCTGCGGCGGAATCGACTTCAGCGGCGCCGTGCGGCCCGGCTGAATCGACTTCAGCGGCGCGGTCTTCGCGGGAGGCGGCTGCGGGGCGATCGACTTGAGCGGCGACGTGCGGCCCGGCTGAACCGACTTCAGCGGAGCGGTCTTCGCGGGGGGCGGCTGCGGCGCGATCGACTTCAGCGGTGCGGTGCGGCCGGGCTGCGCCGACTTCAGCGGCTTCCAGCCCGGGTTCGCCGACGTCAGCGGCTGCGGCGAGGTCTTCTGCGGCGGGGTCGACTTGAGCGGCGCCGACGACTTCAGCGGCTTGGAGCTGGTGAGCGGACGGGCGCTGGTCAACGGCTTGTTGGTGACGCGTGGCATCGAGATTTCCCTCTGTGGAAGACGAGAAGACGTCGAGCTGTGTACACCCCACCCCTCCACTCTGTGCAAGCCGGTGATTCACTTTTCTAGAGGAAGTCGATGGCCCCTTTGCCCCGAGCAGTCCGAACGTGGCTGACCGAAGCGTGGTTTCGAGACGTGCCCGAGGCCCAGATCGTCGAGGCACTGCCTTTCCCGGGCGTCCCGCTGGCGTCCGTCAGCCGCTTCCTCCAGAGCCTCGCCGACTCGCCCCACGCCGAGGAGTTCGGCGACCTGGTGACCCGAATCGCGCGGCTCGAGTGGCAGGGGCGGGTCCGGCTCCAGAGCGGCCGGCTCGACCCGTCACGCCGACGCGTGCCTCGGGTGAAGCGCCTCTCTCATCGGGCGTTCATCGAGCAGGCCTACGCGCCCAACCGGCCGATCGTCGTCACCGACATGATGCGCGACTGGAAGGCCGTCACGCGGTGGACCTGGCCCTTCTTGCGCCGGAACGTCGGCACGGCCGAGGTGCAGGTGATGGAGGCTCGAGAGACGACCCAGCAGTACGATCTCAACGTCGAGCGGATCAGTGAGCCCACGACCCTGGGTGAGTTCATCGGGTGGATCGAGCGCGTCAGACACTCCAACGCGCGGTACCTGGTCGCGCGCAACAACGGCCTGACGGCGCCGGGCCTGCGCTCCCTGATGGGAGACATCGGGTTCTTCTCGGGCATCTTGAATCGGCGGTTGCTCGACGGCTTCGTGTACCTGTGGCTCGGCGCGGGCGGCACGGTGACGCCACTGCACCACGACACCGCGAACAACCTCTTCTGTCAGGTGCGCGGCCGAAAGCGCTTCATCCTCATCGACCCGGCCAACGCCGAGCTGCTGCGTGACGTGCTCAGCTACTACTCGCCAATCGACGCCGAGCGCTTCGATCTGCAGCGCTTCCCCTGGCTGGCGGAGGTCGACCGCATGACCGTCACCGTCGGGCCCGGCGAGGCGCTCTTCATTCCGTCAGGCTGGTGGCACCACGTGCGCTCGCTCTCGCCCAGCATCTCGGTGTCGATGACGAACTTCACGAAGCTGCTCGACACCGACGATGCGAGCTACCCGGTGCCCGGCCGACGGTGAGCGCGCTTCTTTGATCCCCCGCTGGCCTCGTGCGACGGTGCGGGCGTGATCCGCACCGCCTTCCAGGACCTGAATCGCGTCCGCCAGATCGCGATCATCGCGGGCAAGTACGGGTTCGCCGATTTCCTCGAGCGCTCAGGGCTGCGAAAGATCGTCCCCGACGCGAAGATCGAGGGAGATGCTGCTGCACAGTCGCTCACGTTCGCCCGCCGCTTCCGCATGATGCTGGCCGAGCTGGGGCCGACGTTCGTGAAGCTCGGGCAGGTGCTGTCGACGCGCGGCGATCTGCTGCCGGCCGAGTTCATCGAGGAGCTCTCGACGCTCCAGGACAAGGTGCCGCCGTTCGAGATGGAGGACGTACGCAAGCAGATCGTCGCCGCGTTCGGCCGCCCGCTCGAAGAGCTCTACGACGAGTTCGACCCGAAGCCGATCGCCGCCGCCTCGATGGCGCAGGTGCACAAGGCGAAGACGAAGGACGGCATCGAGGTCGTCGTGAAGGTGCAGCGCCCGGGCATCACCGAGCGCATGCGGGCCGATCTCTCGGTGCTGCACGCGATCGCGCGCGCGCTCGAGGCGGTGATCGAAGAGGTCAGCGTCACCTCGCCGACGACGATCATCGAAGAGTTCGACAAGGCCGTTCACGAGGAGCTCGACTTCCTGAACGAGGCCTCGAACGTGCGCGCGTTCTTGAAGGCCCACGTCGACCACCCGCACGTGCGCATCCCCAAGGTCTACGACGAGCTGACCGGCCGCACGGTGCTCACGCTCGAGTTCCTCGACGGGCCCAAGCTCTCGAGCGCGCAGCTCGACGACGAAGGGAAGAAGAAGCTCGCGGGCATCATCCTGGAAGAAGCGTTCAAGCAGCTCTTCGAAGACGGGCTCTTCCACGGCGATCCCCACCCCGGGAATCTGCTGATCCTCCCGGGGCCGGTGCTGGCGCTGATCGACTTCGGGCTGGTGGGCCGGGTGACGCACCAGATGCAGGAGGCGTTGATCGCCCTCATCCTCGCGGTGGCGCTGAAGGACTCGGAGTCGGTCGCCCGCCAGCTCTACCGGCTTGGCACGGCCGACAGCCGCGCGAACCTGCACACCTTCAAGAGCGACATCGACGCGATCTTGAACGCGTACCTGCCGACCTCGATCGCCGACGTGAACGCCAAGGCGCTGGTGCGCGACCTGCTCAACCTCGCCGTGAAGTACCGGGTGAAGGTGCCGCGGGAGTACGCGATCCTCGCGCGCGCCTCGGTCGCCATCGAGGGCATCTTGCGCTCGCTGTACCCTGAGATGCCGATCGGCGAGATCTTCATGCCCTACGCCAAGAAGATGATGGCGGAGCGGTACGACCCCGCGCAGCTGCAGGGCAACGCGCTGAAGACGTTGATGCGGCTCCAGAGCGCTGCGAGCGATCTGCCGCTGCAGCTGCAGCAGATCATCCTCGACCTCGAGTCGGGCAAGTTCACCGTCACGCTGAAGAACGAGCAGGTCGAGTCGATCAACAGCAACCTGCGCGCGCTCGCGGTGGTGGCGTTCGCTGGACTGTCGGCGTGTGGCTTCATCATCGGCAGCTTCATCTCGTTCGCGCCCAAGCAGTGGGAGATCGCTGGCATTCCCGTGCTGGGCGTCTTCGGCATCGCCGCGTCGGTGTTCCTGTTCTCGACGGCGGTCGTGCGCCAGGTGCTGGGCGGGTTCCGGCGGGTGTCGATCAAGCGCTTCTTCGGCAACAGCCGTTGAGCGCTACTTCGCCAGCAGCAGGCGGGTGCTCGACCCCTGAAGGAGGGCGTGCGTTCGGCTGAAGCTCAGCAGCTCCAGACCGTCGGGCATCGCCTCGAGCTCGAGCGCGGCGCCTCGTGTTTGGAGCAGGAAGACCCGGCCCAGGGAGTCGACGACGAGCGGCGCAAACTCGCCTGCGAGCCTTCGTCCAGACGCGACGCTCCAGCCAGCTGGCAACGTGACGGCCCGCTGCGCCTCTGCGTCCACCATCACGAGGGTCTGGCCCTGCCACAACCAGCTCGCCTCTGCCGACGAGCCGACCAGGCGCCCCTCGACTTCACGGCACCGGGCCGCGGACGGAGTCGAGAGCGGGAAGGTGCACCGGCGCGTCCAGTCTGGCCGAGAGCCGCAGGTCACGCTCACTTCGCCAGAGGCGCTGGGCCGCACCCGGGCACCACTGCCGCACAGGCCGCGGGGAATCGAAGACGGCGCGGCGCGCTCCAGCCCAGACGGCCCAAGCGTGAGGAGGTGAATCGCGCCCTCGCGCACCACGAAGAACGAGTCTGCATCGACGACGACCAGCTCATCCGACGGCACGAGATCGGCGTCGAGTCGCAGCACGCGGTCTGGCTCACGCGCCAACACATCGCCGCCGCGATCGACGAAGCGTTCGATCTCCCCGCGCCCGAAGACCCAGACGGTGTCGTCGACGACGTCGAACGCGACCGCGGGAATGGCCTGGAGCTGAGCGCTCCCTCTCCAGAACGAGACCTGCGACACGCCCGCACGCTGCTCCAGGCACACCCACGCGCCGCGGCTCGTCGCGTCGTCAGTCAGACACTCGACGGCACCGTCGATCGAGGCGACGCGTTCGCCGAACCGGGCGCGGCCCACCGCGAGCACCTCGTTGACGGCCCGGCCCAGCGCGGGGTCGAAGGTGGCCTCGACGCGGTGCAGCCCTGGTGTCAGCGGCGTGAAGGTCACCTCGGCCGTGACGAAGTTTCCGCGCACGAAGGGGCCTGCGAGCGTCTGAACCACCGGCAGCGACGAGGCGTCGGTGACGGTCGCCTGCAGCGTGACGTCGAGCGATGGCGGACACGATGCGCTGCGGCGGCTCAGGACGACCGTGGTGGGCTCGCCGACCAGCACCGCGCGGCCGCTGGGTGTCGAGATGCCGCCGTCGGCGACGTCGCAGCGCGGAGGCGGAGTGACCTCGACGGTGGGCAAACACCCGGCACCAACGAGGACCACCAGCCAGAGGCACCGCACCCGCCGCTCATCGCGAACTGCGCGGTCCCCGTCAACCTGCCGTCAGAGGGAGGCGATTGAAGGTCGACGGATTCGACCGCGGGGATAACGTGCGCCGCGTCGTGACGACTCGCGTTGACCAGGGCGCTGTGCGGCTCGCCTGCGAGGGCGTGACGGTTCGGTTCGGCGACGTCGAGGCGCTGAGTGACGTGACGGTCTCGGTGCAGGCTGGCGAGCAGGTGGTGGTGACCGGCCAGGCCGCGAGCGGAAAGACGACGTGGCTCAAGTGCCTTGCGGGGCTCCAACGCCCGACCGCCGGAAGGGTGCTGTGGGGCGATGACGACGTCGCGACCCTGACCATCGAGGAGCGCCGGCGCCGCCAGAGCGCCTTCGGCATGGTCTTTCAGAGTGACGCGCTGTTCGACTCGATGACGGTGCTCGAGAACGTGCTGCTGCCGCTGACGAAGCGCGCGGTGCCACGCGCTGAGGCGATGGAGCGCGCGGACGAGGTGCTGCGCCGGGTCGGCCTCGAGGCGGCGCGCCACAAGCGGCCAGAGGATCTCTCGGGCGGCATGAAGAAACGGGCCGGCGTCGCGCGGGCGATCGTCTCACAGCCCTCGGTGCTCCTGGCTGATGATCCCTTCGCGGGGCTCGACCCGGTGACGGAGCGATCGATCGGAGAGCTGCTCCTCGAAGTGTCGCGCGGCCGAACCCTCGTCGCTGCCGTGCCTGATCCGGTGCCGTCGCTCCCGCTCGCGCGCGTGTTGCGCTTCGAAGCGGGCCGGCTGATCGGCGGCGGGGCGTGATTCGCGCGATCGGTGCCTTCGCGCTCTCGGTCATTCGCCTCGTGGGTGCCCTGGGCCTCGTGCTCGCGCGAACCGTGCTTCACCTTCCGTCACTCGATCGCCGCGAGCTCATGCGCAGCATCGTCTTGTTCGGCTATCGCTCGCTCCCGCTGGCGCTGATGGCGGCGATGTTGATCGGCTCGACGGTGGTGCTGCAGGCCGGCGTCTACGCGGTGAAGTTCGGCGCGCGGCTCTATACGGGGTGGGCGGCCGGCTACGCGCTGACGCGGGAGTTCGGTCCGCTCCTGCTTGGGCTCGTCATGGCGGCGCGGATTGGCGCTCGCAACGCGGCCGAGCTGGCGCTGCTCAACATCAACGGGCAGATCGAAGGCCTGCGCGGCATCTCGCTCGACCCCTTCCGGCTCCTCGTGGCGCCGCGAGTCGTGGGCAGCGCGATCGCCATCACGGCGCTCGGGAGCGTCACCTTCCTCGTCGCGGTCGCGTTCGAGGCGATCTCCTCGTACTTCTCGCTCGGCCTACCGCTGCGGGTGTTCTTCAACTCGTTCGACGAGATGCTGCGGGTCGGCGATCTGATCGGTGGCCTGGCGAAGACCCTCGCGTTCGGGCTCGCGATCGCGCTCGTCTCGACGGTGGCCGGGCTGCGCGCGCGCGGCGGCGCCGTCGGGGTCGGCCAGGCCTCGGCCTCGGCGGTCGTCTTGAGCTGCGCGGCGATCTTCTCGCTCGATCTGCTGCTGACGCCGTTCCTCACGAGGTTGTTCGGGTGAGCGCCCTGCTCCGCATCTTCGGCGCGCCGGCGATTCTCTTCGCGCGAACGATCACCGCCATTCGACGTGACGGCGTCAACGGCCGGGCGACGATGGTGCAGTTCGTGGAGATCGGCTCGAAGTCATCGCTGCTGATCGTCGCGGGCCTGGCGTTCTTCGGCGCGGTGATGGTGACGATCGCGTGGGCGCAGGCGCGCAAGTACACGGGGAACATCACGGTCGTCGGGCCCGCGTACTTCGAGCTGATGGTACGGGAGTTCGCGCCGCTCCTGGTCGCGATCCTCGCCGCCTCGCGCGTCGGCGCCTCCACGAGCGCCGAGCTCGCCGCGATGTCGGTGAACGAACAACTCGAAGCCCTCGAGCTGTGCTCAGCAGATCCGATCTCCGAGCTCGTCACGCCGCGGCTGCTCGCCTCGCTCATCGCCCTGCCCGCCCTGATGGTCATCGGCACCATCGCCGCCACGGCCTCGGCGAGCTTCGTCGTCACGTACGTCTTCGGCGCCGACGGGAGCTCGTTCACCGACGCGCGCTTCGTCGACCCGGTCGACATCGTGTGTGCCCTGGTGAAAGCCCTGATGTGCGGCGCCTTCATTCCTCTGGCGGCTGCGGCGCGAGGCCTGAAGGCGAAGGGCGGGGCTCCAGCGGTCGGAGAGGCCGTGACGGCTGCCGTCGTCGACGCCTCGATGGGGTGTCTGTTGATCGACTTCGTGGTGGCGGCAGCCTTTCTGCTGATTGGAGTCTGACGTCGTGGCGTCCCTGAAGCTCACCGGCATCGTGAAGCGCTTCGGTGACGTGACCGTCTTGAACGGCCTGTCGGTCGAGATTCCGCTCTCGGGTCTCACCTTCATCGTCGGCAAGTCCGGCTCTGGAAAGAGCGTGCTGTGCCGGCTCGCGGTGGGCCTGCTCAAGCCCGACGAGGGCAGCGTGGAGCTGTTGGGCGAGCGGGTCGATCAGCTCCCCGAACGCCGTCTGGTTCCTCTTCGCGCGAAGGTGCCCTACCTCGTGCAGGGACCGGCGCTGCTCGACTGGCTCACGCTGGAGGCCAACGTCGCGCTGGCGGTGCAAGGAGCGCCCGATGCGGCTCGCGTCACCCGCGCGATCGATCAGATGGGCCTCACCGCGCTGAAGGACCGCTTCCCTCCCCAGGTCGGGCCAGGCATTCGCAAACGAACGGCCATCGCGCGCGCGCTCGTGCTCCAGCCGACGTGCCTGTTGCTCGACGAGCCGACGACCGGGCTCGATCAGATCGCGGCGGGCCAGGTGAACGAAGCGCTCGAGGCGGTGCGTGACGCGGGGCTCGGCGCGCTGGTGGTGTCGCACGACTACGCAGCCCTCTCGCGCCTCGCCGACCGAGTGGTCGAGGTGCGTCAGGGCGTGGTGGGCTACCAGGGTGGAAAAACGGGATTTCTGGACGCGCCGAAGTAAGCGCAAGAGGGCGTATGGATGAGTCGCGTCTCGAGCTGAAGGTTGGCGCGCTGCTGCTGGCAGCGGTGCTGGGCACCCTGGGCATGCTCTACGCCATGGGTGAGCTGTCGTTCTCGAGCGGGCGCTCGGTGACGATCGACTTCTCGCACACGGGGAACGTCGTGAAGGGCGCTCCGGTGAAGCTGGGAGGCGTGACCGTGGGTCGCGTCGACGCCATCGAGCTCGTCGCCGATCGCCGCGACGATCACGGCGACCCGATGCCGGTGAAGATGACGGCCAGCATCTCGGAGGCGACGGAGAAGGCGATTCGCACCGACGCGATGATCACGATCTCCAGCCAGGGCCCGCTCGGAGAGCCGTACCTCGAGATCTGGCCGGGCAGTGCGCCGTCCCAGCATGTCGCCTCGGTGCCCATTCGCGGCATCGACGCCCCCCGCATCGACATCGTCACCAACCGCCTGGCCAAGTTCCTCGACTCGGCCTCGAAGGTGCTCGAGAACGACCCCGACGCGGTCTCGAAGCTCGTCAACGGCTTCGGCGGGTTGACCACCACCGTCGACGGCGTGCTCACCGAGAACCGCACGCAGATCAAAGATCTCGCGCAGGAGCTGTCGGTCGCCGCGAAGGATCTGCGGGTGCTCGCCGCGATCGCGCGCAAGGAGCTCGAGCCGGGCGGCCGGACGAACAACATGATCGACGACGCCGCCAGCGCCGCCCGCCTCGCGCGCACCGATCTGCCAGAGCTCTCGAAGAAGGCCTCCACCGCGCTCGGTGGGCTCGCGGCCGTGTCAGGCCAGTTCACGGAAGAAGACGGTCAGCGCCTCAAAGCGATGCTCGTGAAGTACCAGCAGGCGGGAGAGAAGGTCGACGTGCTGGCAGGCCGCGCGGACAAGCTCCTGAGCAGGCTCGAGGCAGGTGACGGAACGCTCGGAGCGCTGATGAAGGACAAGCAGGCCTACGACGATCTCAAGTCGCTGCTCGCCGACCTGCGGAAGAACCCGTGGAAGATGCTCTGGAAGGACTGAGCTGCCTCACGGCGCGAAGGTCTTCACGAAGGCCTGCGGCAGCCCGGCGATCGTCGAGATGAACGTCACCCCGACGGTCGTGCCATCGAACGCCAGGTGCGGGAAACCAGCGCTCGTCGGAAGGCACGAGACCAGCTCATCGCCGCCCAGCCGGGTTCCATCGGCGGCGAACCGCGCGAGGTAGACCCGCCGCACGCCCGAACGCCCGTCCTCGAAGGCCACGAGCCACTTCGAGCCCGCCCAGATGACGCTCGCGTTGGTGGCGCTGTGAGAGCTCGTCACGGGAATTCGAATCGCGTTGGCCGGGCCGCTCTTGTCGAGCCGCGACAGCACGATGTCGCTCTGGCTCGGGTTGCCCGGCGCGTACTCCTGAAAAACGGCTGCGTAGTGCGTCGGGCTCGAGCCAATGCGGGGCTGAAAGGCGTTCGAGCCCACCGTGTTGAGCTGAACGTCAGCCACCTCGGGAGCACCGACCGACGAGAGCCGGTTGAAGAGCATGAAGGGCGCGCCCTGGCGGAACTGCGTCGCGACGATGCCCCAGTTGGTCCCGCCCCACGTGAGATCGCCGTAGTCGGTCGTCACGCCTGCGGGAGACGGCGTCAATCGCACCTCGGCGCCCGACAACTGCCCCATCGCGTCGACCCGCCGGAAGTAGAGCGACCGATCGGTGTTCGAGCCGGTGCGATCGTCGGCCCACAGCACCCCGAACTCGCGCGCGACACCGTTCCACCCGATGGCGCTGGGGAACGCGAGGCCGGGCTGCGCCGAGATGGGAAGGTCGGTCGCGAGCATTCGTTGGCCGGTCGCCGAGACCCTCGTGAAGAGCACGTCGTTGCTCTGCATCCAGTTGGTCGTGTCGCTCCACGCGAGGCCGAACTCGGTGCCGTTCCACGCGGCGTACGGCCGGTGCGCGACGCCGGTGTTGGTGACGGCTGTCGAGGCTCCAACAGGCGCGAGCTGAGGCGTGAGGCGCGAGAGGCTGTAGCGCATGGACGACGTGCCATTCGAATCTTCGTGCGTGAAGACCGCCCAGCCCGTCGGGATCGAGAGCAGGAAGGCGCCGTACGCGTTGCCGGGAGCGCGGGTCACCTGCACTTCGGGTGTGGTGAGCGTGCACATCGGCTGAGCACACGCCATCAAGCCCGAACACTGAGGATCGGCGCAGTCGACGTTGCCGTCGCAGTTGTTGTCGAGGCCGTCGCCGCACGCCTCGGTGGTGCCGCCCGCGCAGACACAGCGGTTCTGCTGACAGCTCGAGCCGCCTGCGCACGTCCCGCAGTTCAGCGTTCCTCCGCAGCCATCGGCGATCGTTCCGCACGTCGAGCCAGTGGCAGTGCACGACGTCGCGACACAGACGCCGGCATCGACGACCACGCCGGCATCGATGACGACGCCCGCATCGACTCGGACGCCCGCGTCAACCGGCAGCGGAACACAGCGCGCGCTCACGCAGCGGGCTCCTGACGCGCACGAGCCGCACGTCACCGAGCCGCCACACCCATCGGCCTGAGTGCCACACTCGGGCGTCACCCCCTCGAGCACGAAGCACGCCGTGCGCGGCGAACAGGCCTCAGCCATTCGCCCGCTCAGCGGAATCCGAACCGCTCCAGACGAAGCGTCGGTCTCGAGCACCAGCACACCGCGATCTTCGAGCACCGAGGCCTGTGGTGCGTACTCGACGAAGAAGCGCACCTCGTCACCGGGGTTGACCGTCCGGGGGAACATCGACGTCGCGAAGGGCCGGTGTGCGGCCTGTTCGATGCTGACGCTGGTGATCGTCACCTGGCTCCGACCCGAGACGGTGCCGACGAGCTCACGCGACTCCCGCTGGCCGGGGCGCAGCGTGCCGAAATCGATGGCCGAGGGCTCGACCAGGAGCTGGCCTCCAGACCCGACGACCCGCTCGCCGCACTGACAGCCAGAGACCGCGAACACCACCACCAGGACGAGCTTCCGAGTCACCATGCCCACGGGAGCCAGGGACTCACCTCAGGTCGCATTCCCGCAGGCGATGCATGGAAATCCTTCAGGTTGGGCGACTACACTGTCGCCGTGCGACTCGACGTCCTGGTGGCAGTGCTCGCGGCGATGAGCTGCGGGGTCGTCGTCGAACCAGCTCCAACCGTTGCCCAACGGAACGACCCACTCGTGGGAGGGACGGTCGACGACGGTGGCTATCCAGACGTCGTCTTCATTGCCCTGACGTTCTCTGCCGATGACGGCGGAGCCCCGACGATTCGGCGGTGCTCCGGCACGCTCATCACACCGACCGTGGTGCTCACCGCCGCGCACTGTACGAGCCAACTTCCTGCAGGGCCGAACACGACGCTCACCGCAATCGCGGGCCAGAACGCGTCTCCTGCACCAGCGCCCGGCGCACCGGGCTGGACCCCGGCGACGAGTTGGCGCCAGCACCCGATGTGGACGACCTCGACCGTCAACGCGTACGACATCGGCATCGTGAAGCTGTCGGCACCGATCGCTGGTGCTCCGACGCGGCCCTATTCGAGGAGAACGCTCACCAACGCCGATCTGAACCGGCCGATGACCGTCGTGGGGTTCGGCATCACCTCGAGCTCCGGCACCGACCCCGGCACGCGCCGGCACGTCCAGCTTCCCCTCCGAGGCCTGCAGCCCGCGCTCATCGAGCTCGGCAACTTCACGTCTGCGGGCATCTGCAACGGCGACTCTGGAGGCCCCTCGATCCTCACAGAAGCAGACGGGATCGGCCGCGTCATCGGCGTGCACTCCCGAACGGTCCCTGGCGCCAACTGCATGGACGGCGTCGACACGCGCGTCGACGTCTATGGGGGCTTCATTCGCCAGTTCCTGATGGATACGGGTGGCCCCTCGTGTGTCGAAGACGGGCTCTGCGCCAGCGGCTGTCCCTCGCCTGACCCCGACTGCGTCTGCGTCGCCGATGGCATGTGCAACGGTCAGTGCGCCAACCTGCTGAGCGATCCCGATTGCCCCCGCGACTGCGTTGGCGATGGCGTGTGCTCGATGCAGAGCTGCCCACGCCTGGATCCGGACTGTCGCGCCGAGCTCAGCGTTTGTACTGCCGACACGCAGTGCCAGTACCGGACCTGCGCACCCGATCCGCAACGCAACGAGCGGTACTGCACCAGGCCCTGCGCCGCGACCTGTCCCATGGGCACTTCCTGCTCGGCGACGGTATGCCTGAAACCGCAGCTCCCGACCGCGACGGAAGGGCAGCCGTGCACGATCGCCGGCACGTTCTGTCTCGCGATGACGACGTGCTCAGGGCCGATCAGCGGCGCGCTCACCTGCCGGCGCACCTGTATGACCGACGCGAACTGCGCCAGCATCGACGAGTGTGTCGCGGGGCAGAACAGCGTGCGCGTCTGCGAGCGAAAGCCTCCTGAGGCGACGGCGGGTCAATCGTGCATGATCGGAGTGACGCGATGCCTCGGAAACACCACGTGTAGCGGGCCGATGGGCGGCATGACGACCTGTCGGGCCACCTGCATGACTGACGCCGAATGCGGGAGTAGCGACGAGTGCGTCGACGGGTTGAACGCGGTCCGCATCTGCGTGCTCCGGCCTCCTCCCATCATGCGAGGAGAGGCGTGCACCCCGGGCAGCGTCTCCCGCTGCGTCACCGGCACCACGTGCACCGGACTCCCCGGTGGGCCAACGACCTGCCGGGCGACGTGCCTGACTGACGCGCAGTGCTCGACGGCTGACGAGTGCGTCGACGGCTCCAACGCGGTGCGCATCTGCGTGCCACGCGCTCCACCAGTCATGCTCGGCGCGGCCTGCACCGCGGGCGTCTCACGGTGCATCACGCCCACTGCGTGCACTGGCGTTCCCGGTGGTCCAACCACGTGCAGAGCGACGTGCACGACCAACGCGCAGTGCGACGCGACCGACGAATGCGTCGTCGGCCAGGGAGGTCTGCGCGTCTGCGTGTTGCGTCCGCCCGAGGCGATGAAGGGCGGCGCGTGCACGGTCGGCGTCACCCGCTGCCTCGGAGGCACCACGTGTACCGGCGTGCCCGGCGACCCCACCACATGCATCGAGAGCTGCGGGCTGGAGTCCGACTGCGCGGCGACCGAGTACTGCGGCAGAGGTCAGAACGACGCAGGCGTGTGCCGGCCCCAGCCGATCTTCGTCGAGCCGATTCAGATCGCCGAGTCGGTGGCGCCGAAGACCGGGTGCGCGTCGGTGCCCGGTGGCTGGGCCGGCCTTGTCGCGCTGCTGCTCGCGATGCGACGCTCGAGGTCGCGATGACCCAACGAGCCCGGCATGTCGGACCCGCGCGGTATGTGCGGCCGATGACCAACAAACCAGAGTCGGACATTCCGACGATGCAGTTGCGGGTGCTCGAGAAGATTCAGGCCGAGCTGTCGCGGCTGAATGACAAGAGCGACGAGACGAACGAGCGCCTCGACGAGACGAACAAGCGCCTCGACGCGACGAACCAGCACCTCGACGAAACGAACGGGCGGCTCGAGTCCGGCCTCGGAGGGCTGCGTCGCGAAATGCACGAAGGCTTCACCCGGCTCCGCACCGAGGTCGTCCAGCTCCGCGGTGATGTCGAAACCGGACTCGAGTCGGTGAGCGGCGAGATGAACGTGGGCTTCACCGCGCTCCGCCAACAGAACGATCGCCGCTTCCTCGACCATGAACGGCGGCTCCGCGCGATCGAACGCCGCCTCTCACGTCGCGCCTGATCGGACCACCTGCGCGCTCCACTCCGGGGCATCGCACATCGACGCCATCGAGAATCCACACGCTTCGGCGCTGGCATCGAAGCTGCTCTGACTCCCTGAACCTGCGGCATTCCCGTCGCGCGGTACCTGGGAGCTCACCGATGGAAGTCCGATTCTGGGGTGTTCGTGGCAGCGTGGCGTCTTCTGGTTCGAACGTCGCGCGCATCGGTGGCAACACGTCGTGCCTCGAGGTCGTCAGCAACGGGCATCGGCTCATCCTCGACGCAGGCACGGGGATTCGAGGGCTGGGTGAGACGCTCGTCGCGCAGCAGCCGGTGAAGGCGACGATGCTCTTCTCGCACCTGCACTGGGATCATGTGCAGGGCTTCCCCTTCTTCACGCCCGCGTACCTGCCGAACTCCGAGCTGGTGATGTACGGGCCCGGCGCCGACGGCGAGCAGCAGCTGCGCTCGGTGCTCTCGAAGCAGATGGAGCCACCAAACTTCCCCGTCCCGCTCTCGGCGATGCGCGCGAAGATGGACTTCCGCTCGGCGAAACATGGCCAGGTGATCGAGACCGGCCCGTTCCAGGTGACGCCGTTCGAGCTGCCCCACCCGCAGGGCTGCATCGGGTACCACATCGAGGCCGAGGGCAAACGTTTCGCCTATTGCACCGACGTCGAGCTGACCCTCGAAAGCCTGAAGCGGGAGCTCGGCGACGTGCTCGAGGGCGTCGACGCGCTGGTGCTCGACGCGCAGTACACGCCTGACGAATACGACGGGAAGGTGGGCCCGCCGAAGAAGGGCTGGGGCCACTCGACGATGATCGAGGCCGCGCGCATCGCGAAGGCGACCGACGCGCACCGGCTGTTCCTCTTCCACCACGATCCCGCGCACACCGACGATCAGGTCGAGGCGATGGCCGAAGAAGCGCGGCACATCTTCGAGCTCGCCGAGCCGGCCCGTGAAGGTAAGCGCATCACCCTCTGACGTCGTCCCGGGAGCCAACGCATGAGTGCACTTGCCACTTGCTCCACTGAAGGGGCCGCGATGGACTCGCTCCTCGCGTCCTTGACCATGTCGAAGAAGACCGACGATCCAGCCTCGGTGTTGCTCTCGGTCGGAGGCCTCGTCGGCCAGGAGGTCAACCTCGACGCGTTTCTCCACCAGGTCGTCGACCGCGTCGCCGCGTCGATGCAAGCCGATCGCGGCACGCTGTATCTCGTCGACTACCCCCGCGCCGAG
Source organism: Archangium sp. (assembly GCA_022843845.1). Lineage (GTDB taxonomy): Bacteria > Myxococcota > Myxococcia > Myxococcales > Myxococcaceae > Xiheimicrobium. The sequence goes on from JALHMW010000013.1 coordinate 82,248, forward strand.
CTCTTCAGCCGCGCCGCGCACCTGCCCGAGATCAAACAGATTCGACTGAAGCTCGGGCAAGGCGTCGCCGGGGCCGTCGCGCAGTCCGGCGCGCCGGTGAACATTCCGTCGACGAAGGACGAGGCGCGGTTCAACCCCGACATCGACAAGATGACAGGCTACCGGACGACGTCGCTCCTCGCGGTGGCCTTGCGCGACACGGCGGGAGACGTCTTCGGCGTGCTCCAGGTGCTCAACCGGCTCGGTGGCGGCCGCTTCGACGGCGACGACGAGAAGAAGCTCACCGAGATCGCCGCGCAGGTGAGCCAGGCGCTGCAGGCCACCTCGCTCTACACCGAGCTCAAGCGCGCCCGCGCCCGGCCCGAGCAGCCCGTCGGCTACTTCTTCAACAAGGTGATCGGCGAGTCCGCGCCGATGAAGGCCATCTACAAGGTGGTGCAGAAGGCCGCGCAGACCGATGCGACGGTGCTGCTCCGCGGCGAGTCCGGCACGGGCAAGGAGCTCTTCGCGCGCGCCGTCCACGTGAACTCCCGCCGGCGCGACAAGCCGTTCGTGAAGGTCGACTGCGCCGCCCTGCCCGGCTCGCTGATCGAGAACGAGCTCTTCGGTCACGAGCGTGGCGCGTTCACCGGGGCCGAGCAGCGCCAGATGGGGAAGTTCGAGGTCGCCGAGGGTGGCACCGTCTTCATCGATGAGCTCGGAGAGCTGCCGCTGCCCGTCCAGGGCAAGCTGTTGCGCGTCTTGCAGGACCGGGAGTTCGAGCGCGTCGGCGGCACCCAGACGGTCCGTGTCGACGTGCGCATCGTCGCGGCGACCCATCGCGATCTCGCCCAGATGGTGCGCGAGGGGAAGTTCCGCGAAGACCTCTATTACCGCATCAAGGTCGTCGAGCTGATGCTCCCGCCGCTGCGTGACCGCGGCCCTGAAGATCTCGAGCGCATCGCCCGGCACTTCATCGCGACGTCGACCCGCAAGCACCACGTCGCCCAGGAGCCGCGGCTCTCGACGCCCGCGCTCGATCGCCTCAAGAGCTACCAGTGGCCCGGCAACGTGCGCGAACTCGAGAACTGCATCGAGAGCGCGGTGGTGCTGTGCGACGGCGACATTCTGCCGGAGCACCTGCCGCTGCCTGAGACGAGCCGCCTCCCCGCCCCCCCGGTGACGCTCGCTGCCAACGACCACGAGACGGTGGTGCCGCTGGCCGAGGTCGAGCGTCGACACATTCTCTCGGTGCTGGAGCGGGCCGACGGCAACCGTACGCTGGCCGCGAAATGGCTGGGCATCGGCCGCAACACCCTGGGCCGCAAGCTCAAGGAGTATGGGCTGGCCGAATAGCTGGAATCTCTCCAGGCGCCTCTGGCATCACAGCGCCATGGATTCCCTCGTCGTCCCGCCGCGCCCACGTGCACCGCTGCTCCTGAGGCCGATGTTGTGGCTGGCGAAGCGCCTCACGGGGAAAGATCCCCTTCCCGGCCGCCTCCTGGCGTGGTTCCCCAAAGGTGCGGTCGGCGTCGGCGTGTTCGAGGCGTTGGCGGCCGGCGCTCCCGGCGATCTCGATGCCCGGAGTCTCGCCACGGCGCGCATCGTCTCGAGCGCAGTCGCCGGCTGCCCCTTCTGTCTCGACATGAACGCGGCCACCTGGAAACGCGCGGGGCTCTCCCCAGACGAGCTCACCATGCTCGTGCACCTGCGCCGCGCCGATTGGGCCAGCCTGGGAGCTCGGGAACACCTGGCCGCCCGCTACGCCGAAGCGCTGAGCCTCACGCCCGTCGTCCTGAGCCCCGAGCTGGCCCACGCGCTCACCACCGTCTTCTCGCCCAGAGAGCTCGTCGTGCTCGCCACCACCATCGCCCAGGTGAACTTCTGGAGCCGGTTCAACCAGGGGCTGGGCGTGCCTTCGGCGGGGTTCTTCGACGAGTCGGTGTGTGCCCTGCCGTGAGCTGCGCTGACCGCTGGAGTTCGAGGGACCTGCGTGGTGCAATTCACACCATGCGAGCTCTCCTTCTGCCGGTCGTTCTCTTCGCCAGCGCTGCTTTCGCGCAGATCACCATCGTCAACGACGCCCCGTCGGCCGCCGAGATCGGCCGCTATCAGGTGCTCAAGGCCAACGAGCTGACCCTCAAGCTCGACACCCAGACGGGCGTGACCTGGAGCCTCTGCCAGCACCCGAAGAAGACCGGCAAGTCCACCTGGTGCAAGTTCAACGCGAACCCGCTCCCGGCTGGCCCCTCAGGCCGGTACCGCGTGGCCGAGGCCTTTGCGATCACCCTCCTCGACACCGTGAGCGGCCGCACCTGGCAGCGCTGCGACGACCCGACGCCCGAGAAGAAGCTGTCGTGGTGTCAGGTGGAAGACTGAAGCAGCCCGCGGAGCTGCTCCGCTGAGCGCGCGCCCACCTGCAGGTCCTTCAGCACGCCGCCCTCGACGACCGCGAGTGACGGGGTGCCCATCACGTGGAAGGCCTGGGCGAGCGGCAGCGCCTCGAGCACGTTGATGCGCACGATGTCACCGGAGCCCACCGCATCGATGGCCTTCGACATGGGCCGGCACATGGCGCACGTGGGGCTCCAGAAGTAGACGAGCAGCCGGCTGGCGCGCTTCTGCTCGGCGCTCAAGAAGGGCTCGAGCTCGGGCACGCGCGTCCCGATGGCTCGGCGTGCCGCGAGGCGTGGCACCAGCTGCAGCAGCAGAAGCCCGACGACCGCGATGACGGCGACCCACATTCCCACGCTCATGCCGCGAAGATGCGGGCGCGCGGGAAGAGGGTTCAGACGAGGCGAATGTAGTCGCGCTGCATCAGGTTCAAGACGGCCGAGCAGACGGTCAGATCATCCACCGGCGAGTGATCGAGCGCGCCCTGCATGGTTCCCCAGTTGATGATCAGCTGGAGCACGTCGAGCTCGTCTGGCGTGAGCTCTCGAAGCGCAGGCGTCATGGGCACGGCCAGGGTCAGCGTCGCGTCGGCCGCCGGCAGATCGCCCTGAATACGGCGCATCTCGTCGAGCTGGCGCAGCGCATCCATCAGCAGGCCTTCGGTCGACGAGTCGAGCTCGACCATGAACTCCTGCGGATCGGGCGGGCGCAGCTCGAAGTCGCCGACCTCCCACGTCACGATCCGGTTGAAGCTCTTCTGCGGCCCCAGCTCGTGGTTGTCGTCGATGACGGCGTAATAGACCTTGCCCTGCCGCAGGTAGACTTTGCCCTCGCGGTCGCCGTTCACCACGAGCACGCCGTTCTTCTTCGACGTGTAGAACAGCTGGAGCAGGTCAGGCAGCGGAACCTCTTCGAGCTTGCCCGTCATCGCCGTCTTGGTCTGCTTGGCCGACTGCTGGGCCGCGACCTGCTCGAGGTTCTGCTTCACCTGCGCATCGGTCATGTCGAGGCTCTGGCCCGCCTTCACGAGCTTGAGGATCGAGGTGCCGATGAGAATGCGATCGCCTTCCTTGATGCGCGACGGCTTGAGGATCTTCTCTCCGTTGACGAAGGTGCCGTTGGTCGAGCCCAGGTCTTCGATGTTCAGCTTGCCAGTGGCCCAGGTGATCTTCGCGTGTTTGCGCGAGACCATGTCCTCGACGAGCACCATGTCGAGCTCGCTCGAGCGGCCGATGACGCACGGCTTCTCGGACTTCAGCGGAAACTCGCCGCCCTGGTACTTCCCAGAAATGAACTTGAGTGCGTACTGATCACCCACGGTGGGAGCTCCTACGGACGAGAGTCGTTGGGACAGAGCGGAGCATCACCCAACCTGCCCGTCATTGTCTTTGCCGATGTCACGGACGAGGCCGAGGTACATCTCGGCGCTCTTGTTGCCGGGGCTGCGCGCGAGCACGTCTTCCCAGACCTTCACCGCGTCGGGCTTTCGGCCGGCCGAGTACAGGGCGATGCCGTAGTGCACGCGGCCCGGCAGGTAGTTCGGGTTGATGGTCAGCAGCTCTTCGAACTCGCGGAGCGCGCCCTCGAGATCGCCCAGATCGCGCAACGCGTCGGCGAGCTTGAGCTTGATGTCGACGAAGGTCGGCCCGAGCGCGAGCGCGCGGCGGTACTCGAAGATGGCCTCTTCGAGCATGCCCGCCGACGAGTAGACGTTGGCGACGTCGGCGTACATGTTGGCGATCTTGCCCTGCACGTACGGGTCGATCTTGTTGGGGCTCGAGCGCTGGCGGCTGATGGCGGCCTGGTAGACCTCCTTCGCCTCCCGGTACTTCCCCATGTCGTTGTAGATGACCGCGAGGTTCAGCGCGGCGTCGGTGTACGCAGGGTTGATGCGCAGCGCGGCCTCGAACGCCCGCTGGGCCCGGGCGAACTGACCCTGGTCGTGATAAATCACCCCGAGCATGTTGTAGACGTCGGCGAACGACTGGTTCTGCTCGACGACCTGCGTGAGGTGCTGCTCGGCGTCCGCGTACTGCTTCTTCTCGAAGTAGCCACGACCGAGCGTAAGCGTTTGTTTGAGCGCGTCGTCCATCGGCGGGGCCTCTGAGGGAAGCGAGGTTGACTACCCTACAAAAGCCCATGCGGAAAGAGGAACTCTCCCCGGCCGTCCTCTGAAAGAGACAGGCGCCGGGTGGCCTTCTCGTCGACGGGGCGGTCGGGCAAGCGGCCGGTGAGTCGAAAGTCCTCCGACACCTCGACGCCCTCCTTCTCGGAGCGGACGTACCAGGCCTCGACCGTGAAGGAGCGGCCCTCGATTCGGCGGTAGCGCTCGGCTTCGGCGACGTCGAGACCGTCAGCTTGTGGAATGTCACCGGCCTCCAACGAACGACGCCGGCGGTCGAGCGCGCGCACGATCGCGACGAGGCGCGGTGCAGGGCCATCGACGGGACGCCACTCGTCGTCCTTTCGCACGAAGCGGACCCGCTCGAACCCCAGCGAGCTGACACGGGTACCGCCTCGCGTGCCGACGAAGTCGAGGGTGCCGCTCACGGTCGCGGTCTGCCCATCGGGGGCGACGATCACCGACAGGCGTTGGTAGCTGACCTTCTCGCCTTTCAGCGTGCCGGCCGCGTCGAAGCTCGAGCCCGGCGTCTCCTGCTTCTTGAGGAAGGTGATGAGCTCGTTCTCGGGGCCCGAGGCCGCGCCCAGCAACTTCGTGCCGAAGACACCGAGCACCAGGACGATGGCGATGGTCGCGACGATGAAGCCGAGGAGCTTCGCGCCTTCGTCCTTCACGGCGCCGACGGCGGAACGGGCGCCGGGAGCTTCGCCATCAGCGACTTCGCCTTGCCGGCCTGCTCGTCAGCCGGGAACTGTTCGACGAAGAACGCCAGCGCGTCGCGGGCCTTCTCTGGTTGTTTGAGCGCGACGTGGGCCTGGTGAAGCCCGAAGGCGACGTCGGCGTCGAAGCCGATGCCCGGGAAGTTCTTCTGGACGATCGAGAGCCGGTTGACGACGGCCGGCCACTTCTCGCGCTTGCGGTAGAACTCGGCGACGTACAGCTCGTGGCGCGCGAGCCGGCGGCGCACGTCAGCGATGATCTTCTTCGCGGGCTCCTGGTACTCGGACTTCGGGTACAGCCGGGTGAACTCGTTGAGGGCGATCAGGGCGCCCTTGAGCTCGACCTGGTCCTTCTCGATGGCGGGCGGCAACAGGAAGAAGTCGGAGGGGATGTCGCGGAAGTGCGTCTCGGCGCCGCGAAACGCGGCGTAGTCGACCTTCGGGTGCGTGGGGTGGAGCCGCACGAAGTTCTGATAGCGATCTCTCGCCTCGACGTACTTCTCCTGCTCCCACGACGTGTCGGCCAGCTTCAGCTCGGCCTCTTTCGCGACCTCGAGGAACGGAAACTTCGTGCGCGTGTATTCGAAGTACTTGCCGGCCTCGAGGTAGTTCTTGCCCTCGAGGGCCTCGACGCCCTTCCTGTAGTTCTCGTCGCCCTCGGTCGAATACAGCGGGTCGTCGTTGCCCGAGAAGAAGCTGCTGACGCTCGCGCAGCCGGTCGACAGGGCGAGCAGGAGGAGGACGAGAAAGCGCATCACGAGCATGGTGCCTACCAGAACGACGCCCGCCGTGCGGCATTACCGAGCCAATCGACTGGCTATCGGGTCGCACCGGGAAAGAGTCCCCCCGCGGACGAGCAGGCGCCTCACCATCGAATCGCTCAGCGGCCAGCCGCGACGTCTCGGCCGCCGGAGACACTCACTCCAACTCGACGCGCAGGCGAAGCAGCTGCTGGGTGTTGCGCGCGCAGGTGAGCGCAGCCTCATCAGCGTCCAGAGACTTCAGCTCGGCGACCTTCCGCGCCGTGTGGCCGACGTGCCCGGGCTCGTTCTTCTTTCCCCGGAACGGGAGCGGCGCGAGGAACGGGCTGTCGGTCTCGACCATCAGCCGCTCGAGCGGCGCGAACGTCACGGCCGCCTGGAGCGCCTCGGACTTCTTGTACGTCACCACCCCCGAGATGCTGAGGAAGAAGCCGAGGTCGAGGTACTTGCGGGCCGCGTCGGTGTCGCCGGTGAAGCAGTGGATCATGCCCTCACGCATGCCCTCGCTGCGCAGCACCTCGACACACTCGTCATGCGCGTCACGCACGTGAATGATGACCGGCTTCTTCAGCTGCTTCGCGAGCCCGCACTGGCGATGAAACGCCTCGACCTGCTCGGCCTTCGGGCTGTGGTTGTAGAAATAGTCGAGGCCGGTCTCTCCGACCGCGGCGATCTCATTGAGCGCGCAGAGCCGCTCGAGCTCGAGCCAGTCGGCAGGCAACGCGGCGGCCGCGTCGTGCGGGTGAATGCCCATCGACGGCGTCAGGAAGTCGGGGTGGGCGCGCGCTGCGTCGAGCGCGAAGCCGAAGTCGCCCGGCTTCTGGAACTGGCCGACGACGACGGCGTGCACGACGCCCTGCTCCCGGGCCCGCGCGATGACCTCGGCGGTCGTCGGGAAGTCCTTCGGCTCGAGGTGGCAGTGGGCATCGATCAACTTCACGGGGAGAACTCCTTCAACATCACCGCCAGCTCGGCCTTCGAGTCGTCATCGGCGAGCGGCACGTTCGACAACAGCACGGCAGCCTGCGGCGCATCGAGCCGCAGCAACCCTTCAGCGACGTCGAGCAGCACGTCGTCGGAGACCAGCTTCTCGCCCAGCACCTTCGCAACGTCTGCGAAGACCGAGGCGTCACCGAGCCGACCGAGGCCCCGCGCTGCGGCGCCGCGACACTCGTCCTCCGACGAACGGAGGATCTCGAGCAGCCGCTCCTTCGCACCGGGCGCCTTCACCTCGCCGAGGAGCTCGATCGCCATCGCGCGATCCATCGACCAGCCCTTGCCCGCTCGTTTGAACAGGTACTCGATGCCATCGGCGTCACCGAGCTGCGCAAGCGCTCCCGCGAGCTGCGTCTTGTCGAACGCAGGCAGGAACCAGCCGTTGAAGGTCTTCTTGAGCTTCGGGAGCGCGTCCTTGTTTCCCAGCTGCGCGAGGGCCGCTGCGGCTCGAAACCGCAGGTCGACGTCTTCGAGCGCCGTCAGCAACGTCTCGAGCCCGGCGGAGTGATGGAGGGCCACCATGCCTCTGGCCGCCTCGAACCGAACGGGAAAGATGTCGTCCTCGAGCGCGGCCGCGAGCGCACCACGCGCCTCGGGCAACGCGAGATCGGCCAACCTCCCGACCGCCTCGACCCGAACGCGGTGCGCCTTGTCGCTCATGTTCCGCACGAGCACGTCCTTCGCTTCGGCGGGCTCCAGCACCTCGGTCGCCAGCGCCAGCCCCGCGCAGCGCACCTCTTCCTGGGTGTCGTTGAGCAGACGAACGACGTCGGCCGCGAAGTCCTGCCGGGCGTCTGGAGGCGCGTCAGTCGCCGCGTCGCAGATCGCCTCGGCAGCCTCGGCACGCAAGGCCGCCGACTTCTCGCGCTCGAGTGCCAGCAGCGCCCGCTCCCGTGACGTTCGCCATGAGACAACCGGAGCGGTCACTTCACCTCCGCACCGGGCGGGACCTCACCTGGGTCGAGGAGGACGAGCTCCTTCCCTCCCTTCCCTGCCGTGAGGATCATGCCGCGTGACTCGATGCCCTTGAGCGGCCGCGGCTTCAGGTTGGCGACGACGACGACGTTCCTGCCGATCAACGCCTCGGGCGCGTACGCCTCGGCGATGCCAGAGACGATCGTGCGCGGCGTGCCTTCACCGAGATCGACCGTCAGCTTGAGCAGCTTGTCGGCCTTCGGCACCTTCTCGCACGCGAGCACCTTGCCCGCCTTGAGCGCCACCTTCGTGAAGTCGGTGAACTCGATCTCGCTGGGCGCCACCGCGACGTCCTTCTTCGGTGGCTCGGCCTTTGGCTTCTTCTCTTCGGCCGGAGCCGTCAGGACGATCAGCTTGTCGACCTGCTCCTGCTCGAGGCGATTGATGAGCGGCGACGGGTCTCCGATGCGCGCGGCGCGATCGAGCAATGGGTACGCGGCGTTCTCGAGGCGCTTGAAGGTCAGCCCGTCACGGTTGAGCTGCTTCGCGAGCTTCTGCGCGAGCTCCGGCACGATCGGCTCGAGGAGCGCGGTGAGCAGGAACACGATCTCGGCCGCTTCGGAGAGCGACTGGTGCGCCGCCTCGCGCGTCTCGGGAACCTTGAGTTTCTTCCAGGGCTCGTGCGTGGTGAGGAACTGGTTGGCCGCGTAGCCGATCTCGAGGATCTGCTTCACCGCCGCGCGGGACTCGAACGTCACGAACGCGTCCTTGATGCCTTTGAGCTTCGCCAGCGCGCCATCGACGAGCGGCTTGCCGAGCTCCGGCTTCGGCGCGGCGAGCTGCCCCTGGAACTCCTTGGCGAGCAGCGTGAGCGTGCGGTTGGCGAGGTTGCCGAGGTTGTTCACCAGCTCGGCGTTGACGCGCTGGAGGAACTCCTTCAGCGACAGATCGATGTCCTCGGGCCCGTTGCCGAGCAGCGAGGCATAGAAGAAGCGCAGGTAGTTCGGGTCGAGCAGGTCGAGGTACGGGCGCGCGTTGATGAACGTGCCGCGCGACTTCGACATTTTTTCGCCGTTGACCGTGAGGTGCCCGTGAATGTGCACGTGCTCCGGCACTTTCAGCTTCGCGACCTTCAACACCGCCGGCCAGAAGAGGCAGTGGAAGTAGACGATGTCTTTGCCGATGGTGTGAACGATGCGCGCGTCGGCGTTCTCGTCCCAGTAGTCGAGCGCGCTTGCGGCCTTGCCGGTCTTCTTCGCCCACTGCTCGGTCGACGCGATGTAGCCGATGGGCGCGTCGAGCCAGACGTAGAAGTACTGGTTCGTCTCGCCTGGAATCGGAAAGCCGAAGTACGGCCCGTCACGGGTGATGTCCCAGTCGGCCAGCTTCTCGAGGAACGCTCCGAGCTGCGCCGCTGGGCCGGGGTTCATGAAGGCGGGGTTCGAGACGGTCTTCTTCAGGAACTCGCCGTGCTTCGAGAGCAGGAAGAACGCGTGCGACGACTTCTTCCACACCAGCGGCTCACCGGAGATCGCGCTGCGGGCGTCGATGAGCTCCCGAGGCGTGTACGCCGCGTTGCAGACCTCGCAGGCGTCGCCGTACTGATCGGGTGACTTGCAGTTGGGGCAGGTGCCGCGAATGAACCGATCGGACAGCCAGCGCTTCGACTTCTCGTCGAACGGCTGCTCGACGTCCTTCTTGCCGATGGAGCCAGCCTCTTTCGCGCGCCCGTAGATCAGGTTCGCGTAGTGCTGGTTCTCGGCGCTGTTGGTCGACGCGTAGTGATCGTGGCTGATCTGAAAATCGCGGAAGACCGAGGTGTGCTCGTCGTACCACTTCGCGATGAACTGCTCGGGAGACAGGCCCTCCTTCAGCGCGTTCAGCTCGATGGGCGCGCCGTGCTGATCGTCAGCGCAGAGGAAGACGACGTCTTCTCCGAGCGAGCGCAGGGCGCGCACGTAGACGTCGGTCTGGATGTGCTCGACGAGGTGGCCGAGATGCACGGGCCCGTTGGCGTACGGCAACGCGCACGTGACGAGGGTTTTCGTGGGCATGGTCAGCGCTCCTGCTCTCGGCGAATGACGTGCATCTGGCTGTCCCACGCGGCCGCCTTGCCGCAGAGGGTCCAGAAGAGGCGCTCGAGCACGAGGTTGCCCTCGTTCCCCTTCGAGCCGCCGAGCTTCAACGCGAGATCGGCCTCGGCACAGGCGACGAGCGCACGGAGCAGGTCCTGACGGCCCCACTGCACGGCCGACTGCATGCCCATGAACGCGGCGTACGGGTGCGGCACCTTCGTCTTCGCGGCCTTCGCTTCGGCCTCGATCTTCGGCCACAGGCGCGCCTGAAAGTCGTTGTAGTTGCGCGGCGGTTTTCCGCCCGAGAGCTGCGCCATCCGCTCGTACGAGAGCGTCAGGTTGCGCACGATGCCGCTGACGGCGCCGAGAATGGCGAGCGGCGCGGCGCCCTGGGCGAGCGAGTCTTCGAGGTACTTGTTGGCGGCTTCCAGGCTGCGCTTCTGCACGGCGTCGGAGAGCTCGAGCCACTCCTCTTCACGCGCGTGGCCGACGAGCAGCTCGATGTCCTTCACCGTGATGGTGGGCTTGTCGGTGTGCAGGGCGAGCTTCTCGAGCTCACTGGCCAGCAGGCGGAAGTTGGCGCCGACGCGGTCCTTCAGGCTGTCGAGCGCGCCGGGCCCCAGCTTCTTCTTGTGCGGAGCGAGCGTCTCGTCGACGAACTCGGTGAGATCGAGATCCTTCAGCTTCGAGGCGACCTTGAACTCGAGCAGCGTCGCGTTCGACTTCACCAGCTTGACGAAGGCGCTCTTGGTCTCGAGCTCGGTCGCAGCGATGACGAGCACCTGGCCCGTCGCCGGCTTCTTCGCGAGCCAGTCGTTGAGCACCGTGTCGTCGCTCGACGGCGCAGACACGTTCTCGGCGACGCAGAAGGCCTTCACGTCTTTCAAGAACTGCGTGTCGACCTCGGCGAGCACCACGCCCAGCTCGCGCTCCCAGTCGTCGGGTTTCGGGCTGCCGGAGGCTGAAGGATCGAGGTCGGCCACGCCCCACCCGGCGCGGGCGGCGATGGAGAGGACCCGGCGCGCAGCTTCCTTCTTCCGGTTCGCCTTCCACGCCTCACGCGCGCGGCCCAGCGCATCAGCCCGGCCCTTCTTCGGCGCGAGGAACTCGGGGTCGCGCAGCAGCACCACCTTGCGCCCGCCGAACATCGGAAACGTCGCGAGCTCGGCGGCGATCTCACGCGGCGCCGCGGCGTCGAGCGTCACGCAGTTGAGATCGGCCGCGCCACCGGGGACGAGCTTCGTCAGCAGGCGCTCAGCGGCCTTGCGAACGAGAAACTCCTCGCCCACCAGCAGGTAGACGGGTGACTCGTTTCCAGCGTCGAGATCGTTCAGCGCGTCTTCGAGTTCGTCACTCACGGCGCGCCGTTCTTCTCATGGAGCGCCGCCGATGTCCTCCGCTTCGAATCGGCCGCAGTCACTCGACCGGGTGGGCGTTTCGACGGAACCGGGCGGGCACCTCGTCGTAGTCCTTCGCCATGCGCACCAGACCGTGGGCGTCTTCGTAGATCCACGCAGAGACTGTGCGCGGAGGCTGTTTGGCACCGGAGCTCCGCACGCTCCTCCACGGCAACACCTCGGCGAGACCGGCGGGAATCACACCCGCAGAGACGCCCGCCGCGCTCACGAGGCCCAGGAGCAGGCGCGAGAGCCGTTGCCCGAACCTTCGGCCGAGCAGCGCCTCGACGAGCCACGTCTCGACGACGACGACCCCGACGATGAGCAGCGGCGCGCCGACCCACAGCCAGCTCGCGTGAACCTCGAAGCCCAGGAGCCTCGCCCCCAGCGCGAGCAGCACCACGCCGAAGAAGGCGGTGAAGAATGCGCTCGCCAGACAGAGGAGCCGGAACACCCGGGACGCAGGAGAGCCGACCCATGGCGCTCCCGCAAGTTCACGTCCTCACGCAAGCGTCAGACGGCACCTGACGTGACGACGAAGTACAAGCTGTCGAGGTACTTGTTGATGGACTCGAAGAGCCGCAGGTACTGGCCGATGCCGAGCGCCGTGCCAGCGCCGATCAGCAACACGGCGTGAGCCACGATGCTGTACTCCACCATCGCCTGACCGCGGACGAGCCGCCTCGACGCTCGACGTGCCCGCTGGCGGCTCACTTCGAGGGATAGCGGGGCGGCTTGTCGGAACACTCGGCGGGGCATGCGTCCTCCAGGGTCTTTCTGGCCTCGGCGCAATCCTTCTTGCGGGTGGCCGCGGGAATTCGCGTTTCACGATTGCAGTCGGCCTCGAGCAGCCGGCACGCCTTCAGACACTCAGCCATGCAGACGTCACGCGGTGACGCGAGCGAGACGCCAGCCATGGCGACGACGAGGAGGAGCGTGGTTCTCATCGACGGACCCCGGGTTGAAGCTGGACGACGATCGTGGTCGCTGCGCCTGCGCGTTGCTCCAGCCAGACGAGCTGCCGGGCACCATCACGAGTTGCCACCAGGGCGTTCGAGCCCTCGCTCGTGGGCAGGTCGACCGACCACCCCTGCGCCGCCAGACGCTCGCGCATCTCGCTCGACACGGTCTGGAGCTCAGCGTTCATCGAGGCAGACACCATCACGCCCCCTCCCTCGAGGGCCGATGACTCGATCACGCGGGGGTCGATCGCGCCTGCGGGGAGCGCGATCTCGGCAGGCACGTCGGGGCTGGCGCCCAGCAGGCGCTGGGGTTGGCTGTTCGACACCAGCACCAGCGTCGAGCCGCGCTGGGGCACCACGGTGATCATGCGGAGCACCGAGTCCACACCGCCGTCATCGAGATCCCGGTCCTGGCGATAGGCCACGTACCCGATGCCCTGACCGTCGCGGTGCGAGGTGGCGTGCTCTTCGGTGCGAAACTGGTCTTCGTAGAAGGCGATCACCTGGTCGGGGGAGTCGTCGGTCGAGAACCATGAGGCCGAGAGCGGCACGCCGACGACCGTCGTGAGGCGAGCGAGCGCACGTGGGCTCGCGTTCGGGTAGGCCGGAATGCCAGCGAGCGAGACGGGATCTGGTGAGGTGAGATCGAGGTGCTTCGGCGCGGCACGACCCATCGGCGTGACTCGACTGGCCTGCGCCTCCGCGAGCTCGAGCAGCGCCGACTCATCGGGCAGGCTCGACATGCGACTCAGCAAGTGACCAGTCACCAGTCCGGACACGACAGTGCCTCCGAAGAGCAACACGAGGTTGATGCCACGAGAACGAGTCTTCATTCACTGCTTGCCGGTCGGATCCATGGCCTCCCAGTAGTCCGCACCACGCTGCCCGTTGTTGCGAGAGTCACCCCAGCCGGCGGCGAACGGGCGTGGACTCTGCGGAGAGGGAGCCCGCTGAGGGTTGACGTTCTTCTCGAAGCGCATCGACGGGGAGCTCATGTGGTCGCCGTTGCCGTGTGCAGGGCGCTTGTTATTCGCGATCATCGACGGCTTGTCTTCTTGTGAGTCCGGATGAAGAAAGGTCGTCATCGAGCGGTGCCATTCGTGCGATTGGCGCAGGCCGTCTTCGTTCAGCTTCCAGTACACGTGCGCCAGCCGATCGTACACGGGGTGGTCACCGGCAGAGGCCGAGGTCGCGCCGACCCTGGGCGTTCGCATCGCGTTGCGGTAGCCGTCGATGTCGTTCTGATCGATCGACTCGATGCCCTTGTCGCCGCTGTACATGTGCGTCACCGCCCAGGTGTCGGTCATCATGCGAATCTCGGTGCGCCCGAGCGACCAGAAGTTCTTCGTCGCCGTGTTGTTCTTCGCGTCGTTGTGGGCGTCTTCAGCACCGCCCCCGCCCGCCCAGCGCGACTGCATGCGGCGCTTGTCGGTCATCTGGACGCTGGTGAAGTTCTCGAGGAACTTGTTGGGCAGGTAGTAGTTCATGACGCCCAGCTGAGAGCTGCACGCGACGACGCCGCCCGATGGGAAGCTCTCGCTGATGATCTGAATCCCTTCTTGCCCATTGCCGGTGACTGGCTGCGACACCCGAGCGCACTGCACCTGCTGCCCCGGCTTCGTCAGCCAGCACTCGTGGGCCGTCATGCTGGTGTGGTGGTTCTGGTCGGTGCAGTCGTACGTGAGATCGTAGCTGTTGTAGGCGGCCGAGTGGTCGCAGTACGTGCGACGCGACTGGCGTGCGATGGCGCCGTCGTGTTCGACCTTCTTCTCCGGGTTCGAGAAGTCGACCAGCGTGAAGTCCCACGGCGCCTGGAGCGCGCCCTCCTGGCCGTTGAGCTTCATCACGAACATCTCGGCGAGGAACATCGTGTACATGATCAGCGGAACGAGGACGAGGCAGAGGACCGCCAGTTCGACCGCTGCAGCTCCACGCCGACGAGAGTTGGGCTTCACAGTTTACCCTCCACCGGCAAGGCGTCGGCGACGTCGGCGTTCCGCTCACCAGCGAGCTCGAGCGCCGCCTTGAGTTCTGCGGCATCTCTGAAGGGGTGGAGCTTCGCGCGCCAGAAGGGATCGAACAGGTTCGGCCGAATGCCCCACGAAGCCCCGAGCTGGTGGAAGTAGGCCTTGCCCTTCGAGACCGCCACCGCCGTGTCTCGCGGAGCGAGCTGGACCCGGGTCTGCTGGCTCCCCATTCGAAGGGTGACCGTGGCGTTCTGATTGAGTTCGAAGTTCCCTCGCCCGCCCATCTGAAGGTCGCGGAGGTTCTGGCCGACGCCGCCGAAGGTGCTGGGTTGCCCGTCGTCGCTGTCCTGCCCGGACATGGCTCGGAAGTTCACGAAGCAGTCTTCGCCCTGGCACGCGAAGCCCTCGAAGCCGTCGAGCCCCATGCTCCCGCCACCACGAATCGAGGCCTGGCCCGGCGACTGCGCACTTCCGCCTGCGACCATGCCGGGGGCCGTGAACCAGTGAGGAGCGTCACGCCATTCGAGCGATGACAGACGCGGCCCGAACTGAGAGCTGGTGCGAGAGCTGACGTTTCGGTCCGACACGCTCGAGGCGAAGTTCGGGGGCCCAGGTTGATAGGTGAAGAAGACCTCCCCCCGCCCCATCAACGATCTCACCGCCTCCGGGTTCTTGACGATCGGGCCTGGGTTCTCCCCGAGGAAGTCGTCGTGCGCGAGGTCCTTCGCTGACGGACTGACCGAGGTCTTCCCATTGGACTGGAACTGGGGCCGAGCGGCGTTGGCGGCGTCGACCATCAGCCTCGCCCGCTGGCTGGCCCCCAGCGCACCGCGATCGTGAACCAGCTCGTCGACCTTCTGACACTCACCATCGAAGCTCGTCCCCTCGAGGGTGCAGGCAAAGGAGGCCGTGTTCGCCCTGTCCATGTTGGTGCGGTAGGTGGCTCTGGGCGCGGTGCTGGCGAGCATGCCCCTGAGTGGGTCACTGGAGCTCGACAGCGCGTTCTTCACCTCGTCGAGGTACGCGCGGTTCTGCCGGTACATGGCGCGATGCGCGTCTCGAATGGCGCCAGAGGCGGCGTTGAACTGAGAGATCGTTCCTCTGAGCTCGTTCTCGAGCCGTGACGCCTTCGACGCCAGCCGCATCGAGATCATGCCGGCCTCGATCGCGTGGATGCAGTGCCGGGGTGACCTCCACCTGCAGCGCGCCATGACGAACTCGTAGACCGAGGCCAGCCGCATTCCGCGGGCACCTGCGTGCACCATCGAGACGTCGTTGAGGGCGATCGTGAGCCACGCGTGAAGCCCGGTCTGTGCGACGAGGATCGCGGCGATGGTCCGGTTCGAATAGGCGCTGGCGTTGAACGCGCGCGCCTGCATCACCGCGACCGAGTAGGCCTGAGAGTCGGCCGCGGCCTGGAGCCTGATGCGCTCGTGCACGGAGTGGGTGAGGTTGAACCCGACCATCGTCATGATCGAGAGCATCAACATCGTGAGCACACCGAGGACCATCGTCTGACCGCGGGGAGAGCCGTGGGCGCGCATGTCAGTTCACCTTCTTCCAGGGAACCTTGCAGCGGTTCCGGCCGTCGAGGTTCGATGAGATGAGGTTCGACTGCATGCGCATCGCGTAGCTGGCGCGAATGGGCATGATGTAGCGACGGTTGTCCGCGGCGCTGAGCAGGCGCTGGTCGGCAGCGGCGTCTCGGGGGTCCGACGAGTTGCCGCCGTTGTTGCTCGCGCGACTCATGTTCTTGTCGTACGCGACCCAGCGCATCTTCTCGTACGTCGACGACTTCTCCTGTGCGAAGGCGATGCGAAAGATCATCCAGTTCGCGAAGGGGATATTGAGGCGGTAGTAGAGCGTCACCTGCGCCATCAGCTTGTTGCCGTCGAACTGACGCCACTCCTGCGCTTCACTCGGCCCACCCGTCTCTTCATCGTTGCCGCCTCCAGCGGGTGGCGGTGGCGGTGCGTTACCCGGCGGGCTTTGTCCCGCCGTGAGGGTATGGGGGTCGTCGAAGTCCTGCTGGTCGGCGTTGGGCAACGAGCCCCGCACGGGATTGCAGATCGTGACCTCGGCCACCTTCAGGCCGCCTTCCTGCTGATTGGACTGCATCTGGTTCCACGCGTTGCGCAGGTTGCCGGTGTTGTCCGTGGGGTAGAGCGCCCCACGTTGCGAATCGCGACCCGCGACCGGCAGAAGAACCGCGAGCGCCGCGCGCTCCATCATCTCCTTCTGAGCCCCGCGAAGCGCTCCGGCCCGTGTCGCTTTGTAGGCGGCGTACTTCGTCATCACGCGGGCCTGGTGCATCAGCGCGAGCTGAAGCAGCCCGAGCAGAAGAAAGACGAAGACCGGAAGCACGATCGCCGCTTCGACCGCCACCTGGCCCCGCTGCTGACTCCGTTTCACCATGCCCGGAACATCACAGCATGGTTGGGAGCGGCTCTATCGGTCGAGTGGACGTGCGCCGACCAAATGACGACGAAAAAACCGAAGGACGTCTCGCAACGCGTGAGCATCGAGCCGCTGAGGGTCCCCCGCTGCCCAGACAGACGCGCAGCTGGGAAGCTCAAGGGTTTAGACGCGGCCTTGCATCTGGGGTGCGACTTCGACGCACAGACGGAGCCATCGAACTTGCGATCGTCAGAACTGCGCCCAGCCGGGTACGCGCGGGTACGGGATCGCGTCGCGGATGTTCTGCAGACCGCAGAGGTAGACGATGAGGCGCTCGAAGCCGAGCCCGAAGCCAGCATGCGGCACCGAGCCGTAGCGACGCAGATCGCGGTACCAACCGTAGTGCGCAGGGTCGAGGCCCATCTTGCGCATGCGGGCGTCGAGCAGCTCGAGCCGCTCTTCACGCTGGCTGCCGCCGATGATCTCACCGATGCCGGGCGCCAGGACGTCCATCGCGGCGACGGTTTTCCCGTCGTCGTTCATGCGCATGTAGAAGGCCTTGATGCCCTCGGGGTAGTTCATCACCACGACGGGGCGGCCGACGTGCTCCTCGGTGAGGTAGCGCTCGTGCTCGGTCTGCAGGTCCTTGCCCCACTCGGGCGCGTACTCGAACTTCTTGCCCGACTTCTTGAGGATCTCGATCGCCGCCCCGTAGTCGATGCGCTCGAACGGTGAGGTCACGAACTTCTCGAGGCGCTCGATGACGCCCTTCTGCACGCGCTCCTCGAAGAACTTGAGGTCGTCCATGCGCTCGTCGAGCGTCGCCTGGAAGACGTACTTGAGGAACCGCTCGGCGAGGTTTGCGTCGTCGTTGAGATCGGCGAAGGCGATCTCGGGCTCGATCATCCAGAACTCGGCGAGGTGGCGCGTGGTGTTCGAGTTCTCGGCGCGGAAGGTCGGCCCGAACGTGTACACCTTCGAGAGCGCCATGCAGTACGCCTCGACGTTCAGCTGGCCCGAGACGGTGAGGTAGGCCTCCTTGCCGAAGAAGTCCTTCGAGAAGTCGATCTTCCCGGCGTCGGTGCGCGGCAGGTTGGCGAGATCGAGCGTCGAGACGCGGAACATCTGGCCTGCGCCTTCCGCGTCGCTGGCCGTGATGATCGGCGTGTTGACCCAGAAGAAGCCCTCCTCGTGGAAGAAGCGGTGAATCGCCTGCGCGGCGTGGTGGCGAATGCGCGCGACGGCGCCGAAGGTGTTGGTGCGGACCCGAAGGTGCGCCTGCTCGCGCAAGAACTCGAGCGAGTGCTCCTTGGGCGTGATCGGGTAGTGGTCGGGGTCGTCGACGAGGCCGAGCACCTGCAGCTCGTCGGCCTGAATCTCCATCGACTGGCCCTTGCCCTGGCTCTGCACGAGGGTGCCGCGCGCGATGACGCTCGCGCCGGCGGTCAGCTTGAGCACGCCGTCCTGGTAGTTCGGCAACGTGGCGGGAACGACGACTTGCACCGGCATCTGGCTGGAGCCGTCGTGCACGTTGACGAACGAGATGCCGGCCTTCGAGTCGCGGCGGGTGCGCACCCAGCCTCGCACTTCGACCTTCGTGCCTGACTCGATCTTCCCGCCCAGTGCCGCCTTCACGCTGATGAGTTGCATGGCGCGGGAGTTACCGTTGACCCTGCCGCCCTACAAGCGTGACGAGCGACCAGTGTTGAGGCTCAGCAAAGACGTCCGCGCTCACGGTTCAGCGAAAGTGTGCGCAGTGGTGAGGTGGCTGTAGCCTCCGGGAAAGGGAGCGGTGGTCTTCGTGGGCTATTCCGAGCTGAGCAGCATCGCCGCGTGGATCGGGGCTGGTGAAGAGAGGCGACGCGAGATCGCGGAGCAGGTCGCCCTGAGGCAGGGGCTCGAGCTGGAGTCGCTCGCGCCGTTCCGCAGGCCAGACCTGCCGCTCGCGAGCTATCGCGCACTCGAGGGCTTGTTCCGACTGGTGCTCGTCCCGGGCGGCCAGCTCGAGATGGGTTTCGGCGATCTGGAGATGGCCATGTTGCACGCCGCGGCCGACGCACAACGCCAAGCGGGCTCGCTCACGGAGGCCTGGCGCTCGTTGCTGGAGACCGCCTCGGGAGCTCGAGGGCTCAGCCGGGTCGTGCCGCCTCTCCTGGTGGCGCAGAACGCCATCGGAGGCTTCGCGGTCGAACACTGGCGGGAGGAGATTGGCGAGCTGTTCGTCGGAGAGGGCGGCGATCCTCGCTCGTTGCCGGAGCCCCTCGACGACGGGCTCGGGCTGTTCGGCTACCGAGTTCCCTGGGAGCACGAGTGGGAGTGGTTGGCACGGGGCGGGCGCACCGGCGAACTCAGCGCCCTCGGAGATTCCGTGCCGGGCGAGACCGAGCTGCACGCGCTCCGCGCTGCTGCCATCCGGAGCGAGGGGCCCGACGATGGAGACAGGCATGCGTCGATATCGAACGACTTCGGTCTGGTTGGATTCGGTGTCGAGGCTGAGCTGTGTCGAGACGCGTACGTGCAACCGCCGTCGCGCACGCCGAGCCTCACTGCCGCCATCGAGGACCGCGTGGTCAAGGGCGGCGCGGGAGCAACCTCCCCATGGCAGAGTGACGGCGAGTGGCAAGGGCTGTTGACGGGGCACCGAATGCGCTGCGGCGGCCTCCGTTTCGCAATCGGTGTACGCCTGGTGCGTGACGTCGACTGAGGTTTCGCCCAGCTACAGTTCTCTGCTGCTGCTCTTGACGCGCGAGGCGATCACCACCCTCGAGGCGCGCGACCCGTTCCCGGCAGCTGGCTGCACACATGCCATCGACGAGCAGGACGACTCCGCGCCAGAAGACCGAATCGACAGCCCAGCCCTCGCGCTGCCTGCCGGCCTTCAAGTCGCGGCGGGCTGCGTCCTCCCAGCGCGATGAGCGTTCAGCCGCCGAACGCCGACCGGAGAATGGCGTCTTGATCGAGCCCGCTCTTGCGCGCGGCCTCGACGTCGAGTCCCAGACCGTGACCTCTGCCGACGCCCGAGAACTCGACGGACGTCCCGCTCCACGCGATGCCGGTGGGGCACGACGGCAGCTTGAGCGGCCCACGGAGCGGCTCACAGCTCGACGCTTGCACGTCTTCGAAGGTCGAGCCCTCTTCGGTGACGGTGCGCACGACGCGCAGCACGCCGGCGCTCGACTCGAGCCGTGTCACCGACGACAGCGAGAACCCCAGCGCGCGCTCGACTTCCTTCCTCGGACGCGTCGCGGTCCACGGCTCGTCGCCGCCACGAGAGAACGGGAGCCAGCCCCGCTTCGCGATCGGAGGCCTCGTCAACGTCTCGGCGTCGCTCTCGGCCGAGCGCGTGGTGCCTTGAAACACCTGACAGTGCGTGGTGTCGCAGACGGGCCGTGAGCCGTGCCGTTCGCGGCTGTCGACGTTGTGCGAGATGACGCGTGCGAGCGCGGCGCGCGGCTCTCCGACGATCGACGCGTCTTCGGAGGACAGCACGCCCGTGACGTAGAGCAGCCGGGTGGTGCGGAAGATCGCCTCGCTGCCAGTGCGCGCGCGACGTTCCTTCTCGCTCACGGCCATGCCCTGCGGCGGCACGTACGGCGCGGGCGCTTCTCGACGGAAGACGCCGGCGTAGGGCCTCCCTTCCGTCGTCTTCGGAATTCGCACCTCGAACGGCGCGGTGAGACAGACCAGCTGGCCCTTGCCGAGCACGTCGGCCAGCCGCGCCCAGTCGCTCGAGAGCGCGAGAGGACCGTCCGGCGTCACCGCAAAGCCACCACGTTCGCAGCGCAGGTCGACCTGACTCGGGGTCAGCAGCGAGAAGACCTGCACCTCGGCCGGGCCGCGGGCAGCGAGGCGCTTCGCGCGATCGACGATGGCCAGAAACTCGTCTGGGAACTGCCGCGGCGCGCGACCGGGCACCACCATGACGATCACGAAGTCCTCCATCACGCCGACGAGCCAGCCCGCCAGCGGCCGGGACGCCCCATCACGCACGGTGCCGGTCTTCGTGCCAAGCTGCGCGAGCCTGTCGGACTGCGGGAGCCTGGCCAGCGTGCCTTCACGTCCATTGCGACGCATCGTCACGACGAGGTCAGGCCGCGCCTCTGCCAGCAGCCGATACGCCGCCGCGAGCCCCAGCGGAGAGAGGCTCAACGTCGAGCGCAGGCCGATCGCCTCGCTCATGTGCTCGGGCAGCCTCGACATTCCCAGCGAGAGGAACACCGGCCCCCACGGGCCGAAGGTCTCGACACCAGGAGACTGAGACGCCCAGTCGAGGAAGTAGCCGTTGCACGAGAGCAGCACGGCTTCATTCGCTCGCATCGTCTGTGGCAGCACGTCGCCGCACGCCCACTCCTGATCGCCGATGCGCGGGGCGAGCCCCGGGGTCGTCGAAGCGCCCGCGAGGAGGAACGGCTTCAGCGTCGAGCCGAACGGCCTCGGCGTCCCAATCTCTCCAGCCGACGCGAACACCTCACCCGAGTGGCGGCTCATGATCAGCCACGCGGCATCACCCGCGGAGCGATCGATCACCGTGAGCTCTTCGACGGTCAGCGGCGACCACTTGAGCCGGCCATCACACCCTGCGAGCCGGCGAGCGATGACGCGTGGAATGCGATCGGTGGGCCCACGAGACTCGACGAGCAACCTCGCCAGCGCCCGCCGAGCCTTCCCGGTGTCGAGCGAAGCGCTGTTGGTGAGCACCTTCGCCGCGTCGGAGAGTGACTGGTAGTCGCCTTCTCGCCAGGCCTCGAGCTCGCCCGAGGTCGTGATCGCGAACGCTTCGTGGAACAGCGTGTCTGCGCTCGCCGGTGCGCACGCCTGCAGCAGGAACTGATGGGCGAGCTCGTGCGCAAGCCACTCGCGCTCGGCGGCCGTGAACGCACCGGGGCTGAGCTGACGCAGGAAGACGCGGCCGAGCTCACTCTTGCCGCCTTTGCCGGGCTCCAACCGGCTCTTCTCGATGACGACGCCGATGCGCGCGACCGGCGCTGGACGTGACGCGTTCGCCTGGAAGACGGCGTCGAGCGACTCCCAGCTCGCCACTGCGGCCTGTCGCACCTCGAACGCAGGCTCGAGCCCCGGCGCCACCGTCAGACGCGGCACCGCCGAGAGCACCAGGAGCGCCGCGAGGCTCACTTCGAGATCGAGAGCTTCGCGCTGGTCGTGCGCCCAGACACCTGGCTCGCGTACATGTCGTCGAGCGTGGCCGGAGGCGCGGTGAAGCTGCCGGGGAACTGCGCGCGCATCACGTAGCCGATGACGCGCGGGCTCGCCGACCACCAGACCTGCTCTTCGAAGTACCAGGTCATCCGCTCGGGCGTGTACGCGCGCTTCTTGAGCGACTCGTGGGTGAGCGGCAGGCTGAGCGGCGCACCGCGATAGGCCTTGTCTTCCTGGAGCACCGTGAAGCCGGCAGGAATCGGGTCCTCCATCACGTAGTAGGCCGAGCGGATGCTGCGCCACTTGTCGTCGTTGCGCGCGTCGATGGTGAACTCGACGTACACGTCTTCGCCCTGCTTCACCGACTCGCCGTCCTTGAGCGCGACCTTCTGATCGCCGCGCAGCACGAAGTACGCGCGGGCGATCGACATGCCCTCACCTTTGGGCTGCACGAACTCGAGCGGCACGCGCACCCTCGCCTTCCACGTCGCCACGCCATCGAACGCACCGACGGTGAGCTGGTTGGCGCTGGGGTCGACGCTGGCCGTGAGCCCAAGACCGGCGGGCACGAGCTCGACCTGGGCGCCCTCGACGGTCGGCGGAGCCAGCCGCTTCATCGCCTTGATGTCGTGCTCGATGAGCCACTGGCTGTGCAGCAGCGCCGTGCTGCGCTCGAAGGTCGAAAGGCCCGGGTCCGACAGGAGCTGAAGCACGCGCGACCTCGTGCGCTCGACGTCGCCGTCCTTCGTGCTGGCCGCGTGCGCGAGGATCGCCGTGAAGCCGACGTTGCGCAGCGGGTAGCGGAAGAAGGACTCATCGGGCTTGAACACCGCGTTCGAGATGACGCCCTTGCGCGACTCGTCGGCGAGCGAGGCGATGCGCTCCTTGAGATCGGGCTCGTTCGAGACACCCGCGTGCTCGGCCGCGAGGACGGCGAGCGCGAGGCCGTAGAGATCGTCAGGCTTCGCGTTCTGAACGAGCAGGCGCACCTGCGCGGCCTGACGTGCGCCTTGCAGACGGGCGAGCACGTAGGTGCGCGTCGCCTCGAGGCCAGTCGGGACCGCATAGGGTGGGCACGTTGCCTTCGCCGAACACATGGACTCAGACGGGCGTTCATTGAGCCAGGCAGCCGTCTCGGTCAGTCGCGGGTCGTTCTTGTCGAGCAGACCGGCCTCGGTCGCGTACGCGAGGCCATCGAGCGCGATGAGCGTCATCTCGACCGACGGCTCCGAGTAGCCCGAGAACCAGGTAAAGCCGCCGCCCTTCACTTCGAGATCGAGGATGCGAGCAGTGCCCTGCACCGAGCGGCTCTTCGCTTCGGAGAGGAGCGTGAGGCTGTCCTTGTCGAGCGCGTCGAGCTTCTTGAGCCGCTCGAGCGTGCGGTACAGCGCGATGTTCGGCACGGTGCTCGAGACGAGCTGTTCGATGCAGCCGTGCGGGTACGTCAGCATGTCGCGCGCGTTCGAGAGGGCGACGTCGACCATCGACGGCGCGAGCACCAGCCGGCTGGTGAGCACCTGGGCGCCCTTCGGCACGGGCAACGACAAGGCGCCGCCGCTGACCGACGAGACGGCGATGTCTTCTTCGATGGCCGCGGGGAGCACGGCGAGGCGCTTCACGTCGGCGATCGGGTCTCCGATGCCACGGGCCTTGATGCCAAGACTGATCTCACCCGTCTTGTCGGCCTTCAGCTCGATCGGAACGATGGCCTCTCCACCCTTCGCGAGCGTCAGCGTCTCGGTCTTCGCCTCCAGGGTCGCAGCGCCCTGCCCGACGTAGTCGAGCGTGACGGTGCCCTGCCCCGGCCCGTTCTGCCCGGGCGTGACGCGAATCGAGCCCGTCGCCGTGTCGCCCTGTCGCATGAACTGCGGAAGGTTCGCGGCCACCACCAGCGCGCCACGCGTCGCGAACTCGGCGGTCTGCTCACCGAAGCGGCCCGAGGCGTCGACCGCGACGGCGGTCACCGTCCACAACGTTTGCATGGAGTTCAGCTTGAATGAGACGGTCGCGCGGCCATCACGATCGGTGACGATCGCCGGGTTCCAGAAGACGGTGTCGTCTTCCTTCTTCGGCTTCGTCGGCGGCTTCACGGCCGCGAACTGACGCCGCGGGAGCTTCGCCAGCTGCATCGCGATGCGATCGCCGTAGCCGTACCCCTGGAACTCGCTCGAGGTGAACGTGGACACGTTGTCGCGGCCCACCGGGTAGAAGAAGTCGACGATGCCGGGGCGGAACTCGGTCTGCAGCGCGTAGACGGCCTTGTCGACGACGCCGACCGACACCTGCGCCTGCACGGGACGCCCAAGATGATCGGTGACGCGCAAGGTGAGCGTCTGCGTGGTGAGCGGCGCGGCCTCGGAGCGCTCGGGGCTGACCTGCACCGAGAGCGTGCGCTCCTTCGGGACGATGCGGAAACCCGCGATGCGCTCCTCCCACCGGCCTGAGGTCGACGGGTACGCGATGGCGGCGTAGACGGCGGCGCCGAAGCGCTTCTCGATGGGGAACTTGTAGACGACCGTCTGGCCCTTCACGGGCACGCGCTCGGTCTTGAAGATGCCAGCGCCAGTGAGGGTGACCCACACGCTGCCTTCGTTGGCCTCCTTGATGCCCCAGCCCGCGGGGAGCAGACCGACGACCTCCGCGGTGTCGCCCGGCTCCATCACGCCACCGAGCGCCTCGAGGGTGAGCGTCGGCACCTGCATCACAGCCTCACCGCTGCCGCCGAGCACGAGCGTGGTGGTCGCGCCGGTCCACGCGAGGCCCTTCTTGTCCTTCAACGTCACCTGCGCCTCGACCACGCCGGGCTTCTCGCCTTTCACCTCGAGTCGCGCGACGCCTTCTTCCGTCGTCGAGAACTCCTGCTTCGAGAGGGTGGTGGTGGTGCCGTCGGCGCCGAGGAGGACGAACTGCACCTCGCCCTTCGTGACGCCATAGGGCTTGCCGGACAACGTGGTCGCACGCACCGAGAAGCGCGCGAGATCTCCCGGCCGGGTGACGCGCTGGCGGGCCAGCACGGTGCCGAGCAGATCGCTCTCGGCGAGGAAGAACGACTTCGCCGCGTTCGCGAAGGTGCCTTGATCGTCGCGCGCGCGCACCGAGACGGAGTAGCGCCACGGCTTGCGCTCATCGCCAGCCACCAGCGCGGGCACGGGGACCTGAATCTCTGCTTCGCCTTCTTCGTTGAACTCGGCAGCCTGCTCCCACACGTCGCCGTAGCCTTCCGCTGAGGCGTAGAGCTTCTGGGGCACCGAGAGCGTGCCTTCGTTCGTCGAGGGCGTGCCGTACGTCACCGCCGAGCCCTTGCCGCCGAGGCCCGAGTCATCGACCCACGTCGGAGAGTCGACCTGCGTGCGGTACAGGTACACGAGGTACTTCGTGTTCTTCGGAGCACCACCGGCGTAGCGCCGCACGCGCAGCTTCGCGGTGATCTTCCCGCCAGGCGTCACGGTCTCTTCGTCGGTGAGCACCTCGACGAAGAAGGTCGGCTTCACGTACTCCTGCACGCGCGCCTCGGACTGGTGCTCAGGGCCGTCGACCTTCGCGGTCAGCCGCAGCACGCCGGTCGGCAGGCCGGTCGGAACCGTCAGCTGGCCCGAGAACGCACCGAACTCATCGACCTTCGCCTTGCCCTTCACGACGGGCCCATCGGAGAGCAGCTGCACTTCGATCTCGGGCTTCTTCGGCGTGAAGAGCCGCGCCAACGCGCTGTCGGGCTGACGCAAGACGCCGCGGAACCGCACGGTGTCACCCGGCTTGTAGATGGGTCGATCGGAGTAGAGGAAGACGTCGGGCACCACCGCGAGCGTCGAGAAGAAGTCGGTGTCGATGAGCGCGGTGTCAGCACCGAGCGTCGCGGTGACGATCAGCCGCGGCTCGGTCGCCGAGAGGCGCACTTCGCCGTTCTCGTTCGTCTTGCCCTCGACCAGCTGTTTGCCGGCCATCACCTTGACCGCCACGCCGGCCTTCGGCTGCTGATCTCGTCCCGCGACGCGCACCAGGACTTCACGATCGGTCTGCTTCACGACGGCGGTGAGATCGGTCACGACGAGCACGACCTGACCTTCGACCGAACCCTGGATCAGCTGCACCACGTAGACGCCAGGCGGCAGTGGATCGAGCCGCACGCTGCGATCCTGGAATCCCGAGTTCCCGTTCCACGCCTCGAAGCCCGGCACCGTGAAGTCGCGATCGGTGCCGCCGAGATCGAGGTTGAGCCACTGGCTGCGCACGAGCTCCATGTTCGCGGGCACGCCGATGAGGCGCTCCGGGCCCTGATCGAGCTGCACCGGATCTTCCGCGATGGGCGTCGGCGCCGCTTCGAGCGCGGGGATGAGCGTCTTGCGGAAGGCGCTGCCGAGCGAGAAGCGGAGCAGATCGACGGGGCTCCCCACCGCGTTGATGCCACGAGAGAGCGCGCGGCCCGGGTTCGCCAGCGTGGGCGGTGGATCGTATGCGCGACGGAGCGCCTGCTGCGCCTTGATGAAGGTGTCGAGGTTCTTCGGCTTGAGCACCCGCAGCTCGACCGCTTCCTTCTCGGCGAACGAGACCTCGAGCTGGGCCTGCTCGGTGGGCCCGAAGCTGCGGGGCACCGTCACGTAGAGCGGCTTGGCGAAGGCGGGCGCGGCAACGAGCAGCGCGATCAACACCTGGAGCGACTTCATGACTTGAACCCTCCCGAGACGATCTTCCCGTCAGCGCCGACCGTGGCTCTGAAGCCCATCGTTGGCAGCTCTTCGAGCAGCTTTCGCGCTGCCTCGATCTCCTGCGGGCCCGTGATGGCGTTGGGCGCCGGGTGCTCCGAGAGCCAGCCGTCGATGGTGAGCTGCTGCATCACCTGCCCGAGGTTCACGGTGAGCGACAACGACGAGCTCTGCGACAGGCCCTTCACGATCGGCTGCGCCGCCTGGAGCAGCGAGGGCTTCTTCCCGCCGCACGCAGCCTGTAGGTCGGCCATCAGCTCCTTCGTCGACGCGAACGCGAGCACCGAGCACGCCTTGCCGGCCTGCAGCGCGCCGTTGCCCTTCGTCATCGCGGCGGCCAGCGCCTTCTCGTCACCTGCGTCAGCCCACAACACCGCGACCTCGGTGTTGCGGTTGCCGCGCGGGTTCCAGATCACCGCGACCTGACGAGGCGAGCCCACTGGCCACACCTTGCGGGTCTTCCCGAAGTCCTCGCCTTCCGCTCCGAACGTGTCGCGCAGCGACGTCGCGCTCAGCTCCTTCGGCAGGTTCACCGCGAGGAAGAGCACCACGCCGCTCTTCGCGGGGACGGCCTTGAGCAGCTCGGGCGAGGGCTCCACCGCGGCGAGCCGGCTGCCTTCGGCGACGGCGTCGAGGCCTTTGGGGACGAAGCCCGTCGCGTCGACGCCGAAGTCGAGCGAGGCGAGGTTCCCGATGCCGAGCATGGTGCCAAGGCCCTGCGCGCCACGACCGCTCTCGCCGATCGCGAAGCCGAGCGACACTGACACGCCTGCGCGGGCCTCGGCGGCCGGGAGCTCCTTGCACATCGCCAACATCGCGGCCTGCGGGCGAGGCGCCAGGACGAGCCGATCGCCGAGCCGCGCCGCGAAGATGATCTTGTCGGCGAGCACGATGCGGTGAATCGACTCGTTCGTCGCGCCACCATCGGCCGCGCCAGAGCTCGTCACGCACCCTGGAGGATTGAAGCCACCCGACCCGGCGACCTTCACGAGCGTGTCGAAGGCGCTGGTCGCTGCGTCGTTGGGGGCCGAGACGACGATCGCCGGTGCGCCTTTGGCGCCTTCTCCGCCGTACCAGACGATGCGGTACGGAGACGCGAGCACCTGATCGAGCACCAGGTCGGTCACGGCGCCTTTGAAGACGTCACCGATGTCTTCGCCGCGCGTGCCGAAGAAGCCACCCCACGCCGCGATGAAGCCCTGCCCCACGGGGTCCTTGATCGCCTTCCCCAGCCACGCGTTCTTCCGAAGCGTGTCGTGCACCGCCTTCGGCTCGGCGACGTCGATCCAGAACAACTCCGGCGTCTCTTGTGCGGGTGCTGCTTCGAGGTCGCCGTAGCCGACCTGCGGCCGTGACGACATGTCGAACGCGCCGGTCTTGACGGGCTGGCTGCTGATCGGCCCATCGGGAGTCGTTGGAGTCGTCGTGCCAGGCGTCTTGCGCGCCTGCATCACGCCGACGACGATGGCGACGATCGCGAGCACGGCGACCACGGCGATGATGGGGCCCTTGCCCCCACCCGAAGGCGGCGGCGGGCTCGACGGCGGTGGTGACGGCGGCTGGTTGGCGCTCATGACATCCACTCCTTGAAACGGAAGAAGCCGAGGAACGACGGGTTTTCAGGCACCGGGCGCCACTCGCCAGGCGCGTCACGCATCAGCTCGCTCAAGCGGCCGACACGCACGGGCGCGTCCTTCTCGCCCGGGTGGTACACGACGTGAATCTCTGCGTGCGCACGATCAGCCGGCGCGACGACGAGCATCAGGTGGAAGACGTCGCCCGAGTCGCGCGCCTGGCGGAACGCGAGCACGTCTCCGGTCTTGATCGACAGCTTGCGCTCGTCACGGCCCAGGCCGGTGAAGCTGAAGCCGAGCAACGTCTCTGCGTCGGCGAAGTCGGTCGGGCCCGAGCTCGAGCTGAACAACGGCGTCTCGAGCCGCTTCGGAGCGATGCGCTTGTAGGCCTGGCGCACGCTGAACCGAACCAGCCCCGCACAGTCGCGCTGCTCCGGGTGCCAACGGCCGTCGATCGCGCGGACCTGCGCGAGGGCCGTCTCTGCCGTCACCTGACGTAACAGCTCGACGCTCGGCGCTCCCGGCGTGCCAGCGAGGAGGAGGAGCAGCAGCGCGCTCACGATCAGTAGCCCTCGCCACCTTCGCCGCCACCTTCGGTCTGCACCGACTTCGCGGCTTCTTCGAGGTTCGTGGGCCAGCGCTCGTCGGTCGGCGCCGGCTCTCCGCTCGGCACGTAGACGAGCGCGCGCCCGCCGCCGAGGTTGAGCACCCAGGCCAGCACGCGCGTCGAGCCCGGCGTCGCCAGCGGGATCTTCACCGTCTTGCGGATCTCGTTCGGCGTGCCTTCGAACAGCGAGATGTTGAGGGTCGCGATGGTGTGCGCCTTGTCGCCGCTCGGCCAGTAGTTCGCGGCGATCAGGTACGTGCCCTTCGGCGGCGCGCGGTGGATGTAGAGGTACGGGCCGTAGCCGGGCTGGTCGAAGCTCCCCGACTGCTCGTTCAAGAAGAACGTGCCGCCCGACGGGCTCGAGGTGTCGGCCCAATACACGTGCGCCATCTTGGTGGCATCGAGGGTGCGGCCTGCCTCGCTCGCGTCGGTTGGCTCGTACAGGTGCAGGTCGGTGTAGACGCCGTCGGTGTCGCTGGTGAGGATCACCTTCATCGGCACCGGTGGAATCTGCGCGAACGTGGTGGCTTGCGCGCGCGCCGTGCCAGCCTGGTTGGTCGCCAGCACCGTCACCACGTTCTTCCCCGACGCCGCCGGGAACTCGCGCGAGAAGGTGCCGCCACGCGTCCGCATGAGGTAGCGATCGCCGTTGATGCTGACGACGACCGGGTCGATCGAGCTGTCGCTGATGCGCCCTTCCACCTTCACCATTCGACTGACCGACCAGCCTCCAGTGGGCTTCGTCAACGTCACGGTCGCCAGCGTCGAGCCACGGCCGACCGGCACTCCGTCGTTTCGCGCAGGAGCGAGCTTCGGCTGCGCCAGCGCCATCACCACCAGGACGTGAAGCATGTGTGTGCCCCCGAGAAGGGTCTGCGAAAAGCGTGGGGATTCAAGGGTCGCGCCAGCAGGAAACACCAGCAGAAAGCGTGGCCGATCAGGGCCCTGCGCGTGCGCCCTCTTGCGGCCGTGGCTCGGCACCCACTCGCGCTTCGCCGACCTGAGTCTCACTTGCCTCGGAGCGGAACGCACCGCGGAGGGGTATAGGGCTGATGGGTGTCGCACGGAGATCTGCCAGCGGTGTCGTCGCAGCGGTGGAACCGGTACGACCGGTTCGTCGAGCGCTTCATTCCCGATGGGCTCTCTGCCGAAGAGCTTCCACGCGCGCGGCTCTTCGTCACGGCGTGGCTGCCCGTCTTCCCCTTCTGTGTCCTGGCGGGAGCGTGGTTCGCGCTGACCCGCTCGTGGGGCATGGTCGGTGCGTTGACGGCAGGGTTCTGGCTGGGGCTCCTCATGCTCTGGCTGCTGAAGGCGACGCGGAGCCTGCCGCTGGCGGCGCACGGCTCGCTGCTCGTTGGCTCGCTGTTGTTCGCGGTGAGCGGGTTGACCCAGACGCCACCTGATCCGACCGCGCCGACCGTGCTGGTCGTCGTCCCGCTCTCGGCGGCGTTCGTGCTCGGCCGCCGCGCAGGGTGGATCTGGCTGGGGCTGAGCATCGTCATCGTCACGGTGACGCTCGTGCTGGTCAGCCGCGGCGTCTCGTTGCCGTACCGCGACGAGCAGCCGGTCGTCACGCAGGTGCTCAACTTCGTCTACGCGATGATCGTCGTGCTCGTGTTCGCCCGCAGCGCCGATCAGATGCGCGCGAGGGTGATCGAAGAACAACAAGCCGCCGCGAAGACCAAGAGCCGCTTCCTCGCCAACATCAGCCACGAGATCCGCACCCCGATGCACGGCGTGCTCGGCATGACCGAGGAGCTCCTCGCGACGCACTCGCTGACGCCTGAGCTCGCCGAGCGCATCGCCATCATCCAGCGCAGCGGCCACCAGATGGTGTCGCTCATCAACGATCTGCTCGATCTGACGAAGATCGACGCGGGCAAACTGTCGCTCACCTCTGGCCCGACCGACGTGAGGCTGGTGGTGGGCGACGTCGCTGCGCTCTTCACGCCGCTGGCGGCGCGCAAGGACCTCGACTTCCAGACCGTCATCGAGCCCGCCGTGCCGATCTGGATCAGCACCGACTCGCTGCGCCTCAAGCAGGTGCTGACCAACCTCGTGAGCAACGCGGTGAAGTTCACCGAGACCGGCGGCGTGAAGCTCGAGGTCCGCCTCGTCGACGGCGCGCTCCTGTTCCAGGTGACGGACACCGGCGTGGGCATCGCCGCCGAGGTGCTGCCTCGCCTCTTCAGCGCGTTCGAGCAGGGCGACCCCTCGTCGACGCGCCGCCATGGAGGCACCGGCCTCGGCCTCGCGCTCTCGCGACAGCTCGTCTCGTTGCTCGGCGGCGCGCTGACGGTCGAGTCGACGAAGGGCCAGGGGAGCACCTTTCGCATCGCGATGCCGGTCGTCGCTGCAGCGGGGAGCGAGGTCGCCGCGACGCTCCCGTCACCGCGACCCGCTGCGCGGCTCACCGTGCTGGTGGTCGACGACAACCCGATCAATCGCCGCGTCGCCGAAGGGCTGCTCAGCCGCGCCGGTCACGACGTGAGGAGCGCCGCGAACGGACAGGAGGCGATCGACGCCATCGCCGCGACGCCGATCGACGCCGTCCTCATGGACTGCCACATGCCGGTGATGGACGGCTTCGAGGCCACCGAGCGCATTCGACGGCTCGACTCTCCGCGCGCCCAGACGCCCATCATCGCGGTCACCGCGTCAGCGTCTGCCGAAGACCGTGAGGCCTGCCAACGGGCCGGCATGAACGGGTTCCTCGCCAAGCCGGTGTCGTTCAACGAGCTCGTCGAGGCGCTCGCCGCGGTCACGCCCAGCGCGGGGTACGAACGGAGCTCCGAGTGAAGACCTCGATGAGCTTTCCGTTCGAGTGGCGGTGCGTGTCGTGCCACTTCGAGCAGTGGGTCCATGTGAAGGCGCGTGGCACGAACCGATTCCCCAGGTTGGATGGTGGGAATGCATCGCTCGAGAACGGTCTCGCAGAGGACCGGGCGCGCCAGGACGCGTGGCGCTCGGCGAAGATGAAGCTGGCGTTGCGGCCGTGCCCCAGATGTGGAGCGACCGATCGCAAGACCGTGGTCGCGACCATCGCCCGAGCCTTCGTGGTGACGAGCCTCTCAGCCGCGATCCTGATCGATGGAGCGCTGCTGCTCTGGGGACCCGGCGTCCTGTTTCCCTCGCTGCTCGCGGCGGGACTCGTCGTGAGCCCCGTCATCGGGGCGTCGACGACGGCCTGGCTCTGGCACCAGCGATGGCAGCCCAGCCGGCGGGACGTCACCGTGCCGGACGAGCAGGCACCAACGAGCTGAGGGCCTTCACCGAATGGCCTGCGCTCGACGCATCGGGAGCAGCAGCCCGAGGAACGCCCACGAGAGCACCGCGCCGAGGAGGAAGACGGCTTCCCAGCCGAGCCGGTCGACGAGCGCTCCAGACACGAGGCCAGTGGGTGACTTGCCGATCACTTCGATCGCCGCCAGCAAGGTGAAGTGCGTCGCGCCGACGGTGCGATCGACCTTCGACATCATGAACGCGAACATGCAGGTGGTGACGAGCCCCGCGAAGAAGTGCTCCAGGCCGGTGATCGTCGTGATGACGCCCGGCGTTGGCGGGAGCAGGCCCGCGGCGAGCGCCCACATCGCGACGAGCGAGACGGCGCGAATGGCCGAGGTGGTGCCGACTGCGCGCAGGAGTGACATGCGCGTGGCGACGACGCCGCCCGCGATCGAGCCCATCAACGAGCCGAGCTGGCCGACGAGCGCGAACCCGGCGACGTCCTCCTTCGAGTACGCGAGCACCCGCTGCAGGTACGGCTCGAAGATCGAGTCCGAGAGCGCCTCGCCCATCTTGTAGGTCGCCACGAAGAGCACCAGCCAGACGCCGCCGGGCCTCGCGATGAGCTGCCACGATCGCCGGGCGATCTCCTTGAAGCCGGGGCGATCGGTCTGCCCTCCGGACATCATGGCCCGCACCGGCTCGTTCACCTGGAGCATCACCACCGACGCGAGCGCTGCGATCGCCGCGAGCGCGAAGAAGCCCGGCCCCCAGCCCAACCTCGGCAGCAGCAGGCCGATGAAGATCGAGCCGCCGACGGCCATGCCGATCCTGTAGGCCGAGACCTGCGCGGCGTTTCCGGCGCCGAGCTCGGCGTCGCTCAAGAGATCGACCGCCAGCCCATCGACCGGCACGTCCTGCATCGAGGCGAACAGGTTCATCAGCAGCACGATGGCCAGCAACGGCACCAGGTACTCGGGGTACGGCGTGAAGCCCGCGGCCGCGAGCGAGAGCGCCAGGGCGATCATCAACGGCACGATCCACGACTTGCGGCGGCCGAAGCGCTCCGAGCCATAACGATCGACGAGCGGCGCCCAGAGGGGCTTGATGCTCCAGGGCAGTGAGAGGAGCCCCAGGAGCGTCACCGCCGTCATCGAGATCGTCTTGTCGTCGGCGAGCAGCAGCTTGAGCCCCTTGGACTGAAAGCCGAAGGGCAGGCCCTGCACGAAGTAGAGCAGTGACAGCAGGCCCAGCTTCCAGGCCGCGGGGGCGCGACGCTCCATGACGTCAGGCGGCGAACATTTCGATGAACATTCGCTCGAGCTGCAAGCGCGCAGCGCCGTTGCGCTGGGTGATCGCGTTGCGGGCCTCGTCGATCAACACGCTGCGCCGGTGCACTCCAGCGGACGAGACCTTCGCCGCAGCGGCGACCGCGAGCGCCTGCAGATCGCCGTTGACCAGCGTGGCGCCCGTCACCTGCGCACAGCTGACGTCGCGCAGCCAGACCTGCAGGACATCGAGGGCGATCTCGGCGCTCGCGCGATCTTCGCCAAGCGTCTCGGCGAGCGCGAGCCAGCCACGCGCATCGGCCGGGTCGAGCGCCTCGAACCGCTCGATGATGTCTTTGCGCTCGGCGAGGCCGTCGACGTCGAAGGCCAGCGCGCGCGACATCGAGCCCGCCGCCATGGCCGCAGCCTGCCCTGCCGCGACGTCATCGACGCCCTTCTTGCTCTTCTTGATCTGCTCCGTGAGGAACTCGACGGACAGCGGCCCGAACGCGGCCTTCGAGCACCGGCTGCGAATGGTCGGCAACAGCTTGTCGGGAGCGGACGAGACGAGGATCAGCACCGTGCCCGACGGTGGCTCCTCGAGCGTCTTGAGCAGCGCGTTCTGCGCAGGCTGATTCATCGCGTGCGCGCCGACGAGGATGGCGACCTTGGTCTTCGACTCGAGCGCGCGGAAGGCGAGGCGCTCCTGCAGCTGGCGGATCTGCTCGATGCGGATGTCACGTGACGGCGTGCGCTCGAAGTCGCTGCGGCCCGCCACGCCCCGCTTCACCTGCTCGTCTTCGGGCATCACCATCGTGACGTCGGGGTGGTTGCGCTTCTCGACGCGGCGACAGCTCGCGCAGGTGCCACAGCCGACGTCGGGTTGCTCGGTACAGCACAGCGCCTGGGCGAGGCCGACCGCTGCGAGCTCTTTGCCGACGCCGTCGGGGCCGTGGAAGAGCCACGCGTGGTGCACGTGCCCGCGCGCGAGGGCCGACTCGAGGGCGGCGATGGCGCGGTCCTGACACTTCACGGAAGAGAGCGGCATGGGAGCGCCCTTCTAGCGTGACTCCCGAGCGACGCCACCGTGCCGGGAGCCGCCGAGCCTGATCACCCGACCTCAGTTCACCCGGCGCGCCGTCCCACTCGGCACTCGGCGCGCAGCGGGCACTTCCGGCAGTTCTCCTTCACCGGGTGAACCGGGCACGCGCCGCTCATGCCGAAGTGACAGAGCGAGAAGTCGTACCGGACGGGATCGTCGGGCGCGAGGTGCCTCAGCGACTCGGTGATCTCCTCGGCCATCGCCCAGCCCTGCGTCTGCCGTGAGGTCAGCCCGAGCCAGGTCGAGAGCCGCGCGATGTGCGTGTCGAGCGGAATGACGAGCTCGGCCGGCTTCACGCGAGCCCAGATGCCGAAGTCGATCGCGTCGGGCCCTCTCACCATCCACCGCAGGTAGAGCGAGAGCCGCTTCGCCGCGCCGTTGCCGACGGGGAGCAGGTGATCGAGCCCGCGCGTCTTGCCCAGCACCCGAACGATCTCGGCCCTCGGTGCGGCGTCCCGAATCGTGCGAGCGAACGTCGAGAGCGCCGCGCGGTTGTCGCCGCTGGAGCGCCGGGCTTCGAGGAAGGTCGTCTCGAGGCTGCCGTGCTCACGAAGACACGCCCCCATTCCCATCAGGAGCACGCCGACGTCGGCTGGCAGGTTGAAGCGGTAGACGAAGCCGTCCAGCACGGAGCGCAGCTCGCCCGCCTCGAGCGACTTCAGCCGATTCGCGGGCCGCTTCCCCAGCTTCGACAGCACGCTCTCGATCTTCGGCTTGAAGAGGTCGGCCCGGCCGTACGCCAGCGACGCCGAGAGCAGCGCGACCACCTCGATGTCACGCGGGTCGCTGTAGCGATGCGGGAACTCGACGGGATCGAAGCGAACACGGTCGTTCCACGGCCTGTCGTCTGCGACCGCGTCGAGCAGCGGCTTGAGGCGGGCCGCG
This sequence comes from Archangium sp., assembly GCA_022843845.1. GTDB lineage: Bacteria > Myxococcota > Myxococcia > Myxococcales > Myxococcaceae > Xiheimicrobium. Next base: position 117,450 of record JALHMW010000013.1, read on the forward strand.
CGCGCCCGGGAGAGCGTCACCGCGAGACTTCACGCACCAGGTGGCCCAGCTCGGGGAGCACCAGCCTGTTCATCGCGAGCGTCACCCCGGCTGGAGAACCGGGCAGCGCGAACACCACGATCCCATCCCACACTCCGGCCAGCGCCCGGCTCGCCATCGCCGCGGCACCGATCTGCTGAAACGACAACATTCGAAACAGCTCTCCGAAGCCGTCGATTCGGCGCTGGAGCATCGCCTCGACCGTCTCGACCGTCACGTCGCGCGACGACAGCCCGGTACCGCCGGTCAACACGATCGCGCGCACACCTGACTCCTTCGCCTGGCCCATCGCCCGGCGGATCTCGTCGGGCAGATCCTTCACCAGTGACGCTCCCACCACCGAGTGGCCCGCGTGCTCGAGCAGGTGCCGAATGAGCGGGCCGCCGCGATCGGTGCCACCGTCTCGCGTGTCGCTGCAGGTGATGACCCACGCGCTCACGCTCGCCGGCGCAGTCTCGCGGTGCGCCTCGACCGGGTCGTGCTCATGGTCGTGGTGATCGTGACCTTCGTGTCCCATCGCAAAGCTCCTTCACGGTTTCTGCGGAAAGCCGATCACCACGACCTGCCCGTCTTCGACGTCGGTCTTGAACGCAGTCTGATCGTCACAGATGCCCGGAGACGTCGCGTTCTCTCCGGTGTCGAGATCGAAGCCGACCTCGTGGCACGGGCAGATGACGAGGTTCTTCTCGACGCGCCCGCCAGAGAGCAGACACCCGCCGTGGTTGCACCAGTCGTCGAGCGCCTTGAGCTTGCCGCCGACGCACGCCACCAACACGTTTCGTTTGCCGACCGCGTAGCCACGGAGCTCTCCTTCCTCGAGGTTCGCCGGGCCAAGGGTGGTGCGGGTGTCACTCATGCGAGCGGCTTCCTAGCCAGCTTCGAGGCTGCCCGCTCGGGTGAATGAAGCTCGGCGGCAGCGTGTGAGCTGAGTAATCTGTCCGTATGGTGATTGCGGACAAGTCGGTGGTCGTGAAGGCCCTTCGTGATCTCGGCGCCTACCTGCAGCTCAGCGGAGAGAACGCGTTCAAGGTGCGGGCGTACGACCTCGCGGCGGAGCGCATCGCGGGCCTCTCGGAGGACTTGAGCGCCCTCGTGGAGCAGCAGAAGCTGACCAGCCTTCCCGGCATCGGTGAGAGCATCGCGAAGAAGATCGAAGAGCTCGTCACCACGGGAAAGATGACGGCGCTCGACGAGATCAAGGCCCGCTTCCCGCCGAAGATCCTCGAGCTGATGACGGTGCCCGATCTCGGCCCCAAAAAAGCACGCGCGCTGTTCGAGCAGCTCGGCGTCGGCAGCCTCGACGATCTCGAGAAGGCCTGTCGCGACCAGCAGGTGCGCGGGATGAAGGGGTTCGGGCAGAAGACCGAAGAGAAGCTCCTCAACGGGCTCGAGATCGCCCGGCGTGCCGCGTCGACCGGCGGCCGGAAGAAGCTGGCCGACGTGCTCCCACAGGCCGATGCGCTGCTCGAGTGGATCAAGCAGGCGCCTGGCGTCACGCGCGCGAGCCTGGGCGGCTCGGTGCGCAGACAGAAGGAGACCGTCGCCGACGTCGACATCATCGCCGCCGCTCCAGATCCGCAGCCGGTCTTTGCCCACTTCCAGAAGTTCCCGCTGATCGCCGAGCTGATCGGCGCTGGCGAGTCGAAGTCGTCGGTGCGGCTGAAAGAGACGGACCTGCAGGTCGACCTGCGCGTGCTCCCCGACGAAGACTTCGCCTCGGCGCTCCACCACTTCACCGGCTCCAAAGCCCATCACATCAAGCTGCGTGGGCTCGCGCTCGAGAAGGGCCTCACGATCAGCGAGTGGGGCGTCTTCCGTATGAAAGAGGGCCAGAACGCCGCGGCGAAGGCAGGCGTGGCCAAACACGAGAGCGCCGAAGCCAAGCTCCCGCTTCGCGACGAGGCAGACCTGTACGCGCTGCTCGGCATGCAGTTCGTCCCGCCCGAGCTCCGCGAAGACTGGGGCGAGATCGAAGCCGCGCTCGCGCACACGCTCCCGGCCGATCTCGTCACCGCGAAGGACATTCAGGGCAACGTGCACTCGCACACCACCTGGAGCGACGGGGTCAACTCGCTCGAGGAGATGGCGCGCGCCGCGAAGGCCCTCGGCTTCACGTACTTCACCGTCACCGAGCACTCCCAGACGTCGGGCTACGCCGGCGGCCTCACGCTCGAGCGGCTCAAACAACAGTGGGACGAGATCGATCGCGTCAACGACACCGTGAAGGGCATTCGCCTCCTCAAGGGCATCGAGAGCGACATCCTCGAAGACGGCCGCCTCGACTACCCCGACTCGGTGCTCGAGCAGCTCGACGTCGTGATCGGCTCCATTCACCAGCGTTACAGCCAGGATGAAGATCAGATGACGAAGCGCGTGCTCAATGCCTTCGACAACCCCTTCCTTCACATCTGGGGGCACCCGACCGGCCGGCTCATCAACAAGCGCGAGCCCGCGCCGATGCGCATGGACGAGATCCTCGACAAGGCCGCGAAGAAGAAGATCACCATCGAGGTCAACGGCTGCCCCGATCGCATGGACCTCTCGCCCGAGCACGTGCGCAAGGCGCTGGAGCGGGGACTGAAGCTGTCGGTCAGCACCGACGCGCACTCGATCAACGAGCTCTCGGTGCACCTGCCCTTCGCGCTCGCCTCGGCCCGGAAGGGCTGGGCGCGAGTTCACGACGTCGTCAACACCCGCGACGTGAAGGGCTTCCTGAAGGCGATCCGACGGGACTGAAAAACGCCACACCTCTCCATGCGTTCGATACAGTCGCGGCGAACTCATGGCCGCCGCCACTGAAAGCCTGGTCGGTCAGACGATCGGCTCGTTTCGGATCACGAAGGTGATCGGCCGCGGCGGCATGGGCACCGTCTATCTCGGCGAGCACACCGTCATCGCCAGCCGCGTCGCCATCAAGGTGTTGATGGAGCGCCTGGCCACCGACGAGAACCTCGTCGCCCGGTTCTACGCCGAGGCGCGCGCGGTCAACCTCATCGGCCACGAGAACATCGTCAACATCTTCGACATGAACGTGGTGCCGCCCCATCGGTACTACCTCGTGATGGAGTACCTGGAGGGCAAGCCGCTCAACTATCTGATGACGGCGCCCATCCCCACGACCACCGGCATTCCGATTCTGCTGCAGGTCTGCGACGCGCTGCAGGCCGCGCACGACGCGGGCATCGTGCACCGCGATCTGAAGCCCGAGAACATCTTCATCATGCGGCGCGGCAAGCAGGAGAACTTCGTCAAGGTGCTCGACTTCGGCCTCGCGAAGCTGCTCGACACCGAGCGCGCCGATCAGCACACCGCCGCGGGGTTGATCGTCGGCACGCCCGAGTTCATGTCTCCGGAGCAGGCGAACAGCCAACCGGTCGACGGCCGAGCCGACATCTACGGCCTCGGGTGCATCGCCTGGCTGATGGCGACCGCGCGCCTGCCCTTCCCCCAGCGTGGGCTCACCGATCTGCTCGTCGCCCACCGCATGCAGATGCCGAAGCCGCCGCACGAGGTCGTGCCGTCGGTGCCGGTGCCGCTGAGCGACGTGATCATGAAGTCGATGGCGAAGGACCCGGCCGATCGCTTCCAGTCTGCTGCCGAGTTCGGCAAAGCCCTCGAGGACGTCCTGGAGTGGGTGGCGAAGACCTCGACGACCGTCGCCGTCGCGAAGCCACCACCGGCGAAGACCGACCTGCCCCCGCCGCCCCCGGCGTTCACCACGTCACCGGCCAAAGGCCCTGCGCAGCCGCGCTTCGCGGCGAAGTTCACCGCCGACGTCGAGACGGTCGAGGGCAGATCGTTGGGCACGTTGACCTGCACCGACATCTCTCGCGGCGGCATGTTCCTCGCGGCCGAGTCGCCGCTGCCCGCCCTCTTCTCGAAGGTGAAGATCACCCTCACCGAGGGCGGCGGCATGCTGCTCGGAGAGGTCGTGCGGCACGTCACCGCGGAGCAGGCGAAGGCGTGGGGCATGTCAGGCGGGTTCGGCGTGCAGTTCGTCGATCTCACGCCCGTGCTCCGCGACACCGTCACCCGCCTCATTCAGGGCCTGCCCGTCAGCCAGATGCCCAAGGCCACCGTCTCGGCCAGCGACGATCCCGAGACCGAGAAGGTGCTCGAGCACTTTCGTCAGCGCATCAACGGCGACCACTATGTGCTCATCGGGGTCTCGACCGACGCCGAGTCCTCCGAGGTCCGCACCCGCGCCCGCGAGGCGATTCACCAACTCGAGCGCGCGGGGCAGGCGACGATCTCCTCGAACCAGCGCTCGCAGCTCGAGGCCGCGATCCAGCGGGTGAAGGCCGCGGCCGACGTGCTCGGCAACCCGATGCACCGCGCCGAGTTCGATGCCAACCGCGGCAACTTCCGCGGCGTGATGCGGTGTCTGCAGGCGGGCCTCACGGTGGTCGACCTCGAGCGCCTGCGCACCAGCCACCTCGCCGCCAACCCCAACGCCTCGGGCGGCGCGTACGTGAAGCTGCTCGCCGCGAACGTCTACGAGACCAAGGGCCAGCTGCGCGAAGCCGTCGACGCCGTCGAGGCCGCGCTCCATCTCGACCCGCTCAACCTCACCTGCCACCAGCGCCGCCTTCAGCTGCTCAAGAAGCTCCGTGATGGAGTGCCGGCGTGAAGAGCTACCTGCTCTCTGCGCTCAAACGAACCAGCGCGACGGGCCGCGACGCCTTCAACAAACAGCACGCAGGCGACTGGTTGGTCTGGGAAGCAGGCGCCTGGAAGGCACCGCGCGCCAGCACGCTCGTGCTCGGGTCGGTGGCAGACGCAGCGCAGGTCGCCCCTCCGAAGGGCGCCGAGGCGCTCGCCATCGCCCTGCCCGCCCAGCTCACGGTGACGCTCGGCCGCTCGTCCGACGTCGACCTCGAGCTCAACGACGGCACCTTGTCGGGCCACCACCTGAGCCTGTTCCGCACGCCAGAGGGCCGGTGGACGGTCGAGGACCCCGGCTCGAGAAACGGGACGACCGTCGAAGGGCTGAAGCTGAAGGCCGGCATGCGCATGCCGCTTCGTGACGGCTCGATCATCAAGGCGGGCCAGGTGACGTTGACGTTCCAGACCTCCGAGGGGCTGTGGCAACGGCTGGTGTCCTGATCGACAAGCGGTGGCTGACGCAGTCGGCGGTGCGCGAGGCGCTCGTCGTCTGGTGCCTGGGCTTCGGGGCCATTCTCGTCGCCTGGCTCGTCTACCGCCCCGCCGCGAAGCTCGTCGCCACCGTCGGCTTCCTCTACCTGCCCGTGCTGGCGATGAGCGTGCGCGGCGAGGACTACCGCGACTTCGGGCTGTCGACACGAACGCTGGGCCGTGACGTGAAGCAGTTCCTGGCGGTCAGCGCCGTCGTCTTTCCGCTCTTCATCGCGGGGTACGTGGGCTTCATTCACGTGCTGCCCAGCCTGCCGGGCGAGCTCGTGCAGCTCGTCACGCCCTACGTGGGCGTTCCGCGCTTCTCGTTGCGGCTGCCCGACCGGTTCCTCGAGTGGGTGATCGATCAGATCTTCGTCGTCGCGTTGCCCGAGGAGTTCTTCTATCGCGGCTACCTGCAGACCCGGCTGCGCGACGCCTGGCCTCAGGGCCGCGTGTTCTTCGGCGCGAGGCTTGGGCCTGCGTTCTGGCTGACGGCGCTGCTCTTCGCGCTGGGCCATCTGGCGATCTTCGAGGTGTGGCGCCTGGCCGTGTTCTTCCCTGCCCTGCTCTTCGCGTGGATGCGGGAGCGCACGGGCTCGGTGGTCGGCGCCGCGCTGTTTCACGCCGCCGCGAACCTGCTGGTGCAGGTGCTCGACGCCAGCTTCTTCGCCCGCTGAGTGAGCCGATCAGACGGTCTGGACCTGGAGCGTCCGGCCCACGGCGATCGAGCGCCCGCCGACGACCTGCACCCACTGCTCCGGCTTGACCGGCGCGTTCGAGAACACCACTGAGCGGCGCCGGCGGTGATCGCGCACCAGGGCGGTCGTCGCCTTCTCGTCGCCCGTCAGCTCGCACCGCGCGCAGGCGCCATCACCCTCGAGCAACCGGTAGAAGAGCGGCGCGTCACCATGGGCCGTCGCGATGACGATGCGGCCGTTCGTCGCGATCATCGCCACCGACGCCCGGTGCGCCTGACCGGCAGCGGCTTCGACGTGCTGGGCGGTGCGTGACAACAGCTGCGCGGCGAGCGGCGCCGGGAGGTCTGGGTCCTCGGTGCGACCCAGGCTCCGCAGCTCGGAGAGGAAGGTGGCGAACACGGCCTCTTCGACGGCCGGCCCTTTGAGCGAGCGCTGGAGGAAGTCGGGCAGCTGCTCGGCGAGTCGCTCTCGGAGCGCGTTGCTCCCCGACGGCAGCTGCCCATCCATCGCGAAGAGCCACTGCCGCATGCGAAAGGGCTGGGCGACGTCTTCGAGCGGCCGACCGACGGGCGGCGCACCTGCGGCGAACAGCGCCGTCTCGGAGCTGGGCTGCTCCCACATGTCGGCGCGTGTCACCCCCACGCCATAGCGGCGCTGAACGAGCTGGGCGTCGTCGTAGGCGCCGAGACCCAGCACCAGCCCTTCGTCATCGAGCGTCACGAGCGACCTCGCGCGCGCGAGCTCGCAGCGCATCAACGACGGGTCGGACGTGGCGATGGCAAACAGGCGCGTCATGACGTTCCTATTCTCGGCCGCTGTCCCTCAAACTGACAATCTGGCAGCGGGCTTCCCCTGCCGCCCTGACTGAAGTGGGTGGCGGGAACAAATTCACGCAAGGCCCGGCACTTGAGTAGTCTTCGCCACCATGTCGGAAATTGCTGTCGGCATTGATCTTGGCACCTCGTATTCGTGCGTGTCGGCCGTCATCAACGGCCAACCCACCGTGCTCCCGAATGAATGGGGAGAGCTGACCCATGCCTCGGTCGTGTCGTTCCTCGACGACGGCTCGGTGCTCGTCGGCAACGCCGCCAAGAAGAACATCATCACCAACGCCGAGCACACCGTGTACTCGGCCAAGCGGCTCATCGGCCGCTTCTTCTTCTCCGACGAGGTGAAGAAGGCCCAATCGGTGATGCCGTACAAGATCGTGGAAGGCCCGAACAACTCCGTGCGCATCACGGTGCGTGGCCGAACGTTCTCACTGCCCGAGATCTCGGCCCTGGTGCTCAAGGAGATGAAGGCGATCGCCGAGAGCTACCTTGGCCAGCCCGTCACCAAGGCCGTCGTCACGGTGCCCGCGTACTTCAACGACAACCAGCGTCAGGCCACCAAGGACGCGGGCCGCATCGCAGGCCTCGACGTGCTGCGCATCTTGAACGAGCCCACGGCGGCGGCGCTCGCGTGCGGCTTCGGCCGCGACATGAACCAGCGGGTCGTCGTGTACGATCTCGGCGGCGGCACCTTCGACGTGTCGATCCTCGAGATCGGCAAAGACGTTTTCGAGGTGCTCTCGACGGCTGGCGACACCTATCTCGGCGGCGACGACTTCGACGATCGCATCATGAACTGGCTGGCCGACGACTTCCTCGCGCGGCACAAGCTCGACCTGCGGCAGAACAAGTACTGCCTGCAGATGCTCAAAGAGGCCGCCGAGCGGGCAAAGATCGACGTCGGCCAGGCGAACGTGGCCACCATTCATTGCGCCGGCATCTGCCAGGACACCAACAACAACGTCATCGACTTGACGCAGACCCTCACCCAGGACGCCTTCAACCGCATGGTGATGGACCTCGTGCAGCGCACCTTCAAGGTGTGCGACGAGGCCCTCCAGAGCGCGCGCATGACGGCGGCCGACGTCGACGCGGTGATCCTCGTCGGCGGCCCGACGCGCCTGCCGATCATCTCGAACTCGGTGAAGCACTATTTCTCGAAGGAGATGATGGCGGGCGTCGACCCCGACCAGGTCGTCTCGCTCGGCGCCGCGCTGCAGGCCCACGCCCTCGTCGATCAGCGCACCGAGACGTTCCTCGTCGACGTCACCCCGCTCTCGCTGCGCATCGGCACGGTCGGCGGGTACACCGAGAAGATCATCGAGAAGAACACCCCGATTCCGATCGAGAAGTCGAAGACCTTCACCACCAGCCGCGACGGCCAGGACAAGGTGAAGATCCGCGTCTACCAGGGAGAGTCCAACCGTGCCGAGGAGTGCGAGCTGCTCGGCGAGTTCGAGTTCGCCGGCTTCCGAATCGGCTACCGCGGCGACGTGAAGATCGACGTGACGTTCGAGATCGACTCCAACGGCATCGTGAACGTCGCGGCCACCGATCAAGAGACTGGGCAGCGCACCTCGACGACCATCAGCCTGTCGTCAGGCCTCTCCGAGAACGACATTCAGAAGTCCATGAAGGACAACGAAGGAATGCAGCTGGCCAACCACCGGGACCTTCCGTCACCGGCCTGAGCTGACTCACTGAGATGGCGCCACCAGACGACCAGCACGGCAAACCCCCGGGTCTTCCCCCGGTGCCGCAGGTCCGTCCGCCGACGCAAGCGCGGCCCGCCGTCACCCCAACCATCGCGCCCGTGCGGCCGCCGTCGATTGCGCCGTCCATCGCCCCTGCGGTAGCCCCGTCGATTCCCCCCGCAGTCGCCCCGTCGATTGCCCCCGCAGTCGCCCCGTCGATTGCCCCTGCGGTCGCCCCATCGATTGCGCCGTCCGTGCCGCGGGTGACGAACGCGATGCCCGCGAGCCAGACGCCGAGCCTCACGCCAGTGAGCCAGCGAGTGCCGGGCGTCCCTGCGCCGCCGGGGGCGCCAGCCTCGCGTGTTCCGGTGCCGTCGGGAGCGCCGAGAGTGCCACCGCCTCCAGGTGCGCCAGGAGCCCGCGCCGTGCCCCCGCCGCAGGGCGCGCCGGGCTCGAGCCGACCGCAAACGTCGCCCGCCATCATTGCGCCAGTCGTGCCGGCAGCCGCCCCCAGCGGACGCACCTCGTCTCCGGCCATCATCGCCCCTGCCTCCCCTCAGCCAGTGGCGCCACCGTCAGCCGCTCGACCCTCGTCGCCAGGCGTCATCGCTCCCGCGTACCAGGCCACGCCTTCCCAGCCGCCCTCCTCCGCGCCGCTTGCCCCCCCCTTTTCGAGCAGCGCGTCTGGCCTCGGCGCTCCTCGAGCCCCCGCAGTTGCGCCAGTGGCCATCGCGACCCGCGCCAGCCCACTCCCCGCCACGGGTGCCGTCGAGCAGGTCACGGCGCAACAAGCGCAGCAGCTGGCGAGCATCGCCGACGGGCTCGACGGGCAGGACTACTTCCAGCTGCTGCAGCTCCCGCAGAGCGCGGGCGCTGGCGAGATCAAGCGCAGCTTCTACCGCGACAGCCGCATCTATCACCCCGATCGGATCTTCCACCTGACCGACACGAAGGTGAAGGAAGACATCGGCGCGATCTACCGGCGCATCACCGAGGCGTATTACGTGCTCCGCGACGACGCGAAGCGGAAGAAGTACCTCGTCGACATCAACGGGCCCGAACGCGCGGCGAAGCTCCGGTACAGCGAGGCGTCCGAGGCCGAGCTCAAGGCAGAGGCCAAGAAGGTCGTCGAAGAAGAGTTCGGCACCACGCCCAAAGGCCGGCAGCTCTACAAGACGGCCCTGCAGGAGATCGAGCGCCAGCAGTGGTCGGCCGCCGAGCGCAACCTCAAGAGCGCGCTGATGTACGAGTCGTCGAACGTGAAGTTCAAAGAGAAGCTGGCCCACGTGCAGCTGAAGCTCGAAGACCAGCGCAAGCTCAACGGCGATTCGTTCAAGATCAAGTGACGCTCGATCTCGTCATCCTCGGGCTGGCGCTGGTGTTCGCCCTGTGGGGCTTTTTTTCGGGCGCCGCGCGGCAGATCGCGGCCCTGCTCGCAGGCGTGCTGGCCTGGGTCGCTGCCGGGCCCGTCGGCCAGTTCTATGGGCCGGTGTTCGCGAAGCACCTGACGACCTCGGCCTTCGTCGGCGTGGTGCTCGCGACGCTGGCGGCCTTCGTCGTGGTGTTGATCGTCGTGCAGATCGTCGCGACCCTCGTCATTCGCCGGCTCTTCGCGGGGCGAGACCCCAACAGCCGAACGCTCGATCGCGTGCTCGGCTTCGTGATGGGGGGTGGCAAGGTGCTCGCGGTCGTCTACGTCGCCCTCTGCGCCATGAGCTTCCTCGAGGCGAACGTCAGCATCATGGGCAAGAAGCTGGCCTTCACTCCGAAAGACTCCCAGCTGATGGCGTTCGTGCGGAAGAACAACCTGCTCGAGCACCGGCAATTCTCGGGAGCTCACGATCTGATGCGGGTGGCCGAGCTGTCGAAAGACCCGAAGAGCCAGCAGCGCCTCAAGGAAAACCCCGACTTCGTGGCCCTCTCGAAGGACCCCCGCTTCAGCAAGGTGCTCAACGCGGCGGCGATGCAGAAGGCGCTCGAGACGGGCGACATCAGGGGCCTCATCGGGAGCAACGAGGTCGTCGACCTCATCCAGGACCCCACCTCGGCCGGGCGCCTGGAGCGCATCGGCGCGCTGCTACCCTGACCCCGCGCAACGATGGTGGATCGGGCTGTCAGATCCCTATAGTGCGCGGCCAATGGCGAACTCGACTCCGCAGCAGCGCTGGACGATTGGCGACTCTCTCGACACCTACGCGATTCGAAATTGGGGCGCGGGGTACTTCGGCATCAACGACAAGGGGAACGTCTGCGTTCACCCGGGCGGGCCGGACTCGCCGAACTTCGATCTGAAGGACCTGGTCGACGAGGTGCGGCGCCGCGGCATCAGCCTGCCGTTGTTGATTCGGTTCACCGATGTTCTGCGCGATCGGGTCGTGCACCTCAACGAGGCGTTCCGGAAGGCGATCAAGGAGTACGGCTACAAGTCTGAGTACCGCGGTGTGTACCCGATCAAGGTGAACCAGCACCGCTTCGTGGTCGAGCAGATCGTCGACGCAGGCAGGCCGTACGGCTACGGCCTCGAGGCGGGCTCGAAGCCCGAGCTGCTCGCGGTGATGGCGATGGTCGACGACCCCGAAGCGCTCATCATCTGCAACGGCTACAAGGACGAAGAGTACGTCGAGACCGCGCTCTACGCCTCGAAGCTCGGCCGCAAGGTCGTGATGGTCGTCGAGAAGCCGTCGGAGCTCCCCCTCATCGCCGAGGTCTCTCGCAAGACGGGCATCCCTCCCCGGCTCGGCATGCGCGTTCGCCTGTCGACGCGCGGCGCGGGCAAGTGGGAAGCCTCGGGCGGCGATCGCTCGAAGTTCGGCCTCTCGGCCGCCGAGCTGATGCAGGCCATCGCCTTCATGAAAGAGACCGGGCTGCTCGAGACCTTCGAGCTGCTGCACTTCCACCTCGGCAGCCAGATCTCGAACATTCGCAACGTGAAGAACGCGCTGCGAGAGGTGGGCCGCTTCTATGTCGAGGTGCATGGCCTCGGCGCGCCGCTCAAGTACATCGACGTCGGTGGTGGTCTCGGCGTCGACTACGACGGCTCGCGCACGAACTTCGCCTCGTCGATGAACTACTCGACCGAGGAGTACGCCAACGACGTCGTCTCGAGCGTGATGGAGGCGTGCGACGCCGCGCAGGTGCCGCACCCGGTGGTCGTCAGCGAGTCCGGCCGCGCCGTCGTCGCCCACCACGCCGTGCTGATCACCGAGGTGCTGGGAAACAGCGACTTCGAGGCCGGGCCCGTGCCTGAGTCGCTCCCGGCCGACGTGCCCTCGGTGGTGAAGAACCTGTTCTCGGCGCTGCGCGAGGTCACCAACAAGAACCTGCTCGAGACCTACCACGACGCCCTCGAGTACAAGGACGAGGTCCTCACGCTGTTCTCGCTGGGCCACTTGAGCCTCGAGCAGCGCGTGCTGGCCGAGAACTTGTTCTGGTCCATCTGTCACAAGGTCCTTCGCATGGGGAAGGAGTCGGGCGAGACGTCGGAGGAGCTCGAGGCGCTCGAGCACCTGCTGTCCGAGACGTACTTCTGCAACTTCTCGCTGTTCCAGTCGCTCCCCGACTCGTGGGCGATCGATCAGCTCTTCCCCGTGATGCCGATTCACCGGCTGACGGAGCGGCCGACCCACCGCGCGGTGCTCGCCGACATCACCTGCGACTCCGACGGGAAGATCGAGAAGTTCATCGATCGCCGCGAGGTGAAAGACGATCTCGAGCTGCACGCCCTCAACGACGACGAGTACTACCTGGGCATCTTCCTCGTCGGCGCGTACCAGGAGATCCTGGGCGATCTGCACAACCTCTTCGGCGACACGCACGCGATTCAGGTCTCGCTGGCGCCGGGCGGCGGCTACCTGATCGACCGCGTCGTCGAAGGCGACTCGGTCACCGAGGTGCTCAACTACGTCGCCTTCAACAAGGACGATCTCATCGCGAAGATCCGCATGAAGGCCGAGCTCGCGCTGCGCAGCGGCGCCATCACGCTCGACGAGTCACGCAAGATCCTCCAGGTCTACGAGCAGGGCCTCGCGGGCTACACGTACCTGGAGCGTGAGGTCGACGCGAAGAGCTTCACCGCTTCGAACGCCCAGCTGCGCCTGGTGCCGACCGACATCGCGCCGCGCAACCCGCGCACCGGCACCTGACGTCAGTCGGGCCAGCGGAAGGTCATCGGTACGTTCACGTCGGGGTGAAGACTCCGCGCGACGGGGCAGCCGCGGCCGATCTCCTCGAGCCGTGGGCGCTGGGCAGCCGGTACGCCGTGGGGCATGCGCAGCTCGACGGTCAGCTCGCCCACGCGCCTCGGCGGCCCCACCATGTCTTTCACGACCGTCGCCGACGCATCGCCGAACGTCAGGCCCTCTTTGGCCGCCAGCAACGCCATCGTGGTGAGGGCGCAGCTGGCCAGCGACGCTCCGAGCAGATCGGTCGGAGAGAAGGACGATCCGTCGCCCCCATTGTCTCGCGGCGGCACGGTGCGCAACACTGCGCCGCTCGGGCCGTGCGACAGCGTTCCCTCGATTCCGCGAAGCTCGAACCGCATCTCGACACCAGCCATGCGCCACTCCTCAGTTGCACTTCGCCCCCACCGACGGGGTCTTGAGAGCAAAACCATGCGCGCCTTCATGTTTCCAGTGTTTGCCGTCTTCGCCCTCCTCCTCACGGGGTGCCCCACGAAGCCGCCCTGCGCCTCCACCTGCACGGGGTGCTGTGACTCGAGCGGCCTGTGCCAGCTCGGCTCCCAATCGGCGACCTGCGGGAAGGGCGGCGCGCTGTGCAAGTCGTGCTCGGTGACCGAGAGCTGCTCGTTCGGCGCCTGCCAGAGCACGTTCGGAGGCACCGGCGGCGGAACGGGCGGGTTCGGCGTCGGCGGTGGCACGGGCGTCGGCGGCGGTACGGGCGTCGGCGGCGGTACG
>JALHMW010000014.1 GCA_022843845.1 Archangium sp.
GAGCTCGAGCCGCGGCAACGCCCCCACGCCGCCGCCCAGCACGCCTGACGCCAGGGCCGCCGCCGAGCGCGCCGACGCCACCATTCGCATCAGCCAGCAGAGCCTCGAGGTGCTCACCAGCGCCGTGACGACGCTCCACCAGGTCGGCCGGCGCCGCGAGCTCAGCGCGAGCCGGGCGCGGGTGCTCGCCAGGGAGCTCGCGCAGCTCCAGCGCCTCGCGGAGGATCTCGGGCCCGAGGTGCAAGCGCTCGCGGCGCGGCTGGGGAAGGCCAAGGAGCTCGCCGGCGACGTCAACCGGCTCAACACCCTCATCGCCACCGACGAAGCGCGCGAGCTGACCGTGCTGTCGGAGGAGGTGCAGGCGCTGCGCATGGTGCCGCTCGGCGTCTTGTTCGAGCCGTACCCGCGCATGGTGCGTGAGCTCGCGCGCGATCTGGGCCGTGAGGTCGAGCTGTCGATCGAAGGCGAAGACGAGCGCATCGATCGCACGGTGCTCGACGTCCTGCGCGACCCGCTCCTTCACCTGGTGCGCAACGCCCTCGATCACGGCCTCGAGCCTCGTGAAGAGCGCGTCGACCACGGCAAGTCGCCGCGCGGCACGCTCACGCTCCTCGCGCGCCGGGAAGGCGAGCGGCTGGTGCTGAGGGTCGAGGACGACGGCCGCGGGCTGAGCGCGCAGTCACTTCGCCAGGTCGCGGTGCGCAAAGGGCTGATCGATCAGCCGACGGCCGACGCGCTCACCGATCTCGCGGCGGTCGATCTCGTGTTCCTGCCCGGCTTCACCTCGAAGGACGAGGTGACCGACGTCTCGGGCCGTGGCGTGGGCCTCGACGTCGTCAAGACGCGGCTCCAGCAGATCGGCGGCGAGGTGACCGTCTCGTCGTCGCTGGGGCTCGGGGCGCGCTTCGAGCTGCGCGTGCCGCTCTCGCTCACGGTGGCGCCGGTGCTCTTCGTCGAGACGGGGGCCGAGCGCTTCTGCGTCCCGGCGACGAACGTGGTGCGCGCGCTGCAGATCGAAGAGGGCCACGTGCGCGAGCTCGCGGGCAAGCCTGCCGTCTCGATCGACGACGTCGTGCTGCCGTACCAGTCGATCGCCTCGATCCTGGTCGGGGCGCCCGAGCGCGCGGTCTCGGTGGGCGAGGTGGTGCTGGTGATGCGCGGCCGCGGGCAGACCGCCGCGATCGGCATCGACCGCGTGCTCGACGAGCGGGTGCAGGCGATCTTGCCGCTCAAGGGCCTGCTCTCGCGCTTCAATCACCTGTCGGGGGCGACCCAGCTGCCTGATGGAACGCTTGCGATGGTGCTCTCGGCGCCGCACCTCGTCGCGACGGCGCACGGGCGCGAGCTCAAGCTGTCGGCGCAGGCGGCGACCCACGTCGAGGTGCGAAGGCGAAGGCTGCTGGTGGTGGACGACTCGCCGTTGACGCGCGAGCTGCTCGTGTCGCTGCTCGAGTCGGTCGGCTACGAGATCGTCCAGGCGGCCGACGGCGCCGAGGCGCTCGAGCGGCTCTCGAAGGAAGTGGTCGACGCCGTGGTGACCGATCTCGAGATGCCTCAGGTCGACGGGCTCGAGCTGACCCGCCGGCTGAAGGTGCACCCCACCTTGCGGAGCCTGCCGGTCGTCATCGTCACCACGCGTGGCAGTGAGCAGGACCGCCGCCGCGGCATGGAGGCCGGCGCAGATGGGTACGTCACCAAGGGCGATCTGGTGCGGCAGGACCTCGTCGACGTGGTGGCGAGGTTGTTGGCGTGATGGGCTGGCACGGCTCGAGGAGCCGCAGTAACCATGAAGACAGGCCGAAGGACCCGCGGGCGAGGTGCGATCGATGAGCCGCAAGTGCCAGGTGTTGGTCGTCGATGACTCGCCGCTCTGCCGGCAGTTGATCGTCGACGCCATCACGTCGGATCCCGACATCGAGGTCGTCGGGCAGGCGGCCAACGGGCAAGAGGCCATCGCGAAGGTCGCGGAGCTCAAGCCACACGTGGTGACGATGGACGTCGACATGCCGGTGCTCGACGGGCTGGCGGCCTGCGAGCAGATCATGTCGGAGAACCCGACGCCGATTCTGGTGCTGACGGCCGACCCGCGGAACCAGGCGCCTGAGCTGACGCACCGGGCGCTCGCGGCGGGAGCCCTGGCCCTGCAGGTGAAGCCCGCGCTCGACGCAGGGGTCGAGGCGTGGAACCTGGCGCGCGAGGTGAAACTGCTGTCGACGGTGAAGGTGATTCGGCACCTGCGCGGCGTGAAGAAGCCCAGCACGGGAGGGCTGCCCACGACCTCTCCGTCGTCTTCGTCGTCTCCGTCCATCGAGCCCATCGGCCTCGGCGCCGCGTCGCCGGTGGGCCTCGTGGTGATCGCCTCGTCGACGGGCGGCCCGCAAGTGGTCCACAAGCTGGTGAGCGATCTGCCAGCCGATTTCCCCGCGCCGGTGCTCGTCGTGCAGCACATCAACGCAGCGTTCGCCGACTCGTTGGTCGGCTGGCTCGGCACGTCGGCGAAGCTCAAGGTGCGCGCCGCGAAAGATGGCGATCTGTTGACGCCGGGCGTCGTGCTCATCGCGCCTGCCGGTTCCCACCTCACCGTGCCGTCCCGCGGGCGGGTCGCGGTGGTCGCCGGTCCTCCGCGTGATGGCCACGTGCCGTCGGCCTCGATGCTGCTCGAGTCGGCCGCGAAGGCGTACGGCAAGCGGGTGGTGGGGGTGATCCTCACCGGCATGGGCACCGATGGCGTCGATGGGCTCGCGGCGATTCACGCGGCCGGCGGCAAGACGATCGCGCAGAGCCGGGAGTCGTCGGTCGTCTTCGGCATGCCAGGCGCGGCCATCGCGAAGGGCGTCGTCACTCACGTCGTGCACGGCGACGACGTCGGCAAGGCGCTGGTGCGCCTCTCGCGCGGGCAGGATCCGTCGAGGCCCTGACGTGGGCGTCGAGCTCGAACCGGTCTTCTCGCTGGTGTCGAGGCGGTGCGGCAGCGCGCTGTCCAAGCAGCAGCGGGAGCGCATCGGTCACCTCGCAGACTCCCTGAGGCGCGGCCGGAGCGTGGCGGAGTTCGTCGAGCACCTCGAGGCGCACGGCCAGCTCGAGCTGCTCGAGCTGATGGCCACCGCATCGGTGCACAAGACCGATCTCTTCCGTGACGAGGCCCAGCTCGAGGCGCTCGAGGAGCACGTGCTCGAGCCGCTCGCGCGAACGGGCCGGCCACTGCAGGTGTGGAGCGCAGGCTGCGCGACGGGGGAAGAGGTGGCGACCCTGCTGCTGCTCCTGGCGCGGGTGGGGGCGCACCCGGCCAGCCGCGTGCTCGGCACCGATCTGTCGACGTCGGCGCTCGCGAAGGCGAAGCACCTCACCTTCTCGAACGAGGCGATGCGTCGTGTCCCTGCGGCGCTGGTCGCGAAGCACTTCTCGCAGCACGACGGCCGTATGGTGCTGTCGCCTCGGCTCGCGGCGCAGGCCCGCTTCCAGCAACACAACCTCGTCGAGACGCCGTACCCCTTCTCGGACGCGGGCACGGTGTTCGACGTGGTGGTCTGCCGCAACGTGCTCATCTACTTCACCGTCGACGCCGCGGAACGCACCGTCGGGCTGCTGGCCGAGCGCCTGGCCCCGCAGGGCACGCTGGTGCTCTCGGCCGCGGAGCCGATTCTGAAGCCTCGCGCCGATCTCGAGACGGTGCGCTTCGGCGGCACCTTCTTCTATGCCCGCCGCGATCGGGTGCGTGAGCCCGAGCCCGAGCCGCTCCCGCCACCTCGGCCCAGCGCTCCCGTGGCAGCGCCCGTCGCTCCGACTCGCCCGACGCCTCAGCCCAGCCCGCCCGCGCGCGCGTCGACCACGCCCGAGGAGGAAGGCGATCAGCTCTTCTCGCTCGTGCTCGACTGGTCTGCCGCGGGCCAGCCTGACGTCGAGACCGAAGCCGGTCTGCGCAAGGCGCTCTACCTCTCGCCGCAGCTCGCCGCGGCCCGGTACTGTCTGGGGCTGCTCCTCGAACAACGAGGGCTGCGCGCCGACGCGACGACCGAGTACCGGCGGGCGCTCTCGCTGCTCGATCAAGGTCAGGCGCGCGCGACGCCGTTCTTCCTGAACACCGGGCGGCTCACGACGGCGTGCCGATTGGCCCTGGCTCGCGTGTCTCGCTGAGCCGTCAGAACAGCGCGCCGCCGTTGTCGTCACCGAACTCGAGCAGCTCGCGCACGTCGCCGCCGACGCGTTGACGCACGACGCCGGAGATCGGCACCAGCGGATGGGCGCCGCCGACGCAGCCCTCGAAGCGCCCCGCCGGCACCACGAGCGTCTCTGCAGCGCCGTCACGTGGCGGCGAGATCAGCGTGTCAGCCGCGAGTGAGAGCACGTCAGCCGGCGCCGCGCCGAGCGTGTGGATCTCGGGGCCCTCGCCGCGCGTCACCCACGCCTCGATGACGAGCGCCGCGAGCTCTTCACGCCGGGTTGGTTGGCGCGCGAGCGTCAGGTGAACGCGCAGCTGGTCACCGCCTCCGAGTCGATCGATCGCCACGCGCACGTCGTCGCCGCGCCCCCGGCGAATCGACACCCGCTCCAGCACCACGCGGCCCTCCGACGCGCGGGAGTAGACGGTGAACTGTCGAGGCGCCCACGGTCGAGGCGCCGAGTCCGCCGCGGCCTCCCACGTCGGCGGGGGGCGGTTGCGGTAGTCCGCCAGCAGGGCGTCAGCGCGCTCGACGACGCCAGCCGCGACCGTGCGACAGCCCGAGAGCCACACCAGCGCCAGCAAGGTCGACGTCCGCACGGGCCGGTCTTCGCGCGTTCTGCGCCTGAAATCGATAGCCGACGATCGCGGCTGCGCGGCGTCACGGGAACCGAGCACCGCCTCGCTCACGTCAGTCATGTGGACGCCGTGCGACACGACGATCTCCACGGGGCCGCGGCGCCACCGCCAGCCGATCACCGCATCGCTGACGTCGAACTCACCGACGTCCATCTCGATGCGCAACGCTCACGGGAGCGCGGCGTCACATTGCATCGTGCTCCGCTTCGCTGCCGGCGATCGTGTCGACGCCCAACTCGACCCCCGACGCTCACGGGTCCGCGGCGTCGCCCAGCACGAGGCTCGACAGGCGGGGGAGCTGCCGCGTCACCTGCAGCAGCCGCTTCGCCCCGCGCTCCGACAGCCCGCTGCGCGAGAGATCGAGCGTCACCAGCCGGTTCACCGCTTCGCTGCTGGCGATCGCCTCGATCGCGTCGACGCCCATCTCCGTGGCCTCGAGCGTGAGGTGTTCGAGATGGGGCAGGGCGAGCACCGCCTCGAGTGGCTCCAGCTCGAGCGCGCCGGCCACCACGAGCTTGAGCATCGCGAGCCGACGTTCGTTCGCCTCGAAGAGGCCCTGGGCGGTCGCCCCGTCCCACGAGAGGAACGACAGCGTCATCGAGTCCAGCCGCGGCATCACGGCGAGCGCTCCAGCGACTTCAGGCACCGACAGCTGAAGCTGCGTGAGCGAAGACAGCGACGGCACGCGCGACAGCTCGAGCAGGCGAGGAGAGTAGAGCGTGAGCGACGAGAGCACCCGCGGCGCCGCAGCGGCCAGCTCGTCGAGGGCATCGAAGAGCGGCTCCTGACCGAGGGTGAGCGCGCGCAGAAAACGAAGCGACGGATGTCCGAGGAGCCGCGCGAGATCGATCCGCTCCGACGCGCCGGGTCCCGTCGGTCGAACCAGGGTCGCGGTGTGCACGAAGCCCCAGCGCCATTGGGCGAGCGGCCCCGCCAGACACCGAATCGAAGGCTCGTAGAGCAGCGCCTTCACGCGTTCGCGCTGGCGGCGATCGAGCTCGCTGAGCTGCTGAAGCGCGATCAACTCCCCGCGCGGATCGCCCTCCTGCGACAGCCAGTCGCCCAGCACCGCGTAGCCGTTTGCTGCATCGGGCGCGGCGTCGATCGCCGCTTCGAACGCACTGCGCTGTCCTACCTGGGCCGACATGTCGAGGCTCCGTCTGCCACTGATTCTACGGCAAGCTGCCGGTTTTCGAGCGAACCTACCTTGTCGCACCATGACAGACGTGCCGCGCTGCTATTTCTCTGTCGGCAGAAAACGGTCACGTAAGGTCATGAAATAATTGAGTCTACGCCTTGAAATGTGAAGCCCATGTCGGTATTTCGCGCCCCGTGAACGCACTCCTCGCCAATCGACTGTCGCTGAGCCTCGGATGCCTCGTTTCGTGGACCGCCGCGCTGGGTGCCCCTGGTGACGACGCCTTCCTTCGCAGCCGTGACGTGCGAGCGGTGGCTGGCGCCGAGGGGCTGTCTCCTGCGGGGCGCGCTGCGCTGAGGAACGGGATGATGTCGTCGAGCGAGCCGCGGCTCGGCGTGCCCACCTTCTTCTGGGTCGGGCAGCCGACGCCAGGTGCGCGCACGCCGCGCGATCAAGGGCTGACCGCAGAGCAGGTGGCACGACGAACGCTCTTCACGCACGCCGAACTGTACCGGGCCGACAGGGCGACGTGGGCCGACTCGCGGCTGACGCAGCTGCACCAGCTCAACGACGAGGGCGCGGTGATCGCGATCTTCCAGCAAGACGTCGCGGGCGTGCGGGTGTTCCGTGACGAGGTGAAGGTCGCGATGACGAAGGACTACGTCGTGGTGGCCATCTCCGGCTACCTGACGCCCGAGACGAAGCGGCTCGGCGCGTTCTCGCTTCGGCCCTCGACGGCGGCCGCCGCTGCGGTGAGCGCGATGACGGGGCAGGGCGTCGAGACCTCGGCGCTGCGGCCGATCGCTTTTCAGGATGGCTACCAGCTGTGGCAGCTGAACGACGAGCCCACGCCGGTGCGCGCGCGGCAGGTCTGGTTCCCGCTCCCCGAGGGCCTCGAGCCAGGCTACTACGTCGAGGTCGAGCTCAACGAAGGCGAGACCGACTCGCGCTACCACTCGTTCGTCATCTCGGCGCGTGACGGCCAGCTGCTCTACGAGAAGAACCTGACCGCCGACGCGAGCTACCGCGTGTGGGCCGAGACGACGGGCCTGGGGCTGCCGCTCGACGGGCCCTCGGGCAACGTGCCCACGCCGCACCCGGCGGGCTCTCCCAATGGCTACCAGCCTCCGTTCGTCGCGCCAGAGCTGGTGACGCGCGACTACGGCCCGATCAGCACGATGGACCCGTGGCTGCCGGCGAACGCGACGCGCACCGAGGGCAACAACACCTTCGCGTACATCGACCTGGCTCGGCCCAACGGCTTCGGCGCGGGTGACATCGCTCCGACGCCGAACGGAGACCCCGACGGCGGCATCGTCTTCGATCGCGTCTACGATCCGCTCCAGAACCCGTACGCGAACGAGTCGCAGCGCATGGCTGCCGCGACGCAGCTCTTCTACGACATCAACTTCCTGCACGACTGGTACTACGACCGTGGCTTCGACGAGGCGGCCGGCAACGCGCAGCTCTCGAACTTCGGGCGTGGCGGCATCGGCAACGATCCCATCAACGCCGAGGGCCAGGACAACTCGGGCACCTCGAACGCGAACATGTCGACGCCGAGCGACGGCGCGCGGCCGCGCATGCAGATGTACGTCTTCACCGGCACCTCGACCGAGCGCATCACCTACAACGGCGCGAACGTCTCGGCGAACGGCGGACAGTTCGGGCCGCAGCAGTACAACGTGACGGCCGACATCGTCGCGGTGAACGACGGCGATCCCTCGGGCATGGGTGGCACGGTCACCGACGGTTGCCAGCCCAACTTCACCGTCAGCGTGATGGGCAAGATCGCGCTGGTCGATCGCGGGTTGTGTACCTTCGTCGAGAAGGTGCAGATCGCCCAGACGAACGGCGCGGTGGGCATCATCATCGTCGACACCTCGATGTTCGGCCGCCCGCTCGAGCTCGTCGGCTCGCCGATGCCCAACACGACGATCCCCGCGATGTCGCTCACGCGCACGGTGGGAGCCACGCTCCGCACGGCCATCAACGCGGCGGCGAACCCGATCGCGGTCACGCTCTTCCGTCAGGCAACGATCGATCGAGACGGCACGCTCGACAACGCGATCATCGCGCACGAGTGGGGCCACTACATCTCGAACCGCCTCATCGGCGACGGCAACGGGCTCTCGGCGCGGCAGTCGGCCGGCATGGGCGAGGGCTGGTCCGACTTCCACGCGCTGTTGATGATGGTGCGCGCCGACGACCTCAACGTGCCTTCGAACGCAAACTGGATGGGGACGTGGGCGGTCGGTGGCTACACCACGGCGGCGACGTCTGCGCAGGGCCACTACTACGGCGTACGGCGCGTGCCCTACACGGTCGACTTCACGAAGAACGGCCTGACCTTCAAACACATCCAGCGTGGCATTCCGTTGCCGCAGCTGCCGACCGCGAACGGGCTCGACGGCTCCTTCAACGCCGAGGTGCACTCCACCGGTGAAGTGTGGGCCACCATGTTGTGGGAAGCGTACGTCGCGCTGCTCCGCGACACGCCACGGCTGACCTTCGATCAAGCCCAGGACCGGATGCTCCGATACCTGGTGGCCGCCTACAAACTCACCCCGATGATGCCGACCTTCATCGACGCGCGCGACGCGTTGCTCGCCGCCGCCGTCGCGAGGGATCCGCAAGACTTCGCGCTCTTCTGGGCGGCCTTCGCGCGTCGTGGCCTCGGCATGGAGGCGCGCGCGCCCGATCGCGACGCTCCTGACAACCGCCCCGCCATCGAGAGCTTCGTGGTGGGGAACGCACTGCAGATCCTCGAGTTGACGATCGACGACTCGACGACCAGCTGCGACATGGACGGTGTGCTCGACACCGATGAGGTGGGCATGGCGACCGTCTCGGTGAAGAACGTGGGCGTCGGCGCGCTGACGGCCACCTCGGTGTCGCTGTCGACGATGTCACCGGGCCTCAGCTTTCCGCAGGGCCCCACCGCGATGCTCCCGACGACGCAGCCCTTCGGCACCGCGACGGTCCGTATTCCCGTCACACTGCGCGGCGTGCGCGGCTTCCAGGGCGTGGTGCTGAACGTCTCGGCAAACGACGCCTCACTCGCGACGCCCGGCCCGGTGACGAAGGAGTTCCGCACCCGCATCAACAGCAACACCCGGCCCAACGGCACCGCGACCGACGACGTCGAGGCGCCCATGTCTCGCTGGACGACGGGCAATGATCCCAACGGCAACACCGGCAGCGACTGGCGCATCGCGCAGGCGACGGCGACCTCGCACTACTGGTTCGGGCCGAACCCGTCGTCGCCCGCCGATACCTTCCTCGTCTCGCCGCCGCTCTCGGTGGGCCCTGGCCCCTTCACGATGAGCTTCAAGCACCGCTTCGACTTCGAGAAGGACACGACGACCTTCTTCGACGGCGCCGTGCTCGAGCTCTCCGTCGACGGCCGCACCTGGACCGACCTGGGAGCGACCGCGACGCCTGGCTACACCGGTGCGATGCCCGCGCAGACCTCGAACCCGCTGCGTGGTCGTCGTGGCTACGTCGGCCAGAGTCCCAACTACCCGACCTTCAACACCGAGCGAGTCGAGCTGGGCACAACCTACGCGAACCAGATGGTGCGGGTGCGCTTCCGCATCGGCTCCGATGACGCGGCGGCCGCCAAGGGCTGGGAGGTCGACGACATCGAGTTCACCGGCCTCACGCAGCTGCCCTTCACCAGCGTCGCGCCCGACCCGAACACCTGCTCGGGCAACCGCGCGCCGACGCTCACCCCACCGATGAACCTGAGCGTGAGAGAGGGCGACGCGGTCTTCCTGACCGGCAGCGGCACCGACCCCGACGGCGACGCCGTGCGCATCGTCTTCGTGCAGCGCGAAGGGCCGATGGTCGACATCAGCGCCGGTGACTTCACCGCGCCCGAGGTCGAGCGCACCACCGACCTGGTCTTCGACGTCGTCGCCACCGATGGCGCCCTCGAGTCCATGCCTGCACGAATGACGGTCACGGTCGTCGACTCGAGCTCGGCGCCGACGGTGATGGCGCCGGCGAGCGTCGAGGTGCCAGAGGAGACGGCCTCGAGCGTGACGGCCACGGCGATCGATCCACAAGGCGACGTGGTCTCGTTCACCTGGAAGCAGGTGTCGGGGCCGACGATCGAGCTGCGCGACGCGACGAGCGACACCGTGCGCTTCACCACGCCGCCCGTGAACGCCGACGTCACGCTGGTGCTCGAGGTAATCGCGAACGACGGCCAGTCCGACTCCGTGCCTGCGCGGGTCGAGGTGCTGGTTCGCGACGCCGGCCTCAAGGTGCTCGACGACTCGCTCGGCAAGACGCCGACGGGCTGCGTGGGCTGCTCGACCGGGGCCGACGTGTTCGCCCTCGCAGGTCTCGGAGCGCTGTTCGGTCTTCGCCGCCGCCGCCGGGCTTGAGGAGAGTGCCTCTCCGATCGGAGGGGCGGCGAAGCCAGAGAACCCCCGCGGGAATGACCGACCCGTCGTCGTCGTTCCAACACCGAAGCAAGAGCGACCCATTCCAATTTCGAGTGGGCCGGTCAGTGCGAGGTGTTGGTCAGATGCAGTGCGCGTGGGCACTCCCTCCTGCGTGGCTGCCGTCGACCCGCCGTCTTCACCACTGGCCGGCCCCTCGGGAGGTTTCTTCATCGGTGCCCGTCGCTCTGCGCATACAGTGCCGCCCGATGCGTCGCTCCTTCGTGTTGCTCTCACTCTCCGTCGTCTTTCCTGGCTGCTTCTTCCCGGCCGATCGCGGTCAGCTGCTCGAGACCCGCGTCGACAAGCTGGCTGACGACAACAAGAAGCTCAAAGCGACGCTCTCCGAGACGCAGGGCAAGCTCGATGAGACGACGTCACAGCTGAAGACCGCGCTCGAGCAGCTCGACCAGGCCTCGCGCACCACCGGCGCCAACATCGGCGTGAAGGTCGACAGCGCGATTCAAGACGTCGCCACGCTGCGCGGGCAGATGGAGAGCTACCAGTTCAAGATCACCGAGCTCGAGGCGAAGGTGGCTGCGGCCGAGAAGTCGGGGCCTGCCTCGTCGCCGACGAAGCCTGACGAGCCGAAGAAGGAAGAGCTCAAGAAGCCCGACGATCCGAAGGAGTTCCTCAAGCTCGCCGACGACAAAGCGAAAGCCGGAGAGAACGACGTCGCGAAGAAGCTCTACGCCGAGTTCTTCAAGAAGTGGCCGCGCGACGAGCAGGTCGGTGAGGCGCACTACGGGCTGGGCGAGGTGCACTTCCTCGAGTCGAAGTGCCGCGAGGCGCTCTACGAGTACGGCAAGGTGATTCAGGATCACCCGAAGTCGAAGTCGGCGCCGATGGCGTACTTGCGCTCCGCCGACTGCTTCAAGGAGCTCAAGATGATGGACGAGGCCAAGCTCGCGCTCAACGAGCTGATGAAGCAATACGCGAAGAGCGAGCAGGCAAAGCTCGCGAAGACGCGCCTGGCCGAGTTCGAGAAGAAGCCGGCGCCCAAAGGCGGCAAGAAGTGAAGCTCCTCGTGTTGTCGCTCGCCCTTGCGCTTCCAGCTTTCGCGGCGCCGCCGAAGACGATCACCATCGCGTACCAGGGAGACGTCGGGGGCGAAGTCGCCCCCTGTGGTTGACGCGCCAACCCCTCTGGCGGTCTCGCCAGACGCAAGACGGTGCTCAGCGGCCTGACGGGCAACGTGCTCGTGCTGGACTCGGGCAACGCGCTCTTTCGCGTGAACCCAGGCGGCCGCGCGAGCGAAGACGACGAGCGGCGCGCGCGCCTCGTGCTCTCGACCATGGGCGTGCTGGGCACGAAGCTGTTTGCCGTCGGCCTTCGCGATCTCGTGGCCGGCCCCGGGTTCCTCACCACCGAAGCGAAGAAGGCCGGCGTGCAGCTCGTCTCGACGAACCTGGAGCTCAACGGCAAGCCTGCCTTCGCGCGCTCGGCGGTGATCGATCAGGGCGGCGTGAAGGTCGCGGTGCTCGTGGCCTCTGGCTTCGGTCCCGTGCCGGGCGCTCCGGGGCTGGTCGGAACGACCGCGCTTGGCGCCCTCAAGGCAGAGCTCGGCAGATTGCCCGCGCGAGACCTCACGATCGTCATCGACACCGCTGGCTACGAAGAGTCGATGGCGCTGGCCGACGCCCTGTCGGGCTCGGTCGATATCGTGATCCAGTCGGGTGAATTCCGGGGCACGGTGCCTCCGCAACGCGTGAAGGACACGTTCCTGCTCGCCTCTGGCCAGCGCGGGCAGTCGGTGGCGAAGCTCGAGCTGACCCTGGCGAAGGGCACGGGGCCGTTCTCCGATCTCAACGAGTCTGCCCGCGACGTCGAGCTGCTCCAGAACCTCGACACTCAGCTCAAGTCACTCGACGAGCGCCTCAAGCTCGCGAAGGACGCGCAGGCGAAGCAGGGCCTGCAGGCGTTGATGAAAGAGATGAAAACGCGCCGCGAGGAGCAGGCGAAGCGGGTGAAGACGGCCGCCGGTGCACGCTCGCTGAAGCTCGACTGGCTGCTGCTCGGCGCCGACATCAAAGACGACGAGGCGATCAAGGCCGAGGTGTTGAAGGTCGAGCCGACGTACTCGGGGCTGCACTGAGACGAACGGGGAGTCGCTGTTCCCGGGCGCCGTCGCCGTGAGGTAGACGTTCGCCGATGCAGGCCGCTGACTTCTTCCGCGCGGTGTACGCGAACCCGGCCGACGACGGCGCCAAGCAGGTGCTCGCCGACGTGTTGATGGAGGCGGGCGATCCTCGCGGAGAGCTCATCGCGCTCCAGATGTCACGTCGGCGCTCGCGCAAAGCCGAGCTCAAGCTGGAGCGTCTCTTCGAGCGGCACCGCGCGCAGTTCCTCGGGCCGCTTGCCGCTGTGGTGTCCGAGCGCGGCCAGGTCTGGGAGAACGGCTTCCTCGTCGAGTGTAGCCTCACGCTCGACGGCCGGCTTCGAGACGAGCCCTCGCTCGCGACGCTCCGCGCGGTCCGGCTCCTCAATCGGGAGGCCGACGTGCCGCTCGAGCTGCTCGGCCCTCATTGCCGCGCCGTCAGAACGCTCAGCGGCGTCGGCCGCCACGCGGTCGTGCCGCTCTTCACCCACGATCGTTCGTTGCCGTTCTGGAGCGTCGACCTCGAAGGGCCCGGCAACGCCGAGGCGTGGTCGCCGGCGGAGCTCGACGCGGTGCGGGTCGCCCGCGCGCTGCCTGATCTGCGGCACCTCTCGTTGACCATCTGGCGCTTCGGCGTCGACGAGCTCGAGTGGCTGTGGACCGCGCCCGTGTTCGGCCGGCTGCGCACGCTCGAGCTGGGGCTGCACCGCGTGGCCATCAACGTCGGCACCTTGAGAGACCGGCTCCTCACGCTCGCCGACGTGCCTGACGCGTTGATCCTCCACGGGCGCCAGCTCGAGGTGAAGCTCAAGCCCACCGATGGCTGGCGGGTGATGCACCTCACCATTCACACACCGTTGGTGGAGCCGGTGATGCACGACGCCGAGCTGATGCTCCAGTCGTTGCCCGCCAACGGCCTCACGCGGCTCGACGTGGCGTGCGACTTTCCGGTAGCGAAGGACGCGCTGGCCCGGCTCAAGGCGCTGGTGAAGCGGTTCCCGCGGCTGGCGCCGGTGACGTGGCCCTCGAGCCGGTGAGCGAACCCTGGAAACACGACCGCCACGACAGGGACGATCGCAGGGCGACCGTCATGCCGTGGCGGGCTTCAGCGACGACTCAGGCGCGGCTCAGGGCTGGCCAGCAGCGGGGGAGCCCGCCTTGCCCTTGAGCTCATCGACGATGCGCTGCGCCCCGTAGATCTTCTCGAGCGCCTCGAGGATCGCCGACGAGTGCACCGCGATCGCCCGGTTCTGCGACTCGTCGAAGCCGTAGTCCCCGCCGAGTGACTGAATGTTGCCGTCGAAGATCAGCCCGACGACTTCGCGATCCTTGTTCACCATGGGCGAGCCCGAGTTGCCGCCGATGATGTCGTTGGTGGTGGCCATGTTGAACGGCGTGTCGAGGTTCAGCTTCGGCTTCGCGTCGAGCCACGTCTTCGGCAGCGCGAACGGCTCGGCGCCGGTGTGGCGGGTGAACGCGCCAGCGAACGTGGTGAGCGGCTTCACCTCACGGCCGTCTTCCAGGTAGCTCTTCACCGAGCCGTACGAGAGGCGCAGGGTGAACGTCGCGTCGGGGTAGATGCTCTGGCCGTAGACGGCGAAGCGGGCCTTGGCGAGCGCCTCCTGCTGCTTCTTCAGCGGGCCTTCGACTTCGTTCTCCCATTTCGTGCGAATCGCGCGGGCCTCGGCGTCGAAGCTGCGGGCGAACTCGATCATCGGATCCTTCGAGGCGTCGATGGCCGCCGCGCCGCCGTTGAAGAGCGCGGTGCGCGAGGTGGTGTCAGCCATCGGCTTGCCAGTCTTCGGGTCCTTCGCGGTCGCCGCGAGCTCGTCGAGCTTCGTGCCGGTGATCAACGCCTTCGCTACCTCGGCCGGCGACTTCACGCCGAGCATCTTCTTCACGATGGGGTGATCGGGGCTCAGGTCTTCGCGGATCTTGGTGAGCGACCAGGTCAGCTTCGCGATCTCGAGCTCCTTGTAGACCGGAGCGTTCGAGAGCATCTGCGCCTTCAGCTGCGGCATGCGCGAGTCGGTGAACTCCTTGAGGCGCTCACCGTTGGGCTTGCTCGACTCGGCGGCATAGCGCACCAGCGTGCGCGCCTTCGAGAACAGATCGGAATACGGGCCACCCTCGAGCGCGCCGTACTCCTTGCGCATGGTGGCGTTCTTCTTCGTGAGCGCCGCGATCTCGTCCCACACCTTGCCGAACTCCTTCTTGAGCTTCGGGTTCGCGTTCACCTTCTTCTTGAAGTCCTCTTCGTTGGCCTTGAGCTTTCCGTAGAACGCCGAGTCGGCGAGCGCGCCGTGACGGCCCTTGAGCGCCTTGAACGCGTTCTCGACGCCGAACAGCGTGTCGTTCGAGTGGCGCTTCTGCTCGGGCCCGCGGTTCTGGTACTCGCTGATGAGGCCGCGAATCTCGCTCAAGCGGAACAGGCGCTGCGGCAGGCGGTAGTCGCGGTCGTCTTCGAGCTGCGAGACCGTCAACGTGCGCGAGGTGCCGCCCGGGTTGCCCGAGACGAACGTGAGGTCGCCTTCCTTCGCGCCCGCCGCCGACCACTTGAAGTACGTGTCGTTCTTCAGCGGCTTGCCGTCGGCGCCGTAGATGCGCACGAACGTCATGTCGAGATCGTACCGGGGGAACATGAAGTTGTCGGGGTCGCCGCCGAAGAACGCGATCGCGTCTTCAGGCGCCATCACCAGCCGCACGTCCTGGAAGCGGCGGTACTTGTAGAGATCGTACCGGCCGCCCCGGTACAGCGTGACGACGTCGCAGCGGAACTCGTCGCTCGTGGCGCAGTCCTTCTCGATCTTCGCGATCTCGCTCTTCTGCGTCTCGGCGAACTTGTCGTCCGTCACGGCCTTCGTCGCGTCCTGCACCCGCTTGGTGACGTCGGTGATCTCGACGAGCTGGTTCATCTCCATCGCCGGGCACTTCGGCTCGTCGGCCATGGTCTTCGCGAAGAAGCCCTCTTTGTTGAAGTCCTTCTTCTGCAGGCCCGAGAGGTTCTCGATGCAGGTGCGCGCGCAGTGGTGGTTCGTCATGACAAGGCCGTCAGCGGAGACGAGCGAGGCCGAACACCCGCCGGCGATGCGCACCGAGGCCAGCCGCACCTGATCGAGCCACTCCTTCGTCGGCTCGAACCCGTACTTCTTCTTCACCTCGGCCGAGGGGAAGTTGTTGAACGTCCACATGCCTTCGTCGGCGAGGGCGGGCGCAGTGAGCACGAGCATCGACAGCGCAAAGAGGCGCAGCTTCATGGCGGTCTCCATCAGGTGACGTCGGGGAATGACGAGGAGCGCCAATGCCCTCGCCCGTGGCGTCGGTCAAGGGCCAGCGCGCCGCGAAAGCCCCCGTCAGAAGAACGAGAGCAACGTGTTCACCAGGCCCCCGAGGATCAACGAGGCCATCAGGGTCGAGCCCACGATGATGGCGACGGGGTGCGCGTCGACGCGATGAATCGCTTCCTGGAACATTCGTTTGGCGAAGGTGCGCTGGCACTTCACGTCGACGCGGCCATCGACGACCTTCTGCAGGCCATCGATCATCTCGGAGATCGACTGGAAGCGCTTGTTCACGTCCTTCTCGAAGCCCTTCTTCAAGTACCAGCCCAGCTCCGCTGGAACGGCTGGCTGGTGGGGGCTCTGCGTGACGTTGAAGAAGTCAGGCACGCGCGTCTGCACCGCCGTGAGGATGTCGGGGATGCCCTCGACGTCGGCAAGATAGTTCGTCAGGTAGAGGAACTCGTGGAAGACGACGGCCAGCGAGTAGCAGTCGCTGCGCACGTCGAGCTTGTCGATCTCTCCACGGGCCTGCTCGGGTGACATGTAGAGCGGCGTGCCCATCACGGCCCCCGCATGCGTCTCGAGCGCCGTGCCGGTGCGACTGCCTGGCTCGCTGACGGCGGGGGCGGCGCCGAGGGCCTCCGGAGCGCCGACGTGCCGCGCCAGGCCCCAGTCCATCACCGTCACCTCGCCGTACGGGCCGATCATGATGTTCGCTGGCTTCAGATCGCGGTGCAGGTAGCCACGCTGGTGCGCGTAGGCCATCGCGTTGAGCACGCTGAGGAAGATCTGCATGCGCACGTGAAAGGGAAACCGCTGGTGCGCCGCCGCATCGCCGGCGTGGAGCTTGTTGACGATCGACTCCAGGCTCTCGCCGTGGAGGTGCTTCATGACGAAGTAGTATCGCCCGGCCTCGTCGACGCCGACGTCATGCACGGGGACGATGTTGGGGTGCTCGAGCGCGCCGACGATTCGAATCTCGTCGACGAAGCGCATCAGCAGCCCGAGGTCCTCCTGGCTGTTGAGGCGCTTGATGGCGACCGTCCGCTCGATGTCGTGATCTCTCGCGAGCACCACCTCGCCCATGCCGCCACGCCCGAGCGGGCTGAGCTCTTCGAAGCGCATGCGGGTGCCCGGCGCCGCCGTCGGTACGGGCCCATTCCAGTTCAACCGGGGCAGCACCGTCGACCGCCTGGTCTCGACGGCAACGGTGACGTTCTGTGACTGGTCCGCCGGGCGGACGTGGGTGTCGTTCGGCCCGACCATCGGAATGGAGTCGCTCATGAGGTTCATGACTGTGCCAAGGAATAGGACCGAGGGGGCTCACGTGCTGCTGCCGAAGTTCCGGGTAGGCAGCCCCCGCACATTTCACGTGCGTTCGGCAGCGCCAGCGTTGCGAGCAAACCCGGGCGCCGCTACTGCACCTCGCCTCGCACGACCCGGTTCACGGCGACGTGGTTCCCGATGTTGCCACCGACGGAATAGATGAACTGGCGCCACACCGGAGTCTGGTGCACGTGGCCGCGCGCGAACGGGAACGGTGACATGGCGTGCCACGGGCCGAGGGAGTCGTCGGCGCCGATCGAGGCCCTCCAGACCGCCGCGGTGGGCACCAGCTCGCTCAGCCCACCGACGATGTACACGGCGCGGCCCACGACAGAAGCGCTGCCCGCGACCGACGAGAAGGGGAGCGAGAACCGGGTCCACGGCCCAAGGTTGCCCTGGGCGTCGATGGTGGCGACGAGGCCGTCGCGGAAGTCGGTGGGGTCGAACCCGAAGCCCGAGCCGTCGATGCCGCTCACCACGAAGAGCTTGCGGCCGGCGATGAAGCTCGTGTGGTGCGTGCGCGGCTCGGGGAGCTCGGCCGCCGTCGACCACGGCCCCAGGGCGCCGTCGTCGAGCACCTCTGCGCGAAGCACCGTCGTCGTCGCCAGCCCCGAGGCGACGTTGAGGCCGCCGATGACGTAGACCCACCGCTCGAAGCCGTGGCCGCTCGCGTGAAAGTGCGGCCCCGGCATCGCACGCTCCGTTCGCCACGCCACCGGCATGCCCGAGTGGGACACCTCGAGGCTCTGCACCTCGGGCGTGAGCGTGATTCTGCCGTTCGAGGCCGTCTTCCCGCCGAAGACGTACGTGCGCGGGCCCACCGTCGCGATGGCGCTCCCGGTCTGGAACAGTGGAGGCGTCGGGCCGCGAACCCAGACGCCCACCTCACCGCTCGGTGAGAGCGGGGCCGACCAGAGATCGTTCCGGGCGCTGCGAGCCGGCTCATCGATGCCCCCCGTGACGTAGAGCGTGCCCCCATGCTCGGTCGTGACGGTGAACGTCATGTGGTGGTCTCTCGCGGCGGGGCCGGTCTCCTGCTCCGACCAGGTGAGGGTCGACGTGCAGCCGCCATCTGCGCGGTGCGAAAACGAAGGGCACGCGGCCTCGACGCCGGCGTCGGGCACCGCGGCATCGTCACGCATGGCGCCGGCGTCGTGCGAATGCGCCAGGCCGGGCTCGAACCCGGTCGACGGCGGGGTGCAGGCCAGGGCCAGGAGCGCTTGAAACCACAGAAAGAAACGAGCCATGAGGGTCTCCACGAAAAGGGGTGACCTCAAAGAAGCCGCTCGCGGCGGATGTGACAGCCACCCTGCTTTTTTGCGTCCGAACGCCCCGTCAGGGGTGGGCGGAGGCCCGGCTGAGCCAGAGGTCGGTGTCGATGACCCGAACGCCCAGCGCGAGGCCGCCGTCGGGGCCGTCGACGATGTCGGTGACGGCCTTCAGCGCGTCGTCGAGCAGCGCCGCGCGGCCGCCGTCGGGCTGGAGTCGAACGAGGCGAAAGCGGTCGACTCCCCGTGCTGGGCCCGACACGAGCACGTCGTCGTCGCGGGTGCCCACGGCGAGAATGGCCTCGAGGTCGTCGACGCCCCAGGTCGCGAGCTCCCGTCCCGAGAGATCGAGCTCGCGCAGCGCCCCGCGGCCATCGGCGAGCAGCACCGTGCCCCGGGCGCTCATCCTCCACTTGCCGTAGCGCTCGCGCAGATCTGGCACCGAGAAGAGCAACCGCGGAGGAGCCCGACGCTCCAGCGCGTAGAACTCGTATTGCTCGGCGGGCCACCCGAGCACGCAGGGCTCGCGCTCGTGAGCGCACGACACTTCAGCCCGGGGTGGCACGCTCCGGCTCAGGCTGACGGCCTCTTCGAGCACTCCCGGGAGCAGGTACGGCTCGCGCCCTCCATCTTCCGAGAGTCGCACCAGCTCCCAGATCGACGCGCCCCCGTCGAGGTTCCCCCTCGTCGTCCACACCAACACGTCGCCGTCCACCGGCGTCGCGGAGCTGAGCCACCCCGAGAGGGGCAGTTGACGCAGGCCACCATCTCTCGTCGTGCCGAGCACGGTGGGAATCCGCGCGCGACTCTGTGTTCGCCACAACGTGCCGGCCTCGCTCCACGCGCTGGGGCGCTCATCGAAGTCCTCGACCGACGCCGGCTGGAGCGTCGTGCCAGCAAGGAGCTCGGTCGTTCGTTTCACCTCGTGACGCAGGGTCAGCAGCTCACCCGCCTGGCCGATGCTGAGGCCCGACACCGTCTCTTCGTCGATGCCGTCGAGCCGGCGCCTGGCACCTGACGCCCGCCCATCGCTCGACAGCGGCTGAAGGTGAATCGCCACGCCGCTGCCGGCTCCGGCGGCCTCGGTCTCGACCCACGCGAGCCCCTCGGGATGCCAGCTCGCGACCACCGGCATCCACGGCTGCGTGAGTCGCTCGGCGCAGTGCGTCCAGCGAACGTCGAGATCGGTCGCCGAGGCCACTTCGAGGCACCGCAGCCACCCCGAGCGTTGGAGCCGCTGCGAGGCGATGACCAGAAGCCGTCCGTCGTCTGAGAACGTGGCGTAGAGCAGCACTTCTTTCCCACTGGCTGCGCGGACGACGTCGGCACCCGCGCGGCGAACCGTCAACCGGGTGTCGTCGAGCTCGAGCACTGCGCCATCGGGCCCGAGGTCGCCCATTCGAAAGGCGCCCCGGCTGACGACCGTCGCATGCTCGCCATCGGCGTCGACGAGCCAGAGCACGGTGCCGCCGTCGTGCGTCGACACCGCCCAGGCACCATCGGCGCGGGCGCGCACCGTGCCCACTTCACCTGGCTCGGGGAGCGTCACCAGACCGAGCCGCGTCGGCGCCTCGACGTCGAACCGCCACAGCCCGCGCGTGTCAGCCGAGAGCACCACGCGCCCATCACGTGAGATCGCCGCCGCGTGGATGGGGCGGTCGACCCGTTGGGCCGTCAGGCGAAGGTGCTGCCGCGCTGGTGGCAGCGCCCGGCCCTGGACCAGCCACCCGGACCCGACGAGCGCGAGCGCGAGCACGAGGCCCGCCACCACCAGCCCCATCGCGGGCCGAGGCCGATGCTCGAGGGCCTGCACCAACACCGCGCCGGACGCTGGCCGGTCGCTGGGGTTCGCAGCGAGGCACTGGCGAATCACCGCCCCGACCGCCCCCGATCGCCCGAGCTCGGCGGCTGGGCGCGGCGCCCGAACGCCGAGGAGCAGCTCCTGCCCCAACACCCCGAAGGCGAAGGTGTCGAAGCGCGCGTCGCGAGGCGTGAGCGTCGTCGCCTCGGGCGGGGCGTAGCTGGGGGTACCGCCCACGTTCGACGCCCGCCCGGTCGGGTGCGCGAGCCCGAAGTCGAGCAGCTTCACCGAGCCGTCGTCCGCGACGATCACGTTGTCTGGCTTGACGTCCAGGTGCACCCACCCGCGCGCGTGCACGGCGCGCAGGGCCCGCGCGACGCCCAGCAGAATCGGTCGGGCCTCGTTGGCGCGCATCGGCCCCGAGGTCAGCCGCGCTCTGAGTGAGCGGCCCTGAACGAGCTCGAGCGCGATGAAGGGAAACCCGTCGACTTCCCCGACGTCATAGACCGACACCAGGTGTGGGTCGGTCAGCGCGGCCACCGTGCGTGCCTCGTCGAGAAAACCGCGCGACGCCTGCGCGCCCCGGCGCCAGGGCAGCTTGAGCGCCACGTCCCGGCCGAGAACGGTGTCGTGAGCGCGGTACACCACGCCGAAGCCTCCAGCGCCGAGAAGGCCCCTCAGCTCGAAGCGGCCCAGCGAGTGTCCCACCGGAAACGGCGGCTCGCCCGGGGGCCCCGCGGACGGCACCGAGGCCGCGGCGATACCCCGAAGCAGGCCTTCCCACGCGGGGTCGTCGGTGAGGGTCACTCCGAGAACCAGCCGTCTTCGGTGGCCAGCGCCTTGAGTCGCGCCTTCACGCGCTCGAAGCGCTTCCGAAGCGCGGCTGGTGAGACGTCCGCGCCCTCTTCGGCCATGACGTGCGAGATCTCGTGCCAGTCCATCGCGCGGTCGACCCGCAGAATGAGCAGGGCCCGCTCGTCAGGAGGCAGGGCCTCTCGCAGTTCGTGGAGTCGGCGCTTCCAGTCGGTGGCGACGAAGCGGGGCGTGACGGACCGGAGCGGCTGCTCGAAGACGCCAAGGTCCGCGTCGTGGGCGCGCTTGCGACGGTACCCATCGCGCATCGCCCGACGCGCGGCGTTCCGGGCGACGGCGTAGAACCAGCAGCGAAACGAGCTCTTGCCCTGAAACGTCGACATTCCAGCCATCACGTCAGCGCAGGCCTCAGCGAAGAGCTCCGCCCCTGCGCCGCGGTCGCCCATCACCGCCGACAGGAAGGCCTCGATCTCGGGCCCCCACGCCGCCAGGGCCAGCTCGACCGCGCGGCGCGCGTCAGAGGAATGGAGCGCCGCCATCACCTCAGCCTCCGCACGTGCTGTGGCGTCCATCAGACGTCGCCCTAGTCCAGCCGGGTGTGGATCTCAAACGCGCCTGGTGATCGTCCTCTCCTGTGGAGGAACACCGGTGTCGAGGGCATCCTCCTCGTTGCGCCATCCTCGGGCGCGTCACCGCGCGAGGTGTCGTGCCAGGCGTTGTCGATCGAAGCAGCGTTGCTCGCTGGGCCAGGCTGCCCACCGCCATGAGCCTCAGCATCGACTCACGCGCACCGCGAAGGCGCTCGAGCGCCGTCACCAGTGACGGCGGCATGTCAGCCCCTTCGAGTAGGTCCCCTGGAATGACGGAGTTCGAGCGGCGGGCGGTGCTGGCGATGTGGTCGTTTCAAGGCGTGGGCGCGATCGGGCTCGAGACGCTCGAACGGCTCGTGCCGAAGAGCGAATGGCTTCGACTGCCGGTGAAAGAGCTGGCGGCCCTCGCCGATTTGAAGGCCGACGTTCGCGAGCGGGTGTTGGCGTGCGGTTCGCTCGAGGCCCAGGCCGAGCGCATCGAAGCGAGGCTGAAGATGACCCGCCAGCGCGTCTGCTTCGAAGGCGATCGCGAGTACCCCGCGAGGCTCGCTGGCGTGCGCGGAGCTCCGCCGCTGCTCTTCTTCAAGGGGCCCGGCGCCGTCGTGTGCCCTCGCGCGCACGTCGGCATCGTCGGCACGCGTCACCCCGACAAGGACTGGGAGCAGTGGACCATGGGGTTCTCGCGCACGTGCGCCGAGCAGGGGCTCGTGGTGGCCAGCGGCGGAGCCGAGGGCATCGACACCGCGGCGCATCTCGGCGCGTTGAGCGGGCAGGGCGTCACGTGGGCGTTCGTCGCCAGCGGCCTCGAGCAGCTCGACGCAGCGCCGCGGGAGATCGTCGGTCCCGTGCTCGCCTCAGGGGGAACCGTCTTCTCCGAGTACCCGCCCGACGTGCGCGCGAACGCGGGCCTCTTCGTGCAACGCAATCGCCTCATCTCGGGCAGCGCTGACGCCGTCGTCCTCGTGCGAGGCAAAGAGAAGTCTGGCGCGCGCCACACCGCCGAAGCCGCACGCCGCTATCAGCGCCAGCTCCTCGCTGTGCCGGGCAACCCGCGCGAGCTCGGGGCCGAACTCTGTCGCGACTTCCTGCGAAGCGGCGCTCGCCCGTGCTTCGACGTCTCTGACGTGCTCACCGCTGTGGGCCTCGTCGAGATGGCCATGCCCGAGGCGCTCGAAGAGAAGGGGCCGGTCAGTGACGACAGCCGGGCCGTCTTCGAGGCGCTCCCTCGAGGCATCTTCGACATGGAACTCGCGGTCGCCGCCGTGCCTCAAAAGTCGTCTGGCGCCGTGGCCGCTGCACTCATGGAGCTCGAGCTCGCAAGTTGGCTGGTCCCCCGATCGGGGCGCCGCTACGAAAAACGCGAATGACCTTGGGCCGTTCCTTTGTTGACGACCCTCGGGGTGCCAACTAGAAGTCTCGACGAATCTTCAACGTTGGGTTGAAAGGAAAACGCCACTTCCATGTCCGCCAGCATGATGGTGCAGCACCTGCTCGATGTGGTGCTGTCCGCTGAGCCAGCGCATGCCGCTGAAGGCTCCTTCAAGGATTCCCTCGTCTCCTTCTTCAAAGAAGGCGGCACGTTCATGTTCGTGAACATCTTCTGGTTGGCCTGCGCCGTCGCCGTCACGATCGAGCGCATCGTCAGCCTGATGTTCCGGTTCAACCTGAACGCGGGGCCCTTCATGGAGCAGATCACCAAGCTCGTGCTCACCGGCAACCCGGACCGAGCCGTGAAGCTGTGCGGTGCTGCACCCAATGCCCCGCTTGCCAAGGTGGTGCGGGCCGGTCTCACCCGCGCCAACCGCGGCGAGGTCGAGGTCGCCAAGGCCATCGAGGAGTCGATCCTCGAGCAGACGCCGCGCGTCTCGGCACGAATTCAGTGGCTGTGGTCGCTCGCGAACATCGCGACGCTCTTCGGCCTCATCGGCACCATCATCGGCCTCATCGGCACGTTCAAGTCGCTCGGCAACGTGCCCGCCGACCAGAAGCAGGCGCTGCTGTCGAAGGGCATCTCCGAAGCAATGAACAACACCGCCTTCGGTCTCGGCATCGCCGTCTCGTGCATCATCGCCCACCTCTTCCTCACGGCGTATGCGCGTCAGATGATCGAAGTCGTCGAACTGAATGCAATGAAGCTCGAGAACCTGCTGGCCCGCCGTGCAGCAGGCGAGACCAGCGCGATGGACTTCGAAAAGGCTTCCTGACGGAGACCACTCGATCGGGTGGCCTCTCGGAACTCGAGCGGCCGTCCGGTGTCAGGGGTACGACATGGCGTTTCACGTCTCCAAGCGAAAGCTGAAGCCGAAGGAAGAAGAGGAAGCGGGCGAGCTCAACATCGTCCCGTACCTCGACATCCTCATGAACCTGATCATCTTCATGCTCCTCTCGATGTCGGGGCTGGCGACGCTTGGGATCCTCAACGTCAGCGCGCCCTCGTACGGCGGTGGCGGCGGCGGCAACAACCCCGACGAGAAGCCGCCCCTCCTCCTCACGGTCGCCATCGCCAAGACCGGTTTCTACGTCGCCGCGACGGGTGGCGTGCTGCCCGGCATCGAGACGACTGGCACCGCCGCAGACGGCGCACCGCCGACCATCGCCAGGAAGGCCGACGGCTCGTACGACTACACGCTGCTCAACAACAAGATGAAAGAGATCAAGGCCTCGTTCAGCGAAGAGACCAAGGTCATCATCGCAGCCGAAGCCGACACGCCGTACGAGGTGCTCGTGGGCACCATGGACTCCACCCGAGAGACGTCCGATCGCAAACTGCTCTTCCCTGACGTCACGCTGGCGAGCTTCTAAGGACACCGATTATGGCTGCCGCCGCGAACCCGCCCGACAACGAGCTCAACGACGACGATCTCGCGCGCAATCGCTTCCGCAAGGCCATGGCCCGGAAGAAGCGCAAGGAGCGCGAGGCCGAGGGCGAGATCAAGGAGCTCAACATCACCGCGATGATGGACATCATGACCATCATCCTCGTGTTCCTCATCAAGTCGTACACGGCTTCCTCCGTCACGATCACGCCGTCTGAAGACATTCGGCCGCCGCTGTCGACGACCCGCCTCACGCCCAAAGACACCATCGCCATCACCGTCACGCCCCGGCACATCCTGGTGGGCGACAAGGTGAAGGCGACGCTCGAGAAGAACATGCAGCCCCGCGCCGACGAGATGCAGGGGAAGCTGATTCTGCCGGTCGACGCGGCCCTCAAGAAAGAAGTCGAGAAGCTCAAGTACATCGCCGAGCGCAACCCCAGCGCGCCCTTCATGCGCGAGGTCTCGATCATTGGCGACCGGAAGATCCCGTACGAGGTGCTGAGCTCGGTGCTGTACACGGCGGGCCAGAACGAGCTCGAGAACTTCCGGTTCGTCGTGATCTCGAGCGCTGACCAGTAACCACTGGTCGTCTGGCCGTCTGTTGTCGCGCCCGCATTTCGTCTACAGCTCCGTCGTCTTTTGCCGCCCCGGAGCCGCCATGACGTCAGACGCCCCCATCACCGTCATCGGAGCTGGCCTCGCAGGCAGTGAGTGCGCCTACCAGCTCGCTCGCCTCGGCCACCGGGTGATCCTGCGCGAGCAGAAGCCGCAGAAGCGCTCGCCGGCGCACTCGAGCAACGCCTTCGCCGAGCTCGTGTGCTCGAACTCGATGCGCTCCGACAACCCTGAGAGCGCCATCGGCATGCTGCACGCCGAACTTCGCCGGGTCGGCAGCGTCATTCTGAACTCCGCCGACGCCAACCGCGTGCCTGCCGGAGACGCCCTGGCCGTCGAGCGCGAAGGCTTCTCGGCCGAGGTGACCCGTCAGCTGGGCTCGAGCGGTCGCATCACCATCGTCCCTGGAGAGGTGACCGGGATTCCCGACGGTGACGTGGTGTTCGCGACCGGGCCGTTGACGAGCGAAGCCCTCACCACGGCGCTCGCGACGTTCACCGGTGAGAAGTTGTATTTCTACGACGCCATCGCGCCCATCGTCGCCGGCGACTCGGTGGACATGTCGATCGCCTTTCGCGCGAGCCGCTACGACAAGGGCGACGGGGCCGACTACCTCAACCTGCCGCTGACGAAGGACGAGTACCTGCGCTTCGTGCAGGAGCTCTGCGCCGGCCAGAAGGTGACGCCGCACGCCTTCGAAGAGCCGAAGTACTTCGAGGGCTGTCTGCCGGTCGAGGTGATGGCCGAGCGTGGTGAGCGGGTGTTGGCGTTCGGGCCGATGAAGCCGGTGGGCCTGACCGACCCGCGCACCGGGCGCTGGCCGTACGCGGTGGTGCAGCTGCGCATGGAGGACCGCGCAGGGACGGCCTGGAACCTCGTCGGCTTTCAGACGCGGCTGACGTGGCCCGAGCAGAAGCGCATCTTCGGCATGCTCCCCGGGCTGCAGAACGCCGAGTGGGTTCGCATGGGGCAGATCCACCGCAACACGTTCCTCGACAGCCCGAAGCTGCTCGAGCGCGATCTGTCGCTGAAGGCTCAACCGCGGCTCTTCTTCGCGGGGCAGATCACCGGCGTCGAGGGCTACGTCGAGTCGACCGCGTGCGGCTACCTCACGGCGCTCGCCGTTCACGCGCGTCGGACCGGCACTGCGTTCGCGCCGCCACCGGGCACGACGGCGCTCGGCGCCCTCTACCGACACGTCACCGGTGAGGCCCACCCGCCGGGCGCCCCGTACCAACCGACGAATGTCGTCTACGCGCTCTTCCCGCCCGTCGAAGGGCGAATGAAGAAGCCCGAGAAGCGGCAGGCCTACGCCGCCCGGAGCCGCGCCGACTTCGACGCCTGGGCACCCTCGGCACCGCACCCCGTGTTGCCTGCGCCTGCACCGCTCCCCCCACCGGCCGCGCCTTCTCCGATCGCCAGTGCGCAGGCGACGACGGCCTGACGGCGGCCCGCCCGAACGGCGCTGTCGCGAACCCCTCACGCCCTGCTGGTGTCACTCGCTGCGTGGTTTGCGGGGTCACGAAGGTGTGGTTCAACCCCAGCGATGCTGACCCTGGAGCCGGCCGTGACGAGTGTGAAGCTGTGGGTTGCGGTGCTGAGCGCGGTGTCGCTCCTGGGGTGCGATCAGAAGAAGGGCGTCGCCCGGCCCGAGGGGACGCCGACGATTCGGCAGAGCATCGAGAAGCCCGTTCGCCAGGCCTCCCTCGGGGTGCGGAAGCTCGAGGGCCGCGCGACCGAGCTGCGCGCGTCACCTGACGGCCGCGTCGTCACCGTGATGATGGATGGCGAGAAGCCCCGGCTCGACGGCGTGCCTCCGACGATGCGCCTGGGTTCGCTCTGGGTCGTTCCCACGGGTGAAGGCTCTCCACTCAAGGTGGCCAACGGCGCCGTGAACGTGCCCGGTGGCCTGCTCTTCACCAGCGACGGCAAGTTCGCCCTCATCCTCGGCGCGTACGATCCCTCGCAGCAGTCGGGTGAGCTGCTCGTGCAGGACTTGAGCGATCTCTCGAAGGAGCGTCAGCGCCTCGCGCCCCACGTCACGTACATGAAGCCCAGCGCCGACGGCACGCGGTTGGCCTACGTCGACGACGGCGTGCTCTACGAGGGCGTGCTCCCTGCGGGGCCGTTCCGTCAGCTCGCCGGAGAGGTCTCGACGGCCGAGTTCTCGCCCAACGGCAAGCAGCTCTACTTTCGCCGCAAGTCGGCGGCGGGCGGCGGCGTCTATCAGCTCGAGCTCTCGGACGAGAAGCCGACGCCCAGGCGCTTCGTCGACGCGGTGGGCGAGTACGTCATCTCGGACGACTCGAAGTGGGTGATCGCGATGGCGCGCACCAACCCGCGTCAGGTCGGCTTCGAGCTCTTCATCGGTGACGCGAAGACGCTCAAGCCCGTGAAGGTCGGCGACGACGTGATGCGCTTCGCCATCAGCCGCGACAGCCAGTGGGTCGCGCGCATGCAGGTGCCGACCAGCGTCTCGGCGAGCCCGACGGCGAACGATCTGCAGATCGGCGAGCTGTGGCTCGGGCGCGTGGGGCAGGCCGAGAGCCGCAAGGTGGGCCAGAAGGTGCGCGAGTTCGAGTTCACGAAGGACTCGAAGAAGCTCATCTTCCGCGACAACTACCAGGTGCTCGCGCTGATGGGCGGCAAGTACGACGAGAAGGTCGGCGATCTCGCCACCGTGACGCTGCCCGACGGCGCGCCGAAGGTGATCCAGAAGCGCTCACCGAACTACGAGGTCTCTCCCGACGGCACCGCGATCGCCTACACCGCGCGCATCGAGACGCCCGAGTACTCGCGCCACCTGTTCCTGCTCAGAGATGGCGAAGCGCCGGTCAAGCTGCAGGAGTGGCTCTACGACTACGTCTTCTCGCCGCAAGGCGACCGGCTGTACTACCGCGCGAACTGCACGCGTGAAGGCCGCAGCTGCGATCTGCTCTCGCAGGATCTCTCGAAGGCCGGCGTCGAGAAGGCGAAGAAGGTGCTGGGCGCCACCTTCAACTTCAAGCTGTCCGATGACGGCTCCCACGCGCTCACGTCGACGCCGCACATGCGCGACGAGCTCTTCGACATCTCGCTCACCAACCTCGTGACGGGCGAGTCGAAGGTGCTCGATCAGTACGTCGCGCAGCCGGTCCACTTCCTCTCGAAGGACGGGACGAAGGTGGCCTGGATCGTCCTCGAGAAGGGCACCGCTGGCGTCTACGTCGGCTCGGGTCTGCCCTGAAACCTGCGCGCGATCGCGGTCGGCAGTAGGGTGTTCCCGGTGGATGCGCACGTCGCCGAGTTCTTGAAGCACCTCGAGGTCGCGCGCGCGGCCTCGAAGCACACGCTGAAGGCCTACGCGCAGGATCTGGCGGCCTTCGAGCGCTACCTCGCACCGCAGAGCGTGCCGCTTTTGAAGGTCAACCACCTGCACCTGCGCGGCTTCCTCGGGCAGCAGGCGATCGACAAGGCCGCC
The DNA here is from genome assembly GCA_022843845.1 of Archangium sp. Classification (GTDB taxonomy): domain Bacteria; phylum Myxococcota; class Myxococcia; order Myxococcales; family Myxococcaceae; genus Xiheimicrobium. The sequence goes on from JALHMW010000014.1 coordinate 28,459, forward strand.
TCGACGCGCGCCCGCCGCCTCGCCGCGATCAAGTCGTTCTACAAATACCTGGTGCGCCGCAAGGTGCTCGAGGTCAGCCCCGCCCGCCGGGTGAAGACGCCGAAGCTGCCGCAGAAGCTCCCGCGCGCGGTGCCCATCGACGAGACCTTCGCGCTGATGGAGGCGCCCGACTCCGACAAGCTGCTCGAGCTGCGCGACAAGGCGATGCTCGAGGTGCTGTACGGCGCCGGGCTGCGTGTCAGCGAGCTGTGCGGGCTGTCGGTGGGCGACGTCGATCTGCGCGCGCGCATGGTGCGGGTGCTGGGCAAGGGCAACAAGGAGCGCCTGGTGCCGCTCAACGAGGGCGCCGTCGACGCGCTGAACGCCTGGCTGGGCCGGCGGGGAGAGCTGCTGGCGACGCCTCGCAAGAACCAGGACCCCGCGGCGATGTTCCTCAACTTCCGCGGCGGCCGGCTCACCACGCGCAGCATGCAGCTGCACCTCGATCGGTACGTGAAGCGGCTGGGCATCACGCGCGATCTGTCGCCGCACGCGCTGCGCCACTCCTTCGCCACGCACCTGCTCGCGTCAGGCGCCGACGTGCGCTCGATTCAGGAGCTGCTCGGCCACGCCAGCCTGTCGACCACCCAGCGATACACCGCCGTGTCCTTCGAGCAGCTGCAGAAGGTCTACGACGACGCACACCCGAGGGCGTGACGTGGCGAAGAAACCCGAGCCGTTCAACAACCCGTTCGCGAAGGTGAAGCTCGACGAGCCGAAGAAGGGCGCGCCACCGAGAGCGCCAGCCCCGCCGAGAGCCGACCCGAAGAAGGCGAGCCTCGACGACGAGGCCGCGCTGTTTCTGGAGAGCGTGGGCGAGGTGGCGCGGGTGAAGGCGAAGACCGCGCGCGTCGCGCCGAAGGAGCCACCGACGGCGGCCGAGCTGCGCCTGCCGAGCGAAGATGCCGAGTCGCTCGCGCGCCTGGCCGAGCTGGTGTCGGGTGAGACGTTCGAGCTCAGCGACTCGACCGAGTTCATCGAGGGCTCGGTCCAGGGCTTCGACGAGCGCGTGATGAAGAAGCTGCGGCGCGGCGAGTTCTCACATCGGGCCGAGCTCGATCTGCACGGCAAGACGCGAGAGCAGGCGCGGCCCGCGCTCGAGAAGTTCATCGCCGACGCGAAGGTCGCCGGCCATCGGTGCGTGCTCGTCGTCACCGGGCGGGGCCTCAACTCGCCCGACTCGATCCCCGTCATCAAGCAGAGCGTGCAGGCGTGGCTGACGCACGGCCGGCCGTCGCGTCAGGTGCTCGCGTTCTGCTCGGCGCGGCCCGAAGACGGCGGCGCGGGCGCGGTCTACGTGCTGCTGCGCCGGTGACCTCGGCCATCATTCCCCCGATGAGGACCACCGCGAGCCGGAGGGGGCTGCGTTCGATGAAGACGATTCACGTGCCGGACTCCCGGGTGTTCGAACGAGGCCCTCCGCTCCGCTCGGCGTCCAGGCTCCGTGCGCTGGTCGCTCGTTGGTCCGACGACGACGTCGTGGTCCTGGGGCTGTGGCCGCTCCTGGCAGCGCTGGCTGCAAACGCGCGGAGTTCCGAGGCGCTCGTCGACGAGGTGGTCGCCTCCGTGAAGCGCGGTGCCGGCCACCTCGGCGCGGAGGCCCCTCGTTTCTTCGAAGTGCTCGCGAGCGCGCCAGCTGATCGGCGAGTGAGGGTGTTGGCTGGCCTGGCAAGGCAACCAGCGGCCGTGCGGATGCTCGTCGAGCTCGCGGGCGATCGCCGGGCCGAGACGGCGGTTCGACGCGCTGCCCTCGAGGCCCTCGAGATGGCGCCAGCATCAGCACCGCTCGTGCGGTTGGCCACCAGGCTGTCGACGATGCGTCCCCTTGCAGTCTCTGCAGCCGCTCTGCTTCACGCCATCGAGTCGCGGCGCTCGTCGACCCTCGAGCAGATCGCCTCATTCAAGCTCGGCGACGTCCTCCGCGACCGCGGCCACCCGTTCGTGATCGAACAAGTCTGGAAGCTGGGGAGCGTCGACTTCGGCGCGACGATGCTGGAGTTCTGGGACCCGGTTCAGGTCGAGCCGCTGCGTTTGCGCGTGAAGGTTCCACGCCGGCGCGCACACGTCGTCGCGGCGCTCTCAGGAGGTTCGGTGCGGTGCGTGAGAATCGAGTTCGCCGCCCGCCCAGTCGTGCGGTGGCGCCGCGTCGGCGCCACCAGCAGCCCCTTCGGCATTCTCGCGCTGTCGAGGAGCGGAATGCGCGCGGAGATCGAGCGGTTCGAGTTCGATTCCAGTTTCTGGGACGACGTCTTCGATGACGCCTTCGACTTCTCCGATGTCGCCGCGGTCGTCGACCTGCAACTCGGCTCCGTCGTGGCCTGGTGTGACAGCCAGCAGGGCGGGGCGCTCTTCTCTGGTGAAGACCAGCAGGGGAAGGTCGCGGCGCTCCTCTTCGACGCCGTGAGAAACTCGAGCGAGCCTTCGCCTCGTCGCGTCAGCCGAAAGACCGCAGTGCGACGCCGCCGACCGTGACGCGCTGGCCCTCGTTCACCTCGACTCCGTAGAAGACGACGATCGCAGTGCACGGCGCATCGAGGAACTCTGGAAACCGCTCGCCCAACGCGACCGCGTACGAGAGCCCACCGAGCAGCTCGCGCGCCGAGCGGGTCGGCGATTCGAGCACCCGGATTTCACGCACCGCGCTGGCCAGCGACGGTACGTTCGCGGCGCGAGAGAACGCCGAGCCGAGTTCATCGCCATCGCACGCCGTCGTGTCGGCGAGGAGCACCTCTTCGAGCGACGCTTCGTCGGGCGCCGTTCCCACCCAGATTGATGCGACGGGGCGCTTCACTCAGCTCGACTCTGCCACCCCGACCGGGTGGTGGGCCACGTTCTCGCAACCTGTTACATCGCAAACCATGACGACGATTCTGTGCGTGCGGCGTGACGGCAAGACAGTCATCGGCGGCGACGGCCAGGTGACGCTCGACAAGATCGTGATGAAGGGCAACGCCCGCAAGGTCAGGCGCCTGGGCGACGGCTCGGTGGTGGCGGGCTTCGCTGGTGGCACCGCCGACGCGTTCACGCTCTTCGAGCGCTTCGAAGCGAAGCTCCTCGAGTTCCAGAAGAACCTGCCGCGCGCATGTGTCGAGCTGGGAAAAGACTGGCGCACCGATCGGTTCCTGCGACGGCTCGAGGCGCTCCTCGTGGTGGCCGATGCCGAGCGCACCCTGATCCTCTCGGGAGCCGGCGACGTCGTCGAGCCTGACTTCGGCATCGCGGCGGTCGGCTCGGGCGGCTCCTACGCGTTGGCCTCGGCTCGCGCGCTGCTCGAGCACTCCACGCTGTCTGCGCGGCAGATCGTCGAGGCGTCGCTGAAGATCGCCGCCGACATCGACATCTACACGAACCCCACGCTGGCCTTCGAGGAGCTCTGACCGATGCGCTCCTCCCTGACGCCGCGTGAGATCGTCGCCGAGCTCGATCGCTACATCGTCGGCCAGACGAAGGCCAAGCGCGCCGTGGCCATCGCGCTGCGAAACCGGTGGCGCCGCCAGCAGGTGACCGGCGAGCTCAAGGACGACATCACGCCGAAGAACATCATCCTCATCGGGCCCACCGGTGTCGGGAAGACCGAGATCGCGCGGCGGCTCGCGAAGCTGGCCGGCTCTCCGTTCGTGAAGGTCGAGGCGTCGAAGTTCACCGAGGTCGGGTACGTCGGCCGCGACGTCGAGTCGATGGTGCGCGATCTCGTCGAGGCGGCGATCTCACTGGTGCGCGACGAAGAGCTCGAGCGGGTTCGTCAGCGGGCCCTCGAAGGCGCGGAAGACCGACTCAGCGAGCTGCTCAAGAATGGATCGGGCTCGAAGGGCTTCGGCCTGTCTGCGGCGAGCGGCTCGGCGCCGCGGCTCTCCGACGGTGACCGCGAGAAGTTCCGCGCGCAGCTGAGCGCCGGCACCTTCGACGATCAGATCGTCGAGGTCGAGGTCGCCGACACCAACCTGACGTTCATGCGCAACTTCTCGGGGCAGGGCCTCGAGGAGCTCGGCGTCAACCTGCAGGATCTCTTCAAGGGCTTCCCGGGCCAGAGCCGCACCCGCAAGCGCAAGGCTCCGGCGCCCGAGGCGCTCAAGCTGCTCGAGGCCGAGGAGTCGTCGAAGCTCATCGATCAGGATCGCGTGACGCGAGACGCGCTCAAGCGCGCCGAGAACGACGGCATCATCTTCCTCGACGAGATCGACAAGATCGCCAACCGCGAAGGCGGGAAGGGTGGCCCCGACGTCTCACGCGAAGGTGTGCAGCGCGACCTGCTCCCCATCGTCGAAGGCAGCAGCGTCACCACGAAGTACGGCACGCTCAAGACCGATCACGTGCTGTTCATCGCCGCCGGCGCCTTCCATGTCTCGAAGCCATCCGATCTCATCCCCGAGCTGCAGGGCCGCTTCCCGATTCGCGTCGAGCTCGAGGCCCTGAGCGGGCAAGATCTGGTGCGCATTCTCCGTGAGCCGAAGAACTCGCTCCTCAAGCAGTACACCGCGCTGCTCACCGTCGAGGGCGTCACGCTGACCATCACCGACGACGCCATCGAAGAGCTCGCGCGCCTCGCGCAGCTGGTCAACGAGCGCAGCCAGAACATCGGCGCACGCCGCCTGCACACCGTGCTCGAGCGGCTGCTCGAAGACGTCTCGTTCACCGCAGGCGATGGCGGGCAGAAGCAGATCTCAGTCGACGTCGCGTTCGTGCGCGAGAAGCTCGCCGACCTCGTGAAGGACGAGGACCTGTCGCGCTACATCTTGTAAGTGGAGCCCGTCATGATCGAAGCCAAGTCCGCCTCCGATGCGTCGCCGGCCAAAGCCCCCTCGAAGACCGATCGCATCGTCGATCGCGCGAAGCACCACCTGCTGCAGAACTACAAGCAGCAGCCCGTGGTGCTCGTGAAGGGATCGGGGCCGTGGGTGTGGGACGCCGAGGGCACGAAGTACCTCGATCTCATCGCTGGCATCGCGACCTGTGCGCTCGGCCACTGTCACCCGGCCGTCGTCGAGGCGGCGAAGAAGCAGCTCGACGCCCTCTGGCACGTCTCGAACGTCTTCTACACCGAGCCGCAGATCCAGCTGGCCGAGCGCCTCACCGCCGCCTTCGGAGGCACCGACGCGCGCGCCTTCTTCTGCAACTCGGGCGCAGAGGCCAACGAGGCGCTGATCAAGCTCGCCCGCCGCTGGCAGCACGAGATCGCCGGGAACAAGGAGCGCTTCGAGATCATCACCTTCGAAGGCGGCTTCCACGGCCGCACGCTCGCCACCGTCACCGCGACCGCCCAGCCGAAGTACCACGCCGGCTTCGAGCCGCTGCCGAAGGGCTTCGTCTACGCGCCGATGGGCGACCTCGAGGCCGTCAAGCGCCTGGTGGGCCCGCAGACGGCGGCGATCCTGATCGAGCCGATTCAGGGCGAGGGTGGCGTTCGTCCCGCGCCTGCCGGGTTCCTCGCGAGCCTGCGCGCGCTGTGCGATCAGCACGGGCTGCTGCTGCTCATCGACGAAGTGCAGACGGGCATCGGCCGCACGGGCACGCCCTTCGCGTACCAGCACGACGGCATCAAGCCCGACGCGATCTCGCTGGCGAAGTCGCTCGGCAACGGGTTGCCCATCGGCGCGATGGTGTGCAGCGACGCGGTCGGCAAGGCGCTGCCGTCGGGCACCCACGGCTCGACCTTCGGGGGAAACCCGGTCGCGGCGGCCGCGGCGGTCGCCACGTGGGATCTGGCGACCACCCCGCAGATGCTCGCGTCGAACGTCGAGAAGGGCGCGCTGCTCCACCGCCTCGGCAACGAGCTCAAGGCGCGAAAGCCCGGGCGCGTCGTCGAGTGCCGCGGGCGAGGGTTGCTCTTCGGCATCGAGGTCGATACTGGCGCCGCCGACGTGGTAGCCCGCTGCCGGCAGAACGGTCTGCTCGTCAACCTCGCAGGAGAGAAGACCGTGCGGTTTGCGCCGGCGTACGTCACCACCTCCCATGAGCTGGCCGAGGGGTTGACCCTGTTCGAACGTTCGCTGTGAGATGAGCATTGGGGGCGTCGAGAACCGATGGCTGAAGCAGAGAAGGTCGACATTCCCGAAGAGCGTCAGAAAGAGATTCTGGCGATCGAGGCGAAGCTGGCCAGCAACCACTTCGAGGTGCTTGGGGTCTCTGCGGGCGCGACCAGCGAGCAGGTGCGCGACGCGTTTCACGCGCTCTCGCGAAAGTTCCACCCCGATCGGTTTCACGGCAAGCAGCTCGGCTCGTTCAAGGGCCGAATCGATGCGATCTTCAGGAGGCTCATCGAGGCGAACAGCATTCTCACCGATCCCGCGAAGCGGCAGGCGTACCTCGACGCGAACCCCTTCGTCCGCGCGGCCATTCGCGCCGCGACGGGGACCACCGCCGCGCATCAGCCGGTGGCCGCGAAGACCGCCGAAGAAGAGTCGCGCGACGCCGAACGACGGGCTCGCCTGTCTCGACACCCCTACCTCGCGAAGGTGACCGCGGTGCAGGACCACCTGGGCAAGGCCAAGGCGCACATCGCCAAGGGTGAGTTCAGCCACGCCTTCACGATGTTGAACCTCGCGAACCAGATCGACCCGCAGAACGTCGAGGTGAAGACGCTGCTGGCCGACGTTCGGAAGAAGGCAGAGCACCTTCGCAGCGACACCGACTACAAACGCGGCCTCACGGCGCTCGAGGAGGGCAACGAAGATCTCGCGATCGGCGCCTTCAAGGCGGCGGTCAACGCCAGCGCGTCGAACCACCTCGCGGCCTTCAAGGCTGCCCAGTTACTCGAAAAAAACGGCGGAGACGTCAAGGAGATCAGCATCTTCGCGCAGAAGGCAGTCGACGCGTCGCCGATGACGGTCGAATACCGCGTGCTGCTGGCCCGAATGCTCGAGCTGAGCGGCATGAAGGCCCTCGCCAAGAAGCACTTCGAAGAGGCCCTCCGACTGGGTCCAGACCACCCCGATGTGAAAAAACACGTCAAGAAGCGCTGGCCGTTCTAACTTCCGGGATTCATGGCAGAGCGCGAGCCCGTCATCGGAATCGATCTGGGCACAACGAACAGCGTCGTGGCGTTCATGCAGGACGGGACGCCCACGGTCATTCGCAACCGAGCGTCGACGAACCTCACGCCCTCGGTGGTGGCGTTGTCGAAGACCGGCAAGATGCTGGTCGGGCAGATCGCCAAACGCCAGGCGATCACCAACGCGAGCGACACCGTCTACGCGGCCAAGCGGCTCATCGGCCGCAAGTTCTCGTCGCCCCAGACGCAAGACGGCGTGAAGTCACTGCCGTACACGGTGTCTGCAGGCGAGCACGACGACATCCGCATTCAGCTCGGCGACAAGCACTTCTCGGTGCCTGAGGTGTCGGCGATGGTGCTGAAGGAGCTCAAGCTCGACGCTGAGGCCTTCTTCGGCAAGCCGGTGCGCAAGGCCGTCATCACCGTGCCCGCGTACTTCAACGACGGCCAACGCCAGGCGACGAAAGACGCGGGTCGCATCGCCGGGCTCGAGGTGCTGCGGATCATCAACGAGCCTACCGCGGCCGCGCTCGCGTACGGCTTCGGCAAGTCGGTCAACGGGAAGATCGCCGTGTTCGATCTCGGCGGCGGCACGTTCGACGTCTCGGTGCTCGACGTCTCGAGCGGCGTGTTCGACGTCATCGCCACCGGCGGCGACACGTACCTGGGTGGCGAAGACTTCGACAACCGCCTCATCGAGTGGCTCGTCTTCGACTTCGCGAAAGAGAACGGCATCGACCTGCGCAAAGACCGCATGGCGCTGCAGCGGCTCAAGGATTCGTCCGAGAAGGCGAAGATCGAGCTGTCGACGTCGAAAGAGACGCAGATCAATTTGCCGTTCATCTCGTCGCCTCCTGGCGGCGGCACCGCGCTCCATCTGCAGAAGACGCTCACGCGCGAGAAGTTCGAAGAGCTCTGCGGCGATCTCATCGCCAAGACCATCACCATCTGTGAGCAGGTGCTCAACGACGCGAAGGTGAAGTCGACGGATCTCAAAGAGATGATCCTCGTCGGCGGCATGACGCGCGTGCCGAAGGTGATCGACGCGGTGAAGACGTTCTTCCGCCGAGACCCGTGCAAGGGCGTTCACCCCGACGAGGTGGTCGCCCTCGGTGCCGCCGTTCAAGCCGACGCGCTCACGAGCGAAGACAGCGAAGTCGTTTTGCTCGACGTCACGCCCCAGAGCCTCGGCGTCGCGGTCGCGGGCGGCTACGTGCGCCGGCTGATTCCCCGCAACACCACGGTCCCCACCTCCGTCACCGAGGTCTTCAACACCTCGAAGGACGAGCAGACGACGGTCAAGATCATGGTGCTCCAGGGCGAGGCTGAGGTCGCGCACCAGAACGAGCTGCTCGGAGAGTTCATCCTCACCGGCCTGCGGAAGGCGCGTCGCGGAGAGGTCGAGATCGACGTCACCTTCGAGATCAACTCCGAGGGCATCGTGTCGGTGTCGGCGCGCGATCGTGAGACCGGGCTGCAGCAGTCGATTCAGGTGACGGCCTCGGGTGGGCTCACCGAAGACGAGCTCAAGCGCATTCTGGAGGAGCAGGCCGACCTCATGCTCGAGGCGCGCACCGGCGAAGAGATACAGACGCGCAAGCTCGAGCTCAAGGGCCTCATGAAGGAGGTCGAAGAGCTGATTCCGCAGCTCGACAAGGCGACCCAGGGCTCCGAGTTCGGCCAGGACGCGATCTCGAAGGCGAAGAGCGCGCTCGAGAACGCGCGCAAGGCGTTCGACGCGCCGATGCTCTCGAAGGTGAACGAGAGCATGGACACGTTGACGCGCACCATCAGCCTCTTCAAGGGCGTGCTGGAGCGAATCAAGTGACGATGAGGCGCGGGGGATGAGCAAGGAGCGGTCGGCACAGCTCGTTGACGCTGGTGTCTGGCTGCGCCTGTCCGGCGATCTCGAGGGCGCCCGCAAGCTCTTCGAGCGCGCGCTCAAGCTCGACCCTGCGAACGAGCGCGCCACCCAGCTGCTGCAGGAAGGCCCGATTCGACCCGAGCCCATCGCCGACGTGCCCGGAGACCCGTTCGAGGCGCCCGCGTCGGTGGCGCCAGCCGTGGCTCCCGTCGCGTCGCCACCGCCTGCCGAGACCCCTTCGGCGAATGCCTCGTCGAGCAGCTCGACCGACACGCCAGCCGTCGCGCCCGAGGACCTCGACTGGGGCAAGGCCACCGGCTTCGACTCTCCAGCGCCCTTCAGCATTCCGTCGCCGAAGCCGGCGAGAGACGACTGGGGCTCGATGCTCGAGGCGCCGCAGACGAGATCGCCAGCCCCGTTCGTCTCGCAGGGCTCGAACATCTCGATCGGGAGCGCCGACACCGACTTCCCGGTCAGGTCGACCCCGCCCATCTACGGCGCGTCGAGCGCCCAGAAGGCGCCGCCGATGACGGTGACGCTCGACGGCGCCGCCCCGCCGCCGATCCCCAATCACCCCACGCCTCCGCAGTTCACCGAGCCTGCGCCGCCTGCGGCCAGCAGCGAGCCCGCGCCGACGGACTGGCGCGCGCTGGGGGGCCCTTCGTCACAGCCGTCGCGGACGGTGACGCTCACCGACGAGAACGCGCCGCTGCCGTCGCCGCCTCGCTCGACGCCACCCTTGTTCGACGCCGCCCCGCCGCAACCGTCGCCTCCGCACGTGCCGTCGTTCTCGCAGTCGCCGATTCCGATGGCGGTGCCCACCAACGTCGACGTGCCGCTGACCTCAGCGCCTGATCCAGTCGGTGTGGCCTGGGCGTGGTCCACCAACAGCCCAGCGCCGTTCCGGGATCCCGACGTCAAGGAGCCGCCCGCTCCCATTCCGGCCTTGCCGACGCCGCTGCCGTCGCCGCTCACGCCGAACGCGACCTCTGCGTGGGACAACAAGAGCAACCCCGGCATCAAGCTGTCGGCGATCGTCGGCGAGGCCCGCGCCCTCGAGATGCTCTCGTCGGACTCGGCGGTGAGACGCCAGAGCAACCCCGAGGCTGCGAAAGATGAAGTGAAGACGCTGCTCCGCGGCGCGCGCGATCTGCTCGACCTCGACGATCACACCGGCGCGATGGAGCTGATCGTCAAGGCCCAGCTCGTCGCGCCTGACGACCCCGACGTGAAGTCCCTTCGGGCCCGGAGTGAGAAGACGTTGCTGACGATGTTCGAGTCGAAGCTCGGCAAACTCGAGACGATTCCCCGCGTGCTGCTGAAAGAAGACGAGATCATCTGGCTCAACCTCGATCACCGCGCCGGGTTCGTGCTGGCGCAGATCGACGGTACCGTGTCGTTCGACGATCTCTTCGCCGTCTCGGGCATGTCCCGGCTCGACACCTCGCGCATCCTCGCGCAGCTGATCGACGAAGGTGTGATCAGCCGCAGCTGAGGGCCTGGCTTCAGCGATCGAGCGGGTCGTCTGGCTCGCGCCCAGCCGAGGCCTGGAGCTGGCGGTCCTTCCACACGGTCATCGCGTAGTCGACGAGGGTGTCGAGGTACGTGTTGAGCGGAGGGCAGCGAACACCGGTGCCATCGAGCAGCTCGAGCGCGCTGTGACAGTTGTAGAGCGCGAGGTGGTTCACGTAGTTGATCGCCGCGCGCTGGGGCCGCACCAGCTTCTCGAGGCCCGGCAGGCGCATCATGAAGTCGGCCGCGCGCGCCGAGACGTTGAAGCGGGGCAGTTTGCGGTTCGAGCGCGCGGCGATCAGCTCGTAGACGCGGCGGGCGCTCATCGGGTTGGGGTCGACCAGGTGCACGGTCTTGCCGCGCCCAGCCGGGTTCTTCGCGAGCGACCAGGTGGCCGCGACGACGAAGTCGACTGGCACCACGTTGAGCGGCGCGACGCCGTTGCCAGGCAGCGGCAGCGGGATCACCAGCGGCGAGAGGACCAGCAACATGCCGAGGTAGTACGGGCCATCGAAGCGCTCGATCTCGCCGGTCTGCGAGTCGCCCACCACCGTGGCCGGCCGGATGATGGTGATGGGCAGCGTCTCTTTCGCTCGCTGCACCAGCTTCTCGGCGAGGAACTTGGTCTCTTCGTACGGGTTGCGAAAGCCCTGCCCGCAGTCGAGCTCGTCTTCGGCGATCACCCCGACGCGGTCTCCCGAGACGTAGGTGGTGCTGAAGTGAACGAGGCGCTCGAGGTGCTTGGCGTCGCGCGCCAGCTCCAGCACGTGCCGGGTGCCATGCACATTCACCTGGTGCGCCATCTCGCGTGGCATGCCCAGGTACGAGATCGCCGCCAGGTGGAAGATGTGCGTCACCTCGTTGCACAGGCGCTCGTACTCGGGGCCCGACAGGCCGAGGTGGATGTCGACGATGTCGCCCGAGAGAATGTCGATGGGCGCGGGGCCGAGCCGGCTCGCGTACTGCGTCGCTTCCTTCACGAAGCGTGGCTGAACCAGCAGCACGATGCGGCTGTCAGGCGCGACCTTCGCGAGGTGGCGGACCAGCCGCTTGCCGATGAAGCCCGGGTAGCCGGTGACGAAGATGGTGCGTGACACGGGCGCGCAGCATAGCCGGGCGGCTCTCGACGGTGGCCCTTGAAGCGCGTTCAGGCTTCGGGGTTCGCGAGCATCTGCCGCCACACCTCGTCGACCTGCGCGCGGGTGGCCTCGAGGTCGCCCGCGTTGTCGATGATCCAGGTGGCGAACGGGCGCTTGGCGTCGAGCGGCATCTGGCTGTCGATGCGGGCGTCGGCCTCGGCCGCCGAGAGGTGATTGCGGGCCATCAGCCGCTGTCGCTGCACCTCGCGCGGCGCCACCACCAGCACCACGCCAGCAAGTCCCTCGTGCAGGCGGTTCTCGATCAGCAGCGGCGCGTCGTAGAGGGCGCGGGGCGCTCCAGACTCGGCGAGCCTGATCGACTGCTCCAGCACGGCCTGGCGAATGCGTGGGTGGGTGATGGCGTCGAGCGCGGCCCGCTCGACCGGGTGGCCGAAGATGCGCGCACCGAGGGCGGCGCGATCGAGCGTACCGTCAGGGCCCACGACGCCGGGGAACCGCCTGGCGATCTCGTCGAGCGCGGGCTGGCCCTTCGCCACCACCTCGCGGGCGATCACGTCGGCGTCGAGGAGCGGCATGCCCAGCTCGACGAAGCGCCGCGCCACCGTCGACTTGCCCGTGGCGATGCCACCGGTGAGGCCGTACAGCAGCACGTCACTCCTTCGCCGGCAGGAAGGCGAACGACTGCACCTGCTTCCCGTCGTCTTTGAAGAAGACCGCCAGGCCGAGCTTGAGGAACAGCAGGTAGGGCTTCTTCCCGGCGAGCTCCTTGACGAAGTAGCAGGGGCTCTCGGCGTCGGGGTTCTTCACCTTCAGGTCGCACGCGGGGCCGTAGCTCGCCTCGATGGCCGCCTTGTCGATCTGCGGCGCAGGGTACACGTCGATGCGCGCGACCGTCTGCGTCCCCGGCGCGAGCTTGAACTGGGCCTGAACCGTTCCGGGAACCGCCTGGAGACCGGTGTAGACCAGCACCGTCTGGCCCTTCATGTCGGTCTTCCGCGTCGGCTCGCCGAACTTGCCGAAGACATCGAGCGCGCTCGAGACGCCTGGCTGAATGCCCTGCCACGGCTTGGCCAGGGCCGCCGCGCCCGAGAGGATGACTGCGAGGAAGAGGAAACGCGACATGGTGAGCGTCCACATGCTACGCCAGACGTGATGGCTTCGACGTTTCTTCGTGTCGGGATCGCGGTGTCGGTGTGCGTCTCCACCGTCGCGGGGGCCTACGACTTCCTGGGTGCCGAGAGCTGCCAGAGCTGCCACCCCGACGCCTACGCCGCGTGGAAAGCGTCTCCGCACGCCCGCGCGAAAGACGTGCTCTCGCCCGCGCAGCAACGCGACGCCCGGTGCCTCTCGTGTCACTCGCCCAGCGACGTCGATCAGAAGCAGGCCGGCGTCACCTGTGAGACCTGCCATGGCGGAGGCCAGTACTACTCGCCGAAGTACGTCATGAAGGACCCCGAGCTGGCCCGCCTGTCTGGGCTGATCGACCCGACCGAGAAGGCCTGCCGCGCCTGTCACGACGCCTCGAGCCCCTCGCTCAAGCCCTTCGACTTCGCCTCGCGCCTCAAAGCGATGGACCACTGGTCGGTCGAGCGCGCGAAGAAGAAGGGGCCGTCGGCGTCGGTGCTGCCCTCGCAGCCGAAGGCGAGAAGGTTCGCTGCCTGGCTGGCCAATCAACCTGCTCCGCTCGTCGTCAGGGCGCCGTGATCAAGGTCCTCGACGCAGTCTTCGTGACGACGGCGACGAACTCGGCCCAATGGCCGCGAGAACCCGTGCCCGAGGTGGCGTTCGTCGGCCGCTCCAACGTCGGCAAGTCGTCGATGATCAACACGCTCGCGCACCGCAACAAGCTCGTGCGCGTCTCGAACACGCCTGGCCGCACCCGCACGCTGAACTTCTTCGATCTCACCATCGACTCACACGGCAAGAAGCGCGTGGTGCGGCTGTGCGATCTGCCGGGCTACGGCTTTGCCAAAGTGTCGAAGGCCGAGCGCGAGCAATGGCAGGAGATGATCTCGGAGTACCTCTCGGAGCGCACCACCCTCAAGGTCGTCGTCAGCATCATCGACGGAGAGATCGGACCGACGAGCGACGACGTGCAGATGCTCGACTTCCTGCAGACGACGCCGCCGAAGATCCTGGTGGCGGCGACCAAGCTCGATCGCGTCGGCAAGTCGCACCGGAAGCCTCGCGTGCTGGAGCTGTCGAAGAAGCTCGACCTTCCGCTCGAGGCCGTCGTCGGGTTCTCGGCGACCGAACGCCTGGGCGTCGTCGACGTGTGGAACCGGGTGCTGGCCACCGTCGACGGGCGCTGACGGGCCAGCGCTGATGGGCCGAGGTTGACCCCCGCCTCTGGCTGGGCCAACACTCGGCCCATGTCTTCTCGGCTCCTCGTTCCCCTCGTCTGGATGACCCTCGCCGGGTGCCAGTGTCAGTGCACCAACAAGGTCGATCTCACGAGAGATGGCGGCCGTGCTGGCGGTGCAGGCGGCGGTCCCGTCGGTGATGGCGGCATGGGGGGCTCGGGCGGCTCCAGCGCGGGCGGGCAGGGTGGCAATGCAGGCGGAGGCACCACCGACGCCGGTGACGGCACCAACACCGTGGGCATCGGGCCAGGCAGCTTCACGCTCGATGGCGGCTCAGGCGGGCTTGGCTCAGGTGTCAACATCAACCCGATGGGCCACATCATCCTCGGGGTCGGCTCCCTCGACTTCGGCTTCATGTGGGTCGCGAACAACAACCAGGGCTGGGTCTCGAAGTACGACACGCGAACCGGCCGTGAGCTCGGCCGCTACTGGGCCACCATTCCGAAGGACTGCGCGAACAGCCCGGCCGGTCCTCCGTGCGCTGGCGGAGCGTTTCAGCCTGCCCTCACCGCTGGCCCTGGCCGCCACAACCCGTCTCGAACGGCCATCGATCGGTTCGGCAACGTCTGGGTCGCCAACCGCGCCACGGGGCAGCAGGGCTCGGTCACCAAGATCGCGAACGATCAGATCGACTGCGTCGATCGCAACGGCAACGGCTCGATTCAGACGAGCCGCGATCTGAACAATGACGGCACCATCAGCATGACGCCGGCCGATGGCGAGATGATCATCCCCACCAACTACAGCGATCCGAATCAGTACGACGAGTGCGTGCTCTTCTCGACCCCCGTCGGCGGCACCGGTTCAGACGTCGCCGAGCGCGCCATCGCCGTGTCGGCAGGCATCGAAGGCTCGGCAGGTGACGTGTGGGTCGGCAACTATCGCGAGAGGCGGCTCTACAAGTTGTCGACGCTCACGGGCCAGGAGATCCCCGTGAACGCCGGCGGGCAGACCTTCATCCAGCTCCCCGCAGACTTCGGCGTCTATGGCGCCATCGTCGACTCGCGCCAGCGCCTGTGGGCCGTGCACATCGGCCAGGCCCGCTTCGCGCTCATCGACACCCAGCTCGGCACGCTGGTTCAAGAGGTCCGGGCGCCAGGCAACCTCAACTGCGGCGCCTACGCGCTGGGCATCGACGGCAAGGACCGGGTCTGGGTGCCGGGGTGGGGCGCTGGTGCTCGCGCCTGCCGGTACGATCACGCGACGGGCACCTGGGCGGCCTTCGACTTCACGGCGGCGCGCAGCCAGACGGGCACCCCGTTCGCGATGGGCCGCGGCATCGCGGTCGACGTGCAGGGCACCGTGTACATGAGCGGCTACGGCGGCAGCACCGGGCAGCTCATTCGTTTCGACGCCGAGACGGGCGCGATTCGGCCGTACGGCGCCAACGCGTTCATCGACTACAGCGACGCGCAGTCGGGCGGCGCGATCGGCGTCGGCCTCGACAACGACGGGCAACCCTGGGTGAACAACAACTCGGGCAACATGGTGCGCATCGACAACGCGACGGGTGCGGTCCTCAAGTCGTCGCAGCAGGCGGCGGGCCTGTACACGTACAGCGACTTCACCGGCTACCAGCTGCGCAACTTCACCGCGCCGCGCGGCACCTACCGGCGTGACTTCACCGGCTGCGACGACGAGACCGAGTGGCGCAGCCTCTCGTGGGACGCGACGACACCTGCGAACACCACGCTGACCGTCGTCGTGAAGGTGGCCAACACCATCGCCGAGCTCAGCCTGCCGACGGCCGCGCGCTATGGGCCGTTCACGACCTCGCCGATCGATCTGATGGCGCAGGGTGTGGTGAAGCGAAAGTACCTGCGCGTCGAGTTCACGCTCGCGTCGGCCGATCGGGTGACGACACCCGTGCTGCGACAATTCCAGGTGACTTCCTTCTGCGGTGTGATGATTCAGTGAGCCTCGTGAGCCCACGCGCAAGAGGTCGGCAGTTTTGAGTCACGAAGCCCGAAGAGCCGAGCTGATGCGTCGTCTGGGCGAGCTTGGGCCGAAGAAGAAGCTCGACGCCATGCTCGAAGAGGTCGACGGCCGGGCGCTGGTTCGCGGCATTGCGCCTGAAGAGGTGTACGCGACCATCATCGACGTAGGCTTGGTCGACTCGACCGAGATCGTGCAGCTCTCGACGCCCGATCAGTTCCGCACCTACGTCGATCTCGCCAGCTGGCAGAAGGACCGCGTCGACGTCCTCGAGGTGCTGCACTGGCTGCGCGCCGCTCGGGGCGACGACGAGGAGGAGTACCAGCGCAAGCTCCAGCGCATCGACATGGAGCTGATCGAGCTGATGTTCAAGAAGCTCACCCACATTCACAACCTGGTGGAAGACCCCGACGTCAACACCGAGGGCGTCACCCTCGAGACGCCCGAGGGCCAGTTCCTCATCGAGTTCACCATCGACGGGGTCGATGAGCACGCGATGCGCCAGCTGACGAAGGATCTGATGGCGGCCAACCCCTTCGAGCTCACGCGCTTCCTCGAGGCCGTGCGGTGGGATCAGACGACCGAGCTCGAAGAGGCTGCGTTCCAGTTCCGCCAGAGCCGCCTGCAGGATCTCGGCTTCCCGCCGCTCGACGAAGCGCTGAAGGTCTTCGCGTGGGTCGACCCGGACAAGGTGAAGGTGGCCGACGGCGCGCCGGGCCTGGTCAAGCCGGGCGAGCGCATCGACTTCGTGCTCGCGATGTTCCAGGGCCTCGACGTGGTCGAGCGCCAGAACCTCGAAGGCGAGGTGCGCTACCTCGTCAACTGCGTGCTGGTGGCGGAAGGCGCCGAGCCCGGAGATCCGGCGGCGCTGCGCCGGTTGAGCGAGCAGGCACGAGACACACTCGAGCTGGGCCTCGAACACCTCACCGGAGGCGAGGCCGCGCGGGCCGTCGACGTCGTGCGCGAGCGCACGCTCCGAGAGATCTTCCAGATTGGCTTCTCGCTGACGCTCAAGCTGAAGCGGCAGGTCGAGCGCCTGGCGCAGGAGCCCGGCAGCCGCTTCGCCGACACCTGGTTGGCGCTCGATGAAGAGTCAGCCTCGCTCGCTGCCCTCATGCGCCGCCGCCCGCTGAAGGCCCTCAAGGTGCCGGGCGCCGAGCCGGTGACGTTCCGCTCCAGGCGCGAGCTCGCCGAGGTCGACGCGCTGATCGCTCGAGTGCGCAGCCAGCGGGCCATCTTCAACGCGCTCCTCGGGCCCTCACCCGCCGAGCCGATCGCCCGGTTCGGCGCGAAGCTCTCGGAGCTCACGCCGCAGCGCCTCTTCCTCGCGGTGGCGGCACACGCTGAGGTGTCGGGCACCATCGACGTCGCGCCGTTCTCCGAGCTGCGCGTGCAGGAGCTGATGACGCGCCTGTTCGACGAGCAGGGGCGGCAGCCGGTGTTGCGTGAGAGCGCGGGCAAACGTGCCGTTTCGGTATTGAGCGCGAGCATTTCGGAGGGCGCGAGCGAGCTCGAGGCGATGGTCGCGAGGGTGCTGCAGGCGCTGCTCGCCGACGTCGGCAAACGCTGGCTCGACGAAGGCCGGGTCGACCCGAAGAAGATCGTCGCGCTGCCGGTCGCCGGCCAGCCGGTGGTGTGACGCGTGTCGGTGCGCGTGCTGAGCCTGCCCGGGTGGAATGGCTCGGGGCCGGCGCACTGGCAGACGCTGTGGGAGCGGCTCGACGCGCGCATCGAGCGGGTCGAACAGGCCGACTGGGAGCGGCCGTCGCTCGAACTCTGGCGTGCGCAGGTGCTCGGCGCGCTGGGCCGCTCGCCTGAGCCGACGGTGCTGGTCGCGCACAGCCTCGGAGCGGTCCTGGCGGCCCACGTCGCCTCGGCTCCCCAAGCCCGGGGCGTGGTGGGCGCGCTCCTGGTGGTGCCGCCCGATCTCGACTCGTTGTCAGACCTTCCCGAGTCCGTGCGCGCCTTCGGGCCGGTGCCTCAGGCCCGCCTGCCGTTCCCCTCGAGCCTGGTCATCAGCGAAGACGATCCGTACCTCACCGTCGCGCGCGCGCAGACCCTCGCCCAGGCCTGGGGCTCGTCCGTCACGAACGTCGGCGCGCGCGGCCACGTCAACAGCGCCTCGAACGTCGGCACCTGGCCGGCCGGCTTCGAGCTGCTTCGACAGCTGAGATCGCTCGCGCCGTTCGGGCTCGACCCGCGCCTCGCCGCCGACACGCACCTCGTCGGAAAGGGCCCGCTCTCGGAGTTGCTGCTCTTCGACGACGCGAGGTACCCGTGGTTCGTGCTGGTGCCGAGGCGATCGGGGGCCGAGGAGCTCGTTCACCTCTCGAGCGACGAGCGCGCGGCCCTGCAGGCGGAGTCCACGGCGCTGGCCACTGCCCTCGCGAGCGCCTTTCCCGTCGACAAGGTGAACGTCGGCGCGCTGGGGAACGTCGTCAGACAGCTGCACGTGCATCACGTCGGCCGGCACCTCGACGATCCTGCCTGGCCAGCTCCCGTGTGGGGGCATTCTCCCCGGCAGCCGTTGGGGGTCGACGCACGTGAACGTCGAGTCGCCACGCTCTTCGCGCAGCCCGGCCTCGCGCGGCTCTTCGAGCGGCTGCCCTGAGCCCTACCCAGGGAACGCGAGCTTGAACGTCGAGCCCTTCCCCGGCTCCGAGTGGACGCTCACGGTGGCCTTCATCGACGCGGCGAGCTCGGCGACGTTGACGAGCCCCAGGCCCGTGCCTTTGCCGCGGGTGGTGAAGAACGGGGTGAACAGCTTCGACTGCACCTCGGCAGACATGCCCACACCCGCGTCGCGCACGAGCAGCTCCCGGCCCTCGACGATGATCTCGATGGGCCCACCGTTCGGCATCGCGTCTCTCGCGTTGACGACGAGGTTGAGCAGCACGTGTTCGATGGCGCTCGCGCTCGCCGACACGTGCAGTGGTGTTCGAAGATCGAGCTGCAGCTGCGTCTCGGCCGAGAGGAGCTTTCGCAGCAGGGGCGCGAAGTTCTGGGCGACGGCCCCGACCTCGAGCTCCTCGACGGTGCTCCCGCTCGCGCGGCTCATGCCCACCATGCGGCGGCTCAACAGCGAGGCCTGGTCGGACGCCTGCCGCAGATCGTCGACGAGCGGCTTCAGCTCAGGCGTCGCTGCGGCACGCACGTGAAGCTCGTCTGCCGTCAGCTGAACGATCGACAACATGTTGCTCAAGTCGTGGGCGACTCCCGCGGCGAGTCGGCCGACGGACTCGAGGCGCTGGGCGCGCAAGGCGTGAGCGTGGGCGAGGTCTCGCTCCTTCGAGGCGGCGCGCTCGTTGGCGAGCGCCCGCTCCATTCCGAGGAGCGAGAGGGCCAACATCCACCCGCTCAAGAGAATCGACACGGTGATCGCGATGAGGGAATTCGGCGCCGACAAGGGGCTCACCGTCATCGTCAGCCCTCCGCTGCGCTCGAGCAGGTAGACGATCACCGCCGATGCGATCGAGAGCAGACCGACTGCAATCGCGGCGCGCCCTCCAACGATGGTCCCCGCGATGGTCACTGCGACGACGAAGGACATCGCGTTGTGGCCGCCCAGGCCGCCGAAGAAGAACAGCCCCACAGACACGGCGGCCCATACGAGCAACGAGACGCCCCACCCGACGAGCGTCACCTTGCCCTGCTGGAGCAGCGCGGCGCAGCCAGCCAGGAACACGAGCATGGGCACGAAGAGCGTGAGCGTCTGAGAGAGGACGTTCGCCGGGTTGAAGAGGCCCAGCACCATCACCAGCAGAATGGCGATCGTCACCGCCCGAACGATGGACATGGCGAGCCGCGCTCGGCGCTCGAGCTCCGCCTCGGCCAGCGTTGGTTGTCGAAAAATCCACCCCACCGGGACGGAGTGTCTCAGAACCTGTGCATCAACTCACGTCACGTCCGATGGCGTTCGCCAGCGAGCCGAGCTTCAGCGCCTGCACCTTCTCGTCAAGCCGATCGAGAATCCGGCGCGGCAGTCCCGGCCCGCCGTAGATGAAGCCCGTGTAGATCTGCACGAGCGACGCGCCCGCCGAGATCTTCGCGAACGCATCGTCGCCATCGAACACGCCGCCCACGCCGATCAGCGGCAGCTTTCCTGCTGAGCGTTTGAACGCGCGTCGAAGCACCTCGGTCGAGCGCTCGAAGACAGGACGGCCCGAGAGCCCGCCGGCCTCTTTCGCGAGCGGGTGCTCGAAGGGGCGGGTGATGGTGGTGTTGGTGCAGATGAGCCCGGTGATGCCGGTGGAGCGCGCGACATCGACGACGGCGTCGACGGCCTCGTCACCGAGATCGGGAGCGACTTTGAGGAACAGCGGCTTCGTCGGCACCGTCTGGCGCACGGCGGTGAGAATCGCGGCGAGCGCCTCGGGCTCCTGGAGCGCGCGCAGGCCGGGCGTGTTGGGCGACGACAGGTTCACCACCACGTAGTCGCCCAGCGGCCCCACCGTCTCGGCGCAGGCGACGTAGTCTTCGACGGCGCGTTCGTTCGGCGTGTCCTTGTTCTTCCCGATGTTCACGCCGACGGGGCAGGGGCGCCAGGCGAGCCGCTCGAGCCGGTGCTTCATCTCGGCCGTGCCTTCGTTGTTGAAGCCGAGGCGGTTGATCAGCGCCGTGTGCTCGGGAATGCGGAACATGCGGGGCGCCGGGTTGCCGGGCTGGGCTTTCGGCGTCACGGTGCCCACCTCGACGAAGCCGAAGCCGAGCCCGAAGAGCCCCGTCAGCGCCTCGGCGTTCTTGTCGAGCCCGGCCGCCAGCCCGACGGGGTTGGGGAAGTGGAGCCCGGCGACCGTCATCGCGAGCGAAGGCCTGTCGGCGTGCGCGTTGTTTCTCCATGCCTTCGCCATCGCGACCGGCATCGCCTTCAGGCCCGCCATGCCGACGTGGTGCGCCTTCTCGGCATCGAGGCTGAAGAGCAGCGGCCGGAGCAGGGACTCGTACACGGCGGCGCCCCGGGTCAGCTCTTCGGAATGAAGGAGTACTCGCGGGCCCACGCGAGCGTCTGATCGATCTGCTCCGGAGTGAGGATGCGGTTGGTCTCGACCATGTCGATCTCGCGCCGCATGTCGGTGTTGAGCAGGTACGGGCCGTCGGTGTTGATGGTGAGCTTCACGCCGCGATCCCAGAACGTGCGAATGATGTGCTCGAGCTCCTTGATGCCGTCGACTGCCTTCGTCTGCAGGTTCGAGGTCGGGCAGAGCTCGAGCACCACGTCGCGCTCCTTGAGCAGTTTCATGGCCTGCTCGTCGTAGGCAGCGCGAATGCCGTGGCCGATCCGATCGGGCTTGAGCTTCTCGAGCACGGCGATGACGCCCTCGGCGCCCGTGCCTCGCGTCTCGCCGGTGTGAACGGTCGACTTGAGCCCGGCCTTGCGCGCGCGGTCGAAGAGATCTTCGTACTGCGCGACGACCTCAGGCTTGAGCTCGATCGCGTGGGCCTCGGTGCCGGCGAGATCGATGCCGCGCACGCCGCGGTTCCGGTACTTGATCGCCTTGTCGACGATGATCGCGTTGAGCTTGTGGTCGAACTCGCGGGCCAGGCAGAAGATCAGGCAGGCCTTCACGTTGTATTCGAGCATCGCCTTCTCCATGCCGCGAATCGCCGCGTGGATGATGTGGTCGAGGTCGAGCTCGGAGTGCAGGTTGCGCTTCATCGGGTTGAAGCGCAGCTCGATCTGCGTCACCCGCGAGGAGCGGTACTCCTTGCCGATCACCTCGTAGACCGAGCGCTCGATCGCCATCGGCGAGCTCTGAATCTTCTCGGTCCAGGTGTGCATGATCTTCAAGTACTCGTCGAGGCTGCCAACCTTGTCGGGGCTCGCGGTGATGAGGTCGACGAACTCGAAGTAGCTTTTGACGGGGAGCTTGAACCCACCCTGGTGCGCGATCGCCCAGAGGATGTGAGGTGCGACGGCGCCGCCAACGTGAATGTGAAGGTCGATGAGCTCTCTCGTCATGTCTTTCTGTGCCATAGACTCCGGGCAGTGTGAAGAACTGACCCGGAGGCGTCGTGGCAGAGAAGAAGAGGAAGCAGAAGCCTGTGAAGACCCGGAAGCCAGCTGCGAAGGCGAAGAAGCCCGTGGCGAAGAAGCCTGCCCCGAAGAAGGTGCTGGCGAAGAAGCCGGCCGTGCGGGCGGCAGCCCCGAAGCCCACGAAGAAGAAGGGCACCCCCCGCAATCCTCCGATGCACGCGCGCGTCAACCACCCCGAGCTCGACGACGACGAGCACGAGGAGGTCTTCGAGATCTTCAAGGTCTACGATCGTGATGGCTCCGGGAGCATCGACCGCAGCGAGTTCGCCCGCCTGCTCGAGGCGCTCGGCATGGCCCCGGGCGAAGAGGAGCTGAGCATCGCCCTCGACGTCGTCGACGCGAACCACTCGGGGAAGATCTCGTGGGACGAGTTCCAGGCCTGGTGGACGAACCGCTGAACGGCGTCCTCACAGGCCGCGCAGCTGGCGGAGCGCTTCCCACGCGTCTTTGATCACCCGGAAGCGCTCGGCCGCGGCATCGGCTTCTCTCGGGCCGAGCGAGGCAACACGATCGGGGTGGTTCTCGCTGGCGAGGCGCCGGAACGCAGCGCGAATCTCGTCGTCCGTCGCGCCCTCGGTGAGCCCGAGCACCTCGAAGTGCTCCGTGCCCGTGCCGAAGAAGTCCTTCGTCACCTGGAGCAGCTGCTCGTCCGAGAGGTTGAAGTGCTGCACCACGCGCTTGAGCGTGTCCTGCTCGGCGCGCTTCATCGGCCCGTCGGACAAGACGACCTCGTACATCGCCCGAAGCACCTCGACCCTCAGCGCCGGCTTCACGCCGCCCCGGTTGGCCTTGACGAGCGCCTCGACGTCTTTCGGCGGCAGCGCCAGCGCCTCTTTCAGGGTGACGCGAACTGCCTCGAGCCCCGGCTCGTCGAACTCGAGCTGATGCTGAAAGAACTCGCGCACGATCCGCACCTCGTCACTGACGACGTCTCCGTCGGCGCGCGCGACCTCGATGAAGATGGGGCAGAGCGCGTTCACCAGACTGAGTTGCTCGGCGGTGGCCTGCTTGACGGGAGCCGGCTTCGCGCGGGCTTTCTCGCGGGCGCGACGCTCCCGGCCCTCGGCGAGCAGCGCTTCGGTCGACTTCGGGAGCTCGGTCTTCGGTGGCGTGCGCTCGAAATCGAACAAGAAGTGACCGAGCATCGCGCCGGCCACGACGCAGGCGAAGACGACGAGCGCGTCCCACCCGAGCAGCATCGCGACACAGCCACCGATTCCCGCGCCGAGCACCTTCCCGTACACGCTCCGGAGCGTAGCCCGCAGGCGTGGCATGGGGCCTGCTCTTCGACCGCCTGTGCGAGTGAGACGTGGGGTGATGGCCGCAGGCGTGGTGGGGTTGGCCACGTGGGCGGGCGCTGCAGGGTGGATCGATCGGGTTGGCGTGACGAGCGCAGACCCGCTGGAGTCCGGTTGCGCAGTGGTCGTCCTCGGCGCGCGGGTCGATGAGGGCGGCATCGCGTCGACGACGCTCGAGGCTCGGGTTCGCGAGGGCATCGAGGCGAGTCGGGGTGGGGCGTTCCTGGTGATCTCAGGAGGCGTCGGCGACTTTCCTCCAGCCGAGGGGGAGGTCGGCCGGGCGCTCGCGCTGGATGCGGGAATCGCTCCGCATCGGATACGAGCGGAAACGAAGAGCCACTCGACGCGAGAGAACGCGCGTGAGTCGGCGAAGGTGTTGGGGCAGGAAGGCGTGGCGTGCGTGCAGCTGGTGTCGGACCCGTACCATCTGGCCCGCGCGCGCTGGGCGTTCGAGCGGGAAGGGCTGACGGTGACGCTCCGCCCGGTGCTGGACGCCCCGCGACATCAGTCACTCGCGTCGCGCGTCTGGTGGACCGCGCGTGAGGTGCCGGCGTTCGTGAAGATGATGGTCAGCGAATGACGGGCTGGTACACAGCCCCCATGACGGCACAGCTGATCGACGGCAAGGCGCTCGCGGCGAAGGTTCGCGACGAGGTGAAGGTGCAGGCGGCCGAATTGACGTCGAAGCATGGCCGCCCGCCCGGCATCGCGGTGGTCCGAGTCGGAGACGACCCCGCCTCTCACGTCTACGTGACGTCGAAAGAGAAGACCGCGCGCGAGCTGGGCTTCGGCTCGTGGCACCACCACTTCCCCGCGACGATGGCGCAGGCCGAGTTGCTCGCCATCGTCCAGACGCTCAACGCTGACCCGCTCGTCGACGGCATTCTCGTGCAGCTGCCCCTGCCGAAGCACATCGACACCAACCTGGTCCTCGCGACGGTCGACCCCTCCAAAGACGTCGACGGCTTTCACGCCCTCAACGCCGGGCTGCTCTCACAGGGCCGGCCGGGGCTGACGCCGTGCACGCCGTCGGGCTGCATGCGCATGCTGAAGGAGATCGACTTCGACGTGACCGGGAAGAACTGCGTCGTGATCGGGCGCTCCAACATCGTCGGCCGGCCAATGGCGATGCTGCTGTTGAACGCGAGCGCGACGGTCACCATCTGCCACTCGAAGAGCGACGTCGCCGCAGAGGTGCGCCGCGCTGACGTGGTGGTCGCGGCGGTCGGCGTCTCGAAGCTGGTGAAG
Organism: Archangium sp.; assembly: GCA_022843845.1. Classification (GTDB taxonomy): domain Bacteria; phylum Myxococcota; class Myxococcia; order Myxococcales; family Myxococcaceae; genus Xiheimicrobium. Next base: position 52,840 of record JALHMW010000014.1, read on the forward strand.
GGCGAGTGGGTGAAGCCCGGAGCCATCGTCATCGACGTCGGCATGAACCGCGGCGCCGACGGCAAGCTCTCTGGCGACGTCGAGTTCGAGGCCGCGAAGGAGCGCGCCGCGTGGATCACGCCCGTGCCCGGCGGCGTGGGGCCGATGACGATCGCGATGCTGATGCAGAACACGGTGACGGCCGCGCGGGCCCGCCTCACTCGCTGAAAGCTCAGGGAATCGTCGGCAACCCGAGCTGGCCGAGCAGGCCGTTGACGACCTTGTTCGCCATGCGCCGGGGGATCACCATCACGAAGCCGCTGGTGCCGATGTTCGTCTCAGCGGGGATGAGGAAGAGGGCGAAGAGGCGCGCGAGGAACGTCGGCGCGACCCAGCCCTGAACCGTCAGGTTCGAGCCCTCGAGCGAGGCGATCAACATCATCGGGGCGACGAGAAACCCGCTGCCCTTCTGGTAGGTGCGCGTCGGCGTCCCGGCGCCCGAGATCAACTTGTAGCCAGCGCCCGGCGCCCACGCGTCGATGACGGCCCACGGATCACCCGACACGGCACCGCTCACGGTCGAACGCTTCTTCGGATCGGCAACGACGAGGCTCATGACGTCTGGCTCCTGGCGCGCAGCGCGGTGACGATCATCCGAGACGCTGGGCTGCGGTTCAGCGTGTAGAAGTGAATGCCGGGCACGCCGCGCTGCAACAGCTCGAGGCACTGCACGGTGGCGTGTGCGACGCCCAGCTGCATGACGGCGGTCGGGTCGTCCTTCACCTTCTCGAGCTCGAGCTGCAGCCGCATCGGCACGGTCGCGCCGCACATGCGCACGAAGCGGTTGACCTGCTCCACGTTGGTGATCGGCATGATGCCCGGCACGATCGGCACGTTGATGCCGGCCCGCCGCGCCCGCTCGACGAAGTCGAAATAGAACGCGTTGTCGAAGAAGAGCTGGGTGATCAAGAAGTCGCAGCCTGCGTCGACCTTCGCCTTGAGGTGCTGCAGGTCGGCCTCACGCGACGCCGTCTCGACGTGGCCTTCCGGGTAGGCCGCCGCGCCGACACAGAACCCAAGGCCCTGCTGGCTGATGAAGTCGACCAGCTCGCCGGCGTTGCCCATGCCACCGTCGGTCTTCTGAAACGTCTCCTGGCCCTTCGGAGGATCGCCCCTCAGCGCGAGCACGTTCTCGATGCGGTACTTCGCCAGGCGCGCGAGCACCTCGGCGATCTCTTCCTTCGTGTGGCCGACGCAGGTGAGGTGCGCCATCGCCTCGATGCCAGTGCGCTCCTTGATGTGCGAGACGAGCTCGATGGTGCGATCGCGCGTCGAGCCGCCGGCGCCGTAGGTCACCGAGACGAAGCCGGGCTCGAGCGAACGCAGATCGTCGAGTGTCTCCCAGAGCTGCTTCTCGCCTTCAGGCGTCTTTGGCGGGAAGAACTCGAAGCTGAAGCAGGGCTTGGATGGGTTGAGGCGGGAGCGGATCTTCACGTCGCCTCTCTGCCAGATGCCGAACGGTCTTGCACGCCTGCGCGGGTGCACTCCGGGGAATGGCAGCGGTGATGGTTGCTGATGCGCGCGATCGTCGTCGTTGACACCACCCGTCGCGAAGGCTGAAACCGCGCGCCATGTCACCACGCCTGACGCCGCTGAACGCCGCCCACAAGAAGCTCGGAGGCCGCCTCGTCGACTTCGCCGGCTGGGAGCTGCCCGTGCAGTACGCCGGCCTCGTCGCCGAGCACGAAGCCGTTCGCACGAAGGCAGGGCTGTTCGACGTCAGCCACATGGGTGAGGTCGAGTTCAAGGGCAAGGGCGCGCTCGAAGCGGCGAACCGGCTCATCACCAACGATCTGGCGCGCATCACCGATGGCCAGGCGATCTACTCGGGCCTGCTCAACCCCAGCGGCGGCTTCGTCGACGACATCGTGGCGTATCGCTTCTCGCCCGAGCACATCTTCATCTGCGTCAACGCCGCGAATCGCGAGAAGGACTTCGCGTGGATGCACGAACACGCGACGGGCGTGAAGCCGGTCGATCGCTCCGAGGAGTTCGCGCAGATCGCCGTGCAGGGCCCGAAGGCGTTCGGCATCGTGCAGCGCCTGTGTCCGAAGCCGCTCGAGGGTGTCGGGACGTACCGTTTCACCACCGGCTCCGTCGCTGGCGTCGACTGCATCATCTCGCGCACCGGCTACACGGGTGAAGACGGGTTCGAGCTGTATTGCCCTCCCTCTGGCGCCGAGAAGCTGTGGTTCGCGCTCCTCGAAGAAGGGAAGGGCGACGGCATCGTGCCCGCCGGCCTCGGCTGCCGGGACTCGCTGCGCACCGAGATGAAGTACGCGCTCTACGGCAACGACATCGACGACGTGCACACGCCGCTCGAGGCGGGCCTCGGGTGGATCGTCAAGTTGGACAAGGCCGAGTTCATCGGGAAGGACGCGCTGGTGAAGCAGAAGGCCGCCGGCATCACGCGCAAGCTGATCGGCTTCGAGCTGACCGAGGCGGGCGTTCCCCGCGCGCACTACCCCATCCTCAAAGACGGCCAGAAGGTCGGCGAGGTCACCAGCGGCACCATGGGCCCCACCGTGAAGAAGGCCATCGGCATCGGCTATGTGCCGACGGCGCTGGCGGCTGAAGGCAGCACGTTTCACGTCGAGATCCGCGGCCGGCCCGTCGCGGCCAGGGTCGTGAAGACCCCCTTCCACACCCGCGGCTGAACCCTTTCCACTCTCCCCACCCTCAAGGAGCCCACCATGGCGAACGGCGAATACCCGAAGGACCTGAAGTACACGAAGGATCACGAGTGGGCGAAGAAGAGCGGCGCCGCCGTGCAGATTGGCGTCACGTTCCACGCGCAGGACGCGCTGGGCTCGGTCGTCTACGTCGAGCTGCCCAAGGTCGGCACCGCGGTGACGGCTGGCGCGCAGTTCGGCGTCATCGAGTCGACGAAGGCCGTCAGCGAGCTGTACTCGCCGCTCACCGGCAAGGTGTCGAAGGTGAATGACACGGTCGTCGGGAACCCGTCGTTGGTGAATGAGGCGCCGTACGCAGGCGGCTGGCTGATCGAGATCGAGCCGTCGAACGCGGGCGAGTGGGACACGCTGATGGACGCGGACACGTACACGAAGCTGCTCGGCTGAAGTTCGCGTGACGCGGGCTCGAGCCCCCGGCGCGAAACAGCGTCGACAGCCGGCCCCTCGTCGCGCCGGTCAGCATCGCCGCTGACGTTGGCGGCTCGTGCGCTTCGGGAGCCACCAGGCGAGTGGGCCGACCGTCGGCCATCGTCGCGTGGCCTCAGCCTGACGCCGCCGGGCTCGCCGGTGCTGAAACACTGCGCTCCCCGCGAGGCCTCGTGTTTGCTCGGCGCGCTCGTCGTCGCTTCACTGCGGCAAACGAAACGGCGCGTCTTCGAGCACGAACTCGACGGTGCGGAGCAGCTCGATCGTCGGTTCATCCGTCGCGCCTTTCGCCGTCGCGCGCCTCAACAGAATCGACGCGCCGACCAGCCCACCTTCCTGGTGCAGCTCGCTCGCCACCGCGAACAACAGCTTCGGGTCGTCAGGGCTCTTGAGCAGCGCGTCGAGCTTCGCAGGGCGTGACTCGGTCGGCTCGACCCACAGCGGACACGCCTCGGGCTGTGCGGCGACGGCCTTCGCGTACGCGCCCTTGAGGCTGCGCTGAATCAACGCAGCGAGCCCATTGCCGTGACGGGTCTGCGCGGCCGTGCTGTCTGCACATGCCCCCAGCACCACGAGGAAGAAGCCGGGGTTGAGGCCCGCGACCGTCTTCGATTCGATCAGCTTCGGGTAGCCAGCGGTCAGCCGGAGCTCCGTCGGCACCACCAGCGCGGCCTTGAGCTTCTCGGCCTCGGCCTTCGTCTTCGCGCCGCTCGCGATGAAGAGCCGGCTCGTCGGAGTCGCCGCGACGACCACTCCCACTGCCAGGCCGAGCATCATCATTCGGTCGGCTCGTCGTTGGCTGCGCCCACGCCGCGAATCACGAACTCCACGCGCCGATTGTTCGATCGACCCGCGTCGGTCTTGTTGGTGTCAGCGGGACGATCGGGCCCGAAGCCCTTCGCCTGCAGCCGAATGCCATCGACGCCCTGGTGAATGAGGTAGTCCTTCACCGAGTTCGCGCGGCGCTGCGAGAGGCTGACGTTGTAGTCGTGCCCGCCCTGAGAGTCGGTGTGGCCCTCGACCCGAATGAGCTGAATCTCGGGGTGATCGCGCAACACGGTCGCCACGTTGTTCAGCAGCGGGAAGGAGCGCGGGAGAATCGTCGCCTTCGCGGTCGCGAAGAAGACCTTCTCTTTGATGATGAGCTTCTCGCTGGTGATGATGACGAGCTGACGCTGCTTCTCGGGGCAGCCCTGGTTCGACGGAGGCCCCTTCACCTCGGGGCAGTTGTCGAACTTGTCCTCGACGGTGTCGCCGTCCTTGTCCTTCAGCGGGCAGCCCTTGCGCTCCTTCGGGCCGGGCTCGTCTGGGCACTCGTCGTCGACGTCGAGCACGCCGTCGCCGTCTCTGTCTTTGAGCGGGCAGCCGTTGCGCTCGATCGGCCCCGGCTCGGTCGGGCACTCGTCCTTCGCGTCGGTGAGGCCATCTCCGTCGGTGTCGACCTCGACGACCTTCACCACCGGGCAGCCGTTGTTCGCCAGCGGGCCCTTCTTGAGCGGGCACTTGTCGGAGACGTCGGGCACGCCGTCGCCATCGTTGTCGGGGTCGGGGCAGCCGTCGGCGTCCTGGAAGCCGTCTTTGTCTTCCGGCTCGAGCGGGCAGCGATCGACGGCGTTGAGGATGAGATCGTTGTCGTCGTCGAGATCGGGGCACTGCTGCGGCGTGTGTTTGCGGCCCTGCGAGCAGGGATCGTTGTCGTCGGGTCGAATGCCGACGCCGCCGAGCACGCGAACCGTCGGCGTGCCAGGCAGACTGCCGAAGCCCGGGCCTGCGAGAAGGAAGAGCTCCACGGGGCCCACGGGAACGCGCACGCCGCCGAGCAGCTCGAAGCCCGCAGGCGTCTCGCCACCGCCGAGAGGCACCAGCGTGTGGAACGAGCCCTCGAAGCGGGCGCCATCGCCAGTGCTCGACACCAGCGCGCGAAGGCCCAGCTGGCTGCCGACCTGGTCGCGCATCAACGCGCCGCTGGTGAGGTTGACCGAGCTCGGGCGAATGAGGCCGACGACCTCGCCGCCCAGGCGCACGGGGCCGAAGTCGCGGCCTGCCGACAGCTGGGGAAACACGTTCCACCCGCTCTCGACGGCCAGGGCGTTGCCGACGCCGAACGGAAACGCCGTGCCGAGCTGGAACGCGAGATCGACCGGCGCGTCAGCCAGCAGCCCGCCTTTGCGTTGCGAGAGAATGCCGAGCCTCAGTGAGAGCCTCGGTGACGCGAGCCCCGCGCTGTCGGGAGAGATGACCCGGGCGATCTGCGAGAGATCGTCGCCACCCTGGTACAGCACGATGGGCACTTCGAGCGTGGCGGTCAGCCATGAGGTGATGCCGTAGCCGACGCCGAGGTGCAGCCCGAGCCGGTTGCCGACGAGCGCGCCCTGCCGCTGGTTGTCACGGAAGAGCACCAGCGGGTTGTTCTCGTAGTGAAACGCTCCCCACGCGCGGAACTTCTTGTGCGGGAGCATGTCGCCGGTCGCCGCGCCGAGGCCGCCCAGTGGCGCGTCGTTCGGCGAGAAGCGCGTCAGGGAAAAGGGAGGAAGCGGCGCCGCGTCCTGGGCGAGCGCCGGCACAGCCAGGAGGACACCGGCGAAGAGGACTCGAATGATGCGGTTCATGAATGGCTCCGCGTGCGGCGGCGCGTGGCGAGGGCGACGAGCGCGAGCAGCAGCGGCACGGCGTCGAACGAGACGGCGTTGCAGCTGATGAGGCCCTGCCCGGCGTAGCGCAGGCTGGGAATACGAATGAAGAACGGAACGTCGGCGGCGCGCAGCCCCTGGTTCCCTGCGGGGTCGAGCGCTTCGGCCGACACCACGTGGTTGCCTTCGGTGAGCGTGTTGGCGGGCACCGTCGTTCCCCACCGGCCCTGTGCATCAGCCACGAGGAAGAAGCTCGGCTTGCCGTCGAGGTAGACGGTGACGCGCGCTCCCGGCTCCGAGGTGCCGGAGAGCTCGAACGGACGATCGATGTCGAGCGCGGCGTTCTTCGCGGGCGAGACGATGACCGGCGGGTTCGGCGCCGTGGAGTCGACCGAGAAGGCCACCTGCGCCGTCTCTGGCCCGGTGTTCCCGGCGACGTCGGTCGCGTGGGCCTTCACCTCATAGCGACCGTCGGCCAGCTGCGTGGGCGGAGTGAACGTCCAGTCGCCGTTGGCATCGGTCTGCGTGGTGCCGGCGATCTGCCCGTTGATGAAGATCGTCACGGTGCTGTTGGCCTCGGCCGTACCCGACATCATCGGGCGGCCCGTGGTGGCGACGCTCTCGAGCGTGGGCAGCGTGATGACCGGCGCGGGGGGCGGCATCGTGTCCTTGAGCACCGGCTTCGTGTCCATCCCGGTCCCGCCTGCGGTGGTCTGCGCCGCGCGCACCGAGACCATCGCCGCGTCGGGTACGGCCGTGACGTCGAGGGTGGTGGAGAACAGGCCGTTGACGCACATCGCGGTACCCATCACCGTGCCAACGGAGATCGTCACCTGCCCAGCGCTGGTCGTGCAGAAGCCGCTGACCTCGTACCTCGCCGCGCGCATGCGGTTGATCACCTGCAGCGGCCCGAGGATCACGGTGGGCACGTTCTCGACGGTGAAGGTGCGCGGCATCGAAGCAGGGCCCTGGTTGCCCGAACGATCGGTCTGCCGCGCGGTCACAGCGTGCTGGCCCGCGCCGAGCGTCGTGGGACAGGTCCAGGTGCCCGTCATGGTCGCGGTCGTCTGGCAGACCAGCGAGGCGCCTTCGTTCACCACCACCGTGGCGAGGGGCTCGGCCGTGCCGGAGATCATCGGAGAGAGGCCGGTGCGGCCGTTCTCCATCGGCGTCGCGATCGCCGGCGCTGTGGGGGCCATCGTGTCGATCACGAAGGTGCGGGGCGGTGAGCTGGCCGACACGTTGCCCGCAGGGTCCGTCGCGGTCCCCGTCAGCACGATCTGCCCGTCGGCGAGCGTCGAGGCGACGCAGCTCCACAGCCCGTTCGCCGGCGTGATGGTGGTGCAGACGGTCATTCCGCCGCGCACGACGCGCACGGTGCTGCCGGGCTCTGCAGAGCCGGTCAGCGTCGGCGTCACGTCGTTGATGATCGCCATCTCGGCAGGCCGCGTGAAGGTCGGCGCTGTGGGAACCACCGTGTCCTTCAGCGTGCTGCGCGTGTCGGTGCCGGTTCCGGACGGGTTGGTCTGCGCCGCGACGATCGCCACGGCCGCGTCATCGGGCACCGCGACGACGATGATCGTGGTGGTGAAGGTGCCGCTCGGGCAGGCGGCCGTTGCCGTGGCGCTTCCGACCGTGACGGTGACGGTGCCGGCCGACGCGGTGCACGTGCCAGCGATCGGGTAGGCCGACGCGTTCACACCGTTGATGGGGCCCGGTGTGTCGAGCGTGACGGTTGGGACTGCCGCGACGGTGAACTGCCGCGGTGCGGAGGGCGCCGAGCCGTTGCCGCTGACGTCGCGCTGCGTGGCGGTGATGGTGCGCGTGCCCGGCTGGTACGTCGTGGGGCAGCTCCACTGGCCGGTCGCGTTCGCGGTGACGCTGCACACCAGCACCGCGCCTTCGGTGACGCTGACGGTGGCGTTCGCCTCGGCCGTGCCGGCGACGGTCGGGTTGATGCCGACGGTCGCGTTCTGCGCCGGGTTGGTGATCGTCGGCGCAGCAGGTGCCGCGGTGTCGACCGTGAAGTTGCGCGCGGGAGAGGGCGCCGACGCGTTGCCGACCGGGTCCGTCGCGGTGGCGGTGATCGTCACCGCGCCCTCTGGAATGGCCGCAGCGACGCAGCTCCACACGCCGTTGGCCGGCACGATGACGGTGCACACGGTGGTGGCGCCGCGTCGCACGACGAGGCTCGCGAGCGCTTCAGCGGTGCCGGTGATCGTCGGCGTCGCTGTGTTGATGCGGGCTGCCTCGGTGGGGGTGGTGATCGACGGAGCCGATGGCGCGACCGTGTCCTTCTGGGTGGTGCGGGTGTCGCTGCCCGTTCCCGTGACGTTGGTCTGCGAGGCGGTGACGGCGACGCTCGGCCCGTCCGCCAGGCTGCTCGCGTTGAGCGTGGTGGAGAACAGGCCCGCGCTGCACGCGGTCATGGCCATCTGCGTGCCGACCCGAACCGTGACCGTGCCCGCAGCCGTCGTGCAGGCGCCGCTGACGGGGTACGCGCTGGAGTTCATCGACGTGATGGCGGGCGGCGTCGTGAGAGTGACCGTCGGCACGTTTGCGATGGTGAAGGTCCGCGCAGGAGCGGCCGGGCCCGCGTTATTGGCGCGATCGCGCTGCGTCGCCGAGATCGTCCGCGTCGATGGCCCGAAGGTCGTCGCGCAGCTCCACTGGCCGAGGTTGTTGGCGACGACGGTGCAGACCGTGCCGGCGCCTTCGGTGACCGTCACCGTCGCGAACGGCTCTGCGGTGCCCGAGATCGTCGGGTTGGGGCCGACGGTCGCGCTCATCGCAGGGCTGTTGATGAGCGGCGCTGCCGGCGGCGTGGTGTCGATGGTGATGGTGCGTGGCGGCGAGACGGGCGACGTGTTGCCCGCCGGGTCCGTCGCGCTGGTCGTCAGCGTGCGGGCGCCGTCAGCCAGGGCCGAGGTCGTGCACGTCCACACGCCGTTGCCCTGGGTGAGCGCGGTGCAGACCGTGACGCCAGCCACGATGACACGCACGGTGCTGCCCGGCTCCGAGGTGCCGGAGATCGTCGGCGTCGACGTGCCCGCGAACGAGCCATCGGCTGGCGTGACGAAGGCCGGAGTCCCCGGCGCCGTGGTGTCCTTCGAGGTCTGCCGCGAGGTGGTGCCGGTGCCGGCGAAGTTGGTCTGCGAGGCGCTCACGGTGATCGACGCGGCGTCGGCGAGCGCGGCGACGTTCACCGACGTCGCGAAGGTGCCCGAGGTGCACGGCGTGCCCACCACGACGGAGCCGACCGCGACCGTCACCTGCCCGGCGATCGACTGGCACGAGCCCGACACCGGGTACGCCGTCGCGTTCGAGAGGTTGATGATGCCCGGTGAGTCGAGCGTGACGACCGGCGCGCTCTGCACCACCGAGAGCGTCTGATCGCTCACCTGGTTCTCGACGACCGACAGGTTCGAGATGTTGGTGCGGCCGTTGACGTACGCGCCCGGGACGGTCGCCGTGACGTTGACGGTGACGGTGCAGCGCTGGGTGAGCGGCGCGAGGGCTCCGGTCTGCAGGCGCACGGTGTTCGGCGAGCCCGCGGTGTTGAGCGTCACCGTGCCACCGCACGTATTGGTGAAGACCGTGTTCGCCAGCAGCAGGTTGCTCGGCAGGTTGTCCTGGAAGCCGAGGTTGCCCTGGGCCGGCGCTCCGGGGACGTTGTCGATGGTGAAGGTCAGCGTGGTGGCCGAGCCCGCCGACATCGCGGTGGTGCCGAACGCCTTGGTGAGCGTGGGCTGGTACGAGAAGAAGGTGAGATCGTTCGCGACGATCTGCGTGCCCGGCGCCGAGCCGAAGTTCCACATGATCGCGAAGCCGTTGTCCTTGACGGTGTTGTCGACCCAGTTGTTGAAGGTGTTCGCGCCGAAGACGTTGTTGCCGCCGCCCGAGCCCATGGGGCACAGCGCGTCGCGGAACATGCACTCGTAGAACCCGCCGTAGTACCCGGTCCACGGAACGCCGCCGCGGTACCGCCACGCGAGCACGATGTTCGAGAGCTGCCGGAACCCGCCCACCACCGTCGGAGGCCCCTGCACGAAGAAGCTCGGCCCGTTGTCGTCGCCGCCCAGGTACGCGTCGAGCGCGTGGTACAGCCGCACCGGCACCGTGTTCCCCGAGGGGATCGTCAGGGTGTGGGTGACGGTGACGAAGTCGTTGGGGAAGACGTAGTCGTAGCGAACCGAGACGTCGTAGTTCCTCCCGCCCACCGTCGCGCGCAGCACCGTCGTGGCCGAACCCGAGCCGCTGGGCTGCGGAGTCAGCGTGTTGCTGATGGGCGTGAACTCGGCGGCGGTGATGCCAGTGACGGGCGCCGCAGCAAAGTGCAGGGGCCCGAAGACGTGGGTGGTGCCGACGGCGAGGTACACGCCGTTCGACAGGCCGGTGATGACGCCGGGGTTCGTCGTCGCGCCCGGTGTCGCCGTCTGTGAATAGAACTGGCCGGTGCCATTGCGAATGACCTGCACCTGACCGGTTGGCCCGAGGTGGACCCGAACGCCGGTGCCTGGCCCGGTTCCACCGCCCGGGTTGATGGTGACCTGCGCGAACGCGAGCGTGGGCAGCAGCAGCAGAACCAAGGCACTCTTGAATGACCGCATGAACGCTCCCCGGGCTTCGACGCGCTGCGGCGCTACGTCAGGGGAGGGCTGAGCGTCAAGGAGCGCGTGGTCGCGTCACGTCGCGGTGTCGATGCGCGGCTGGGGAACTGGTGCGAGGCCACGGTGGCGTGTGGTGCGCGTCATCGAGCGGAGCGGAGTGGGGCCGAACGCGCCCTGGGCGTCCTGCGCTGCGCGCGTCATATTCGCGCATCGTCACCGGACTGGAAGGCGCTGCACCTCGCGCCCCCGCTCGAGGAGCGAGGAACACTCCTTTTCTCGAACGCGGAAGGGTCTGGCGAACTCGCCCTCCTCGGCCCGTGTGCCAGCGCCGCGGGTTCGCCGACGATGACGAGGCCTTCAACGCCTTCAATCGACCTGCGCGGCTGAGGGTTGCCACGACGATGCGGCGCCGGAGTTCACAGCGCTCCGACCCGCTCAACGGCTACACGGGCTCGGGCACGCACCTGCGATGCACGCCCACCGGGCTGGTGGCTCTTGCGTACGAGGCAGGCGTTGCGGGCCCGCTCGGAGGGGGGCGGGGAGAAGTGGAAGACTCTGCGGTCGTGCCACAAGTCGCACCGGTGCTCATGCAGCTCGCGCGTCGTGAGGTCGCCGGCCCACCACGGCGCCGAGCGTGCTTCGATCGCAAAGCGCGACCGCAGGCGTTTCAGCGCATGGTCGAAAGCTCGACCTGCGTGAGCCAGGAAGCCACGGACGAGCAGCTCGCCGAGGAGGCAACACGAGGACCATTCTCGGTGAACGCGTCGCTCGCGCGCGATGAGCGTGTCACCTCTACCAGCGGTGCCGCCGATGGTGGCCTCGCGCCGGCCGTCAACTTCGCTTGATCGACGCACCGACCATCGGCCTGAGGCTCGAGCGATTCGGTTCGGCGACGAGGCGCCTCGGACTGCGAGTGAATAGACCTCCGCGCGGCGGCGTTGGTTCACCGCGGGCACGAGCCCCGGGCCACGAGACGGGTCGTTCGTGGTGATGCGCTTTCCTGCTATGCAGCGCCGCGGTCAATTCCGTATGAGGAGCAGCATGAGGACTGTGTGGATGTCGGTGGTATTGGTTGCGGGAGTGTCGGTGGCAGGCCCATCGCCAGAGGCAGCAGCGAAGGTCGAACTGAAGAAGGTTCAGGCGAAGAAGGGTGACGTGGTTCGCGGGAAGGATCGCTACCAGGCCGCCTGTGCGTCGTGTCACCTCGAGAACGGGGCGGGCCAGCCTGACGGCTCGTTCCCGCAGCTCGCGGGCCAGCACCCGATCGTGATCCTCAAGCAGCTCACCGACATCCGCTCGGGCGCGCGGGAGAACGCGGTGATGCTCCCGGCGACGACGGCGCTCTCCGAGCAGGACATGGCTGACATCGCGGCCTACCTCAAAATCCTGCCGATCCCCCGGGACAACGGCCGCGGAGAAGGCGACCTGCTCGACGATGGACTCGTCCTCTACAAGCGCGACTGCGCGTCGTGCCACGGTCGCAGCGGAGAAGGCAACGCGAAGGATTCGACCCCGGTGCTCGCGGGCCAGCACTACAAGTACCTGCTGCGTCAGGCGACCGAGATTCGTGATGGGAAGCGCAAGAACGCGAATGCGAAGATGATGGAGGTCGTCAAGAGCTACACCGACACGCAGCTCGTCGCGGTCACCGACTTCATGTCACGCCTGGTGATGCCCGAGCTTCCGAAGGCAGGGAAGAAGTAGTCACGCCGCGCGCCTGCGCATCGACTGCTGAAGCACCTCGCGGAGCTCGTCGAGCAGCTCGGTGGGCCGCTCGTCCAGCGCCGCCCACGTCCACCGGAGCACCCGGTACCCTCGCGCCGTGAGCGCGTTGATGCGGCGACGGTCGGCCTCGAAGGCCTCCACGGTCGAATGCCACGCGTAGCCATCGGCCTCGATCACCACCGGCACGCCTTCGAACCGGAAGTCGAGCCGGTACCGTCGGCCGTGCGCACGCACCTTCTGTTGGAGCGACGGTCTCGGCAGTCCGCTCTCGTCCAGGAGCGCCAGGACCCGTGTCTCGAGCTCACTCTCGGGAACGCCCCCTCGGCCCGCCCGCTCCGCGACCACCCGGCGCAGCGCGGGCATGCCCCGGGCGCCAACGCGACGCTCGAGGAAGGCCTCGAGCCGCTCGACCGTGGTGAGCTTCAGCCGCAGCGCGTCGTCGACTGAGGTTGCGAGCGTGGCGGGTGATTCTCCGGCCGCGAGGTCCAGGAGCGTGCGCTCGATGGAGGTGATGCGGAAGCCACTCCTGAACGTCACTTCACGAGGGAGAAGCGCACGCACCCGCACCACCCGAACGCCTCCCACGTGCTGGCGGTGCGAGCTCGAGGAGATCACGGCAGGCCCTTCTTCGCTCTCGAAGGGCGTCAGGCCCCAGAGCGCGGCTGCGGTTCGATGCGAGAAGACGCACCGCGGGCCGGACCAGAGCGCGGCAGCTTTGAGACGGCGCCGCCACGAATCGGGTGCGCCTTCGACCGCGTACACGCTCGGGAGCACGCGGCTCCATCGACCCGCGCGAAGCCTGCGCTTCACCTGATTCAGGGTCATGCCTCGCGCCCGCACCTGCGCAAGAGTGAAGACCCCGAGCTGGCACGAGGCCAGGTCCATCACGCTCTTCTCTGCCGTTCGCATCGCTGGTGCCCCCGGGCAGTGTGTAGCAGCCGGGGCTGACACGACCGTGCGTCACTCCAGGGTCGGTTTTCGACCCTCGCGCGGCGCAGGGCGTTGAGGAATGGCGGCTTCTTCAGGATCGTGCGACGAGCGTGGCCATGTCTTTCGACACCATCACCGTGCACTGTCGGCGCCTCGTCGATGCCAACGACCTCGAATTCGACCGGCCCGATGAGCAGGGGGCGCGGAACAACTTCATGTTCGAGATCGACGGGCTGGCCTTCGACGTGTTCTCGCCCTCGACGCTGTCGGCCGAGGCCCTGACCGAACTCCGCGAAGATCTCGGAGAAGAGTTCGACGCGCTGTGCACCCTCCCGGAGTCGGTGCTGTCCTCCATCGAGATCCAGCTGGTCGGTGAGCGTCACGCCCCCGACGTGACGGCGTACGACTGGGCAGCGCACCTCGCGGTCGCGTTCGAAGGCACGTGGACGTCAGAGGCCGGCGACGCCGGGGACGAACGCTCGAGCCCTGACGCTGAGCGCGCCGAGGCGCTCGAGTTGCTCCGCGCCCACGTCGTCGCGCTCGACTGACCGTCGACGCGTGGCGCACCTCGGAGGGCCAGGTGCTGGTCGCGCGCCTGCCCGAGGGACCGAGGTCTCGACCGTCACGTTTCTCCTGCTCGACCGAGGCTCGCTCGTGCGCGAGGACAGTCGAGCCTCGAAGACGGGCCCAAGACGACGGCGTACTTCGTCTCCGACGGCGCTGAAGTGCAGCTTCCTCGGGGAGCGGTTCGGCGGCCGGGAGACAAACAATACCTCGATCGAGCTCCATGGGCTGGCGCCTGGCCTTGGTCCGCCACGCGGCTGCACGAGCGGCTCCTCGAAGCCATGAGGCACGCCCATCCTTCCGGGCGCAATCCGTTGCGAACACTGCCTCTCGTTCTGTAAGCCACGGCCCATGCTCTCGTTCCTGGACACTTTTGCCCGTCGCCACATCGGCCCCTCCTCCCGCGAGATGGAGGAGATGCTCGCTGCCGTGAAGGCCCCGACGCTCGACGCGCTGATCGACCAGACCGTGCCGAAGAATATTCGGGCGAAGAAGGCGCTGGCGCTCCCGGCGGCGAAGGGCGAGGCCGAGCTGCTCGCCGAGCTCAAGACGATCGCCTCGAAGAACCAGGTGTTCACCTCGTTCATCGGGCAGGGCTACTCGGGCACCTTCACGCCCGGCGTGGTGCTGCGAAACGTCCTCCTGAACCCGGGCTGGTACACGGCCTACACGCCGTACCAGGCCGAGATCGCGCAGGGCCGGCTCGAGGCGCTCCTCAACTTCCAGACGATGGTGGGCGACCTCACCGGCCTGCCGATCTCGAACGCCTCGCTGCTCGACGAGGGCACGGCGGCCGCCGAGGCGATGCACCTGACGCACTCGGTGTCGAAGGACGCGTCGGCGAACACCATGTTCGTCTCGGCGCGCTGCCACCCGCAGACCATCGATGTCGTGAAGACTCGCGCGAAGCCGCTGGGCATCGAGATCGTCGTCGGCGATCACCGCACGTTCGACTTCTCGAAGAAGTGCTTCGCGGTGCTCGTGCAGTACCCCGCGACCGACGGCGCCATCGTCGACTACCGCGCGTTCAACGAGAAGGCGCACGCGCACGGCGCGATGGTGGTGATGGCGACCGATCTGCTCTCGCTGTGCCTGCTGACGCCGCCCGGAGAGCTCGGCGCCGACGTGGCGATCGGCTCCGCCCAGCGCTTCGGCGTACCGATGGGCTTCGGCGGCCCACACGCGGCCTTCCTCTCGACGAAGACCGAGTTCGCGCGTTCGATGCCCGGCCGCATCATCGGCGTGTCGGAAGACGCGAACGGCCACATGGCACTGCGCATGGCGCTGCAGACCCGCGAGCAACACATCAGGCGTGAGAAGGCGACCTCGAACATCTGCACGGCGCAGGTGCTGCTCGCCGTGATGTCCTCGATGTACGGCGTGTACCACGGCCCCCAGGGCCTCCGCGCCATCGCGACCCGCGTGCACGCGCTGGCCCGCACCTTCGCCGCCGGCGTCGCGAAGCTCGGCTTCCAGCTCGAGCACGACGTGATCTTCGACACCGTGTCCGTGAAGGTCGACGCGAAGCAGGGTGCTGCGCTCGTGAAGGCCGCCGAGGCTGCGCGCATGAACCTTCGCCGCATCGACGAGACCCACCTCGGCGTGTCGATGGACGAGACGATCTCGGCGGAGCAGGTCGACGCGCTCCTGGCTGTCTTCGCTGGGAAGAAGCCCGACTTCACCGCCACCGCGCTCGCGCCGTCGGCCAACGCGTCGCCCGTGCTGCCCGAGGCGCTGCGCCGCACGTCCGCCTACCTCACGCACCCGGTCTTCAACTCGCACCACACCGAGCACCAGATGCTTCGGTACATCCGCTCGCTCGAGGCGAAGGATCTGTCGCTCTGCCACAGCATGATCCCGCTCGGGTCGTGCACGATGAAGCTGAACGCCACCAGCGAGATGGACCCGGTGACCTGGCCCGAGTTCAACGGCCTCCACCCGTTCGCGCCTGAAGCGCAGTGGCCCGGCTACCGGCAGATCTTCACCGATCTCGAGACCTGGCTGGCCGAGATCACCGGCTTCGCGGGCACGTCGCTCCAGCCGAACGCGGGCTCGCAAGGCGAGTACGCGGGGCTCCTCACCATTCGCGCGTACCAGGAGGCTCGAGGCCAGGGCCACCGGAACATCTGCCTCATTCCGGCGTCGGCGCACGGCACGAACCCCGCGACCGCCGTCATGGCTGGGTACCAGGTCGTCGTGGTGAAGACCGACGACGCCGGCAACGTCGACGTGCCGGATCTCAAGGCGAAGATCGCCGCGAACGCCGGCAAGGTCGGCGCGCTCATGGTGACCTACCCTTCGACCCACGGCGTCTTCGAGGCGGCCATCACCGAGATCTGCGAGCTTGTTCACGGCGAGGGCGGGCAGGTCTACATGGACGGCGCGAACATGAACGCGCAGGTCGGCCTCTGCCGGCCCGGAGACTTCGGCCCCGACGTCTGCCACCTCAACCTGCACAAGACCTTCTGCATCCCCCACGGTGGTGGCGGCCCGGGCATGGGGCCCATCTGTGTCGCGAAGCACCTCGTCGAGTTCCTCCCCGGGCATCAGAGCGCGAAGACGGGCGGCTCCAGCGGCGCCGTCTCGGCAGCGCCGTTCGGGAGCGCGAGCATTCTCCTCATCTCGTGGATGTACATTCGCATGATGGGGCCCGATGGCCTCGCCGCGGCGACGAAGGCCGCGATCCTCACTGCGAACTACGTGGCCGAGAAGCTCGAGGCGTCGTACCCGGTGCTGTACCGGGGCGCGCAGGGCAGGGTGGCGCACGAGTGCATTCTCGACATGCGCAAGCTGAAGACGACCAGCGGGGTCGAGGTCGAGGACATCGCCAAGCGCCTGATGGACTACGGCTTCCACGCCCCGACGGTGTCCTTCCCCGTCGCCGGCACGATGATGGTCGAGCCCACCGAGTCGGAGTCGAAGGCCGAGCTCGATCGCTTCGTCGACGCGATGATGGCGGTCCGGGCCGAGATCGCCGAGATCGAAGGCGGCACGATGCCGAAGGACAACAACCCGCTCAAGCACGCCCCGCACACGGCCGACGTCGCGACCGCGAACGAGTGGACGCGCCCGTACTCCCGCCAGCGCGCCGTGTACCCGCTCGCCTGGGTGAAGCGGCACAAGTTCTGGCCGTCGGTCGGCCGCATCAACAACGTGCTCGGCGATCGCAAGCTGGTGTGCAGCTGCCCGCCGATCGAGAGCTACGTTTGAGCCGTCAGCGCCTCGTTGGTGGGGCGCTGCTGGTGGTCCTCGGGTTGGTCTACGCAGGAAACTGCGTGAAGAACGTCACGGCGGGCGCGCGGGTCAGGAAGATCTGCCCTGCGCTCCTGGCGTCGACGACTGAGCGCTACGAGAACATTCGCCCGTTCCTGGGCCGCATGTTCGAAGCCGACGCGCCGAGATTTCAGCAGATGCCCGACATCATCGTCGGTCAGACCTGCGCGCGGCTCGAGACCGAGCTCGTCTGGTACCGATGGAACCTGCTACGCAAGGTCCAGATGGACGAGACGCAAGCCCAACGCACCGAGCTGATCGGCATCATCGATCGCGCGGTCCCCGTCTGTGTCGAGCGCATGACGCGCGGCATCGAAGGCAGCGACGTGTTCCACCTCGAACTCGCCGCCGCGAGCTGCCCGATGCTGAAGACCATGCGCGCGGCCCTCGACGTTCGTGCCCACGACGTCTCACCGTGGGTCGTCGCTGCTCAGCTCGAACGGCTCATCCCGAACAGCGCCCAGGTGGCGGAACGGCGCGGGCAGTAGCGGGTCGCCCAGGTTCGAGCGCAGCCGCCGGCCGTCGACGCTCCATTCGTCCCACGGGCCGGTCGTGCCTCCGTCGCGCAGGGCGCACCAGCGAGCTGAGACGTCGCAGCAGTGGGCGACACACCGAGTCTTTTCGCGAGAACCGGCGGGGCATGGCCGAACCGGTCCCTCACGGCCGTCGACATACTCGAGGGTGACGAGGCCACCGTCTTCACCCCGTTGGAGCCACGGCCCCTGCTTCCTTTGGCGCTCGAAACGCCCCGCTTCAATCAGCCCTCCATCGCGTTGCGTTCTCCGCACGGGACCACTCGCCCCGGTGTCGTCGACGCACCCAAGCCAGGTCTCGTCCCCGCTGGTTGTCTCCTCGAGCCGAGTGCCGGTGGGGCACGTCAGCGACGGTGAGGACTGGGCGAGGCAGAGCACTGCGATTCTCCAGAGCACAGGGCCCAGACACCGATGGCGGGCTGCTCAGTTCCGCTCCTCGTGTGAACGCCTGTACGACTGGAAGCCTGCTGGTAAGGTGCGCCCGCGCGATGGCTCAAGGCGACTCGAAGCGAAACATCCGATTCGGCAAGTACACCCTCATCGATCGCATCGCGGTCGGAGGCATGGCCGAGATCTTCCTCGCCCGGCAGGCGGGCATCGAGAACTTCGAGAAGACGATCGTCATCAAGCGCATTCGACCGCATCTGTCGAAGCAGCCGAACTTCGTGAAGATGTTCCTCAACGAAGCCAAGCTCGCCGCGCAGCTCAACCACCCCAACATCGTCCAGATCTACGATCTGGGCCGCATCGGCGAGTCGTACTTCATCGCCATGGAGTACGTCTTCGGGCGCGACATGCGTCGCATCATCCCGAAGGCCGACTCGCTCGGTATTCCCTTCCCGATGGTCTACGCGCTCAAGATCGCCTCGAGCGTGTGCGAAGGCCTCTATTACGCGCATCAGAAGACCGACACGTACGGGGTGGCGCTGAACATCGTGCACCGTGACGTCACGCCCGAGAACATCTTCGTCTCGTTCGACGGCACGGTGAAGGTGCTCGACTTCGGCATCGCGAAGGCCGCCAACCAGATCGAGCAGACGCGCGCGGGAGAGATCAAAGGCAAGCTCTCCTACATGTCGCCCGAGCAGTGCATGGGCAAGCACCTCGACAACCGGTCCGATCTCTTCTCGCTCGGCACCGTGCTCTACGAGTGGCTCACCGGCTTCAAGCTCTTCACCGGAGACTCCGAGGTCGCGATCCTCAAGAGCATCACCGAGGGGAAGATCTACGCGCCGTCGTACTTCAAGGCCGACATCCCCGAGGGCGTCGAAGCGATCCTGATGAAGGCGCTCGAGAAGGACCGTGAGCGCCGGTACCAGACCGCGTGGGACATGCAGTACGACATCGATCAGTTCCTGTCCCAGTACGAGTTCACGCCGTCGAACATCCACCTCGCGAACTTCCTCAAGCAGCTCTTCAACGACGAGCTCGAGGAAGAGAAGCAGCGCCTGTCGAGCCTCGCCGCGCCGGCCGCGACGCCCGAAGAGGTGATCG
Source organism: Archangium sp. (assembly GCA_022843845.1). GTDB lineage: Bacteria > Myxococcota > Myxococcia > Myxococcales > Myxococcaceae > Xiheimicrobium. Next base: position 71,757 of record JALHMW010000014.1, read on the forward strand.
AAGAGGGCGACGACATCATCTCGACGATCGAGCCGATCTCGGAGTCGCAGCAGCTGGAAGACGGGCAGGGCAAGGCGTTGACGATCGAGCTGCACGACTCCGAGTTCGACTCGCTCGCGGTGATCGCGCGGCGGCATGGCATGTCGGTCAGCGCCCTCGTGCGCGACCTCGTCGGCGGGTTCCTCAAGTACCGCTGAGCCGGTGGGTCGTCGTGGCGCTGGTCGGCGTGGGCGACCGCTCAGGGTCTTCTCGCGGAGGGCCGGGCTTCGTCGGGACGTTCTAGAAGACGCGGTAGCCCACGCCGAGCCGAAGACCCCACGCGAGGCGGGCGATGGGCGTGCCGAGCGGCTCCTTGATCACGTCGACGCCGATCAGGCCGACCGCCACCAGCGACAGCTTCGAGTTGAGCTGAAACTCGGCGCCGCCTCCGACCGTCGGCGTAATCTGATAGCCGGTCACGTTGAGCGCGATGGCCCACGGGACCTCGGCGGTGGCGATCACCTGCGCGACCTCAGAGACCCTGAGCGAGAGCACCACCCCGAGCCGCGGCCGCAGCGCGACGTATGCAAAGTTGTACGGGTCGAACGCGCGGCTGCCCGAGTTGACCTTGAGGCCCAGCGAGAACGTCGGTGCGAGCATGGCGCGGTCCGCCTTCCACGCGAGGAACCGAACCCCGGCTTCGGCCACCGCAGAGAGCTCCAGGTAGTTGAACCGCGCCTGCGCTTCGAACTCGAGCAGCGAGAAGCCCTGGCGGTAGCCGATGGCGACGTCCGGCGCTCCGAGCGTTCCCCAGAAGCCGATGGAGCCCGCACCGAGCGCCGCCGGCGCGACCGCGGCACCCGCAACAGGAGGTGGTGACGCAGGCTGGGCGGGGTCAGCCGCGAGGGGGAGCGTCACCAGCAGGGCAAGTGCGAGCATGACGTGAGAAATAGGCCGGTTTTTTGACCCTCGATAGTTTCCGCTACAGCCTTGCAGCATGCGCACGACCTCGACGCAGTTCGATGGCGGTGGGCGACGTCGCTGGCCCCGGTTTTTTCTCGACCTCGATTGGTTCGTGGAGTCCGACGGCTGCTCCGCGATGGGCCGGGGGCTGGAGCTGACGGTTCGTGGGGCGATGCTGCCGGCCACCTGTCGCTCGCCCTTCACCGAGCACGTCGTGCTGCATGTGTCGTTTCCGGCACGGGAGCGCCTCTTCAAGGCGAAATGCAGCGCCGTTGGCGGGGGGCGCGGCTGGCGATTGACGTTCGAAGAGGTCTCTCCAGACGATCTCCAGCTCCTTGGGCACACCCTGATCGGTGAATTCGGGCTGCTGGCGCTCCCACAACCGGCGAGATCCAGAAGCCGCAGCACCCGCGCACATGTGACTTCAATGCGTTAGCGGGAGTGGGGCATTTGCAGAGGGAGTGGGTGTCCGGGGTAGGGTGTCAGTATCCGTCTCCGGAGGTCGCATGCTTCGGTCGTCCCCATCCTCGACTCATCCCGCTCGCCTTCAGCCCACCAGCATCGAGCGCCCGCTCGTGTTGGTGGTCGACCCCGATCGCTCGGCGCGGGCGGTGCTCGAGGTCGCGTTGTCGCGTGACGGCTTCGACGTGTGGAGCGTGGAAACTGCTGAGCAAGGCCTTGGGGTGCTGCGCCGCGGCCGGACGCCTGACGTGATCGTCCTCGAGTCCGACCTGCGCGGCGGCGACGGCTTCTCGTTCTGCGCGGAGCTGCGGGGCAACCAGAAGACGGCCCGGGTTCCCGTGGTGCTCCTCGCCAAGGCCGAAGACGGCAACGTGGCCAACCTTGCCGAGGTCGTCGGCGTCGATGAGTACGTGCTGAAGCCCGCGTTTGCCCGTGACGTCGCCTCGCTCGTGCGGTTCGAGCTCGTTCGTCACCGCGGCGTGACCGGTCACCCCCTGCGCTTTCACAGCAAGACGTTGCCGGCCGCCCACCTGCTCCGCGCCCTGCTCACCTCGTCCCGTTCGGGCACGTTCTTGCTGGTCGACGGTGGCGCGGCGATCTCGTTCCGCGACGGCGCGATCGTGCAGGCTCGCTGCGGTGAGCGCTGGGGCCTTGACGCGGTGGTGCGCGCCCTGGCGCTCACCTCCCACGAGTACACCGTTTCGCTCGACCCGGTCTCGGTGTCGACGGGCTTTCACTGTTCGCTGCGCGACTTCGTCGCCCAGGTGCTCCCCCGACTCTCTCGCTGGAGCATGCTCACGATGCGCTCGTTGCCACTCGATGCGGTGCTCGCCGTCGACTTCGCGCGGCTCGCGCAGGCGCTCCCCTCGATGCCTGACGACGTCAACCGCATCGTGCAGCTCTTCGACGGTCGCCGCCGAGTGCATCAGGTGCTCGTCGACAGCGCGTTCGACGAAGTGCTGACGCTCGAGGTCGGCACCCGTCTATATCTGATGGGCGTCATCGGCCCCGTGACGGCCCAGAGCGCTCCGGCCGAGGCTCCGCGTCAGGCCCCGAGGCTGTTCGAGCCCAGGTCTGCCGAGGCCGAGCACCTCATGCGCCAGCTCTTCGAGGGCGTCGTCGAGATTCGCGCCGATCAGGTCGAGCCTGCGAAGGTCGACGACGCTGACTGGGCGATGGTCGGTGCCCCGTCTGACCTCGACGTCGAAGATCCTGCCGGCGGGTGGACCACGGCCGCCCTCCCCGACGCACACCTGCTCGAAGGGCTCGAAGACGACCTGGCGAAGACGCTCAGCGCCTTCAACGTGCCCACGATCGTCGAGCCGCAGGAGTCACCCCCGGCCCACGCCCCCGTCGTCGGGTTCGCCCACGGTGCGGTCGAGGCCGAGAGCGAGAGCCTCGAGGGTGCCCTTCGCAACGCGACCGGCGACGACGCCGCAGCGCTGACGGGGTTGAGTGTCGACGAAGAGGACCCGACGCCGCCCAGCTCGGCCCAGGCCAGCGCGTTCGTCGATCAGGACCCAACGCCCCCGTCTGCAAACCGACGCTTCAGCGCCGAAGAGCGCCAGGAGCGGATCATCACGCCCGTGCTGACTCGTGCCGTGTCGGTCGAGCCGCTGCCGCTCGCCGAGGCCACCCACGCCCTGTCCGCCGATGGCGTCGTGGTGTCGACCGCCGCTGCCCAGGTCGCGACGATCGCGGCGCCCGTCACCCTCGGCGCGGTGAAGCTCACGGCTTCCACGCCCCTCGCGGTCAAGGTCGTGAAGGATGACCCCGAGGCGCTCTTCTTCGCCGGGGACTCCACCGAGGCCGACGCGACGGCCTTCGAAGACACGCTCCCCGCTCATGCCTCGCCTCGTCAGGCAGGGCGAGTCGGGCTGTTGATCGGCCTGGCGTTCGCCGCGGTCGTCGTCGCCGTGGGCGTCGAGTGGCTTCTCCACAGGTCGGCGTCGCTGCCTGAGCTGCCTGCGGTTGCGGCGCTGACTGCGCCTGTCTCCGCGTCGGCCCCCGTCGAGGCGGCGCCGAGCCTCGCGGCGCTCGAGCCGGTCGCTGTCGACGAGACGGAGACCGCCGCGCCAGAAGCCGTCGACGTGAGCGAGCCGCTGGCCGACGGCGTGCGCGCGTACCAGCGCGGCGAGTACCAGAAGGCTGTCTCCGTGCTCGAGCAGGTCGTCGCTGACGAGCCCACCTCGCTCCAGGGCTGGCTGGTGCTCGGCCAGGCCCGATACGATCTCGGGAACGCGGCTGGCGCGCGTGACGCCACCGTTCGCGTGCTCGAGCTCGACCCGAAGAACGCCAAGGTGCACGTCCTGCTCGCGACCATCGCCCACGACGCGAACGACAAGGCGGCCATGCGCGCCGAGCTCGAGAAGTACCTCGAGCTCGACCCGACTGGAGAGCACTCCGCCGAGGCAAAGGCCCTGCTCGCCGGACGTTGATTTCGACAGCTGCGCAGACGTGAGCTACACGTCTGTTCCGTATCATGCGCGTTCTGGGCGTCGACCCTGGTAGCCGGTTTCTCGGGTACGGCCTCGTCGAGGTCGAGCGCGGCCGGCCGCGCTATGTGGGCCATGGCGTCGTTCGCGCAGGCACCGACGTTCGCCTCGAGCTGCGGCTCGAGACGATCTTCCTGGAGCTCGGGCGGGTGATCGACGTCTTCGCGCCCGAAGCCGTCGCGGTCGAGGGCGTGTTCACCCACAAGAACGCTCGCAGCGCGCTCATTCTCGGGCATGCGCGCGGCGTGGTGTTGCTGCTCGCGGCCCGCGCTCGCGTGCCCCTCTTCGAGTACGCGCCCGCCAGGGTGAAGCGCTCCATCGGGAGCGGAGGCAACGACAGCAAGGAGTCAGTTGCGCGCATGGTGACCCGCGTCCTGGCTCTGAAAGAACCGCTCGAGCGCTCCGACGCCTACGACGCGCTCGCCGTCGCGTGCTGCCACGCCCACCAGGTTCCGTTCGCCTCTGCGGCCGCCACGTCGCGCCGAGGCTCGGCGACGCAGGCGACCTTTGCCGATCGGCTCAGTCCCAACGTCGTGCGCCCAGGCCGCGCGGCTGCTGGCTCGAGCAAGGAAGGCTCGACGTGATCGCCGGACTCAAGGGTGTGTTGGTCGAGAAGGGGCCCACGGAGGCCATCGTCGACGTTCAGGGAGTGGCCTACCGCGTGGCGGTGTCCTCGATGGCGTCGGGGCGGCTGCCCGCGGTCGGCCAACCCGTCTCGCTCCGCATCAGGACCATCGTGCGTGAAGACGCGCTCGATCTCTTCGGCTTCCTGACGCGAACGGAAGAGGAGCTCTTCCTCTTGCTGACCTCGGTGAGTCAGGTCGGGCCGAAGATGGCGCTGAACGTGCTGTCGGGCCTCGACACCCCCGAGCTGGTGACGGCCCTCTCGAAAGGCGAGGTCGTGCGGCTCACCAAGATTCACGGCGTCGGCAAGAAGACCGCCGAGCGTCTGGTGCTCGAACTGAAGGACAAGGTGCGGTTGCTCAGCGCCGACGCGACGGTCGGTGATGGCGTTGCTCGCGCAGCGCCGCCGGCCTCGAGTGATCTCGTGTCTGCGCTCCTCAACCTCGGCTATCGCGCGGCGCAGGCAGAGAACGCGGCGACCATCGCCGTCGAGCGCGCCGGCGAGGGCGCGGCGTTCGAGACGCAGCTGCGTGAGGCCCTCAAGGCGCTCCGCACCAGCTGAACGCGCACCAGCGACGGCGTCAGTGACGCCCTCGAAAGGTCGATGACGCGCTTCGACCGGGGACCTTCGGTCGCGCGTCATCATCTGATCGCTGGATCAGGTCTTCGTTCGCGCCCCTGACACCCCGATCGCGAATGCGGCGATGAGCCAGGTCGCCTGCGTCCGATTTCCGGACGGCGGGTTCTTTCGATCGGAGCGGAATCGGTCGTCTTCCAGCGTCTCGTCCTGCACCAGGACACCACCACGATCGAAAAGTCGCTGATCGCCGTTGACACCTCTTTTTAATGTCTGCTATTCATACGCCGCCACTCAATATTGACCATTGAGTGGAACCCACAATGACGACGGATCTCCTGCGTCCCGACGAAATCGATCGGATCGAGCGCGAGTACCCGCAGGGAGTTCCTGCGCGTGTGATCGTGGAGATCTTCAAGCCCAGGGGCGTCGCCCTCTCGGAGGCGACCTTCCGCAAGTACGTGCAGTCAGGGTTGTTGCCGCGAAGCCGCCGGGTCGGCCGCAAGGGCAAGCACCAGGGCAGTCAGGGGCTGTACCCGGTCGAGTCCGTCAGGCGAATCAACGCGATCAAGAAGATGATGGCTGAGGGCCACACGCTCGAAGACATTCGCCGTTCGTACGTGTTCGTTCGCAACCACATGGACGTGGTCGAGCGAGAGTTTGGGGCGGTCTTCGCGGGGTTGTCGGTCGAGCTGGCCGAGAAGACGTCGCAGAATCCTCAGGGGCAGTTGACCGATCAGCTCGCGCAGCTTCGTTCGCGGGCGGCGGCGCTGGTGCGTGACGTGGCGCGGTTCGGGAGCGTGGTGACGTCGCGCCCGACTCCCGAGGCGCCGAGAGACTTCTGGTAGTGCGAGCCAGGCGAGCTTCCACTCGCCATTCGAAGGAGGGGACATGTCAGCTGCGGTGAATGAAGAGCAGGTACCGATCCTGAAGTCGGATGATGACTCCGCTGATCGCAAGCGGTCGAAGACCATGTCGCGCAAGGAGATGGCGCGTGATCTGCGACGACGGCGTCAGCTGGGGCTCATCGACCCTGAAGAAGCCGAGCTCTTCAGCGAGCTCAATCAGACGCGCCCTCGAACCCGCGCCGACTGCGTGAACAGCCCGCGCCCCTGCGTGTTCGTCAGCTGCAAGTACAACCTCTACCTCGACGTGAACCCCGAGACGGGCTCGATCAAGCTCAACTTCCCCGACAAAGAGATCTGGGAGCTCGACTACACCTGCGCGCTCGACGTCTCGGAGAAGGGCGGCATCACGCTCGAAGAGGTCGGCGAGATCATGAACCTCACCCGAGAGCGAATTCGGCAGGTCGAGACTCGCGGTCTGGAGAAGGTCCGGCACGCGACCGAAGCAGAGCCGAAGCGCCCTCGCTGACGAGCCTGGCGAGCGCTTTTCGCCTGAGAACCGACTCGTTGACCCCTCCAGAGTCGATTGCTAGGTGCCAACCGTGCTCGCCCTCCTCAGTGTGTCCGACAAGCGTGGGCTGGTGCCCTTCGCTCAGGGACTGGTTCGTCGTGGCTTCACGATTCTCTCGACGGGTGGAACCCTTGCGGCGCTCGAAGCGGCGCAGGTGCCGGCGACGAAAGTGAGTCAGCACACAGGCTTCCCCGAGATCCTCGGCGGCCGGGTGAAGACGCTGCACCCAAAGATCCACGGCGGGCTGCTCGGGCGCCCCTCGTTGGCGTCCGACAAGACCGAGCTGGACGCTCATGACATCGCCGCGATCTCGATCGTCGCGGTGAATCTCTACCCCTTCCGCGAGACGGTCGCCAAAGGGGCCACGAGAGACGAGGCGATCGAACAGATCGACATCGGCGGCCCAGCCATGGTTCGCGCGTCGGCGAAGAACGCCGATCACGTCTCGATCGTCGTCGACCCCGATGACTACCCGTCGGTGCTCGCGGAGCTCGAGCGCGACGGTCAGGTCTCGGCCGTGACGCGTCGCACGCTCCAGCGAAAGGCCTTCGGGCATACCGCCAGCTACGACGCTGCCATCGCGGCCTGGCTCGCGGAGCAGGAGACGGTCGCGTTTCCCGACGCGCTGACCCTTCCGTTCGAGAAGGTGCAGGAGCTGCGCTACGGCGAGAACCCCCACCAGCGCGGTGCGTTCTACCGCACGCCTCGCCGCCCAGCGGGGCCGACGGTCGCGTTCTCGTCGGTGCTCCAGGGCAAGGAGCTCTCGTACAACAACCTGCTCGATCTCGACGCCGCGCTGGGCCTGGTGCTCGAGTTCCCGGAGCGGCCGACGGCGGTGATCATCAAGCACAACACGCCGTGCGGCGTTGCCTGTGACGACGCGCTGGTGACGGCCTACCGGCGAGCCCGGGCGATCGACGAGGTCTCGGCGTTCGGTGGCATCGTCGCTTTGAACCGCGCCGTCGACGAAGTGACTGCGACCGCCCTCGCGGAGACGTTTCTCGAGGCGGTGATCGCGCCGTCGTACGACGCCATGGCCCGGCAGATTCTCGCGGCGAAGAAGAACCTGCGGTTGCTCGAGGCAGGCGAAGGGCTCGCCTCAGTGGCGGCGCGACCCACTGCCCAGCTCGACGCGCGCAGCATCTCGGGTGGCCTCCTCGTGATGGACCGCGACGCCGTCGAACCGGTGAGCGAGTGGAAACAGGTGAGCCGGCGAGCACCGAGCCCTGACGAGCTGGCGGCGCTGCGCTTTGCGTGGCGCGTCTGCAAGCACGTCAAGAGCAACGCGATCGTCTTTTCGGACGGCTCCCACCTGCTCGCCGTCGGAGGAGGGCAGACAAGCCGGGTCGATTCAGTGAAGATTGCCGCCGGACGGGGTGGGAACCTGCTGAAAGGAAGCGCTGTGGCGTCTGATGCATTCTTCCCGTTCCGCGATGGCCTCGATGCAGTCGCCGCCGCCGGCGCGAGCTGCGTCGTTCAGCCTGGCGGCTCGGTACGTGATGCCGAGTTGATCGAGGCCGCCGACGAGCACGGTCTGGCGATGCTGTTCACCGGCGTTCGCCACTTCCGGCACTGATCGCCATGCGCATCGTCTGTCAGAAGTGCTCCGCCGCCTACGCCATCGACGACAAGTTCGTCACTGAGAAGGGCGTTCGCGCACAGTGCCCGCGGTGTCGGCACCTTCAGATGGTGAAGAAGGGTGACGACGCGGCTGCTGCGCCTGCCGCCGCCGCTGCTCCAAGCGCCTCGCCGTTCTTGTTCGACCTGCCCCCGGGCGCCGCTCCCGCTGCGGCTCCCGCGGGTGCGGCCGCTTCAGGCTCGCCGTTCGACTTCAACTTCGCGCCGCCGCCCGCCAGACCGCCTGCGCCGCCGCCTCCAGCGGCAGCTCCTGCGCCGCTCTCGGCACCGAGCACGCGCAGCCCGTTCGACTTCGATCTCGTCGCTCCGCCGCCGCCGCCGGCTCCTGCCGCGGTTGCACCGGCACCCGTCGCTCCGAGCACGCCCGCGCTCCCAGACTTTCCGATGGCGGCCCCGCCGTCGCCGTTCGAACCCCCCGGCTTCGAGTTTGGCGCCCCGCCGCCTGGCGCGCCGAGCGCCACAGCCGAGCTCGATGCGTTGAGCGGTGGCACCGCTGCGAAGTGCAAGAGCTGCGGGAAATCGATCTCCGATCCCTTCGACATCGCGCTGGGCACCTGCGACGACTGTCGCTCCAGGCAGCAAGAGCGGGTCGACGGCCCGACTCCAGACACCAACGCCGGCAAGTCGGAGCGGGTCGACACCGGCGCCATCGCCTCGAGCGTCGCCAACTCGAGGAGCGCGGGCAATCTGCAACCCGTGCCGCCGCCTCCGAACTTCTCGAGCCCGCCGCCGATGTCGGTCGCTCAGACGACAGCGGTGCGCAGCGCGATGCGCGACACGGAATCGTCGAACAACACCCGCACGATTCTCGGCGTGGTCGCGGTGCTGGTCGTGCTCGGGTCGATCGGCGGGTTGTTGGCGTGGAAGAAGCCGTGGCTGCGTCGCCCTCCCAAGGTGACGGTCGCGTCCTCGGCGTCGTCGAAGTCCATCGAGGCCATCGTGCAGCGGTGGAAGGTGAACTACCCAGAGCTCGCCGACGAGGACTCCGATCAGGCGCGCGCGTACATCGAGAATGGTGAGAGCGCCCTCGCGAAGGACACCACCAGCGGCTACCGCGACGCGGAAGAAGCGTTCGAGAAGGCCCTGGTGCTCGACAGCTCGAGCGATCGCGCGATCGCCGGGTGGGTGCTGGCGGTGGCGTTCGGCCGCGGCGGCGACATCGACGATCTCACCTCGAACGCCGCCGACTCGATGTTGACCGCGGCCGAGCAGCGCAGCGGCGCCCCGATGCTCTACGTGGCCCACGCGCACCTCGACATCGCGCGCGGCGTCAACGCCAACGACGTGCAGCACCGGGCCGAGATCGGCAAGAACAGCAAGGAGCCTCGCGACAAGGCGCTCGCGATGCTCGCCCTGGGCAACGCGCAGCTGCAGAAGAACGCCCAGACGTCGGAGCAGTACTTCAAGGAGGCCCTCGCGCTCGACCCCAAGCTCAAGCGGGCGTACCTGTTTCAGGCGCACCTGGCGATCTCGCTCGGGAAGTACAAGGAGGCCTCGGACGCCCTCGAGAAGCGGCTCTCGCTCGACCCCGATCAGTGGGAAGCCGCCGAGTCACTCGCGCGCCTGAACGTCGAGGTCGGTGAAGTCTCGAAGGCGAAGAAGGTGCTCGAGGACGCGAGAGCGGCAGCGCCCAAGAGCGCACGGCCCCGCATCGCGCTCGCGATGCTCGCGTACCAACACCAGGGCGATCTCTCCGCCGCGACGGAGCTGCTCAATGCGGTCGCTGCCGATGGTGACGTCTCGAAGAAGGACCGGGCAGATGCGCTGACCCACCTCTCCGCCGTGCACCGCGTCGCGGGAGACCTGGACAAGGCCAGCGAGAGCGCTGAGAAGGCCCTCGACCTCCAGCCAGATCACATTCCGGCGAGGGTGCAGCAGATCGTGGCCCTCACCGAGAAAGGCGTCGCCTCGCAGGCCCGCCTCACGATGGACTCGCTCAAGGGCAAGCTTCCGCCTTCGCTCGAGACGCTGCTCGAGGGGCGCCTGCTGGTGCTCGAGAACCGCTTACCTGAAGCGATCACGGTGTTGACCGGCTTGTCGGACAAGGACCCCTCCCAGACGGGCGCCTTGCTGCTCGCGGGCGCTGCCGCTGCGAAGTCTCGCAAGGACGGCAAGGCCTGGGAGTTGTGTCTCAAGCGCGGCCTGAAGACGGACCCGCTCTCGAACCCGCTGCCGGCCATGACGCATCTGTTCGTTCGGCAGGCCGACGTGCTGAAGCCTGCGGTCGGTGCGTGGGCAGGCCTCGGCGGCTCCGGCGGTGACGAAGACCCGAACCCGTTCCTCTGTGAGGGCCTGGTCGCCTGGTTCTCTGAGGATCTCGCGACGGCCGACAAGAACTTCGCGCGCGTCACCAACATCGACCCGCGGAGCGCAGACGGCTTCGCGTTCCGTTCTCTCGTGGCGCTCAAGCGCCGGGACATCGGGACGGCAGTGACGCAGGGGAGCAGGGGCGTGGCAGCGAACAAGACCCACGGGCTCGCTCGCGCCGCGCTGGGCCTCGCGCTGATGGCCGCCAACAAGGTCGACGCCGCGAAGATCTCGGCCGTCGAGGCGAACAAGCTCGCCGCGTCGCTCCTCGCACCGCGGGTGGTGATGGGAGACGCCGAGGCCCGACAGAAAAACCCTGACGCCGCGCGCAGGCTCCTGACGGGGGTGCTGCTGGCCGACCCCCAATACCGCGAAGCCAAGCGCGCGCTCTTCAAGCAGGCGCTGTGACGATGGCGGGGGCGCTGCCGTGAGAGTGCTGGTGCTCGGCAGCGGCGCGCGAGAGCACGCGCTGGCCTGGAAGCTCAAGCAGAGCCCCTCGTTGACCGCGCTCTTCATCGCGCCAGGAAACCCGGGCACGGAAGACCTGGGCACGACGGTCACGGTCGACCAGAACGATCCATCAGCGGTGGTCGCGTTGGTGAAGGCCCAACGCATCGAGCTGCTGGTGGTCGGGCCAGAGGCGCCGCTCGTCGCGGGAGTCGCCGACGCCGTTCGTCGCGCCGGCGTTCTGGTCTTCGGGCCTGACGCCGCGGCCGCGCGGGTCGAGGGCTCCAAGGCGTTCGCGAAGGAGATCATGCTCGCCGCCGGTGTGCCGACGGCGATGGCGCGGGTCTTCACCGATCGTGACGAGGCAGCGAGGGCCGCTGCAGCTGGTGGCGCGATCGTCGTGAAGGCCGACGGCCTGGCTGCGGGCAAAGGTGTCGTCGTCGCGGACTCGGGCGCCGAAGCGGCGCAGGCCGTGCGTGCGCTCGGTCGGCTGCCTGCCGGTCAGACGGTGCTGCTCGAGGAGCGCCTGTCAGGGCCAGAGCTCTCGGTGATGGCGTTGTGTGACGGAGAGCGCGCCGTGCTGCTGCCGCCGTCGCAGGATCACAAGCGGCTCCTCGATGGAGATCGTGGCCCGAACACCGGCGGCATGGGGGCGTACGCGCCTGCGCGACTGCTCGACGACGACCAGCTCGAGCACCTTCGCCTCACGGTGATGCTCCCGACGCTGCGGGTCCTGGCGGAGCGCGGGGCGCCCTTTCGGGGTGCGCTCTACGCAGGCCTGATGCTGACGCCGCAGGGGCCGAAGGTGCTGGAGTTCAACGCCCGGCTCGGCGACCCCGAGACGCAGGTGTTGATGATGCAGACCGCCGACGATCTGCTGCCCCTGCTCCACGCGGCGGCGGTGGGCGCGTTGCCGGAGCGACGGCTTCGGCTCGAGCCCGGGTACGCGGTGGGCATCGTGTTGGCGGCGCCCGGGTACCCAGACGCACCGCGAGCCGGGCTGCCGATCTCAGGGCTCGACCTGGCCACGCCTTCGGACGTCGTGGTGTTTCACGCAGGGACGAAGCGCGACGCGAGCGGCCGGGTGATCACCGCAGGGGGCCGCGTGTTGACCGTCTGCGCGCGCGGCGCCACGGTCTCTGCAGCGCGAGAGCAGGCGCTGCAGCACGCGCTGCGCATCGAGTTCGAAGGCCGCCAGCTGCGCCACGACATCGCCAGCGGCGCTCCGGCGCTCTGACCATGCTCCGTCGGTATCTCTTCCAGGAGATCGTCGCGCCGTTCGCCGCCTGGACCGGGTTCTTGAGCGTGCTGTTCTTCGTGATGGCCTTCCTGCGGGGCATGGACTTCCTGCTCGGCAGCGCGGTGACGGCGTGGGACTTCGTGCGCTTCACCGCGTCGCTGGCGCCTCAATTCCTGGTGCAGGCCATTCCCATCGCGATGCTGCTGGCGACGCTGCTGGGGCTCGGGCGGCTCGCCGACGATCGAGAGCTGGTCGCGATGCAGGCGCTCGGCGTGAAGCCCCGGGTCTTCTTCGGCGGGCCCCTGGTGCTGGGGTTCGTCCTGACGCTGGTGCTCGCGGGGCTGTCCTTCACGTTGCAGCCGTGGGGCATGCGCTCGCTGCGCCTCATCGCGCACGAGATCATCCGCCGGAACCTCGTGTCTGACATTCGCAGCGGCGTCTTCCACGAAGAGGTGCCCGACTTCACGCTGTACGCCGAGAAGGTCGACCCGGGGAACCGGTGGACGAACGTGCTCCTCTTCGACGGCCGCGATCGCGAGACGCCGCTGCTGGCGCTGGGGGCACGAGGCGCGGTCCAGCCCGACGAGCGGCTCGAGAACGTCGTCTTCGTTCTCGAAGACGGGAGCGTTCACCGCGCGCGTGGCTTCAGCGAGGACTACTCGACGGTCGGCTTCTCGCGTGCCGAGTTCAAGGCTGACGTCGGGGGCGCCTTCTTCCAGAAGAACAACTTCCGCTCGGTGCGCGAGGAGTCGTCTCCGCTCGAGCTCTTCGAGGCGCGCCGGGCGGCGTTCGAGAAGGGGGAGCCCACGCTGCCGATCGAGGTCACGCTCCACTGGCGGCTGGGGCAGGCGTTGATGCCGCTGGCGTTCGCCTTCCTCGGCACGCCCCTGGCGCTGTCGAGGCGAGGGGGAGGGCGCGCGTTCGGTGTGATGTTCTCGTTGATGAGCTACGTCGGCTACTACCTGATCGCGCGCGCCGCGGTGCAGGTCGCCGAGAAGGGTGAGCTCTCTCCAGCGCTCGCGGGGCAGGCGCCGAACCTGCTCTTCGTCGTCGTGGGGCTTCTGTTGATGTTCCGTGTCGAGCGGCGAGGCGCTGCGTGAGCCCGACGCTCTTCAAGTTCGTCGCGAAGCTGTACTTGAGCCTGTTCGCGGTGGCCTTGCTGGGCGTGGTGCTGGTGTTCCTGGTCGCCGACTTCGGTGATCGCCTGAGCGTCTTCCTGAACCACCGTGTCATCGATGTCGCCGAGCTCTACTGGCACAAGTCGCTGATGTCGCTGCACCAGCTCTCGCCGGCGGCGATGTTACTGGCGGCGGGCGCGACGATCTCGGTGCTGCGCAAGCGCGCGGAGTGGACGGCGATGCAGGCGCTCGGGGCCTCTCGGTGGACGGTGGTGGCGCCGGTGCTGGTGAGCGCCTCGCTGGTGGCCGTGGGGCTGATGGCCTTCGATGAGCTGGTGGTGACGCGCTCAGGTGAGCGGGTCGACGGGTTGATGGCGAACCGCTTCGGCCGCTGGGGCGACTACGGGTTCTTCTACTTCCCCAAGCAGTGGTTCCGGGTGGGCAGCGACATCGTGCACGTGCGTGGCGAGAGCGAAGCGGAAGGCCGGCTGCGCGACGTGACGGTGTACCGGCTGCGAGAGGGGTTTCAGCTGGCGGCGCGCATCGACGCCGACGCGATCGAGCCGAGGGGCGGCGAACGCTGGGCCCTCTTCGACGCCGTGGAGCGCCGCTTCGAAGCCGACGGCGCCTCGACGCTCGAGCGGTACGCCGAGACCGAGGTGACGCTGGGCGACTCCGATCCCCAGACGTTTCGGATCCGGCAGGGGCGCCCCGAGCAGATGCCGCTGGCCGACCTGCGCACCCAGCAGGTGATTCGCGCGAAGGTGGGGCTGCCGGTCGAGCGCTTCCTCCTGGCGATGCACAACCGGTTCGCCTACCCGCTCACCGGCGTGGCAGCGGCGTTGCTGGCGATGTCGCTGGCGCTGCGGCCGTCACGACGTGGCCACCTCACCCTGGCGTTGATCGAGGGGCTCCTCGTCTCGCTCGCGTTGTTCACCTTCATGCTGATGGGGAAGGCGCTGGTGCTGGGGGAGCACGTGTCTCCCGGCTTCGCCGCGTGGGCGCCGGTGGTGGGCCTGGTGCTGATGGGGAGCGGCTTGTGGGTGCACAGCGAAGGTCAGCTCATGCCGAGGGCGCGGCGGTAGACCTGCAGCGTCTTCTGCGCGCAGTCGTCCCACGAGAAGCGCGCAGCCCGCGCGACACCTGCCGCCGAGAGTGAGGCCCGCAGATCGTCGTCGCGGAACAGACGCTGGGCCGCGATCTTCCAGGCTTGAGGGTCGTGCGCAGGCACCAGGAGCCCCGCGGCGCCGACGACCTCTGGGTGCGCACCGGCATCAGCCGCGACGACGGGGCCTCCACAGGCCATCGCCTCGAGCGCCGGCAGGCCGAAGCCCTCGTAGTACGACGGCACCAACACGCCGACGGCCCCGGCATAGAAGCGCACGAGATCGGCGTCGGGCAGGGGAGAGAGCTCGATGATCGACTCGTCGAACCCAAGCGCACGGCGCGCGCCGCGCCCGGCCAGCAACACGAGCGGCGCTGGCAGTGACGCCGCGATGGTCTGGAGCACGCCGAGGTTCTTGTGCGGCTTGATGCTGCCGATGGCGCCGAAGTACCGGGCGGGGAGGCCGCGCCGCGCGCGAAAGTCCTCGAGCTCCGACTCTGGCGGAACGCGAAATGACGCGTCGACGCCGTTGGCGATCACCTGCAGTCGCTCGGGCGCGATGGAGAGGTGGCGCGACACCTCGCCGCGAGAGAACTCCGAGACCGTGACGAGCGCCTTCGCCCGGCGTGCGCGAGGGCCGACGACGAGCTGGTAGTAGGCGGTGCGGGTACGGGAGCGGCTCTCGTTCAGCGCGAGGTGGTTCGCGTCGTGAAGGGTGGCGACGAGCGGGCCTGGCCACAGCGCCGGCACCGAGAACGAGGTCGCGTGGAACAGCTCGGGCCGCTGTTTGAGGAGCGCGGCGGCCAGCGCGGGCTGCTCCAGCGGCGAGAGGAACTCGGCCGAGCAGCGAACGAGGGGAATTCGCGGAGCGAGCTCCCCGAGATCGTCGGGCACGCCATCGGGGCCGACGAGGCCGACGAACTGCCACCCGGGCTCGAGGGGAGGAATGCGCCGCGCGAGCTCGAGCGCGTAGCGCGCGATGCCATGAAGCGGACCGCGCACCATGCGCAGATCGATGACGACTTTCACCACGAGTCGAGTGTACCCGTGCGCTCTCAGCCGGGTGACGACTTTCGCGGGGTGGTGCGGTAACGGTTGCCGGGTGCGAGTGGCCCTCGTTCACGACTGGCTGGTGACGTGGCGCGGCGGCGAGAAGGTGCTGGCGGCGCTGGCCGAGCTGTACCCGCAGGCGCCCATCTACACGCTCTTCCACGACGCGACCGCGATGCCACCGAGCCTCGAGGAGCACCCCATCGTCTCGTCGTTCCTCGATCGATTTCCCGGCGCGCGCAGCCGGCATCGTCAGTTCCTGCCGCTGATGCCCGCGGCCATTCGTGCACTCGAGCTGGGGCCCGTCGATCTCGTGATCTCGTCGAGTCACTGCGTCGCCAAGGGCGTGCGGATTCCGGAAGGCGCCCGGCACCTGAGCTACGTGCACGCGCCGCTGCGCTACATGTGGGATCGGTTCGACGACTACTTCGGGCCGGGCAAGGCCTCTGCGCTGGTCAGGCTCTCGGCGCGCGCGCTTCGGCCAGCCTTCCAGGCGTGGGACGTGGCAACGGCGGCGAGCGTCGATCGGTTCGTCGCCAACAGCGCCCACGTCGCTGCGCAGATCGCCGAGCGGTACCAGCGCTTCGCGACGGTGCTGCACCCTCCGGTCGAGCTGGAGCGCTTCACGGCCTCGTCGCTCGAGGGGTCGGGGAAGGGTGGCTACTTCCTCTGTCTGGGAGCGCTCGCGCCGTACAAGCGCATCGATCTCGCGATCGACGCCTTCCGGCAGCTCGGGTGGCCGTTGTGGATTGGAGGGTCGGGGCAGTCGGAGGCGTGGCTGCGCTCGCTCCCGCCGAACGTGAAGGTGCTCGGGCAGGTGTCTGACGCGGAGCTCCCCGCGCTCTACTCGAACGCGCGCGCGCTCGTCTTTCCGGGCCTCGAAGACTTCGGCATCACGCCGCTGGAGGCCCAGGCCTGCGGACGGCCGGTCATCGCCTATCGAGGTGGTGGCGCGCTCGAGACGGTCACCGATCGCACCGGCCTGTTCTTCGGTGAGCAGACGGTCGACTCGCTGCTTCGCGCCCTCGAGGCGTTCGAGGCGTTCGAGGCGACGTTCGACCCGGCGGCGGCCAGAGCGCAGGCACAGCGCTTCACGAAGCAGGCGTTTCAGGCGGGAATTCAGAGGGAAGTCGAGGCTCTGGGCAGGGGGGATTGAGGCGCGCTCACACGGCTGTGCTAAGGCTTTTCCCGTCGTGTTCACCCGCTTTCAGCGCTTCTACAACTCGATCAAGTTGCTCGCCGACATGGGCGCGCTGGCGGCGGCGTTCGGCCTCGCGTACCTGACGCGGTTCTCGGGGCTGCTCGCGTACGAGTCGCAGCCGCCGCTCGAAGACACCTTCGTCATCCTCACGGTGGTGCTCGTGGTGTTCCCGCTGACGTTCCGTCAGGCGAACCTCTACACGACGAACCGCGCCCGCAGTCACATGAGCGAGGTGTTCGAGGTCTTCAAGTCGACGATCCTCGCCACCACGTTGCTCGTCGCGCTCACGTTCTTCTTCTACGAGCGCTACTCGCGCGCGACGATCGGGCTCTTCACCTTCTACGCGTTCTTCGGCGTCAGCACGGTTCGGCTCGTCTTCCGCGCGGCCTTCAACGAGCTGCGGCGGCGGGGCTTCAACGAGAAGCGCATTCTCGTGGTCGGCGCGGGCTCGCTGGGCCAGCGCGTCGTCGAGACGATCGACGAGCACAAGGAGCTGGGGTTCGCGGTGAAGGGGCTCTTGACCCGGCGTGAAGAGAAGGTGGGCACGATCATCAAGGGCAAGCCGGTGCTGGGCATGATGCTCGACCTCGGTGAGGTGCTCGATCGTGAGCCCATCGACCAGGTGATCCTCGCGCTACCGCTGGAGGATCAGCCGCTCCTCAAGGAGCTGATGGAGCAGCTCGCCTTGCGCACGGTCGACGTGAAGATGGTGCCCGATCTCTTCAACTACGTGACGCTGCGCGGTGGCCTCGAGGAGTTCGGAGGGCTGCCGATCATCAGCCTGCAGGGCGCTCCGCTCGAGGGCTGGAACCTGATCGCAAAGCGGGTGTTCGACGTGATGTGCTCCTTGCTGCTGATGATCGTGGGCTCGCCGGTGATGCTGGTGCTCGCGATCGCGGTGCGCCTCACCAGCAAAGGCCCGATCTTCTTCCGGCAGGAGCGTATGGGCATGGATGGGCATCTGTTCGAGATGCTCAAGTTCCGCACGATGCGCACCGACGCCGAAGAAGAGGGCGCTCAGTTCGCGCGGGCCGACGATCCCCGGCGCACCTCCATCGGCGCCTTCCTGCGCAAGTACTCGCTCGATGAATTGCCGCAGTTCTACAACGTCCTCGTGGGCGACATGAGTCTGGTTGGCCCAAGGCCCGAGCGGCCCGTCTTCATCGAGGAGTTCAAGAAGCAGATCCCCCGCTACCACCTGCGGCACATGGTGAAGTCCGGGGTGACGGGGTGGGCGCAGATCAACGGCCTGCGCGGCAACACCTCCATCAAGGAGCGCATCGACTACGATCTCTATTACATCGAGAACTGGTCCCTGCTCTTCGACTTGAAGATCCTCCTGCGCACCGCCTTTGGCGGGTTCCTCTCGAAGAATGCCTACTGATGATCTCCGCGCTCCTCATGCTGGTGGTGTCGCAGCCGATGCCGATGCCGGGTGCTGGTGGCGGGGACAAAGCCCTCGCGCCGACCGCCATCGAGACCGCGCGGCTCTACTTCATCGCCGGCAACATTCCGTCGGCGCGTGAGTGGGGCCAGCGGGGCCTGAAGAAGGAAGCGAAGTTGTGCAAGCCGCTCCTCAAGGATCTCGCCGAGTACTCGTTTCTGCTGTCGAAGTACGAGGCCCTGACGCTCGACGAAGCGAAGCTGATGATCGTCCTCGATCGCCGCATCTCGCCCAAGGCGGTGGGGAAGCTGACGACGCCAGTCATCGAGCGCTACGTCACGGGGCCCATGGTGCGCGCACGGCTGTGGGCCGAGCAGGGCGCTGCCGGTGACGCCGTGAAGTTCATCGATGACGTGCTGACCGTCGACCCCTCGAACGCCGACGCCAAAGCCCTTCGCGCCCAGTTGTTGGCGGTCGCCGATGGTGGCGTCGTGTGGGACGCCGGCCGCTGATCGTCTGCACGAGAACTGCACGAACCCTGCGCTGAGATTCCCGAGCGACTGCGCGCCAGCGTGACCGTCATCGACGTTGATGGCGTCATGAACGAGCCCACGCCACCACCACCACCTCCTCCGCCAGCCGCTCCACGTCTTCCCCGACGCCGCTCCAGAGTCCTGCCAGTCATCGGAGGGCTCGTGATCGTCCTCGGCCTCACGATGGTGATCTCGGTGCAGGTCGAGTCACGCGACGACTTCGCGAACTCCGAGCTCGCGGCTGGCGTGGAGGAGCGATGGGGCGCGCCGGTGGATCAGCCTGCGCCCTCGGTGCGTGCGGTGCCCAGCGGCACGGTCTTCACGGCGCTCGAGGCGATGCCGCTGTCGCGCCAGCACGTGACGGTCGACGCGACGATGAACTACCGCAAGCGGGGGCTGCGCTACTTCTCGGGCTTCGACTTCGACTTCACCGGCAACTACTCGGTCGCGAACACCCGTCCGCACGACATCGACGTGGCCTTCGTCTTCCCCATCGAGATGGACAAGGCGCAGGTGCTGCTGAGCGATCTGCAGTTCCTCGTCGATGGCCAGCCCGCGCCGCTCGAGCTGGGCGATGAGCGGAACCGCCTGGTGTGGACGGGGCGCATCGACAAGGGGGCCGAGCGGCAGTTCACGATTCGATACCGCGCGCGCGGGCTCGACTCGTTCCTGTACCGGCTCGATCCGTCGTTGCCGGCGAACGACGTCAAGCTGCACGTGGCCGTCGTCGGTGGTGACAACTTCGACTACCCGGCGGGCGCGCTCTCGGCGTCGTCGGTTGCGCAGTCGAGTGACGGCATCGGGCTCGACTGGACGTTCTCGACGCTCGAGTCCGGCGTCGCGCTGGGGGTTCGACTGCCCTCGCTCAAGACGTGGGACGTCATCATCGCGACGATGGCGCGACGCGCCTGGTTTCCCTTCCTCGCGTTGATGGCGATGTTGATGGCGCTGGGCGTGAAGCACGGCCGCCCGCTCGCGTTCTACGAGACGCCTCTCGTCGCGACGGTGTTCGGCTTCACCTTCGTGGTGATCGCGTACCTCTCCGCGTTCCTCACGTTCGAGGCCGCGTGGCCCATCTCGGTGCTCGGCCTCGGAGCGGCCTTCGTGCTGTGGCTGTCGCGGCTGATGCCCGACGAGCCGAAGAAGACCTTCATCATGCTGTGGGTGGCGACGATGGTGGTGCCGACGCTCGCGGTGGTCGCGCAGGGCTACACCGGGCTCATCTACACCGTGGAGTTGCTCGCGGGCCTCATCGGCGCGCTGGCGTTGTCGACGCGGCGCTCGGTGCGGGGCTGGTTGGACGACTCGGCGACGCGCTCGGCGGGGGTGACGTCATGAATGCGCTCCTGCTGTCGGTGCTGGCCGCGACGCCTTCGGGGACGGCGACGGTGCCGCTGAACGAGCTGGTCGAGCTGCTGGAGCCAAAGGGCGTCGAGGCCACGAAGTCGGTGGCCGCCGTCACGAGCCTCTCGTTGGCGGGGCGGCCGGGTGAGGTGGGGCTCTGGGTCGACGTCGAAGCGACCATTCGCGTGGTGTCAGGCACGGCGGTGTCGGTGTCGTTGCTGAACGTGACGGCCGACACCGTGGTCGAGTCGCTGCCCGACCTGGCCGAAGCCGTCGTGGTGTTGCGCGACGGCGCGGTGACCGCGATCTGCAACGGCCCCGGAGCGCATCGGCTGACGTTCAAGCTGCTGGTGCGGGCGAGCCGTGACGGGCGCCGAGCGACTGCGCGCTTCGAGACGTCCCCGCACGCACCGCCCACGCCGCTGAAGCTCGACGTCGACGATGGGCTCTTCGAGGTGCCGGGTGCGTCGGTGGTGAGGGAGTGGGGTGGCTACGTGGTGTTCCCGCAGCGCGGGGCCTACCAGGTGGTGTGGGCGTCTCGCGGTGAGGTGAGGCAGAAAGCGCCGGTGACGCAGCGGGCGCCGGTCGACCCGCTGGTGAAAGACGCGTCGAGCCGCTGGGTGACGACGCTCGAAGGCCGGGCGACGCACGAGGTGAAGCTGACGCTGCAGCTCGATCGTCCCGGCACGCTCAGGGTCGAAGCGCCGGCCGGGCAACGACTCCTCCGAGCGCGGGTCAACGGCGTGCCGCTCGTCGTCGAAGCGCAGGCGAGCGCGCTGACCCTCGAGGTCGCACCTGCGTCACTGGGCTCGGCCGAGGCGATCGTCGAGCTGGCGCTGGCGCAGGATCTCGGTGTCTTCCACCTCTCGGGGCGGCTCGAGCTCGCTTCGCCGCAGGTGTCGTGGCCGGTGTCGCGGTGGACGACCGAGACGGTGCTGCCGAAGGTGTTCACCTGGGTCCGTCGCGGTGGCTCGATGGAGCAGCTTGGCGTCGAGAGCGAGGCGCGCGGCGAGGTGCCCGGCAAGGCGCTCTTCTTCACCCAGCACCTCATCAGCGCGAGCGCGCCAGTGGTGTCGCTGGGGTACTCCGTCGACATTCGCGAGAGCTACTTCCGCTGACTTGCCGCGCGCGGCGCAGCCGTCGATGCTCATGCCGTGGACGTCTGGCCCTCGGTGCTCGCTGGTTCGGCGTGGGGCGCGTGGGCCTTCTTCCTCGCGGTCGGCCGGCAGTGGTGGCCGAGGTTGGTTCGCTGGGTCTCGTTCCTCGGAGCGCTCGCGCAGTTTGGTGGGCTGCTGGTGCTCATCATCCTCAACGTGCCGATGGCCGGGCTGGCCCACCAGCTCGACGTCGTGCGCATCGTGCTATCGGCGGTGCTGACGGTTGGCGTGCTCTGCGTGGTGACGGAGCTCACCGTCGGCATGCCCTGAGCGTCACGGCGGGTGGAGGACGCTCCAGATGAAAGCGTCGGTGCCCTCGTTGCCGATGATGACGACGCGGTGCTCTGGGAGGATTCCGTCGTTCATCGAGTGCGCGAACCCCACTGCACGCTGATCGCCCGGCAGATCCCACGTCGTCACCGACAGCGGCTGCATGCCGATACCGAGGCGCAGGAGCACGACGTTTCCCATCGTCGCTGGTGCTGCAGTGTACGGAATGGACTGCCCCGAGATGGTGATGCCCGGCCCATCGACGGTCGCGAGGACGAGCACCGTGTCGTTGAAGGGCGAACGGATCGCATCGACCGCAGTCAGCGGGCCGTTCGAGGTGAAGGCGGTGACAAACGCGAAGTTCGAGAGCGTGCGTCGTTCGATGTGCAGCACTCCAAGGGGCTTCTGGCCGACGGTGTAGACGAAGGCGTTTTCGTCAGTCACCAGACGGGTCGGAGCGTTGCCATCGAACGAGGGCACGCCGGAGAAGGCGATCGACTCGAACGAGGTGGGTGGCTGGAGTCCGGCGTCAGCCGGATCGAAAGGAATCGCCCCAAGCCGATGCGTCGGCCCGACCGCAACCGGGTTGCTGATGCTGCTCCCGAGCGTGCAGACGTTGTCGCAGCGCCCAGAGAGGGCGAGTCGCGACATGGGGAGTTCGATGACGTCGTCAGCCCTCGCGGTTCCTGTCATCGCACTCGAGAAGAGAACGCCGAGGCTCGGCGGCGTCGAGGCTCGGCGCAAGATGGCCTGGGAAGGCAGCGTGCCGTCGACCAGACCGACAATCGGGTTCACCAGGCTGCGACTTGCCGGGGCGAGCACCCGCAAACGAACGAGGCGGGTCGTGGAGTTGGGAGATTCCAGAAGGTGATCGGCTCCGACGGCGTTGAAGGCAATGGTTGGGGCAACCCGACGCACCATGAGGCCCATGTTGGGGACGCGGCCTCCGATTGCGGTCGTGCCGAGGCCGTCGCTTGCGATCTGCTCCACGCGCATGTCGCTCGCCCAGTTCATGGTGTGTGTGCTGAGGGGATTGCCAGGCGACGGCTCCCACGTTTCCAGCACCGTCGTGGTCATCGCCATCGGCTCGCGCACCGTCGCGATCGATGGCAATCCGGCTGCTGGCGACCTGTCGAACGCTGCAACCGCAACGAACCGACTGTTCGGGAACACTCGCGAGTTCGTTGGCATTGCGGAGCCGCCCGCCGAGCCGCCCGCGGAGCCGCCCGCCGAGCCGCCCGCGGAACCGCCCGCCAAGCCACCCGCGGAGCCACCCGCCGAGCCACCTGCGGAACCGCCCGCCAAGCCACCCGCCGAGGACCCGCCCGCCGAACCACCAGCGCCGCCGCCTCCCGTCGACACGACGCCACCATCGGGAACGACGCAGTACCGCTCGCCCATGATTGGCGAGCACACCAGACCGGGAGCGCAGCCCCCGTCCGGCTCACATTCGAAGACGACCCCCACTGGGAGCCGGGTACACGACGCAACAGCGAGGACGATCAGACTGAAACGAGGCCGCATCGGAGTCATGAGTCTGTCAGTCGCGCGGACCGGCTTCCAGTCACGCCGCGCGTACCTCGACCCGGAATTGAGCGCCCCTCGCGCTCCCGCTCGCCAGCGCCACGCTGCCCGAGAACGCCCGCAGGAGCGCCGCCGCGATCGAGAGCCCAAGCCCGGTGCCGCCCGAGTCGCGTGCGGTCGTGAAGAACGGCTCGAAGATGCGCTTCGCGTTCGCCTCCGAGATGCCCGGGCCATCGTCACTGACGTCGATGACGATTCGGTCTGCTTCACGGCGCGCGTTGATCCGCACGGTGGCTGCCGGACCCGCGTGTTTGAGCCCGTTCTCGACCAGGTGCCGGAGCGTGGCGTTGAGCGCGTCGAAAGGAATCCGGGCGCGGAGTCCTTGCTCGGCGTTCACCTCGACCCGCGGCTGCTCGAGGCTCTTCACCACCTCGTTCACATCGGCGGTTTCGGCGTTGGCGCTGGCGACGTCGGCGCGGGCGAGGAGCATGAGGCGCTCCACCAGGCGGGTCAGTCGGTCCGTGTCGGCGCGCAGGTTCGAGAGGAACTTCCTTCGCTGCTCCGCGCTCAACGCCTCGTAGTCGTCGGTGAGGAGCTCGATCGCGCCGCGCATCGCCGAGAGCGGGGTCTTGAACTCGTGCGAGACGCTCGAGGTGAAGCCCTGAATGTAGCGGGCCCGTTGATCGAGCAGCCCGGCCATCGCCTCGAGGCTGGTCGAGAGCTCCGCGAGCTCGGCGACCCGCGGCCGGGGAATCGCGCGGGAGCCCTCGACGTCGCCGACCGAGATCGCCCGGGTCTGCTTCACCAGCGCGCGAACTGGCCGCACCACGACGATCGACAGCCCCAGCACCACGAGCGTGATGACTCCCAGCAGCACGGCGGTGGTCGCGCCCAGGTTCTTGCGATCGCCGTAGACGGCCTTCGCGAGCGTCATCGGCGTGCGCAGGAGCAGCACCACGCCCCAGACCCGGCCGTGACGAATCACCGGGAGCGCGACGACGACACGAATCGCGTTCGATCGCGACAGGCCCTCGAGCGCCGAGTCGGCGGCTTCTTTCGGGCGCTCCCGCAAGAGGCTGACCGCTTCGCCCGTCAGCGCGCGCTGGAACTCGACCCTGCTCTCCACGGAATGGTCGATGTTGCCTTCCTGGCTCGACGCCAGCACGACGCCGTTGACGTCGACGAGGCGCAGGCCCGCCAGCGTCGTCTTGCTCACCTCTTCGAGGAGCCCGGTCATCGACAGCGCGGCCTCCTTCGCCGTCGGATCGGGGGCACGGGTGGCAGGCGGCGCGGGCGGTGGCGCCGGGAGCACGGGGTCGCTCGCGCGCAGCATCGGCACCAGCGGCGTCAGGGTCGGATCTGCCGCGCGAGGGCGCTGCACCTGGGCGGGGAGCCCGTAGCTCGTCTCGTCGTCGAGCCGCTGGGCGAGCTGGAGCGCGAACACCTCGGAGATCACCGCGCCCTGCGCGAGCAGCTCGCCTTCGGTCTGCCGCACGAGCTGGTCGTCGTAGAACCGCACGAGCGAGAGCCCGCCGATCGCCGCCACCATGGCGATGACGGCCACCGCGGCCAGCACCATCCACAAGCGCGGCCTCCACGGCATCGTCACGGCAGGCCCAGGCGGTACCCCACGCCATGCACCGTCTCGACCACCGTTCCGCCCGCCGCGGCGAACTTCTGACGCACGCGGCGAATGTGGCTGTCGACGGTTCGATCGCTCACCACCACGCCGTCGTAGGCCCGATCGATCAGCTCATCGCGCGTGAAGGCCTTCGTCGGAGCACGCAGCAGGCTCGCCAGCAGCTGGAACTCCATCACCGTCAAGGTGACCTCGGCGCCGTTCCAGAAGGCCCGCCAGGCCTCGAGATCGAGCGACAGCGGACCGCGCGTGAGCGTGCGCTCGTTCGCGGCGGCTGCGACCGGGGCGGGCGCCGGCTCCGCGCGCCGCAGCACGGCTTTTACGCGCGCGACCAGTTCGCGGGGAGAGAACGGCTTGGTGACGTAGTCGTCGCCGCCCAGCTCGAGGCCCAGCACGCGATCGAGCTCGTCATCGCGAGAAGACAGGAAGACGATCGGCACGCGGCTCGTCGCGCGAATGCGCCGGCAGACCTCGAACCCGTCGAGCTCCGGCATCATCAGATCGAGCACGATCGCGAGCGGGTGGTGCTTCTCGAAGGCCTCGACGCCGGCCCGACCGTCGTGAGCCTCGACGACGTCGAAGTGCTGCAGCTCGAGCGCGACCCGCACCACCTCGCGGAGGTTCGGGTCGTCGTCGACGATGAGAATGGGGCCCTTCTGCACGGCCTGAAGTCTACCCGATCACCACGCCGTCATCGGGCCGATGTCCTTCACCTGGAAGCCGGCCTGCCCGACGTTAGGATTCATCGAACCGCTGGCCGCGCGCGGCGGCTCAGAGTGACGCCATGATGGCCTTCGTCGCTGGTGCCCTGCTGGGGGTCGTCTTCTCCGTGCTCGGCGCGGGCGGGGGCATTCTTGCCGTGCCGGTGTTGCTGATCGCCTTCAAGACGTCCGTCGCCGAAGCAACGGGCGCGGGGCTCGCGGTGGTGTGGGTCGCCGCCGTCGCAGGGGCCATCAGTCATGGGCGCGCGGGCCGGCTCGACGTGCGGGTGGGCCTCACGTTCGGCCTGCCCTCGGTGGTCGGCGCGGTGGGCGGCGCGAAGCTCCACACGCTCGTGCCTGAGCAGGTGACGCTCGCCCTTTTCGCGCTCGTGTTGCTCACTGCGGTCGCAGCCATGTTCCGGAAGAAGCCCGAGACCGCTGCCTCGCCTGTCGCCACCTGGGCCATCGTCGCCGCCGGCGTCGCGACGGGCGTGTTGACGGGCTTCCTCGGCGTGGGCGGTGGCTTCCTGATCGTGCCGGCGCTCACCCTCTGGGCGGGGCTCCCGCTGCATCGCGCGGTGGGCACCTCGATGGCCGTCATCGCGATGAGCAGCCTGTCTGGGGCCGTCGTGCATCTCCTCGCCGGTCATGTGCCGCTCTCGTTGGTGCTCCCGATGGGGGCCGGAGCGGTGGTCGGCGCGGTGCTCGGCGCCCCGCTCGCGGGTCGCCTGCCCGAACGCCCGTTGAAGATCGGGTTTGCGGTGCTCGCGTTGGCCGTCGCCGTCAGTATGGGCGCGAAGGCGTTCACGCAGGCAGGATGAACGAGAACCGTCGCCCCTTCGCTCTGGCTCATGGAGCGCAACGTTGCCCAAGGAGAGACCATGCAGCTCGAGACCTTCTTCGATGAGCGGACCTTCACCCTCACGTATGTCGTGTTCGACGAGGCGACGAAAGACGCCGTGATCCTCGACCCGGTGCTCGACTACGAGCCGTCGGGCGGCAAGCTGTGGACGGAGTCGCTTCAGCGGGTGGCGGCCTTCGTCGACGCGAAGAAGCTCATCGTCCACTTCGTGCTCGAGACGCACCCGCACGCCGACCACCTCTCGGGCGGCCAGTGGCTGAAGCAGCGGTACGGCGCGAAGGTCGGCATCAGCGAGCGCATCGTCGAGGTGCAGGGCGTGTTCAAAGACGTGTTCGCGCTCGATCAGCTCCCGACCGACGGGCGGCAGTTCGACGTGCTGGTGAAGGATCGTCAGGTGCTCCGCGCAGGAGCGCTCAGCGTCGAGGTGATCGCCACGCCAGGCCACACGCCCGCGTGCGTCAGCTTCAAGGTCGACGACGCCGTCTTCACCGGAGACGCGCTGTTCCTCGACGACGTCGGCGTGGGCCGCTGTGACTTTCCGAAGGGTGACGCCGCGGCGCTGTACGACTCGGTCACCACCCGCCTCTTCACGCTGCCTGACGCAACGAGGCTCTTCACCGGCCACGACTACCCGCCAGCCGGGCGGACCTGGCGCTCGATGACGACGGTAGGCAGCGCGAAAGAGGCGAACGTGCAGCTGCCGGTGGCGATGCCGAAGGCCACCTTCGTCGAGAAGCGCACGGCCCGCGATCGCACGCTCAGCCCGCCCCGGCTGCTGTACCCGTCGGTGCAGGTGAACATCAACGCGGGGCTGCTGCCTGAGCCGAAGGCCAACGGGCGCCGGTACCTGGTGACGCCGCTCAACGGCCCTTGAGCCCGACAGTGCCCGCAACCGCTTGACGAGCGCGATCCTCAGGGAGTGCCGGTGCTCGTGCTCGAGTACTCACCGGACGTGGTGCGCGAGGGCGGCTCCGCCGCGTCGAGGTGGGAGGGACCCGGGCTCCTGGCTCGCGACACGCATTCACGAGACTCGCAGCGCCGACAGTCATGGTGCCTGACGAGGGTGCCGCCCGCGAGCGTCCCCCGCCGACAACTTCTTCGTCAGCATGATGGCCGCCATCGCCTTCAGTGGCGGCTTCACGTCGCGCTTTCGAGGTGAGCCTCATGCTCGAGCAGGGCGGTCGCCTCGGTGAGCCAGCGCTCGTGCCGATCGAGCTCCTGCTGGAGGAGGGCGGCCGTCATCGGGCTCTGCGCGCGCTGTCGCAACTCGCGAAGCCTGGCCTCCACCTCGGCGCGCTCGGCTCGCAGGGCCTGGTGTTCGGCTCGACGACACTCGACTCCCTGGCCATCGATCTCGGCGACGACGGCGCCGGCCGGGCCCTTCGTCAGCAGCGGCGTCCACCGGGCCGTCACCACGCCGGCCTGAGGGCTCGTCAGCGGCACCAGCGCGCAGTGGTCGGGCACCGAGAGCCAGGCCAGCGGCTGAGCGAGTGTCACGACGTCGCCCTCTGCGACGCACCACTCGAGCCAGAGGTGCGGGGCGATCGTCGGCAGGCAGACGCGCATCGAGCTTCAGAGTCCCCCGGTTGGCGGTGGGGTTCTCTTCGGGCCAAAAGAAAACGGCCCCGGTTTCCCGAGGCCGCTCCCCCTTCATCGAAGGCTTCGACAGTGACAGGGATCGCGTCGCCGCATCCCCCGTCGTTGCTCCATGAAGGAGCACAGCGGAGCCTTCAAACTCGTCAGCTGCAGCCCGTCGTCGCGCCGCAGTTGTGGCACTTGTAGCAAGCGCCGTTGCGCACGGTGATCGTGCCGCAGACGGGGCAGGGCGGGGCGTCGGCCTGGTTCAAGAACGAGAAGCCCTGGCCCTTCGCCTCGATGACCGGCGGTGACGGCAGCGGCGCCTTCACCGACGTCTTCGCCTCGGCGACCTTCTTGGCCTCGACCTCCATCAGGCTCTCGGTCGCGCCTTCCTGGGGCAGGAACTTCAACGACAGCCACCGGAAGATGTAGTCGGTGATCGACTTGGCGATCGGCAGGTCGGGGTTGTTGGTGAACCCGGCGGGCTCGAAGCGGGTGTGGCTGAACTTGTCGGCCAGCACCTGCAGCGGCACCCCGTACTGGAGCGAGAGCGAGATGGCGGTCGCGAACGAGTCCATCAGGCCCGACACGGTGCTGCCTTCCTTCGCCATGGTGATGAAGAGCTCACCGGGCTGGCCATCTTCGTACATGCCGACGGTGAGGTAGCCCTCGTGGCCGGCGATGCTGAACTTGTGGGTGATGGCGCGGCGCTCGTCGAGCAGACGGCGGCGGGCGTCACGCTGCACGGCCGGCGCGGCCTCGACGACCTTCTTCTTCTCGGCGTCCTTCGAGGTGTTGAGCGGCTGGCTGCGCTTGCACCCGTCGCGGTAGACGGCGACGGCCTTGAGGCCCGCGCGCCACGACTCGAGGTACGCCATCTCGATGTCTTCGACGGTGGCTTCGTTGGGCAGGTTGACCGTCTTCGAGATGGCTCCCGAGAGGAACGGCTGCGCGGCGCCCATCATCTTGATGTGCCCCATGTAGTGAATGGAGCGGCTGCCCTTCGACGGCTTGAAGGCGCAGTCGAAGACGGGCAGGTGCTCGGCCTTGAGCATCGGGGCGCCTTCGATGGTCTCCTGCTTGTCGAGGTAGCTGATGATGCCCTCGATCTCGGTCGAGCTGTAGCCGAGCTTCTGCAGCGCGAAGGGCACGGTGCTGTTGACGATCTTCAGCATGCCGCCGCCGACGAGCTTCTTGTACTTGATGAGCGCGATGTCGGGCTCGATGCCGGTGGTGTCGCAGTCCATCATGAAGCCGATGGTGCCGGTCGGCGCGAGCACGGTGACCTGGCTGTTGCGGTACCCGGCCTGCTCACCGAGCGACAGCGCCTCGTCCCACGCGGCCTTCTGCGCGACGTGGAGCTTCGAGTCGGTCTTGTGCACGGGCAGCTGGTAGGCGGCCTTGCGGTGCTTGCGCATGACGCCGAGCATCGGCTCCTTGTTCGCGGCGTAGCCGGCGAAGGCGCCGAGGTGCTCGGCGATCTTCGCGGACTGCACGTAGGCCCGGCCAGCCATGAGCGAGGTGATGGCGCCGGCGTACGCGCGGCCCTCATCGGAGTCGTACGGCAGACCGGCCGCCATCAGCAGCGCGCCGAGGTTGGCGTAGCCGAGGCCGAGCGGACGGAAGTCGTACGAGTTCTTGGTGATGCGCTCGGTCGGGTACTTCGAGAACCCGACGATGATCTCCTGGCCCAGCAGCGTCACGTCGACGGCGTGCTCGAAGGCCGGCACGTCGAACTCGCCATCGATGGAGCGGAAGTGCATCAGGTTCAGCGAGGCCAGGTTGCAGGCCGTGTCGTCGAGGAACATGTACTCGGAGCACGGGTTGCTGGCGTTGATGCGATCGGTGTTCGACGAGGTGTGCCACGCGTTGATCGTGGTGTCGAACTGCAGGCCCGGGTCTCCGCAGTGCCAGGCGGCCTCGGAGATCTCACGGAACACGTCGCGCGCCCGGTAGGTCTCCATGGGCACGCCGTCACGCACGGCGCGGGTCTGGAAGGCGCGATCGTCGACGACGGCCTTCATGAAGTCGTCGGTGACGCGCACCGAGTTGTTCGAGTTCTGGAAGAAGATCGACGAGTACGCCTCGCCGTTGAACGAGCTGTCGTAGCCGCCGTCGATGAGCGTCCACGCCTTCTTCTCTTCGTTCACCTTGCAGCGGATGAAATCGAGGATGTCGGGGTGGTCGACGTTCAAGATGACCATCTTGGCCGCGCGGCGCGTCTTGCCGCCCGACTTGATGACGCCTGCGAAGGCGTCGAAGCCCTTCATGAAGCTGACCGGGCCAGAGGCCGTGCCGCCGCCCTTGAGCTGCTCCTTCGACGAGCGAATCGGCGAGAGGTTCGAGCCGGTGCCCGAGCCGTACTTGAAGAGCATGCCTTCGGTCTTCGCGAGCCCGAGGATCGACTCCATCGAGTCTTCGACCGAGTTGATGAAGCACGCCGAGCACTGGGGGTGCTCCTCGACGCCGACGTTGAACCAGACGGGCGAGTTGAAGGCGACCTTCTGGCGAAGGAGCAGGTGGGTGAGCTCGGCGTGGTAGGCGGCCTTGTCTTCGGCCGTCGCGAAGTAGCCACCCGTCTCACCCCAGGCGGTGATGGTGTCGGCGACGCGGCCGACGAGGCGGCGCACGCTCGACTCACGCTCCGGCGTACCAGGGCTGCCGCGGAAGTACTTCGACGCGACGACGTTGGTCGCCAGCATCGACCACGACTTGGGGACCTCGACGTTCTTCTGCTCGAAGACGACCTTGCCGTCTTCACCAGCGATGGAGGCGGTGCGGTATTCCCACGCGATCTCGTCCGCCGGGTCGACGCCGGGGGTGGTGAAGTAGCGCTTGACCGTCAGGCCCTGGCGCTTGCCGTTTCGGGGCACGGCTCGCGCATCAAGCCCGACAGTGCCCTGGTTGACCGCGACGTTCATGGACGACAGCTCCTTCTCCATGTGGATTTCCCCTCGAGTGTTGCAGCGTGGTCTGACGTGTGACTGCGTGTGTGGGTGACGAGAGACGACTGATCACCCCTCAGGAAGACTGCCCCCGGGGGTGCAAAGCATGAAAGGTGGGAGTTTTCGCACCCGGGATCCCTCCCGGACCGGGTGCTACAGGGTGCTTCGCCTCCGAAATTCGAGGCTGCTTATGCGCTCGCCACATTTCGGTGTCAAGAGTAGAACCCCAACATGTTGTGTCAAATTTTCGACCGATACCCAACACTTAGGGGGTTTTTACACCCCTGTGGAAAACTCGAACTCGTCGCAGGCCGGTAAATCGGCCTCCGAGCACGGTTCAGCCGAAAAGTGCGACAGCCTGCGCATGAGATGCGCTTCTGCGTGGGATCATGGCCCTCCATCGCTTTTCATCGATGGGTGTTTGGCCGGTGGCCGTGTTTGCTGAGTGTGTGTGTCGCGAGTTGATCGAGTTCCTCTCGGAAGCGCACCGCTGTGCTTGACGAACAGGTGTTTTGCGCGCCCCGCACCATCAGCCACGGTGCCCACGGGAGCGCGCGAAACCCACCACTGGCGGGGCAGCATCGCGGGCTGGCAGAACGCTCCGGGCGGGCCTATCAACCGCCGCATGCCTCCTCCGTACACGCGCCAGGTCTTCGTCTGCACCAACCGCCGCCCCGACGGCGCCCCGAAGGGCTGCTGCGCGTCGAAAGGCGGCGAAGAGCTCCGACTGGCGCTCAAGAAGGAGCTCGACGCCCAGGACGTGAAGGGCACGCGCATCAACACCGCCGGCTGCCTCGACGCCTGCGAGCGCGGCATGGCGCTGGTCGTCTACCCGGAGCAGGTCTGGTACGGCCCGGTGACGAAGGACGACGTGAAGGAGATCGTCTCGGCGCACCTCAAGGGCGGGCAGGTGGTCGAGCGGCTGCGCATGACGCTGCCGATCGATCGCAAGCGCGACTGAGCGTCACGAGAGATCGGGCGCTCGCTGGACGACGAGGTCGATGAAGCGCCGCACCCGCAACGGCATCGAGCGCTGATGATGGGTGAGCACCTGGACCTGCCCCGTGCGCAGCCGCACGCCTCGCAGCAGGTGCACGAGCTGGCCGGCCGAGACCGCCGGCTTCACCAGAAACGATGGCAACAAGGCGACGCCCAGGCCTGCGCACGCCGCCGCGAAGCGGGTCTCGAGGTGCGCGATGACGGTCGACGGCTCCAGACCCACGGGCGCATCGTCGAGCGTCCAGGTCTCGTCGGGGCGTGCGAGCACGGCGTGATGGGTCTTCAGCTGCGCGATCGTTCGGGGCGTCCCCGCGCTCGACAGGTAGCCCGGTGACGCGACGAGCTGGAGCGAGGCCCGGCCGAGGCGCCGGCTCACCAGGCTCGAGTCCGGGCTGTCTCCCACGCGGATCGCGAGGTCGACCTCCTCCTCGAGCAGGCTGACGCGCCGATCGGTGAGGAGCAGCTCCACCAGCACCTTCGGGTTGTGCTCGCGGAACTCGGCGATGATCGGCACGAGAAACTGGCGGCCGTAGAGCAGGGGCGCCGACACCCGCAGCTGGCCCGACGGCTCCTGCTGGGCGCGTTCGGCCTCGGTCAGGGCTTCGGTGATCGACGCCAGGGCTGCCTCGGCACGCTCGATGACCCTCGCGCCTGCAGGCGTCGGCTTCATCGTCCGGGTGGTCCGCTCGAGGAGCGGCAACCCCAGCGCAGCCTCGGCGTCGAGCACGCGGCGAGACACCCACTGTTTGCTGGTGCCCATCGCGCGAGCGGCTGCGGTGAAGCTGCCAGCGCGGACCACTCGAACGACGACGTCGAGCGCGTTCAGGTCGATTGTCTTCATAGCTGAGACAAAGCGTCACGCGGTGGTGCATTGTCAATCTCGAGCGCGCTGCGCATGGTTGGAAGATGAACAGCCCCTCTCGCCGACAGCTCCTGGGTGCGCTCGGGCTTGGGGCTCCCCTCGCGCTCGGAGTTCACGCCATGTCTCGTCCCCTCAAGGCCGTCGTCGCCGTCGAGGCCCTGCCTCGTCACCAGATGACGCCGTCGTTCTTCTCCTGGAGCCTCCGGGGAACGCTCGCCGGGCGATCGCTCGACCCATTCCTGAACCTCGACCACTTCCACATGACCCAGCCGACGTTTCCGCCGCACCCGCACGCCGGGTTCTCAGCGGTGACGTACCTGTTCGAGGACTCGCTCGGCGCCTTCCGGAATCGTGACAGCACGGGGAACACGCAGCTCATCGAGCCCGGAGCACTTCACTGGACCGAGGCGGCCTCGGGCGTGGTGCACGAAGAGGTTCCGGTCGTGCCTGGCGTCGACAGCCACGGCCTGCAGATGTTCGTGAACCTGCCTGTCGAGCAGCATGCGCAGCCGCCCCGTGCGCTGCACCTCGACCCGAAGGAGATCGTCGAAGTGCGGCCTTCTCCCGGGGTGCGAATCCGCGTGCTCGCCGGCGCCTTCGACGGAAAGACCTCGACCCTTGCCGTGGTCCCAGCCCTCACGTTCCTCGACGTGCACCTCGCGCCCCGGTCGGAAGTCCTCCTTCCCGCGCAGGCCGGCCAGACTGCCTTCGCGATGGCGATCGCTGGCAGCGGCCTGGCGGGAAACGAGTCATCCCTGTCGGCCCACCAGGGAGCCCTGTTCGACACCGCCGATGGCTTGATGCGGCTGGCGACGATGGACACACCACTTCAGGCGCTCGTGGGCGTCGGCACGCCGCTCGGGCAGCCCGTCGTCTGGTCTGGCCCGTTCGCGCTCACCTCGCAGGCGGCCATCGTCGACGCGCGCAAACGCTTTGCATCGGGCGGCATGGGGCACCTGGCGCCGTCGTTCTGAGGTGTGGTCCGAGTTCGCCGAGCGCGCTCCGAGGGAAGCGTCCTGAAAGACCACGGGCCGGCTCCCGTGAAGGAACCGGCCCGCGAACCACCGTTCTCGAACTCGAGCTTCAGCGTCGAACTTGAGTTCAGCGTCGGCTGCCGAACAGCCGCAGGATGCTCAGGAACAGGTTGATGAAGTCGAGGTACAGCACCAGCGCGCCGTTGACGGCCAGGCTACCGACGCTCGCGTAGCCGCTCGAGGCGTGCATCTGGCGCAGCTTCTGGGTGTCGTAGGCCGTCAACCCCGAGAACACGACGACCGCGGCGCAGCTCATGACGAAGCCGAGGAAGTCGCTCTGCAGGAAGATGTTCACCACGCCTGCCACCAGCACGCCGATGAGGCCCATGAAGAGGAACGTGCCCCAGGCCGACAGGTCCTTCTTCGTCACCGTGCCGTACACGCTGAGCGCCCCGAACATCGCCGCGGTCACCCCGAACGAGGTGCCGATCGAGCCCAGGTTGTAGACGAAGAAGATCGACGAGAGCGTCAGCCCTGAGAGGAACGAGTACCCGAGGAACATGGCTGCGGCGATCGCGCCGCTGATCTTCGGCGCGATCATCGAGAAGATGAACACCACCGCGAGCTGGGCGATCACGAGGGGCAGAAACAGCCCGCGCACGAGGCTGAAGGCCTGCTGGTTGCTCGCGACGAACCACGCGGTGCCTGCCGAGAGGGTGAGCCCGGCCATCATCCACCGGTACACCTTCGCCATGAAGGCACTGGCCGACTCTTCGGCGAGCAACGACGCGGCCGAGGGAATTCCGAACTGCTGCTGGTGGGAAGACTGCTGCGGATCGAAAGCCATGCGGTGCTCCTGTTCTGAAATTGGTCCAGCGCGTCTACTTCAATGTTCGCGTCGCCGCCGCGTGCAACTGGGCTGCGACCTCGTCTACCAGTAAGGGCAACACCCCTCCGCCGCCAACGATGTTGACGATGTGTGAGATGGAGCCGCGACACACTCCACCCCAGGCAGGCTGCTCGGGCAGGCCGACGGAGGCATAGGACGAGTAGTCGACGAAGAGATCTGCCCAGGATTGCGTCTGGCCCGCGCAGAGCAGGTGCCGTTCGGGCAGGGTGTCGACGACGTGTTGCACGACGAAGCCGCCGCCCGTCGGGTCCACGATCGCTCGCGCGCAGGTCGCCTTCCAGTCGAGCGCCTCGCCGTACGCCGCCTTCACGCGCTCTGAGAATGACGACTCGCCGCTGGTGCGGCCCACGAAGACCGCGCGGCCGCCGTAGTCCCAGGAGCGCTTGAGCACGTAGCGATCGGGGTGCTGCTGGACCTCGGCCAGCAGTGCGTCGCCCCTGAAGAGCCTCGTCCACGGCACCGAGGTGCGAATCGCCTCGAGCTCGTCATCGGTCAGCCCGGCAGCCTTCGCGATCGCGCCGTCTTCGATCGCCTCGGACATCAGCCCGAACACGGCCTTCACTTCGACCTGCGAGGCCGGCGGGTTGAGGATCACCGCGCGCGTTCCGTTCGGCTCGGCCAGGAGCGCCTTCACGTACTCGGCGCCCGGCAGGTCGGCCTCTTCCAGCCTGCGCACGAAGAGGTGGCGGTAGATGAGCTCGACCGGCTTCCCGTTCGCCAGGACCGTGTCGCTGCCGCTCAGCTGGTCGGGGTGCACGACCTCGGCCTCGACGCCCAGCTCGTTGAAGCGCGCGCACAACGAACGCTGCTCCGTCAGCTGCGCGTCATTTCTGCGCGACAGCAGCACCATGCGGGTCGGCTTCTTCCCCGGCCTGAACTTCGCGTAGCCCGCCATCAGCGCGTCGAAGAGCGCCTTCGCGTTGCTGCCGTTCTGTGTCTGCCAGCCAGCCACCTGCGCCTCGGTTGCGCCCCAGTGGCGGCCCACCACCTCGAGGAACGTGTTCGCGGCGATGTCGCTGTAGGCCTGCATCGCGGGGATCGTCGCGTTGATCTCGAGCGCACGAACGGCGTCGCCGACGAAGAAGTCGACCCGGGTGGTGACGAGCGTGTCGAGCTGGCGAAACGTCTTCTCGGCCAGCTGCTGCTCGAGCGGCGACAGCCCGTTGAAGACGACCTCGCGCTTGAGGCCGTTGAGCACCGCGCGCGACATCTTGAGGCCAGCCGACGAGAGCAGGGCTGCGAGACGTTGCCGGCGAACGAGCTCGGCGCGCTCGATGACGACGGGCGTCGCGGTGATCGGAATCGGCTTGATGGAGCCGTCTTCCTTCTTCGTCACCGCGAGGCCGCGCTCGGCTGCCAGCTGCGCGAGCGTCGGGCCGAACACGCTGGCGTCACGCTCCAGCGCTGCGCGGAGGTCGTCCATCACTGCTTTCGTCATCGCTGGCATCGTGGAATGAACCTTGTCGCAGGAACGCTGCGACTCAAGGCGAAAGCACTCGAAAGGCCGACCAAATGAGCGGGAAGGTGGAGTTCTTCTTCGATTTCATGAGCCCGTACTCGTACCTGGCGTCGACGCGGGTCGAGGCCATGGTCGGCGCGGCGGGCGGCTCGGTGACGTGGCGGCCGTGTTTTCTGCCGGCGCTCTTGAAGGCCACCGACAACCGCGGGCCCGGCCAGAACCCCGCGAAGATCCCGTGGCTGATGAAGGATCTCGGCGACTGGGCCGACTTCCTCGGGCTCGCACCGGTGAAGATCCCCGAGGTGTTTCCCTTCCTCGCGACGCAGGCGAACCGATGCGCGCTGGTGGCGATCGACGAAGGGAAGGGCGCTTCGTTCTGCGTCGAGATGTTCGCGGCGATCTGGCGTGACGGGCGCGACCCGAATGATCCGGTCGTCCTCACCGACGTCCTGAGCAGGGTCGGGCTCGACGCCGAGCGCGTGCTCCCACTCGCTGCGAGTCAGCCGCTGAAGGACCGACTGAAGGCCGACTCCGAAGAGGCGGTGCGTCGCGGAGCGTTCGGCGTGCCGACGTTCTTCATCGGCGACGAGCTCTTCGTCGGGAACGATCGCCTCGACTTCGTGGTGCGCCGGCTCACGAAAACGCCCTGACGCCGTCCTGCACGTCGAAGATCGCCAGCGTCTTCTTGCCGCCTGAGAAGTCCCGCGTCGGTAGCGTCACCAGCTCCCAGCTCGGCAGCACCAGCGCGGTCAGCCCTCGACCGAACACCGCGCCGGTGTCGAGGCCGACGGCCCACGTCGTCACCAACGGCCGATCGAGCACCGAGTGGCCGAAGATGATCCGCTCCGGGCCCTTCCAGAAGTTCGTCCAGAAGCGGTGATCGCCAGGCGCCTTCGAGGGCCAGTACGACTTCGTGGCCGGCGGGTTGATGTGCTGCAGGTGGAGCAGGTGGTTGGTCGACTGCTGCTCGATCGGCACTCCGGGGAAGCAGCCTGCGTGAACGACCGCCGCGCCGAACTCCGGCAGGCGGATGAAGTGGGGCAGGGTGGCGAAGTACTCGTAGTGCCGATCCTCCAGCGCCTCACGGGTCCGAAGGTGATCGGGTGACAGCTTCTCGGCCGCGCGCCTTCGCTGCTGCAGGTGCTTCTCTTCGTGGTTGCCGAGCACGCACTCGTACTTCATGGCGAGCTCGACACACTCCCGTGACTTCGGGCCGCGATCGACGAGATCGCCCGCGAAGATCACGCGATCGCTGACGCTGACTTGAAGCCGGTCGAGCAGGGTGACGGCTTCGTCGTGACAGCCGTGAAGATCTCCGAGAATGATGGTGCGGCGCATGACACTGACTCCACTGCCCGAGGGCGGGTGAAAGATGGGGTAGGCGACTGGCGCACGTTGCCCCGCACGCTAGCCTCCTCGTTCTGGCGGCTCTGACGCCGCGCCAATCCGTCGCCTGACCTCCAACGAAGGGTGTCTTCAGTGTCGCGTGAGATCGTGCTCCAGCACTGGGTGGAATGCGAGAGCGACGTCTGCGCGATCTGGAAGGGGCTCTCCGACACCGAGTGGTTGAACCGGGCGATGGGCAACGCGCCGCTCGAGGTCGCGGCGGCCACGGAAGGGAGCGCGGCCCGATATCTGGTGAAGACCCGCCTCGGCGGCTTCGAGGTGACGTGGAGCGAGCAGCCCTACGAGTTCGACTTCATGAAGTCGCTCAAGGTGCGCCGTGACATGCACTCGGGCCCCATCGAGCGCCTCGACGTCGCGTACCTGACCGAGGCGAAAGGGCTGAACAGCCGCGTCGGCGTCACGCTCACCCTCTGGCCCCGGAGCATCTTCCTCGCGCCGATCGTGCGGCTCTCGGCCTCGGGCACGCTCAAGAAACTCTCTGACGCGATCTCGCTGCTCGATCAGTCATTGGTGCGCAACGGCAAGCCGCCGTCGTTGCCGCCGTCACACCCCGTGCATCAGGAGCGCCTCGAGCGGGCCGCCGAAGCCCTGCGTGCCGCCGGCGTCGGAGAACTCGGGCGGTTGCTCGTCGAGCTCGTCGCGCGGGGCCCTGACGATCGCGTGATGCGCATGCGCCCCTACGAGCTCGCCGACGAGTGGAAGGCGCCCCGTCGCGAGGTGCTGTCAGCGTGTCTTCACGGCGTGCACGCGGGACTGCTCCAATTGCGGTGGGACGTCGTCTGCCCGAGCTGCCGAACCGGCGCGTCGTCCGTCGACTCCCTGGGCGAGCTCACCACCCATGGCTTCTGCCAGCTGTGTGAGATCGGCTTCGGCCTCGATCTCGACGACTCGGTCGAGGCCACCTTCCGCCCCGTCGAGGGCATCCGCCTCGTCGAGACCGGCCCGTATTGCGTCGGCAGCCCCGCGCGCATGCCGCACGTGGTGAGTCAGGCGATCCTCCCCGACCTCGGCAAGGCGATCGTGCGGGTGCCCGATGAAGAAGGGCTCTTCCGGCTGTTCATGCGCGGCGGCAAGGCGGCGCTCGTCTCGTCGAAGCAGGGCGGGCCAACGCAGGTCGAGATCCCCGACGACGGCAAGGACTGGCCTGAACGGTTTCAGGTCGCGCCGCTCGCCGAGATCTCGGTGAAGTCGACCGGAGAGAGCGAGCGGCACGTCAAGCTCGAGAAGGCCGCGTGGGCGAGCCTGGCCGCGACGGCGCGTGACGTGCTGATGCTCCCGTTGTTCCGCCGCGAGTTCTCGGCGCAGGTGCTCCGCCCGGGCCTGTCGCTCCAGGTGCAGCGCTTCGCCCTCGTCTTCAGCGATCTCACGGGCTCGACGGACATGTACGCGCGCGCTGGCGACGCCGAGGCGTTTCGGTTCGTGCAGGCCCACTTCGACGTGTTGACCAGCGCGATCGAACGGCACGGCGGCACGGTGGTGAAGACGATGGGCGACGCGGTGATGGCCGTCTTCCCCGACGAGCTCGCCGCGGTGGCCGGCGCCTGCGACATGCTGAAGGACTTCGAGGCGTTTCGTGCACTCGATGCGCTGGGCTCGCGCACGTCGCTCAAGCTCGGCGTCTTCGGAGGCTCCGGCTTCGTCGCCACCGCGAACAAGGTGCTCGACTACTTCGGCCAGACCGTGAACGTCGCGGCGAGGCTCCAGGGCGAGGCGAAGGCCGGTGAGCTCGTGATGCCTGCGGCCATCGCGGAGCAGGCCGTCAGTCGAGGGCTGTTCGACGCCACGCGCATCACCCAGCGCTACGCCGCGAGCCTCAAGGGCGTCGACGGGCCGCTCGAGGTCGCGCGCGTCTGCCTGGCGCACCTGCCCGCCTAAGCCCCTTCAATTCGTGGGGCTGGTCGTCGTTCTGGAGTTCGTCAGGAATCCGCTTCGGTCGACGTGCAAGGGGATATGGTCGTCGGCCTTCGCCCATGCTCACAGACGACGAACTCTTCGCCGACATTTCCAAGCGTAAAGCCGAAGGCCGCGACTTCAAGAAGCAGCTTGGAGAGCTTGTCTTCCGCTGGAGGGACCCCTCCGCCACCGTCATTCGCCGGGTCCAGGGCGCGTTCATGAGGGGCTCGCCCGACGACGTCGACGAGGTCTTCCAGGACGCCGCGGCGAAGTTCATGTCGCGCGGCCTCGACCAGTTCCGCGGCGTGTCGGAGCAGATGCCGGGCAAGGCAGCGTCTCCCAAGACGTTCTTCCTGCGCATCGTGAAGCACTGTGCGATCGATCGCTATCGCCGGCAGCGCGAAGAGCTCGCCACGGGCCCTCGTGATGACGACGAGGACGATCGTGAAGAGACACTGCCCGAGGCCAACCGCGCCGTCGCCTTCTCGAACGCGAAGGCCGAAGCCGCCGAGGCCAATGAAGAGTACTGGGCTGCCTTCCGGAAGCTGCAGGAAGAGCACCCCAACGAAGCCGCCGCCTGGGATCTGTACCACCACCAGGACATGGACGATCACGAAGAGGTCGCCCGTCAGCTCGGCATCAGCGTCGTCAATTCCTACAAGCGCGTCAGCCGCGCGCAGGCCTGGTTGAAGTCGTACGTGCTCGAAGCACGCAAGGAGGAGCTGTCGTGACCGTCTCGCCCATCGAAAAGTATCGCGCCCGAATCGACGAACTGGAATCTCTGAAGGCCGAGCTCGAAGCAGCCAGTCGACCCGGCGATCCAGCACCCGTGGTGGGCCGGTTGCTCGAAGCGGCGGGAGACCTCTTGAGGCGGCGCGCGAAGGTGCCCTGTGACGAGCAGCTGATCGACGCCGCGCTCGCCGCCGTGCCCGAGAAGGGGCTCCATTCATGGGCCGAGGGCGTGAAGGCCGACGACGTTCGCGCGAGGGTCGAGCGCGCTGCCGATCAAGCCGTCGACGCGGCGATTCCCGAGAGTGACGGTGACGGGAAGACGCTGACGACGTGGGCCATGCAGGCGCTGATGGCGAGAGATCGCCTCGAGTCGGCCCGCTGCTCCGTCGAGCACATGGCAGGTCGCGGTCGTCCCGGAGCGCAGGTGACGTTGCAGCGGTTGACGCAGGAGCTGAACGCCGCAGACGAAAAAGCGCGGCGCTGTACCACCCGGCTCACGGCGCTCAACGCCGACCGGCGCGACGAGGTGGCGATTCTCGATGCGGAGCGGCGGGCGGCGGCGTGGTGGGTGTCGGAGAAGTCGGGTCTGGAGCACGACCTGGTGGTGAAGGTGCTCGGTGGTGAAGCCCGCGGAAGCCTCTCGCAAGGCGCCCAGGCGGCCCACGAGCTCGTGATGCAGAAGCGCTCCCGCCGGTTCTCGTTCGACGAGCTGCTGCGGTTCGATCTCGGGCTCGCCAGCACCGCCGAGCGCGACGCGATTCGCAAAGCCGCCCAGAGCGACGCCGAGCTGATGATGGCGCTCAAGGCGATGGAGGAGGGCGATCTCGCCATCGATGAAGCGACGAAGGGTGACGTCGTGACGCTGCGTCCTGCTCCGGTGCCGCTCGCCGTCGAAGCGCGCGGCTCGAGCGATGCCCTCGAGGTGATCGAAGAGCGCACCGAGTTCAAGCTGCTGGTGTTCCGCTCCAAACAGCGTGTCCAGGTGGTGGTTCAACCCCGTCGCCAGGATCGCTTCGCCGCCGCCGCCGTCTACCTTCCCGACCAGCCTCAGCGCAGCGTGGCCCACGAAGTCGGAGAGCACGGCCTGCACTTCGACGTGGGCACCGCCGACCGCATCAGAGGCGTCGTCGCGCGCGTCGTCGTCCAGCTCTCAGACGGTCGCAACGTGACGAGTGAGGTGACGTTGTAGGCTTGATGTAAACTTGCTTTCCCACATGGTGGCACAACGTCCCACCTCGACCGGCCGATACCTCGACTGAGCCGTTCTTCAAGGAGATCACCGTGGTTCGCGTCAACTCCCGGTCAAAAGCAGCAGCTGCCGCCGCGAAGGCCAAAGCGAAGGCGGCTCCCAAGGGTGTGCAGACGGCGATCGATCGCCTGGCGAAGTCGAAGAGCGCCGAGGTCGAGACGGGCGCCGACGGCTCCGAGACTCGCCGCAAACACTCGCGCCGCAAGGACGTCGAGTCGAACCAGACGCTCACGAAGACCGAAGGGAAGCTGCTCGAGTCGACCCTCGAGTACTCCAAGCAGACCAGCCGCCCTGGCCGCGAGACCGAGAACAGCTTCGTCGATCGCAGCGACATGTTGGGCCGCCGCTCCACCCAGTCGCGCACCGAGACGCGGACCGAGAAGCAGTCGGAGCGTGGCGACACCAGCCGCCACACCATCACCACCAAGAACGCCGACGTGTACGGCATCACGAAGTCGGGCCGCGAGCAGACGGTCAGCAGCACCCTCGCCGATGGCGCCCGCACCGCGACGCACGCCAGCACCAGCGACTCGGTGGGCAACGCGCACAAGGCCTCCGACGTCACCACCGTTCGCCAGCAGGGCGAGCACACGGTCACCCGCAACGAGAAGCGCTCGAAGGGCTCCGAGCTCGAGACGCGCTCCTCCACGACGTACGACGACGGTGTCTTCACCCTCGGCGGCGGCGCTGATTGGAAGAAGGGCACCAACGTCGAGAAGAGCTTCCTGCGTGAGCGCGACGCCGATTCGTCTCGCGTCACGGCCCGCGCCGACAAGCTCGCCGAGCGCGTCGGCAAGGTGATGGATTGGTTGGGCCTGGAGCCCGCAGCGTGGTCGAGCGAAGTCGCGCCCGAGCGCATGCACGAGAAGACGCTCGTCGAGGGCGAACACGGCAGCGTGTCGACCCAGTACGGCGTCACCGGTCACCAGAGCGCACAGTTCGACGGCCAGGGCATCTCCGCGACGTTCAAGCGTGAGGCGCGGGCGGGCGTGTACGCCGAGTCCTCCGGCCGTGTGTCGGGGCGCTTCGGTGAGGCCTCGTACGACGCACGCGCGAAGGCCGAGGTGAAGGCCAGCGTCGACGCGAACGGCCGGCTCGATCTCAACGGACTCGATGCGTCGGTGAACCTGCGGGTCGGCGCGTCGGTCGAGGCCGAGGTGACTGGCCGCGCGTCGACGAAGAGCGTCACCATCAGCGGTGTCGAGGTCGATGCCTCGGTCGAAGGGTACGCGCGCGCCTCTGCCGAGGCCGTCGCCGAAGCCAACGGGACGGTGCAGATCACCCGCAACCCGCCCACCGCGATCGCGAAGGGCGAGGCAGGCGCCTCCGCCGTCGTGAAGATCGAGGGCGAAGTGCGGTTCGAGGCAGGCCCCTTCGCGGCGGTGGTGAGCGGCTACGCCAGCGCCGGTGCCGAAGCGCGCGCCTCGGGCATCATTGGCTACGAAGACGGCAAGCTGAAGCTCGGTGGCAGCCTGGGCGCGGCGCTCGGCGTCGGCCTCGGAGGCTCGGCGACCGTCGAAGTCGACGTGCGCATGATCGGCGAGATGGCGAAGAACGTCGCCGACGTGAACAAGGACGGCAAGGTCGACTTCTGGGACGCGACGGCCGCGGTGGGCAAGACCGCGAAGTGGGTGAGCGGCTGGCTGCACCCGAAGACGGACAAGCCCCGCACCTTCATCCGAACGACTCCTGTTCTCTTCACCCCCCCGATGGTGATGCTGTGGTCCCCATGGTCCATTCCGAACGTTTTCAAGCAGGCGAACGTGCACTGAAGTCGGGCGCGTACGACGAGGCGAAGAAGCTGTTCCGCGAAGACGAAGAGGCACGGGGAACGCTTTTGGACACGCGGGCGAAGCTGCAGGCTGCCGACGCAAAGCTGGCTACGGGAGATCTCAACGCCGCGGCAGCACTCTACGAGGCGGTGCTGGAGCGCAACCCGTCGATGGCCGAGGCGTACGCCGGGCTGTCGCGGATCTCGCTGTTCACCAACCAGCTCGACGCCGCAAAGATGCACGCGATGGCGGCGGTTCGGCTCTCTCCGCGTCACGGCCTCGGCTGGACGATGGTGGGCCTGGTGCACGAGAGCCTGAATGAGCTCGACCTGGCGGTGGAGGCGCTGAAGAAGGGCGTCGAGCTGTCTCCCGACGTCTTCCTCTGCCAGCTGAACCTGGGTCGCGTGCTGGCAGGGCAGGGGCGTGCGCAAGAGGCCGTCGCTGCGCTCACGCAGGCCACGTCGCTGGCTCCGCAGAACCCCGACGCCTTCACGTTCCTCGGCATGGCGTACCGCATCGGTAAGCAGCACCGCCTGGCACTGCGCGCGTTCGAGAAGGCGAAGGATCTCGCGCCGAAGAGCGTCAGCGCGTGGGCCACGCTGGGCGACGTGTTGTTCGAGCTCAAAGAGTTCCAGGCTGCGCGCGACATCCTCGATCTCGGGCTGAAGGCCTGCGGCGATCATCCGGCGCTGCTCGAGAAGGCGCTCGCCGCGACGATGATGCTCGACGATGCGCCCGGCGCGGTCGGCTATCTCGAGCGTGAGCTCAAGGTGGCTCCTCAGCACGAGCAGGCGTGGCTCAACCTCGCCAACCTGTCGATGCTCACGGGTGACTTCGACAAGGCCGAGAAGGTCGCGAAGCAGCTGCTCGAGAAGAACCCGAAGCACTGGGAAGCCCACTTCGCGCTGGGGAATCTCTACGCCGCGGTGCCGCTCCCTCCGAAGGCTGAAGCGGCGTACCGGAAGGCGATCGAGCTCGCGCCCGGCAACTGGCGGCCGATGGTGAACCTGGCGACGCTGTTCCTCGAAGGCACGTCGGCGAGTCAGTACGCCGAGGCGCTGAAGCTGCTGGAGCAGGCAGCGACGATCGAGCCGTCTGACTGGCGCATTGCGTACAACCAGGCGCTCGCGTTCACCCGGCTCAAGCAGGCCGATCGTGCGCTCGCAGTGGTGCGGCGGATTCAGAAGCAGGCGCCGGCCGAGCATCCGATGGTCGCCGAGGCGCGGAAGCTCGAGTCGAACCTGCTCGAAGCGGCGCGCTGATTTCGCACGGAACGTTGCGTCAGGTCCTCACACCACCGAGTT
This sequence comes from Archangium sp., assembly GCA_022843845.1. Classification (GTDB taxonomy): domain Bacteria; phylum Myxococcota; class Myxococcia; order Myxococcales; family Myxococcaceae; genus Xiheimicrobium. The sequence goes on from JALHMW010000014.1 coordinate 115,877, forward strand.
CCGGTTGGGGTTCAGGTAGTCGAGTTCGGCCTCCTCAAATCGCTGCTCGAGCGCTTCCGTACCGTGTGCCTTCTTGAACTCGCGCTCCCTCTCAGTGATCGGAAGAAGCCACAGAAAGCGAATCCGTGGTTCGGCCGACCACTCGAGGTCTGGCCCATCGAGATACGGCAGCGAGATCAAGCCGAACGAGGCAGTTGCTCCAACGAGCCACGGACGGCCGAAGTTCACGGAGTGCCCAAGCCCCAATCGATGACCGGTGCGGTGATAGTGGGCGACGACGGTCAGCAACTCGACGAGTCCTGGCTGGGCGTGTTCGGCCATGAGGTGGAGTTCGAGCGCTTCGTCGTCGAGCGGCTGCGACATCGAACTTGTCGCGTAGCAAAGCGAGTCGTTTCTCTGGAAGACCAACACCTCAAAGTCGGGCGGAAGTTCGTGAACAGGGCCGCGGGTCAGGCGCTCCCGACGCAAGGGCGGCCCCCAGCTCTTCGTGTAGTGGTTCTCGATCGCGGCTGAATGCGCGGCCCTCTTCATGATCGAACACTTAGCAGTGCCTTGCGGCGACCTGCTCCTGCGGCTGTGCTGAGCCTCCGCCAGCTCACAGACGAAGGCCCCGGCCGACCACTGAGCGGTCGCCGAGGCCTCGGACCTGCTTCGCGCTGATTACTTCGCGTCGGCGTCAGCGTCGGCCGCTTCACGATCAGCGTCGGCGTTTGCCTTCTCCGCGTCAGCCTCGGCGGCCGCGAGCGCCTGCTCCAGCTTCGCGTCGGCATCGGCCTTCGCCTGGGCGTTCGCCGCGTTCGCTGCAGCCTTCGCCGCCTCGACCTTCGCCATCGCCTCGGCGCGCTTCGCCTCGGCGTTCGCCTTCGCAGCGGCCGCCTTCGACGCCGGGTCCTTCTTCGTCTTCGCTTCGTCCGCGGCCGTCTTCGCCGCCGCCTTCGCCGCGTCGACCTTCGCCTTGCCATCGGCCTTCACGGCGTCGAGCTTGGTCTTGTTGTCGGCCTTCGCCGCGTCGACCTTCGCCTTGGCGGCATCCTTCGCGGCCTTCACCTTGTCCTGCGCGGCCTTCTTGCGCTCCTCGGCCTGCGCCTTGTTGGCCTTCTTCGCGTCGTCACGCGCCGCCTTGGCAGCCTTCGCGTCGGCCTTCGCATCAGCGGCGGCGGGCGCGGCGGCTGCAGGCGCGGCGTCCTTCTTGTCGGGACCCTTTCCAGCGGGCTGGGCGAAGGCGAACGAGGCAACGACGGCAAAAGCCAGGGCAAGACGCTTCATGGTTTTTTCAACTCCTATGAGGTGTGGATGGAAAGGCGACGCACTCTGCGCGGGGATGACGGACGAGGGCAACCTCGATTCACGCAACAGTCGAGATCGTTTGCGCTGTGGGAGACCGAGTCAGACGCGCTCGAACGTCGCCGCGATGCCCTGGCCGACGCCGATGCACATGGTGGCGAGCCCGCGACGCAGGTTCCGCGCCTTCATGGCGTGGAGCAGGGTGGCGGTGATGCGCGCGCCTGACATGCCGAGCGGGTGACCGAGCGCGATGGCTCCGCCGTTCACGTTCACGATCGCTTCGTCGAGCTTCAGCTCGCGCAGACACGCGAGCGACTGGGCGGCGAAGGCCTCGTTGAGCTCGATCAGCTCGAGCTGGTCGACGCTCCAGCCGGCCCTCGCGAGCGCCTTCTGGGAAGCCGGCACGGGTCCGATGCCCATGGTGCGCGGATCGACGCCTGCGGTCGCGCTCGACACGAAGCGGGCGAGCGGCTGACGGCCTTTGAGCGCGCGCTCGCTCATCAGCACCACGGCCGAGGCGCCATCATTGAGCGACGACGAGTTGCCGGCCGTGACGGAGCCGCCATCACGAAATGCCGCCTTCAGCGTCGCGAGCTTCTCCACCGTCGAGTCGGAGCGCGGCTGCTCATCCTGCGAAACCACGATCGCCGGGCCCTTCTTCTGCGGCAGCTCGACCGGCACCAGCTCGGCAGCGAACCGGCCCTCCTTCTGCGCGGCGACCGCCTTCTCATGCGACGCCACCGCGAAACGATCTTGATCGGCTCGCGAGATCTTCCACTGCTCTGCGACGTTCTCGGCCGTCTCGCCCATCTGCTCGAGCGGGAACATCGCGGCGAGCTTCGGGTTCGGGTACCGCCAGCCGAGCGAGGTGTCGTAGCCCTCGAGCTTGCCGCCAGGGAATGCCTCCGACGGCTTCGGCATCGACCACGGCGCGCGCGTCATCGACTCCACGCCTCCGGCGATCACCACGTCGGCCTCTCCGAGCCTGATCATCCGCGCGCCCTGAATCAACGCCTCGAGCCCCGAGCCGCAGAGGCGATTCACGGTCGCGGCCGGCACCTGCTGCGGCAGCCCAGCGAGGAGCGACGCCATGCGCGCGACGTTGCGGTTGTCTTCACCTGCCTGGTTCGCGCACCCGAAGTACAGCTCCTCGATGCTCGCCAGATCGACCTTCGCGCGCTCGACGACGGCACGAATCACCAGCGCCGCGAGATCGTCGGGCCGAACGTCCTTCAACGCGCCGCGCAGCTTGCCGATCGGCGTGCGTACGGCGTCGACCACGAAGCACTCGTTCATGGCGTCAGCACCACGTTGCCGAACGACTTGCGGTCGGCCAGCAGCCCATGTGCCTCGGCCGCCTTCTCGAGCGGCAGCACGCGATCGAGCACCGGGTTGAGCTTGCCCTCGTCGACCAGCTGCATCACGCGGAAGAGGTCGCCCTTCGAGCCCATCGTCGAGCCGAGCAGCGAGATGCGCTTGTAGAACAGCACGCGCAGGTCGAGCTTCACGTCGCCGCCCGCCGTCGCGCCGCACGTCACCAGCCGCCCGCCGTACGGAAGACACGCGATCGACTTGTCCCACGTCGAGGCGCCCGTGTGCTCGAACACCACGTCGACCAGCTTCTTGTTGGTGAGCTTCTTCACCTCGTCGACGAAGTCGTGCGTCGTGTAGTTGATGACGTGATCGGCGCCGAGCTGCGTCGCCTTCTCGAGCTTCTCGGCCGTCGAGGCGGTGGCGATCACCTTCGCGCCCATCAGCTTCGCGATCTGAATGCCCGCGCTCCCGACGCCCGAGCCGGCGGCGTGGATGAGCACCGTCTCTCCGGGCTGCAGCTGCGCGCGCCGCACCAGCATCGTCCACGAGGTGAGGAACGTGAGCGGCAGGCATGCGGCCTCTTCGAACGAGAGCCGCTTCGGCTTCGGCAGGATGTTCTGCCTGGGCACACAGACGAACTCGGCGTTGCCGCCGCGCACGTGCTCTCCGAGGATCGAGTACTGCCGGCAGAAGTTGTCGTCGCCCTTGAGGCACTTCTCGCACACGCCGCACGACAGGCCCGGGTTCACGCACACCTCGGTGCCCGGCTCGAGATCGGCCACCTCGGACCCCACCGCGTCGACCACGCCAGCGATGTCGCTCCCCAGCACGTGCGGCAGCTGGAGCTTCAGCCCCTGCCACCCTTTCCGCACCCAGACATCAAGGTGATTGAGCGCGACGGCCTTCACCCGCACCCGTACCTCGCGCGCTTTGGGCTCCGGTTTCGGCAGCTCAATGACTTCGAGGACTTCTGGCCCGCCGTGCCTGGTGAAGCCGACTGCTCGCATGTCATGACTCCGTGTCTTGAGTGGCTGAGGGGGCTCGTGTACAGCCACGCCCGTTGTTGGCTTCCTAGAAGTCGCGGTCGGGAAAATCTACCGGGTTGGCAGGCCGTGCTGACCCACGAAAGAAGCGTTGCTCCCCATGACGATCCGGTCCCTGTTGGTGTCGAGCGTAGTGCTGTCGGTCTTCTCTGCGTGCCCGGTGCGTCCTTCCGGCACTGACGCGGGTCGTGGTGGTGGCGGAGGCAGCCTGCTGGCCGGCGGCGGAAACAGCGGAACGGGCGGCGGCATCGCGACGGGGGGCGGTTCAGTGACGGGCGGCGGCCTGGCGACCGGCGGCGGCGTGGCGACTGGCGGCGGCGT
>JALHMW010000015.1 GCA_022843845.1 Archangium sp.
AGGGGTCCCTCGGCTTGCGAACTGACCTCAACTCTTCGAACCGCCGGATGCGGACCCGCATGTCCGGTGGTGTGGCAGGGGACTGAAAGGGAATTCCTTTCAGCCCCTATGCCGATTTCCGGTTCTTCCGACTCGACCCCCGAAAACGACGATGGGCGTCCGCTCAACCCTCGAGCGAACGCCCACCAGACGCGTTGAAGCTGAACCGACTTACTGGCCCGGCGCCGGAGCTGCCGCCTTCGCCTTCACTTCGATCAGCTCGACCTCGAACGAGAGGACGGAGTTCGGAGGAATGGACGGAGGCGCACCGCGCTCGCCGTACGCGATGTCAGGCGGGCAGATGAGACGGGCCTTGCCGCCCGGCTTCATCATGCCGACGCCTTCGGTCCAGCACTTGATGACGCCGTTGAGCGGGAACTCGGTCGGCTCGTTGCGCTTGTACGACGAGTCGAACTCCGTGCCGTCGAGGAGCGTGCCCTTGTAGTGCACCTTCACGGTGTCTTCCGGCTTCGGCAGGTTGCCCTTGCCGGCCTTCTGCTCGATGTACACCAGGCCCGAGGCGGTCTTCTTGGCGCCCTTCTCCTTGGTGAACTTGACGAGCTCCTTGTCGGCCAGCTCCTTGGCCTTCGCGGCGCGCTCGAGGCCCTTGGCCTGCAGGAACGCGTCGACCTTCGGGCCGAACTCCTCGAGCTTGAACGCGAGCTCTTTGCCCGCAGCGGCGTCGGTGATGCCCTTCATGACCTCGTTGAGCTCGGCCTCGGAGAGCTCGACCGACGCGATCGGCGTGCGCTGCGCCACGAAGGTGCCGAGCACGTAGACGACCTTGTTCACGTCCTCCGGCGACAGGGGCGCGGGCGGCGGCGGCTTGGGCGGCTCCATCGGGTTCACCGGCGGAACGGCGACCGTGTTGGCGACGGGCGCGGTACCACCCGAGCCGGCGTCCTTCTTCTCACTGGGGCAGCCGGTCAAAACGAAGCCAACAGTGACGAGCAACGACAGGATTCGGGTCTTCACTGCGGACCTCCGGGGAGCGGCATGGCGGGAGCGGCCTTCTTCACCTCGAGCAGCTCGACCTCGAAGGTGAGCGTCGCGTTGGGCGGAATCGACGGGCGGCCACCTTCGCCGTACGCGATCTCAGGCGGGCAGACGAGCTTCGCCTTGCCGCCGACCTTCATTTTCGCGACCCCTTCGGTCCAGCACTTGATGACGCCGTTGAGCGGGAACTCGGCCGGCTGGTTGCGCTTGAACGAGCTGTCGAACTCGGTGCCGTCGATGAGCGTGCCCTTGTAGTGCACCTTCACCGTGTCGGTCGCCGTGGGCTGATCGCCTGCGCCTGCGGTCTGCTCGATGAAGATGAGGCCCGAGGGCAGCTTCTGCGCGCCCTTCTCAGCGGCCATCTTCGTCGCGTACTCGGTGCCTTTGACCTTCTCCTTCGCGCCGCGCTCCTCCTGGCGCTGCTTGAGGAACTGGCCGACCTTCGCGTCGAACTCCTGCGTGTTGACGGCGAGGGGCTTCTTGAGGGCCGCGTCGAGGAAGCCCTTCTTGAGCTCCGCCAACTCGGCCTCCGAGAGGTTGGCCATGCCAACCGGGGTGTTCTTCGCGAGGAGAACGCCGAACGTGTACAGCACCTTGTTCAGCTCTTCTCCGGTGGGGACGGCAGGGGGCTTTGGCGCTTCCGGCGCTTTGCCCGCCTGCGCGAGGGCCAGGCTCGAGGCCAGGCACAGCGACAGCACGAGGTTCTTCACTTGGTGGCTCTCCATGAGCAGCGACTGCGTGGAACAGCGTTTCGAAAAACTCAGGCCTTGAAGATCGTCATCACGTCTTTGAGCAGCTGGAGCGACTCGGCGCGCGGGCGCTGGAAGGCGTTGCGGCCCATGATCGAGCCGAAGCCGCCGCCTTCACGAATGCCCTTGATGTCTTCGAGCAGCGACGCGGTGTCCTTCGACTCGCCGCCCGAGAAGATCACGATGCGCTTGCCGTTGAAGGCGCTCTGCACGACGTGGCGAACGCGATCGGCCATCGTCTTGGTGGGAATCGAGTACTTCTCGAACACCTTCTTGGCCTCGGCCTGCTCGATGAAGTCCTTCGGAGGCTTGACCTTGATGACGTGCGCGCCGAGCTGCGCCGAGATCTGCGCCGCGTACGCGACGACGTCGGCGGCGGTCTCGCCGTCCTTCGACATGTTGCCGCGCGGGTACGCCCACAGCACGGTCGGCAGGCCCGCGTCTTTGCCCTGGGCGATGAGATCGCGCAGATCCTGGTACTGCTGATTGCGCATGCTCGAGCCCGGATAGATCGTGTAGCCGATCGCCACGCAGCCGAGGCGCACGGCGTCCTTCACGGTGCCGGTGAGGGCCGACATCGGCTCGACCTTCGAGAGCGAGTCGGAGTTGTTGAGCTTCAAGATGAGCGGGATCTCGCCCTTGAGCTTGCCAGCGACGGCCTCGAGGAAACCCAGCGGCGCTGCGTACGCGTTGCAGCCGGAGTCGATGGCGAGCTGCGCGTGGTAGTCGGGATCGTAGCCAGCAGGGTTTGGCTGGAAGCTGCGCGCGGGGCCGTGCTCGAAGCCCTGGTCGACGGGCAGGATCACCATGTTGCCGGTGCCAGCGAGCACGCCCGTGTTCATCAGGCGCGCGAGGTTCGTCAGCACGCCGGGAGAGTCAGACGGGTACCACGAGAGGATCTGCTTGACGCGATCGGTGTAGGCCACGGGCGGTCTCCTTGGGAAACGACCGCGCTCCCATAGCCCACCGCCTGCACAGCGTCATGCGTTGTGTGAGGTCACGGCTTCGTGTCGGCCTTCGCCTCAATCTTGAGCGGAAACGTACCGAGCGGGTTCCCGCCGATTCGCACCAGCACCTGAAAGTCGCCCACGGTGCGAAGGCCCGTCGGATCCCAGTCGACCGTCCAGTCGGCCTCCTCGCTCTTGAACGTCAGCTGGCCCTGGGCATCCATCACGGTGTCACCGCGCGGGTCGAGCACGGCGAGTTCGATCGACGTGTTCTTCTTCTCCGGAGCCTTCACGCGAACGACGGTCGAGAACTTCTCGGTCATCAACGGCGACCCGCTCGCGATGACAGCGGGGTAGGGCGCGCTCGGCTTCGAGCCGTTCGGGGTCCTCACGAAGCCCTTGCCGTGCTGCACGCTGACCACCGTGTACGGCGCGACCCCCGGGGCGGTGGCCGCACGTTCGGTCGGAGCCTTCTCGTCGACCTTCTTGATGTCATCGCCCTTCGGGAGCGCATCGAACCTGGGGATCCCGAGATCGAGCTTCGGCGCGCTCTGCTTCATCGAGCCCTTCAACTTCGGCTCTGGCTTCGCCTGCGCGAACGCCACCATCGACAGCAACACTCCCCCGACGAGAACCGTTCGTGACATGGCGTTCACCTTACTGCGCGGGCAGCGCTTCAATTCAAACGCTGTGTGGGGTACGTCGCGCGCCTTCCGTGCGCGCGTTGATCGTCAGCCTGATTCTCGGTGGTTCACTCGCGGCTCAGGCGGCGCCGCTGACGTTGAGCGAGTTGATCGAGCGCGCGCGCAAGAACGATCACCGCGTCAGGGAGAGCCAGGCGCAGCTCCAGTGGTTCCGCGCGAAGTACGAAGAGGCGCGCTGGGCGTGGTTTCCCCGCGTCGAGTCGTATGTGGCGGTGGCGGGGCCGACGCCTGAAGCGCGCAACAACGGCCTCGGTGGGCCGCCGACGACGCCAGCGTCGCTCCAGTACGATCTCGACTTCGGCCAGGTCGGCGTTCAGTTCCGCGCGGGCGCCGAGGCGTTGCTGCCCATCTACACGTTCGGAAAGCTCGACGCGCTCGAGGCCGCTGGCGCCAAAGGCGTCGAAGCCGGTGAAGCGCTCGCCGCACGCGCGGCCGATGAGGCCGAGCTGCAGGTGTCTCAAGCGTACTGGGGGCTCTGCCTCGCGCGCGCCGGCGTGAACGTCATCGACGAGACGACCAAGCGCCTCGACGAGGCGAAGAAGACGCTCGATCGCCTGCGCGCGACCGAGAGCCCGCAGGTCTCGCAGATGGATCTCTACAAGCTCGAGTTCTATCGGCAGCAGGCCGAGGTGCAGAAGAACGCAGCGACTCAGGGCGAGGAGTATGCGCTCGCGGCGATCCGCCTCCTCATCGCGGCGGCCCCCGAAGACACCATCGAAGTGACGACCGAAGGGCTGCCGGATCCGAAAGGCCAGCTCGAGGCTGCGCCGTCTCTGCTCGAGCAGGCGTTGACCCATCGCCCCGAGCTGCGCGCTGCAGAGGCCGGCGTCGCCGCGCGTGAGCAGGAAGTGCTGATTCGCGAGCGCATGTACTACCCCGACTTCGGCATCGCCGGCTTCGCGCGCTGGGTGTGGACGACCAGCGCCACGCGGCAGCGATCGGCCTTCGCGTACGATCCGTACAACGATCTGTCGGCCGGCATCGCGCTCGTCTCTCGCTACACGTGGGACTTTCCGCAGAAGAGCGCGCTCCTCGATGCGGCGCGGGCAGAGCTCGGGAAGATGCGCGCGCAGCGGGATCTGCTGAAGGCCGCCGTCCGGCTCGAGCTCGAGAAGTCACACGGTGAGACGCGGGCCGCGATGGTGCGGGTGGAACGACAGACCCTGGCCGAGAAGTCTGCGCGCCGGTGGGCCACGGCGGCTTACGCGGCGTTCGACCTCGGCACTGGCGACACGCGCGATCTCGTCGAGTCGTTTTCGGCCCTCGCGAGCGCGTCGGCGCAGCGGGCGCAGGCGCTCCATGACGTTCAGGTAGGCCTCAAGACGTTGTCCCGGTCGGTCGGGCAGCCCGTGTTGCTCCAGATTCCGTACGACGTCGCGCCCGTCACGCCGCCGGTCTCCGAGTCGCTTCAGCCTCGTTGATCGTTGGGCCAGTGAATGGCATCTGGTCGCTCGAGTCGAAGGCCTGTCACCACTCCAGGAGCACCATGTTCACCCTGCTCACCACCGCGCTCCTCGCCGCCTCGCCCGGGCCGCTGGCCGTCGTGAAGGCCGCTGACGTCGACGTTCAGAAAGTGCTCGCGAACGACGCCACCATCGAGAAGCTCGCCGCGACGGCCGACGGCTACATCGACTTCGGAGAGCTCGCGAAGCGCGCGCTCGGCCAGAAGGAGTGGGCGAAGCTCGACAAGAAGAAGCAGGACGACTTCAGCGCCACCATGAAGGGCCTGCTCCGGGCGAGCTACGCGCAGAAGGCGCTCGGCGATGGGAAGAACGGCACGAAGTTCGAGTACGTGGGCGAGAAGCTCGCGGCGAATGAAGCGACCGTCGAGGCGCGGCTCGTCACGAAGGAAGACAAGTTCCCCGTCTCGTACAAGCTGTTCCGCGCCGACACGAAGGGCGCGTGGAAGATCTACGACGTGATCACCGATGACGTCTCTCTGGTGGGGACGTACTCCGATCAGTTCCGCAAGCTCATCGCCGACAAGGGCTTCGATGGCCTGCTCACCACGCTGAAGACCAAGCGCGACCAGCTCGAGAAGCCGGCGATGGACTCCGTCGGCACAGCGGGGCCGGCTGCGAAGTAGGCGCCACGTCGTTGGTGAAGACCCTCCGCGACGTTCGTGAAGACCTCCAGGACCCCAGAACGTTCATGACGACCGCGATCACGCTTCGGGAAGATCGCCTCCGCGACGAGTGTCACGACTGGGGCGGTTTTCGACCCTGCAGCGACACATGAAGCGAGCGACGGCTCCTTGAAGCGCGCGGTCTGTTGCGGGCGCTCCGAAGCCTCAAGTGTCGAGTGTCGCGAACGAAAGGCGCGCACTCCGCGGTCGTCTGGCCGCACGGGCAGAGGGCGGGGAGCGCTTCCCGGAACATGTCTCGCGCGGGACACGGGGCGGTTCGCGGTTGACGCATTTTCACGTCAACCGCGAACTCACTGGAGTCCCCGACGAGACGTGTTCCAGGCAGCGCCTGCGAGCGGTCAGGGGCATGGACCATTCCGACTGGCCCTCGCGCCTCGAGGCCTTGCGCGCACCTTCACGACCGCCTCTCTTCTGGCAGCCTTCTGCTCGACCCCTCGCGCCTCTCGGCGTTCCACGCGCCCACACGGCGGCCCCGCTCGAAGCGGTGGCGTCCGCGCAGCTCCGCCGGGCACGCGGCGGTGCTCGCCTTCAGCAACGCGCCTTTCCGGAAGGACGGGGAAACATCGACAGACGCGACTACTTGCTCCGAGGCCTCGCGCGGTCGAGCAGCGTGCGCAAACGTTCGGCTCCCGGAAGGCTGCGCAGCTGCCCTGACTGCCCACTCGCGATGCGCCACGTCAGCGTCTCCACCGTGTCGAAGATGCGCTCGCGCACCGATCGCCCATCGTTCACCGGAGCGGCGTTTCCCGGGGACTCGGGCATCGCCGGCAGCCACCGCGGGTGACACGGCGTCGCGATCGCGAACGAGCCGGGCCGCGCGATCGTCACCGTCCTCGGAGCATCGGCATCGAGCGGCGGCGGCGCTCCGAGCGTCTTCTCGATCTTCTCGAGCGCGTCGACGAGCTGGCTCAGCTGCGCTTCGGTCGAGGTGGCCGGCACGGACAGCAGCAGACGCGAGCGCGGCCCATCGAGCAGGCCGCGACAGAACACGCCGAGCTCAGCCAATTGGCGCAGCCAGATGTCCGTCAGGCCTTCGTCGCCGAGCCAGATCGGGACGATCGGTGTGACGGACGGGCCGGTGTCGAACGCACGAACACGCAAGGCTTCCTGAAGTGACTGCGCGAGATCGAGGCACCGCGCACGTCGATGCGGCTCGGTGTCGATCAGCTCGAGGCGCCTGGCGATCGCCGCGGTCGAGCCCGTGCCGACGCGAGAGGGAAGAAACGGCAAGAACGATTCGACGACCGCGCGAACACCGGCGATGGCCACCGTTCCCGGGCCCAACGTGCTGACCGAGAGATCGACCTGGCCTGCGAGCTCGAAGTGCTCCAGCACGCCCATGCCCGTCGCGCCGAGCGGCCCGGGACCCATCGCGTCGAGCACGACGATCGGCACGTGGTTGCGCTGCGCGATCTCGATCAGCCGGGGCAGGGGAGCGAGATCGCCTTCGTAGACCCGGACTCCATCGACCAGCACGACGCGCTGATCGGAGCCAGGCTGCGCGAGCTGGGAGGCGAGCTGTTCAGGAGACGCGAACACGGTGCCGGTCGTCCCGAGCCGTCGCGAGAGCCGAACGTCGACGAACCGCCGCGCGTCGGCCTGCTCCAGCGCCCGCAAGACCGTCGCCAGTGAGTCCACCAGGGCTGCGGAGTCGGCCTTCAGCTTCGCCGCCAACCTCGACTCCAGCTGCGCGACGAGCGTCGACGATCGGCTCAGCTCGACCCCGAAGCGCTTCACGGCCGCGTTCGCGGCTTCTTTCACCCGGGCATCGGTCGCCAGACTGAGCACGTCATCGGCCGACGCGTTCAGGAGCCGCGAGCCATCGGTCTCGACCTCGCTCCCCGAAGGAATGGCGTCGACCCTGGCGTTCGCGACGAGCCGAGGTCCTCCATGGGGTAGGGCGAGGCTGAGCGACATGAGGGCCTTGTAGCAGCGGCAGCTTGCGTGAGCCCATGGCCCCTGCTATCCGCGCGGCCCGCTCGGAATTTTTCTGGGCTGAAGCACCGCACCTCTGGGCCTTTGACCCACGTGCGAGAGAAAGAACGGAATCATCATGAAGGGTCTCATCGGTAAGAAGGTCGGCATGACGCAGGTCTTCAACGACGAAGGCAACGTCGTGCCTGTGACGGTCATCGACATCACCTCCTGCGAGGTCGTCGGGCACCGCACCATGGAGAAGGACCAGTACACGGCCGTCATCCTCGGCATCAAGGACGCCAAGCCCAAGCACCTGACCAAGGCGCAGGCGGGCAACTTCAAGAAGGCGGGCGCCAACCCCAAGCGCATCGTTCGCGAGTTCCGCGTCGACGCTGCAGATCTGGCGAACTTCACGATCGGTCAGCCGGTGAACGCGGGCGCGCTCTTCAAGAAGGGCGAGCTGGTCGACGTCACGGGCATCACCAAGGGCCGTGGCTTCCAGGGCGTCGTCAAGCGCTGGGGCTTCCGCGGCTTCGGGCAGACCCACGGTACGCACGAGTACCGCAAGCACCCGGGCGCCATCGGTCAGCGCAAGACGCCGGGCCGCGTGTACCCGAACAAGAAGCTCCCCGGTCACTACGGCGTGGAGCAGGTGACGGTGCAGAACCTGCTCGTCGCCGACGTGCTCGCCGACAAGGGCATCATCCTCATCAAGGGCGGCGTCGCCGGCCACAATGAGGCCCTCGTCGTCGTGAAGCCTTCGATCAAGACGGCCCTGCGCGCGAAGCACGGCAAGAAGTAAGTCGGGAGACCCTTCGATGCGCGGGATGCAATCACCGGCACCGTTGATCCGCGCGCTCGCCATCGGACTCGTCTCACTGCTCGCGGGGTGCAGCCCCACCACGCGAGTGACCCTGCTCAACCTCGGCGACGCCTGTACTCCAGGAGACACGTTCGCCGAGTGTCGTGACGGCCTGTGCATTGCGCTCGACAGCCAGTCGGGCTTTTGCACCAGCCAGTGCACCGACACCTGCCCCGACGGCTTCGTCTGCGAAGGCGCGGGTCGCTTCGGCCGCATTTGCAAGGCGCTCAAGGGCTGCAAGACGAACGTCGACTGCCCTGCCGGCCACACCTGCAACCCCGAGACGGGGAACTGCTTCATTCAGGTGTCGCGCGCGCTGTGTTCTCCCTGTCAGGACGTTTCCCAGTGCCCCACGGGCGGCACCTGCTTCAAAGCCATCGGTTCGGGAGAGCAGTTCTGCACCGGGCCCTGTGGCGCTGCGGATGCGTGCCCGTCGGGCTCGTCGTGCCGCGAGATTCCCGCCGGTCGCGACAACGCCCTCATCAAGCAGTGCGTGCCCGCGAACGAGACCTGCAACGCCGGCCGCGGCCTCTGTGATGCCTGCGCAGGCGACGACGAGTGCGGCGGCCCGTTCGACCTGTGCGTGCGCAACATCGTCTCAAACGAGACCTTCTGCGGCCGCGACTGCAACCCCGCCAAGAACGTCTGCCCGATGGCTGGCTGCGATCCCACCTCGCTCGACAACGCGCAGAACCCCGAGTGTCCGTCGGGCTTCTCGTGCGTCAACCTCAAGTCGCCGGCAGCCGAAGCAGGGAAGGGCCCGTACCAGTGCGTGCCCAACTCGAACACCTGCAGGGGCTACTGCGACCCGGCGCGCGATCTCGGCCAGCTCTCGAACCAGTGCGGTATCGGCCGGCTCTGTCAGGCCGGCACCTGCCAGCCCGCGCTCGATGGGCGCCAGTGCTCACCGTGCAGCAACAACGATGACTGCCGGCGTGGCGGGTTCACCGAGAACCGCTGCATCGTCAACGACTGCCCGAGCTGCCCCTTCAAGGGCGAGTCGTTCTGCTCGACCCCGTGCCTCGACGACAACGCCTGCGTGCGCTCGTACGGCACCGGCTTCGTCTGCAAGGACGTGACGGACCCGACCGGCCCGACGCGGAAGTACTGCATGCCGCAGCGCGGCTCCTGCAAAGGCGGGCTCAAGCGCCTCGGAGAAGACTGCAACGCGCAGGGCGCCTTCGACTGCTTGACCGGCGTGTGCGTGAAGGCGGGCGTCAACGCGTTCTGCTCGAACACCTGCACGCTCGACAGCCAGTGCGGAGATACGCGCTACCGCTGCTGCGAGTCCTCTCCCAACGGCTACGACTGCTCGCCCGAGAAGCGCACGGCGACGGGGCCTGCCAGTGGCTCCGGCGTGTGCGCTCCCATCGGCGGCCTCTTCGGAGACGACTGCACACCTGGCCGGCCTCCCTGCCAGTCGGGCACCTGCCTCGATCTCGGCACTGCCCGGGTCTGCAGCGTGACGTGCCCGACCGGCACCTGTCCCATGGGCTTCGCCTGCCGCAAGGCGCAGCGAACCAGCGCGTCGGATCAGACCGTCGACGTCTGCTTCCCCTCGGGCGGCGGCGGTGCTGGAGCCAGCTGCACCTTCGGCCCGGCCGCCTGCGAGACGGGCCTCTGCATTCGCAAGGACTCAGGCCCCATCTGCACCCAGCCCTGCACGTCGGACGCTGAATGCCCGATGCAGTGGATCTGCGACACCCTGGCGACGGTCGACGGCAAGTCGGTTCAGGCCTGTCTGCCACCCGCCCTCCAGGAAGGCTGAGCGCACGCCCTGGTTTCTCACCGGCTGAGACCTTGTTTTTCTGGCTGTTTTTTCCGTAGGTGGGTGTGCTAGCACCGCGCACCTTTCCGACCCCGATGCGTGCGTCTGCTGTCAAGCTGCTGGTCCTCCTGGCTTCGCTCGGCGTGGCGGTTTCGGCGTGTCAGGATCGCCAGAGAACACGGCGCGTCCTCGAGGCTTTCGTCGTCGTTCCGGGGACTCCGAGCGTCGACGAGAAGGCGCCGCAGGTCGACACGGATCCCACGCGCGCGACCGACACCTTCTCGGTCAACGTGCCTCGCCAGTGCGACACGTTCACCCAGCTCTCCGTGCGCAAGGTCGACATCCTCTGGGTCGTCGACTCGTCGGGCTCGATGGGGCCCAAGCAGCAGCGGCTCGCCGCCAACTTCCAGGGCTTCATCAACCAGCTCGTCGCCGCGATGCCGCCGATCGACTTCCACATCGCCGTCACCACCACCGACTCCGACGATCCTGCGACGCGCGGCCGGCTGCGTCAGTGGAGCCTGGGCGCCCTGCGCGACGACTTCATCTCGTGTGCTCCCGACATGCAGGGCACGGTGATTTGCAACACGGGCGGCAACACCGCGACTGCCGTCATGGCCTTCAATCAGATGGCGCAGGTCGGCACTGCTGGCAGCCCCCAGGAGCGAGGACTCTTCGCGGCGTACCTGGCCCTCACGAACCCACTCAACCTCTCGACCGACGCGGTGGTTCGTTTCGTCCGCCCCGAGGCCGCGCTGTACGTGGTGTTCGTCTCCGATGAAGACGATGCGTCGTGCACGCCGTTGACCCGCCAGCCGGTCTGCACCGCCGACCCGGGCTGCCGTTGCGCGAACGATCAGATCCTCACCGCCGCTGGCAACTGGGGCTCGACCGAGTACTTCACGCGCTTCTTCGAGACGTACAAAGGCTATGGCAACGGCGACGCAGTGGCGGTCGCTGCGATCACCGCGATCGACCCCGACGCTGGAGTGCCTTCGCAGTTCGGCGACCCGAGCCCTCACGTCGGCTGCTGCCGCAACCAGCGCGATCCGGACGCGGGCTGTCCGACGAGCGGCACCAACGACGGTGGGCTCGAGATCGCCTACTTCGGCAGCCGCTACGTGCAGGTCGCCGCGCAGACGGGTGGGGTGGCGGTGGACATCTGCCAGAACGACTTCTCGGGAGCGCTGGCGTCGCTCGGCTTCTCGGCCTCAGGGCTGCGTCGCGAGTTCCGCCTCACGCGTGGCCCCGACGTGCGGCCGCTCAACGGCCTGGCGCGAGGGCTCGAGGCCTTCGTCTCGCCTCCGACTTCGATGATGTGCATGGTCGATGGGAACTGCCCCGTCGATCAGTTCTGCCGAAACGGCCGCTGTGCGCGGCGCGTCGAGGTGCGTACCGATGGTCCGACGAATGGTGCGCAGTACGTGCAGTGCGATCTCGCGGGCCTTCGCAACATGGTCCGCTTCGAGGGCACGTCGGTGCCCGAGTCCTTGAGCACGGTCGAGGTCTGTTACGACGTGCTCGCGAATTTCCAGACGACCTGTCCTTAGAGCCGAGGTGCCATGAGCGTTCGAAATGTGTTCCAGGTGAGTGCGCTGTCGCTGGTGATGCTGGCCAGCAGCGCGTGGGCCCAGTCGGCAGAGGACGAGGCGGAGCTCGTCGAGAAGGTGGCGGTGCGCAACCGCCTCTTCAACGTCGCGAACCGCTGGGAGGTCGGCGGCAACGTCGGCTTCACGCTGCTCCCGCGGCTGACCGATCACTACAACTTCAACGTGTCGGTCGGGTACAACGTCGCCGAGTGGCTCGCCGTCGAGCTCCGCGCCGGGTACGCCTTCTCACGGCAGACGTCGCTCGCCGACCAGGTGAAGCAGGCGTTCCTGACGCAGATGGGCTTGTCGCGCATCAACGACTTCACCGACCTCTGGCAGATGGGTGTCAACGGCGTCGTCGGCGTTCGGTTTCAGCCGATCTACGGCAAGCTGAACCTGCTCGCCGAATTGCCCGTGCACTTTCAGCTCTACTTGTGGGCGGGCGGCGGCGCTGGCTTGTTCAGTCGCGAGTCGCTGCTCATCTGTCTGCAGCGCACCGGCAGTGGCTGTGGCCAGTACTACACCGAGACCAAGGTCAGCCCCATCGTCTCTCTGGCGCTCGGGTTCCGGTTCTTCATCGCCGACAAGCACGCCGTTCGACTCGAGGCGCGCACCTGGTCGTTCCTCGACTCGTACTTCGTCAACGTCGACCGCGCGAACGTCAGCGCGGCGAACCCCACGGCTGGCGGCATGTCGTCGCCCAACGCGGGTGTCACGACCATCAGCCAGATCGATCTCGGCTACAGCTTCGTCTTCTGAGGACGTCCAAAACCATGCGCACGACTCTCCTCCTCGCTGTTGTGATGTTCCTCGCCAGCACCGCCACTGCGGCGGTGCCCGCGGTCGCTCCTTCGCTCCTCCTGACCCAGGCGTCTGGCGCTCCGACGCCAGCGGCCGATGACGACGAAGACGACCCGGTGCCCACGCCAGACGCGAAGCCTGATGCGCCGGCCACCACGCCGACCACTCCGGCGGCTCCCACCACGCCTGCCGCGACCACGGCTCCGGCGGCGGGCCCGGCGGCTCCCGCTCCGGCCGAGTCGATGAAGCTCGTCAACGGTGCGCCGCTCTTCAACCCCAACGTCGGCGTGCACATCGTCGAGCAGAAGCGCTTCTCTGACTCGGGTCGCTTCGAGGTGACCCTGTACCCGGTGTCGGTGCAGGTGAACGGCAAGTTCACTCAGCACTTCGGCACCATGGGTCAGCTCACGTACCACCTGCAGGAGAACTTCGGCCTGATGATCACGGGCGGCGGCAACTGGTTCAACTCCGAGTCCTCGCTCAATGGCGAGCTCGTCGAGAAGGCCCGCGTCGAAGCCCAGGCTGCCTCGTCCCTGCTGTGGACATGGGGCGTGATGGGCGGCGTCGAGGTGACGCCGTTCTACGGCAAGTTCGCCTTCTTCGGAGACACGCTGGCCCAGTTCTCGATCGTGCTCAGCGGCGGCGCCGGCATCGGCGGCACTCGTCACCAGCTCAAGCCTGAGAGCGCGCGCCCCGACGGCTCCATCTCTCCTGCAACGTATGGCGACACCGGCTCCCGCTTCATGGCCGGCCTCGGCGCGGGCTTCCGTCTGCAGCTCGGCCAGCGCTTCGCCTTCCGGCTCGAGGTTCGCGACGTCGTCTACACGGCGCGCGTCGAGCGGGTGAATGGCTGTGGCTTCGATGACCTTCGCGCGATGGACAACGCCCTGCGTGGTGGCCGCCCGGTCACCAGCGCGATGGTTGGTGATGGCTGCCGCGTCGGCACCTTCGACGGCAACGATCCCGAGACGGGGCTCCGGCGCTCCAACGACGTTCCGCTCGCCCTCGGCCTCGTCCGCAACCCGTCGTCGGACGTGCTCAACAACGTCGGCCTCTACGCCGGCATCTCGTTCCTGTTCTGATCGGTGACCACCACAATGACTCGCGCACTCACGCTCGTTGCTCTGCTCACCGGGTTCGTCGCCTCGGCGCAGGACCTGGCCACCTACAACAAGGCGCTGTCGGCCTATAACGGTGGCTCCTTCGAGGACTCGGCGAAGCTCTTCTACGACGTCTACAACACCACCACCGACAACGACCTGAAGCTGAAGGCCGAGTACTACCTGGCCTCGAGCTTCCAGCGGCAGAACCTGCCGTTCACGGCGTTCGTCTTCTACAGCCCGATCCTGAAGGCCGGCCCGGCGCACCCGTTCCACGGCAAGGCCGTCGAGGCGCTCGTCACGCTGCAGGAGCAGCTCAACGACGATTACCTGATCCCCTCGCAGCTCAACAACCTGTACGACAAGTTCGCCGAGGCGTGGGCGACGCTGCCGCTCGAGGTGCTCTCGCGCATCAACTACCTCATCGGCCGCATCGCGCACCGCAAGGGCAAGCTCGACGAGGCCAAGCAGTTCCTCGAGGCCGTTCCCGACACCAGCCAGGTCTACGCGAAGTCGCTCTACCTGCAGGGCATCGCGCTCTCCGACCCTCGCTATCCCGCGACCAGCGAAGACGAGAAGCGCAAGCACCAGGAAGAGGCCGTCGAGATCTTCGAGAAGGTGCTGAAGATCGACCCGCGCGCCAAGATGATGGACCTCGCCGAGATCCAGCAGCTCGCCAACCTGGGCTTGGGCCGCGTGCAGTACGGCCTGGGCAACTTCGACAAGGCCGTGCGCGCCTACGAGAAGATTCCCCGCTTCTCGAAGTACTGGGATCAGTCGCTGTTCGAGAACGGCTTCGCGCGGTTCCAGAACGACGACTACGGCGGCGGGCTCGGCTCGCTCCAGGCCCTCTACGCGCCGCAGTTCGCCGGAGCCTTCCAGCCCGAGTCGTACGTGCTGACGTCGACGATCTACTACTTCGCCTGCCTCTACGAAGAGTCGAAGGCTGCGCTCGTCGAGTACGAGAACATCTACCTGCCGCAGGCCGAGGCGCTGAAGAAGGTCGTCGAGGGCGAAGCGAAGGACAACACCTTCTACTTCCAGCTCGTCGAGGCGAACGATCCCGACAAGCTCCCCAAGCCCGTCCTCAACTGGGTGCGCTCGAACGAGCGCATGCTCGGTCTCTTCTCGATGCTCAAGGCCATCGACGCCGAGAAGGCCACCATCGACAGCATTCAGCCGTGGAAGAGCGCGAAGCTCTCGGCCGAGCTCATCTCGTACCTCGATCAAAACCGGGCGACGCTCGAGCAGGTTGCCGGTCAGACCGCCAAGAACCGCATCCAGGAGGCCTACCGCACCATCAAGGGCTTCGCAGACCAGGCCGAAATCATCCGCTTCGAGGTCGCCAAGGCCGAGAAGGAGTTCGCCGAGACCGGCAGCGATCAGAGCTCTCTGCTCCGCAAGCAGACCCTCTACCGGCCGAAGATGCCCGCAGAGAACTGGAACTACTGGAAGTTCCAGGGCGAGTTCTGGCGCGACGAGATCGGCTACTACCAGTACACGCTCAAGAAGGGCTGCCCGGTCGGCAAGAACTGACCGCAGAACCGTTCGGGCGTGGCCGGCGTCCAAGTCGGCCGAAACGCTGACGTTTCACGGGTGCTGGCTCCGGCTGGCACCCTTTCTTTCGATCAAACGCGTGGTGTAGGTTCCGCGCGCTTTCGCCGATTTGATTCATCTGAAGGAGCCTCACATGAAGTTCCACGCCCGCCTGCTCTCCGTTTCGGTCGCTGCGCTGTTGCTGATTCCCACGACGGCTCCCGCGCAAGCGAAGAAGGGCGCCAAGCCCGCCGCGCCTGCGAAGGCCGACCCGAAGGCCACCAAGGTCGACCCCAAGGCCGCCACTGCCGCCAAGAAGCCCGAGGAGCGGAAGGGCCCTGCGAAGCTCGACGCGCGCGGCGATCAGCCCAAGCTCGAGGACGTGGAGCGTGAGGCCGTCGCCGACAAGAAGCGCGACGAGCAGATCGAGTCGGCGAAGAAGATCATCCCCAAGATCGAAGACGGCAACCCGCAGAAGTCCGAGCTGCTCTTCCAGCTCGCCGAGCTCTACTGGGACAAGTCGCGCTACCTGTACCGCCGCGAGATGCTGAAGTTCTTCGAGCAGCAGAAGGAGATGGACGAGAAGAAGAACCGTGGCGAGAAGGTCTCGGAGCCGAAAGAAGATCACCGCGAGTCCGAGCTCTACCGCTCCGAGACGATGCGGTTGTACGAGACGATCCTCCGCGAGTACCCCTCCTACGAGCGCAAGGACGAGGTGCTCTTCAACCTCGCCTACAACCTCTACGAGACGGGCAAGCGTGACGGCGCCGTGAAGCGCTACGAGGAACTGCTCAAGTCGTACCCGGGCTCGAAGTTCGTGCCCGACACGTACGTGCAGCTCGGCAACCACTACTTCGACGTCGCCAACGTGCTCGAGAAGGCGCGCAGCTACTTCGAGAAGGCGTTCGCCACCACCAACCCGCGCATCCGGTCGTACTCGCTCTACAAGCTGGCCTGGTGTGACTTCAACGCGGGCGAGCATGAGAAGGCGCTCAAGAAGCTGCAGGACACGGTCGCGCTGGCCGAGAAGAGCGGGGCAGGGAAGGAGCGCGTCTTCACCGATCTGAAGAACGAAGCGCTCCAGGACTCGGTGCGCATGTTCGTGCAGCTCAACCGCGCCGACGACGCCATCGCCTACTACAAGGCCAAGGCCGGCAAGAAGAAGCAGACCAGCCTCATCGGCAAGCTCGCCTACTCGCTCGCCGAGGCCGGTCACCACGACAACGCCATCAAGTCGTTCCGGTACCTGCTCAACGACAACCCGAACTCCGAGGCGGCGCCCGAGTTCCAGCAGTCGGTCATCCGCTCGTACGAAGGCCTTCGCCAGCGCGACAACGTGAAGGCTGAAGTCAAGAAGCTCGCCGAGCTCTACCGGCCGGGGTCGAGCTGGTGGGAGGCCAACAAGTCGAAGAAGGACGTGCTCCGTGCCGGCTTCAACGTCGCCGAAGAGGCGATGCGCACGACCGTCACCGATTATCACAACGAGGCGCAGAAGACGAAGCAGGTCGTCACCTACCGCCTTGCCCGAGACATCTACAAGCAGTACGTCGACGGCTTCGCCGCGTCAGAGGACGAGCAGTTCGTCTCGGACCACGCCTTCAACCTGAAGTTCTATTACGCCGAGATCCTCTGGGCCCTCGAGGAGTGGGAGAACGCCGCCACCCAGTACGATCAGGTGACCGCGTTCAAGGTTCCCGGCCGCCCCGACGCGAAGGAGATCGCCCAGGAGAAGTACCGCCAGACCGCCGCGTACAACGCGATGCTCTCGTACGACAAGCTGGTGAAGATCGAGCGCGGCGTGCTCCAGAAGACCGACCTCAAGGACGACAAGCTCGTCGAAGAGAACAAGAAGAAGGACAAGGTCGAGAAGTCGAAGAAGGTCACCAAGCGCAGCATCAAGGAGCTCGAAGAGAAGCCGATCACCAAGTTCGAGCAGGCGCTGATCTCTGCGTGCGACAAGTACAACCAGCTGTACCCGAAGACGGCTGAAGAGGTCGACATCGCCTACCAGGCGGCCGTCATCTATTACGACAAGAACCACTTCGTCGAAGCCGCCCGCCGCTTCGGTGACATCATCAACCGCTACCCCGAAGAGGCCCGCTCGGCCGATGCCGCCGACCTCTCGATGGGCGTGCTCGAGGAGAAGGAAGAGTGGCTCGAGCTCAACAAGCTCGCCCGCATCTTCAAGGCCAACGAGAAGCTGATGAAGAAGGCCAAGCCCGACTTCGTGAGCCGCGTCGGCACCGTCGTCGAGGGCTCGCAGTACAAGTACATCGACGAGATCGTCTACAAGAAGGAGAAGGACACCAGGAAGGCGCGCGACCTCTTCCTCGAGTTCGTGAAGGAGTTCCCGAAGTCGAAGAACGCCTCACGCGCCATGGTCTACGCGATGGAGGTCTCTCGCGAAGCCAACGAGCAGGACAAGTCGATCGAGATCGGCGAGCGCATCTTGAAGGAGTACCCGGACTCGATGTTCGACCTGCGTGTGAAGAACGGCCTCGCGTTCTTCTACGAGAAGGTCG
Source organism: Archangium sp. (assembly GCA_022843845.1). GTDB lineage: Bacteria > Myxococcota > Myxococcia > Myxococcales > Myxococcaceae > Xiheimicrobium. The sequence continues at coordinate 17,677 of JALHMW010000015.1, forward strand.
CCAACTTCGAGAAGTCGGCCGCGATGTACGAGAACTTCGTCGCCACCTACGACAAGGCCGCCGGTGACAAGGCGGTGGGGTTCGAGAACATCAAGGACCTGATCAAGAAGGAGAAGGAGGCGAAGGAGAAGGCCGACAAGGCGGCCAAGGCCGCGAAGAAGCCGCTCCCTGCCGAGGTCGCCGTCACCACCTATGCGATTCCGCCGAAGGATCCCGACGCGGCGGCGCTCAAGACCGAGCGTGAAGCGCAGATCAAGGCCGCGAACGACTGGGTCGCAGACGCCCAGTACAACGCCGGCTTCTGGCACGAAGGCACCGGCAAGTTCGACAAGGCGCTCGTCGCGTACAACCGCTACGTCACGCGCTTCAAGGACAAGAAGGACGCTCCGGACATCGCGTACAACATCGGCCTCGTGCTGGAGAAGACCAACCAGCTCGCCGAGGCGACGAAGCACTACGACACGTACCTGACGACGTACGCGAAGGATCCGCGCGTCACGGACACGCGCAAGATCGACCTCAAGTACCGCCAGTTCCTCATCGCGCAGAAGCTGAAGGACTCGGCCGGCATGGACCGCCTCGCGAAGGACATCACCGCGTCGTTCCCGAAGCTCAAAGACGAAGAGAAGAAGAACGACCGCGCCATGCTTGCAGCCGCACACACGCGCTTCTTCCAGCTCGAGCCGACGTGGAACGCCTACCTCGCGCTCAAGCTGAAGAACTTTGCGACGTTCAAGAAGGACCTCGCCGACAAGCAGAAGAAGCTCACCGAGATGGCGAGCAGCTATACGCAGGTGCTTGAGACGGGGAACCCCGACTTCGGCATCGCGGCGCTCACGCGCATCGGCCTGCTGTACTCCGATCTCGCCGTGAACCTCACCGACCTGCCCGATCCGAAGGGCTTCGACGAAGACCAGGTCGCGCTCTTCCGCGGCCAGCTCGAGGAGCAGTACATCTTCCCCCTCGAAGAGAAGGCCGTCGAGGCGCTCGAGAAGGCGCTCGGCAAGTCGAGCGAGCTGACGCTGTACACGGAGTGGACGCTGCTCGCGCAGGACAAGCTCAACAAGTACAAGCCCGGCAGCTACGGCAAGACGCGCGACGTCTCGTACCGTGGCAGCGAGTTCTTCGTGACGTCTGGCTTCGAGAAGCAGCCGCCCGCGAACGACGCGCCGCTTCCCACCGAGGCCGATGCGCCGAAGCCGGCGGTTGCGCCGACGCCTGCTCCCACCCAGCCCAGCGCCGCCGCCACGGGCGCCGGCGCCGGTAGCCGCTGAAATAGACGAGAGACCAAGGACCCGATCATGAAGCTCCGAATCGCAGCCCTCAGCATCGTCGCCTCAGCCGCCTCGTTCACTGCGTGCGTCACTCCTGAAGTCGCCGAGAAGAAGGACGTCGTCGTCGCGCCGCCTCCGCCCCCGAAGGAGCCCAGCCCGAAGGAGAACTTCGACAAGGGCGTTGCCGCATTCGACGCCAACAACCTCGACGAGGCCAACGCACTCTTTACGAAGGTCGCGGAGAAGGTGCCGGCCAGCCTGGTGACTCAGTACAACCTCGCCGTCATCGCCGAGCGTCAGGGCCGCCTCACCGACGCGCAGGTCCGTTACGAGGCCGCGCACAAGATCGACGGCAAGCACAAGCCGACGCTCCTCAACCTCGGCCGCGTCTACCGCCTGCAGGACAAGTTCGCCGAGGCGATCACCCTCTACGAAGAGGCGCTCAAGGACAACGAGTTCGACGTCGAGCTCAACAACAACCTCACCGTCGCCTATCGCCTCGCGAAGAACTACGCGAAGGCCGAAGAGACCGCGCGCCGCGTGCTCTCACGCACCAAGGACAACCCGGACGCGTACAAGAACCTCGCGCTCATCTACTTCGATCAGGGCAACTACCGCCTCGCGGAGTTCATCTCGGCCAACGCCAAGAAGCTCGATGACAAGGATCCCGGCGTCTACAACAACCTCGGCCTCATCTACCTGAAGCTCGACGAGAAGCGCCTCGCGCTCGCGCAGTTCCAGAAGGCCGTCACGCTGAACAAGGACTTCGCGCCGAGCCTCTTCAACATCGGGGCGATGGCGCTGAGCTACCGCGACTACGTGACGGCCGAGAAGTCGCTCAGCCGCACCACCGAGCTCGACCCGACCCGCTACGAGAACTTCCTCGCCTACGCCTGGTCGCTCGATGGCCAGAAGGGCAAGGACGCCAAGAAGGGCATCAAGGCCGGCGAGATCTTCGAGAAGGTGCTCTCGCTCAAGACCGATCAGAACGACGCGGTCTGCGGCGCTGCGTGGGCCTACGCGGCCGACAAGACGGGCTGGGACAAGGCGCTCGGCTTCTTCGAGAAGTGCAAGGGCCTGACGACGACGTCGGCCCAGGATCAGACCCTCATCGACAACAAGGTGAAGGGCATTCTCGCGATGCAGAAGTCGGGGCAGAAGGTCGAGCAGCCCGCGCCTGAGAAGCCCAAGGCGGCTCCGACCGGTGGCCCGTCGATGCTCGACAAGGCTGAGAAGGAAGCGGAGAAGGACGCGCCTCCGCCGGCTGAAGGTGCTCCGGCGCCGGCTCCAGGTGCCACGCCGCCGCCTGCCGAAGCCCCCAAGACCGAGGCGCCCAAGGAAGAGGCCCCCAAGGCTGCCGCTCCGGCCGCCCCTGCAACTGCAGTTGACGCCGCGAAGCCCGAAGAGAAGAAGCCCTGATTCTCAGGTCTTGAGACGAATTCCGGGTGGCGCCGAACGTGGACACATCGGCGTCAAGGTGGGCTTCACAACGACTCACCAATCCCCTAGGGTCCGCCAACTTTTCAGGAACCTGGCCCCTGCGACAGCTGTCCACAGGGGCACACGGAGGCAGCATGCAGCGTTTTCTCGTGGTGATTGCAGTGGTGATGGCCGTGGCGGCGCCCTCGTTCGCTGAGGACAAGGTGATTCGCGAGGCCGACCGCGTCGTGACGCGGAAGAAGACCGTCATCGACTTCACCGACGTCGCCGTCGAAGGCGAGCTCACCAAGCCCGAAGGCAGCTACTCGGTCAGCAAGAAGAAGACGACATTCCGCACGCTGATCAAGGTGCGCGACAACTTCAACCCTGAGCTGCAGAAGTCCGTCGACAACCTCTGAAACAAGCCGTCAGGCCGGACGGCGTCTCTTTCACTTCAACTTCACCCAGCAGTCGCGTCACCGAGGTCCCCATGGCGAACAAGGTCACCTTCGAGATCACGAGCCCTGACGGTAAGGTCTCCGAGTCCACCTCCGAGCTCGAGAGCATCATCGTCGGCTCCGGCGATTCCGCGAACGTGAAGGTCGCGGATCCGAAGGTCTCGAACCTCCACTGCATGATCAAGGTCAGCAACGACGGCAACGTCGTCGTGATGGATCTTGGCTCTGCTGAGGGCACGAAGATCTCGAACGAGACCGTCAAGGAGAAGCCAATCACCTCGGGCGACGTCCTCGAGATCGGCGGCACGAAGGTGAAGATCGTCTTCACCGGCGCCACGGCGGAAGCAAAGGCCGAAGCCCCCACGAAGGTGGAAGCCAGGGTCGAAGCCCCGGCGAAGGTGGAAGCCAAGGCCGACAAGAAGGACAAGAAGAAGAAGGACAAGAAGGACGCTCCTCGCGCCCTCGCTGGCACTGGCAAGAACGCCGCGGGCCTCTTCACCGAGCCCCTGCCGGCTGAAGCCATTCCCACCGAGACCGAGAAGGTCCTCCAGGTCGCGCTGCTCTGGGGCGACACCCTCATCAACGTTCAGCACTTCGGCGAAGGCATGCCCGTCACCGTCGGCGAGAACGCCTCGGCCCGCTTCAACGTCTTCTCGCCCGGCCTCGGCGACCTCTTCACCCTCGCTCAGAGCAAGGGCAGCGGCGCGATCGTCAACGTCCCCAGCGAAGCGGGCGTCGTCGTTTCGACCAAGGGCGACAGCCACAAGTCCAAGGAGCAGCTCAAGGGAGAAGGCAAGCTCAAGGCCGCTGACGGTGGCGTTCGTGCCGATGCGGTCGAGATCGGCCTCCACGACCGAGCGCAGGTCTCGTTCGAGCAGGTCGCCTTCATCGTGCGCTACGTGCGCCCGAGCTCGGCCATCACCCTCAACACGCTCGATGAGCACGACTTCACGTTTTTCAAGATCACGAGCATCTGCGTCATGGCCTTCATCGCGCTCGTCGCGGCCATGGTGATCACGCCGCTGGGTGAGGGCGGGCAGGGTGACGACATCTTCGGCAACCCGTCGAAGTACGTGAAGATGGTCGTGAAGCCCGAGAAGAAGCAGGAAGTGAAGAAATTCCAGGACAAGTCGGGCGTGCAGGAAGGCGAGAAGGCCAAGGAGAAGGAAGGCAAGTTCGGTAAGCAGGACGCGAAGAAGGCCGAAGCCGACCCTTCGAAGAAGGGCGCTCCTGTCGTCGACGTCAACAAGCGCGAAGAAGACCGCAAGAAGGTCAGCTCGCTGATGGCCGGCATGTTCGCCGGTGGCGCGTCGTCGAACGTCTTCGGGCCCGGCGGTCTCGGCACCGGCATCAACAACGCGCTCGGCGGCCTCCAGGGCGGCGCAGGCGTCGGTGATGCGCAGGGCGTCGGCGGTCTCGGCTCGCGCGGCGCTGGCTCCGGTGGTGGTGGCAACGGCCTTGGTCTCGGCGGTCTCGGCACCAAGGGCGGCGGTCGCGGCGCTGGTGGGTACGGCTCGATCGACCTCGGCGGCAAGGGCAAGTCGGGCACGCGCATCGTCCCCGGCAAGACGACCGTCGTCGGCGGCCTCGACAAGGACGTCATCATGAAGGTCATCAAGCGCCACCAGAACGAGATCAAGTTCTGCTACGAGCAGGAGCTCCAGAAGAACCCGGCGCTCGCCGGCAAGGTCGCGGTCGCGTGGACGATCGATCCCGCTGGCGCCGTCTCTGAAGCGACTGTTTCGGAGAGCTCGATCAGCAACGCCAACGTCGAGAGCTGCATCGTGCAGCGCATTCGCCGCTGGAAGTTCCCCGAGCCTGACGGCGGCGGCATCGTGAACGTCACCTTCCCGTGGATCTTCAAGGCCGCAGGCGACGAGAGCGAGTAACGCCCGTCGTATGACGGAGTGAACGGCGTGTCTCCGCGAGGGGGCACGCCGTTTTCAATTCTGCGAGTCCGGGCAGCGAGCGCTCTCTGCTTTGCGTCGGTGACCGCGGGACCGAGGCCGTTTCCTCCGAAATGGAATGGCAGCGCGCGTCATGGGTGGGTGCAGTTTTTCGGGGGCTCGCTGGATCGGCCGTGTGGTCGGACTCGCTGAAAGCCGCTAGAGACCGCCGTCACCGTTCGTACTCGTCGAGGCTTTCCCCGCATGGACTTCGAGCTCCCTGAAGACGTCAAGGCGCTGCAGGCAACGATTCGCGACTTCTGCGAGAGGCGGGTGAAGGACAAAGCCCGCGAGTGGGATGCCTCAGAGAAGTTCCCGCTCGAGATCGTCCGCGAGCTCGGCCAGCTCGGTGCCATGGGCATTCGCATCGGGGAGCAGTACGGCGGCGCGGCGATGGGCTCCCTCGCGGTCGCCGTGGCGGTGGAAGAGGTCGCGAAGTACGACGGCTCCCTCGCGCTCACCGTGGCCTCGCACAACGGCCTCGGGACCAGCCACATTCGCGTCTTCGGGAACGAGGCTCAGAAGCAGAAGTACCTTCCGAAGCTCGCCACCGCCGAGTCGCTCGGCGCCTGGGGGCTCACCGAGCCCGGCTCCGGCAGCGACGCCGCGGGTATGAAGACGACCGCCGTGAAGCACGGTGACACCTGGCTCCTCAACGGCGCCAAGATGTTCATCACGCAGGGCACCGTCGGTGACGTCTTCGTCGTGCTCGCCGTCACCGACGCGGCCAAGAAGCAGAAAGGCATCACTGCCTTCATTCTCGAGAAGGGCTACCGCGGCTTCAGCCAGCGCTCCATTCACGGGAAGCTCGGCATGCGCTCGTCGGACACGGCCGAGCTGCACCTCGAGAACGTCGAGGTCCCCGACAGCCAGCGGCTGGGCGAGATCGATCACGGCTTCATCGACACCATGAAGATCCTCGACGGTGGCCGCATCACCATCGGCGCGCTCTCGGTCGGGCTCGGGGCGGCCGCGATTCGCGAGTCGGTGAAGTACTCCCGCGATCGCTCCGCGTTTGGTCAGCCCATCGGCGACTTCCAGGCGATTCGATGGATGCTGGCTGACATGCAGACCGAGATCGACGCGTCGCGCATGCTCGTCTACCGCTCGGCCTCGCTGGCAGACGCGGGCAAGCCGTACACCCGCGAGGCGTCGATCGCGAAGCTGTTCGCCTCGGAGGCCGCGACCCGCGCCTGCAACAAGGCGGTGCAGATTCACGGCGGCTACGGCTACACCCGAGAGTTCCCGGTCGAGCGGTACCTTCGCGACGCCAAGCTCTGCGAGATCGGCGAAGGCACCAGCGAGATTCAGCGCAACATCATCGCGCGCGAACTCCTGAAGGGCTAGACCGCGTCAATGGACCGCGCCTTCCTCGAGGGTCTCGGGCTCAAGGTCACCGAGACCGATGGGGTGGTCGAGGCCGAGCTCGAGCTGAACTCTGGCCTGGCCCTCAACCCGCTGACCCGGCACGTCATCTCGACGGTCGACTTCACCGTCATGGGCGACCGGCTGCTCTACGTCGGTCCCCCGGAGTTCGTCGGCGCGCAGCCGATCAACCTCGCGTTCCTCACCGACACGTCGCGGCTCGAGGATCTGGTCATTCAAACCCTCAACGATCACCTCTACCAACTCGAGCGCCGCACCAACGAGCTCTCGGCCCTCGGCATCGGCGCGAAGGTCGACCCGTCGTCGCTCCAGCTGTCGGTGGAGCTCGAGCGCGGCCCGTTTCGGTTCACGCTGGGCGCCAGTCGCATCGGCCAGTTTCGCGTCATGCGGTGCCTGAACGAGGGTCTCGAGCTCACCATCGGAGCGCCAGCCGTCTTCGAGCTGAGCGAGTTCCGCGATCGCGCCGCGCTCGAGGACTTCCTGTACGCGATGTTCGGAGACGTCGCCGGTTCACCGACGCCGCCGCCGCGCGAGCGCGAAACGCCGCCGCCGGTCGACGTCAGCATCAGCATGAAGGCGCTGTTCGAGGCCTTCGGCGATGCGACGGTGCCTCCGCGGAGCACGATGGAGTTCTTCGCCGAGTTGCGGGTTGGCGGAGAAACGTTGCGCTTCGCTGCCGCGCGGCTCCAGGGCCGGACCTTCCGCGGGCTGCTGGCTGGGCCGACCGGGAAGATCTGGGCCGATCGGTTCGAGCTCGACGAGTTTCCAGGCGTGCGCGCCCTCGTCTCGGAGTTGGTTGGCGTGCCCATCGAGGACATCGAGGTGGTGGAGTGATTTCGACGGCGCAGGCCCTCGCCGATGGCGTGTTGGCTGGAGACGTTCGCAAGGCCTCTCGACTGATGCGGCTGATCGACGACCTGGCGCCAGTCGCGACCGAGGCCCTGAAGCTGATCTTCCCGAAGACCGGGCGGGCGTGGATCATCGGCATCACCGGATCTCCAGGGGCAGGGAAGTCGACACTGACCGACCGGTTGATCACCGCCTACCGGGCGCAGGGCAAGACGGTCGGCGTGATCGCGGTCGACCCGACGAGCCCCTTCACCGGCGGGGCGATCCTCGGCGACCGCATTCGCATGCAGGGGCACGCCACCGACCCGGGCGTCTTCATTCGATCACTGGCCACGCGAGGGAACCTGGGCGGACTGTCGCGCGCCACCGGCGACTGCCTGCGCGTGATGGACGCGATGGGGCGGGACGTGATCATCGTCGAGACCGTCGGCGTCGGGCAGGACGAGATCGACATCGCGCAGCTGGCACACACGACCGTGGTGGTGCTCGTGCCGGGCATGGGCGACGACATTCAGGCCATCAAGGCGGGCATTCTCGAGGTCGCCGACGTCTTCGTCGTCAACAAGGCCGATCTCGATGGCGCTGACCGGGTCGTTCGCGAGCTGCGCGCCAACCTGGAGCTTCGACACGCCATCAAGGCGCCGGCGATGGATCACGACACCTACCACCGAATGGTGAGGGCGAAGGCCGAAGGAACGGCGCCAGTCGCGCCAGAAGGGCCCATCGAGTGGGAGCCGCCGATTCAGAAGGTGATCTCGGCAAAGGGCACCGGAATCGACGAGCTGGTCGCGGCGGTGGCGAGCCACCAGAAGCACCTGGTCGACACTGGCGAGAAGGCGAAGCGGGAACAGACCCGCGCGATGACGCAGTTCCTCACGCTCCTGCGGGATCGCCTGCTGCGGGCCGGGCTGGAGCGGCTGGAACGGGAACGCGGCAACCTGACGGACGTGGCGCAACGCATCGCAGAGCGCAAAGCGGACCCGTATGTGCTGGCTGACGAGATCGCGCTGACCGTCCGCTGACCCCCAGCAGGGCGGCCCGTCCGCTCGCCAACACAGACAAGGCCAGCGAGCGGTGACTTCGTCGGCTCGCTGGTCGAAGGACGGACCGCCAGCGGCCGACGAAAACGTCACGCCTTCGGCAGGTTCGGCTGCGCGGGCATGTCGACGGTCACCTGACTGACGATTCCGATGATGTTGGTGAAGAGCTTGGAGGCGACGTGTGCGGCGACCTCGATGACCTGAGCGTCCGTCACGCCAGCCACGCGGGCGCGTTCGGAGCGGCGGGCTGTTCTGCGTACGCTGCGCTACGACCTTCGAGCGCTGCCAGTCGAGCCGATGCACCCTGCGCGACGCGGGAACGGTCGACGCCGGGCCATGACGCTCACCACCGCACCGAAGTGTCGCTGGCGCTCGGCGAATGCCGTCGGCCGCAGAACTGAACCCGGAGCCGCAGATGAGGGATGTCACTGACGGATCGTCGTGGTGGGCGACGGTGTTCGGAGAGGTCACGCCTTAGTTTACATAACGCTCATTATACGAACTTCCGACGGTGGTGGCCGGGTGTCGACGCCGTGTTTGCTTCGGCGCTGGCTGGTGCGTTGGCTCTCTCTGGCCGGTGCGATGAATCTCAGCGGACGTAGCGGCTCAGGACGCAGTCAAAGAGCGCATTCTCGAACCGCTCCATGTCGGCCTTCGGCATCGACGCGATCGTGAACGACACCCGCGAATTCCCCAGTTGCTTGATCGCCGCGACGACTGACGCCGAACCCGTGACCGGAGCCCCGCCGCCAATCCGCAGCGAGAACCGAACCTCTTCGCCGACGTTGAGCGTGGCCGGAACCAGCGCGCTGAAGCCGCCTCCCGAAACGTCGCGCGTCAGACAGCGGTACGTGTCGTTGAGCTCCAGCTGCCAGGCCTGCGCGATCCGAAACGCCTTGCGATGCATCTGGCCATCAGGAACCGTGAGGCCCTGCGCATGAACCAGCGAGCGCGCGAGCTCTTCTTTCATCGCGCGGTGTTTGTCGTCAGAGCCGTTCTTCTTCGCGGCTTCGTGAACTTGCTTGAACTGAACCATCCACTGTTCGGCGTCCATGGGGTCAATCTGCCACGAACCTCGGGCGGCGGTCAGCCAGGGGTTGTCGTCCAGCGCAGGCCCCGCGCTTCGATGAAGTCCAGCACCCGCCAAGACATCAGGGCCTCAGGCCGCTGGCCGGCCGCCAGACGCTCGCGGATTTCTGTCGATGACACCTCCGCCACCGGTGGACCAACGGCTTCGCTTGCTGGGTACCCGGCGCGCTGCAACACGACGACATCGACCATGCTCACGATCCGGTCCCAGGCCTTCCATTTGGGCAGGTCGGCGAGAATGTCACTGCCGATCACGAACTCGAATCGGGTGTCCGGGTGCCTGGGCAGCAGCCATTCCAGCAGCTCGATCGTCCGGCCCTCGCCCTGCACCTGCGACTCGGCGCGGCTGACCTGGAGCCATGGCCCACAGTCCTGCGCCATCAGCTCACACATCGTGACCCGATCGTCGAACGACGCCAGGTCCTTCCCGAACGGATGATTGAACGCCGGCACCAGCCACACCGCGTCGACCGCACGGGTCGCCCGAACGTACAGCGCAGCCATCAGGTGACCGACGTGTGGCGGGTTGAACGAGCCTCCGAGGAGCGCGACGCGGGTCATCTCATTTCACCGAGAGCTTCGTCTTGCTGCTCGAGATCACGATCGGCTGCCGATCGATCACCGTCTTGCCATCGAGCAGCGTGAATGCCGAGAACACGAGCTGCCTGTCGATGAGCTCGAGCAGGCCGACGGTCGACTTCGGAGCACCCTTCACCCGGCCTGGCGTGATGAAGAACCTGGGGCCGATCTGCACGACCTTCGGCTCCGCAGCGTTCCCATGCACGAGCACGGCCGCGTTCACCATGTCCTCTTTGTCGAGATCGTTCTTGTCGTGCACGACGCAGCACAAGACGTCGCCGACGATGTCGACGGCCTTCTTCGGCACGGACGAGTCCTGGTACTGCAGGCTGCCCTTCTCGGGCGTGCGCATCACGCGGTCCTTCATGCGCATCACCTCTTCGATCGCGCGGGCGAACTCCCAGGCCGTGCCGAAGGCCGCGGGCCGATCCTTCTGCTCGAGGCCGATGAGGAACCGGGACACGTCCTCGAGGAAGTCGGCGTTCGAGTAGTCGGTCTGCGCCTTCATCTCGTCGCGCTTGGTGCGAAGCCAGTCGTCGAGATCTCCGTACCGGCCGCCCGCGAAGAGGAACCGCTTGGCCCCTCGATCGGACAAGAACCGGAGCGCGGACTCGAAGAGCCCCACGTCACCATCAGTGTCTCCGAAGATGCCGATCGCGGTCGCCATTTAGCCGTACAGCAGGTGCTGCTTCCGAAGGGCCAGGAATGGCCGGAGTTCATCTTGAAAGCCCGCGACGATTCTCGCCAGAGACCAGCCACCTTCGATGCCCTGACGCACCTTGGCCGTCCCGCAGAGCAGATCGAACGCGGGGATGTCGTCGACGAACTCGTACGCGTCGGCGCGCCACGCAAAGTCTCGCCCGCCGAGCGCCCTGCACGTCTGGAACACCGCGATGCCGGTGACGAACGGATCGAACGTGCGGGGGTCGGTCACGTGCAGAAAAGCGCCCTCGCACGACTCGCCTTTGAACTTGTCGAAGGTCGGCGTGAAGGAGCACGGCCGGAAGGTCACGCCGCGCAGGTCGAGGGCGTTGAGCTGCTCCGCGACGTCGTGTGACGAGAGCCATGGCGCGCCGAACTGCTCGAAGGGCCTGCAGGTGCCGCGGCCTTCGCTGACGTTGGTGCCCTCCCCCAGGCACATGCCTGGATACACGAGCGCGGTCGCGGGCGTCGGCATGTTGGGCGAGGGAGAGATGAAGTCCCGGCCCACCTGCCCCCACGACATCGAGCGTTTCAGGCCCTCGCACGGCACCACGGTGAGCTCACAGCCGAACCGCTCCCGGGTGTTGAGCAGCTGAGCGATCTCTCCGGCGCTCATGCCGTGGCGGGTCGGCAGCTCGTACAGGCCGACGAACGAACGGTAGCGCTTGCCGACGAGGTTCCCCTGCACGAGGTCGAGGCCGATCGGGTTCGGCCGATCGAGCACGAAGAACGGCACCTTCGCCTTCGCGGCCGCCTTCATCGAGAGGGCCATCGTGTAGATGTACGTGTAGTAGCGCGCCCCGACGTCCTGAATGTCGAAGACGAGCGCGTCGAGCCCCTTCAGCCACTCCGCCTTCGGTGACAGCGATTCGAAGGTGCTGCCGTAGAGCGAGTACACGGGCACGCCGGTGCGCCGATCGCGGGCGACGTCGCCGACGGCCACCATGTACTGGGCCTCACCCCGAATGCCGTGCTCCGGCCCGAACAACGCGCCGAGCGTCACGCCGTCGGCTTCATGGATCAGGTCGACGAGGTGGCGAAAGGACGCATCGACGCTCGTCGGGTTGACGATCGCTCCAACGCGCAGGCCCTTCAGCGCCCGGAACCGCTCCTTCACCCAGACGTCGATGCCGAACCGAACGGCCATCAGCTCACTTGCCCTTCTTCACCGGCGTGCCCAGCTCGAACTCGAACACGGGCTCGCGTCGCTTCTGCTCGAACTCGGCGTCACGGAGCGCGAAGACCGCGTGGCCTGCGAGCACGACGTCGTTGAGCGTGTCTTCGACCACCTCGGACGTCTCGACGATGCCCTCGGCGGTCACCTTCACGCGCACTTTGAGCGAGCCCTTCAGCTTCGGGTTGGCGCGGCGGCGCGCGGCGTACACGTCGTCGAGCGTCTTCGCGACCTGCCCATAGATCCGATCGACCGAGCCCTTCGCCGGCTTCGCGGGCAGCTTGAAGAGCTCCTCGAGCTTCTTCGCTTCGGCCTTGCAGTCCTCGGCGCGCGGGGTCGACTTGCCGCCGCCACGACGAAACCGCTCGAGCGCGAAGACCGGCTGCTCCTTCGTCAGGCTCACCTTCCCGAGGCGGTACCAGGTGTCGGCGAGGTCCCGGTTGCGCTCGAGCGCCTCGAGCAGCGTCTTCTCGGCGCCCTCGAGATCCTTCTTTGCTTCACGGAGCTCCGCGACGCGCAGCAGCGGCGGCACGGCGGTCTTGTCGAGGCTGGCGATGAGGTTGGCGGCGCGCTCCTCGCCCTCGACGTCTCTGAGCTCGGCGTACATGCCCAGCATGCGGGTCGCCGTCTCGAGATCGGGGTTGCCCAGCTTCAGGGCCTTCTCGTACTCGGCGAGCGCGCCCTTCTTGTCGCCCGCGTCGTACTTCATGGTCGCGACGAGCCGGCGAACGTCACGATCCTTCGGCTGCAGATCGGCGAGCGCCGAGAGGTTCTTCGTCAGCTCGGGGTCCTTCGACGCCTGCTGCAGCTTCACGAGCTCACGCAGCGCCGCTGGCTGATCGGGCCACCCGGCGATGCCCTTCACGAGCTCGGACTTTGCAGCGTCGACCTGCCCCTTCTTGATCAACACCAGCCCCAGGCCCGCATGCGCCTCAGGATCGTCGGCGATGGCCAGCGCGGCGCGGTACTGGGTCTCTGCGCCGTCGAGGTCGTCCTTGAGGCGCGCCATGTCTCCGAGCGCGATCATCGCCGGGTAGAACGACGGGTCCTTCTTCATCGCGAGGTCGAGTGAGGTCTTCGCGAGGTCGCGCATCTTCCAGCCGATGTAGATGCGGCCCATGCCGTAGTGCGCCCACGCGAGGTCTGGGTAGATCTGCGAGACGTTCTTGAGCTGGTTCCACGCGTCGTCGGTGGGCATGGAGCACCACGCGACGTAGACCCTCAGCAGCGGCTCGGTGGGGCGCGCCTTCGACAGGTTCTGGAGCTCGATACGAACTTGATCGATCGTGCCGTGCCACGCGGCGCTCTCGATTCGGCGCAGCTCGGTGAGGACGTCGGAGACTGGCGCGTTGAGCCCCGGGGGCTCAGCAGCCCACGCAGCACCTGCGACCAACAGCAGCCCCCCAGCAGCCAGTCGGACATTCATGACCCCTGTATAGCCGAGCGTCAGAAGCCCGAAAGACCGAAGGGCCGAGTCATGTCAGCGAGCCGAGGGTTTCAGGGGCCGCAAAGCTCGGCTGGGCGCCTCGAGCGCACGGCGGATCGTGACCGCTTCACCGTGCCGCCGGGAGTTCTCGAGGAGGTCGATGAGGCGTCGCGCGGCGGGCACCCGAACAGCCTCGATGGAGAGGAGCGCGCGCAGCTCCCGCTCGGCGGCCTTCAGCTCCCCCGACTTCTCGAGGGCCTGGGCGAGCTGAAGCCTGGCGCCAGTCGCGGTCGGCGTGGCACGCAGGACTTCGCGCCATTGGGCGACGGCCTCGGTCCAGCGCGCCTGTGACGAGAGCAGGCTGCCCAGGCGAAACCGGGCGTCGGTGAAGTCGGCCCGAAGCGTCAGGGCGACCTCGAGCGCGCGAATCGCCGCCTCCCGGTGCCCGGCTTCATCTTGCGCCAGGGCGAAGAGGTAGTGCGCCCGTGGATTCTCGGGGCTGAGCGAGCGGGCGACGTCGGCGTGCCACCCTGCCCGCTCGGCGTCAGCGCCCAGCTTCAAGCGAAGGCGCGCCAGCTCGAGTCGACAGAGCTCCCACGTGGGGTCGACCGACGTCAGGGCCTCGAGCTGCTGGAGCGCCTGTGCGTCGGCGCCCTGCTTCTCCAGCTCGAGCGCAGCCGTCAGGAGCGCCTGGTGCGGAGCAGCCACGAGGACCAACGCGAGGAGAGAGCCCACGGCGCCCGCCTACCACGCGAGGGGCCGCTGCGGCGCGACGCTCGGTCAGGTCGAGCCGGTGGAACACGTCGCGGTCTGGGTCGTGGGCGGCTATGCACCGCAGCCGCCTCTCTCCTGGAGCACCTCGTGGACGTCACCGACCGCACCCTCACTGCACTTGGCTTCGACGACGTTCGTGCGGCCATCGGCTCGCGCTGCCGCACCGAGGTCGGCAAGGTGCGCGGCCTCAAGCGCCCCTTCCTCGACGGCATTCCCGAGGTGCTCGCGAGCCTCGAGCTGATCGAAGAGGCGCGAGGCCTGAAGCAGGAGCCGCTCTCCCTTCCGCTCGGGGGCCTGGTCGATCTGCGGCCCTCGCTCGATCGTTCGACCAAAGGCGGTCTGCTCGAGCCGCGTGAGCTGATGTCGATCTGCGCGGCGCTGTTTGCGTTCGAGCGGACCTACGAGGTGCTGCAGGATCGGCGTGAGCGGTTCCCCGGCCTGGCGGCCCTGGGTCGGCGTATGCCGTTGCTGGGCCGGCTCGCGTCGCGGCTCGACAAGAGCTTCGAGGCCAGCGGAGAGATCTCGGATCGTGCCAGCGACGAGCTCCGTGACGCACGTGATCGTGCGCGAGGGCTGCACCGGAGAATTCGTTCGCGGCTCGACGAATTGCTCCGTGACGAGAAGTTCGCGAGCAATCTGCAGGAGGGCTACTACTCGGTACGCAACGAGCGGTACGTCGTGCCGGTCCTGTCGAGCCATCAGCGCGAGATCGACGGCATCGTCCACAACGCGAGCCAGTCGGGTCAGACGCTCTTCGTCGAGCCGCAAGAGATGATCGGCGTCGGCAACGAGCTGGCGATCGCGCAGTCGGTGGTGGTCGAAGAAGAGCGAAAGGTGCTGCTCGAACTCTCCGGGCTCGTCGCTCGGGAAGCCGCGAAGATTGAGGACGGCCTGCTCGCCGCTTCGGAGCTGGATGAGCTCGAGGCGATCGCCCTGCTCTCGGCCGACCTGATCGCCACTTCTCCGTCCGTGCACCCCGCTCACGGGCCGCTGAACGTGAAGGGCC
Source organism: Archangium sp. (assembly GCA_022843845.1). Taxonomy (GTDB): domain Bacteria; phylum Myxococcota; class Myxococcia; order Myxococcales; family Myxococcaceae; genus Xiheimicrobium. The sequence continues at coordinate 32,799 of JALHMW010000015.1, forward strand.
TGCGACACCCGAGGCTGGTGCTCAAGGGCGATCAGGTGATCGCGAACGACGTCGATCTCTCGGAAGGTGCGCGGGCGCTGGTCGTCTCGGGGCCCAACGCGGGCGGCAAGACGGTGACGCTCACCGGCATCGGGCTGTGCGCGCTGATGGTGCGGGCGGGCCTGCCGATTCCCGTCGATCCGGGCTCGTCGATTCCGCTCTTCAACCAGGTGCATTCGGCGATCGGAGACCTGCAGGATCTCGAGCAGGGCCTCTCGACGTTCTCGGCGCATGTCACGGTGCTCAAGCACGTGGTGTCGACGGCGAAGAAGGGCGCGCTGGTGTTGATCGACGAGATCGCGGCCGACACCGACCCTCGAGAAGGCGCGGCGATCGCCACGGCGGTGCTCGAAGATCTGCTCGAGAAGGGCGCGCTGGTGCTGGTCACCACGCACCTCGAGGAGCTCAAGGCCCTCGCGCACCTCGACCCGCGCTTCGTGAACGGCCGGGTGGGCTTCGACTCGAAGAAGATGGCGCCGACGTACCGGCTCCAGCTCGGCGCCTCGGGAGCTTCGTCGGCGATCGACATCGCCCGGCGCGTCGGGCTGCCCGAGGCGATCTGTGTTCGCGCGACGCATCTGTCGAAGAACTCCGGCGGCGCGTTGTCCAAGGCGCTCCAGGCGGCAGAAGACGAGCGGCGCACGATGCTCGACCAACGCGATCAGGCGGAGCGTGATGCGAAAGAAGCGCGCGAGCTGAAGACCATCGCAGAGCGACAACTCGCCGAGGTGGAGCGGAAGAAGAAGGAAGAGGAGCTCAAGTTCCGTGAGTCGTTGAGGGCAGAGCTCGAGTACGCGCGCACGCAGATTCGGGCGCTCGTCGATCGCCTCGAGACCGATCGCAGCGACAAGGCGCTCTCGGTCGCGAAGCAGTCAGCCGCCGAGATCTCCTCGCGCATCAACGAGCAGACCGTCGCTGAGCGGTCGGTGCGGGCCGAGCTCAAGACGGGCCCGGAGGAGCTGGCGCCGCTGGAGCTCAAGGTTGGCGCGCGGGCCCGGCATCGCTCCCTGGACGCCGAGGTCGAGATCGTCGACGTGTCGCAAGACGCGGTCGTCGTCACCATGGGCGCGCTGCGAATGCGAGTGCCCGCGTCGGAGCTGTTGCCCGCCCGCAAGAGCTCGAGCCCGGCCAGCAAGTTCCCCTCCCCTGCCACGAAGAAAGACGAGCAGCTCAAGCGTGCGGATGCGACGGCCGCCAAGCCGCTCACCCTCGCCAGCCCGAAGCTCGATCTCCGAGGGCAGCGTGGTGAAGACGCCGTCCGTGAGGTCGAGCGGTTCCTCGATCGCGTCTCTCGCGACGGCGAGGCCGCGGCGATTCTGCTCCACGGGCATGGCACGGGCGCACTGAAGACGATGGTGAGGGAGTACCTGCGCGCCTCTCCGTACGCGAAGGCTTTCCGATCGGGCGATGGTCCCGAAGGCGGCGACGGCGTCACCGTGGTGGAGCTGGCGTGAAGCTCGGTAGCCTCGAGCTCGCGTCTCCCTTCATCCTCTCGCCGCTCGAGTCGGTCAGCGACGCCGCCTTTCGTCGGCTCTGCTGGTCGCTCGGCGCCGGCTTCACGTGGACGGAGATGATTCGCGCCCGGGGGCTGGTGCGGAACAACAAGAGCACGATCGATCTCATCGACAGCTTCGATGCTGACGTTCCCACCGGCGTGCAGTTGATGGTCGCGAACGAGAAGGAGCTCGAGGAAGCGCTGGCGAAGCTCGACGCGCTCGCAGCCACCACGCACCCGCACTTCAAGAACCTTCGGGCCGTCGACTTGAACTTCGGCTGTCCGTCACCCGAGGTGATCAAGGTCGGCGCCGGCCCTGCCCTGCTCAAGCGGCATCACAAGCTGAAGGCGATCTTCCAGGTCCTGCGAGCGTGGAAGCAGCGAACGGCGCTCCCGATCGGCGCGGTGACGGCGAAGGTCCGGCTGGGGCTCAACCGCGCGGAGATGGATCAGAAGGTGATCCTGCCGATCGTCGATCTGGCGAACGAGCTGCTCGATGGGCTGACGGTGCATGCGCGGCACGCGCGTGAAGAATCGACGACGCCGGCCCACTGGGAGGCGATCGCCGAGGCGAAACAGCGGGCGACGGTGCCCGTCATCGGCAACGGCGACGTGGTCTCGGCCGATTCCGCTCGCAAGCTGATGCAGGAGACCGGCTGCGACGCGGTGATGATCGCCCGCGGCGCGATTCGTTCGCCGTGGCTCTTCCGCGAACTCACGGGCCGCGGCCCAGGCCAACCGACCCTCGCCGAGCTCGAGGCCGCAGAAGCCGAATGGACCCGCCGCGCGACCGAGCTTCAGAGCAAACCGAAGTACTTCGAGTGGCACCGTGAGGGCTTCCGGCGCATCCGTGCCCGCTTGAGCGGCCAAGCCGTCAGTGGCACCGGGCTGCCAGCGAACGAGCACATGCGCTGAGGCGGAACGACTCGCTCCGTCACGCGTTGATCGACCGGCCGGCCAGAAGGCGACGACCTCCATCGCAGTTCTGGCTGCCGGCGTTCGCCGCGAATCGCTGATGAGCCCGTGAGCAGCGGCTAGCGCCTGCGGCCGCCGCGGTCGTTCTTCCCACCGCGATCGGATCGTCCGCCGCGGTCGTTTCGGTCGCTTCGGCTCGAGCCGGTTCGTTCGTTGTCCCGATCGCGGGGAGGCGAGGCAACCGCCGCCGGCTTCCCACCACGCTCCGACCACAACCTGTCGAGCACCTTGCGGGGATCGAAACCTCCGGGCGAGCCCTCGTTGGAGACCGGCGCAGCCACGGGCGCGGGTTCGGCGAACCGCTGCTTCACATGAGCCCGCGGAGCCTCTGCCTCGTGATGGAACGACTTCTTCGGCCGCTCCTCGGTGCGTTCGCGCGAAGGCGTCCGCTCGGTCTGCCCACGCCCGGGGCGACGTTCTCCGCCACGATCGTCACTGCGGAAGCTGCCGCGAGTCTCGGTTCGGGCGCCTCCGCGAGACGCGCCACGGGCAGACTCACCGCGCGAACCTCCTGACTTCTTCTTCGCGCGCGCTGCGTACGGCGTGAGCACCCCCGCTTCGTCCGCGAAGCCCTCGACCGCGAAGTCCATCTGCTTCCTGGTCAGGTTCACCGACGCCAGCGTCACGGTGCACTTCAGGCCGACCTTCACGACCCGGCCATCGCCGTAGTTGATCCGGTACGTCGCCTGGTCGAACTCGAAGTCCGGGTAGACCGTCTCGCCTTTGACGAGCCCCTCGACGTAGAGATCGTCGAGCTCGACGAAGAAGCCGTGCTCGGCAAGCGACGATACGGTCGCCGCGAACGACTCTCCGACGCGGTCCTTCATCAGCAGGCAGCTGTAGAGCGCGTTCACTTCACGCTCGACGAGCATCGCCGCGCGCTCGCGCTCACTGGAGTGCTGCGCCATCGACTCGAGCTCTTCGAGATCGCGCTCTGCGAGCTCGTGCTTCGTCTTCCACCAGTGCTTGAGCAGCCGGTGCACGAGCAGGTCGGGGTAGCGGCGAATCGGTGAGGTGAAGTGCAGGTAGTCGAGCGCGCCGAGGCCGTAGTGGCCGGTCGTCTCGGACGAGTACACGGCCTGCATCATCGAGCGGAGCGCGAGCTGGTGCAGCGCCTTCTGCTCCGGGTGGCCGTCGAGCTCCTTGAGGATCTGGTTGAGCTGCTTCGAGTCGACCTTCCCCTTCGTCGGCACCTTGATGCCATAGGCGCCCAGGAGCGTGAGGAATGCGTCGAGGCGATCGGCGTCGGGCTCGCCATGGAAGCGGTTCACCGTCACCCGCCCGGCTTTCCTGAACTCCCGCGCGACGGCTTCGTTCGCCGCCAGCATGCACTCCTCGACGAGGCGGTGGCTCTCCCACCGTTCGCGACGCACGAGCTTCACCGGCAGGCCCTGCTCGTCGAGTTCCGGCCTCGTCTCGGGCAGATCGAAGTCGATGGCGCCGCGGGCGTTGCGCATCTGGTTGAGCGCCTTCATCAGCCGGTGCGTGTCCTGCAGCATGGGCTTGAGGAACTCTCGGTGCGGCACCGACTCGCCGTTCAGGATCTGGTGGACCTCGGTGTACGTGCAGCGTGCTTTGCTGCACATCACCGCGGCGTACACCTCGGTCTTCTGCGTCACGCCGGACCGATCGATGATCATGTCCGCGACCATGCAGAGGCGATCTTCGTCGGGCTTGAGCGAGCACAGGCCGTTCGACAGGCGCTCCGGCAACATCGGCAGCACCCGGCCTGGCAGGTACACGCTCGTCGCGCGGTTGAGGCCCTCGGTGTTCAGCGCGCTGCCCGGCGTCACGTAGTGCGAGACGTCGGCGATGGCGACCACCAGCCGCCAGCCTGAGTCGGTCGTCTCGACGAAGATCGCGTCGTCGAAGTCGCGCGCGTCTTCTCCGTCGATCGTCACCAGCTGCATCTCGCGCAGATCGCGGCGGCCCTTCAGATCGGCCTCGACGAGCTCGAGCGGGAACGCGTCGGCCTCGTCCATCACCTCGTCGGGGAACTCGTCGTGAAAGCCGCGTGAGAACGCGACCGAGAGCACCTCGACCGAGTGGTCGGCCTCTGCCCCGAGCGAGCCAGAGACTTCACCGACGAGCCGGTGCTGGTGGCTGCGCAGCACCTTCTCGGCCACGCCCAGGCGAACCTTCACGACGTCGCCAGGTCGCGCGAGCTGCGTCCTGGGAACGTCGATGAGCCCGAGCTCCGACTCCTTCGGCTCGACCCACGCGAGCCCGCGCTCTTCGCAGTAGACGCCGATCACGTGTTGGCGCGTCCGGCGCTTCACCTCGACGATTCGGCCGAGCGTGCGACCGCTCCTTTGCGGAATGACCTCGACGATCACGCGATCGTGATCGAGCGCTTTGCTCGCCTGGTCGGGCGGAATGAAGATGTCTTCGGACTTCCCGGTGAGGGCCCGCACGAAGGCAAAGCCATCGGGGTGGTGGTTGATGATGCCCTCCATCAACACCTGCTTCGGACCTGCGGGAGCGTGCGTCTTCGGCGCCTTCGCGAGCACGCGCTCGACGGCCTGCTCGACGGGCAACACCCGCTTGCCGCCGCGCACCTTCTGGAGGCCGTACGGCGCCTCCTTTGCCCTGTCCTTACGCGCCGCAGCCGCGGACCCGCCGCCTGCTTCCTTCTTGAACCCGGGCGACACGCCGGCCTTCGCGCGTACGGCGCTGGGCTGCTTCACGTCCCACGCAGGGCCTGACTTGCGCGCGTGCTCCTGGCCGGGCACGCCGAACCGTTTTCCATCGCGCTCGAGGCGCCCGTTCTTCACGAGGTCGCGCAAGATGCGCTTGAGGACCGTCTGCTCGCCGGGGTTCAACCCACCTGCGCGCAACAGTTCCTTGATTCCCACCAGACGCCCTGCGCTCTGCACGAGGGCCATCACCTGTTCTGCATCAATCGCCAAAAAGACTCTCCACGTCGCGGCAGCGAGCAGCGGTGAAACCGCCGGTCAGCCCTGCCACCTGTTGTTGACTCGTCGGATGTTCGCCGAGGGCCCAACCCGGGCACCTCGATCCCACAGCCGTGAAAAGCAGAAGAGCCAGGGACTGCAACGCTGTCGAGCGTCACGGTCGCTGGCCCTCGGTGCTTCACGTGCTGCGTCGTCCCCGTGCGAGTCAGTACCGGGAACGCTTGCTTGAAAATAACTTCGGAGAGGCAGCCGCGCTCGTGCATCTCGCGGCCACCGCTGAGGACGCCGACGCCAGAGCATCGATCGCCCTGACGCCGAGGCGCTGGGTTCAGAAGTACCAGGCCGCTCCCACTGCGGGAGTGAAGGTCGTCAGCGTCACGAGGCCCGATGCGAACGGAATCCGCAGGCCGAGCGAGATGCGCCCCGTCAGCGAGAAGTGCGGGCTGAAGAAGTACGCCGCACCGCCGCCGAACTGGCCGGAGAGCTGAAGCGCGTTGCCGATGTCATTCGCGATCGCGCTGGCGATGGCGACCTGTACATTGATCAACGGGCGGAGCGCGTCCGCGGTGGTGCGGAAGTGGTAGTCGATGCCAACGCCAGCCGCGAAGCCAACGCGTGCGCCGCCGCCGGAGATTCCGAGGCCGAAACCAAGATCGAAGAGCACCGCCAGGTTGTCGCTGCCCCAGTAGGCAAGCCCAACGGAGCCTGTCTCGGGCGGAGTCGTATTGGGGCCGATGGTGAAGACCGGGATTGGCTGGCCGGCGAACGTTGCGCGAATGCCGAACGCGCCCTTCCCTGCCGAGCGCGCGCCACCTGCATCGACGGCGGCCACCGGAGCGCCCGCCTTCGGGTTCTCCGGGTTCGCCGGCTGCGTGGCGTACGGGTTGTCGTTCGGCTGGTTGACCGGGTTGGGTTTGTTCTCGGGCGTCACGGGAGTGATCTCCGTGCCGATCTCCTGGGCCATCACCATCGAGCTCAACGTCACCAGCAGCACCACGAACAGTCGCTTCACGGCATCCCTCCAGAGTTCAAAACGTTCGCGCCCTTCACCCGGCACCAGGCCGGGGTGAGCAAATTCGTTACGGCAGCACGACCTCGAGTGGCTTGACGTCGACCGTCAGCCGGAACTGCTTCGAGACCTGCATCGGGTTGTGCGTCTTCGCGAGGAAGAAGTCGATGTCGAGCAGGCCGGGGTTGCGGGGTGTGAAGAAGAACTCACGCACGGGCCCCTGCGGCTCGAGGTTCACCTCTCGCAGCGAGAGGCGCTTGGCCGTGCCGGGCTCGATGCTCCACACGTACCCCTGCTTCTCGGGCAGCCGAACGACGAGGCCGTTGTTCACCTTCACGGTGGCGTTCTTCGGGTTGCTCGACGCGCCCTCGATGGTGGTGACCTCGATGAGATCTCTCGAGACCGGCGGGTACTCGGGAGCGCGGGGCTCGCAGACCTCGGCAGCGATGGTGCCACCCCACCCGGTCGCCTTCTCGATGACGCCCGTGGCGACCATGATCTCACCGACGTACTTCTTGAGACCCTTCTGCGCCTTGCCTTCGATGGTGAAGGCGACCTGCTGGCGGGTGCCGTGGTTGGTGACGACGAGATAGAACTCCTCGCCGCTCATCTCGAGGCGGCCACGCAGCGTCGCGTAGCCCCTCTGGCCGACCGACATGCCGGGCTGGCTGATGGTCTCGATCTCGCCGGGCGAGAACAAGCGCAGCTTCTCTTCGGGCACCACGACCGGAGCGGGCGCGTCGGTCTCGACCTTCTTGGCCGAGTACTTCCGCACGTCGACGGTTCCGCCGTAGTTGTGGTTCTTCTTGATCAGGCCGGACACCGAGACGCGGTGATCGACGTACGCGGGGAGCACTTCCTGATCGGGTCCCTGCAGGAGGAACCACAGCTCGCGCTTGTCGCGGCCGATGACCTCCAGGTACGGGAAGCCCTGGTAGACGATCAACCGGCCCTTCAGCGGGCCTTCGCCGAACACGCCACGCGCGCCGACGGTGTAGACCTGCTCCATCTCGCGCTTGGTGAGGGCCTCGAGCTCCGACGGCAGCTTGGTGGCGCGCGGGAGCGGCTTGTCGGGCAGCGGGCCGACCCAGCCATCGGGCCGACGCGTCGGGGCGCTGAGCGAAGGCGGCGGAATCGGAGCGCTGGGCTTTGGCCCAGCGCCCTTCTTGCCATCCTTCTTCTTGGCCTCGACCGGAGCCGGAGCGACCTTCGCGGGCGCTGGTGTCGGCTTCTCAGCCTTCACCGGTTTCTCAGCCTTCACCGGCTTCGCAGCCTTCGATGGCTTCGCGGCCTTCAAAGGCTTTGCAGCCTTCAAAGGCTTTGCAGCCTTCACGGCCTTCGGTGGAGCAGTCTTCTTGGCAGGCTTCGCCTTCGCGGGTTTTGCAGCCTTCTTCGCGGGCTTCGGCTTGCGGGCAGCGGACGCCTTCTTTTTTGCCAACGCTGTCTCCTCGGCACGCTCCTCGTTGGTGGAGCGAAGGCGTGCGCACTACTCCACACCGGCGGTTTGAGTCAATCCAAACCCTGCAATTTCCACAGTTTTTTCAGTTTCGAAAGACGATGCGCCCACGTTCCGAGGGGTTGCTGGTTTCGCAAGGGGGCGAAACTGGTACGAGAGGGCATGGCCTTGATGTCTGTTGAAGCGGCACTGGAACGCGTCCTTGGGCTGTGTGGGAAGCTCCCGGCTGAAGAGGTCGAGGTGGGTGAGGCGCTCGGTCGGGCGCTCGCGGAGCCCATGGTCGCGACCCGAACGTTACCTCCGTGGGACAACTCGGCGATGGATGGGTACGCGGTGCGCCATGCTGACGTGGCCTCCACGCCGACCCGTCTGAAGATCTCCATGACGATTCACGCTGGAGAGCTCCCCACTCAGCCGCTGCTGGCGGGAGAGGCCGCGAGGATCATGACCGGCGCTCCCCTGCCCGAGGGGGCCGACGCGGTCGTGATGCAGGAGCGGACCTCGACGCCCGAGCCTGGCTTCGTGGTGATCGAGGAGGCCCCGAAGCACGGCCAGAACGTGCGCCTGCGCGGAGAAGATGTTCGCGAAGGCGCGCTCCTGCTCCCGGCTAGGCGGTCGCTCGGCGCTGGCGAGGCCGGCGCGATCTGGGCTCAGGGGCTGGCTCGCGTTCGCGTCTCTCGGCGCCCGACCGTCGCCATCGCCTCGAGTGGAGACGAGCTCTGCGAGGTGCTCGAAGCGCCGCGTGGACGCATCGTCGACACGAACACGCCCGTCATCGCCCAGCTGTGCCGCCTCGCTGGCGGGGTGCCCACCATTCTCGGCCGCGCCCCCGATCGCCTCGACGCGGTCACCGCGCTCTTCGCGAAGGGCCTGACGTCCGACGTGTTGATCACCGTCTCGGGCGCCTCGGTCGGCGACAAGGACTTCACGCGCGACGCCTTCAAGGCGCTCGGGGTCGAGATGGACTTCTGGAAGGTCGCGATGAAGCCCGGCAAGCCGCTGGCGGTGGGCATCAAGGGAAAGACCCTGGTGTTTGGGCTGCCAGGAAACCCCGTCTCGGCGATGGTGACGTTCGAGCTCTTCGTGCGACCGGCGCTCCGCGCGCTCCAGGGCCTTGCGCCCACGACGCCTCTCATTCCGGGCAGGCTGGCTGAGCCCATCACCAAGCCCGCCGGGCTGCGCCACCTCGTTCGCGCGAGCGTCGAACGCAAAGAAGATTCGTTGTGGGCGACTCCTCTTTCGTCACAGTCATCTGGGGCACTTGGGAGCGCAGTCGGCGCCACGCACTTGATTTCGATCGCTCCGGATGCGACGCATGTGGCTCAAGGCGCCGTCGTCGACTTGATCCCGCTGTCCTGGGGAGCGTGAAGAGCTGTGCAACCTTTGTTCAAGGCGAGCATCAGACTGTCGTAGCCAGCAACGCGCCCGGAGCAGAACCGCCGGGGCCACTCTGTACGAGGGACTTGATGACCACCGAGACCAGTCTTCTTCCCACCCGCAAGCACACCGCCTTCCTCGAGCTGTACTCGGAGTCTCCGCTCCCGACGGAGCGTGGGCTCTTCCGCATCGTCGTCTTCCGTGACCGCCGGAATGGCCGTGAGCATGTGGCGATGGTGAAGGGTGACGTCGCTGGCAGAGAGGGCGTGCCAGTTCGCGCCCACAGCGAGTGCCTGACGAGCGAAGTGTTCGGCAGCCTGCGCTGTGACTGCCGCGCCCAGCTCGATCGTGCGCTCGACTTCATCAACCAGCAGGGCTGCGGCGTGCTGCTCTACCTTCGCCAGGAGGGGCGTGGCATCGGGCTGGGCAACAAGATCCGGGCGTACAAGCTCCAGCAGGAGGAGGGGCTCGACACGGTCGAGGCCAACCTGAAGCTCGGCTTCGCGGACGATCTGCGTCGCTACGACATGGCCGGAGAGATGCTGCGCCTGCTCGGCGTGAAGTCGATCGATCTCATCACCAACAACCCGCTCAAGATTGCGGGGCTGGTCGACGAGGGTATTCCGGTGCGTCGGCGAATTCCGTCGCGGACCATGACGAATCCGCTTAACGTCGAGTACCTCAAGACCAAGCGGGACAGGTCAGGTCACCTCATTGAGTTCCTCGGCGAAGACGGCGCGAAAGCCCAGGCGAGCTGATTCGAAGAGGTCGGCCCGAGCTCCGGCGAAGTCCTCCCCTGCCCTGACGGTGAAGTTCTGGGGCGTTCGCGGCTCCATTCCATCGCCTGGCCCCGAGACCGCGCGGTACGGCGGCAACACCCCGTGCGTCGAGATTCGAATCGGCGAGGAGCTGGCGCTCTTCGATCTCGGGACCGGCGCTCGTGGCCTTGGTGACGCGGTCGCGCGGCCCGTCGAGGGTCACATCTTCATCTCGCATTACCACTACGATCACCTGCAGGGCCTGCCCTTCTTCGCGCCCATCTTCGACTCGCGGAGCAGGTTCATCGTGCGTGGGCCGACGCGCGATGGCCGCACGGTGAAGGACGTCATCTCGAGCCAGATGCAGCAGCCGTTCTTCCCGGTGACAGCCGAGATGGTCTTCCGCGCACAGCTCGACTACCAGCCGTTCGCCGCGGGCGATATCGCGCGCATCGGTGAGGGAGTCGTCACGGCGATCGAGACCAACCACCCCGGTGGCAACCTCGCCTACCGCATCGAGAACCGCGGCAAGTCGATCGTCTACGCGACCGACACCGAGCACGGAACACAGCGCGACTCGCAGCTGCTCGACTTCGCCCGCGACGCCGACCTCTTCATCTACGACGCGATGTACACCGAGGACGAGTACCTCGGTCGCGCGGGCTCATCGAAGATCGGCTGGGGGCACTCCACCTTCGAGACCGCGGTGAAGGTCGCCGACGAGGCGCGCGTCGGCACGCTGGTGCTCTTCCATCACGATCCCACCCGCAACGACGACGCGATGGACGAGCTGGTGCGGAAGGTGAAGAAGCTGCGCAAAGAGACGGTGGCCGCGAAAGAGGGCCTCGTCATCAAGCTCTAGCCCATCGCTACGGCGCCTGAGGCTCTTTGGGGAGCACCACTGGCGCGCCACCGTTCACGAGCTGGGCCTTCAGGGCCTCTTCGTTCAGCTGCTGCTCGCGACGCGCACGCCACCGGCTGATCAGGAACGCGACCAGGCCAATCAGCACCATCGCGATGAGCACGTTTCGCTGGCCGCGCTTGATGGCCCCGATCAGCGCGTCGAGCTCGCCTCCGAACTTGTAGCCCAGAAAGACGAAGATCGGCGCCGAGCCGAGGGCAGCGATCGAATCGTAGAAGGCGAAGCGGGTCCACTTCATGCCGACGGAGCCAGCCGTGAAGTACGTCACCGCCCGCACGCCGGGGAGGAACCGCGCCAGCATGATGATCTTCTCGCCGTGCTTCTTGAACAGCTGCTCCACCCGCGCGCGCTTCTCGGGCGTGACGATGCGGGCGAAGAAGCCGCTGGGCTTCTGACCGACCTTCGAGCCGAGCCGGCGCCCGAAGGTGAAGATCATCGAGTCGCCGATGATGATGCCGAGGTACCCCGTCAGCATCATGGGCACCAGCTCGGCCTTGCCGGCGTGCACGAGATAGCCGCCGAGGATGAGTGACACGTCTTCGGGCAGCGGCAGGCCGAGCCCGCACACGAGCAGAATGCCGAAGACCACCAGGTAGGCGAAGACGCCGCTGGTGCTGCCGACGAGACTGAAGAGGAAGCTCTCCACTTCGGGCGACTCCCTACTTCTTGGGACCGGGACGGCTGGTCTCGACCTTCTGCATGGCGTCGAGGACCCACCCTTCGACGGGCTTTCCGTCTTCGAACATCTTCGCGACGCTCTTGAGGCCGAAGTAGCCGCGGCTCTGCGCAGCGTCGAAGGCTGCATCGGTGGCGTCCATCGAGCGCATCGCGAGGGCCAGCGTGAGGAGCGAGGTGGCGTACTCCTGCACCGACTGCTCATTCGCGCCGGCCAGCTGCGCCTCGCGAAGCACCTGCGCGCCACCAGCCCAGCCCGCGATCTTCCTCGCGACCTGCGGCTCGATGGTGAGGCGCGCGTACTCCCGCACCAGGCCTTCGACGTTGGGCTTGTCTGATGGGCCGACGATCAGAAACGCCTCACCGTTCTCACCCGAGACGGCGCGAACGGTGTCCTGCGCGTCGAGGAGGTTGACGATCAGCAGCGCCTCTTCCTTGTCTGACGCCTTGAGCGACTTGCGCGCCCTGGTGAGGGGGCCGTCGAGCACCGGGAGATAGGCCTTGAGCGACTTGCGGTACTCGGCCTGAACCTGGCCCATCAGCTCGTCGAGCTTCCAGCCGGTCCACGCCTTCTGGAGCACCGCCTCGAGCCCCTTGAGATCCTGCAGGTCCTTCGACTTCGCGCCGGCGGCGAACGGAGGCTGCGCGGTGCCGACGACGTACGAGAGGTAGCGGCGCAGCGGCACCTGGTGCGCCTCGAAGAACGCGTCGGCGGCCTTGCGAACTTCCGGGTCGCCACCGATCACGCGGCCACGAACGGCCTGGCGCACGGGGTGGTAGACGACCTTGGGGATCGGCTCCTTGCGGGTGACGGGGCCCTGGTCGAAGCCCATGGCGTTGAAGATCGCGAACAGGGCGAAGATGCGCTCGTCGTTGCGCAGCTCGACGCCTTCACCGGTATAGAGGCTGGCGAACCAATCGCCCTGTGAGGCGGCGAAGGCTGGGGTCGAGATCAGGGCCGCGACCAGAGCGGGAACGAGAGCGCGCATGAGTGGTGGGTAACCCAGCGCTCCGCAACGTTCAAGGAGCGACATCGAACGGCCAGTGCCCGGGGAATCGAGGCGTCGCGCCGGTGTTGCCCTCAGACCTTGACGAGGGTCTTCAGCGCATCTTTCGTGGTGATGATCTTCTGACCGAACGTGGTGCAGATGGCCATCAGGAGCTTGATGCAGGCCTGGGGCTTCACGGCCATCAGCTTCTGGAAGTCGGCCTGGCGGATCTCCCAGGCGGTGACGGCGGTGACGGCCGTCGCAGTGCACTGACGCTGGCCGGTCGTAATGAGCGAGAGCTCCCCCAGCCAGTCCCCCGGCCCCAGCTCGCCCATGCCGAGCTCGGCGCCCTTGTCGTTCTTCGTGCTGAGCGACACCCGGCCTTCGCCGACGACGATCAGCGTGTCGCTCACCATGTTCTCGACGAAGAGCGGAGTGCCCGCCGGGTAGCTCCGGAGAGAGGCAATGCCAGCAAGAATGCCGATGCCCGTGTCGGTGAAACCAGAGAGCAGCGGGCTCGCACGGAGTGCGGCGGCAGCGTCCATTGGCTCACCTGAGTATCACGACTCTGGCGTGCGTTCGCGAAATCAGACGCGAGTTCAGTGCGGCTTCAATGAGAGCTCGGCGAGGTCGGCGGCCAGGCGGTGCTGTTCGGCGGTCGAGCGACTCAGGACGAGCGGACGGTCGTCGAGGGTGATCGTCAGCAGCACCTGCTGCGCCTCGCGCGAAAGGGTCGCCGACGACACGGCCCGGCTGCTGCACAACCGCTCGAGCGCCGGCTGGAGCGTCTGCCCGAGTGAGACGAGCACCGGCAGGGGCGTGGCCACGTCGATCGACGGGCACCCGCCTCCGCTCTCGAGGCGAATCACCTGCGCCGACGAGGCTCGCGCGGTCAGCTGATCTTCGTCGACGAGCCCGAAGCCCCGCGCCGGCACCTCGAGGCGCCCCTCTTTGCGTCGGCCTTCACGCTCGAGCTCGACCTGCCACGTGCCGCTGGGCACCAGGAGTTTCTGCGCCGCCGGCCGCGCCGCCGACAGGAGGACGTCACGCGTCACGGGATCACGAATGACGAGCCGCTCGATGCCCGGAGGCACGACGACCCCGGGACCGTCTTCGCGCACGCGCGTCACCACGATCTCCCCGTAGCCAGACAGCCGCACCGCGAGTCCCGGGTGCTGGCCGCTCTCTCCGCTGGCGGTGCGCTCGTAGGCGAAGCGGTAGGCCTCATCGAGTGACACTGCGCCATCCTGGCTCAGGTCGGCCGCGCCCCGGAGCGCCGCGACGAGGTGCTGGGTGAAGACGCTGCCGCGGAGCTGGCCGGCTTCGAGTGACGGCTCGTGCGAGGCGCTCGAGGTGATGAACGCGTCGCCCTGCACGGTGAGCTTGTCTTCCGCCTCGATGGTGAAGGTCGGCGCTTCTCGCGCGGCGGTCTCGATGAGGCCTGAGGACTGGCAGGCGTCGATGATCGTCACCCGCGCCTTTGCCCCGGTCGCGGTGACGCGGCGCTTGAGCTCCTTCCAGCGCACCTGCTCGGCGCCAGGGAGCAGCCCATGCTCGGCGGTGGCGTGCGTCGAGACATAGAGAAAGAGCAGCGTCTGTGGATCGGTCTTCGCCTGCGCCTTCGCCCACTCGAGCGCGGCGAAGAGCTCGGCCACCGGGCGGCCCTGGAGGAGCTTGAGGTTGGTAGGCGCGACGCTCCCTGCCTCGACGAACAGCTTCGCGACGCGCGCGGCGTCAGCTTCCGCGTAACGCAACGCTGGCCGAGGGCCCTGACCGCCGTTGTGGCCGAAGACGATGGCCAGCCGCTTCGTGCCAGCGAGCGCCGGCACGGCGGTGAGGATCAGGGCGAGCCAGAGAGCTTTGCGCATTCAGCCTTCGCTTTTTCGACGCCGAGCTTCGCGGCCATGCAGGCGTCCTTCTTTGCCGACTCGGCGTCGCCTTTGAGCTGAACGAGGGCGGCGCGCAGCAGGTAGGCCTCTCCGAACTCAGGGGTCTCGGCGATCAGGTTGTCGAGCTTGTCCTTCGCGGACTCGTAGTCCCTCGACTGGATGTACATGAGCGCGAGGTTGTACCGGGCGTTCAGGAATGACGGCGACGCGGCGATGGCTGCGAGGAAGAACTTGCGGGCCTGATCGAAGTCCTGCGCGCCGAGCGCGGCCCTGCCCGCGAGGTTCTCAGCAGCCGCGAAGTTCGGGCAGGCCAGCGCCTTGTCGAGGGCGGGGCTGCGCACGCGCTCACGCTCGAACGTCGCCCGCGCGAGCAGGTACGAGGACTCGGGGTTCGGGTCGACGACGCCCAGCGCCGTGATGTCGGTGGCGATGGCGGCGAGGCGAGGCGCGTCTTCGACCCTGCGGCACGAGGCGGGCGGCACCGGCTCCTTCCACGAGGCGTACAGCGCATCGAGGCCCGAGAACGGGGTGACGTCGACCGTCGGTGTCTTCGGGTCCTTCGGCGTCGGCGTCGAGCTGCCTCGGGTCGCTACGAAGCCGATACCCAGCAGCGCGACCAACGCGACGGCGCCGAGGATGATCGGGAGCGGGCTCGAGCCACGGGCCGGCGCAGGTGCAACACCGAGCTGCTGCGGCGCGGTCTGGTTCACGGGCGGGAGCGACGTGCCCGGCTGCGTCGTCGGCACTGGCGGCGTGCGCATCGCAGGGTCGAGCACGATGCCGCGTTTGGTCGCGAACCAGCCGAGCACGGCGACGATCGAGTTCAGCGACGCGACGACCTCGTCGAGCCCGACCTCGACTTTGGCGTCCTGCAGACTGCCTGCGTGATCGTGTGACGACAGGTTGCCCCACGCCTGGACGGTGCCCATGTGCGCAAGGATGGTGGTGGGCACCACGCCCTGGTTGGCCTGCTGGCGGAACTTGGTGATCAGCTCGTCGAGCATCGCCTTGCCGGGCGTCTGCTTGAGCTCCTCGGTGACGAGCGAGCGCATCAACGCCTCGAGCACGAGCCGCGCGTTCTGCATCACGCCCTTGAAGTCCTGGGCGCGGCCACGGCTCACCATCGCGTCGATGTCACCCTGCAGCCGGCCGAAGTGCGGCGCGAATGCAGCGAGACGGTTCAAGAGAGGGTCGAGCTCGGCAGCCATGGGCTCACTTTGCCAGCGCTGCGAGATCCAGGCGCGCCAGAATGAAGTCGGGCTGCTCCTTCACGACCTGGTCGAGCAGGGTCTTCGCCTTCGCCGGGTCCTTCGCGTCGCGGGCCTCGAGCGACTCGCCGTACTTCGCGGCGGTGTCGAGCTTGAGCTTGACAGGCTTCTTCGCGGGCACGGCGAGCGCGAGCTTCGCGGTGTCGGCGAGCCCTGCCACCAGCTTTGCGACCAGCTGCTGCTCGCCCTCGAAGATGTCGTCGGAGGTGATCTTCGCGCGGGCCGTCACCACCACCTTCATGTCGAGCAGCCGGTAGATCTTCGACTCGAGCAGCAACGTGTTCTTCGAGGGCCTCAAGATGGTGCCGGCGACCTGGTAGTGCGCACCGACCATGCCGCCGACCTGCACCGCGGTCTTCTGGTCGAAGTTCTTCGTCGACTGCAGCTTGAGCTCCTTCATGGCGTCTTCGATGCGGGCCCGCTCGACGACGTCGATGCCGCCGGCGCTGACGAGATCGGTGATGAGCATCTCGGCCAGCCCTTTACGGAACATGGTGAGGTCGCCGAGCTTGTCGTCGACGTCGAAGTAGAGCACCGCGATCACGGGCTTGCCGACGCCGGCATCTGGCTGCGCCGCGACCGACGTGGCGAGCGCGAGTCCTGCGAGGAACGCAAGTCGTGTCATGGCTCTGCTTCTACCCCTATGCTCGCGCGCCACCAATGGACGCAGCCCTGAGGAAAACCGTCGAAGCCCTCTTCGACCCGGCCTGTGTGACCTGGGGCTTCGTCAGGCCCAACCCCGGAGACGAGCCGCAGGCGCAGGAATTCTTCGTCGGCACCGGCACCCGCGACGCGACGCTGCCTGCGCACCCGCGAATGCTGAACTGGAAGCTGCCGCAATGGAGAGGCACCAACCTGCGCGCGTCGACCGAGGCGGTGGTCGCCAGCGCCGAGGCATTGGACGCCGCGAGCCTGCCGATCACGCTTCGATCACACGAGCCCACCTTCGACGTCACGGTGGCGGCGTTCCTGGCGACGTACCGGGTGCTGCACAAGGCCTGGCCAGCGGGCATGAGCGCGCTCGTCGAGTACGTGAGCGAGTGGGAGCAGGGGCGCACCGAGTCGGCCGGCGCGTACGATCGGGCGCTCGCGTCGGTCTTCTACGGCTCGATGCACGTCTTCCGGGCGACGGGCAGCGCGCGGCCGCTGGTCGAGCTGATCGCGGCGGTGCTGGCGCTCCAACCGACGGGGCCGGAGCTCACCACCCTGCCCTCGCAGCTGATCTCGGCGCGCGTGTCGCGGCGGCTGAAGGCCGACGCCGATCTCTATCGAACCGAGCTGTCCCGTGCGTGGAAGGTGCAGCTCGATCTGCCGCTCGATCACGGCGCCGACGCGGGCTACCGGCGCATCGACGCGCTGTTCCTCTCGTCACCGCAAGACGTGACGGTGCTGAAGCTCATCGCGCGGCCCGACGCGGAGTCCTCGAGCTACGGCCGCGGCTTCGAGCTGATGGCGGTGCACGCGCCGAACGAGCCGCAGGCGTGGGGCAAACACACCATCTCGATTCCGCCCGAGAGCGCCGGCTCGCTCGCCGATCTCGCGCAGACGCTCGATCGCCGCGAAGGCCCGAACAAGCCAGACGGCACCCCGAGACCCATCGGCAAGCCGCGCTTCACGAACCAGCCCGCGGAGCTCGAGGGCCTCTCCGACCCCTGGTACTCCGATGGCTACGCGTGGCCAAAGGGGCGCTCGACGATCGTCGCGCCACCGTTCGTCGGCACGCGGATGTCTCGGGAAGAGGTGTGGGAGACGATCTGGCAGCGCTTTCACGTCGGCCGGAACATTCACGTCTCATCAGCGCGGACCATCTTCGCGAAGCCGGTTCGAACGCACCCGTCCGTCGACGAGCACCTGCTCGAGGCCCGGGGCTTCACCCGCACCGCGTGGACACGTGCCCAATCGGGGCTACTGCCGTCGGTGGTGCGCTCGTTCCTCGGTGACGCGTCGTCTGGCGACGTGACGCACTTCGAGAAGCAGGCTGGCGAACGCACGGTGCGCGTGTCGCTCTACCCGAGCCGGCTCGCGATCCTCTGGGTGGAGCAGACGACCGCATCAACGACGTTGCTCGAGCTCGCGCGAGCGCAGGCGTCACTGGCGACCGCTCGCACACTCGACGAGCTCAAGCCCGTTCGAGAGCTCGCAGACCTCACCCGCACCGTCGGCCAGGAGCGCTGGTTGGTGTTCGGCGCCTACCGCATCAACCGCGCGCGCTCGTCGATGCTCGATGGTTCACGCAGCGTGCAGGGCCTGTTTCATGCGCTCGCGAGCGGAGAAGCGCCGAGCCTCGCGAACCTGCCGAGCGAGTCCGAGTCCAAGGCGCGCACCGTGCAGGTGCACCGTGACGTCGAGCACTGGATGACGGCGACGGGCGGCGCGCGCATCGAGCTGGAGCTGGAGGATCGCCCCGAGCTGCCGGTGCTCGATGGTGACTTCGCGTTGTTTCTGCTGACGACGGGCCAGCGGTACTCGGCGTTCGAGATCACCCGACGCATGGGCGAGCTGGAGCGCCGCTCCCGTCGGAGCCGATGGGCCTCGCTCGCGCCGACGACGACGCTGCGCGGTGACGTGATGTTCTTCACCAACTCGCTCTGGTACGCGCGCGTGTCCGACGAGCCCGACATCAACGCTCGCTACGACGCCTGGCGCGAGCTGCACGGCATGCACGAAACGGTGGAGTCGCTCCGCAGCCAGACCTCGGAGCTCGACGAGTACCGCAAGGAACGCTTCGAGAAGATGACCGGCATTCTGCTGCTCCTCTTTCTGCCGATCACGATGGCGACGGGGTTCTTCTCGGGCGCGCAGTTCAATGAGATGGAGCTCCGCGTCGGGTTGCCGTGGACCACGGGCGGCTGGAGGGTCTTCCTGATCTACACGGCGGTCTTCACGGTGCTGGTGTTCGGGGCCCTGCTGGTCGCGCGCCTGCTCTCGTGGCGAAAGCGCTGAGACCTGACTCCGTTCGGTGAGGTGCCGAAGTGGGGGCGACGCCTTGTGGCGATTGCCGGCCGGTGTACCCATGAAGCATGGAAGCCACCGAACTGAACGTGATCGACGAGACCATCTCCGAGGCAAGCCTTCCGGAGGCGTGCCCGAGCTGCCACGGCAAGCTGTCGGTGAGGCTGTCACCCGACGGCATCTCGACGGTGTGCCTGGGCTGCCACTTCATGGGCCGCGCGCAGCTCGAGACCGATGAATACGGCTCCACGTCCCTGGAGTTGCTGCCCACGGCCCAGGCGTGATCACTGACGTCGAACGCGGAACTCGCCCTTCGTCAGCTCGGTCTTCAAGCCATGGCCGTCTTGCTGGAAGGTAAAGGTCGCCTCGAACGTTCCTTCATCGAAGTCGCCTTTGTCCTTCGCTTCCCTGGAGATCTTCGTCGTGCAGGTACCCGTCACCTGATCGCCGTCGCGCGTGCGCCAGGTCGCGTCGCGGCACTTCCAGCCCGTGCCCTCAGGCACGAGGTAGAGCGAGAGATCGATCGAACTCGTCTTGTTGTGGCCTGAGATCGCGAGTTGCTTGCCGTCGTACGACTTCACCGACACCAGGTTCTGGTCGACCTCCGGAGTCCAGCCGCGATCCATCACGAACTTCATCCACAGCACGTTGGCGGTGACGTCGCCGTACTCGCACCAGGGCGTGTAGTTCTTGTGGTACCCGAGCATGTCGCTGATCGAGCCGTTGAGTTCGACGTAGCGGCGCCAGTACGTCCTCGCGCGCTCGCAGTCGTCGTACCGGGCCGAGTCCATCGCGAGATCCTTGGCGACATAGGCGAGCACGCTGCGGGTCTTTGCGGTGGCTGGGCAGGTCTTGACGAGGTTGTCCCAGAACCGGTCCATGCCCTCGAGGCCCTCGTGGCGGACCTGATCGTCGCAGACGCGGCTGGCGCCGACGCGAAGATCCATGTCCTCACAGCTCTTGAGGCCCTTCGCGTACCGCTCGCGCACGTCACGCTCGAAGTCGTGCGCGCCCCCGATCAGCTTCTTGATCTGCCCTTCTCGCCACGAGTTGCGGCTGTCGGTCGGGTACGTGTCGAGGATGAGCTGAAACGCGGCGACAGCGTCGTCGTCCCGATGGAGCCGCTGGAGGATCTCGGCCTTGTCTTCGATGAGGCTCGCAGCGGCGCGGGCCGTGGCGTCGCGCTGGGCCGCGCTGGCCTCGGCCGCGGTCTTCATGGCGGCAGCGATGCGATCGTCGAAGGTCTTCCACAGCGCCTTCGCGTCGGCCGGTGACAGGTCGGCCCAGGTCGGCGCCACGGTGTAGTCAGACCGGTCGCCCTTCGCGTCGACGCCCGAGCTGATTCGGCCGCCGAAGACAAACTGAGACAGCTCGTTGAGGGCCTGATCGGCGCTCACGATGTTCGCGGGCCCGAGGCCCGAGTCGGTGATGTCGTTGAGCAGCTCGGGCGCGATCGTCGCGTCGGACGGACTGAAGTTCGCCGAGCCCTTCGAGTGCAGGCGCAGCTCGTCGAGATAGCGCAGCTGGTTGGAGTGCCACGCGCGCATCGCCTCGATCGCCTGCTGGCGCTTCGACGTCAGCACGACCCGCAACGAGCTCTCGCGGCTCGAGACGTACTGGCGCAGCACGCGCGCGAGGAAGTGCGCCTTCACGCGGCGCATCGCGAGGAATCGGGCCTGCTCTGGCGTGGGGAGCTGATCGAACTTCGCCTCGTTCTTGAGCGTGTCGTCGGCGGCCTTCGCGACGCGCAGCGCCGACTCGGTGATGATCTCCTTCTTGCGCTTGTTGTATTCCTCGAGCGCTTTGACGGCCTGCTCCTTGCGCTCGCGCGCCATCAGGAACGTCGGCGACTTCGACACCAGGGCCGCGAACGCCTTCTGGGCTTCTTCGACCTTTCCGTTGTCCGACAGATCCATCGCCTTCGAGTACGCGAGCAGCGCCTCGAGTGAGGGCACCTTCGCGCGACGGCGGCCGGCCTCGTTCTTCACCTTGATGTCGATGCCGACGGTGACGCGCTCGACCAGCTGCTGTTCGATCTCGAAGATGTCGTCCTTCGGGCCATCGGCGCGGGCCGTCACCACGATCGAGTTCTTCGTCGCGTCGAGCAGCTTCGCGTCGAGGATCAGCTTGTCGCCGCTGATCGCCATGCTGCCGGTGAGCAGGTAGCGGGCCTCGAGGAACTTGCCGATCTTCACCGCCGTCGCCTGATCGAAGTACTTCGTGCGCTGGAGCTTGAGCTCGGCGACCACGGCCTCGAACTTGTCGCGCTCGACGACCGTGACGCCGTCCCACGAGACGAGGTCGGTCACCATCATGTCGGCGAGCCCCTTTCGCATGACGTCGAGGTCGGCGTTCTTCGTGTTGTTGTCGAAGTAGAGGACGGCGAGCGTCGGCTTGGCGTCCGAAGCGCCGAGGGCGAGGGCAAGAGTCAACAGGGCCGCGTGCATGGGTCAGGGCTCCGTGGGCAGGAAGAGAAACTGGCCCGAGCGAGGCAGGTGTTCGTCGAACCGGAAGAACTGCGGAGACTGCTCCGCCTGCCGCGACTGTCGCACGGCCAGCGGCACCTTCGAGACGAGAAACGCGGCGAGCTCTTCATCGGTGATCACCCGATCGCCGTTCGAGTCAGCCAGCGCGCGGCCGAGCCCTTCGAGCAGGAAGGCGGTGAGCGCGGAGTGCCCATTCCACTGCCAGGCGCCCTGCTCTGCTTCGTCTTCCCAGGCGCGCTGGCCCTTCGTCGCCGCCGTCAGCACGACCTCGGCGCGTTCATTCCAGAGCGTGCGCAGCTCACCCGACAGCCGCGCGTCACCCTTCGCGCCCACGGCCCAGCCCGAGTAGCAGGCATCGAGGATCACCATCACGTGCTTCGACGGCACGCCCTTGCGCAGATCGTCGATGAGCTCCTGCATGTCCCAGCCGCGCTCCGAGATCGGTCGCTCGGGGTGCTCGAAGTAGCCCGAGGGCTGGAGCACGCCGAAGTCCTTGCGGGCTCCGGCTTCGAAGCCGCCGTGCCCCGAGTAGTAGAAGAGGAAGCTCGAGGAGTCGTCGACGGTGAAGCGTTGCCGAAAGCGCTCGACAGCGAGCTTCAGGTTCGCGGCGGTGGGCACGCCGTCGGTCTCTTCACCAGCCTCGGGGCGATCGACGAAGAAGAGGACGTTCTCTTTCCGGTAGCCGAGCTTCGAGATCAGCAGCTCCCGCATCGCGCGCGCATCGCGACACGGAGCGTGGAGCGTTCGATCTCCGGAGTAGCCACAGACTCCTGCGACCAGCGCGTAGGGCTCAAACGAGCGAGGGCCGTCTTGCGCCGCGAGCAGGTTGACGACCTTCGCAGGCGGCAGCGGGTCTCCCTTCGCGCCGCTCGGGCCAGCGACGACGGAGCTGGCGGAGTTCGTGATCGCGAGACCCGCACCAAAGGTCAGCAGCAGAAAGCCCGCCGCGATCGGCACGTGCCAACGCCGCTTCGCCGTGGACGCACCGAGCAGCTTCACCACGCGGTCGAGCGTCAGCCGCGTGCCGTCTCTCGACGACGCAATCAGCGTTCCTCCATGTCGCTCGCCCGCGTACCAGGGGTTCGAGTCTTCTGCCGAGAGCCGCGACGCCAGCCACTCGAGCCGAAGCTTGCGCGATGGATCTGCCGAGACCACGAGCGTGCCATCGCGCTGCTGCACGAGCAGGAGCCCCGCGCCTTGATGACGCCGCGCCCAGAACTTGAACTGCGTCGACACCGGCCGGTCGAGGACGAGGAGCAGGACGCCGCGACTGGAGCCGGAGATCGAGGCCTCGGCCGGAAGATCGACCGTGAGCTCTCGGCCGCGCTTCAGATCTTCTTCGAACAGGCGCTGGTCGTCCGACAACTGGGCGACGTACTTCTGCAGCGCTGGGACGTTCTTGAGGAAGGGTTCGTCGAGCAGCGGGCGGCCAGTCTCGACGTGCGCGCGCACGGCGTTGAACAGCACGTTCGCCTCATGCTCGAACGCGGTCCGGTCGTCGTGGTTGAGCAAGGTCTCTTGCGCGAGCGCGAGGAAGACGCCCTGCACCGTGAACTCGGGCGACACGCGATCAGGCCAACGACCCTGGCGCACGTCCTCCGCGTACAGACAGACCGCCTCGAGCGCCGCCGACACCTCAGCCAGGCCCATCAGGTACCAGCACCACGCCTCATCCAGCGTGGGGAATTCGGGGAGCGTTCGCGCGCCTGGAGTTCTCGTGCGGAACCACTCCAGCGAGGTCATGGCTCGATCAACTCCGGAGCGAACGCCTCGAGGGCGAGCGCACGAAGTCGGGCTGAACGCGCGGGATCACGAAGCAGCGACGGCCGGAGCGGAACCCCGACTGCAAGCTCAGCGGCATCGACGATCGCGCCGTCCTTCGTGATGCGTCGGCCTTCGAGCATGTCGCCTCTCTTCACGACGACCGCATCGATCAGCCCATCGCCGTCAGTGTCGTACTGAAACCACTCCACACCTTCGAACGACGACCAGAGAAAGCCAGCGCCGGGAAACCCACGCTGCGCCCAGTCGGTTCGGGTCGCGAGCGTCTGTCCCTGCGTTCCTTCGAGCGCGAAGCCCATGGTGGTGGCCTGAAATTCAGTCGCGGTGACGATGGCGAGCGGCAGGCCCGGCCCCGAGAGCGCGGTGATCTTCCCCTTCGTCGCACCGAAGATCGGGAACGTCGCGGGTGGGCGATCGGGGCGGTAGAGCGCGAAGGTGGCGAGCGTCTGTCCTGCCCGCTCCCGCGCGAGACCGGTGAAGGACGAGAGCGCGACGGCCCGCCAGTCGGCGCCACGCAGCATCGGCTCATTGACGAGTGCCCCGGTGCTGGTTCGGAGGAACGCCCGCTCGACGGTGACGAAGTTGGTCGACTCGAAGACGCGCGTCGCGCCGATGAAGATCCACCAGCGCCCGGGCTGGCGAACGACCCGCAGCGCGGGTGTCGCGGCCCGGAGCGCGGCCTCGACGTCGGCGCCCTTGTTCAGGACCTCGGCCGTCGCGTCGATGAACACGGCAGAGCCGCTGCCACGTCGCGCGAAGACCGCATCCGGCCGTCCATCGGCGTCGAGATCTCGGGGCTTGAAGTCCTTCGCGCCGGCGAGCGGCTCCGGAGGCTCCGGAAGCGCGGAAGGATCGAGCATCGGCGCGAGCTCCTTCACCAGCGCGGCCCAGCGCGGCGACGGAAGGAGCTCGGGATCGGTGAGTGTCGCCGCTCCGAGGAACGCGCCCGGCGTTCGACCATCGAACGCGAGGGCCTTGCCGACCCCTCCATTCGTCGCCGCGATCACCACGCGATCGAACGTGCCGTCGGCGTCGCGATCGAACCAGCCAAGCCACTGACCTGCTACCTGCCCGAGCACCGCATCGGGCTTCATGCGCGTCGGGAACCCAGGCGGCACCGGTTGCTGCGAAGTGTTGACGATGAACGCCGCACGCGCGCCGCTGCCCGATTGGTACACGTCGTTCTTCCCGTCACCGTCGGAGTCGCTCCAGCTGCCCCCGCTCGCGACGAGCTCCCACGGAGACGGCAGGCGCGGCTCGGGCTGCGAGGGAACGGCCTCGAGGAACCGCCGCACCTCGGCGACGTGAACGTGGAAGTTGGTCGCGACGCCTGCACGCGCGTCGGTCTTCAAGAACGCGTTCACGCCGACGAGCTCCGCGGCGAGGTTCACCAGCGGGCCGCCCGAGTCACCGGGAGAGATCTGACAGCTCGACTGCACGACCAGCCCGGGCACCTTTTCTTCCAGGCGCTGACGCTCGAGCTCGACCGACGCGCCGACCGAGCGGCACGCAGCTGAGGCGGCAGCATCAGACTCCACGACACAGTCGGTGCCGACCAACGACGCGAGGTGCGTGGCGAGCTTCCCGATGCTGGCGACCTCTCCGTCCTTGATCGCCCACAGCAGGCCGATACCACCGTGCCCGAGCGCCGCGACGGGCTCGCCCGGCGTCGGGTCGCGCTTCGAGAGCTTGATGGCCACGAGATCAGCGGGAGGGTCGGCGATCTTCAACACCGCGAGATCGAGCAGCGGGTCGCTCTTGAGCACCCACGCAGTCATTGGCCGCTCGTCGAGCACCATCACGCCCTGCGGCGAGATCGTTCCTCGCTGCAGCTGCACCTTCGCCTTCAGGTCGACGAGCTCCGCCCGGGCGATGACGTGGTGGTTGGTGAGGACGAAGCCGCGTGGATCGAACACCACGCCGCTGCCGTAGCTGGTGCCAGCCCGCACGATCACCGTCGCCGGAGCTGCCTTTCGGTACACCTCGCGCAGGTCACCCTTCGCGCCTCCCGTCTGGACGACGCGGCTCGCGCCGATCGAGGTGCCTGACTCACGCAGCGCCGAGAGCAGCCGTTCAGGATCGTCGACGGACTCGGACGCGCGCGGCGTCGCTCGGGACGTCACGCACGCACAGAGGAGGAGCAACGGAGCCGAGAGCCGGCGCACGGGTGATCAGTTCGCGCCGGGGAACGACGTCACGTACTTGATCTTCACGTCCGGGAACGAGGTGACGAACTGCACCTTCGTGTCCGGGAACGACGTGACGAACTGCCACTTCCCGCACGAGTCGGGGAACGAGGTGACCTTCTGGACCTTCACGTCCGGGAAGCTCGAGACCTCCTGCACCTTCACGTCGGGGAAGCTCGTGACGACCTGGATCTTCCCGTACAGCTTCTTGCCGTTGAACGTGCAGCCGCCCTTGTTGAACGAGCCACCGGCGTCAGCGCGCAGCGAGGTGACGACTCCGGCGACTGCGATGACGGCGAGCAACGACGAGACGGTCAGGCGGTTCATGCAGGCTCCGGGCGTGGGTTGAGGCGAACTTGAGCATGACCCCCGACCGCGCACCGAAGTGAAAAGCGTCACGCGACGCAGACTTCGGGGGCCACCTCGGCTTCGGGGACCATGATGGCGGGCATCGACTCGACGCTCACCTGCTTCCCGCCGAGGGCCGAGGCGCTCGCGTGGCCGATCTGCACCTTCGCCAGGGCGCCGATCGGCGCGTCTCCGTCGAAGTTCACCGTGGTGTTCTGTCCGGTTCGTCCGAACCGGCGGCTCGCGTCGGTCTTCGACGAGCCCTCGACCAGCACCTCGACGGTCTGACCGACGAAGGCCGCGTTCAGCTCGATGCTGATGCGCTTCTGCAGTGCATTCAGCCGCTCGAGCCGGGCGATCTTCACGTCGTGCGGCACCGAGCCCCACTCCGCTTCCCGCATCGCAGCGCCCGTCTTCGGCCGCGGCGAGTACACGAACGAGAACTGCCCGGCGTAGCGGACCTGCTCGGTGAGCTGGAAGGTCTTCTCGAAGTCCTCATCCGACTCACCGGGGAAGCCGACGATGATGTCGGTCGTCACCGCGATGTCGGGCCGGGCCACCCGCAGCTTCGCGAGCCGCTCGAGGTACTCGACCACCGTGTAGTCGCGCCGCATGCGCTTGAGCACGTCGTTCGAGCCGGCCTGCACCGGCAGGTGGAAGTGGCTCATGATCTTCGGCTCGATGCGGAAGGCCTCGATGAGCTCGTCCGAGAGGTCGTGCGGGTGGCTGGTCGTGAAACGTACGCGCTCGATGCCGGGCACCTGCGCGGTCCGCAGGAGCAACTGCGCGAACGAGATGCCACCAAGGTACGAGTTCACGTTCTGCCCGACCAGCGTCACCTCGCGCACGCCGACGGTGGTGAGCGACGCGGCCTCTTTCAGCACCTCAGTGAACGGCCGGCTCACCTCACGTCCACGCGTGTGCGGGACGACACAGAAGCTGCACACGTTGTCGCAGCCCTTCATCACGGTGATGAACTCTGTCGCCTTACCGCGCGAGGTGTTGGGGTTGGCGGTCGGGAAGACGTAGCTCTCGCTGTCGACCCAGGCGGTCTCGACGACACGCACGCGGTCGGCTTCGACGCGCTGGATGATCTCCGGCAGCTTCTGAATCGCGTCAGGCCCGAAGACGAAGTCGACGTAGGGCACGCGCTCGAGAATCCGGTTCTTCTCCTGCTGCGCGACACAACCACCGACGCCGATCAGCGCGCCACGCTGCAGCTTCACCTGTCGGTAGCGACCCAGCGCCGACAACATCTTGTCTTCGGCCTTCTCGCGAATGGAGCAGGTGTTGAGGATGATCAGGTCGGCGTTGTCGGCCGTGGGCGTCGGCGAGTAGGCCATCGACGACAGCGCTTCGGACATGCGCATGGTGTCGTTGACGTTCATCTGGCAGCCGAAGGTGTGAATGAAAACGCGCTTCATGCGGGGGCTTCTCGCGTCAGTGGCCCCCTCAAGTCAACCCGCCGCCGGGCAGGAGCGATTTCATGCACACCGGGCCGACCGACCGGGTCTCACCGGCACACCCCGCAGCTCCCGGAGCGACGACAATGGGCTTCTTCGACAAGGCGAAACACTTCATGGGCGGCCACGGCGTGAAGGTGCAGCACACGGTCATCGAGCGGCAGGACCCGCTCCAGGTGACGCTGCCGATCGGCGACACCGTGGTGAAGGGCAAGTTCAACGTCACCGCCGACAAGGCCTGCGAAGTGCTGTCGATGAAGGCCGCGTTCCTCGCCGAGTTCGTTCACCCCGACGGCCGCGTCGAAGAGGTGACCCTGGGCGCAGACGTCTTCCCGGAGCCCAACACGTCGCGCTCCGACGACATGCTGAAGTACCCCTACTCGCTCTCCGGCGGCGCCACGCAGGAGGACTTCTTCATCATCCACATGGAGAAGGACATCCCCACCCTGCTCTCGGACAAGTCGTGGCCGAAGGAGAAGGTGCGGTTCTTCGTGAAGACGATGGTCGACGTGAAGGGCTCTCCGTTCGACCCCGACACGAAGAACGAGATCACTGTCTCGGCGGTCTGACCGGCTTTCGACCCTTGCGGGCCTCTGCGCGCGTCTTGAACGTCTGGGCGGCCAGCGCGCGCTTCGCCTTGCCCGGGCGCTCTCGCCAGAACAGCCGCATCGGCACCCGCAGGCTGAACGTCTTGCGCAGGTAGTTCGAGACGTACCGCTCGTAGCGATCGGGCACGGCCTTCGGGTTCGAGGTGATGAAGGCGAACGACGGCGGCGCCGTGCCGACCTGCATCGCGTAGTAGATCTTCAGCGCGCGCCCGCCCGAGAACGGCAGCGGGTGCTCGGTGGTGATGTGCTCGACGACGCGGTTGAGCATCGGCGTGCCGGCGCGGAAGTACTGCTGCTCGAAGAGCTCCAGCGCGAGATCGAGCACCTTCGTCACGCCCGAGCCTTCGGTCGCCGAGACGAACACCATCGGCGCCCAGTCGACGTGCTTGAGGTACCACTTGAGCTCTTCGCGCCACTGGGCCTGCGTGCCTGACTTGCCTCGCACCAGGTCCCACTTGTTGACGCAGATGATGAGCGCGCGGCCTTTGGTCTCGGCGATCGCGGCGATCTTCAGGTCCTGATCGACGCCCGCCTCGTTGGCGTCGAGCACCAGCACCACCACGTCGGCGTCTTCGGCGGCGCGCAGCGCGCCCATGACCGAGAAGCCTTCGACCTTCTGGGTGATGACGGCCTTGCGTCGAATGCCGGCGGTGTCGGTGAGGATGAGATCGCGGCCCTTGTACTGAAACGGAGAGTCGATGGGATCGCGCGTGGTGCCCGCGATGGGGCTGGCGACGACGCGATCTTCACCGAGGATCGCGTTGATGAGCGACGACTTGCCGACGTTGGGGCGGCCGACGATCGCGACGCGAATCGGCGCGTCTTCGTCCTTCTCGGCGAGCTTCTCTTCACCCTCTTCCTCTTCGGCCTGGACCGACGGCGGCGGCAACATCGGCTCGAGGCGATCGGCGAGCGTGTGAAACCCGTCACCATGTTCGGCCGCGACCGGAATCGGCTCACCGAGTCCCAGGCGATGGAACTCGGCGACCATCGTGTCCGCGTTCTTCAGCCCGTCGCACTTGTTCACCAGCAACACGATCGGCCGGTCCTGCTTGCGCAGGTAGCG
This sequence comes from Archangium sp., assembly GCA_022843845.1. Taxonomy (GTDB): domain Bacteria; phylum Myxococcota; class Myxococcia; order Myxococcales; family Myxococcaceae; genus Xiheimicrobium. The sequence continues at coordinate 61,457 of JALHMW010000015.1, forward strand.
GGCGACCTCTTCATCGGCGCTGGTGACGCCGACACGCCCGTCGACGATGAACAACACGATGTTGCATTCCTCGACGGCGGCCTGCGCCTGCTGACGCACCGACTTGTCGATCTGGTTCTCCTGCCCCACGGGCACGAACCCCCCAGTGTCGACGAAGGTGACGGGCCGGTTCAGGTAGTCGACGTCGGCGAAGTGGCGATCGCGCGTCACGCCAGGGGTGTCTTCGACGATCGCGCGGCGGCGGCGGATGATGCGGTTGAACAGCGTCGACTTGCCGACGTTCGGCCGGCCGACGATGGCGATGAGCGGGCGAGTCTTCGGGCGGGGCATCAGGTCACTCCCTGACCATCGAGTAGCCCATGCGGCGCAGCGTGTCGTGGCGTTCGCTCCACCGCTCTTCCACCTTCACCTGGAGCGAGAGGAACACGTTGGTGGCGAGCAACCGCTCGATGGACTTGCGGGCATCGGTGCCGATCGTCTTCAGCATCTGGCCACGCTTGCCGATGATGATCGCCTTCTGGCTGTCGCGCTCGACGTAGATGTTGGCGTGAATGCGCACCAGGCCGGAGTGCCGCTTCGGCGGCCGCTGCTCCTGCTGCTTGCCCTTCTTCTGCGGCTTCTTCTGCGGGCGCTCGGGCGGCGGCGTGAACCGGTCGCTCTCGTCGAAGAGTTCGACGATCACCGCGGCGGAGTACGGGATCTCCTGCCGCGTGTGGCGCAACACCTGCTCGCGCACGTACTCGGCCACCAGCACCCGCTCGGCCTGATCGGTGAGCATGTCCTCGGGGAACATGTTCGGCGCTTCCGGCATCGTGGCGAGCGCACGCTCGAAGACCAGGCTCAGCCCCTCACGCGCTCGCGCCGAGACCGGCAGCACCTCGGCGAACGAGAAGTGCTTCTGGTAGAGATCGATCAGCGGCAGCAGCAGGTGCTTCTTCACGAGATCGATCTTCGTGATGACGAGAATGGTCGGCTTGTTGAACGCCTTGAGGCGCTCCATCACGAAGCGGTTGCCAGGGCCGATCTCGGGCGCCTTGCCCTCCTCGAGACCCTCGGCTTCGACGAGGAACAGCACGACGTCGCACTCCGAGGCGGCGTTGAGCGCGACGTCGACCATGTGCGTGTTGAGCGCGCCCTTGGCCTGGTGCACGCCAGGCGTGTCGACGAAGGCGATCTGCCCTTCGGGCTTCGTCACCACCCCCAGAATGCGGGTGCGGGTCGTCTGGGGCTTGGGCGAGATGATCGCCAGCTTCTCGCCGGCCAGCGCGTTGAGCAGGGTCGACTTGCCCACGTTGGGCCTGCCAATCAGCGCGGCAAATCCACTGCGGGTGGGCACGGCGGCGTCCTTCTGGTGCTCGAACGACGTCAGGGCGTCTTCGAGATGGTGAGCTTCTTGACGACGATGTCGGTCTTCGGACGGTCGCCCGGGCCCTTGGGTACCACGTTCGCGACCCGATCGATGATGTCCTGACCGGAAACGACCTCGCCGAAGATGGTGTGCTTGTTGTTCAGCCAGGCCGTGCTGCCGACCGTGATGAAGAACTGGCAGCTGTTCGAGTTCGGGCCTGAGTTGGCCATCGCGAGCAGGCCGGGCTTGTCGAAGCGCCGCCCCGACTGGAACTCGTCTTCGAACTTGTAGCCGGCGTTGCCGCGGCCGGTGCCGGTCGGGTCTCCGCCCTGGATCATGAAGTTCGGAATGCAGCGGTGAAAGAGCGTGCCGTCGTACAGCGGCGTGCCCTTCATCGCCTCGCCCGAGCCAGGGTGCGTCCACGGCTTCTCGCCAGTGGCCAGGCCGACGAAGTTCTCGACGGTCTTCGGCGCGTCCTTGGGGAACAGCCTCACGATGATGATGCCCTGCGTGGTGTCGAACTGCGCGTACAGATCATGGCCAGCGCGGGCCTCGTCCATCATTCCCATGTGTGCTCCCTCTCCCGACGATCGACGTTACGGCTGTGACTCTGAAAGCGTGATGCTGACGATGGTGATCGGCTCGATGGGCTTGTCCGACGGGCCCTTCGGCGCCTTCGAGATGGCCTCGACCACCTCGTACCCCTTCACGACCTCACCGAAGATCGTGTGCTTGTTGTTCAAGTAACTCGGCATCGAGGTGGTGATGAAGAACTGGGAGCCGTTGGTGCCCGGCCCCGCGTTCGCCATCGCGAGCAGGCCCTTCTTCTCGAAGCTGGAGCCGCTCGCGCACTCGTCGTCGAAGGAGTAGCCGGGATCGCCGGTGCCGGTGCCGAGCGGGCAGCCGCCCTGGATCATGAAGCCGTCGATGACTCGGTGGAACGTGAGGCCGTTGTAGAACGCGACACCCTTTTTCCGCTCGCCGGTCGCCGGGCTCTTCCAGTCCTTCTCGCCCGAGGCGAGGCCCACGAAGTTCGAGACCGTCTTCGGCGTCTTCTTCGAATACAGCTTGAGGGTGATCTCTCCGAGGTTGGTCTTCATGACCGCGAAGAGCTCGGTGCCAGCCTCGGCCTTGCCCATCCAACCGGTTGCGGCGCTTCCCAGAGCCGCGGCTTCGTCCTTCTTGCAGGCGCCGAGCGCGAGCGCAGCGAACGCGACGATCAAAAGCGACTTCACTTCTTCACGTCCTTCTTCGCGGCCGGAGCCTTCTCCGAGATGACGACCTTGAGGATCTTCTGATCGACGACGGGGCGATCTCCCGGACCCTTCTCCACGTCGCCGATCTTCAGCACGTTCTCGTAGCCCGAGATCACCTCGCCGAAGATCGTGTGCTTGTTGTTGAGGTGCGTCGGCGTCGCGGTGGTGATGAAGAACTGCGAGCCGTTCGTCGCCGGGCCGCGGTTCGCCATGGCGAGCAGGCCGACCTTGTCGAAGCCGCGGTTCGACTGGAACTCGTCCTGGAAGGTGTAGCCCGGGCCGCCGCGGCCCGAGCCCTCGGGGTCGCCACCCTGAATCATGAAGTTGGGGATGCAGCGGTGAAAGATGAGCCCGTCGTAGAAGTTCCGCTTCGTCGGCTTGCCCGTCTTCGGGTCGACGAACTCCTTCTCGCCGGTCGCCAGGCCCACGAAGTTCGCCACCGTCTTCGGCGCGTCCTTCGCGAAGAAGCGGATGACGATGTCACCCTGGGTGGTGGAGAGCGTGGCGTAGAGGTCCTTCCCCTCTTCAGCCAGCTTCGTGAACTTGCCCTGCGCGAGCGCGAGGGTGGGCAGCAGCATCAGGGTCAACGAGAGAGCGCGAACGGTTTGCATGGCGGCGGAAGGTACCGCCCGCGCATGGCTGCTCCAAGCCGATTCTCAGGCCGTTCCGTCGGCCGGCGCCGGGGTGACCGTTCGCGTCGAGAGCGCCTGGAGCGCGTCTTTCGCGGCGGCCTGCTCCGCTTCTTTCTTCGAGCGGCCGGTCGAGCGGGCGAGGATCTCGGCGCCGATGGAGACCTCGACCTCGAAGATCTTCTCGTGATCGGGCCCGGTCTCGCCGACCACGCGGTAGCGCGGCGAGGCCTTGTAGAGGCTCTGCGAGGTCTCCTGGAGCACCGACTTGTTGTCCTGCCCCTGCCGGCCCTCGGCCACACCCTCGAGGGCCTCGGCGAACACCCGATCGATGAAGCCCATCACCGCTGGCATGCCGTCCGAGAGAAACAGCGCGCCAATGACGGCCTCGAGCGTGTCGGCGACGAGCGAGGTCTTGTCGCGACCACCGGTCAGCTCTTCGCCCCGGCCGAGCAGCAGCACGTCTCCGAGGCTCAGCGCCCGGCCGATGCGCCCCAGGCCTTCTTCGTTGACGATCAGCGCGCGCAGCTTCGAGAGCTCGCCTTCGTTCGCCTTCGGGAAGCGGTCCATCAACCGGTGACCGATGGCGAGATCGACGACAGCGTCACCGAGGTACTCGAGGCGCTCGTTGTCCTCGAGGGGCTCGTCCTTGTGCTCGTTGCAGTAGCTCTTGTGGGTGATCGCCCGCAGCGCGAGTGACCGATCGGTGATGGTGAGCGCGATACGCTGCTTGAGCCCAAGCAACCGTTCGTCGTTGGTCTTGAACCGTTTCGAGAGGGCCGGAGAAACCACCGGCTCGGTGACGGCGGGCGTGGGAGCGTTCACGGTGATCAGCAGACCTTGTTGCGGCCGCTCTCCTTGGCCTCGTAGAGCTTCTCGTCGGCGCGCTGCACCAGGGCGAGCGCTTCGTCGCCCTTCTTCCCCAGCGTCGCGACGCCGCACGAGATCGTGACCGGAATCACCTCGCCGTCGAACGAGAACTCGTGCTTCTCGATCACCTTTCGAACCTTCTCGGCCATCGCCAGGGCACCCTTGTGATCGATCTCGGGCGTCAGCACCGCGAACTCCTCGCCGCCGTAGCGCGACAGGAGATCTTCTTTACGAATGCGCTTCTGGATCGCCGAGGCGACCTCTTTGAGCACCGCGTCGCCGGCGAGGTGGCCGAAGGTGTCGTTGATGCGCTTGAAGTGATCGACGTCGATGAGCAGCAGCGAGAGCGCCCGGCCGTAGCGGCGGCACCGTGACAGCTCGCGCTCGATGGCCTCGTCGAAGTACCTGCGGTTGTGCACCTGGGTGAGGCCGTCGACGGTGGTGAGCCGGTAGATCTCGTCGTGGTACGCCGCCTCGATGTTGTTGTGGGCGATGAACTTGAAGACCGTTCGGCCGACCTTGATGAGATCGTTGTTCCGCAGACCGACCTTGCCGTCGAGCGAGGCGTCGTTGAGGAAGGTGCCGTTGGTCGAGCCGACGTCTTCGATCGACACCCGACCCTCCTCGACCGTCACCTTCACGTGCTGGCGGCTGACCGAGTCGTGATCGATCTGGATGTCGCTCTTCGAGGAGCGGCCGATGATCGTCTTGCCCTCTTCGAGATCGTGCTTCCGGCCGAGCTCCTCGCCGTAGATCACGACCAGGGCGGACGATCGCGCGAAGGCCCGCTTCTGGATCTTCGAGATCGCGGTGACGGCGGTGATGGTCTTGTGGCCCATCGGTCTCCCCAGCCTACCCGCTCCGAACGAAAACGGGGCGCCCTGAAGCTCAGAGCGCCCCGCCACGTTCGGCACAGCCGAAGAGTCGTTACTGAATGGTCACGCCGGTCTGGCTGACGGACAGCTCAGGCAGCACCGGGGTGTTGTTGTCGAAGAACAGCTGGGCCTTCACCGTCGCAGCCGTCGCGTTGCAGCCAGCGGGGAGCGTGAACTCGACCAGACCCGAGCCAGCCTTGGTCTCGGTCGACGAGCTCATGATGTCGCAGCCCGCGATCGGCATGCCCATCGCCGTCGCGAACGAGAGCTTCACCAGGCCGTCGTCACCAGCCGCGGTGCCGAGCTTGAACTTGGCGACCTCGACCGTGATCTTGCCCGCGTCGGGGACCGGCATCGGCAGCGTCTTGAACGTCACCTTCTGCTCGCCGTAGTCGAGGAAGCCGAAGCCCGTGAGGTAGTTCGTGATGCGCTCGTAGTTGGTGGCGTTGAGCTCGACGAGACCCTGGAAGCTCAGCGCCGCGCCGCCGGCAGGCGTCGGAGCCGCGCTCGTGCGCAGCGCCTGGACCTGCATCGGTGAACGCGGGCCATTCGTCATGCCCGTCTTGAAGAGGCGATCGCGCAGCCCGGCCGGAACGGCAGGCAACGAGAAGCCATCGGCCGCGCGGCTCGCGTCGAACAGCACGTCCCAGCGGTGCTCGAGCTCGTCAGCGAAGCTCACCCGAACGATCTGCACGCTGGTCGAGAGCGCGGTGGCCACCGACGCAGTGAGGAACTTGAAGCTGCGGGGGCCGACCCCGGCCACTGCAGCCGAGTGCGCGTTGAAGCGACCCGACTCAGGGAAGGTGGGGTAGCTCTGCGCCGAGATGTCGACCGGCGCCGCGCCGCGGGGGTCGAAGACGAGCTTGTTGTCCGCGAGGCGAACGAACAGGGCCGACGCGCCCACTTGAGCCGATGCATCGCTCGCTGCAGCTGCCGACAGCGCCGCCACGATGATGCCGTACTCGTTGCCTTCGGTGCCGCTGTGCGAGGGCGCCGAACGAACGGGGAGCAGGCCGGCGGCAGGCAGCGTCTCCTGCTTGTCGAGCACGTCGTCGATCGGGGTCGCCACGTTGACCGCGACGCCGAGGCCGAGCGGGATGACGCCGCGGCCGTTCACGTTCACGCCCGACAGCGCCAGCGCGCCGTCCGCCGGCTTGCCACGGTAGCTGGGCATGCGAGGCGACTTGAGCGCGAAGCCGAACGCGAGCGGCACGTTCGCCCACTTCAGGTTCTTGTCGGTGAACTGCGCGGTGTTCGAGTAGTCCCAACCCGAGGTGCAGTCAGGGAACGTCTTGCCGTCCTTGCAGGCGGCGTCGTTCAGGTTGAACTGGATGTCGCGAACGATCGACGAGTTGAGCTTGCGGATGAGCGGCTGCGCCTGGCCGAGCAGGCCGGCGATGTTGATGTTCTCGGTCCCGCCCGTGAAGGCGCCGAGGAGCGGGCTCAGGTCGCCGATCGTCAGCTCGCCCGAGAACGCCCAGGCCGAGCGCGTGCCGCAGGTGCCTGCGCGGATCTTCGTCTCGTCAGCCGCACCAGTCGCGTCGGTGCAGACGCCGTTGAGCCCGAGGCCCGCGAGCGTGTTCTTGTTCGTCTCGCTGAAGACGAGGAACGCGCCGTCGGGCACATCGACGTTCATGTCGATCGTCGTGCCGAGCTTGATGCGCGTCGAGCGCGAGGGGCCGAGGAGCTGGGTGAGGTTCAGGTTGGTGACCGCGCCGGCCAGCGACATGCCGCCCACGCCCGCCTTGATGTTGGCGTTCATCGGGTAGCCGTCGAAGGTGCCCTTGAAGCCGCCGAACTTGTTCACCGGGTTGCGGCGCATCGACACCGACAGCACGTTCGCGTCAGCGCCAGACGGGCGGTAGTTCGCGATCGTCACGTAGGTGAAGTCGCGGTGGAAGACCGACACGCTGTACGAGGTGGCCGCACCAAAGGTGTACGCGCCCACGCCGCCTGCGTTCGTCTCGACCGTTGCCGTCTGCGGAATCACCGCGCCAACGGCGTCGCTGATGACGACGGTGGCCCCTGAGATCGGCCGGCCCGTGAGCTCGTCCGTCACGACGACCGCGCCGCCAGCCATCGGAGCCGCGACGACGAGCGCCTTGCCCGTGCAGGTAATCGCACCGAACGCCGCCTGAACTGCCGCGACGCCGTCGCCACCCATCGAGGCTGTCATGCCTGCGGTGAACTCAGAAGAAGCGCCAGTCGCCGGCATCGGAGCCGACAGCGGGCTGCCTGCAGGCGCCGTCCACGTCGCGCCGTCCTTGATGATGATCGGCTCCGTCCCGGCCCAGGCCGAGACCCAGAACTTCGTCTTCGAGCCGGCCTTCACCACCGCGAAGTCGGGAATGACCGCGCAGCGCGTGACGGCAGAGGCCGCGGGAGCTGCGACACACTCACCAGAGCGGCAGACGAGCGCGCTGCCACAGTCGGCGTCAGCGGAGCAGAGCTTCGGCTTGCACTCACCACCAGCCTCGGTGAAGTCGCACACGCACGAGGTGTCGTTGGGGCACTGCTCGAGTGCGGTGGAGCCGGCCGCGACGCGACCCGTCGGCGAACACTGCGCGGCGCTCGTACAGTCGGGAACACAGGTGCTCGAGCTGCGGCTGCACCGGAAGAGCTTGGGGCACTGATCGTCGTCGTTGCACGAGTCAGTCACGCCGCCACCGCCGGCTCCTCCGTCGGTTGCGGGGACAGGAGGACCACAGGCGATCATGGAGAGCGCCGAGGCTGCGAGCGCCACCCAGAGGGTGTTGCGGAAATCGACCTTCATTCGAGACTCCCTTTGAAATGGAAATGGCCGGTGCGACAGGCGCGGCACGTTTCCGATATCGGCCTACCCGTGTCAACCGGGACGCCTGACGCACAGCGACGGGCATGCCACGCCACAAGACAAACCGTTTCAGGCAGTTGGGTCTTGCCGTGCGTGACAGTGCTGTCGTGGTCGTCGAGACTCGCGTGACGTGGCTTCCTCCGTTCCCAGAGCGTCCGGCGATCTCCTTGGTGTCGTCCTCGCGTCGGTCTCCCGCGACACGGGCTCCGCGAGCGTGCTCAACCCCGTCTGGCGTCAGGCGGTCGGCGACACCCTCTCGGCTGTCTCACGCCCCACGCGGTGGATGGGAACGACGCTCGTGATCACCTGCACCACCTCGAGCTGGGCGACCGAGCTGGGCCGACGTCGAGACGAGTTCTTGAGCCGGCTCCAGGCGAGCCTCGGGAAGAAAACCGTCGCCTCGCTCGTCTTCGAGGCTCCATGAGCTGGTTGGTCGCCGTCGTGTTGTCAGCCGCGAGTGTCGAACAGAGCGCCGTCGCGGCGGTGCACGAGCGCTTCGAGACGGCGGGCCGCTCGCGCCCTGCCGACGATGCCCGGCTGACAGAGGCAGCGCGGAGCCTCGCGCAGCTCGCGATCGAGAAGACCGCTGGTGACGCCGCCGGGCTCCTCGCGGTGACCGACGCCGTGTCGATCGCCGGTGGCTGGGACGCGAGCCCGACCGCGATTCTGCTCAAGGCGTCGCGGGAGACGGTGCTCGAGGAGCTGGGCAAGCTCACCTCGGTGGCTGCCGAGCCCGCCTCGGCGCTGGGCATCGGGGTCGCTGAAAAGGGAGACCGGGTCGCGGTGTGCATCTTGCTCGCGCAACGGAAGATCGAGCTCGCGCCGCTCGCACGGCGTCACCCAAAGCCACCGAAGAGCGTCACGGTGTGCGGCACGCTCGTCGCGCCGCTCGAGACCGCCGAGCTGTTCGTCACGTCGCCTGCTGGAGCGGTCAGCCGCTTCGCGATGAGCGCCACCTCCTTCGGCCACTGCGGAACGTTCAAGCCATCCACCGGGCGCTCGGTCGTCGAGGTGCTCGCGCGAGGGCCGAAGGGCCCCGAGGTCGCCGCCCTCTTCTTCATCGACGTCGGCGCCTCGGTGGCCACGGCTGATCAACAGATCGTCGAGCCGGCGTCGCCCGCTGAAGCCCGGCGGCTCGTCTTCCTTCGCATCAACGCGCTGCGGAAGACGATGGGGCTCGCGCCTGTCGTCCTCGACAAGGCCCTCGAGAAGATCGCCCAGCGGTACGCCGAGAAGATGGCTGCCGAGGGGTTCTTCGCCCACGTCGATCCCTCGGGAGGCGATCTGAAGTCCCGGCTCGCTGCGGGCCAGTACCGCTTCTCCGCAGCAGGCGAGAACCTGGGCGCCTCGAACGGACCGCTCGCGGCGCACTTCGGCATCGAGCACAGCCCCGGGCACCGGTCGAACCTGCTCGAGCCGGCGCATCGCGCCCTCGGCCTTGGCCTCGCCACCCGCGCCTCTGACGGCCTCACCCTGCTCGTCCAGGTGCTCGCCTCGCCCATCGACGATGGCGGCCGTGATCCCGTCGGGGCTGCGTACCAGGCCATCGATGAGCATCGCGCGCGCAAGAACCTCAAGCCGCTCAAGCGCCACGCGGTGCTCGAAGCCCTCGCCCAGGAGCACGCGCGCCGCTGCCTCTCCCGCGATCTGCTGAGCGCCGAGCTGTCGGACGGCCGCAAGCTGCACGAGCGGGTCTTCGAGGCGATGACGACCTCGCGGGAGGCGTCGATCGATCTCGCGATCGTCGAGTCTCCGATGCTGGTGCCCGCCTCGAAGAACCTGGCCGACCCGCGCTACTCGGCGATGGGGCTCGGGCTCGCCCGCGGAGACTCGGCGAAGTACGGCAACGACAAGCTGTGGCTCGTGGTGATCTACGCGAGCGAGGCGGCTGGCGAAGATCCCGAGAAACCCGAGCACGCCGGCGCTCCCACGCGCTAAACAGCGGCGACGTGACCACCACGACCCGACCCGTGATCCTCGGCATCGACGAGGACCGCGCCAACCAGGGCAGACTCGCGCAGGCCTTCAACGCGCAGGGCCTGTTCTATCGCTTCATCACCGATCGGAAGAAGGTGCAGGGCGGCATCAAGCAGCTCACGCCAGATATCCTTGTGGTGTTCGGAGAGCTCTCGAGCGACTTCGTCATTCAGGTGCTCGACGCCGTCGCAGCCGACGTCTCGTCGTCCACCCTGCCGATCATCGTGGTGTCGGGTGACGTGAGCGATGCCCAGTTCGTCGGTGGCCTGCGCACCAACGTGGTGGCGCTCTTCCCTGCCCCGTTCGAGGCGGCCAGCGTCATCGCGGTGAAGGGCCTGTTCGACGAGCTGCACTCGCGACCCGGCGTGGTGAAGGGCCAGGGCGACGCGAAGCTGCTGGCGCGGTTGATCGATCACATCCGCCGCACGCGCCGCGCCGGAGCCCTCACCATCGACCCGAAGACGCCGAACGAAGGCCGGGCGGTGTTCAGCCGCGGCAAGCTCGAGCGCGCCTCGTTTCTCGGCGCGGTGGGCCCCGAAGCCCTCAAGGCCATCAGCCTGGTGCCAAAGTGCGCGTGGACCTTCAGCGAGGTCGCAGGCCAGGCCGGAGACGGAGCTGGCGTGGTGATCGAGGTCGGCGACCTGGTGTCGGGCGAGACCGAGGTTGCCGAGGTCGTCATCGGCCAGGTGGTGCTGGAAGACGAGCCGCTCGCCTTCGAGGTGTCGGTGCCACGGGCCTCGACGACCGAAGCTCCGCCGCCGCCGCCGCCCAACCTCACGCCCGAGCCGATGCTGGCGCCTGGCGCCCAGGCCATTCAGCTGCTGCTGGTCGACGACGACGAAGCGATCTTGCGCATGTTCAAGACGCTCTTCCTCAAGCACGGCTTCAAGGTCAGCACCGCGACCGATGGGCAGCTCGGGTCCGAGGTCGCGCTCACCAAACACTTCGACGTCGTGCTCGCCGATCTGAACATGCCGCACCTCGATGGCTGGGGCCTGTTGCGCCTTCTGCGCGAAGACTTCCGCACCCGCGAGCTGCCCGTCGCCTTCATCTCGGCGCACGACGACTACCGTGAGTCGTTGCGGGCGCTCGACGCAGGCGCCCAGGCCTACCTCTCGAAGGGCACCCGCCTCGACGCCCTCGTCACCCAGGTGAAGAAGCTCCTCGAGCCGCGCCAGGCGGCGCTGGGCCAGATCACCTCCGGCTCGCCCTTCTCGATGCAGGTCGCGCCGCTCGGGCCGCAGTGGCTCTTGCTCCGTCTCGAGGAGTCTCACGCCTCTGGCCGGCTCGACGCTCGTGACGGCTGGGCCGTCTATTCGCTCTTCTTCACCGATGGCGCCTGCACACACGCCGCAGCACAGGCCGGCAAGTTCACCGCCGAAGGAGAGCGCGCCTTCAACGCCTTCATCGCGACGAAGAACGCCGAGGTGACGTGGACCCCCGGCAACGGCGCCGCGCCCCAGAACCTGCACCTGCCCACCGCCGTGTCGATCGAGCGCGCCTGCGCGACCCTCAACGAGAACGAGCGCCGCATGCGAGAGAGCCTGCTGGTGTCGGCGACGCAGGTCGAGGTGCACCCCGAGCTCTACGCCGTCTACCGGCAGGTCGGCCCCAAGCAATGGCTCGAGGCCGCGAAGCTGATCTGCGAAGACAAGATGGCTCCCCGCGACATCATCGCGAAGCTCGAGATCAGCCCCGTCGACGTCGAAGAGACGATGAAAGATCTCATTCGCCGTGGTGTGGTGATGCTCAAGAAGGGCTGAGCCGTCGCTCCACGTCGGGACGAAAAAACACCGCGCTCGGAAACGAATCCGGCGCGGCAGGACTGTGTTTGAGCTGTAGGAACGTCGCCCGTCGTTCGTTAGATCAGGCGGCGTTGAGTCGCGAACGACTCGATGCCCATCTGCGGCCCAGACGGCAGCGCGTAGAGCGGGCACTTGATGCACGTGAAGCTCTGCCACCCTCGACGGACAGCCTCATCGAGGCAGTTGTCGTAGTGCGAGCAGTTCAGATTGCGATGCTGCTCGACACCGAGGCGCTTTGGGCCAGCCTCGGGGTTGATGCTCTGCGGTAGTTCGGTCGGACACGGCTTCATGATGTTTCGGCCTCCCTGAAAAACTCCCCCCGCACTGCAACTCGGGAAACGACACTCGTTCCTGCGGTCAATCGACGACGTGTTGCGTGAATCTCTTCCGAGCTTCGCCCCCCACATCGGCGCTGCAACTTCTCACCCTGCTCGGAACAGCGGCGCACCGTATGGACTGCAGCTTCGACTGGTCAACCCGGTGCGCTCAGAATCCTTATGGGATTCACTCCGTCTCCTGCTTCGAACTTCGACTACGTTCGCCGACGCAGCGTGTACGGCAACCGTCCAACAAATGTCAAACCGGGGTCCCCTCGCCGGGCAGGAGCCGCGCTGCTCGTCGTCGCGTGGTGCCTGACGTCGACCACCGCAACGGCGCAATCACGAGGGCTGCTCGACGCCGTTCGCGTGCACGCGCCGAACCTCGCCGCGCGCGCACAAGACGAGCTCGACGCGTGCACTCGTGGTGAGGCTGGCGTGTGTGCCGATCACGCACGTCTGGCGCTGCTCACCGGCGTCTTGTGGCTCTCGGAAGGCGACGCGGCGCGCGCGGCGACGCAGCTCAACGCGGTCAAGCCGCCGAAGAAGCTCGAGGCGTTTCACGGCTGGTACCTCGGCGAAGCGCAGGCGTGGTCGGGCGCGAGGGCTGCGGCGATCAAGACGCTGACGAAGGCGAAGTTGAAAGCGCCTGCGACCTTGTCGCGTCGCATCGAGGTGCGCGTCGCCGAGCTCCAGCTCGATCTCGGCCAGGCAGCGAAGGCGCGACCGGTGCTCGAGGCCGTTGCGTCAGAGACGCCGACTCCCGAGGCGCTGCTGTCGCGGGCGTATGCGCGGCTGGCGACGAACGCGAAGCCCGAGGCCCAGAAGGATCTGCGGACTCTGCTCCTTCGCTTCCCCACGCACCCCCACGCCGCCGAGGCGATGCGCCTGTTGTCCTTCGACGGTACGCCGGCGTTCACCTTCGAGGAGCAGCTGATGCGCTCGCAGGCGCTCATCGCGCAAGGCGCGCCGACCGAAGCGTTGAGTCAGCTCCAGGCCGCGACACCCGGAGAAGGGAAAGATCAGCAGGCGTCCCAGGCGAAGGTGGCCCTCTTGCGTGGGCAGGCCCTGCTCGCGCTCGGGAAAGAAGCCGAGGCCTTCACGGAGCTCGACCTCGCCGCGGCGCGAGGAAAGTCGGCGACGGCCGCCGAGGCGATGATGATCAAGGCGCGCAGGCTGATGCGCGTGCAGAAGCACGGTGACGCGCGCGCGCTCATGCTGGCGCTCGACGCGAAGTACCCCGACAACGGGAACGCTCCCGAGGCCGCGTACCTGGGCGCGTGGCTCTCGCTGACCGACGGCAAGTACGAGCAGGCCGTCACCGACTTCGAGGGCTTCGACGTGCGGCACCCCACCTCGAAGAAGCGTGACGAGGGCCGCTGGTTTCGGGCGTGGGCCTTCTTCCGCCTCGGCCGCTTCGACGAGGCCCGCGACAGTTTGCGCGCGCTCCTGCAGGACTTCCCGAAGTCGTCGCTCGCGGCTCAGGCCAGCTACTGGAGCACGCGCATGGCGCAGCTCGGCACGCTCAAACAGACGACGACGAAGGTGACCCGGGACGACGGCGGCCAGGTCGACTCGGTGCGCGCGTCGGCGGACGGCGGCGTGCCGATCAACGTCGTGCAGGAGTACCGCGAGCTCTCGCGCGCCTTCGCGGGGACCCTGTATGGCGTGCTGGCCAACGAGCGGCTCCGGGAGCTCAACCAGCCCGCGTCGCGTGTCTTCACCGAAGCGCCTCGTGGCCTCACGGTGACGCCGCCCGCTTCCCTCAGCCTGGCCCTCGAGCTCTCACGCTGCGGCTTGCTCAAGGACGCAGCCGACGAGGTGAACCGCGTCGTGGGCGCCGTGGGTACGCCGGAGGATGCCCTGGTGATGGGCCACGCGCTCCACACGGTGAGCGAGTTCGGCGCTGCGCACGGGCTGGCGGCGCGGTGGCTCTGGGGGCAGGTCTACACGGCGAAGAAGCCCGAGGCGCTCGCGCTCATGTATCCCCGCGCGTACCAGCAGACCGTCGAGGCGAGCGCCGCGCAGGTCGGCCTCGATCCCTTCCTGGCCTGGGCGATCATGCGACGCGAGAGCGGCTTCCGGCCCGAGGTCGTCAGCAGCGCCGACGCGCGGGGGCTCATGCAGATCATCCCTCCGACGGCGAAGGCGATCGCGCTGGAGCTGAAGACGACGACGCCGGCGCCAGACGATCTCTACGCGCCAGAGATCAACGTGCGCTTCGGTACCTGGTACCTCTCGGCGCTGATCGATCGCATGGGCCACCCTGCCCTCTGCGCGGCCTCGTACAATGCGGGCCCGTCAGCGGTGTCGAAGTGGATGGCGCAGCGGGGCCTGCTGCCGCTCGACGAGTGGATCGAGGAGATCCCCTACAAAGAGACGCGGGGCTACGTGAAGCAGGTGCTGGCCGACTACGTGATCTACCAGCAGCTCTACGGCGGCGCGGAGGTGAGCCCGCGCATCGTGCTGACGCTCCCGAGTCCGAAGACCTCGGGCGTCGCGTTCTAACGAATCATGTTCATGCGGTTGCGCTGCGCCTCGCGAGCCTTCTCGCTGTTCGCCTTCACCTCCGCCTGAAGACCCGCGAGCTCCTGGCTGACCTCGCGACGCTGCTGGCTCAGCTCGGCCTTGCGGGCCTTCACCTCGGGCGACGGTGACCAACCGAGCGACTTGAGCTCCTTGTCGATCGTCATCAGCTTCGCGGACTTGTCGAGGATGAGCCCCGGAAGCTGGGCCTCACGGGCGACCTGCTTCGCTGCGGCCTTTGCCTGAGCGCCAACGTTGGCAGCTGCGCCAGTGGCGGAGTTCATGAGTTTCTGGATGAAAGCCATCGGAGGGGTCCCTTCAGAACGAACAGTTGAGTCCCTATTGAACACCAGAACACCCCCATCTGCGCAATGGGCGAATCATGCCATCGTGATTCCCCTGTCCTGACCGTGCTCCGCGCGCTCCTCTCCCTGGTGTCTTCGCTGGTGCTCGTCGCCGTCCCGACGGTGACGGTGTGGCTCGCGTCGTCGCTGATCGCCTTCCACGGCGGCCCCAGGGAGATCGCGCTGGCCGGCGGGCTGCTGCTCTTCCCCATTCTCCCCGTGCTCTGGGAGTGGCGGGCCAGCCGCGCGTGGAAGCTCGCGCAGGCGCGGCGCAAGCAGTTCGTCGGCACGCCGAAGCGCACCTTCACCCTCTTCACCCGGCTCGCCCTTCGAACGCTGCTCATCTGTCTCGTCTTCTCTGGGGCCATGGTGGCGCAGTTCCCGAAGGTGACTTTCGCCGCGCTCGCGACGCGGGGTGACTGGTTCCTCTCTCCAGGCGAGGCCGGAGAGCCGTGGCGCAAGGGCGTGTTTGCGGTGGCTGGAGGACTCGAAGGGCTCCATCGGCTCGCGAACCCGAACCCGCACGTGACGAAGCTCGACGGCGAGGCGTTGGCGCAGATCGACCCGGCCCCGGCGCCGACCGATGTTCCGGTCGTGCCGTCAGGGTCCTCGGCCCGGTGGCGAAAGCTGACCG
This sequence comes from Archangium sp., assembly GCA_022843845.1. Lineage (GTDB taxonomy): Bacteria > Myxococcota > Myxococcia > Myxococcales > Myxococcaceae > Xiheimicrobium. Next base: position 76,871 of record JALHMW010000015.1, read on the forward strand.
ACGACGAGCGCGCCGCGATGGAGGGCGTGAGCGCCGACGCGGGCACCTTGGAGAGCAGCGTGATCTCCTGGAAGGACGAGGACGACAAGCACGTCGATGACGGGAACGACCAGACGCCCCCGCCTCCGCCGGTCGAAGACGTCGTGATGGAGACTGGCGCGACGCACTGGCCATGGAAGGCCGAGGTGTCGCCCCTCGTTGCTGGCATGCACCCGCACGACGAGACCTCGATTGCGGCGGTCGCCCAGTACATCAAGTCCAGAGAGCCCGAGCCGTTCAAGCGCATCAAGGCGCTGCACGACTGGGTGGTGACGCGGCTGCAATACGATCTCGCGTCGCTGAAGCCCGGGCAGCGCAAGGCGCAGGACGCGAACTCGGTCTTCCAGAACCGGATCGCCGTCTGCGAGGGGTACGCGCGCCTGATGGTCGAGCTCGGGCGGCTGACCGGCGATCAGATCGTCTACGTCGGTGGAGACGTGCGTGAAGAGAACGGCGCCGCGGCGCCCGTCGGGCACGCCTGGAATGGCGTGAAGGTGAACGGCCTCTGGTACCTCATCGACACGACCTGGGACGACCCCATCGGGCCGGACAAGACCAGCCGGTCGTACCGCACGGACTACCTGTTCATTCCGCCGAACGTCGCCATCTGGAGCCACTTCCCTGACGACGCGCGCTGGCAGCTGCTGCAGGCGAAGCTGACGAGAGGTGATTTCCTGCGCCAGCCGTTCGCGAGGCCCGGCATCGCACGTGAAGGGCTGACCTTGAAGAGCCCGAGCCGCGCCGCGGTCGACGCGCATGACGTGGTGGCGTTCGAGGTCGAGAACCCGCTGCGGCGCTTCCTGCTGGTCGAATACAAGACGCCCAACGGCCAGTCGCACGAGTGTGGCGTGAGCAACGACGAGCATGTGACGCTGAGCTGCCCGGTGCCGGCGTCGGGAGAGGCGGTGCTGTTCTCGAACGAAGCGCGTTACGGCACGTATGGCCAGGTCGTGAGCATCGCCGTCACTCAGCGCTGAGCCCGATCGACTGGTCGTCTACCCGACCTCGGCGTCTCCACCGGGCCGGCAGCGAACGACTTCACGCGCGCCGTGCTGCTGGAGCACCTTCGCCACCTTCGCCTCGTCGGTCTTGCTGGTGAGCAGCACCGGGTTCGGCCCCGCGTCGAGCGTGAACCAGACGCCAACGCCCTTCTTCCGCAGCTCGGCGCACGTCTGAATCACCGCGAGCGTCGCGGGCTTCAGGTAGCAGAGCGGCGGATCGGCCGCGAACGCCGTGGAGTGCATGCGCCAGGCGTTCTTCTCGGCGATCGCGCCGACGGCCTCGAGATCACGCCGGCGGATGAAGGGAATGAGGTTCGCGACCTCGGCCTCGGCGTCCTTCGCCCACGCCGGGTAATACGGAGACGTCTCGACCGTGGTGCGCATGCCGTCGCGCGACTTCACCTCTTTCTCTTCGCGGCTCACCATGCCGACGAGCAACCGGAGCTCGGGCCAGTGCGACGCGGCGAAGAGCTGCTCACCGAACGAGTCGCGCCCGTCAGCGCGCGTGCCCCGGTTCCACCGAACGAAGCCGCCTTGAACGCTGCGCGAGGCCGAGCCGCTGCCGCGACGCGCGAGAATCGACTCCGCCTGCGTGTCTCGTGCGAAGCCCGCCGCGGTCCGCGCTGCCACGGCCAAGGCCGCGAACGCCGCCGCGCTCGAGGCCAGACCTGCCGCCGCCGGGAAGTCGCCCTTCGAGACCATCTTCGCGCGACCGAGCCTGCGCTTCGTCTGCGAGCGCACCAGGCCGAGCAGCTCCACGACCCGGGCGCGCTCGCTGCCCGCGGCGACCTTGCCGTTGATCGTCACCTCGTCGTGGCCATCGCCTCCGAGAAACTCGACCGTCGTCGTCACCGACAGCGGGCCGAGCGTCACCGACAGGCTCGACTGATGCGGAAGAATGAGCCGCTCGTCGCGTTTGCCCCAGTACTTCACGAGCGCGATGTTCGGGTGCGCGGTCGCCGTGGCTTTCATCTCGTCCCTCACAGGGCGCGCGGCCCCGACAGTTGACTCACGAAGCACGTGACGCCCTCTCTCGACAGGCGCGCCACCAGCGGCTCCGGCTCGCGGAACAGCCCGAGCACCGCGCCACCGTCTCCACCAGCGCCCGTCAGCTTGGCGCCCAGCGCGCCCAGACGCCGCAGCCGGTTCACCATCGCCTCGAGCCCTTCACTCGACAGGCCCACCGCGTTCAGCAGGCCCTGGTTCACGTTCATCAGATCGCCGAGCGCCTCGAGATCGCCCTTCGTCACGGCGTCAGCGCCCTCTTTCGCGACGCGGCCGATCTCGCGGAACAGGCGCTCGTACCGGGCAGGCCATCGCGCCTGACGCTCCCGCAAGGCGCCGACCGTCTTCTTCGTCGGCGGCCGCTCCCCGACGATCGCCACCAGCACGCGCACCGGAATCGGCGCCCGAATCACCCGCACCGAGCCGCGCCGGTAGAGCACCATTTCGCCGCGCGCCGACGTGGTGTGATCGACGCCTGACGGCGTGCCGTGAAACTCCTTCTCCATCTCCATCGCCACGCGCTCCACGGCCTTCACGGAGGCCGGCTGGGCCGACTTCGCCTCGAGCAGCACCCGGCTCACCGCGACCGACAACGCGCCAGAGCTGCCGAGGCCCATCGACACCGGCAGATCGCTCTCGAGCGTCACCAGCACCTTCGGGTGGCCCGTCACCTTCGCGGCCCGCTGAAACGCGCGCTCCAGGGTCTGTGCGTGCTCGTCCTTGAGGCTGGCCGGCAGCTCGACCGTGCACTTCTTCGCAGGCACGGCCCAGGCGCGAACGCCTCGTGAGATCGGCGCGGCCAACGCAGGCTGGCCGTACACGACCCCATGTTCACCGAGCAGGATCACCTTGCCCGGTCCAAACGACGTCAGATGAACGGTCACGAGTCGCTCTTACGTCGCGTCGGGCGCGGCGTCTCGCATCAGCGCCGCGAGGATCTCTCTGGCCTTCTCGACCTTCACCTGACCGGCCTTCACGAGGCCGTTGGCGACCTGCTCGATCCAGGGGCCGCGGGCTCCGGCGGTGACGGCGACGCAGCGCGCGTGCATCGCCATGTGGCCCTTCTGAATGCCGACCGAGCCGAGCGCGCGAACCGCCGCGAGGTTCTGCGCCAGACCGACCGAGGCGATCACCATCGCGAGCTCACGAGCGCTGGTGGTGCGCAGCAGCTTCAGCGCCGCCTGCACCTGCGGGTGGATCTTGATGGGCCCGCCGACGGTGCCGATGGCGAGGGGCAACTCGATGCGGCCGACGAGGTGCGCCTCCTCGAGCGTCCACGTCGAGAGCGGGCGGTACTGGCCGTCACGGGCAGCAAAGGCATGCGCGCCGGCTTCGATGGCTCGCCAGTCCTGACCCGTCGCGATCGCGACCGCGTCGACGCCGTTCATGATGCCCTTGTTGTGCGTCGTCGCGCGGTACGGGTCGGCGACGGCGAAGCGGCTGGCCTGAACGATGCCTTCGGCGATCGCCTCGCCCGACATGTCGAAGTCGGCGAGCGCGGAGACGGGAATGCGGCACGACGAGCGCGCGAGGCGGCGGTCGCACAGGTTGCTCAAGATGCGCAGGTACACCTTGCCGCCGGTGATCTGCTCCACCAGCGGCGCGACGCCTTCGGCCATGGTGTTGATGAGGTTGGCGCCCATCGCCTCCTGCGTGTCGACGAGCAGGTGGACGATCAGCAGCGGCTCTCCGCGCGGGCCTTCCGGCGCCGGGAGGATGCGCACCTCGACGTCCTTCGCGCCGCCACCGCGGGTCTGCATGCTGGGGTGGAAGCTGTTGGCGAGCGCGAGCAGCTGCTCCTTGTGCGCGAGCAGCTTCTTCGAGGCCTCGGTCGGGTCGCCGTAGTTGGTGACCTGCACCTGGCCGATCATGATCGGGTCGTCGGCCTCGGCCGTGAAGCCGCCGTTCTCGCGCGCGATCTTCGCGGCGAAGCTGACCGCGGCGATCACCGAGGGCTCCTCGACGGCCATCGGCACCACGTAGTCGCGGCCGTTGACCTGCATGTTGAGCCCGAGCCCCAGCGGCAGCCCGAAGACGCCGATGGCGTTCTCGATCATCGTGTTCGCGAGATCGTTCGTCAGCGACGTAGCGCCAGCGAAGGCGTGCGTCTCTTCAGGCGTGAGCCGGTACATCTTCGAGACGGTGCCGAGCCGCTCCGCGACGCCCAGCTTGTGGAACCCGCTCAACCGCGACGTGACCGTCTCACCCATGTTCGTCTCCTTCACAGCGCCGCCATCCAGTCCTTCAGCTCACCCGTCACCACGCGAGGCTTCTGGCGAAGCTCCGGCGGGGTCCGGCACCCCGTCAGCACCAGGGCCTGCTTCAACGCCGTGACGATCGTCGTCATCGCCTCACGGACCTTCGCGACGCCACCTTCCTGATGCGCCCGGAAGAGCGGCAACGCCATGCCACCGATGTCGGCGCCGAGGGTGATGGCCTTGGCGACGTCGAGCCCGGTGCGCATGCCGCCCGCGGCGATCAACGTGACCCCGGGACCCACCGCCTTGCGCACCGACGCCACCGCAGCGGCCGTCGGAATGCCCCAGCCCGAGAACTGCGCGCCGACTTCACGCGCCACGCCTTCGGCGCGGAGCTGCTCCACCCGCACCCAGCTGGTTCCGCCGAGGCCCGAGACGTCGATGTTCCGCACGCCCACCTCGACCAGCCGTCGCGCCACGTCGGGCGAGATGCCGCAGCCGGTCTCTTTCACCAGCACCCGATCGGCGCCCAGGCGCTTCACCAGCTCGCCGAGGATCGCGTAGCCGCCGCGGAAGTCGCGGTCGCCCTCGGGCTGGGTGAGCTCCTGGCCGGGGTTCAGATGGACGGCCATGGCGTCGGCGCTGACGCCCTCGAAGAGTCGGTGCACGCCGTCCACTCCGAGCCGTACGGCCTGAACGAGACCAATGTTTCCGATGATCACCGTCGACGGCGCGACGTCACGGACCGCGAAGGTGCGGGTGAGCTCCGGCCGCTCGGCCATCGCACGCTGGCTCCCGACACCAAAGGCGACCCCGAACTCCTCAGCGACCAACGCAACGTCGCGGTTCACCTGCATCGCGCGCTCGGTGCCGCCCGTCATGCCCGTCACCAGGAGCGGCGCCTTCAGACGCTTCCCGAACAACGGCGTGGTGAGATCGAGCTGATCGAACGACAGCTCGGGCATCGCGCAGTGCACCAGAAACACACGTTCGAACAGGGTCGCGTTCTCGACCGGAGCAACCTCTTCGGTCGCGCAGAGATCGAGGTGGGCGTCCTTCCGCCTCGCGGTGGTGTCGTCGACCGGCATCGGAGGTGGGTTGGTAGCAGACATCATTCGCCTCATCCAAGCGTCAAACCCATTGATCTCATTCCGGATCATGACTGGGTGGTCGGTTGAGTAACGCGGGTGGTCGAAAAGCGCTGGTTTCCGGCGGGGCTTGGCGAGAAGAGCGGCCGCATGGGTCCGGTGTGCGTGTTCCTCCATCGTGGCGAGTACGACGCGGTTCACCAGGGGCTCTCGATCGCAGCGGCGTCGGTCTCGATGGGCCGGAAGGTCGAGCTCTACTTCTTCTGGTTCGCGCTCGAACGGTTGGTGCGGGGCACGCTCGATGAGCCTGATCTCGACGGCCGCGACGACATCAACGCGACCATGGAGCTCCGCCAGGTGCCCACCTGCCGCCAGCTGCTCGACGTGGTGCGCGACTCAGGGCTCGCGACGGTGTTCGCGTGTACGGGCTCGATGGCGTCGCTGGGGCTGACCCCGCCCGACGTCGAGCCGAAGGTCGACACGTTGATCGGGTGGACGTCGATTCTCGGCCGCACCGCGGGCGTGACGGACCGGTTCTTCCTGTAGCCCCCTGTCGGCCGCGAACGAACGCGCATACCCTCGGCGCATGCTCACCGTCCTCGCGCTCACGCTGGCCGCTGCAGGGACGGTCGACGCTTCAGCCTCCCCCACGACCGTCTCGGCGACGTCACTCTCGGGTGCCATCGGGTTGAACTTCGGACAGGTGCCGGGCGACGGGCTGACGCTCGGAATCGGCGTCAGTCATCGTGTGCGGCGGTTCTCGTTTGGTCTCGAGGCGCAGTTCCTTCCGCCGGGAGCGACCTTCATCGCGAACAAAGAGGTGGCGCAGTTCACCGGTCGTGAACTCCCCGTTGTTGGGTGGCCTGACGAGGGCGTTGGCTCTCGAGGGCTCGGCGTCACCGGCCTCGTTCCGCTGTGCTTTCAGGATCGCGGGCTCGGGGCGTGTGCGGTCGTCGCCGCAGGTGCCGTCTCGGTCGACTCGGTGTGGCAGCCGCTCGTCTCGGCTGGAGCCCGGCTCATGGGCGAGTACCCCGCGCAGTCATCGGTGCGCCTGAGAGCCACGGTCCAGGTGCTCGGCGGCATCCTTCGACCGAGCGGCACCGTCTGGAGTGCAAGCCCTGTTCAGCTCAGCGCCAACCTGGGGCTGGTCGTCGACGCAGGCTGAAACACAGTCTGCTATTGGGCGGGTCATGTCGCCCGCTGACAAGACCATCGAGTCGCTGCTTCAGCACAACCGTGTCTGGGCTTCCGAGCGGGTTCGCGAAGATCCGGGCTACTTCAGCCGGCTCTCGAGCCTGCAGACGCCGAAGTTCCTGTGGATCGGCTGCAGCGACAGCCGCGTGCCCGCGAACCAGATCACCGGCACCGACCCCGGAGAGATCTTCGTTCACCGCAACGTCGCCAACCTCGTCGTGCACACCGACATCAACCTGCTCTCGGTGCTCGAGTACGCCGTCACCCAGCTGAAGGTGGAGCACGTCATCGTCTGCGGGCACTACGGCTGCGGCGGCGTGCTGGCTGCGATGCACCGCACCTCGTTCGGAGGCGTGCTGAACAAGTGGCTGCGCAACATCAAGGACGTCTTCCGGCTCCACGAGGCCGAGCTGCTCGCGTGCCCTGACGAGACGGCCCGCGCGCGAATGCTGGTCGAGTTCAACGTGCGCGAGCAGGTGCTCAACCTCGCGAAGACCTCGGTGCTGCAGAGGGCGTGGAAGTACGAGCACCGCCCAGTGCTGCACGGCTGGGTGTACGGGCTCGAGGACGGCATCATCAAGCAGCTGGTCGAAATGCAGCCAGGCGACGATCTGCACCCGCTCTACCAATACGACAACCTGTGACGCGCCGTCAGGGCGACGAGTTGCCAGCCGGCCCTGAGAACCCTGGCGCCCGCTTCGGCGGCTCGAGCAGCTGCAGGTTGTAGAGGTTCACCGCGCGCAGCAGGAACGTCTCTCCCAGCTGGTTGAACAAGACGCCGCCGATCGAGATCACCGCTCCGCCCAGCAGTGCGATCGGCAGAATCGGAAACAAGGCTCCGGCGGCGAGCCCGACGACCAGGCCCGTGAGCATCAGGAGCGGCCCGGCGATGCCCAGTACGAGCCCGGTGATGCGCAGGCCCTTCACACGCGACAGCTCATCCGCGCACACCTCACAGCCCTGAAAGAAGCGCGGCGCCTCTTCGGAGAAGAAGCCGAGGTCGAGCTCGGCGCCGTCCTTCATCAGCCGCAGCCCGCCCAGCCGTGAGTCTTCGAACGGCGCCACACGAATGAGAGACGGCTTCTGCGCGAGTGCAGGGAACGCGAGGAGAAGAAGGACGAGCGCCAGTCGCATCAGGCTGGAACCATACAGCCCTGAAGGACCCAGGCCAGATCGGCCTTCAGGGAGCGCTACAGTGCGGCGGTGAAGACTCCAGCGCAGAAGCCACGGTACCGGCTCGAAGAGGGCCGGCGGTGCATCGACCTTCGGCTCAAGACACCGCGCCACCTGTTCGACAACCGCGACCCCGCGCCCTTCCGGGAGCGCGCGCTCGACGACGACGCGGTCGACTACATCCTCACGTCGGTCGCAGAGGTCGGCACGTCGCTCCCTCTCACCCTGGTCGTGATCTTCGACGAGGCCGACCCGCAACTGCCTGACGACGTGGTGCTCGAGGCGATCCGTGAACACCTTCGCTACGAGTACGAGCGGTCCGAGGCGCGACTGACCGCTCACTGGCAGAGCGCCCGCTACCTGCTCGCCGTCGGGGTGTCCGTGCTGGTGCTGTTTCTGGTGCTCGCCGAGCTGCTGACGAAACACCTCGTCGAAGGCCCGCTGCGCCAGATCTCGAGAGAGGGCCTGGTGATCACCGGCTGGGTGGCCATGTGGCGCCCGCTCGAGGCGCTCCTCTACGACTGGTGGCCGCTGCTTCGGGCCAAGCGTCGGCTCGTTCAGGTGATGGAGGCCAACCTCGAGCTTCGGGTGATCGGTCGAGCGCTCAGCGCGCCGCGCGCTCCTGCTGCTGCGAGTTGACGACCTGCGAGATCACCTGGAGCTGCGGCTCGATGAAGCCGGGATCGTCGCAGAACACGTTGCCCACCACGGCGAGCTGCTGCTCCGGCACGAAGACGCCGAAGTGCGCCTTGGCGGCCTTGTCGGTCTTCGTCGAGAGGGTGGCGACCTGCACCAGCGCCTTCTCGCCGAGCATCGGCTGATGCGACGCGGGCGCGAGTGACTGATCGATGCCCTTGGTCCCGAAGTCCTGCTTGTCCTCCTCCGTCGCCGAGCTCACGTACGACATCGGGCGGTTGCGATCGGAGCTCGCGTAGAAGACGACGGCTCCGACGCAGCCGTTGTTGTTGTCGATGAAGTCGAACCAGACCATTCCGGGCTTCTTGTCGTGGTCGGTGATCTTCAGGCGCTGCGGCACTTCGTACTTCGCGCCGAGCGCACCGAAGGCGATCGGGCTGTCCCCGGTGGCGGTGAGCGGCTGCGGCTGACGGCCGAGGCTGTCGGTGGTGGCGCAGGCAGAGGCGACGAGGACGGCGGCGACGAGGAGGCGGTTCATGGTGTGGCTCCAGAGAACATCGGGTTGATGTCTCTTGAGTGGGGCCACCCACCGGGAATTTTGAACCGGATTTCCGGACCGGCCCCGGCTCAGGTGTAGCGCTGCTCGAACAGCCCGCGGAGCTTCGGGTTTCGCCGCAGCAGCCCCAGGGTCAGCTCGGCGTGGCCGGGCACGTAGCCGTTGCCGACCAACATGGTGACGTCCTTGCCGACGCCCTCGGCTCCCAGCGCCGCGGCGGTGAAGCTGGTCGCCATCGAGAAGAAGATGACGGTGCCGCCGTTCTTCACCGAGAGAATGCTCGCCATCTCGGTGTTGCCGACCGACGCGCAGTTCACCACGAGATCGGCCATGCCGCCGTTCGTCAATCGAGACACTTCGCGCATGACGTCGACGCCCTTCGTCGCGTCGCACGCCACCACCGCGTCGCACAGCCCGATGCCCTGGAGCGCGTCGAGCGCCGGCTTCGAGATGTCGAGCGCGATCAACGTGCCGTTGCCCGCCATCGCCTCGCGCGCCTGGGCCAGGCAGAGCGCGCCGCTCTTGCCGGCGCCGAGCATCACCACGGTCTGGCCGGGCTTCACCCAGCGCGCGACCAGGGCCGGGGCTCCCGCGACGTCGAGCGCGGCGAGGCTCAAGGTGTCGGGGAGATCGTCAGGCAGCTTCGCGTAGATGCCGCTGGGGAAGAGGATCGCGTGGCCGGTGATGTCGATGCGATCGATCTCGGGCTTGATGCCGCGCACCGACTCGATCACCAGCGGCGTCAGCGTCAGGCTCACCAGCGTCGCGATGCGATCGCCGGCCTTCAGCGTGCCGAAGCCGGGGTGTTCAGCAGAGACCTCGCGCACACGCCCGATGAGCATGCCGCCGGAGCCCGTCACGGGGTTCTGCATCTTTCCGCGCTCGGCCACGATGGCGCGCACGGCCTCGACGATCTTCGCGGAGTCGCCGCCAGCGGCCTCCTTGAGCTGCTTGAACGACGCGGCGTCGATGTTCAGGCTCTCGACGTCGATCAGCAGCTCGCCAGCACGCAGCGGCAGCGAGGGATCGACGACGCGCGCTCGCTGAGGCAGCACGCCCTGCTCGCCTGTGACTCGGGACAGCCCGTAGAGATCGGTGGCCATGGCGCGTGAACTACCACGCAGCCGCGACGCTCAGAACGTGTACTGCACGCGCGGGTAGAACCCGAGCGACGGAATGTTCGGGCCGATCACGAAGCGAAACGCGATGTCGAGACCGATGGAGAAGTGATCCATGTTGGTCGCGTACTCGACCGAGGCGGCCATGCCGACGTTGACGCCACCCGTGACGTCCTCCGTCCCGTTCTTGACCGGCGCGGGGTCGAGCAACGTCCACCCGGCGAGGACCTTGCCGCCGACATACAAGCGCTCGATCACGCGGTGCAGATAGCCACCCGACGCGCTGACGAAGATCAGGGTGAAGTTGTCGGAGAGCGTGCAGGAGTTGTCAGGTTTGAGACCCGACCAGCAGTTCTGTGCGTTCGCGCCGATGGCGACGTGAACGCCGATCGGAACGAGGCCTGACCCATTGCCGATCGTCAGCTGGTAGCCGGCGCCGAGCTGCAGGTACGTCTGCAGGTTCGAATAGCCGTTGTCACCACCGAGCGTGAAGAACCCGCCGATGTCGGTCTCCGTGAAGAAGCCACGGCGCACCTGCAGTGGAACGCCCTCGGACGGCGTCGCGGCGAACACCGCCGAAGTGAGGGTGAGAGTCAGCAGGGCTACGAGCTTCCGCACAAGTCCTCCTCGATGCACAAACGGCGCGGCACCATACAGGTCCGAGGTGGGTCCGCCAACGCCTAAAACTCACCTCGGCGCGATGTTGAGACAGATGTTTAGACGGGCAAGACGCCGCGCTTGCGGGTGTTGGGCAGCGCCTGCGCAGGAACGTAGAGGTCGAGCCGGGCTGCCAGCTCGGCACGCAGGGCCTGGCCAGGAATGATCTCGTCGACGATCAGCTCGCTCGCCAGCTTGAAGATGTCGACGTCCTGGCGGTACTCCTCGCGCAGCTGGGCGATGTACGCCTGCCGTTCGGGGCCCTCGGGCTTCTCCTGAATCTTGTTGAAGAAGACGGCGTTGACGGCGGCCTCGGGCCCCATCACGGCGATCATCGAGCCAGGGAGCGCCAACGTGACGTTCGGGTTGAAGCCCGGGCCGCTCATTGCGTAGAGCCCGGCCCCGTAGGCCTTGCGCACGACGACGCAGATGCGCGGAACGGTCGCTTCGCTCACCGCCGAGATCATCTTCGCGCCCGAGCGGATGATGCCCTGCTTCTCGACCTTCGAGCCGATCATGAAGCCCGGCACGTCAGCGAGATAGAGGAGCGGAATGTTGAAGGCGTCGCAGAGCCAGATGAAGCGCGCAGCCTTGTCAGCCGAGTCGACGAACAGCACCCCACCCTTGTACTTGGGCTGGTTGGCGACGATGCCGACGACGTAGCCGTTGATGCGCGCGAGGCCGGTGACGAGCTCCTGGGCGAACAGCTTCTTCACCTCGACCCAGCTGCCTTCGTCGATCAGCTCGTTGATGAGCGCGTACATGTCGAACGGCTTGTTCTGATCGGCAGGAATGATCGACGCGGCCACGGGCGCCGACGCATCGGGGCTCGGCGGGAGCGGATCGATCGGCCGGCCCGACGACTTCGGGGCCTTCGGCTCGGCGCGCGGCGGCTTCTCGGAGAAGCTCGACGGCATCAGCTGCACGTACTGGCGCGCGAACGCGAGGGCCTCTTCTTCCGTCTTCGCGAGCACGTCGCCGCAGCCCGAGACCGAGCAGTGCATCTTGGCGCCGCCCATCTCTTCGAGCGTCACCTTCTCGCCGATCACCTCGGCGGCCATGCGCGGGCTGCCCAGGTACATCGAGGCATTCCCGTCGACCATGATGACGAGATCGCAGAACGCAGGAATGTACGCGCCGCCAGCGGCAGACGGCCCGAAGAGCACGCAGATCTGCGGCACCGAGCCCGACAGATGCACCTCGTTGTAGAAGATGCGGCCTGCGCCGCGCCGGCCGGGGAACATGTCGACCTGGTCGGTGATGCGCGCTCCAGCCGAGTCGACCAGATAGAAGAGCGGCACCTTCAGCTTCGCGGCCGTCTCTTGAATGCGGAGGATCTTCTCGACCGTCCGCGCGCCCCACGAGCCGGCCTTCACCGTCGAGTCGTTCGCCATCAGCGCGACCGGGCGGCCCGCGACGCGGCCGAGGCCGGTGATCACGCCGTCGGCAGGAAGATCGGGGTCGACGTTGTTGGCGAGCTTGCCTTCTTCGACGAACGAGCCCTGGTCGATCAGCAGCGCGATGCGATCGCGGGCGAAGAGCTTGCCGACCTCTTTGTTCTTCGCGTGGTACTTGCCCGCCCCGCCCTTCTCGACCCGCTCAACGACCTCGACCAGCTTCTTCGTCATCGACATGCGCGGGGCTGTACACACGTCGCGACTGCTTGTCAGCGGGCATTCACGGCCCTTCAGGCGTTCCAAACCACGCAGACGTTTTGGAGCGGGACGTCACTTCCCCTTGAAGACCGGGGGGCGCTTCTCGGCGAACGCCTTGAGGCCCTCGAGGCGATCCTCGGTGCCGAGCGTGCGCTGGTAGTACCGCTGCTCGAGCGCGAGGCCCGAGTCGAGGTCGAGGTGGGCGCCGTCGTCGATGGCGTGCTTGGCGAGCCCGACGGCCAGCGGCGCGTTCTCGACGATGTTCTTCGCGACGTGCATCGCGTCGTCGATGTCGCCGACCCGGTTGACGAGGCCGAGCCGCGCCGCCTCTTCCGCGCCGACGCGCCGGCCGGTGAGGATGAGATCCTTGGCGGCGCCCTTGCCGATCAGCCGAGGCAAGCGCTGCGTCCCACCGCCACCCGGAATGATGCCGAGCTTCACCTCGGTCAGGCCCATCTCGGCCGCTTCATCCATCACGCGCAGATCGCACGAGAGCGCCAGCTCGGTGCCGCCACCGAACGCGGCGCCATTGATGAAGGCGACGAACGCACAGTCGCACAGCTCGATCGCCCTGAACGTCGCGCGGAGCGCGTCGAGGAACCCGCGCACCTCGCCGTCCGACATGCCGGCGCGCTCCTTCAGGTCGGCGCCTGCGCAGAACGCTTTGCTTCCAGCGCCGGTCAGCACCACGGCCCGCACGGAGCGCTCGGCGCCACTGACTCTCGCGACGTGTTGAGCGAGCTCGGCCACCATCGCGCGCGAGAGCGCGTTTCGCCTCGCCTCACCGTTGATCGTCCACCGCTCGACCGCCCCGAACGTCTCGATGCTGAATTCAGCCATGGTGAAGGCTCCGGCTTTCCATATTGTCTGGCGCCATGAAGGCGCCCTCCTCACGGTGGATATACCGGCTCGCTGCGTTCGTCCCGCTCCTCGGCATGGTGGCTGCTCCCGCGTTCGCGCGCGTCGGAAGCGGAGAGAGTTACGACTCGGGACGGAGCTCGGGCGGCGGCGACGACGGCGCGCTGATCGAGATCGCGTTCCTGCTCATTCGGGTCGCCTTCGAGCACCCGTGCATCGGCATTCCGCTCCTGATCGTCTTCGCGGGCGGTGTCTGGTGGTGGAAGCGACAGGAAGGCTCGGCCTCGACCCGGCACGCGCTCGACGCCGCGGAAGCCCAGCGCCGCACGACGGTGAGCGCACGTGACGCCGAGGGCTGGGTCGGTGCCCTGCGCGCGAAGGACCCCCAGTTCGAGCTCATGGGCTTCTTCGATCGCACCAGGAAGTTGTTCGTCGACGTGCAGGAGGCCTGGTTTCGCCGCTCGCTCGAGCCCGTGCGCCGGTTCCTGTCGGACTCGACGTACACGCGACTGACGACCCAGCTGCAGCTCATGCACGTCAACGGCGTGCGCGACGCAATCGCCGACGTGCAGGTGCTCGACCTGCAGATCATCGGGCTGGAGCAGACGCCGTTCTTCGACAGCGTGCATGTCCGGGTGAAGGCTTCGATGCGCGACGACGACGCGCCTGTGTCTGCGAGCGACGACGACGCGCGCGCGCTGGCCCAGAAGAAGGCGCCAGAGGCGTTCACCGAGGTGTGGACGTTCGTGCGACGCCCCGGAGTGACGACCGACGCCTCGAAGGATCTCGCACAGGGCTTCTGCCCGAACTGCGGAGCGCCCTTCACCGGCGGCGCCGCGAACACCTGCGAGCACTGCCAGGCGATCGTCAACAGCGGCAACTACGACTGGGTGCTCGCGGAGATCACCCAGGGCAGCGAGTACGTCGGCGCCAACGCAGCCGTCGATGGCCTCGCGCGCGCTCGTCAACGGGATCCAGAGCTCACCACCGAGGTGCTGGAGGATCGCGCCTCGCTCGTGTTCTGGAAGTGGATCGAGGCGCAGGTCGCGAACGACGCGGGCCGACTGGCGAAGGTCGCGGTGCCCGAGTTCGTCGAGCGGCTGCGGGCCGATCTCGGCGCGTTGTCCGCCAGCGGCCGGCAGAAGGTGTTTCTCGAGTGCGCCGTCGGTGCGGTGAACACGCTCTCGATCGCCGACGACGGAGAGAACGAGTTGGCGAACATCGAGCTTCGCTGGAGCGCGAAGAGCGGGATCGGGCCCAAAGGCCAGAAGCCGCCGACGCTCCCGTCGGTGCCTCAGCGGTGGATCTTCACCCTGGTGCGGAAGGCCGGCGCGGCGACGCCGAGCAAGGCGGGCGTCTCGACCTCACGGTGCCCGAACTGCAGCGCGCCGCTGTCCGACAACGGCTCGACCTCGTGCGAGTTCTGCGGCACGGCGCTGGCGAGCGGAGAGCGCGACTGGGTGCTTCGTGAGGTGAGCTCGTGGGAGGCGTTCGGATCGAGGCGCCCAGCAGGGTCTCCCTCCGCGCCGCGCCCCGCGTCAGCCCGGGTTCCTGATCGTGAGGAGCGTGAGCGGCTGCTGTACCTGATGGCAGCGATGGCCGCGGCGGACGGCGTCGTGGACGCCAATGAGCGCAAGCTGCTCAAGATGTGCTCGGAGCGCTGGAGCGTGCCGTGGGCCAACGTCGAGCTCGCGCTGAACGCCGGCTCGGGGTTGTTCGACAAGCTCGCCGCACGCGGGTCGGCCGAGGCCGAGACGTTCATGAAGGAGCTGATCGCGATGGCGCTCGTCGACGGGAAGATCGATCGCAAGGAGCGCAAGCTGCTCGAAGCGGCCGCCGGTCATCTCGGGCTCGGCGGCCGGCTCGACGAGTTCTTGAAGGCCGTCAGCTCGCCAGACCGGCGCTGAGACGCTGGTGCGTCAGCGAGGCTTGAATCGAGTTGGCGTCTTCGAGCTGGCTCGCCGCTGCTTCGATGCAGTCACGGAGGCTCCCTGCCACACGCTTCCCCTTCGTCCACTGGGTAGCGCTGGCCTCGACGCTCGCGAAGCTGGTGCCGAGCTTCCCTTCGAAGCCGAGCACGCCGAGCTCGCCTTCGAACGCCCACTCTGCGTCAAGCAACGGCTTCGCCAGGCCCCCGAGGCTGCCCGACAGCAACGCATCAAGCGACTTGCCCGGCTCGAGGGGGATCTCGGCGGTCACCTTCGCACGAACGCTGTTGTTGATGAGCGTCATCGCTTTGGTCTCGACCTCGACTTCAGCCACCACGACGCGGGTGATCGGCAGCCGCGCCAACGCCTTCGCGGCTTCTTCTGGGCCAAGTTCGCCACGCGCGAGCCTGGCCTTCAGCTCGGCAGGCAGAACGCAGCGCTCTTCCAGCCTGAACGAGACCTTCGCTTCGGCCTTGCCACCGAACCGACCCTCGAACTGCTTCGCGATGGCCCCGCCTGGGCCGAGATCGAGCGAGCCTTCGATCTCGCCTTTGCCATCGAACCGGGTCGAGAGGCACGCTGAGCCTGCGTCGAGATCGATCGTGAGTTCCCTCGCAGCGAGGCCTTCCACCTTCGCCTCGCGCTTCGTCCCCGTCCACGCGGCGGCCGGGTCGTGAGCGCCGACCCCGGCCTCGAGCATGCCGCGCAGGTCGCACTTCACCTCGCTGATGTTCTTCCGATAGTGCCCGAGCCGCTCCAGTGCATCGCGCGAGGTGCCCGTGACAGCATCGGCGACGGCGACGAATGGCATGAAGGTGCTCGTCGTTCCGACGGCCACGGCCCCGAGTGCTCCGATGGCCTGCACGAGGTCGGCTACAGCCTCGGGCGTGTTCAGGACGAACTTCGTGCCCGCGGCGACACCGATCATCGCTTTCCGCCGCTCGTCGCCACCGCCAACGCCGAAGGAATCAAAGACCTCGACCTCGTACTTCCCATCGTCGCGGCGAGAGACGCTCAGTTTCCCTTCCCCCTTGGCCGCAAAGCCATCGGCGGCAGCGCTCGCTTTGCAGACGACTTCGAGTGATTGGTTGAAGCCGAGCTTTGCCACAGGGAGCGTGAGCAGCTCTTCGCCAACACCAAGAGAGGCGCGTGCGTAGCTCCGCTCCGCGGCTTCGACCTTGTTCGATTCGATCGTGCAGACCGCGCGGCCGGGCGTCGCTTCGGCGGTCTCCGTCGACGCTGCGAGGCCATTCGTCGTTGCGGTCGGGGTGATTCGTGACATGGGCGCGGCTCCGGGACAACGGGGAGCAGGGCCTCAGTTCATGGGCGATGCCGACCGCAACGCGCTGGAACTACTTCGCGCCAGCGTCTCCATCCAACGACGTCACGTGCCACCCGTCGGACTCCCGGACAGCCAGCGCGACGCGGCCCTCGGCGACGACGACGCTGGCGCGATCACCCGTGAGTTGCAGCGGCCGCGCGAGCGCGACCTTCAGCCGGCTCACCAGGGCCACGCCGCGCGGCTCGAGGGCGAAGTCTGCTTTGAGCCGATCGGGAGAGTAGCGACGCTTCAACGTCGCATCGAGCAGGCGGAAGGCACCGTCGAAGTCGCTGCGCTCCACGGCATCGACGAAGGCCGCGAGGGCTGCGCGTGCCTCTGCTTCGACCTCAGGCGTCTTCGCCGGAGTCACGGCCCGTTCGGCGCAGGGCTTCGGGTCTGGCTGGCGAACGAACTCCGCGCCGACACAGCCGGTCATCACCAGCAGGAGCGCGGCTCGACTCACGGGCTCCCCGCGTCACCTACCTCGATCATCGGCGCGATCATCACCTTCTCGACCCGACGATCCATCGGCATGGCGTTGAGGCCCTTCTGAAGCCGTGGGTCCACGAACATCTCGGCGCCAGGCATCACGCCCGCGTCGACCGCGGCAGCCGGCGAGGACGCGCTGCGCTCCCAGAGGGCCAACACCAGAACGGTGATGGCGAAACCAATGACCGCTCCAAGCGCAACTGTTCGCGTCATGCGCGGCACATTCCCTCAGACTCGGCCTCGTGGTCTAGGGTGGTTTTCCATGACGAGTGGACCCCGAGAAGTGCGAGCCCCCCGCGGCTCGGAGTTGTCGTGCAAGGGCTGGGTGCAGGAAGCCGCCTTGCGCATGTTGATGAACAACCTCGACCCTGATGTCGCCGAGCGGCCGCAGGATCTGGTCGTCTACGGAGGCACCGGGAAGGCTGCGCGAGACTGGCCGAGCTTCGATCGCATCGTCGCGGCGCTGCGGAACCTCAACGACGACGAGACGCTGCTCGTTCAGTCGGGCAAGCCGGTTGGCATTCTGAAGAGCCACCCCGACGCGCCGCGCGTGTTGATCGCGAACTCGAACCTCGTCGGCAAGTGGGCCACCTGGGAGCACTTCCGCGAGCTCGAGCAGAAAGGCCTGATGATGTACGGCCAGATGACGGCCGGCTCGTGGATCTACATCGGAACGCAGGGGATTCTGCAGGGCACGTACGAGACCTTCGTACAGGCAGGCCGCACGCACTTCGGCTCGCCGGATCTCGCTGGTCGCGTCGTCCTCACCGGCGGCCTTGGCGGCATGGGTGGCGCGCAGCCGCTCGCGTGCACGATGGCTGGCGGCGTGATGTTGGCCGTCGAGGTCGATCCGACGCGCGCACAGCGTCGCATCGAGACGAAGTACCTCGACGTGATCGCGAAGGATCTCGACGACGCCCTCGCGCTGGTAGCCGACGCGAAGCAGAAACGAATCGCGCGATCGATCGGCGTGATCGGCAACTGCGCTGACGTGCTGCCTGAATTGCTCAAGCGCGGCTTCAAGCCCGACCTCGTCACCGATCAGACGAGCGCACACGATCCGCTCGGTGGGTACGTGCCCAACGGCATGTCGCTGCACGAGGCGGCAGCCCTGCGCGTGAAGGGCCCGAAGGCCTACGTCGAGAAGTCGTACCAGGCGATGGCCGAGCACGTGCGCGCGATGCTGGCGTTCCAGGAGGCCGGCGCCCACGTGTTCGACTACGGCAACAACCTTCGCGCTGGTGCTCAGCAAGCTGGCGTGACGAACGCCTTCGAGTTCCCCGGGTTCGTGCCCGCGTACATCCGGCCGATGTTCTGCCGCGGCGAAGGCCCGTTCCGCTGGGTGGCCCTCTCGGGTGATCCAGCCGACATCGCCGTGACCGATCGCGCGCTGATCGAGCTCTTCCCGCACAAGGAGCACATGGTGCGCTGGCTGAAGCTCGCCGCCGAGAAGGTGAAGTTCCAGGGGCTGCCGGCGCGCATCTGCTGGCTCGGGTACGGCGAGCGCGACAAGGCCGGGCTGATGTTCAACGAGCTGGTCCGCACGGGAAAGGTCAAGGCGCCGATCGTGATCGGCCGCGACCACCTCGATTGCGGCTCCGTCGCGTCGCCGAACCGCGAGACCGAAGCGATGAAGGACGGCACTGACGCCGTCGCTGACTGGCCCATCCTCAACGCGATGATCAACGCGGTGAACGGCGCGAGCTGGGTCTCGCTCCACCACGGTGGCGGCGTCGGCATCGGCTACTCGATCCACTCCGGCCAGGTGATCGTCGCGGACGGCACCGAGGCGGCGGCGAGACGCATTCAGCGCGTGCTCTCGAGCGATCCTGCGATGGGCGTCCTGCGGCACGCCGACGCTGGCTACGACGAAGCCATCGCGTGCGCGAAGGAGCGCGGCGTCAGAGTGCCCGGGCTGACCGCGTGATCGAGCTCGTCGTTCGCAACACGTCCGAGGTCGTCACCTGCGACGGGGCGCTCGGCGGGCGCGCGGAAGACACGCTCGGCCGGATTCCACGCGGGGCCATCGGCGTCGAGAACGGGCGCGTCGTCTTCGTGGGGCCTGAAGCCGACCTGCCCGCCGTGACGAAGGAGACGGTCGTCATCGACGCTCACGGCGGCTTCGTCGGCCCGGGCTTCGTCGACTGTCACACCCACGTCGTGTTCGCGGGCGATCGCAGCGACGAGTTCGAGCAGCGCTGCCAGGGGAAGACGTACCTCGAGATCGCCGCCGCTGGCGGAGGCATCGCGCGCACCGTGACCGCGACGCGGAACGCGACCGAAGCCGAGTTGGTCGCGCTGGCGACGCCGCGCCTGGCTCGACTCCTCGCGCAAGGCGTGACGACCGCTGAGGTGAAGAGCGGCTACGGCCTCGATGCCGAGTCGGAGCTCCGCATGCTGCGCGCGATCGCCCGGCTCGGCTCAGGCCAACCCGTCGAGCTGGTCGCGACGTTCCTGGGACTTCACGCGGTGCCAGCCGAGTACAAGGAGCGTCGCGACGAGTGGGTTCGTCTCTGTATCGACGAGCTGCTCCCCGTCATCGCGCGAGATCGACTCGCCGCGGCCTGCGACATCTTCGTCGAGCAGAGCGCCTTCACCCACGACGAGGCCCGACGACTTGGCGCGAAGGCTCGATCGCTGGGAATGCCGCTGCGGCTCCACGTCGATCAGCTGACGGCGAACGGAGGCGCGCAGCTCGCAGCAGAGCTCGGCGCCGTCACCGCCGATCACCTGGAGCAAATCTCGGCCGACGGCATCGCCGCGCTGAAGCGAAGTGGAACCATCGCCGTGTTGGCGCCAACGTCGACCCTGTTCGCGCGAGCAAAGCCGTACGCGCCAGGCCGTACACTCCGTGACGCTGGCGTGCCCGTGGCGCTCTGCACGAACTGCAACCCGGGCTCTTCGAACTCCGAGAACGTCAGCCTCGCGATGGGCCTGGCCTGCATCGAGAACGGGCTGACGCCGGCCGAGGCCTACCTTGGCTTCACCCGAATCGGCGCAATGGCGATCAGCCGACCCGAGCTGGGCCGAATCACGGTTGGTGGCCCCGCCGACCTCGTGGTGTTCGCGTGTGAGTCGTACCGCACCCTGCCCTACCACCTCGGAACGAACGAGGCCGCGCACACCATCAAGCGTGGCCGGCGGGTCTGAGTGGGCAGGCCGCTCTCGTGCTGACGAGGGTCCGCGGTGGTATGACTGACAGGGTCCGAGGAGGCAGTCCCCGATGTGCCGGTTGTTCGCCGTTCTCGCTGAGCGTCCCGTGCGGGTGCACCGTGCCTTCGACGCGCTCAAACGCCAGGCGCTCGAGCACAAAGATGGCTGGGGCATCGCGCGCTTCGACGACGTTGGAGTTCCACACCTCGAGGTGAACGTCACGCCGGCGCACGCCTGCGCGCGCTTCCGTCAGCTCGGTGAAGAGCTCGCGACGCAGTCGCTCATCACGCACATCAGGCTCGCGTCGGTGGGCTCCGTCACAGAGCAGAACGCGCACCCGTTCTTCGCGCGCGGCTGGGCGTTCATGCACAACGGCACCGTCGCCAACTTCTCGAAGCACCGCGACGCCATTCGCAGCCACATCGCCGGGCACCACCTCGAACAGATTCGGGGCGAGACCGACAGCGAGACGTGCTTCGCCTTGTTCCGCACCGTGCTCGACGGGCTGGAGCAGCCGGGCGTCGACGACATGAAGCGCGCGCTGGCCCGGGTGATGACGACGGTCTCGGTGATCACCGATCACGGCAAGGCCCGCTCCGCGATGAACTTCCTGGTGACCGACGGCCGGCGAATGGTGGCCGTTCGACGTGGTCGAACCTTGTTCCGCTCTTCAGAAGGCGGCGCTCACTTCATCGCCAGTGAGCGCCTCTGGGACGACGGGGTGTGGCACGAGGTGCCTGAAGAAGGCGTCGTCGGCATCGACGAACGCCTCGACGTCAGGCTCTCGAAGGTCTCGGATTGGGTGTGACGATCACGAGCGCGGCAGGGACGACTCGAGGGTCGACGTATTCAGGATGCGCACACGATCGATGACGCAGGTGTAGGGTTCCTCCATGCGTCTCGCCCTTGCGCTGGCCCTCCTGTCGCTGCCCGTTGCCGCTGGAACCCGTCTCGTCGATGGAAACCCCGTCGACTGGACCGGCACCGCGCCGCTCGTCGCGCATCAGGCTGCGACGTCGGGCGACGAGTGGATCCTTCGAGGGCTGGCGGGCGATCGACGGACCGATCCCGGCATGACGGATGACAGCGATCTCACCGAGGTGCGGCTCACGGCGGACGGCACGTATCTCTATGGGTTGATCCGGCTCGCGAACATCTCGACGGCGAACACGGTGCACGTGGCGATCGGCATCGACACGCTTCAGGCCGGAGGGCAGACCTTTCTCGGCGATGACAGCGGGCTGGCCGTGCGAGACGGCCTCAGGCCGAAGCGGCAGCTTGCACTCCACGTCGCGGGCTCGAACACCCCCGAGATCGAGTGGTTCGCCGGGTCCTCCTGGTACGCCATCGCTGCCTCGCAGATCGCGATCTCGACGACGGCGGACTGCATCGAGTTCCGTGTGCCGCTGAGCGACCTCAACGGGCTCGGCAATACGTCGTCCTTTCTGTTCACGCTCGCGACGTTCAACAACACGGTCGGGTGGAACAACCTGAGCGACACCACGGCGACTGCGGCGGTCGACGCCCTCGGTGTCCCCGGACAGGGAACGGCCAACGCGTGGGATCGGGAGATCAGCAACGGCGTCATCGACGTCGGGTGGTTGGTGACGTTGACCGGCTTGCTGACCGGGCCCACCGCCGCCCCGGCAGGCGAGTGCCAGCTCGGAACCGCCTCGGTGACCGGAAACGCGCCGTGCACGGCCTGCGACCCGAACCGCTTCACGCCGACGACCGGGGCCACGACGTGTCTCGATTGTCTGCCGGGGTTCGGCGCTGATGCTGGAGCTGCCAGCTGCGTGAGCTGCGCAGTCGGAACGGCTGGCTCGACGGCAGGCGGCGGATGTCGCCCATGCCTCGCCGGCACCTCGGCGCCCGCGCTGGGAAGCACGTCGTGTGTCGACTGCCCGGCAGGGCGCTTCAGCGGCGCTGGGGCCGGCTCGTGCACGCTCTGCTCGACGGGCCAGTTCGCGTCGATGCCAGCGTCGGCCTCGTGTTCCTCGTGTGCACCGGGGAACTTCGCGTCGACCCTCGGCTCGGTCAGCTGCGCCGCCTGCGCTCCTGGAACGTTCGCGGCAGACGCTGGCTCGGGCAACTGCATTCAGTGTGGCGCGGGGCAGTTCTCAGGCAGCGCGGCGAGCCGGTGCGACACGTGTGATGCAGGCACGTTCTCGCTGGCCGGCGCGAGCTCGTGTGTTGCGTGCGGCCCCGGGACTGCGGCTGGACCAGGCGCTGGTTCGTGCGTCACGTGCGGGCCCGGGCGCTACGCACCAACCGCAGGCGCTGGAACCTGCCTGGCGTGCGCGGCAGGAACGTTCACCGGCGCCATGGGCTCTCTCGGGTGTGCGCCGTGTCTGCCAGGCCGCTTCTCTGACGCCGGTTCGGCCGCGTGTACGCAGTGCCCCGGAGGCCAATTCGCTGCCGACGCCGGCTCGCCGAGCTGCGCGACGTGCGGAGCGGGCACGTTCTCGGCGATCGGCGCAGCCACCTGCAGCCTGTGTGCGCCGGGGACGACGTCGACTCCCGGAGCGACGGCGTGCAGCGGCTGTCAGCCAGGCAGCTTCTCGGACACTCCCGGCAGTGCGATGTGCACCTCGTGTCCAACCGGCAGCGCGCAGTCGAACTCCGGAGCGACCAGCTGTGCCCCGTGCGCTGGTGGAACGTTCTCTTCCGTGACGGGCGCGGCGATGTGCTCGACCTGCGCCGCCGGCTCGTTCTCTGCGATGAGCGGTGCGAGCAGCTGCGTACTGTGTCAGCCCGGTCAGGCCTCGGCAGCGGGAAGCACCTCGTGCGTGTCGTGTTCGCCTGGCTCCTTCTCGGCCTCGTCAGGGTCTGCCGTGTGCGCTGCGTGTCAGCCCGGGTTCTTCTCGGCGACGGCGGGCGCGGCCGCGTGCCTCCCGTGCGCGCCGGGCCAGTTCGCGTCGACGATGGGCGCGACCCAGTGTGTCTCGTGTCCGATCGGCACGTTCTCGAACGCCCCGGGCGCCTCGACGTGCAGCCTGTGTCCAGCAGGCTCGACAGCACCGATCGGCTCGACCACGTGCTTTGCGCTCGATGGAGGCGCGCCCATCGATGCGGGCGTTCCGATCGTCGATGCGGGCGCACCAGTCGACGCTGGGCTTCTCGTTGATGCGGGAGTGACCGACGCCGGATCTTCGCCAATCGACGCAGGCCTCCCAACCGATGCGGGGGCCGCCATCGACGCAGGCGTCATCGACGCAGGAGCGGTGGACGCCGGAGCACCCCTCGACGCCGGCGTGGCGATCGACGCGGGTTCGCTCCCCGATGCCGGTTCGCCTCCCGATGCCGGCCCTGTCGACGCAGGGAGCCTCACGCCTGTGCCAGACGCCGGCAGCGCACGCGACGCAGGACCGGGGATGCCTGAGATGCCCACGGGCTGCGGGTGCACCACCTCACCGTCTGCGCTCTGGCTCATCGCTGGAGTCGTCCTCGTGCTCAGCCGTCGTCGTCGCACCGGGACCGCGGCATGAAGCTCGCCGACCTCGCCGTCACGCATCACTTCGTCGATCTGCCGAAGCTGCGCATGCACTACGTCGAGAAGGGCGAGGGCCCGCTCGTGGTGCTGCTGCACGGCTTCCCCGAGATGTGGTGGTCGTGGCGCTACCAGATCGACGCGCTCGCGAACGCCGGCTTCCGGGTGATCGCGCCAGATCAACGCGGCTACGGAGAGACCTCCACGCACGGCCCGTACGATCTCGACACGCTCGCGGGCGACCTCTGCCACCTCGTGGAGTCCCTCGGCGCCGGCCCGCGCGCGAAGATCGTCGGCCACGACTGGGGTGGCGCGGTCGCCTGGCACCTCGCCTCCCACCGCCCGGAGTTCTGCGAGCGCGTCGCGGTGCTCAACTGCCCTCATCCTGCGGTGATGCGTGAGGCGCTCCTCAGCAACCTCTCGTTGGGGCAGCTGAAGCGCTCCTGGTACATGTTCTTCTTCCAGCTCCCCTTCGTGCCCGAGTACTTCCTGACGAAGGACGACGCCGAGCTGATGCCACGCACCTTGCGCGCCGCCTCGAGAGACCGCTCACACTGGACCGACGACGACGTACGGCCGTTCCGTGACGCGATTCAACGCCCGGGCACCGCGAGCGGCATGCTCGGCTGGTACCGCGAAGCGATTCGCTCGGGGTTCTCGAAGCCCTTCACGCCTCCGAAGTACCCACCGATCACCTGTGACTCGTTGCTGCTGTGGGGGAACGCAGACCCCGCGCTCGACTTCAAGATCCTGGTCCCGGGCACCGAGAAGTACGCCCCGAAGCTCCGCGTCGTGCAGATCGAAGGCAGCGGTCACTTCGTGCAGAGCGAACGGCCGGACGAGGTGAACGCCGAGCTGGTGAAGTTCCTCAGTACGACCACGGGAACTTCTTGAAGTTGCGTTTTCGCTTCTGAACGAAGGCGTCACGCCCCTCCGCCGCCTCTTCGGTTCCATAGGCCAACCGCGTCGCTTCACCTGCGAACAGCTGCTGACCCACGAGCCCTTCATCGGGAAGGTTGAAGCCGTACTTGAGCATCTTGATCGCGGTCGGGCTCTTGGTGTTGACCTCGGCAGCCCAGTCGAGCGCCGCGTCTTCGAGCTGCGCGTGCGGGACCACCAGGTTGACCATGCCCATCTGAAAGGCCTCGTCGGCCGAGTAGTTCTTCCCGATGAAGAAGATCTCACGCGCGCGCTTCTGGCCGATCTGCCGAGCCAGCAACGCCGAGCCGTAGCCCGAGTCGAAGCTCGCGACGTCGGCGTCGGTCTGCTTGAAGACCGCGTGCTCCTTGCTCGCGATCGTCATGTCGCAGACGACGTGCAGGCTGTGCCCACCACCGACCGCCCAGCCGGGGACGACCGCGATGACGACCTTCGGGAGGAAGCGGATCTGCCGCTGCACCTCGAGGATGTGCAGGCGACCGAGCCCGGCGGGATCCGAGGCCTTGTCGTCTTTCTCGTACTGATAGCCGTCCTTGCCGCGAATGCGCTGATCGCCGCCCGAGCAGAAGGCCCAGCCGCCGTCCTTCTTCGAGGGGCCGTTCCCGGTGATGAGCACGGCGCCGACGTCGGTCATGAAGCGCGTCGCGTCGAGGGCGCGGAAGAGCTCGTCGACGGTGCGCGGGCGAAACGCGTTGCGGACCTCGGGACGATTGAACGCGATGCGAACGGTGCCCTGATCGACGGCGCGGTGGAAGGTGATGTCCTTGAAGGCGTGGCCTTCGACTTCGCGCCAGCGGGCCGGGTTGAAGATCGTCGAGACGGTCATGCCGCCCGAGTAGCGCCGTGCCCGGGCGGGCGCACGCGCAAAGTCACGGAGCCGTTGGCGCCGGGCCCAACCACGCCTCGACGAGCCGCTGCGAACGCTCCCCACGGGCGAAGACCTTCAGACGCCGGGTGTCTGGAGAGAGGACCTCGAGCTCGATGAGCACCGAGTCGTCTGGCCGCGCAGACGGCACCTGTGACACCCACTCCACCAGCATGGCCCCGTCTGACTCGAGCAGATCGAAGTAGCCCGTCGCGAACAGATCGCCCTCGCCCCGAAGCCGGTACAGATCGGCGTGATGCAGCGGCAGGCGGCCCGTGTACGTCTGCACGATCGAATAGGTCGGGCTCGAGACGTCATCGGGAGGCACGCCGGCGCCTCGGGCGACGCCTCGAGAGAAGAGCGTCTTCCCGGCGCCGAGCTGCCCGTCGAGCCCCACGAAGTCACCGAGGGAGAGCACCCTGCCCAGCCGCTCCCCCAGCGCGAACGTCTCGTCCGTCGAGCGAGCCTCGACCTGGCGAATCACCGTCCCCAGCGCGTCCACACGTCACCCAGGTGATCGATCAGATCAGACGCGATGAGGCCGAGCTGACCACGCCGTGCCGCCGCGAGATCGCCCGAGGCGCCATGCGCCCACGCGCCGACGACGGCTGCGTCTTCGGTCGAGAGCCCCTGCGCCAGCAACGCACCAGTGAGCCCTGCGAGCACGTCGCCGCTCCCGCCTGTCGCCATGCCGGCGTTTCCGGTGGGGTTGATGAACACGGCCCCGTCATGCCGCGAGATGATCGTGCGCGCGCCCTTGAGCAGGAGCACCACCGAGTGCTGGGCCGCGAAGCTGCGCGCGATGCCGACGCGATCGGCGGCGATCTCGGCCGTCGTCTTCCCGATGAGACGCGCCATCTCGCCCGGGTGTGGCGTCAGCAGGATCTCGCCCTTGGCCTTGTCGAGCACCGAGGGGTTGGCCGCGATGGCGTTGAGCGCATCGGCGTCGAGCACGCACGGAATCGAGAGCTCTTCGAGCAGCGCCCCGAGGAGCCGGCCCGTCTCGTCACCGCGCGCGATGCCCGGCCCGATCACCAGCGCCTGCTTGCCGTCCGCCGCCTCGAGAATGGAGTTGAAGTCAGCGAGGCAGAGCGGCCCGTCGTTCACCAGCTCGACGCCCATGATCTCAGGCGTGTGCTGCATGATCGGCTGCAGCGACTCTGGCCTCGTCGCGACCGTGACCAGCCCCGCGCCACTTCGGAGCGCCGCCTTCGCCACCAGCGCCGCCGCGCCCGTCTTGCCCCAGCTCCCCGCGATCACCAGCACATGACCGAAGGTGCCCTTGTGCGACTCGGCGCGACGCTGCGGGAGCCGTCCCCGCACGTCGGATTCCTCGAGCAGGAAGGTGCCCTGGTTGGCCAGCACCGTGTGCGCCGCGCGGGGAATCCCGATGTCGACGAGCTCGATGGCTCCTGAACGGCTGGCGCCCGGCTCGATCACCTGACCGACCTTCAAGAAGCCGAACGCCGTGGTGACATCGGCGGTGACGCACGGCGCGAACGGAACACCCGTGTCCGAGTTGAGGCCCGAGGGGACATCGGCGGCGACCACCTTCGCTCCAGCGGCGCGCCACACCGAGATTCGGCCGATGGCGTCGACGAAGACACCTTCGGGCGCACGGTTGAGTCCGGTGCCGAAGATCGCGTCGATCACCACGTCTCCGGTGCCGATGGGCATGTCTTCGGAGATCGGCGCGAACGAGAGCCCCGACGCCGTCATCGCGCGGGCGTTGCGTGCAGCGTCGCCCTGGAGCGAGCCGACGTCTCCGAGGAGCTCGATGAAGACCATGCGACCTGCGCTCGCGAGGTGCCGGGCCGCGACGACGCCGTCTCCGCCATTGTTCCCTGTGCCGCAGAGAATGAAGAACCGCCCCTGAGGCCCCGCGAGCGTGAGCGCGGCCCTGGCGAGCGCAGCCCCGGCGTTCTCCATCAACACCGAGCCGGGCATGCCGTGATCGGCCGACGCCGCGTCGACCCGGCGCATCTCTTGAGCCGTGAGCGCGCGCTTCACGGGTTCCTCAGCAGCTCCACCATCTCCCTCACGGCGCGATCGAAGCCGACCATCACCGCGCGACCGACGATGGCGTGGCCGATGTTGAGCTCGTCGATCTCGGCGATGCGCGCGATGGGCCGCACGTTGTCGTAGTTCAACCCGTGCCCCGCGGCGCAGCCCATGCCCAGCTTGGTGGCGGCCTTGGCGGCGTCGACGATGCGCGAGAGCTCGCGTTGACGCTCCTTGTCGCTGTGCGCCTCGCAGTACCGGCCCGTGTGGAGCTCGATGCGATCGGCGCTGACGCGGTGCGACGACTTCACCTGATCGAGATCGGGGTCGATGAACAACGAGACGACGATGTCGCCGTCTTTCAGGTTCTTGACCACCTTGCTGATGAGATCTTTCTGCGAGGTGACGTCGAGGCCGCCTTCGGTGGTGAGCTCTTCACGGCGCTCCGGGACGAGCGTGACGAGGTCGGGCTTGTACTCGTACGCGACCTTCACCATCTCTTGAGTCGCGGCCATCTCGAGGTTGAGGAGCGTCTGCACGGTCTGGCGCAGCACCTTGAGATCGCGCTCCTGAATGTGCCGGCGATCTTCGCGCAGGTGAATCGTGATCTGCCCTGCCCCGGCCAGCTCGGAGAGCGCGGCCGCCGTCACCGGGTCGGGGTAGGTGGTCTTTCGGGCCTGGCGAAGCGTGGCGACGTGGTCGACGTTCACACCGAGTCGTTGCATGCCCCCGATCTACACCCTGCCTCGCACTCGTGCCTCTTTCAGGTATCTTCCCCGGCCATGGTCGTCAGCGACGAGCTGTCGAAGAGGGTCGGCGTCGAGGTGGCGTCCGACGCCTGGCGCGACGTGCACGCGGAGTTGGTCGAGTACGTGAAGCACGTACTCTCGGGCCTGCGCACGTCGAACGTCGTCCTGGGCATGGGCCTGGGGTTGCCGACCGAAGCGGTGAGCGAGCTGCGATACGGCCGCGCGACTGGCCTGCGGGTGGACGAGCTGATGACCGTGCTCGAGAAGCTCGAGCTGACGATCACCCTCGACGCTCAGCCTGACGGACGCATCGGCGTCGGCTTCGGTGCGCCCGAGCTTCGGCTGACCTGAGTTCAGTGGTGCCGAATCGACTCGAGCACCGCCACAGGGTGCTCCTCTGGCACGCAGTGCCCGACGTCCTTGAGCACGCGGAAGTCTGCGCCGAGCGCGATGGCGAGCTGCTCTCCCTGGATGATCGGCACCAGCGGATCACGATCGCCCCAGAGCACGCGCTTGGGGAAGGCACCTGCGGCGAGCGCGTCTTTCGGCAGCCGGAACCGGCCGACCGAGCGCAGCGAATCGAGCATGCCGGTGATGAACCCGTCGGCCCGCAACGACTCGAGGTAGTGCTCGACGGTGTCGTCCTTGAACGCGCCCGGCTGGCCCCAGAGCCAGCGCAGATAGTTCTTCACCATCGGCCGCCACATCGGCGTCGCGCTCATCCACATCGTCGACATCGGCGCGAGCGGCGACTCGAGGAAGAGGCGGACCTCAGGCGGCAATCCGAGGGCGGGCGCGCTGGCGACGGTCAACGACGAGACCCGCTGTGGAAACTTCGCGGCGTACGAGAGCGCGACCAGCCCGCCGAAGCTGTGCCCAAAGAGGCGGAAGTGCGTCAGCCCGCGATTGACGAGGAAGGGCTCGAGCGCAGTCGCGATCGCGTCGGGCGTATTCTCGGCCCAGTTGCGGGAGCGCCCACTGCGGGGAAGATCGATCGCGAGAAAGCGGTGCTGCTCGCCACCCTCGGTGATCACGCCATCGAAGACCCGGTGCGAGGCGCCCAGGCCGTGAATGAGCACTATCGGCTCGCCCTGCCCTTCATCTCGATAGTGAATCGGCATTCAGCACAGTGCCCGTTGAAGGGCGGCACCGATCTCCTCTGCGTACTGCTTGATGCGTTTGGCGTCTGTTCCTTCGACGAGCACTCGCGCCTTGGGCTCCGTTCCAGAATAACGAACGAGCACCCGGCCTTCTTTGCCCAGCTTCTTCTCCACCTGCCCGATCGTCTTCATCACCTCGGGGAGATTCGCGAGGTCGCGCTTCTCCTTCACGACGACGTTGAGGAGCACCTGCGGGACCGGCGAGAAGATCGTCGTCAGCTCGCTGAGCGGCTTCTGCGATCGCACCATCAACGCCAGCACCTGCAGCGCCGCCAGCGTGCCGTCGCCCGTCGTGGCGTGATCGAGGAAGACGAGGTGGCCTGACTGCTCGCCCCCGAAGACGTAGCCGTGCTTGCGCATCTCTTCGACGACGTGGCGATCGCCGACGTTGGTGCGCACCACCTTCACGCCCCACGCCGCCACCGCGCGCTCGAGCCCCACGTTCGACATGACCGTGGTGACGAGGGTCTTCTTCTTCAGCGCCTTGCGGGCCACCATCTCCTGCGTGCAGATGGCCATGATCGCGTCGCCATCGACGATCTTCCCCTTCTCGTCGACCACGATCAGCCGATCGGCATCTCCATCGAGCGCCACGCCGAGGTGGGCCTTGTGCTTGAGCACGGCCTTCTGGAGCGCCTCGGGGTGCAGCGCTCCGCACTTGTCGTTGATGTTCTTGCCGTCAGGCTCGACGCCGATCGCCACCACGTCGGCGCCCAGCTCTTCGAGCACCTCGGGCGCGACCCGGTACGCAGCGCCGTGCGCGCAGTCGACGACCAGCCTCAACCCCTCGAGGGTGAGCTCTCGCGGGAAGGTGTTCTTGAGGAAGACGATGTAGCGGCCGCGGGCGTCGTCGAGGCGTACGGCGCCTCCGACGCGGGTGGCGGTGGGCCGCAGGGAGTCGAGGGCCTTCTCGAAGATCAGCGTCTCGATCTTCCGCTCGATCTCGTCGGCTAGCTTGTAGCCGTCGCGCCCGAAGAACTTGATGCCGTTGTCCTCGTACGGGTTGTGCGAGGCCGAGATGACAGCGCCGGCGTCGGCCCGCATCGAGGTGGTGAGGTTGGCGATGGCGGGCGTCGGGAGCGGGCCGATGAGATCGACGTCGACGCCCATCGACATGATGCCGGCCGCGAGCGCATTCTCGAGCATGTAGCCCGACAGGCGCGTGTCCTTGCCGATGATGACGCGGTGACGGTGATCGCCCGAGCGGCAGATGTACGCGAGCGCGCGGCCGAGCTGCATCGCCATCTCGGCGGTCATCGGGAACACGTTGGCGACGCCTCGCACGCCGTCGGTGCCAAAGAGGCGCGGGTGGACGAGTCCATTCGAGTCGGCGGTCTTCATGCGCGCGGCTCTTACTGCCAGCGCACCTGGCTCACCAGCAGCACGGTGGCCCTCAGCGAGCCGACGCCCGGGGTCCCAGCGCGTACGCGACGGCCAGAGCCTCTCGGGTCGCCTTCACGTCGTGCACCCGGAACACGTCGGCCTGGCCACGGGCCGCCGCGATCGCCACCGTCGCCGCGCTCGAGACGACCCGCTTCGACACGTCTTTCTCGCCGGTGAGCGCTCCGAGGAACGACTTGCGGCTGGTGCCGAGCAGAACCGGAGCGCCAAGGACCCTCAGCGCCTCGAGGTGCCGCAGCAGCGCGAGGTTGTGCTCGAGCGTCTTCCCGAAGCCGATGCCGGGGTCGATGAAGAGGCGAGCGCGCTCCACACCAGCCTCGACGGCGCGGGCGATCGACTGACCGAGCGACTCGGCGACCTCGTGCACGACGTCGTCGTAGCGCGGCTCGACCTGCATGGTCCGCGGCGTGCCCTGCATGTGCATCAGACAGGCGCCGGCCTTCGCGCGTGCCACGACGCCAGCCATGAGGGGGTCGCCAAAGGCTGTCACGTCATTCACCAGGCTCGCGCCGGCGCCGAGCGCGCGTCGGGCGACCTCGGCCTTCGAGGTGTCGATCGACACGGGCACCGCGGGGACCAGCCGCTGGAGCGCCTCGATCACCGGCAGCACCCTCGCGCACTCGTCGTCGAGCGACACCGCAGCGGCGCCCGGCCGGGTCGACTCACCGCCGACGTCGAGCCAGTCAGCGCCTTCGTCGAGCAGTTGAAGCGCGTGATGAACCGCCGCCTCAGTGGTGCTGGAGCGGCCCCCATCGGAGAACGAGTCGGGCGTGACGTTCACGATGCCGAGAACCCAGGGGCGCCCGTCGAAGGCCCACGCGCGTCCCGCGAGTTCCATCGGCACCGGCGTCGGCACTCGAATCGCGGCCCGCACGTCAGCCGGCGCGTCTCCGATCGACTCGATGACCGCGGCGCCAGCGGTGCCGCCCAGGGCCGCCGCCTGCGGTGGAGAGAGGCCCGTCAGCAACACGCCCTCGGCCGGCACGGCGCGACCCAGCCGTCGCGTCAGCGCGTCGCGATCAACCAGTGCGAGGTGTCGAGCGAGGATCATCGGAAAACAAAAGGCCCCTCGACCGCGAAGTCGAGAGGCCGGGAATCGTTCAGGAGGAGAACCTCAGGCGCTCCCGGGCTCCATCTTGCCGGGCAGGCCTTCGAGGGCCTCGAGAATGCGCTTGTCCTTCTTCTTGTCGTCCTTGGGCGGGGCCGAGACGCGGGGAGGCGGCTTCTCACGGCTCAGCTCGCTGCCACCGATGAGGATGTCGAGATCTGGTCCGTCGATCGTCTCGTACTCGACGAGCGCGTCCGCGATGCGCTTGAGCGAGTCCATGTTCTCGCTGAGCAGGCGCTTCGACCGCTCGTACGAGCCCATGACGATGCCGCGCACCTCGGTGTCGATCTGCCGCGAGGTCTCTTCGGAGTAGTCCGGCCTCGAGGAGAAGTCGCGACCGAGGAAGACTTCTCCCTCGCGCTCACCGAACGAGAGGGGCCCGAGCTTCTCGCTCATGCCCCAGCGCATCACCATCGCGCGGGCCATCTTCGTCACGCGTTCGATGTCGTTGGCAGCGCCAGACGACAGCTCTCCGAACACGAGCTCTTCGGCGATGCGGCCACCGAGCATCATGCAGAGGTCGTCCATCATCTTCTTCTTGTACCAGTTGACCTTGTCCTCTTCGGGGAGCGACCAGGTGACGCCCAGCGCCTGCCCTCGGGGAATGATGCTGACCTTGTGCACGGGGTCGCACCCGGGGAGCAGCTTGCCGACGAGCGCGTGCCCAGCTTCGTGCACGGCCGTGTTGCGCTTCTCCTTGTCGCTCATGATCATCGACTTGCGCTCAGGGCCCATGAAGACCTTGTCCTTCGCGCTCTCGAAGTCCTGAATCTGCACCCGGTCACGGTTGGCGCGGGCGGCATAGAGCGCGGCCTCGTTGACGAGGTTCTCGAGGTCGGCGCCCGTCATGCCCGGCGTGCCGCGCGCGATGGTCTCGAGCTCGATGTTGTCGGCCAGCGGAACGCGGCGGGTGTGCACCTTGAGGATGCCGAGGCGGCCCTTGAGGTCGGGGCGGGGCACCGTGATGCGGCGGTCGAAGCGGCCCGGGCGCTGGAGCGCGGGGTCGAGCACGTCGGGGCGGTTGGTCGCGGCGATGATGATCACGCCTTCGTTCGACTCGAACCCGTCCATCTCGACGAGCAGCTGGTTGAGCGTCTGCTCACGCTCGTCGTGACCACCGCCGAGGCCTGCGCCACGGTGACGGCCGACGGCGTCGATCTCGTCGATGAAGATGATGCAGGGCGCGTTCTTCTTGCCCTGCTCGAACAGGTCGCGCACGCGGCTGGCGCCGACGCCCACGAACATCTCGACGAAGTCGGAGCCCGAGATGCTGAAGAACGGCACGCCGGCTTCACCAGCGACGGCCTTGGCGAGCAGCGTCTTGCCGGTGCCGGGGGAGCCCATCATCAGCACGCCCTTGGGAATGCGGCCGCCGAGCTTGGTGAACTTCTTCGGATCCTTGAGGAAGGCGATGATCTCTTCGAGCTCTTCCTTGCACTCGTCGATGCCTGCCACGTCGGCGAAGGTGATCTTGTTGTGAGACTCGGAGAGGAGCTTGGCCTTCGACTTCCCGAACGTCATCGCCTTGCCGCCGGTGCCCTGGAGCTGTCGCATGAAGAAGAGGAAGAAAAGGAAGAGAATGAGGATGGGGATGAACTGCGTGAGCATGCCGATCCAGAACCCGTTCTCGTCGGTCGGCACGAAGTTGTAGTTCACCTTCTTGGTCCGCAGCTGCTCGAGGATCCGCGCGTCAGCCGGCGGCCCCATGGTGCGGAACTTCTCGTTGGTGCCGACCAGGACGCCCTCGTAGCGAGTGCCCCTGATCTCGACCTTGGTGATGTTCCCCTGCTCGACCGAGTCCTGGAAGTCGGCGAAGGAGAGCTCTTTCTCCTCACGTTGGGTTGTCTGGAAGATCTTGTAGAACCCGACGAACAGGAAAATCAGGACGACCCAGAGGATCAGGGTCTTGTAGCTCGAGCGCAAGGTGGAGAACGCCTTTCGATTCGCGGTGGTGGCCCTCAATCAGGGCCGTCGGAACTGCTTCGGTATAACTCATCACTTCGGCGGGCGCCCGTCATCACTCGATGAAGTTCCGTGAAGTCGGGCTGGAGCTACACCGATGGACAGGTGGCTGCGCTCGACCAGCAACACGCGGTCGCCGGGGAGCGTCGCGGTGCGCCCCTCGGCGATCGCCGTCAGGGCATCATCGAGGTGGTGGGCATCGAGCGGAACGCCCTGCTCCGACAGCCAGGCCGCCAGCGCCCTCCTCCGAATGGGAGCGCCCATCGCCCGGACGGCGAGCAGGTCGAGCCGGGAACCCCCACCGCCGAGCCGGGCCCGTTCGAGCCCCCGAAGCGCCTCCGACTGGAGCCACGCGTCGTCCTCCGCGGCGTAGTGGGCAAACCGGGCCAGCGCAGGCACGGCGTGGGGGCCCACCGCCCGCTCCAGCGCCGGCAACACCTCGCGGCGCACCCGAACCCGAAGAAAAGAGACGTCGTCGTTCATCGGGTCAGCCACGGCCACGAGGCCACGCACGGCGACGTACCGGTCGGTGTCGGCGCGGGTGGCGAAGAGCAGCGGCCGAACGACACGATCACCACGCTGGGCGTGAATGCCGGCGGCGCCCCTCCCCGCAGCCCCTCGGGTCAACCGCATCACGACCGTCTCGGCCTGGTCGGTCGCGGTGTGGGCGGTGGCGATCGCTCCAAGCCCGTGGGTGTGGGCGAGCTCGAGGAGCGCCGAATACCGGGCGTCTCTGGCCCTGGCCTCGACGCCGGGGCCCGTCGCGAGCCGAAGGGATCGGGTGTGGAAAGGAACGCCTCGCTCCTGCGCCCAGGCCC
Organism: Archangium sp.; assembly: GCA_022843845.1. Classification (GTDB taxonomy): domain Bacteria; phylum Myxococcota; class Myxococcia; order Myxococcales; family Myxococcaceae; genus Xiheimicrobium. The sequence goes on from JALHMW010000015.1 coordinate 111,433, forward strand.
GAACCAGCTGCACCTCGGCCGCAGATTCAGCCCTCAAGCCGTGGTCCAGACTCGCCACCTCGAACGACGCCTTCACCCGAAAGGCGGCCTCGGCGAGCGCCATCGAGTCGCTCCCTCCGGACACCGCGACGAGCACCCGGCCAAGCCCTCGAAACCCAAGAGCAATTCGCCGCTCGAAGTCGGCCAGGAACCGGTCCTCCTCGGTCGGGTCGTTTTTCACTTGACGTCGGGTTGCTGACGCGCGTCGGAGGCGTTACTCTCTGCTTCAGCCGTGCCGGGAATGGAGCAGCGGGACCCCGGTTGTCGTAGTGGCAGGAAATCGACGTTGGGCCGTGGAGTCCCCCCCTCCCCTTCACGGCTCACGGGACAGGTCGGTTCGTCCGACCTGTCTCTCTTTTGGGGGCGCTCCGATGGACCGGCGTTGGAGCGCCCCATTCTTCTTCTCCTACGGGTTCTGTCCGTACCAGGACGAACCATTGATCATCAGATCTGGGCTGCATCGAAGGCTGCCACCCATCTGGCGGTAGCCGAAACGACCGATCACGGCGTTCACGATCCGGCCCCCGGCGCCCTGACCTGGGATGACGATCTGGGGCGGCGGCGTGCCTCCATCCGGCAGGGAGCCGATGGCCGAGCGCGGGGGCCAGGCGATCTCGGCGACGGCCAGCATCTGGCACGGCGCGCCGAGGGACACCGAGTCGGGCGGCACCAGCCCTTCGAGTGGAATCACCTGGGCCGGTGTTCTGGCGCCCTTCACGAAGATGCGCACCACGGGCTGCGGAGCCTGAAAGCACTTCCCGGTGCCGATGCCCGCGTCGCCGATGGGCCCCGACTCGGCCACGCAGCGCTGATCAGGCGCGGCGCAGCTGCACCGCTCTCCATCACGACAGCCCGTGCCGCCATCGACCGTGCACGCCAGCGGCATCGCCATGCGTTCGTCGCGGAAGTAGTGAACGAAGACCTTGTAGCTGCAGGGCGTGGTGCCACAGCGCGCGTCGTTCTCGGGGTTGTTGAGCGAGATGTTCTCGATCAGATCGCCGCCAGCGCCCGAGCCGGACATGCCGGTGTTGTCGAGGTTGAGCCGGGGGTCGTCGAGCGCGCTCGGATCGCCCCAGTTGAAGTTCGAGCCAGCGATCGTCGGCTGAATCGTGCGCGCGGCGTAGCCGTTGATGTCGCCCGAGGTCTGGGTCGCCGCGCCACCGTCGGACTGGGGAGCGTCGAAGAACTGAAAAGCGCCGCTGAAGGGATCTGCCGAGGTGACCGCTGAGGGCCGCACGAGGTGGAGATCGAGATCGACGCCGTCGAAGCCCGTCCACTCGAGCTGCACCACGAGGTCCTGTTTGATCGCGCACGCGAAGCGGCCGGTGACGACGGTGCTGGCCACCCCATCAGACACGGTGAGCTCGACGACGTAGTCGCCAGTCACGACAGGCCGGAGCTGAATCTGCGACGAGGTGGCGCCCGAGAGCGCCGGCACGCGAGCGCCCATCGGAACGCTCACCAGCCGCCATGCGTACGTGAGGCTCGTTCGCCCCGTCTCGGGGTCGGTCGTGCACGCGCTCGCGTCGACGGCGTCGGAGAGCGCTCCGAACTGCACCAGCTCTCCAGGCCGAACATCGCGGGTGAGCGTGAAGTCGTACCCACCGGCGGGCGGCGTGAGCAGAGGCATCCACAGGGCCTGCGAGGCGTAGTCGCGAGGACCGCCACCTTCGGGTGGAGGCGTCACGCGCGTCAGGTTGAAGCACACCCGCGGGGGCTGATTCGGCAGCAACGCGCCACGGAGTTCGACGACCACGCGCGGGCGGTCGGGATCCTCAGACTCCACGATCAGCTGCGCCTGGTAGCTCATCTGGCTCGCGCTCGTGGGCTTGAACCTCAGCTGCGAGGTGCGGCCTTCTCCGGGCATCAGCTCCCACGGCGTCGCTTCGGTGCGCGCGAACGTGAAGGCCGCCGCGTCGGCACCCTCGATGGCGACCTTCGTGACCGACATCGGCACCGGCCCGTCGTTGGTGATCACCACGCCCGGCAGCTGACTCGACGGCACCATCACGGGCCTGGCCAGCGGCTCCATGCCGAAGTCGATCGACGGAGGCATCACCACCACCGTCCCCGTGCACTGCTGACTGCGCTCGCACACCGGGGACACCGAGATGATCGGCTTCGCGCCTTCTCCCACCAGCGGCACACGCACCACCGGCTTGTCGGCGTCGTTCGAGTTGACGATCAGCGTCGCCTGATACTGGACCAGTTGGGTCGGCGCGAAGGTGATCGGCATCGTCACCTTGCCGAAGGCGTCGACGCTGGCCGGCTTCGTTCCGAGGATGAAGCCCTCGACACCACCCGGCGCCGTCCCAGGCTCGAGGACGATCGACGAGATATTCACCTGCGTCTGAGTGCGGGACTCGAAGGTGAGCGTCCGGGCCTGCCGGTCACCATTCTTCACCTGGCCGAAGTCGATGCTGGCGGGCGCCACCGTGAGCGAAGGCTTCACCGCCATCACGTTGCCCTGACAGCGGCAGCCTGCAGCGGCGAGCACCAGAGAGAGCACGAGGGCTGTGCGCATGTCGGCCTTTTACCGGTTCTTGATGAATTGGTTGATTCCGCAGGGGCGCTGTCGGATATTTCCGTCCTACTCGTTGTTCGTCGTAGTACCCCCGGAGATTCCGCACATGTCTGGAACCGACAAGCGCAAGCAGTCACTGTACTTCCCTGAGGATATGCTCAAGGAGATCCAGGAAGAGGCCAACCGGCAGGACCGTTCGCTGTCGTGGGTCGTCCAGCAGGCGTGGAAGATCGCACGTGAGCGCATCAAGTCGTTCCCGGCCGTCAACGACGTCGCTGGCGCCCCCGACTCGCGCGAGGAGCGCTGATGTCGACGACTGACGCACGCAAGCAGTCCCTCTACTTCCCCGAAGACATGCTGAAGGAGATCGAGTTCGAGGCGGAGCGGCAGGATCGCTCGCTCTCGTGGATCGTTCAGCAGGCGTGGAAGATCGGCCGAACCGATCTCCGCAAGATGCCGTCGCCGAACGACGTGTTCGACGCACCGCTGAAGTAACGTCAAGCCACAGTGACAGCACCTGCGCCCTCCGTCAGCCGACCTGGCCGCGGAGGGCGTCGTGTTTGTGTGCCCAGCACGGGCGTGGATAGGAGGTGGAAGTCCTCTCGGGAGCAGGTCGAAGCGACCGACACGAACCGCAAGGCGACAAGCCGGGAAACCGGTCCACGCGCGAGTGTGGC
>JALHMW010000016.1:0-96375 GCA_022843845.1 Archangium sp.
CAGCAGCAGGTGGCGCGGCAGCAGGTGGCGCGGCAGCAGGTGGCGCAGCAGCAGGTGGCGCGGCAGCAGGTGGCGCAGCAGCAGGCGGCGCGGCCGGGCCCGTGCTCGGGCGCTCGAACCACTCCACGACCGTTCAGATCAGCAACAACGACTCGATCGTCGCGATGGTGAACCCCGATGTCGGCACCGTGAGCTTCTTCAACACGGCGACCAAGACGAAGAGCGGCTCGGCGTCGTTCGGAGCGAACTCGCAGCCCGAAGGCGTCGCGATTCTCCCCGACAACACCACGGCGGTCGTCATCCTCCGTCAGGCGCAGCAGCTCGCGAAGGTGACGGGCATCAACACCACCACGCCGCAGGTCGAGACCCTTCGCGCCACGACGGGCTCCGAGCCGACGGGCGTCGCGCTGACGCCGACCGGCGCCACGGCGTTCGTCGCCAACCACGGCGAGAACACCATCAGCATCGTCGACCTGCGCACCATGACGGCCACCTCATTGGCGATGCCGGCCCAGCCGCGCGCCGTGGCCATCACCAACGACGGTGACGGCGACGACACCGACGAGCGTGCGTTCGTCACCATGTTCTTCGGAGACGCGGTCGCCGAGGCCTCGGACACCGGCCGCATCGGCAAGGTCGTCGAGGTCAACGTCGGCACCCGCACCGTCACCCGCACCATCGACCTGCAGCCCTTCGGTGACACGGGCTTCTCGACCACCCAGCTCGCTGACGGTGGCTTCTCGGGCACGACGGTGGGCTGCTCGCCCAACCAGCTCTTCGGCATCACCATCCACAACGGCAAGGCGTACGTCCCCAACGTGTGCGTGTCGCCGCGCGGCCCGGTGAACAAGTTCACCAACCTCTTCGCCGCCGTCTCGGTGATCGACCTGACGACCAACGCCGAAGACCGCAGCCCGCTCGGCAGCGCCGTCATCTCGAGGCTGGCCCAGGAGCAGGGCGGCCCCACCTCGAGCCTGCTCGGCGTGCCGGTCGGCATCACCTTCGTCGAGGGCGCCAACATCGGCTACCTCGTCTCGCAGGCGGGAGACATGGTGCAGCGCATTCACTACAACGCGGCCGTCGCGCGTGGCCCCATCTCACTCGGCCCTGATGTCGCGTTCGGGCAGATCAACATCCGTGGCGCGGGTGGCATCAAGGTGCCGACCGGCGTCATCATCGGCCACGCCAACGGCACGCTCTACGTCAACAACTGGGCCGATCGCTCGCTCACCATCGTGAACCTCATGCTGCAGCAGGTCGACGCGATGGGCGACGGCATCGTCTCCGAGGCGAAGCCCGGCGCCGGCACCCCCGAGCTCAGCGTGCTCAATGGCAAGAAGGAGTTCTTCACGGGCACCGGCCGCTGGGCCGACCGCGGCGTGAACTCCTGTGGCAGCTGCCACCCGGACGGCCTGACCGACAACGTGACGTGGGTGTTCGCGGCCGGCCCGCGCCAGTCGACGTCGCTCGACGGCATGTACGGCAAGCGCACGCCGGGCGATCAGCGCGTGCTCAACTGGACGGGCATCTTCGACGAGATGCACGACTTCGAGCTCAACACGCGCGGCACCGCCGGCGGCAAGGGCGCCATCACCGAGGGCGCAGTGCCCACCGACACGCCGTTCAACCTGACGGTCGGCGTGCTCCTCACGGGCTTCACGCAGACGACCCGCAACGACTTCCTCTCGGGCTCGACGAGGGCCGTGGTGGCGACGCGCGCCACGCTGCGCGACTGGGACGACATCGACAACTACGGCAAGACGATTCGCGCCAACCGGGCTCCGACGAACCTCGATCGTTCCCCGAATGGCGCGGTGGACCGCGGTCGCATCATCTTCACCACCAACAACTGTCACTTCTGCCACGGCGGCCAGAAGTGGACGTCGAGCCAGCTCCCGTACGTGCCCTCGCCCGACAAGAACGGCTCGTTGCCCGGCGTGACGGGCGGCCCCGATGCCGGCACCGGGCTGCGCACGCAGACCCTCGACGCCGGCGTCATCGCCGGCCGGCCCAACGAGCAGCTGAAGGTCGACATCGAGCGCGGCGTGGCCCTCGCCGATGGCGGCACCGGCAACGTCGGCCCGGAGCGCGTCACCTGCGTCATCCGCAACGTCGGCACCTTCGACGTGAACGACGTGCTCGAGCGCAAGGCCGACGGCACCTCGGCGCAGGGTGGCAAGGGCTTCAACCCGCCCTCGCTGATGTCGGTCGCCGGCGGCGCGCCCTACCTGCACCACGGCAAGGTGCGCACGCTCACCGAGCTCTTCACCCTGCCCTACGCCACGCACTACCAGGCAGGCTCCGTGAACTTCCTGCCAGGCGGCGGTGTGCCTCCCAACGAGGCGATGCAGGTCGCCGACCTCGTGGAGTTCCTCAAGTCCATCGACGACTCGACGACGCCGATTCCCCTCGTGCCGAATCAGAACATCTGCATCGGGTACTGAGCCGAGTTCGTACTCCTTCCCCACCCCGGGGATGAAAATCCACGGCCGTCCGGGCATGCAGCGCGCCCGGGCGGCCGTGGTGTTTCACAGGCACAGACTGGCGAGCGCTTGCTTCTGACGCACACTGCGCTACGCGAGCGTCGCTCCCGGTGGGAATACCCCACGGGCACGTTCGTTGGAGGCACGATGCGTTCGATTCTGCTCGTCGTTGGTCTGGTTGCCCTGTCGGGCTGCATGCGCAAAATCCCCGGCACCGAGATCGACGACAGCGCCGATTCCCGCGCCATTCTCGACGTGATGACCGCGTACCGGGCCGCGGTGGAGCAGCGCAACGCACAGGCGATCATCGATCTCGCCGACCCCGCGTTCCGTGACGATGGCGGCAGCTCGAACCCCGACGACGATCTCGACTACTCCACGCTCTACACCTCGCTGGCCACCCGCTTTCAGCGCATCGAAGACGTGCGCCTCGACATGAACGTGCGGCGCATGGAGTTCGAGGAAGGCACCGGCGGCGCCCGCGTGACGTACACGTACACCCTGAGCTTCAAGATGCCGACGTTGTCGGGCCGCACCCAGACCGACACCGACATCAAGCAGATGCTGCTTCGCCGCACCGAAGAGAGCGGCAAGGCGCGCTGGCGCATCGTCTCGGGCATCTGAGCTGACGCCCCGACCAGCGCCGTTTTCGGCCGACCGCGGCGACAACCTGTCGTCGGCCCGGCGATCTTCCTTGACCCAATCAAAATCGCGTCGCTAGAAGACCGCGCTTTCGTTCGGGAAGACCCCCTTCATTTCAGAGGCACACATTCATGGCTGCAGACACCGGCACGCAGAACTCCGAATGGAAGAAGCGCGAGAGCTTCTCGTCGGCGATCGTGCAGATCCTCGTGGTGGCCGTCGTGCTCGGGTTGGTGGTCTTCCTCGTGTACCGCCGCGGCAACACGAAGCGGGAGGTCGCCGAGAAGATGAAGGAAGCGCGGACGACGGCCTTCCGGGGCAACCCGGCCGACCTGCGCGCCGCTTCGGCGAAGGCTGAAGAGGCCATCGACCTCGACTCGAACGCCGCTGACGCGCTCGCGCTCGTCGCCAGCCTCAACACCGACCTGTGGATGATGCACCGCGAGAACGGCGCCGAGGCGAAGGCGAAGGACTTCCTCGAGCGCGCCAAGCGGGCCGACTCGAAGACCGAGGAGCGCTACGGCAGCGAGGCCCTGCACCTCATCGCGGCGGGCAACCCTGCGGGCGCCGAAGACTTCATCGAAGACCTCCGCAAGAAGGGCGCCTCGAGCGCGAAGCTCTTCTACGCCCAGGCGCTCGCGATGAAGACGCGCGGCAACCTGAGCCTCGCGCGCCAGGGGTTCACCACCGCCATGGACAAGGCGTGGAAAGACGCGAACTACGCGGCGGCCTGGGGCGAGGCGATTCTCGAAGAGGGCAACGCTGGCGCCATCGACACCTTCTCGAAGGCCCTCGGCGCGAACCCCGACCTCATTCGCGCCAAGAACGGCCTCGCGCTGGCCCGCGTGATGAAGAAGGACAAGATCGGCGACGCCGAGGCGATGTTGAAGACGGTGCTCGACCGTGACGCCGAGCTCTCGATGCCGTTGAAGGCGCGCGCGGTCGCGGTTCAGGCCCACATCGCCAACATCGCCACGCAGTCCGACGAGGCCATCAAGCTGGCCGACCAGGCGCTGGGCCTCAACCCGGAAGACCGCTGGGCCTTGTTCGCCAAGGCCAACGCGCTGGCCGCCAAGAAGGACCCGGGCGCGGCAGCGGCGTACACCGAGCTCGTCACCAAGCAGCCGTCGGCTCCCGTCTTCTACTTCGACGGCGCGCGCAACCTGCAGGCCGCCGGCATGACCGACGCGGCCATCGCGCTTCTCGACAAGTACGAGGCGTTCTTCGCGAACGTGAAGAACCCGACCGCCGACGGCAAAGAGGTGACGTACCTCTCGCGCGATGACCGCTACTACCTGGCGCGCGGCGACGTGCTCCGCTCGGCCGACAAGCTCGACGACGCCATGACGGCCTACGACAAGGCCATCGAGGCGAAGAACGTCAACGTGACGAAGGCGTACTACTCGAAGGCCAGCGTGTTCCTCGCGAAGAAGGACTACGAGAAGGCGTTCGAGATGCTCCGCGACATCACGCCCGAGGACGGCACCGGCCAGCTCGCCGAAGCGTACATGGCCATGGGCGAGGTGATGTTCGCGAAGAAGGAGTACGGCCCGGGCTGCCAGAGCTACGTGTTCGGCCTCATCAAGATGAAGGCGCAGCAGGCGCCCCGTGAGCAGCTCAACGCCGTCATCACCGACGTCGCCGGCAAGCTCAAGACGCTGAAGCAGAACGACCTGCTCAAGACGTGGAACGAAGAGGCGAAGACCTTCATCCAGTGAGGCGTGGGTTCAGCGCCTCACCGCTTCCACTCGGCTGACGTCACCTTCCAGTCGCCGCTGCGCCGCTCGAGGGTTCCCTCGATGTCGTAGCGGCTGACGCCGTCTCCGGGCTCCTGCCAGTTGACGTCTTTGCCTCGCGCGAAGACGAAGACGCCGGTGAACGACGCGTTGTCGTTGGTGGCGCGCACGTCGAGCGACGGGTTGAACACCACCAGCCCGTTCTGGTTGCGGAAGAGCTGACCGAGCACCACTTGCTTCACCTCCTGCTTCGAGCTCGCCGACGGGCCATGGAAGTCGTCGGCGATGGCGTCGGAGATGGTGCCCAGGTCCTTCTTCTCGGCGGCGGCCACCATCGAGGCGATCAGCTGGCGCACCTCGTCTTCGGGGCTGACCCGCTTCTTCGGCCACAGCACCACCGCGGCGAGGAGCACGAGGGCGCCGCCAGCGACGAGCACCCAGCGGCTCACGCCCCGGCTCGAGCGGCTCCGTGCGCGCGTCACCCGTCCACCACGAGCTCATCGGCGTCGAGCACCTCGATGGGCCGCATGGCCTCGCCGATCTGCTTCAGGCGCCGGTCTGACAGCCCATCGAGGTAGTCGCGAATGGCCGGGTAGCTCTTCAAGAGCGCTCCGAAGGCGGTGCGATCGAGCGTGGCGACGGCCGTCTTACGGGTCGCGACGACGGTGGCGGTGGCGCGCAGGCCCTTGAGGAGCGCGATCTCACCGGCCACTTCGCCTTCACGGAGCACGCCCAGCGACACCACGCCGCCGCCCGGGTCCTCCTTCTGCACGACGAGTTCGCCGGCCAGCACCAACACCAGCGACGTCACCGGCTCGCCCTCGGCGATGACCTTCTCGTCGGGCTGCAGGCCCTTGAAGGTGAAGCGCGAGAGCAGGCTCGCGCGCTCGGCCTCGGGCACGGGCGTGAACAGGGGCGAGGTGGCGACGATGTTCCGCGCCATGCGGGTCTGCGCGAAGGTGGCGAGGATCTGCGGAACCGCAGGGTGGTTGCGCGCCAGCTCGTTCAAGTCCTTCCGCTCGATCTCGAGCACGTCGGCGTCACCGACGGCGCGCACGGTCGACGTCGGCGGAGCGCCCGTCAGCAGCGACATCTCGCCGAAGATCGAGCCACCGCCGAGGAAGGCCAGGCGCTTCTCCTGCCCTTCCACGCGCCGGCTCACCTCGGCCTTGCCAGCCACCAGCACGTAGATCCTGTCGCCGCCGGTGCCTTCGGTGCAGATGGCCTCGCCGTCTTGCAGCTCGCGGTAGTCGAGCAGCTCGACGAGATCGACGAAGGCCTCGCGATCGAGGTCGGCGAAGAGCGGCAGCGGCGGCCGGGCGTCGGCGTCGGCGTGGCCACCGGTGTCGGGCGACGCGAGCACGCTGATGGCCTTGTCGCTCAGCTCAGAGCCAGTCAGCGTCATCAGGTCGTCGCTCACCTGGCCGTCGTAGAGAGACTCGGGAGGCAGGGGCGGCGGCACCGAGGCCTTGCCCACCACGATGCGCGCGGCGCGGGCGTGAATGCGGGCGAGCGTCTCGCGAATGCGCTTCTCGCGCGGCGCGAGCGGCAGGGCCTGCCGGCAGGCGGCGATGGCCGAGAGCAGGTAGTCGCGTCGAAGAAGGCCTTCCGCGCACGCGTGCAGCACCGTCACCGCGCGCTCGTTCTCGCCCAGCTTCGCGTAGCAGCGGGCCGCCAGCATGCGCGAGCGGTGATCGTTGGGCTGCCGCCGCACGGCCTCGGCGAAGAACGCCAGCGCCTTCTCCCAGTTCCCCTCGGCCACGAAGTCGAGGCCCAGCTCTCTCATTCCACTCATGGTGTCGGCTCTTCTTCGTCAGGCGATGGGAAAGGCCCTCAAGGCGCCATGGCGGCGACCTGGTTCTTGGCCTTCTCGTGAACGGGCGTGCCCGCCTCGGTGACCGCGATGACGGTCTTGAACTTCTTCACCGCCTCGCGCGGGTCGCGGTCCTTCAACATGTACGCGGACTGGTAGAGATCTTCGGCCTTGTCGGCGACGGCGTCGAAGCCCTTTCGGGCCTCGGGATCGTCCTTGTCGATGCGACGCGCCTCGCGGAAGTTGGCCATCGCGTTGTCGAGGTCTTCCCGAATGAGGGCCTCTTTGCCGGCGGCGAGCGCGGCCTTGAGCAGCGCCTGCGAGAGCTCTTCTCCGTAGCGGTTCTGCACCAGGCCCATCGAGCGATACGACTGGTAGGCGAGGCGCAGCGGCCGGGCCGCCTGCGTCAGCTGGCCCTGGCGGAACTTCTTCATGCCCTCGTCGAAGTTGCGGCCGAAGTTGGGGATCGAACCGGCGAGCGACTTCGAACGCGAGACGATCTCCTTGTCGCCCGAGAACGAGTCGATGACGCGGGAGCACTCGCTGGCAGCCCGCTCCCAGTCGCCGCCCGCGAACTTCCGCTCGACGATGGCGAACGCGAGCGCGATCTCTTCTTCACGTCTCGCCTTCTTCGCCGCGGCGGCGTTGGCGGCCCCCATGCGCGCGTCACGTGCGTCCTGCGCCTGGGATTCGGCGAGGGTGCGCTCGAACTCTTCGATCTGCGCGGGCAGATCGCCCAGCTGGTCGCCTGGGATGAGCGAGAGCGTCTGCCGGGCAGAGTCGATCTCTCCAGCGGCGAGGAACTCGGCGACCTTCTCCTTGTTGTACGAGACGAGCGCGGCGGTCAGCTCCTCTTCGAGCTTCACGCGATCGGCCTCGTTCTTCGGGTTGCCCCTGGGCGTGTCGGCGAGCAGCTTCTTCGCGTCTTCGAAGCGCTTGTCGCTGATGTGCTTCTTCACCTGATCGAAGTTGCGCTGAATGCCGAGCGCCTCACGCGCCTGAATGCCGAGCTTCGTCTTGTCGATGCCTGGCGAGAGCTTCTCGGCTTCGTCGACCAGCTTGACCGCGTCTTCGAAGCGGCCATCCTTCACCGCCGCGCGGGCCTGCTGCATCTTGTTCGCGCCCTGCTCGGCGTTGCGATCGACGGGCGGCGGCGGGGGCTTGCGGGTGGCGATGCCGACGACGAGCAGCACCAGCAGCAGCACGGCGCCGGCGATGATGCCGATGCGGACCTTCGGGTTGAGGGCCTTGAAGCGCGCGCCCAGCCCGGTCTCGGCAGGGGCGTGCCGCGAGGTGCGTACGGGCTTCGCGCGATCGCGCGGCCCCTTCTTGCCGGCCTTGCTCTTCTCGTCGTCGCCTTCGGCCTCGCCGTCTGCGGCCGCTTCTTCTTCACCTTCGGGCTTCTCGTCGGAGGCTTCGGCGGCGTCACCTTCTGCCGCCTCGTCCTTGCCCTCCTCGCCTTCGGCCGCGCCCTCCTCTTCCTTCGCTTCGGCCTTCTCTTCCTCTGCGCCTGCGGCCTTTGCCGCGTCCTTCTTCTCCGAGTCTTCGCGCGCCTTCCTGAACGCGGCGAGATCGTCGACGAACTTCATCTTCGTCTTGCCGATCTGAATCTCGTCGCCGTGGCTGAGCATCGTGTCGGCGGTGATCTTCTTGCCGTTGAGCTTCGTGCCGTTGCCGCTGCCGAGATCGCGCAGCAGCGTGCCGTCGTCGGAGTGGATCAGCTCGATGTGGCGGCGCGAGACGGACTGATCGGACAGCTGGAGATCGACGCCGGGCGTCCGGCCGACCACCATGCGCACGCCCTTGAAGCGCTTCTTCTTGCCGGCGTCGGGGCCTCCGACAATCTCGAGCTTGATGGGCGGGCCCGCGCGGGTGGCGTTGGCGTCATCGGCTTCGTCGTCTTCTGGCGCGGCCTCGTCGCGCTTGAGCGCAGGCAGCGCCTTGGTCTTCGGCGCCAGCTCGGGGTCGAGCGCGTCGAGGCCGTCACCTTCGAGGCTGATGCTGGCCGAGTCTTCACCCGCCATGCCCTCTTCGTCCATCGCCTGGAAGTTCTGGCCCGTGCTGTACCCACCGCCTTCGTCGAGCTGCTCGGGCATGACGGGCCCACGGGTCGGCGCGGATCGTCTTGGCGCCGCTCGTGGTGGAGCCGGGGCGCGCGCGTTGGTCTTGTTGTCGCGCTCCGGGTCATCGTCGGGCAGTGGGTTCTTCGCCCTGGCGACGGTCGCGTTGGTGCGCTCGGGGTCGACGGAGGACGGCAGCGGGTTCTTCGCCTTCGCGACGGTCGCGTTCGCCACTTCAGGGTCGTCCTCGCCGGAGCCTTCTCCTCGGCGGGCCGTGCCGGTCTTTCTCGGAGGCGCCATGCAGCGCGAACGCTAGCAGGCCGAATGGAGGAATGTGCGCTCTCTCACCGGGCAGGGAACGGGCTGGACACCACTGAGGGAATGCTACGGTCCGGCCCCCATGACTCAGGCTCCCCTTCTCGCCATTCCTCTCGTCGAGCGCCTCCTGGCAGCCGCCATGGAGCGCGGCGCCGAGTTCGCAGAGGTCTACGTCGAACGCAGTGAGAACACCGCCGTCACCCTCGACGAGCACAAGGTGAAGAGCGCCCAGTCGGGCCTCTCGCAAGGCGTCGGCCTCCGCGTCATCGCCGGCTCGAAGGTCGGTTACGCCTACTCCGACGATCTCGACGACGAGGCGTTGTTCCGCGCGGCGCGCACCGCGGCCTTCATCGCGCACGGCGGCGGGAGCGAGCGGGCGTTCACCGTCAACCGCACGCCGCTCCCGACCTTTTATCGGCTCGCGCAGCACCTCTCGGGCGTCGAGGTCGAGGCCAAGCGGGAGCTCATCGTCCGCGCGAACAAGGCCGCGCACGCCTACGACAAGCGCATCAAGCAGGTGATGGCCTCGTACGCCGACACCACCAAGCGCATCCTCGTCGCGAACACGCAGGGCCACCTCGCCGAAGACACGCAGGACTTGTGCCGCATCAACGTGCACGCCGTCGCTGAAGGCGCGAAGGGCGAGCGGCGCACGGGCAGCTTCGGTGGTGGCGGCCGGGTGGCGTTCTCGCACTTCGACACCTTCACGCCAGAGTACGTCGCCCGTGAGGCAGCGCGGCAGGCCTGCGCAGGGCTCGGAGCCCAAGAGGCGACGGCGGGAGAGCAGACGGTGGTGCTGGCGCCGGGCTGGAGCGGCATCCTCCTCCACGAGGCCGTCGGGCACGGGCTCGAGGCCGACTTCATTCGCAAGGGCACCTCGCTCTTCGCGGGAAAGCTCGGCGAGAAGGTCGCGTCCGAGCTCGTCACCGTCATCGACGACGGCACCATGGCGAACGCGCGCGGCTCGCTGAACGTCGACGACGAGGGCAACCCGACGCAGTTCAAGGTGCTGATCGAGCGCGGCGTGCTCAAGGGCTACATGTACGATTCGCTCAACGCGAAGTTGATGAACCAGAAGACGACGGGCAGCGGGCGGCGCGAGTCGTTCAAGCACACGCCGCTCCCGCGCATGACGAACACGTACCTCGCGCCCGGCGAAGACACGCACGAGGACATCATTCGCAGCGTCGACGGCGGCATCTACTGCGCGAACTTCGGCGGCGGGCAGGTCGACATCACCAACGGCAACTTCGTCTTCGAGGTGAGCGAGGCGTACGAGATCAAGAAGGGCAAGCTCGCCCGGCCGCTCAAGGGCGTCACGCTCATCGGCATCGGCCCAGAGGCGCTCAAGAACGTCAGCCGCGTCGGCAACGATCCGATGCCGGACCCCGGCATGGGCACCTGCGGCAAAGACGGTCAGGGCGTGCCGGTCGGCGTGGGCCTGCCGACGGTGCGAATCGACAAGATGACGGTGGGCGGCACACGGGTGGCGGGAGGCAAACGATGAGCACCAACTACGAGCAGCTCGCGAAGAAGCTGGTCGCGCGCGCGAAGAAGATGGGCGCGAAGCAGGCCGAGGCGTTCGTGCAGGTCGGCCGCGAGGCGACGTGCCGCGTGCGCGATGGAGAGATCGAGCACCTGACCCAGGCGACCAGCAAAGGCGTCGGCCTGCGCGTCATCGTCAAGAACCGGCTGGGCTTCTCCTTCACCTCTGACTTCGAGCCCTCGTCGCTCAACGCCTTCGTCGATCGCGCCGTGAAGCTGGCCGAGGCCGCCGCGCCCAACCCGCTCAACGGGCTGCCGGACGAGAAGGACCTCGGCGACTTCCCCGACGTGGGCGCGCTCTACGATCCCGAGGTCGCGAGCCTGGCCGCCGACTGGAAGATCACCGCCGCGCTCGAGATGGAGAAGGCCGCGCGCGCCGACCCGCGCATCAAGACCGTCGAGTCGGTCGAGGCCGGCGAGAGCGTGGGCGAGGTGTTCCTCGCGTCATCGGCCGGCATCACCGGCTACTCGCAGGGCACCAGCGTCTACCTGTACACGGGCGCCGTGGCCGAGGCCGATGGGCAGCTGCAGAACTCGTGGTGGTACGACGCGCGGCGATTTCTCAGAGATCTCGAGTCGCCGGAGCACGTCGCGAAAGAAGCCGCGCGTCGAGCCGTGCGGATGCTCGGCGCGAAGAAGGTGAAGTCGCAGAAGGTGCCGGTGGTGTTCGACCCGATGATGGCCGCGAGCTTCATCGGCGGCATCGCCGGCGCGGTGAACGGCGACGCGGTCTACAAGAAGTCCTCGTTTCTCGCGTCGAAGCTCGGCCAGACGATCGCGCCGCCGACCATCACCATCGTCGACGACGGCCTGATGCCGAAGGGCCTGGCGACGTCTCCCTTCGATGGAGAAGGCGTGCCGACGCGCCGCTCGCCGATCGTCGAGAAGGGCGTGCTGAAGACCTTCCTCTACGACGCGTTCACGGCCCGGAAGGCGAAGACGCGCAGCACCGGGAACGCGTCGCGCGGCTACCGCAGCCTGCCGTCGATCGGCACCCACAACCTGTACCTCGAGGCCGGCAGCCGTACGCCCGAGGCCCTCATCAAGGACGTCGCGCACGGGTTCTACGTGACGACGATGCTGGGGCACGGCGCGAACCTGGTGACCGGCGAGTACTCCCGCGGCGCCAACGGCCTGTGGATCGAGAACGGCGAGCTGACGCGGCCAGTGCAGGAAGTCACGGTCGCCGGCAACCTGCTCGACATGCTCTCCCGCATCGACGGCGTCGGGAGCGATCTGACCTTCCGCGGCTCGGTCGGCGCGCCCACCATTCGCTTCAACGAGCTCACCGTCTCAGGAGAGTGACCCATGGCTGCGACGAAGAAGAAGGCGCGGGCTCCTCGCCGGAAGAAGAGCGAGGCGGGCTCGAAGGGGTTGCCTCCGAAAGACATGCTCAGCGGCACCGAGAGCCTCGAGGCCCTCGAAAAGAACATCGTCGAGGACGGTGGCGCGGTCATCGGGCGCTATCGCGATCCCCTCGGCGGGAACGGCGTCGTCATCGCCGCGCTGCCCATCGACAAGGTGGAGCCGACGACCTACCAGCGCGACCGCAGCGAGACGCACGTGAAGAAGCTCGCCAACGCCATGGAGCGCGTCGGCACCTTCCTCGACCCCGTCATCTGCGTTCGCCTCGACGGGAAGTACTCGTCACCCAACGGCAACCACCGCCTCGGCGCGATGAAGCTCATCGGCGCGAAGAGCATCGTGGCGCTGGTGCTCCCCGACCCCGACTTCGCCTTCAACATTCTCGCGCTCAACACCGAGAAGGCGCACAACTTGAAGGAGCGCTCGCTCGAAGTGATTCGCATGTACCGCGGCCTGGTCGGCGCGCGCGGCAAGCAGAAGGAGACGGACTTCACCGCCATCTTCGAAGAGCCCCACTTCGCCACCTTCGGCGCGGTGTACGAGAAGCGGCCGCGGTACTCGGCTGGTGCGTACTCGCCCGTCGTCAAGCGCCTCGAGGGCTTCTTCGAGGAGCCGATTCAAGACGCGCTCAAGGAACGTGAGAAGCGGGCCGACCTGCTCCTGACGTGGGACGACGAGGTGGTGCGCGTCGTCGAGGCGCTCAAAGCCAAGGGGCTCTCGTCGCCGTACCTGAAGAACTACGTCGTCGCGCGCGTGAACTACCTGCGCTTCAAGAAGGGCGGCGAGTTCGACTTCGAGGAGACCATCGGAAAGATGCTCGCCGCGACGAAGAAGATCGACGCCGCGAAGGTCGAGAAGGACGACATCGCCAGGATGGGCGGCGGTGGCGGTTCTGCCGAGAGCGACGAGTAGCGCTGCACAGCCGGGCCAGCCGGGGTGTCGAGGGGGTTGTGGTACCCTGTCTTCCACTGGCCGGGTCTCGAGGTGTTGGAGTCATGCAGTTCCGCGCGCCGCTCATCGCACTGACGATCCTCGCCGTGATGGCGGGCTGCGGCGTCACGCCGGCTCCGGTGGGTGAAGGCAACGAGATCTGCGACAACGGCAAAGACGACAACCGCGACGGGAAGGTCGACTGCCTCGATCCGAAGTGTTTCAGCAACGCGAAGTGCGGGCTCGTCATGCGCGAGGACTGCGCGAACACCACGGACGACGACAACAACGGGAAGATCGACTGCGAAGACCCGGCCTGTGAAGGCGAGAGCTGCGGCTCCGGCTGCCTGTGTCTTGGAGGCCAACCCACGACGGGCGCAGGAGGCGGCGGCGCTGGTGTCGGTGGAGGGAACTCCGGCGGCGGTGGCGGCAACTCCGGCGGCGGCAACTCCGGTGGCGGCAACTCCGGTGGCGGCAACTCCGGTGGCGGCAACTCCGGTGGCGGCAACTCCGCTGGCGGCAACTCCGGTGGCGGCAACTCCGGTGGCGGCAACTCTGGTGGCGGCAACTCCGGTGGCGGCAACTCCGGTGGCGGCAACTCCGGTGGCGGCAACTCTGGTGGCGGCAACTCCGGTGGCGGCAACTCCGGTGGCGGTGGCGGCTCCGCGGTCGGTGGCGGCTCCGCGGTCGGTGGCGGATCCGCGCCGATCGAAACGAACTGCGCGAACAACCTCGACGACGACGGCGACAACGCGACCGACTGCGACGATGCCGATTGCACTGGCGTCACCTGCGGCATGGGCTGCACCTGCGCCCTCAACCGGCGGGTCGAAGTGAACTGCTCCGACAACGTCGACAACGACGGCGATGGGCAGCGCGACTGCGCCGACTCAGACTGCGTCGGCGCGGGCACCGAGATCTGCAACGACGGCGTCGACAACACCTGTGACCGGGCGATCGACTGTGGCGACACGAAGTGCCTCGGCAACCCGGCGTGCACCGGCGTTCAGGATGGTCGAGCCTGCCTCGCCTCGAATCAGTGCGCCTCGGGTCGCTGCCTGACCGAGGCCGCTGACGGAATTCCGAACGGCATCTGCCTCAACGCGACTCCCTGCAGCGTCGCGAACCAGACCGGCTGCAACGGAGGCCGCTGCGTGACCGTCGGCGGTCAACCGCAATGCCTGGCGCCGTGCGTCGGCACCGGACTGGGCGCGACCGGGCGATGCCGGGAGGGCTTCGTCTGCGTCGACTCCGACTCGAACCCCAACAACGGAAACAACACCTGCCGTGCGTTGTGCACCAGCGACCAGGAATGCAGCGGCAGCGGCCCAGGTTACGGCTGCAACCCATGGAGCAAGCTCTGCCAGAGCAAAGACCGCGGCCTCGCGAAGTACGGAGCGGCGTGCTCGCAGAACGCCCAGTGCGAAGGTGGCCTCTGCCTGCGGAGCGCCTCGTTCCCCAACGGCTCCTGCATGGGCCTCTGTCGAGGCGACACGCGCACCTGCGCGGTCAACGGCCTGTGCAGCTTCGACCCGGGCTTCGGCGACAACTTCGGCCTCTGCTTCCAGGCGTGCACCGGCGCCACCGGCTCGGCTTCGACGTGCAGGGTGTCCGACAGCTACCGGTGCTGGCCCTTCGCAGGAGCGACGGCCTGCCTGTGCCTCGGGCCTGGCTCACCCTGCGCCTTTGGAGGCAACAGTGACTGCTGCAGCGGCATCTGCCAGGTGGGCACGTGCCGATGCGTGCCCACCTTCGACCCCTGCGGGACAGACCGTGAATGCTGCTCCGGAAGCTGTATTCTCGGGACGTGCGGTTTCTGACCCCGTGACTACCACCGTCCTCGTCGTCGATGACGACCTCGCCAACCTCGAGTCGGTCTGCCGCATCTTCCAGAAGGAAGGTGTGTCGACGTTGAGCGCGCCTGATGGCTCGAAGGCGCTCGACCTGCTCCGCAAGCCCGAGGTCGGCGTCCTCGTCACCGACTTGATGATGCCCGGGCTCGACGGCCAGGCGTTGCTGAAGGCGGCCCGCGCGATGCGCCCAGACGTCGAGGTCGTCTTGATGACGGCCTACGCGACCGTCGAGACCGCCGTGAACGCGATGCGCGATGGCGCGTACGACTTCATCACCAAGCCGCTCAAGCGCCACTCGCTCGTCAAGGCCGTGCAGAAGGCGATGGAGAAGCAGGCGCTCTCGGCCGAGAACCGCGATCTCAAGGCGCAGATCGCCGCGATGGGCCAGAAGAGCATCGTGGGCAACTCGCCCGCGTTCCGCGCCTTCATGGATCTGCTCGAGCAGGCCTCGCCGTCGACCGCGACGGTGTTGCTCCAGGGCGAGTCGGGCACCGGCAAGGAGCTCGCGGCCCGCTTCATTCACGAGCACTCGCCTCGCGCGAAGAACGCCTTCATCGCCGTCAACTGCGCGGCGCTGCCTGAGAGCATCCTCGAGGCCGAGCTGTTCGGCGTCGAGCGCGGCGCCTTCACCGGAGCCGTCGCCCGCAAGGAAGGCCGCTTCGAGCGCGCGAGCACCGGCACGCTCTTCCTCGACGAGGTCGGCGAGATGAGCGCCTCGGCGCAGGTGAAGCTGCTGCGCGTGCTGCAGGAAGGTGAGCTCGAGCGGCTCGGCGGCACGCAGACCATCAAGGTCGACGTGCGCCTGGTGGCGGCGACGAACAAAGATCTGATGACCGAGGTGAAGGAGGGCCGCTTCCGCGAGGATCTCTACTACCGGCTCAACGTGGTCGAGGTGCGCATTCCTTCGCTGGCCTCACGGCGCGAAGACATCTCGCTGCTCGCCGAGCACTTCCTGCGCCGGTACGCGGCGAAGAACGCGAAGCTGCTCAAGGGCTTCTCGGACGATGCCCAGGGCGTGATGGAGAACTACGCGTGGCCCGGCAACATTCGTGAGCTCGAGCACGCAGTCGAACGCGCGGTGGTGCTGTGCCGCTCCGACGTGGTGAACGTGGCCGATCTGCCCGAGGGTGTTCGCAAGGGGCCGATGGGCGCGGCGCAGCAGATCGTCATCCCCATCGGCACGCCGATGGAAGAGATCGAGCGCCGGGTGATTCACGAGACGCTGCGGCACACCAAGGGCGACAAGAACCTCGCCGCCCGCATGCTGGGCATCGCCGCGCGCACCATTTACCGGAAGCTCGCGGCCGAAGATGAGCCGAAGAGCCCGGCCGAACCTGCTGAGAGCTGATCAGGCTCGGCGCCGATTGAGTCGGAAACTCAGGCTCGGCGCCGATTGAGTCGGAAACTCAGGCTCGGCGCCGCTTGAGTCGGAAACTCAGTCTTCTTCGCCAGCCGGGCGAAGCTCATCAGCGAGCTTCTCGATTCGCGCCCGCAACGCATTGCGCTCGGGCATCGCCGGGTCGACCTCGAGCAGGTGCGCCAGGCGCTCCACCACCGCGGAGAGCTGCTCCAGGTCCTTCGTCTTCTCTGCGTCGTCGAACAGCGGGAGCGCCGCCTGCTTCGCGAGCTCGTTCTCTTCGAAGTCGAAGAGGGCATCGAGCGCCGAGAGGCGGTTCCAGAAGTCGCGGGTCGAGTCGAGGGCGATGGCCGAGAAGGCCTGTACGGCACCGGGTCGATCGCCACGCTCCGACTGCACGATGGCCGAAGCGACGCCACGGCGCTGCGTGATGAGCGCCTCTTCGATGGCGACGAACCGATCGGCGACCGCGTCGTGCTTCTTCTTCACGAGCGCCTCGCCCATGCCGTCGAGCGGCTCCATCCAGTCGGACATCGCGCCGACCATCTCGCCGATGAACATGTCGCGGCGGGGCGAGGCCGTGGGAATACTGGGCAGGTACGCCTCGACCACCTTGAAGCGCGTCTCGAGCGTGCCTTCGTCCTTCTTCTCGTCGAGCAGGTTGGCGAGATCTTTGATCAGGTTGATGACGGCGAGCGCGACATCAGTCGGCGCGATCTGCCCCGGCAACCAGCGGCGCCAGAGCTCTTCGGCTGCCGCGGCGGGGAACCGCGAGAACTGGCCGGTGCCCTTCCAGTGCTCGTGCCACGTCATCGCGATGGCGAGCGGAAAGCTCTCGGCCGCGCGCGCCTTGAACGACGCCTCGTCCGTCGTCACGCCGTAGTGCGCAAGCGTCGCGACGATGGCCTCCGGTGAGTAGCAGTCGATGCCGCGCTGCTGCCACGCCTTGTCGACGCGCTCAGTGGCCATGGTGCCCAACTCTCTTGTGCGCCTCTTCGAAGCGCGAGACGACACCCTCGACGAACACCGGGTCGCTCTTGAGCGTCGGCGAACGCTCCATGTGCCGGGCCATCAGGTGAATGACGCTGTCGGCGAGCGGCCAGCGGTTCTCCTTCGCGGCGTCGTCGAACAGCGACAGGCCGTGCTGCTTGAGTGGCTCGAGCGCCTCGAGCTGCGAGAGCGCGTCGAGGGCCCAGTAGCGAGTGAAGATGGTGCGGTCGGTCGCCGCCGTCACGAGGGCTGCCAGCTTCGCGATGCCTTCGGTCGACGCTCCGGCCTGCGCCTCGAGCAGCGCGGTCACCACGCCCTTGCGATCGGGGAAGAGCGTCTCTTGCGCCGTCGCCGTGCGCTGCGCGAGGGCGGCGTGGCCAGCGCGCTGCAAGGCCGAGGGGAGCTGCTCGAACGGCTCGGCGAAGCGGTCGAGGAAGCCGACGAGCTCGCTGGTGAAGAGGCTGCGCGTCTCACCGGGTGCAGGGAGCGTCGCGACCAGCTTCTCGAGCTCGTCGAGGCCAGGCCCGAGGTCGGCAGGAGCGCCCTGGAGCAGCTCGGACGCACGACCCAACACGGTGACGATCTTCTCTGCGAGGTGCGCCGGCGTGACGCGGTCCGGAAAGATGCGGCGCATCAGCTCGTCAGCCGCCGCGTAGGGAAACGGAAGAAACGGCCCCGTGCCCTTCCACGCGAGCTTCCATTCACCGGCGATCTGCATCGGGTACTGCGCGGCGCCGAGCGTCTTGAAGCCCGCCTCGTCGACCTTCACGCCGTAGTGGTTCAGCGTTCCGAGGATCGCGCCCGTGGAGTACCCGGACAGTCCCTTCGTCTTCCACTGCTTGTCGACTCGATCAGCGCTCATGCGCGCGGGCGTATCGCAAAGCCCGTGGTGCATCACTCGAAATGGCCGTGCCTGCCCGCGCCGCCCGCGAACCGCGCCGCGCCCTCGACGCCTTCTTCGCGGAGCGCCTCGAGCCCGCCCTCGAATTCGTGGGCCAGGGCGAGCGGGAGCGCGTGCTCCCACTGGGTCAACGCCGAGAGCCGATCGGTGCGCATGCAGCGCTGTGGGAAGCTGGCGATCTCGCGTGCCAACTGCTCGGCGGCCGCCCTCGCCTGCCCCTTCCCGACGATCCGATTGGCCAGGCCGATGGAGAGCGCCTCCTTCGCGTCGACCGGCCGGCCCGTGAGGATCAGATCCATCGCGCGTGACTGACCGATGAGCCTCGGGAGCCGAATCGTTCCACCGTCGATGAGCGGCACGCCCCAGCGCCGGCAGAACACGCCAAAGACCGCGTCTTCTTCGACGACCCGCAGGTCGGCCCAGCACGCCAGCTCGAGGCCACCCGCGACGGCGTACCCCGCCACCGCCGCGATGACCGGCTTCGACAAGAGCATCCGCGACGGTCCCATCGGCCCCGCGCCATGCGGCTCGACGCGGTTCTGACGCTCGGTGCCGATCGACTTGAGATCGGCGCCCGCGCAGAACGTGCCTCCATCACCGAAGAGCACGGCAACGCGCGCTGACTCGTCGGCCTCGAAGGCACGAAACGCCTCGGTCAACGCGGCGCCCGTCGGCCCGTCGACCGCGTTCTTCGCTTCAGGCCGATGCAGGATCACCGTGGTGACGACGCCGTTCTTCTCGATGCGGACGGACATGGCGGCGACCAAAGCGGGAAAGCCCGCGGCCAGCAATCGAGGGCAGAAGGACCGGCAACACGAAGCCACAGGCGGCGGGCGTGAAAGGCGTTACAACCCGCGCTGCATGGACGACCGCATTCGCACCGCGCTCGCAGCTCACGGCGCGACGCTCACCTCGGTGAAGCCGCTCCACGGCGGGGCGTGCCAGGAGAACTTCAAGGTCGAGCTGACCGTCGACGGCAAGGCCCAGACGATGGCCCTGCGCAGCGACGCGAAGAGTTCGCTGCCCGGGAGCATTCATCGCAAGGCCGAGTTCTCCGTCATCGAGGCCGCGACGAGGGCCGGCGTGAAGACCCCTGCCGCGCGGTGGCTCTCGCTCGATCTGCTCCGGCAGGGCGCCGACGCGTACTTCCTCGACTGGGTGACGGGCGAGGCGATCGGCCGACGCGTCGTTCGCAACCCCGAGCTCGACGGCGCACGCGCAAAGTTGCCGGGAGAGCTGGCGGCGACCCTCGCGAAGCTGCACACGATCACGCCTGCGACGACGACGCTCCCGCTCAGACTCCCGCGCGCCTCGCCCGCCGAAGACGCCCTGCGCGACCTCGTCGAGATGATGGGCCGCATGCCGGGCGTGTACCCGGCCGTCGAGTTCGCGCTGCAGTGGTTGTCGGCCCGGATTCCCGAGGAGCGCGAGGTCGTGCTCGTGCACGGCGACTTCCGCACCGGCAACTTCATGGTGACGCCCGACGGGCTCTCGGCCGTGCTCGACTGGGAGTTCGCGCGCTGGGGCTCGCCGTACGAAGACCTCGGGTGGATCTCGGTGCGTGACTGGCGCTTCAACCGGCTCGAGCTGCCCGTCGGTGGCTTCTCGAAGCGGGCCCCGTTCTACGCGGCGTACGCGCAGGCGAGTGGGCGCACCGTCGATGAGCGCGCCGTGCTGTGGTGGGAGATCGTCGGTAACCTCCGCTGGGCGCTCGGCAGCGTGAACCAGGGCGAGCGCTACCTCTCGGGCGAACAGACCGATCTCGAGCTCATCGCCATCGCGCGCCGCAACGTCGAGATGGAGTTCGAGGCCCTGCGCCTCATTCGAAGAGGGAGGCTCGACTGACATGCAGCATCGACCCGATCACCCCACCCTGCTCGACGCCGTGGCGCAGTTTCTGCTCGGCGTCGTGAGCCCGAAGCTCGAGGCTGACAAGGCGCTCCAGTTCCGTGTGCTCATCGCCGCCAACCTCGCGAGCGTCGTCGCGAACGAGCAGCGCACCGAGGCGACCCGCTTCGCCGCCGAGGTCGCGCGCTTGAAGACGCTGCTGCCCGACGAGGCTCAGGCGCTTCCGCTCGACTCGACCGATCGCCAGACGCGGCTCGACGCGCTCGAGACCCTCAACCGCGCGCTCGCCATGAAGCTGCGCGCAGGCACCCTGTCGACGGAGCAGCTCGCTCACACCCTCGAGGCCCTCTTCGCCACCGCGAAGGACACGCTCGAGGTCACCAACCCGCGGTTCGATACAGCTCACGAGGCCTGACATGGACTTTCTGCTCAATGAAGTGCTCTCGGTGACGCGCCACCGCGTTCGCCAGTTCGTCGACGCGCACATCATCCCCGTCGAGGATCAGGTCTTCGCCGAAGATCGCGCGGGCAAACGCGACACGCTCAAGCAGCTCCAGGCTCGCGCGCGGGCCGATGGGCTCTGGGTGCCGCACCTGCCGCCCTCGATGGGCGGACTCGGGCTCGGGCCGATGGGCATGTGCGCGCTGTTCCGTGAGATGGGCCGCAGCCCGATCGGCGCGAAGGTCTTCAACTGCGACGCGCCCGATCAGGGCAACATGGATCTGCTCCTGATGGCCGCGAGCAAGGCGCATCAAGATCAGTACCTCGCGCCGCTGGTGCGCGCGGAAGTGACGAGCGCGTTCTGCATGACCGAGCCCGCACCCGGCGCTGGCGCCGACCCGACCAACCTGCGCACGGCCGCGACGAAGGTCGACGGCGGCTGGGAGATCACCGGACGCAAGTGGTACTCGACCGGCGCCCGCAACGCGTCGTTCCTCGTGGTGATGGCGCGCACCAGCCCCGACCCGCGCACCGGAGCGTCGATGTTCCTCGTCGACCGGAACGCGAAGGGCGTGCAGTACGTTCGCGACATTCCGACGCTGGGCGATCAGGTGCTCGACCACCACGAAGGTGAAGTGGCGTTCGAGGGCGTGCGCGTCGCTGATGACGCGGTGCTTGGGCAGATCGGCGACGGCTTCAAGCTCGCGCAGGTGCGCCTGGTGCCGGCGCGGCTGACCCACTGCATGCGATGGCTGGGGCTCGCCGAACGCTCACTCGAGCTGTGCAAGAAGTACATCACCGAGCGCGTCAGCTTCGGCAAGGAACTCGCTCGCCATCAGCTCATTCAAGACATGATCGCCCGCAACGTGAGCGGCATTCACGCCGGCAATCTGATGACGCTCCACGCTGCGTGGATGCTGGAGCAGGGCAAGGCGAAGGAGGCGAAGCCGTACTCGTCGATGGCCAAGACACACGTCGCGCGGCTGCTGTGCCAGGTGCTCGACGACGCGATCCAGATGCACGGTGGGCTCGGGTACTCCGACGACGTGCCGTTCGGGCGCTGGTATCGATCGGCGCGGGCAGCACGCCTCGCCGACGGGCCAGACGAAGTGCACATCATCACCGTGGCGCGAGATTGGCTGCTCGGCCGCCTCGACGTGCTGGTGTGACGCGGTCTGGTGTGAGCTCGTTGAAGGTCATTCGCTCGAACTGACCGAACGCAGCCCGCATTCACGTGCGGTCACGTCGTTGCGGAACGAGGTGATCGGCCGACGCCGGGAGAACGCTCAACGTCGGCGGAGGGTCAGCCCGAGGAGCATGATCAGCGCGAGCGCGCCCAGCTCCGACGTCGAGTTGCAGCCGCACCCGGGTTGAGGCGTCGAGGTGCATCGGCCGGCCTCGCACATCTGGACGGAGCTGCAGATGGCGCACGCGCCGCCGTTCATGCCGCACGTTTGATCCGTCGCCTGCACGCACACCAGCCCGTTGCAGCAGCCGTTGCAGGTGAGCGGGCCACACGTTCCGGTCGCGGTGCCGCCGGCGCTCGCTGTGCCGCCCGCGCTTGCCGTTCCGCCTGCGCTCGCGGTGCCGCCACCTGCAGAACCACCCGCCGCAGCGCCACCGGCCGCAGCGCCACCGGCCGCAGCGCCGCCCGCTGCAGCTCCACCGGCCGCAGCTCCACCAGCCGCAGAGCCACCAGCTGCAGAGCCACCAGCTGCAGAGCCACCACCGGCCGCGCCACCACCGGCCGCACCGCCACCCATTCCACCGTCCGCGCCGCAACCGCCAAGTGACATCGTGACCTGATTGATGGTCCCGCTCGCGGCGTCGGTGACGGCCATCGACTCGACGCAGCTGCCGTTGCCGAGCAGGAACTGGCCGAAGAAGGCGCGGGCGTACCGTTTGTAGACGGCCGAGCGCGCCATGTTCCACGTCGCGAAGGAACACCCGAGCGTGCAGAGCGAATTCGACGGCTCCTGTGGATCGCAGTGGTTCGCCATCGGCACGTTGAAGCGGCCCTTCAGTCCCTGCTTCGCGGTGAACCACGGCACGGTGTTGTTCTGCGTGTTGCACGCCTGTGGAGGTGCGAACTCGAAGAGCGTGGGGGCCATCACGTTCGCCACCTGCGCCGCGCCGAGCCCGTTGGCGTCGACCGGATCGAGCAGCACGACGGCGCGAGTCAGGGGGCGCTGCGCCGCCGCAAGGAATGCCGCGAGGGCTCCTGCGCTGTGACCGCCGAACGCGAGGCGCTGCGCATCGCCAAGCCCCGCCGTCACCGTCGCGTCGACCGCGGCGAGCAGGACGAGCGCGTTGCGCGCGTGGTCACCACTCCCGCCCGGAAACTGGGGCGCGACCACCACCACACCGTCGGCCTGGAGCGCCTGCGCGAGCCCGCGCACGTTGTCCTTCGAGTTCGAGAACCCGTGTCCCAACGCCACGATTGGAAAGGGCCCTGTGCCCGCGGGCGTGTAGCGATCGACCTGGACCGGTGCCGAAATACCGTTGACCATCACCGAGAACGTGGTCTGCGCGTGAGCGAGGCCGGCGACGAGGAACAGCGCGAGCGCGGGGCGAGCAATCATGGGCGCGCTCTTCGCTCGATCTTTGGCCGGGGTGCAAGCCGCTCGAACTCGACACAATGGCCATTGGACAACTTCAGGGAGCTGGTTCTCGACACGATGGCAGGCGCGCGAACGTCATCGTGCGCCCAACCTCGTGCAAGCACATGCGCGGCGTGGTGGCACCGGGGTTGCTCAGCAGGTGGTCATGCGACTGAGGACCTCGCTCACGCTCCACTTCGCGCCGTTCTTCATCCTCGCGGTGCTCGCGTTTCTCATCGTCACGCCGCTGACGACCGGGCTCGAGGTGGTGCTCTCGTCGCTCCCGGAGGAAGCGCCAGAGGCCGTCACGCCACCGGCTGATGGAGCGACCCAACTCCCTGGCGCCCGGCTCGGAGCGCTCCTTGGCCTGCCGCTGGGGACCGGGGAACCACCTGCTCCGCCAGCCGCGACCCTGGCGCCATTCCCTGCGCGGTTGCTGGGAACACTCTCGTCCTCGCTCCGCGAGCGCTCGGTCGCGACCCTGCTGATGACGTCAGGCCGGGCCCGCTCCGTCTGGGAAGGCGACGTGGTGCTCGACGCCGAGGTGTTCGCCATCGAGCGCGACGCGGTGGTCTTGCGCCGCGGCGCGACGCTCCAAAGACTCACGATGCACGAAGGGTCTTCAATTCCATACACGGCGAGCGCCTGGGTCGTGCCGATGTCTGCAAATGACTTCGTCGTCTCGCGCGCCGAGGTGATGAGCAGGCTGGGCGACCTCTACGGGCTCGCGCGCGGGGTGCAGGTCATTCCGGCGTTCCGCGACGGCCTTCCCATCGGCTTCCGCTTCGCGCGCGTCGGCCCCGACTCGCCCGCCGCCACCCTGGGCCTCGAGTCCGGAGACGTGATCCGCGCCGTCAACGGCCAGCCGCTCGACTCGATGCAGCGCCTGCTGTCGCTCGTCGCCACTCTGGAGCGCACCACCCAGGTCGACCTCGAGGTCGAACGCGCAGGCCAGGTTCAGACCCACCACTACCGCCTCAACTGATCGCGACGTGCCGTTTGGTCATGCCCACCTCCCTCTCGTTGACAAATTGGCAGAGACGCCGCGCGGAGGGTCCGATTTCACCAGTAATTTCAAGGCCCTTGGTGGCATCCGGCTTGCTCAGTGTACCCCCTGCCGTGGAGTTCCTCTTCAAACGACACTTCTGGTTGGTCCACCTCGCGTTCCTGTTCGGGGTGGCGTTCTTCATCGGGAAGACGGCGAACGCCTTCATCGAGGCCGAGCTGTTGCCACTGCCGACCGGAGAAGGCCGCCGCGCGCTCAAGCCGCAGGTGGTCGAGCCGATCGCCCAGCTGGTGCTCGACCGCATCGCGGCGCTGACCGGCCTGCCGGTGCCCAAGCCCGAGCCCGAGGTGAAGGAGCCGGTCGCGCCCGTCGTCGACATGGACTCGGCGCCCATTCACTCGTCGCTGCGGCTCAAGCTGCTCGGCACCCTGGTGGCCGGCAACCCCCAGTGGTCGGTGGCCTCGATTCAAGACGTGGTGACGCTCAAGACCAACACCTACATGGTTGGCGACACCATTCAGGGCGCCGAGGTGCTCGAGATCGAGCGCAAGCGTGTGATCATCAAACACAACAATCGCCGTGAGTACATCGACGAGAACCCGGGCGATGGAACGATGGCGCCGCCTCCGCCGGTGCAGACGATCGCCGCGGCGCCTGCCAAGTACAACGACCAGCCGCCGCCCGCCGTCGGCCTCGGCTCGACCATCAAGCAGATGAGCGAGAACGAGTACGAGGTGCCGCGCGCCGAGATCGACAAGACGCTCTCGAACCTGAACGACGTCGCGATGCAGGCCCGCATCGTGCCTGCGTTCAAGGACGGCGTGGCCCAGGGCTTCAAGCTGTTCTCGATTCGGCCCGACTCGATCTACTCGAAGATCGGCGTCCAGAACGGTGACGTCATCAAACGCATCAATGGGTACGACCTCAACAGCCCCGAGAAGGCGCTCGAGGTGTACTCCAAGCTGAAAGAGGCGGGGCGCATCGACATCGAGGTCGAGCGCAACGGCGCCACGGTTCGCAAGACCTACAACGTTCGCTGAAACGAATTGATCATGAACACCCGTCTCCTCATCGTCGTCGTCTGCGCGCTCACGCCCCTGGTGGTGCTGGCGCAGACGCCTCCTGCTCCGCCTGCGCCTCCCGCTCCGAAGGCCGCTGCGGCGGCGCCCGGTGTCGGCGGCGCGACCATCGCCCCGAAGAAGCCGAGCTGCGACGAGACCCGTCGCAAGGGCCGCTACAACATCTATTTCGACAAGGTCGAGATCGAGAAGCTGGTGCAGACCGTCTCGGACGTGACGTGCCGCACGTTCATCCTGCCCGAGAACATTCGCGGCAAGATCAGCATCATCGGCCCCGAGAACGGCAAGGTCGAGGTCGACGCCGACCAGTTCTACGCGGCCTTCCTCGCCGCGCTCGATGCGAACAGCCTGTCGGTCTACTCGAACGGCAAGTTCATGAAGATCGTCGACAAGCAGCGGGCCAAGCAGTTCCCCATTCAGACGATCATCGACCCGACAGAGCAGTACACGACCAACGAGCAGATGATCACCCGCATGTTCAAGGTGAAGCACGTCGAGATCGAGCAGCTGCGCGGCGTGTTGCAGCAGCTGGTCACGCCGTCGGGTGACACCATTCCGTTCCAGCCCGACACCATCATCATCAACGACCTCGCCTCGAACATGCACCGGCTCGAGCGGCTCGTGGAGCAGCTCGACTCGCGCTCGGCGTCGGACGAGATGCGGGTGATTCAGGTGCAGTTCGCCACCGCGCAGGAGATCGCCGACAAGATCACCAAGCTCTTCGAGGCGAAGGTGAACCGGCCCGGCCAACGGCCCGGTGGCTTCGTGCCGCCGCCTCCTCCGGGAGCGACCGCGGGCACGCCCGGCGCGCCGGCCGAGGCCGGTGGCCCCGCGACGCTCACCCAGCTCATCCCCGACGAGCGCACCAACAAGCTGATCGTCATCGCCAGCCCCGCCGCGATGGAGCGAATTCAGGCGCTCATTCGCGAGATCGACATTCCCATCTCGGGCGAGGGCCGCATCAACGTCTACTACCTCGAGAACGCGAACGCCGAAGACGTGGCGTCGACGCTGCAGACTCTGGCGCAGGGCACCGCGAACCGTCCCAAGACGCCGGCGCCGCCGCCCCCGCCTGGTGGGCGCTCGTCGACCGCCGCCGAGCTGTTCTCGGGCGAGGTGAAGGTGTCGGCCGACAAGTCGACCAACGCGCTCGTCATCATCGCCAGCCAGAACGACTACCGCTCGCTGGTGCGGGTCATCGAGAAGCTCGACATTCAGCGCCGCCAGGTCTTCGTCGAGGCGGTGATCATGGAGGTCAACCTCGATCGCAACTCCGAGCTCGGCATCAACTTCCACGGTGGCGTGCCGCTGCCCTCGGCCGACGTCACGCCGGCCTTCTTCGGCACCAAGTACACCCGCCAGGGTCTGCCCCCGAGCTTGAACCTCGCGAACCTCATCTCGTTGTCGGGCTTCCTGGGCGGCATCTCGAGCACCCAGAACATCAACATCGCCGGCCTCAACATTCCGAACTTCGGCCTCGTCATCAACGCGATGCAGACCTCGAGCGACGTGAACGTGTTGTCGACGCCCCACATCCTCACCACCGACAACGAAGAGGCCGAGATCACCGTCGGCCAGAACGTGCCGTTCCAGTCGGGCTTCGCGGCGGGCGGCTTCGGCGGTCTGGGTGGTCTCGGCGGTCTGGGCGGTCTGGGCGGTGCGGCAGGAGGCCTCGGTGGTCTCGGCGGTATGATGGGCGGTCTCGGCGGCATGATGGGCGGCGGCATGCCGTTCGGGCAGATCCAGCGGCAGAACGTCGACCTGAAGCTGTCGATCAAGCCGCAGATCAACGAGTCCGACTACGTGCGCCTCGTCATCAACGAGCAGATCGAAGAGATCGCTTCGTCAGACCCCGTGCTCGGCCCCACCACCTCGAAGCGCAGCGCGAAGACGACCGTGGTCGCGAAGGATCAGGAGACCGTCGTCATCGGCGGCATCATGCAGGACCGCCTGGTCGAGTCGGTGTCGAAGACGCCGATCCTCGGTGACATTCCGCTGCTGGGGAACCTCTTCCGTCAGCAGACGCGCCGCAAGGTGAAGACGAACCTGCTGCTCTTTCTCACGCCGTACATCATTCGTGACGCCGGTGACTTCCGCCGCATCTTCGAGCGCAAGCTGAAGGAGCGTCAGCAGTTCGTCGAGCAGTTCTACGGCGCGAGCACCTCGTACGACGTGGCCATCGACTTCAATCGCAAGCCCGGCCCCGTCGCGCGCATGAGCCAATTGCTGAACAAGGAGCTCAACCGCATCGAGAACGGCGGTCTCGGCAACCCGGGCGACAAGGTGATTCAGCCCTCGGGCGCCGCGCCCGCGAAGACCCCAGACGGCAGCACGCCCGACACCACGCCCGTCGTCGCGCCGGCCTCAGGCACGCCCCCGGTACCGGTGAAGGAACCGAACCCGGAGCAGCTCAAGGTGCAGCCGGAGATCCAGTGACATGAGCGAGTCGATGGAGGTCCAGGAGGAGGTCCGTACCGAGCGCACGCAGATGGTGTCGCACGGCCCGGCTTATCTCTTCGGCCGACCGCTCGGAGAGATCCTCGTCAGCCAGTTCCAGCTGCCGCGCGAGAAGCTCGACGAGGCCCTCGTGGCGCAGGCCGAGAAGGGTGGCCGGATCGGAGAGGTGCTCGTCGGCATGAAGGCCGCGACTGAAGACCAGGTCGCCCGTGCCCTCGCCGCACAGCTCGACCTCGAATACGTCGGCAGCATCTCGACCGACGAGGTGCAGCCCGACCTCATCCAGAAGGTGGCCATCGGCTTCGCCAAGGCCATGCGCATGCTGCCGCTGAAGCAGAGCGGCGACGTCGTGAAGGTGGCCGTCGCCGACCCGCTCGACACGGCGATGCTCGATCACGCGCGCATGATGTTCGGCACCGACATCGAGCCGGTGATGGCGCAGCCGTCGACGATCATCGACGCCATCAACGCGGTGTACGACCGCAACATCAACGAGGCCGAGCAGGTCGTCGGTGAGATGGAAGCGCAGGACATCGACGCCGCCGAGAAGGTGCTCGAAGAGGCGCAAGACCTGCTCGACTCGGGCGACGAAGCGCCGATCATCAGGCTCGTCAACTCGCTGCTGTTCCGCGCCGCGAAAGAGCGCGCCAGCGACATTCACATCGAGCCGATGGAGCGCGAGCTCGTCGTGCGGTTCCGCGTCGACGGCGTGCTGCAGCCCATCATCCGCCCGCCGAAGCGGTCGCAGAAGGCCATCATCAGCCGCGTGAAGATCATGGCGCAGCTGAACATCGCCGAGTCGCGCCTGCCGCAGGACGGCCGCATCAAGATCAAGCTCGCCGGCCGCGACATCGACATTCGTGTCTCGACGGTGCCCACGGTGCACGGAGAGAGCATCGTCATGCGTCTGCTCGACAAGAGCGGCACGCTCCTCGATCTCGATCAGGTCGGCATGGCGCCCGACGTGCTCAAGGGCGTCTACGACGTCATCGCCCGAAGCCACGGCATCTTCCTCGTCACGGGCCCGACGGGCTCGGGCAAGACGACGACGCTGTACGGCGCGCTCTCGCGCATCAACACGTCCGAGGTGAAGATCCTCACCGTCGAGGACCCGGTCGAGTACCAGCTCAAGGGCATCAACCAGATGGCGATTCAGCCGAAGATCGGGCTGACGTTCGCTTCGGGCCTTCGCTCCTTCCTCCGTCAAGACCCCGACATCATCATGGTCGGCGAGATCCGCGACAAGGAGACGGCCGAGATCGCGATTCAGGCCTCGCTCACGGGTCACCTCGTGCTCTCGACGGTGCACACCAACGACTCGGCCGGCGCCGTCACCCGCCTCGTCGAGATGGGCATCGAGCCGTTCCTGGTGGCCTCGTCGCTCACCGCCGTGCTCGCCCAACGCCTCGTGCGCCGCCTGTGCATGGAGTGCCGCCAGCCGTACAGCCCCACCGATGAAGAGATCTCGAAGCTCGGCATGAGCCGCGACCGCTTCGTCGCGATGGGCGGCTCCGAGATCGTGTACCGCGCTGTCGGCTGCTCGGCGTGCAACAAGAACGGCTACCGCGGCCGCATGGGTGTGTATGAATTGCTCCCCGTCGACGAAGACGTGCGGCAGCTCGTCCTGAAGAACGTCGACTCCGGCACCATCAAGAAGAAGGGCATCGAGAAGGGCATGCTCACGCTGCTCGACGACGCCGCGCTCAAGGTGGCGCAGGGGCAGACGACGATCGCCGAGGTCCTCTCCGTGACTCAGGAGGACATGTAACGCGCCATGCCTGTCTTCGAATACAGAGGCCTCGCGGCCAACGGGAAGTCCGTCACGGCGCTCAAGGAGGCAGACTCTCCGAAGGCGCTGCGGGCGGCGCTGCGCAAAGACGGCGTCTTCCTCACCGAGGTCGTCGGTCAGGCCGAGGCGGGGCTCAAGCCCGGCAAGAGCGCGAAGGCCGCGGCGTCTCAGGCGCTCTCGACCGACATCAACCTGCGCCGGCTCGCGCGCGGGCGCATCAACACCGACGACATCGCGATCATGACGCGGCAGCTCGCCACGCTCCTCGGCGCCGGCGTCACGCTGGTCGAGGCCCTCTCGGCGATGGTCGATCAGGTCGAGAAGGAGCAGCTCAAGCGCATCCTCTCCGAGGTGAAGCAGAAGGTGAACGAGGGCAACTCGCTCGCCGTCGCGCTCAGCGCGCACAGCAAGGTGTTCGGCAACCTGTTCATCAACATGATTCGCGCGGGTGAGTCGTCGGGCGCGCTCGACTCGGTGTTGCTGCGATTGGCCGAGTTCACCGAGGGCCAGGCGCGGCTGCGACAGAAGCTCGTCGGCACGATGATCTACCCGCTCATCATGATGGTCGTCGGCGGCGGCGTGCTGGTGATGCTGATGACCGTCGTGGTGCCGAAGGTGACGAAGATCTTCGACGACATGAAGGTCACCCTGCCGTGGACGACGCGGCTGCTCATCTTCACGTCGAACTTCCTGCAGGACTATTGGTTCGTCGTGATCCCCCTGATGATCGCCACGGTGATCCTCTTCTTCCAGTGGACGCGCAGCGTGAAGGGCAAGCCGGTGTGGGACAAGCTGGTGCTCAAGGTGCCGGTGTTCGGGCCGCTGGTGCGCATGTTGTCGGTCGCGCGCTTCACCCGCACCCTGGCGACGCTGCTGAAGTCGGGGGTGCCGCTGCTGACCGCGATGGAGATCGTGAAGAACGTCGTCACCAACACGGTGATGAGCGACGTCATCGACAAGGCCCGCGACTCGATTCGGGAGGGTGAGAGCATCGCCAACCCGCTCAAACGTTCGGGCGAGTTCCCGCCGCTCGTGTACCACATGGTGTCGATCGGCGAGCGCTCGGGCCAGCTCGAGGACATGCTCGTCAACGTCGCCGACAGCTACGAGTCGCAGGTGAACGTTCGCATCGGCGCGCTCACCTCACTGCTCGAGCCGCTGATGATCGTGAGCATGGGTGCAGTGATTGCATTCGTCGCGTTCTCGATTCTCATGCCGATTCTGCAAATGAATTCGATGGTGCGGTGAGGTGTTCAAACCCATGAACGTGAACTCGCCCCTCCAGACTGACGTGCGGCCGGCCTCGGAGCGATGGCTCTGCCGTGTGATGACCGCAGGTCTGATCGCCCTCGCTGTCGGCCTCGTGGCCGTCGGCATTTCTCTGTACGTGTGAAAGGAAAGACCAGCATGCTCCGCACTGCCCTGACCCGCCGCCGCAAGCACACGCGCCGCGGCATGACGCTCATCGAGATCATCGTCGTCATCACCATTCTCTCGCTGCTGATGGCCGCCGTCGGCGTCGCCGTCATTCCGCAGCTCGAGCAGGCCAAGGTCGACCGCGCGAAGATGGACATCGGCAACATCCAGAACGCGCTGAAGACGTACTACGCGAAGAAGGGCAACTACCCCGACACTGGCGTGGGGCTGAAGGCGCTCGTCGACGCGCAGATCCTCGAGCGCCCGCCGCTCGACCCCTGGGACACCGAGTACGTCTACATGAAGGAAGGCTCGACGCCGGTCATCATCTCGTACGGCAGGGACAAGGCGCCCGGCGGCACCGAGACCGACGCCGACATCTCGTCGAAGGAGCTCGGGCAGAAGAAAGCCCAGTGAGCTGACATGACGACGCCAACCCCACACAAGCGAGAGACGACGACCGGGCTCGGGCCCGTCGCGATCGCCGTGGGCGTCGGAGCGTCGGCCCTGGTGTGGCTGGCCCTCGACGCGCTGAGGAGGTTTCTCTGATGCGCGCGGCCCAGCGGCGCGGCGTGACGTTGATCGAGCTCGTCGTCGCGCTCGGCATCGTCGTCGTGCTGTTCGCCGCCGTCATCTACGGCATCGGCGCCCTCACCGGCGCGCGGGCGAAGGAGTCGAGCGCCGAGCTCGCAGGCACCATTCGCGCCCTCTACGACTCAGCTGCGCTGTCTGGGAAGACGTGCCGGCTGGTGTTCGAGCTGCCCGCGAAGGACAGCGATGACGCGACGGTGAAGTACCACGCCGAGTGCGCGAAAGGCGGCATCACCGCCAGCGCCAATCGCGAAGACGAACAGCGCGCCGCGGGCAAGAAAGACAAGAAGAAGCGCGACGACTCGAGCGACACCCGGTTCCGCTCGTTCTCGTCGGACAGTCAGGGCCCGAACCTGCAGGAGCTGATGGCGCGCGAGAAGAACCGCGTCGAGGAGTCGGCGAAGTTCGCGGCGTTCGCCTCGGAAGACGTCGTCGAACGCTCGTTGCCCAGCGGCGTGCAGGTCGAGGTGTGGACCTCGAAGCTCAAGACGCCCGTGAAGTCTGGCATCGCGTATCTGTATTTCTTCCCGCAGGGCTTCACCGAGCGCGCGCAGATCTACGTCCGGCAAGGCAAGAACGTGTGGACGCTCGCCGTCTC
Source organism: Archangium sp. (assembly GCA_022843845.1). Lineage (GTDB taxonomy): Bacteria > Myxococcota > Myxococcia > Myxococcales > Myxococcaceae > Xiheimicrobium. Next base: position 31,819 of record JALHMW010000016.1, read on the forward strand.
TCCCCTCACGGGCAAGACCGTCATTCACGCCGACGCGCTGGAGCTGCCCCGCACATGAACCGGCGCGCCTTCACGCTGCTCGAGACGGTCGTCGCCATGTCGATTCTGGCGGTGTCGCTGATGGCGATCCTCGACATCAACTCGACCGCCATCGCCGCGCACATCTACTCGCGCAAGCTGACCGTCGCGACGCTGCTGGCCCGCTCGAAGATGACGGACATCGAGCAGAAGCTCTACGACGAGCCGCTGCCCGCCGATGACGACGAAGACGCAGGTGACTTCAGCCAGGAAGGCTGGCCCTCGTACAAGTGGCGCGCGAAGATCATCGCGCCGCGCACCAACGGCCTCACGCCCGAGCAGATGTTCGGCGCGCTCTTCAACCTGCCGCTCGGCGGCGGCGACGGAAAAGACGGCGCGGCGAGCCCGCTGGCGGCGCTCTTCGGTTCCGGTGGAGCGCCCGGTGGCGCCGCAGGACTCGCTGGCGCCGCGGCGGCGCTTGGTGGTGGTGGCGCTCCCGGCGGCGGTGGTGGCCTCGGCGGCCTGATGGGCGCACTCGGCGGCGCCAACCCGCTCACGGCGCAGTTTCAGCAGATGGTCGACACGCTCCAGAAGTCGGTGCGTGAGGTGCACCTCACGGTGACGTGGAAGGAAGGCAAGCTCACCGAGAGCATCGACCTCGTCACGCACATCGTCTCGCTCGGGCCCGGCTCGGATCGAAACGGTGGCGCCGCGGCGGTGGCTGGCGCTCCTGCAGGCGCGGCGGCCGAGGCCTTCGTCGACGCGATGACAGGTCAGCCGGTGGCCAACGCGCAGCCCGGCCCCAACGGCCAGATGATCAACCCGGCGACGAACCAGCCCGTCATCACGGCGGCGCAGTTCGCGCAGCAGAGCGGCGGTGCGGCGGGCCTCCAGAATGCCCTGCCCGGCCTTCGCCCCATCGCGCCCGGCATCGTTCCGCAGGGCATCGGCAACGTCATCAGGGCTGGCGGCTTTCGATGAGGCAGACGCGCGCCCGCGGCTTCACGCTGATCGAGGTCATCACAGCCATCGGCATCACCGCGTTCATCGGCGTCGTCATCGGCGTCACCTTCAGCACCACCATCGCCAACAAAGACGTCATCGAGGGTCAGGCCGAGCGCTACCGCATGCTGCGCGCGGCGATGAGCCGCATGTCGCGAGAGATCGGCGCGGCGTACGTGAGCGATCGTTTCGACTCGAGGCGCTACCGCGACGCCTTCGATCGCCCGACCAACTTCGTGGGCACGCGCGAGAAGCTGATGTTCACCTCGCTCGCGCACCAGCGCCTGTACGCCGACGCCAAAGAGAGCGACCAGATGGTCGTCGAGTACCAGGTCAAGCGCTCGCCCGACCCGAAGGCGAAAGACAGGCAAGACCTGCTGCGCCGCGAGAAGACGATTCTCGAAGAGCGCATGGAGCGCGGCGGCACCGAAGACATCCTCTTCGAGGGCATCAAGAAGCTCGAGTTCCAGTATTGGAACAGCGAGCGCAAGCAGTGGGAGGACGAGTGGGACACGCGGCGCAGCGAGCGGCGTACCATTCTGCCCACGCGCGTGAAGATGACCATCATCGCGGTCGACGAGAACGGAAAAGACGTGAAGTACGTCAGCCAGACGCGCGTGATGCTCAACACCGAGTTCCCGAGGTTCCAGTGAGGGCCGGGCACGCGTCACGTCAGCGTCGGCTGCGTCGGCCCGTGGCGGTCGCTGCTCCGAAGGCGCCCTCGCGTCGTCGTCGCGGAGAGCGCGGCGTGGCGCTGCTGCTCGTGCTCGTCGGCATCGCCGTGCTGGCCCTCGTCGCCAACGAGGTGCGTTACAACTCGATGGTCGAGCTGCGGCTGGCGACCAACCAGCGTGACGAGCTGCGCGCGACGTACCTGGCGCGCTCGGGCGTCGCGATGTCGCGGCTCATTCTTCGCTACCAGAAGCAGATGGATGCGATGCCCATTCCGAACTTCAGCGGCATGCTGCAGGGGCTGATGGGCAGCAACCCGGCCCTCGCGGGGCTCCTCGGCGGCGGTGGCGGCGCGGGTGGGCTTGGTGCCCTCGCGGGCGCGCTCGGTGGTGGCGGGCTCCCCGGAGGCATGCCCGGCCTCCCCGGCATGCCCGGTCTTCCCGGCGCGCCCGGCGGCGCAGGCGGTATGAGCACGGCCAGCATTCAGCTGTGGCGCATGGCGAAGATCGACTGCCACATGCTCGAGGGCATGGTGCCCGAGGTGACCGAGAAGGGCGGCCTCGCGCCGATCGCGAAGAACAAGAAGTTCGAGTTCGACGACGAGAACCCCGAGCTCGGCAAAGAGATGCAGGCCAAGAAGTTCGGCTCGTTCACCGGCTGCTTCGACACCGTCATCAGCGATGAAGAAGAGCGCATCAACCTCAACAAGCTCGACGGCACGATGCTGGTCGCCGTCGTCGTCGCCAACCAGCTCGTCGCGACGCTGAACGACAAGCGGTACGAGTTCCTCTTCGAGAAGGAAGACGCGAACCGCCTCAAGATCCCCGCGAACGACATCATCCTCGGCATGAAGGACTGGATCGACGAGGACGAGAGCGGCTCGAGCCTGAACCTCACCGGTCAGGGCGAGCCCTTCATGCGCGGGTTCTCGGACGAGAACGGCGGGTATTCGAACTACGAGACCCGGTACAAAGCCAAGAACGCACGCTTCGACAGTCTCGACGAGGTGTTCATGGTTCACGGCGTGAACGACCGTGTGATGGCTGCCTTCAAAGACAAGTTCACCGTCTACCCAGACATGAACGCGCGGCTGAACATCAACACCGACGATCCCGTGATGCTCGAGATCGCCATCCGCTCCATCGTCAACCCGATCCCCGTCGACCCGCGGCTCAACGATCCGATCTTCATCGACACGGTCATCAAGCGCATTCGCGCGGCGCGGCTCTTCGCGATGTTCGGCATGAGCGTCGTCGACTTCGCGAACATCGTCGCGTCAGCGGGCCTCACGGTGAACCCGACCATTCTGAACAACCCGCAGAACCAGCGCTTCATCGGTGACAAGAGCTCGACCTATCGCCTCTCGGTGACAGGCTCGGCGGGCGACGTCACCCGCACCATCACGGCGATCGTTCGCCTCGACGACGGCCTCGGCCGGCTCGTCTACTGGAGAGAGGAGTAACCCATGGCCCGCGTCCTCGGCCTCGACCTCGGCAGCTACTCGGTGAAGGCCGTGCTCCTCGAGACCACCATGCGTGGTTTTCAGGTGAAGGCCTACGCCACCGCGCCCGTCGCGGCGGAGGGTGAGCGGCTGCCGCGCCTCGAAGCAGCGATTCAACAGCTCCTCGCCTCGGGCCCGCTCACGGCGGACTCGGTGACGGTGGCCGTGCCAGGCGTCTCGATGGCGACCCACACGCTCGCCTTGCCCTTCAACGACCCCAAGAAGGTCGAAGCTGCGCTCGCTGGAGAGGTCGCCGATCAGCTGCCGTTCGACCTCGACGAAGCCGTCTACGACTACCAGTCGAACGACGCGAAGATCGGCGACGTCAAAGGCGCGCAGGTGCTCGTGGGCGTCTTGAAGCGCAGCGAGCTCAGCGGGCTGCTCGAGTCGCTCAAGAAGTCGAAGCTCGACCCGCGCGTCGTCACGCACTCCGGGCTCACGTACCAGAACGTGCTCAACACGCTGCCACCGACGGCTGACGACGAAGGCGTGGCGGTGGTCGACCTCGGGCACGAGCGCATCAGCCTGGCGATCGGCAGGGCCGGCGGTCCCGTCGACTTCGCGCGCATGTTCATGGGCGGCGGGCTCGCGCTGACCAAGGCGCTCTCGACCGAGTTCCAGATTCCGCTCGCCGAGGCGCAGACGTGGAAAGAGAACCACGGCGCGGTGGGGACCGAGGTCGTCGGCCCCGATGCCGAGCGGGCCGCGGGCGCGTTCCTGCGGGCGCTCCAGCCGGTCATTCGGGAGCTGCGCTCGAGCATCAAGTCGTACTCGGCGCGCATGAAGCGGCCGGTGACGAGGATCCTGCTCTGCGGCGGCACGGCGAAGCTACTGGGCCTCGCCGGTCAGCTCGAGAAGGACCTCGGCATCGCGACCTCGATGGTGACGCTGCCGGCCGACACCCAGGGCGCGCTCGGGCTCAACGCAGGCCCCGAGGCCGTACAGGCGTGGGCGCTCGCGCTGCGTGGCCAGGCGACGGGCGCCAAGGCGCCGCGGTTCAACCTTCGCCGTGGCGAGTTCGCCTTCAAGAGCGACTTCGACTTCGCCAAGGACAAGCTCGGGCAGATCGCCGCCTTCGCGGTGGTGCTCGTCGTGCTGCTCATCGCGTCGGGCATCGCGCGAAACACGATTCTGGAGCGGCGCGAGAAGGTGGTCGATCAGGTGCTGTGCGACGTCACCACCAGGATCCTCGGCAAGTGTGAGAGGAACTTCGACATCGCGCTCAACCTGCTCGAGGGCAAAGAGAGCCCCGCCGCGGGCGTGCCCAAGCGCACCGCCGTGTCGTTGCTCGCCGAGGTGTCGCAGCGCATTCCCGCCGACTCGCCCGTCACCATCGAGCGCGTCACGGTCGATCTCGATCGCATCGAACTGGTCTGCCAGGCGCCGAGCGTGAAGCAGATGGAAGACGTGATCGCCGCGCTGAAGACCTACAAGTGCTTCAAGGAGATCAGCGAAGGCAAGGTCGAGAAGTCGAAGGACGGCACCAAGGTCGGCTTCCGCCTCGACGTGAAGGTCGAGTGCCCCGACGAGAGCAACGCGGGGCAGGGGTGATTCGCCATGGCTGACATCGCAACCACGATTCAGAGTTCCTTCGCCACCCTCTCCGCGCGCGAGCGGCGCCTGGTGATGGCCGCCGGCTTCGCCGTGTCGGTCTTCCTCGTCTTCATGGTGACGTTCAGCTTCTCGAACAAGGCCGCCGCGATTCGCAACCGCACCTCCCAGAAGATCGAGAAGCTCTCGAAGGTGCAGGACCTGGCGGCCAGCTACAACCAGTCACGCGCCCAGCGGGAGATGGCCGAGCGGCAGCTCGCCGCGTCGAACATTCGCCTCTCGTCGTACCTGGAGGACATCGCGAAGCAGAAGGGGGTCGATCTGCCCACCATCAACCCGAAGGCCGACGTCCAGCTCGAGGGCACGAAGATCGTCGAGAGCTCGGTCGAGGTGAACCTCACCGACGTGAAGCTCAACCGGCTGCTCGAGTTCCTGGCGGCCGTCGAGGGTGGCCAGGGCGTGGTGAAGGTGAAGTACATGCGGCTCGAGCCCCGCGTCTCGAGCGAGAGCATCACGGCATGGCTGCAGATCGCCACCTACCACCTGAAGAACTGACCTTTCCGCCATGGCCTCTTCGAAGCTCAGAGTCGTTCGCAAGGTGTTCGCGTACACGGGGTTCTTCTTCCTCGCGGTGCTGATCGCGTTCTTCCTGACGTTCCCCTACGACGCGCTCAAAGACCGTGTGCGCCTCGAGGCCGACCGCGCCGGTTACTTCGCGCGAATCAGCTCGATGGGCCCTGGCTTCTTCGGCGTTCGCGCCAGGGGCATCGAGCTGAGCAAGAAGGCCGACACCGACCCGCCGCCCGCGCCGCTCAAGGTCGACTCGGTGTCTGCAGGGCCCACGCTGTTGCCGCCGGGCCTCGGCGTCACCGCGAAGCTCTTCGATGGCACCGTGGCGGTGAAGGTGTCTGGGTTCTCGAACATTCGGGTGCGCATCGACGCTGAAGGTCTCAACCTCGCGAACCCCGACTTGAAGGCGTTCTCGGGCATCGACTTCTCGGGAATGGTCGAGGCGCACGTCGATCTCTCGCTCCCACGCGTCGCGGTCGGCCCGGGGCCAGCGGAGCCCGATCTCGGTCAGGCCACGGGCACGATCTCGATCGACGCGAAGCAGCTCGCCATCAACGGCGGCTCGATGTCGATGGTGATTCCCCAGTTCGGGCCAGAGCCGACGCCGCTCGATCTGCCGAAGATCGTGGTGGGCGATTTGAGCGGGAAGCTCAAGTTCGAGAAGGGCGCGGGCACCATCGAGAAGTTCGAGGCGAAGTCGGCCGATCTCGAGCTCCAGGCGACGGGCACGCTGAAGCTGGCCAAGCGCCTCGAGTACGCCGAGCCCGGCATCGAGCTGCGCTTCAAGCCAGACCCGGAGTTCCAGAAGCGCCTGGGCCTCATCGGCAGCGCGCTGTCGATGGTGGGGCCGGACCCGAAAGATCCGTCGTGGCGCATGGGCCGTCTGACCGGCTACCTGGGCCGCCCGAACTTCCGCTGAAGCATCTCCCGTGGCGAGCCGTCGTCGAGCAGCCGGACCTCCGAAGTCGATGACCTCGGAGAAGGCGCGCGCCGCGTGGTGGCTTCAGCACGCCGAGGCTGGCGACGGCGTCGCGATGGTCGAGGTCGCCGAGCGCTTCGAACGTGGCGCCGGCGTCGCCAGGAGCCAGGAGACCGCGCTCCACTGGTACCGCAAGGCCACCCGCGCGGGCGTGACGCTGGCTCCGGCGCTCGTCGGAGAGACCGTCTTCGAGGCCGACCCGATCGCCGGCATCGTGTGGCTGATGCTCGGCTTCGAGCGCGCGCCGTCGGGCGATGACGCGAACGCGGTGATGGCTGCGTCGTTGACGGCCTACGAGCCGCGCTTGAGCGACGAGGCGATTCAGGCCGCGCAGGTGTGGGCCGATGCGTGCCGGGAGCGTGATGGCTGGCCTGACGACGTGCCCGCGACGCATGGCCTGAGGGACCCTTTTCGTCCGCGCCCGCCAACCCCTGCCCTGCCGACGCGCGAGCCGCGCACGGCCGAGCACTTGATCAAACGAGTGGCGTTCGGGCCGTGGTCGACGGCGCTCCCACCCGCCGCGCAGGTCGAGACGATTCACGCGGGCCAGCACCTGCGCGCGACGTGGGGCGGCGCGTACACGCAGCACCTCGTGTGGGCGACGCTGGCGCCCGGCGTCGACATCGAGACGTACGTGAAGCGCTCGGCGAGCTCGACCGCGCGGCTGTGGAAGCCCGACGCGAAGGCAGACCGGTTTCTCTTGCGAGGGCTCGACACCACCTCGTGCGTCTTTTCGGGGCTCGGGCCCTCAGCCGGGCAGCGGGCGCTCAAGCGCTTCGTCACCAGAGACGATCAGGTCGCGGTGCTGACGGCCGTCGCGGCGGTCGCTGCCTTCGAGGCGAAGCGTGAGTCCCTCGAGGCGATCGCCGACGGCGTCTCGATGGTCATCGCGCAGGCCTGAGCCGCGCCTCGTACAGCTCGAACTTCGTGAGCTGCCGTTCCTGTCGGCACCAGTCGCGGAGGCGCTCGAGGTCGACGTCGTGCGCGTGAGCCCGGTGAACGTGCAGCGCTTGCTCGAGTCCGCTGAGATCGTTCCAGTACAAATAAGAAGCCAGTCGATCTCTGCATGAGTCGAAAGGCGTCAACACATGCAGGGTCTCATCGTCGCGCCGCACCGTGCGCCAGGTCGTGACGAGATCATCTCCGATCGCGAGCGGACCCGGCGGGAACTCGAGCGGGAAGCGAGACTGGGGATGCACGTAGAAGTCCGCCTTGCGACGAAAGCCCAGCGAGCGCAGCGCGGCTTCGCCACCCTTCCCCTGGAACGTCAGGACGAAGTCGATGTCGAGCGATTGGTAGGCTTCAGGAGCGTAGTACGTGGCCGCGCTTCCACCGGTGAGCACCGCGACGAAGCCGGTCCGATCGAGCGCCGTGCAGACCTCGAAGGCGACGTCGGTGAGCGTCGACTCAGACGAAATCACGGCAGCCCCGGCTTGCCTGGCCGACGAGGCCTGCGACGCTTCAACGCCAGCTTCGAGACCAGCTCAGGGTCTTGCTTCGCCATCGCCCACAGCAGCGCGCTCAGCTCTTTTGACGCGAAGAAGCGAGGGTTCAGCGCGACGACGCGGGTCCTGCCCACGCTGCGGCTGACGATGATGCCGTCTCGCTCGAAGCTCTCCAGCAAACGCTGCACGGCGAAGAGCCGCAGACCGAGGAGCGCACCGAGCTCAGATGGATACGTCTCGGCCAGCACACGCACCGCGATCAACACCATCGTCCGGTTTCGGTTGCCGAAGAGCTGCGACGTGCGTTCGAGCATCACCACAAGAATTGGTCATATCACCAACGATTTTGGTGATTCAATCTGCGACCAAACGCGGTCCTTCCACGCCCTGCGCGCCGCGTGCTACCTCCCCAGCCCTATGGCCGAGCTCCTCTTCCTTCGTCGCGGCGAAGAAGTCTTGCGGTTCACCATCGACAAGCCGCGCGTGGTGCTGGGCCGTGGCGAGAAGTGCGACGTCGCGGTGCCTGACCCCGAGGTCTCTCGCCAACACGTCGCCATCTCGCTGTCGGAGACCGGCGCGGTCGCGGAAGATCTCACGGGCAAGGGCATCGTCGTTGCCGGCGACAAGGTCACCACCGCGCCACTCGTCGATGGCGCCGACATCGAGCTCGGTCAATGGCGCGCGATCTTCCGCGCCAGGACCTCCAACGTCGACGATGACGCGGCCACCGAGATCGGCCAGCAGACCGAGATCGCCCAGGTCGGCTCCGATGGCCCGCGCATCACCGCGCAGCTGCGCGTGCGTGGCACGAAGGAGACCGTGCACAAGCTGCAGGTCGACGCCTTCACCATCGGGAAGGACTCGTCGAACGACCTCGTCGTCAACGAGCGCTTCATCTCGAGCCGGCACCTGAAGGTCGCGCGCAAGGACAACCGCTTCCACCTCGTCGATCAGCAGTCGACCAACGGCACGTGGATGGGGCCCATCCGCGTCTTCGAGGCCGAGATCCCGCTCTTCTCGACGGTGAAGCTCGGCGAGACCGAGATCGTCTTCGAGCCCACCTCGACGGCCGCGCTGGCGGCGAGCGCAAAGGGTGGCACCGCCTACGAAGGCATGATCGGCCAGGACGGCGCGATGCGCGCCCTGGCTGAGATCATCGACCGCGTGGCGCCCTCGACCGCCGCAGTCGCGATCTTCGGAGAGTCGGGCACCGGCAAGGAGCTCGTCGCCCGCGCGGTGCACAACCGCTCCACCCGCGCCGAGAAGGCCTTCATTCCCGTCAACTGTGCGGCCATCTCGAAAGAGCTCATCGAGAGCGAGCTCTTCGGTCACGAGAAGGGCGCCTTCACCGGCGCCGAGAAGGCCCACCGCGGCGCGTTCGAAGAAGCCGATGGCGGCACCTTGTTCCTCGACGAGATCGGCGAGCTGCCGCTGGAGCTGCAGGCGAAGCTGCTGCGCGCGCTCGAGTCGGGAGAGATCAAACGCGTCGGCGCCGCCCGCCCGATGAACGTCGACGTGCGCATCGTCGCCGCCACCAACCGCGACCTGCTGGAGGAGTCGCGCAAGGGCCGCTTCCGCGAAGATCTCTACTACCGCCTCTGCGTCGTGCCGCTCTCGCTGCCGCCGCTGCGCAACCGCAGGGCCGACGTGCCTGCGCTGGCCCAGCACTTCTTGAAGCTCTTCTCGCCCAAGGGCCAGAACGTCACCCTCGCGCAAGACGCGGTCGCCAAGCTCTCGAATCACCAGTGGCCCGGCAACGTGCGAGAGCTGCGCAACGTGCTCCACCGCGCGTTGCTGCTGCGACGTGGCCACGCGGTCGAAGCCGGCGACATCACCTTCCAGAACAGCACCACGGGCGCCACCGGACCGCTCCCGGCCCCCACTCCCATCGCCACCGGGCCCTCTCCCCTCTCGGGGCAGATCTACCAACCGGGCCGCACCCTCGAGGATCACCTGCAGTCGCTCGAGAAAGAGATCGTTCTCCAGGCGCTCAAGTTCCACGGTAACTCGAAAGAGAAGGCCGGCCGCGAGCTGGGCATCGGGCGCTCGACGATCTTCAAGCGTCTCAAGGACTGGGGCCTGACGACCGGCGAGGAGTAGCGCTCCAACCGTCGCTGGCATGCGTGGTGCTCAACACCCCGCATGGCCCAGCGAAGACCGCGCGAACGTGTCGATGCAGCCGCAGGTTCGTGTCTCGAGCGAGGCTCCGCGGCCGCAGGGCCGTGTCGGAGAGTGAACGCCGTAACCGCTTGGAACCACACTCCTCCCAGCCCATTTAGATCGACCGCGCGAGAGGGGCGTTGAACGTTCCATGACCGCGCTTCCACCCATTCACGATCTCTACCGCCAGCACCGGCAGCGCGCGCTGGCCGTCGTCCGCCGCATCGTCAAGGACGCCGACGAAGCCGAAGACGTCGTGCAGGACGTGTTCGTGCGCCTCTACTCGAAGGACGTGCACTTCGACGGCAAGGCCGCGTGCACCACCTGGCTGCACCGCATTCTCATCAACTCGTCGATCAACTCGCTGCGCGCCCGCAAGCGCCGCGGCAAGCTCGAGACGCCGCTGGGCTTCGTGGAGGACCCGGAGTCGCGCGCGGTCGGCAATGAGCGGCACGCGTTGTTGCTGCAGGCGCTCCAGCATCTGTCGGAGCAGCACCGCCTCGTCGTCACCCTGCGCGACGTGCGCGGCTATTCGTACCCCGACATCGCCCGCATGCTCGGCCTGCCCGAAGGCACCGTGAAGAGCGCGCTCAACCGCGGCCGCACCCGGCTGGCGAAGGTGATGGGCGCGACCGACCCTGACGCCCTGGCTGCCAACGACGACTGACTACTCGTCGCCCTTCTGCCCGATGAACTGATCGGCCTTCTCTTTGAAGAGCACGTTGAACGTCGTGAGCGAGCCGTAGCAGCGCGTGACGTACTGCTGCATCTCGACCTTCTCGGTGTCGGTGAGCCTGGGGTGCGCGTTGATGCGCTGCTCCAGCGTGCGCAGGCGATCGCGCACCATCACCACCTTGTGGAACAGCGAGTCGATGGGCAGATCCTTCGACTGCAGCTCGGGGTTCGCGGGCACGAGCTTGACGGTGCCGCCTTCCCACTTCTGCGCGAGCGGCACCTCGACGAGGCCCGAGGCCTCCAAAAACAGCTCCATCAGCTCCTGCCGCGTCATGGTGTCTCCTTCGAAGTCGAGCTCGGTGCTCGGGTCGATGCGATGAACGAGGGTGGGACCCATGGCGGTGGGCCGGGTCGAGCCGGTGCTCGAGCGCACCATGGGCGCGATCGACTTCAGCGCCCTGGGGCGTGACGACTGCGCGGCCGCTTCGTGGGCGATGCGCACGGCTTCTCCGCGGGCTGCGAAGACGTTGCAGATGGGCGCCGAGGGCGGAAACAACGCGCGCTGAGGCTGCACCCGGCACTCACCGACCCAGCCCTTTTGAGCGTCGAGAGAGTGGGGCCGCCACAGCTTGCAGTTGCCGCACACCTTCTCGTGGGGCTCGAAGACGGGCGCAGGGGGCTGGTTCTCGGCATCGGACGACACGGCCTCTCGACTAGCCAAACCCGCGCCGCGACGCCATGCTGGGTTGCCTTCGTCGAACGACCTCTGAACGGCGCTTGTCTTTCTCTGGCCCTTTCAGTAGTGGCCGCGCCGCTATGGCGAAGATCCCCCTCGAAAAAATCCGCAACATCGGCATCTCGGCCCACATCGACTCGGGCAAGACCACCCTCACAGAGCGCATCCTCTATTACACCGGGCGCATCCACGCGATTCACGAGGTCCGCGGCAAGGACGGCGTCGGCGCGAAGATGGACTCGATGGACCTCGAGCGCGAGAAGGGCATCACGATTCAGTCCGCCGCGACGTACTGCGTGTGGAAGGGCTCGATGGAGCAGCTGCCCGAGTACAACATCAACATCATCGACACGCCGGGCCACGTCGACTTCACCATCGAGGTGGAGCGCGCCCTGCGCGTGCTCGACGGCGCGATTCTCGTGCTCGACTCGGGCAAGGGCGTGCAGTCGCAGTCGATCACGGTCGACCGCCAGATGAAGCGCTACCGCGTGCCCCGCATCGCGTACGTGAACAAGATGGACAACCCGGGCGCGAACTACGAGCGCGTCTCGACGATGCTCAAAGAGAAGCTGGCGCACCACCCGGTCAACCTGCAGGTGCCGATCGGCGCCGAAGACAAGTTCATCGGCATCATCGACGCCATCACCGGCAAGGCGCACTACTTCGACGGCGAGAACGGCGAGAACATCCGCATCGAGGCGCCGCCCGCTGACATGGCCGACCAGGTCAAGGCCGCGCGTGCCGAGATCATCGAGCGCGTCGCCGACGTCGACGAGACGCTGGCCGAGAAGTTCCTCGCCGAGGAGCCCGTGACGGACGACGAGCTGCGCGCCGCCATTCGCCGCGCCACGCTCGCCCTCAAGATGACGCCGGTGATGTGCGGCTCGGCCTTCCGCAACAAGGGCGTGCAGCTGCTCCTCGACGCGGTGTGCGCGTACCTGCCGAACCCCGCCGAGGTCGAGAACGTCGCCTTCGACCAGTCGAAGGGCGAAGAGAAGGTCATTCTCGAGTCGACGCCCAACAAGCCCTTCGTCGGCCTGGCGTTCAAGCTGACGCAAGACAAGTTCGGTCAGCTCACCTACATCCGCATCTACCAGGGCAAGATCCAGAACGGCGACACCCTGGTCAACACCTCGAACCAGCTCCGCAAGGCGCGCGTTCCCCGGATGTTCCGCATGCACTCGGACGAGCGTGAAGAGCTCACCGAGGCCGAGGCTGGTGACATCGTGGCCTTCTACGGCCTCGAGTGCTCGTCCGGTGAGACGTTCACCGACGGCAAGCTGAACTACACGCTCACGTCGATGTTCGTGCCCGCCGCCGTCATCTCACTCGCGATCACCCCGAAGGATCGCGGCACCGAGGTGAACTTCTCGAAGGGCCTCAACCGGTTCACGAAGGAAGACCCGACCTTCCGCGTGCACCAGGACGAAGAGAGCAGCCAGACGATCATCAGCGGCATGGGCGAGCTCCACCTCGAGATCTACATGGAGCGCATGAAGCGCGAGTACGGCTGCGAGGTCATCGCCGGCAAGCCCCAGGTGGCCTACCGCGAGACGATCACCCAGCGCGGCGAGTACGCGTACACGCACAAGAAGCAGACCGGTGGTTCAGGTCAGTTCGCGCGCGTGTGCGGCTACATCGAGCCGCTGCCCAACGACGCCGTCGAGCTCTTCGAGTTCGTCAACGAGATCGTCGGTGGCTCGATTCCCCGCGAGTTCATTCCCGCCATCGACAAGGGCTTCCAGGAAGCGGTCAAGAAGGGCTCGCTGATCGGCTTCCCCATCGTCGGCATCCGCTGCGTGGTGAACGACGGCCAGTACCACGACGTCGACTCGAGCGAGCAGGCGTTCAAGATCGCCTCCATCATGGGCTTCCGTGAAGCCTACGATCGCGCGAAGCCGGTCGTGCTCGAGCCCATCATGAAGGTCGAGGTCGAGGCACCCATCGACTTCCAGGGCTCGGTCGTCGGCCAGGTCAACCAGCGCCGTGGCGTCATTCAGACCACGACGTCGGCTGAAGGCAACGTCACCGTCATCGCCGAGGTGCCGCTGAACACCATGTTCGGCTACTCGACGGACTTGCGCTCGGCCACGCAGGGCAAGGGGAACTTCACGATGGAGTTCGCCCGCTACGGCATCGTGCCCCGCGGTGAGCAGGAAGAGATGATGAAGAAGCACAAGGAGCGCCTCGCCGCCGAGCAGGCCGCCCGCAAGTAACCAGGCTTCTGAAGTTCAAGTCGAACGCAGCCGGTCGCTCCCTCGAGGAGTGGCCGGCTGTGTCGTTTGGCCTCACGACCGGAGGCCGCAGAATTAGCGCTTGCGGGCCCTGCACCCATCCGTACATTGCCGCCCTCGCATCAACGAAAGGGCGACTGCCATGGCGTTCAAGACCGTTCCCGAAGTGCTGCTGAACCGGGTGAGCCTGACTCCGAATAACACCGCTTTTTCGTACCCGGCGGGCAGCGGCTGGAAGACCGTGTCGTGGAAGGAGTTCGGCGAGCAGGTGAAGCAGATCGCCATGGGCCTGCGTGCGCTCGGCGTGAAGGCGGAGCAGCGCGTCGCGATTCTCTCGGGCACCCGCTACGAGTGGGTGGCGGCCGACCTGGGCATTCTGTGCGCGGCGGGCGCGACCAGCACCATCTACCCGTCGAGCCTCGCGGAAGACTGCTCGTACATCGTCTCCGACTCCGGCACCGTCATCGCCTTCGCCGAGAACGAAGAGCAGGTGAAGAAGCTGATGTCGGTGAAGGCGCAGATGCCCACGCTGCAGAAGATCGTCGTCTTCGAGGGCAAGGCCAGCGGCGACGGCTTCGTCATCACGCTCGCCGAGCTTCAGGAGCTCGGCAAGCCGGCCACCCAGGCCGAGTACGAGGCCGTCACGCAGGAAGCGAAGAACGACGGCATCGCGACGCTCATCTACACCTCGGGCACCACTGGCAAGCCCAAGGGCGTGATCCTCACCCACGACTGCTGGGTCTACGAGGGCGAGGCGATCAACGAGATGAAGCTGCTGGTGCCCGAGGACGTGCAGTTCCTCTGGCTGCCGCTCGCGCACTCGTTCGGCAAGGTGCTCGAGTCGGCGCAGCTGGCCATCGGGTTCCACACCGCCATCGACGGCCGCGTCGACAAGATCGTCGAGAACCTCGGGCAGGTGAAGCCGACGTTCGTCGCCGCCGTGCCCCGCATCTTCGAGAAGGTCTACAACAAGGTCGTCGACGGGGCGAAGAAGGGCGGCGGGCTCAAGTACTCCATCTTCAAGTGGTCGATCGAGGTGGGCAAAGAGGTCTCGAAGCTGCGCCAGGCGGGCCAGGAGCCCTCAGGCCTGCTCGCCACCAAGAACGCCATCGCGCAGAAGCTGGTGTTCTCGAAGCTGCAGGACCGCTTCGGAGGGCGCCTGCGCTACTTCGTCTCGGGCTCGGCGCCGCTGTCGCGCGAGATGGCCGAGTTCTTCCACGCCTGCAACATCCTCATCCTCGAGGGCTACGGCCTGACCGAGTCGAGCGCCGCGTCGTTCGTCAACCGCCCGGTGGGCTTCAAGTTCGGCACGGTCGGCCCGCCACTGCCGGGCACCACGCTGAAGATCGAGGCCGACGGCGAGATTCTCATCAAGGGCCGCGGCATCATGCGCGGGTACCACAACAAGCCTGAAGAGACGGCGGCCACCCTGAAGGACGGCTGGCTGCTCACCGGCGACATCGGAGAGCTCGACGAGGCCGGCCGGTTGAAGATCACCGATCGCAAGAAGGACCTCATCAAGACCTCTGGCGGCAAGTACGTCGCGCCGCAGAACCTCGAGGGCAAGTTCAAGGTCGTCTGCCCGTACGCGTCGAACGCCGTCATTCACGGCAACAACCGCAACTTCGTCGTGATGCTCGTCGCGCTCGACCCCGAGGCGATCATGGACTGGGCGAAGACCAACGGCGTCAACGGCGGCTACGAAGAGGTGGTGAAGGACCCCCGCACGCACGCGCTCATCAAGCCGTTCGTGACCGAGATGAACAAGGGCCTCGCCAGCTACGAGGCCGTGAAGAACTTCGCGATTCTGCCGAAGGATCTCACCCTCGACGCGGGCGATCTCACGCCGAGCCTCAAGGTGAAGCGGAAGGCCGTCGAGACCAAGTACAAGGACCTGCTCGAGGGCTTCTACGCGGGCAACGTCGCCGAGGTCTGAACCTTCTGGAGCATGCGACCGCTCCTGCTGATCACGCTGACGGCCGCTGCCTGTGGTGGCGGTGGCACCAAGACGCTCGAGCTCACGCTGACGATGCCCGACGGCACCGTCACCAAGAAGACGCTCGGTGGTGACACCGGCTTCCTCTTCGACGGTCAGCAGCGGGCGACGGCGTCGTTCCCCGACATCGCGACCTGGAACAAGGACGTGCCGCTGGGGCTCTCGATGCGGGTGGCTCCGCTCCAAGCCGGTCGGTACGGCACCGGCGGCAGCCTGCACCTGGGCGCCGACACCGTCGCGTCCGCGAAGTCGCTCTCGCTCGATCTCTCGGTCGAACGCGTGCGGTGGCAGAACGAAGGCGCGTACCCGTTCCGCGTCGAAGGAACCTTCACCGGCACCTCGACCGAGAACCACCGGCTCGAGGGGCGCTTCAGCACCACGACGCATGACTGCTCCGACACGGTGGCTGCCAACGCGGGCTCGTTCCTCTGCGGCCTGCCGTACGGCACGAAGAAGCAGTCGGAGCAGGTGTGGACCATCGACAGCTGGGTCACCGAGGGTGAGTGCCCCGACGCCATCTTCAAGCGCTACGCCGGCGGCATGACGTACACGGTCCACCCACGCGAGGCGTCGGCCGGCGGGCAGAAATCGCTCCAGTGCGTGACGACGTACGCGAACGGCTTCAAGTCGATCTGCGGCGCCAGCGAAGAGGGGTTTCAGGCCGACGGCTGCACCTGGGCCATCACCGCGTACTCGACGCCCGGCATCGCGTCGGTGGGCCCGCCTCGCATGGCGATCTTCGCCGGCACCACCGGCTCGTGCGCGCCGAAGCTCTGCACGATGTACCCCCGGGCGTTCGTGCACAAGTCAGGCGCCACGGCGCAGGACTGAGGTGCAGTTCGGCCGTAGCTGTTGTGCACGCTGTCGCCACTGGCGTTCGTGCACCAGTCAGGACGGCCCAGGACTGAGCGGAGCTTCGGACAGCGCGGAGACGACCGCGTCATCAGGGCCGAAGCTGTGTCTCCAATGACGTTCGTGCACACGAGAGACGCCACAGCCCAGGCCTGAGCGGACCCTCCGACGAGATCGCGTCAGCCCGGGGCGAACGTCTTCACGAAGAACGCCACCGTCATCACCCACCCGAGCACGACGACGAAGCGCTTCACCACCCGCGGGTCGAAGCGCAGCGCGAAGCGGGCCGCGACGTAGCCGCCGATCGTCGACGCCACCGCCATCGCGAGCGCCTTGGGCCACTCGACCAGCCCCGAGGCGATGAACACCACCGTCGCGGTCAGGTTGATGGCGAGCCCCAGCACCGACTTGACCCCGTTGAGCCGATGCAGATCGCGCCCGCCGCCCAGCAGCGTCAGCGCCGCGAGCATGAGCAACCCGATGCCGCCCCCGAGGTAGCCACCGTAGAGGCTGATGGGCACCTGCGCGGCCAGCACCACCCACCGCGGCGTCTCACCCAGGCTCGAGAGCCACGCGCGCAGCCGGTCGCCCACCGTGAACAAGACGGCCGCGAACAACACCAGGAACGGCACGATCGTCTCGAACGCGTCGCTCGGCGTCGCCAGGGCGAGCAGGGCTCCGGCGAGGCCGCCTCCGAGACTGACGAGGATGAGCGGGACGAGCGAGCCCCGCTCCTCGTTCATCACCGAGCGATAGCCCCACGCGCTCGCCACCGAGCCCGGCCACAGCGCCACGGTGCTCGTCGCGTTGGCGGCCAGCGGCGTCGTGCCGGTGAAGACGAGCGCCGGGAACGTCAGGAACGTGCCGCCACCCGCGATGGCATTGAGGCCGCCGGCGAGAAACGCCGCGCCGACGAGCAGGCACCACGTGAGCACGCGTGAAGACGTATCACGCGGCCGTCCGGTGCAGCACACTGCCGCCATGCGCCACGTCGCCATCGGAGACCCCCAGGCGTCCTTCGAGACGTTCGTTCGAATCCTCGACGGCCACGGGCTGCTCGACGACGAGGGCGCGCTCGCGAGCGACGTGCACCTCGTGTCGATGGGCGACCACTTCGACTACGGCAGGCCGGAGCTGCGCGCGCAGGCGACGAAGGCAGGCTCGTCGATTCTCTCGTGGCTCGCCTCGCACCCGCCGGAGCAGGTCACCATTCTGCTCGGCAACCACGATCTCGCGCGCGTGTGCGAGCTCTTCCCCTTCAGCGATCAGTCCTTCATCCTCGCGCACGCCGAGGCACGGGCGCTCTACGAGGCGAAGGCGCCGGCCGACGCGTTCCTGAAGAAGTACCCCAGCGTGCCTGACACCGAGTGCCTGGCCCGTGACTACTCGTGCTTCGCGGCCTCGCAGCGCGACCTGGTGACCGAGCTCCTTCGCAACGGGCGGCTGCGCCTGGCCGCTCACCACAAAGGACTGCTCCTCGTGCACGCAGGGGTGACGACCGAGGACTTCGCGCTGGCGGGCATCGACGCGCGCGACGCTGCCTCGGCGTGTGAGGGGCTCAACCGGTTCCTCGACGAGCGACTCGCTGCGTGGAGCGACGGCCCGCTGCAGCTCGCCCCACTCCACCAGACTGGAACCCCGTCGACCGGCGAAGGCCGCGGCGTGCTGTACCACCGCCCGTGCGACCCCTCGACGCAGCCGCCGTCACGCCTCGACGGACCGCCACGACGCCGCTTCGATCCACGAACGCTCCCGGCAGCGTTTCCTCAAGCCATCGGCCACATCAGAGACAGCAAATGCCGCGAGCTGATGCCGCACTGGAGCCCGCCGGGCGCGGCCGTCGATGGTCCGCTGCGCTCCCTCGTCGTCGAAGCAGACCGCGCGAGCTACGTGGTCGGCTGCCGCGCAGACGCGCGCCTCTTCTTCACCGACGCCGGCATGTCGCACGCGCACCCTGATCGCTACGAGCTGTTCGATCTCGACGCGCGCGCCCCGCTGCAGCGGCCCGACGAGTGAGCATCAGAGGTCGACGCGGGTGATCAACGGAACGTGATCGGACAAGCCGTGGAAGGGGCTCTTCCCATCGCCGAAGGCGCAGGTGTCCTGCATGTCGGCGAACTCGACCTTGTGGCCGAAGACGTGGTCGAGGTGCATGCGCAGCTTCATGAAGCCTGCGGTCGAGAACGAGTTCGTCCGGCTCGGGTCGATCAGCTTCAGTGACTCCTGGGCGCCGGAGAGCTTCGCGTCGCCGGTCAGCAGCTTGTACACGGGCGTCGCCGGGGCCGAGTTGAAGTCGCCGACGATCAGGTACGGCTCGCTGCGCGCGACGTGCTGTGCGTACTCGGCCACCGCCTTCGCCTCGGTCATCTGGTTCGCCCCGTGGCCCATCTTCGCCTTCTGGCTCCAGAACTCCTTCGCCCACGGCGTCGGCAGCGACAGGTGGGTGTTGAAGAAATGAAACGGCCGGCCCTTCTGGTCCTCGAGGTGCAGGTGGGCGGCGATGCGCGTCTGCTTCACGCGCTTGAGGCGCTCGGAGCCACGGTACGTGATGTCGAACGGCAAGTCGGAGTTGCCCTTGAGGACGTTCGTCGTCTGCTGGTTGACGAGCATCGCGAGGCCGGTCGTGTAGACCTTGAGCGGGCCGACCCCGTACACGTGCGCAGGGAAGTAGAACGCGCGGTACGGCATCGCCACGCCGCGGCGCTGGAGCGACGACTCGAGGTAGCGAAGAAACGCCTCGAGCTGCGTCTCGGTCGGGTGCCCTCCCCGGTGCGCGGCCGACGACCGAATCGACTTCGTCTCGACCTCTTGCAGCGCCACCACGTCAGCCAGTGGCGTCAGCCCCGCGATGGCGTCGGCGATGCCCTGCTTCGAGCTCGCCGTGCTCGCGAGGCCCTTGAGCGCGTGCCCGAAGTACCGAACGTTGTAGCTGACGATGCGCATGACGTTCTCTCAGTCTAACGCCGTGGCCAGCGACCGGTGAGTCTTGCCTCGAGCGCCAGCCCTTCGAACCACCCCGGCCCGTCGGGAACGAAGCGCTCTGGCGCCGACAACACCAGGGCCTCGAGGGCCGCCACCTCGGCGTCCGCGAGGGCGTCATCGACCGCGACGCCGCGTTGCCCGGGAGTGGACGAGGGCACTTCGACGGTGAGCCCCGCCGCCTTCGCGAACGAGGCGAGCAGCAACCGACGCAGGCCCTGCTTCGCCAGCGCATCGGCGTCGGGCAGCGCTTCAAGCGCGCGCATCGTCTCACCGTGCGCGTCCATCAACCGTCGACGCCGAACGAACGAGCTGAACGCCACCACCCGCGCGGCTCGGGGAGGTCGGCGCGCCAACGTCGCGGCAGCCTGGAGCGCCTGCACGGCGTCTCGCGCCTTCTGATCGACCACGTTCGAGCGCAGCCACACCAGGACCTCCGCGCGTCGCGCCTCGGACCACTTCGGCGCCGCGTGCACGAGGGCTCGCCACGTTCGCTGCTTGTAGAAGACGCCACGCGCACGCTCGACGAACGCCGAAGCCTCGCGCCTGGTGAGCACGCGTCGTCGAGCGGCCTCGGCGAGCGTGGCCTCGACGTTCACGAGCGGCACGGTGAGCGCCTGGTACTTCGAGTCGGCGTCGCCATGCAGCAACACCACGTCGGCGTCGTCGGTGCGGGCTCCCGAGACGTAGTCGCCGGCGATGCGTCCCACGGGCAACAGGCCTTCCCCGTGCAACTCGGCGGCACGCAGCGCGCCCATGCTGGAGGCGCCGATGACGTGCACGCCGCTCGCGAGGGCAGCGCGCAGCTCGTGGTGCCAGACCGACGGCACCGCCTCGAACACGCCGTCGATGAGGACGATCACCTTCGGGCGAGACGGCAGCACGCGGAAGACGTCACCTTGTCTCGCGGGCGGCAGGTAGCGGGCGCGCAGCGTCTTGCGCGCGGTCGCCAGCGGGAGCGTCGGCCCGAGGAACACCACCACGTCGCGCGCGCTCATCGCAGCAGCTCCGATTCAGCGAGGCCGAGACCGATGGCCTCACCATGCACAGCAACGACGGTCGTGCCGCGCGACGACACCGGCGACGTCGGGTCGCGACGCGCGCTCATCGCAGCAGCTCCGATTCGTCGAGACCAAGACCGATGGCCTTCACCACGTGGAGTGGCTCGGCGGCGGTCGTGACGGCGACGACGCGCGACGACACCGCGCTGGGCCAGCCTTTCACCGGGCGAGCCGACGGGAGCGGCGACGGCGTCAGCCGCTCGAGCGCAGCGAGGAGCGAGGCGCCCTGCTCCCGCACGCCGGTCGCGACGTCATCACGCGCACCATGAATCTCGGTGAGCCGAGACTGGGCCGCTTCGAGAAGGGCCGCGGTGAGCGCCTCGTCGGGCGTTCGTCTGCACGCGTAGCCGGCCGTCAACGGAACCGACGACTCGTCACGATCGAAGAGCAGCACGCCAGCGAGCGGCAGGGGCTCCGTCACGAGCAGACACGGCACGACGGTGAAGCCGCGGGCGTCGAGCTGCCTCACCAGTCGAGGCGCCCACGACACCAGGGTGCGCGCGAGCACTCCTGGGGTCCACCCGCGAGGAATCGCCTGAGCCAGGGCGTGGCGTTCCCAGACCTCCAGCACCGCGTGCTCGAGCGCTCGGGCGTGCGTGTGATGGGCTCCATACCCATTGCTCGACCAGGACGACGTCGAGGGCCCGAGCCAGGTCGTCCCTCTGGGCGGGCAGAACACGCGCTCGGCCGCGACCCAGACGTTCGCGCCATCAGAGAGCCGGGCTCCACGAATCCACGCGCGCCCCAGCCCGTCGTCGTCGAGCACCAGCCCGTCGAGCTCGTCACCTCGGGCAAACGTGAGCCGGGACAGCTCGGGCTGCTCGGCCGCGAGGAGCTCTGCCGCCTCTCCGAGCGCGCTCCACTGTGCCTCGACGCGAGTCATCCCCTTCCCCTGGGTCACCTGGAGGACGTGACCGGTCGGCCGCACGGCGGCCATCACCTCGACGCCGCACCGGTCCATCGTGGTGACGCGCGCGAGCCGTGAGACGCCGAGCGCCGACATCAGGGCCTGCGATGGAGAAGAGGACATCGAGGCCATCGTGCCATGCGAGCGAAGGGGACACGCCCTCCTTCTCGACAGGACCTCACGAAGGCAGTGAGGTGGCCGCGGTGCTCACGACAGCGCAGCCCTCGAGGACTCTCGTGACGCAGCTCCTGCTCGTGGTGGCCGTGTCCTGCGGCAGAACCGAGCCACTCGTCGAGACCATCGCCCTCGTGCTCGACGCGGGGGGGGCTGATGCCGGGCGAGCTGACGCGGGCGCCACCGATGCAGGGCTCGTCGACGCAGGCGTCCCCACCTCGTGCGCCAACGCGCCCGGGCCGCAGACCGCCCAACGGTGCGCGCAGAAGCTCCGCTTCCTGTCCGTCTCGCGCTCGATGCCGAGCTGCTTCGTCGACGTGCGCATGAACGTCGGCGACGAAGGCGTCCTGGAGTGGGATTGCGGGACGACGATGGGTCGCGCCGAAGTCCGGTTTCCCCGCGCGCGCTTCACGGGCGTGGTGAGTGGCGACCTCCTCGAGGTCTGCTTCGGCTCCCAGTTCGACTGGAGCGATGGCTGTCGTTGGACGTCGGCGCAGGCCCTTCGCGGCGCCCTGACGGCCGGCGCCACCCTTCGACTCACCTATTCCGAGGCCCCACAGCCGGGGCAGCTCGGGTGCGTCGTTCCCTGCTCGGCGTCGGGCGAGGTGCTCAACCTTGGGCCCTGACACACTGCCCCAGAGCCCACGCAACACCGGTATCGCGGTCGTCGCTGCGGCGGCGTCGTGTTGGGGCACCTGGCCGCTCTTCGTTCGCTACGGCGGTCAGACGGGGCTCGTCGTCGGCTTTCTCACGATGGCGGTGATGGCGCTGCCGGCGCTCCTGCTCGTGCGCCGGCTCCGCTTCGACGACAAAGGCGCGCTGCTGGCGCTGGTCGTCGTGGGTGTTGCCGACGCGGCCAACGTCGCCCTCTACTTCTCGGCGCTGGAGCAGGGGCCTGTCGTCGTGGCGGTGTTGACGCACTATCTCGCGCCGCTGTTGGTCGCCCTCACCGCCCCGCTGCTGCTGAAGGAGCGCCGCTCCCGCCGAGCGCTCTGGGCGCTGCCGATCATCCTCTTCGGCTTGTGGCTCGTGCTGCCGGGCGCAGACCAGCCGGGCTCTGCCTGGAACGCGGGGCTGCTTGGGAGTGCCTCCGCGCTGTTCTACGCCGCGCTGGTGCTGGCCAGTCGGCGCGCTGCGGTGTCGTTCCCTCCCCTCGCGGTGACTTCGTTTCACGCCGTCGTCTCGGCCGCCCTGCTCCTCATCGTCTTTCGGGAGCGCGCCTTGCCGACGCAGCTCGATGGCGGCGTCGCCCTGCTGATGGTTGGCGCCACCATCAATGGACTGGTCGGAGCCTTCCTCTTCAACTTCGGGCTGCCCCGCATCGGCGCGCAGCTGACCGGCGTGCTCACCTACCTCGAGCCCGTCGTCGCGGCGGTGCTG
The DNA here is from genome assembly GCA_022843845.1 of Archangium sp. Lineage (GTDB taxonomy): Bacteria > Myxococcota > Myxococcia > Myxococcales > Myxococcaceae > Xiheimicrobium. The sequence goes on from JALHMW010000016.1 coordinate 54,711, forward strand.
GGCGTGCTGGTGCTCCACGAGGCCGCGACCGTATCGAGCGCCGTTGGCCTGTTGGTGATGATCAGCGCAGGCGCGTGGGTCGCCGTGGAGCGATGACTACGGCTGCGGTCGCGCGGCCGGGTCGGTTGCAGGCGTCGACTCGCTCGTCGGTGCCACGTCCACCGGCTGGGTCGCGACCGTCTCGCTCTTCTTCCCCTTGAACTCGTAGCCGATCTCGACGTCGACGACGAAGCCGAGCTGGCTGTCGTAGCGCCGCACCTCGGGGTTCAGCCGGAACGTCTGGTACGCGCGGCCGTTCACGAAGAGAAACGGGAGGATCTTCAGCCGCGCCCCCGCGTAGAAGACCGTGTCGGGCGTCTGCGGATCGATGCGGAAGATGGACGACGCCGTGGTGATGCCACGCTTGTAGTAGCTGCCGAAGATCTGGAAGAAGTCGAGCACCGGCACCTCGAGGTGCGCGATGAGGTTGGTGTTGGGCAGGTTCGAGACCCCCTCGGCGGCCAGCGTCAGGCCCACCTTCCCGGGGATGCCCCAGCTGGCCTCGACGTAGTACCCGAGCCGCTGGCCGAGCCCGCGATCCATCACCACCTGCTGCCGCGTGAGCGCGTTCCGCGACGCCTGCCCCGGAGCCTCTTCGCTGGCGAAGATGAAGCGCTCGATCTCGTAGAAGGTGTCGAAGTAGCTCGGCAGGTACCGGCTGCCCAACACGCGGAACTCGGCCACCACCCGGAACGCGTTGACGAGCTCGGTGCCGACGTTGAAGCGGCCGAGCAGCCCTGCCGTGAAGCCCCCGTCTCCGCCGATGAGCATCGAGTAGTCGACGTAGGGCTTGAGGTCGACGTTGGCCGTCTTCAGCACCTTCACCTCGGCGTCGATGCCGATGAGGCCCACGGGGCGCATGGCCGACAGCAGCCGCCCCTGCGCGTCGATCTGCCGCAGCCCCGTCGTCGAGTCGGTCGTCAGCTGGTACGGCGCTCGCCAGTCGGTCGCGCCGCTGAGGCCCACCGACAGTGTCTTTGCGAGCAGGTTCTCGCTCTTGAGGAACGACAGCGGCTTGATGAAGGCGATGCCGGCCAGGGTGTTCCACTCGAGCAGATCGTTGGTGAAGAGCTCGAACCCGCCGAAGTCGTTGTAGGCGTCGACCTGCGCCGAGGCGCGCGGGTAGTCGATGTCGATGTTGGGGGCGTAGCGGCGAACCAGCGCGCCGTGGCCGATGGTCGACGCGTAGCGCTGACCCGCCGAGATGTAGAGCGGGTCTTCCTTGCGCCCCCACGTCACGTATTTCAGCACGCGGCCGAAGTCGTGAACGCTGTCCCAGTCTTCGGTGCGCAGGCGGCCCAGGCGGCGCGTGAGCAGCGGCGAGCCCGTCTCGTCGACCGCGAAGTTCACCAGCTCGAGCCGCAGCGGAACGCCGAAGCCCACGCCCAGCTTGCCGTCGAAGAAGCGCAGGTCGACCAACGGCTCGAGGAGCAGGTAGAAAGCCGTCTCGAAGCGATCGAGGCCTGCCGACAGCCCGATGCGGTTGTTCTTCACCACGAGGCGATCGCTGCCCAGGTAGACCGAGAGCTCGCCCTTCACGAAGCCCGCCGTCGGCGCCATCGTCTCGCCCACCACCACCGGTTCGATCGCGAGCGGTGCCTCAGCGACGGGCGCGTCAGCCGGGAGCGCGCTGACCTCGGGCGCGTCCGAGGGTGGACCTTCGACCGCGCCCGCATCGAGCTGCGCAAGCGCCGTCACCACGAGCAGGCTGAGCATCGTCTTCCCCCCGGAACGGCCAGAACGTCACTGCCGTCGTCGCCTCAGCGCCCGCAGGGGTTCATGGGCTTGAGGAACTTCGCCAGCTCTGACTCGTCGGCGACGGTGCCGGTGAGCTCGAGCTCGCCAGCGGGCTTCTCAGGCGAAGGGTCTCTCATCGACCACACGCCGACGTGCAGCTGCTCGCCCGGGCAGTCGAAGAGCACCGAGGCGTTGAGCCCCTCTTCGGCCGTCTGCTGGGTGCCGGTGCCGAACTGCCCACGCGCGGCCACGTAGTAGATCTTGCGGCCATCGACGGTGAGGTTGCCGCGCTTGATCACGTCACGCGCGTCGATGTTGACGCCGTTGCTCCGCAGATGGCTCGCGTCACCATCTCCGCTGACGAAGAAGGCCTTGGTGCGCTTGTTCTCGTCGTTGGCCATCACGCGCAGGTACGTGAAGAGGTGGTCGCCGATCTCGAAGCCTCCGTCGGCGAGCGTCGGCGCGTCGGTCAACAGCGCCGTGTCGACCATGCCGAGCATGCTCATCGACATCGCGACCGAATAGCCCACCGGGAGTTCGCCCAACATCTTCCGAGCGTTCTCCTCGCGGACTCTGGGGTCGGTGACGCCAGCGACCATGTCGCTGCCCTTCTTCACCACCACACCGAAGAAGATGGCGACCCCCAGGCAGCTCAGCGCCGCGAAGCCACCACAGCCAAGGAGGACGTACAGCCACGGCGAGCGCTGCTTCGGGGCGGCTTGTTCCATGGGCACCGCATAGCCGAACCGGGTGCCAGCGCAACGACAGCCGTCAGACCGCGCCCATGGAGAGCACGGTGTAGACGCTGCGCAGGTAGATATCGAGCGCATCGAACAGCCGCAGGTACTGCGAGATGCCCATCGCCGTGCCTGCGCCCAGCAGCAGAATCGCGTGGCTGACGATGCTGTACTCGACCATCGACTGGCCTCGCGTGAGCCGGCGTCGAGTCTGCCGCAGGGACTTCGAGACGGCCTTCTTCGAGCGAGCGGTCATGGCGTTTTTCCCTTTTTCGGTTTCGGGCCCGAGCATTCCTGCTGGCACCGTGCCTCGAGGCCTTTGACCACCACGGCACAGCTGGACAGGGCCGCTGGTTTGTTCGCCGCGTTCTGCCGGCACTGCTTCTCGAACGCCGCTTGCACTGACTGGCACCGGCGGGTGCACTCAGGCCCCCTGTCGCCGTTCGCCAGCGTCGCGAACATCAATGCACCGGCGATCACCAGACGAGTCATAGGTCTGTCCTCTCTTGTTCGAGATTGTACATGAGCTTGACCTCGCCGGCCCCCTCGCGAAACGAGGCCGAGACAGACTGCGAGCGCCCCGCCTTTCGGCCAATGAAGGACCGACTGGTCTCTGATGACATGAGGTCTTCCACGGCCCAACCGTCCTTGCGCATCAACGTCACGATCTCCTCGACGGTGCCGCTCAGTTCGCCACGCCTCGCGGTGGTGACGATGCTCCGCGTCTTGCCTTCCATCGCCATCTGCACGACCTGAGGCGTCCGCGCATCGGCGGGGAGCGCGAGCCCTGGTGGAAGACTCCGTTGCCCATCGAGCAGACGCTGTGGCCTCGAGGCTGAGAGGAGAACGATCGTCTCGGTCGAGGTGGGCGTGTTCTTGATCACAGACACCATGTGAACGATGCCCTCTGCCAGCCCACCATCATCGGCGCTCTCTTCCTCGAGCCAGGCGACGTACCCCATGTCACGACCGAACATGTGGCTGACGATGGGAATGCCAGCATCGAGGTACGCGTGCTCGTAGTGCAACAGGATCTGGTCGGGTTGATCGGTGGTGGCGAACCACGAGGCCATCAATGGCATTCCCATGACCTGCCCGACATCGGACAACCTCCGGGGCTGAGCGCGCGGGTACGGAGGAATGCCGCGCAAAGACTGAGGGTGGGCTGCCATCGGGTCGACGCCGTTGCGCGGCGTGCCGCTCATCGGCTCCCCCAACGGAATCAGCCTCTCAGCTCTCGAGTCTGCTTCCACGAACATGGCTTCCGTCACATCGTCGCCGGTTGGCCCACTTCCAAGCACGGCCCCCACACCAACGCCCGCCACCGCAGCGACCAGAAGAAGGCCCCCGATGCTGAAGGACCGCTTGGTCACGGAGCGAGTCCGAAATAACCATTCTGGCGAGAGCCCTCGGTCGCACGGATTCTGGAGTCTCCCCACTGGGCGGCCCAGTGCTGCCCAAACTGCTGCTGCGCGCTGTTCGGCTCGAAGGCTGCTGCTGCCGTCGTCAGGTTGTCGCCCGAGCCGTCCTGCATCGAGTTGCCCTGGAGTAGGTCCTCTCGCTGAATGGCCGTGTTCCAGGCCTCGGCCTTCTGAAGCGCTCCACTCGCAGTACCGTAGGCCGCTCTGATGCGAGCGTAGAGGGGGTTCCGAAGGTTCGGGCCAGACACCATGTTCGGGTTGATGCGTCCGATGGGGTCCTCACCGCCCGAGAGCCCCAGCGCCCAGGGGTCGACCAACATCGAGTGGTCCGTCCAGGCGAGGCGCCAGTAGTTCGAACCCGCCGACGAATCTCCATGCTCCTTTGCCTTGCTCCGCTCCCCGTGGGCGTCGTCCTGAGCCTTCGCCTGCCCGTTACCGACAGCCCAGCGAGAAGCCATCTTCGTCTTTCGGGTCGAGCTCTGACCGAGAGCGTCAGTCCCACCTTGCGCGCCGTCAGCGTTGACGCCGAAGCCTTTCCCTTTGCGGAACGTCGTCAGGAACTGGTTCGGCAGATAGTAGTTCATGATGCCCAGGCGGCCGCGGCAGTTGACGACGCCCCCCTGACCAAACGCTGCCACGGCCCTCGTTCCAGCACCGCTCGGCTGCAACTGCTCGTTGACGGTGCACCGAACCTGCCCGCCGTAGCCATTCGGGTCGGTGCCGATCCAGCACTCATGGGCCGTCATGGCTTTGTGATGCCTGGAGCCACTCTCGTCACAGTCCCACGGCTGTGAGTACGAGTCATACGCTGCCGAGTGATCGCAATACGTCAGTCGCGTGAACGAACCGACCCCATGGGGGCTGATCTGACTGCCATAGTCGAGCACGGTGAAATCCCATGAGGCTTGAACGGCAGCCTCCTGGCCGTTCAACTTCATGATCAACATGTCTTGTAGAAAGATCATGTACATGATGAGCGGAACGAGAAAAATCATCGAGACCGCGAGTTCGACCGAGGCGGCACCGCGTCGATGTTGGCTCTGGCGCTTCATGTTCACCTCACTCCTTCGACTGGGCCCGCGACGTAGGCGTTGGGGTCACCGGCAATGCTCAGCACCTCGCGCAGCTCGTCACGCTTGAACGGGTGCAGCTTGGCTCGCCAGAAGGGGTCGAAACCGTTCGGAGGCAACGTCCAGTCGGCGCCGAGTTGGTGGAAGTAGGCCTTGGCTTTGCCGACGGCCACACCGGTGTTCGCGGGCACGAGGGTGATCTTCCGCTGCTCTTGTCCGATGCGAATGTTGATGGTGCCGCTGCCATTCTTTGCCACCTCGAAGGCCCCCCTTCCGCCGTTCTGGAGCAGACGCAGGTCTTGAGTGACTGCCCCGTAGGCGTTGGGCTGCCCCCAGTCGTTGCGCTCTGAAGGGTTCGTGTGCGCGTTGAAGCTGATGAACGTGGCTTCATTCGGAATCTGGGCGATCGTCTTGAACTCGGGGTGGTTGTCTCCAACGGCCCCCCTGTGTTCTCCGCCACTCTGGGACGAAAAGACGCTCGAACCGAGCAGCCACACGCCGACACCGTGTCGCCAGCGGACGAGGGTACCGCCAGCTCCAGTTGCAGAACCCACGTTCTCCGCCGTCTGGTCGTTCGCGGAGTCCTTGTTGTAGGTGCTGTCACCGACACGAGAGACGAATGCGCCAGTGGGCGCATACGTTGCGGTGTACGATCCCTCGTTCCCCTGAATTTCCATCATCTTGTCTGGGCTGGAGATGATGAACGGTGCGCCTTTGGCGAACGGTCTCCCTCCCAGCATTCCCCCGAAACCACCGGCCGTGTTGAATAGACCACGCGCTGCGTTCGCGGTTTCCTGCATCTGCTTCGATCGCTCGCTTGGAGGATGCCTCGCACGCGCAAAGACGAGGGGCTCCGACCCACTGCAGGCTCCGATGTCGGCAGGACCATCGAGGGTGCACAAGAAGTTGTTCACGTTCGTCGCGTGAAGGCCGGCGTACTGCGCCTGAGGAGCGGTCTTTCTGAGCATATCGGTCAAGATCGAGCCATTGTTGATCTGTGCCTGCACCTGACCCACGAAGTCCTTCTCCTGGTCGTAGAGTGACTTCTTGGCGTCGTAGAGTGCCCTCACCGCGTTGTTGAAATCCTGCTCCTTCGCGGAGAGCTTTCCTTCGTACTCATCTTTGGCACTTTTGTATTTGAAGGAGATGACCCCGGCCTCAATCGCGTCCGTGCAGTGAACGACGCAAGGGCCTGTGATGCAGCACTGCGCTGCCTCCATCAATGCGACTTCGCCGAACGCGATGAACCCGCCCTGGAGCATGTCGACCTCGTGCGAGGCGACTGTGTTCCAGGCGTGAAGCGACATCTGCGCGACCGTGAGGGCGGCAATGGTGCGGTTGATGACTGCATTCACATTCATCGCTCGCGCCTGCAGCACTGCCACGCTGTAGGCCTGAGCATCAGCTGCCTGCTGAATTCGAATGCGCTCATGGGCGGTGTGCGCGACGTTGAAGCCGATGAGCATCATGAGCGCGAGCATCAACATCGTGACGACGGACAGCACCATCGTCTGGCCACGGGGTCGCGCAGAGAGAGGCATGGTCGTGTTCATGGGTTGGCTCCGCGCTACTGGGTTGCCCAGGGAATCCTGCACTGGGAATCGTTCTTACCTGTGTTGGTACCGGTCCCGCCGCCATTGGGGAGTGCTGCATGCGCTCTCCCGCTGAAGTTCGACTGCATGCGCATCGCATAGCTGGAGCGGATCGGCATGAGGTACTTCTTCGAATCCGCGAGGCTCATCAGCCGGTTCTTCAGGGTCTTGGCTTCGGGGTTGTTCGGGTCTTTCTTCCACCCCAACCAGCGTTGCTTCTTGGGTGAGCCCGTCTCCTCACCGACCGCGAGGCGCCAGACCATCCAGTTCGCGAAGGGAATGTACATTCTGTAGAACACGGTGACCTGGATCTGGAGCTTGCTCGAGTTGAACCCCTGCCAACTCAGGTTTGGCGAGGTACCCACGCCAGGAGGAGGCGGCGGAGGCGTCCCAGGAGGGGGAGGGTCGTTCGGATCGGGAGGTTCAGGGACTGCTCCAGGCCCCTGACCCATCGCCTGCCGCGCATCATCGAAGTCCGCGTTCTGTGCGATTCGACCGCGCTTGGGGTTACAGACGATGACCTCGACGAACGGGATCCCGCCGCCCTGCTGGTTGCCGTTCATGCTGTTCCACGCGTTGTCGTATGCCGCAGTGCTGTCGGTCCTGTAGGGAGCACCCGCGGTGCTGTCGCGCCCAACCACGGGGAGCAGCACCGCAAGGGCCGCATCCTCCATGACCTTGACCTCGCCGCGGTTCACCGAGCCCGCGCGGACAGCCTTGTAAGACGCGTACTTCGACATCACGCGCGCGTGGTGCATGAGGCCGAGCTGAAGCAGCCCGAGGATCAGGAACACGAAGACCGGCATGACGATAGCGGTCTCGACGACGACCTGGCCCCGTCGCATGCGGTGATTCCCGCCCCAACTGGAGGCAGTGGCGAGCGGTGGGGCCACCTGACCGATGAGACCGGTGCGAGGATTCATGAGGACATCATCGGAGCCAGCAGCCCCCCCCGCCATCCGTCAGGTGGACGCAAAATCACCAAAGAGTGTCGAGGGGTTACGCTACTCGGTCGGGGGTGCGCCTGCGGCTTCGAAGTCGTCGAAGCCGTCCATGGTGCGCAGCAGCGAGCGTGAGAAGCCGAAGCAGGGGTGTTCACGTGTCGGGAAATGCTCGGGGATGTTCTCGAGCACCTGTCGGCCTTCGGCGAACGCATCGGGGCGGGTGTTCACGATCGACTTGAACTTCACGATCATCGCGTTGCACTTGCGATCGAGCTCGGGCCGAATCTCTTTCATGCGCGTGCGCGACAAGGTGATGAGCTCGGGCGGAGCGTCGGGCGTCGCCTCGAGCAACAGCCACGCCTCGCGGTAGGTCTTCCACGCGCGGAACAGGTTGGGGGCGCCGACCTCGCGCAGCTCCCAGTCCTTGCTGGCTTTGTCGATCTCGGTCTGGGCGCGACGACGTGCCTCGTCAGCCGACATCTCGGGCACAGGAATGATCTCGACCCAGAGGTTCCAGATCTTCCACTCGTCGCTGCCCGGAGGGTTCCTGACGTTGTCGAAGACGATGAGGTTCTCGTCGCGGGGCTTGAGGGTCGCGGCCGGCAGCACCATCTCGACCTCGCGCGACTCCACGTCGATGTTGTCTGGAGGCACCACGCCGAGGTCCTGCCCATTGAGGTTGATCGTCACCTCGTCGGCCGAGATGTTGGCCGCCTGGTAGTGGAGCACGCCGACGATGCGGACCGGAGACATCGCCGCGAAGGTGAACGCCTTCTGATCCGACGTGGTGTACGTGACGTCGCCCACGCCGAAGCTGTCTTCGATGAGGGCGCCGTCGGCCGGGAAGCTCCTGGGCTCGGGTCGAGTCACCCGCTGTCGCGGCCACGCCACGTAGCCCGCGAGGCCGACGGTGCCGACGAGCAACAGGGTGCCGAAGATGGCGAGCAACGCGCGCGCGCCCTTCGGGAGATCCTGCCAGAGCAGCTGAACGCGGCCACCTGCCGATTGGTTGAGCTGGCGACGCATGCGCGCGCGCTCGGCGGCGGTGAGCTCGATGGCGTCTTCGTCGACCTCCTCCTTCGGTGCGATGGCGCGGGCGCGCGAGGGTCGCTCGATCGCTGCCGCGCCTCGTGACGGGCGGTCGGTGCCGTTGCCTCTCGGCGGCCGCTGCGCTGCGCCCCTCGAGGCCCGCTGCTCGAGCGCCTTCGGCTTGGGAACGTTGACGAACATCGTCGAGTTCACCGACTCGCCCTGGAGGCCCTCGTCGGCGTCGTCTCCTGTCGAATCGGGTTCGTCGTCGGTCTCACCCGTGGAGTCAGGAACGTCATCGGCCACGGGCTCGTCGTCATCGGCGTTCGTCGAGTCGGGCGTCGCGGCTGCTTTTCTCGGGGGCGCGACGGGGGTTGCGCGTTTCGGGAGCCGGGTCGCGTTGGGGTCGTCGCTCTCGGCCGCGCCCTCGTCCATCGTCGACGAGGCCGCCGGCACCATCGTCTGATCGAGGTTCAGCTCGAAGCGGAAGACCGTGTCTCCGATGATGATCGAGTCGCCGTTCTTCAGCTCCTTTGCCTGCTTCACGGCTGCGTTGTTCAGCTTGGTACCGTTGGCGCTGCCGAGATCTTCGACGAAGTAGCGGCCGTCCTGCTCGAACACGCGGGCGTGGCTGCGCGAGGCCGCCTGGTCTCTGACCACGACGTCGTTGTCGGCGGTGCGACCCAGACGAGCTTCATCCGCGAACGAGTACTCCTCGCCCGAGGCAGCGCCCTTGGAGACCTTGAGGTGGAACGCCACGACGCGGGAGCGAATACGGCCTGCGCTGAGAGGTCAAGGGCTTGTCGACGGGCCGACTTCATGGCTTGCCGCGCTCCATGCGCTCCGTCATCGCCGGCCTCGACGTCGTCACGCTTCAACAGAACACCACGGTTCCTCCGGCCGGGGTGGTGGTGCTCTGCCACGGCTTCGGCGCTCCCGGCACGGACCTGGTCGGGCTCGCAGAAGCGCTGGTCTCGGAAGAGCCGTCGCTCGCGCCAGTTCGTTTCCACTTTCCAGCGGCGCCGCTCTCGCTCGGCCACCTCGGGTACGGCGACTCCCGGGCGTGGTGGATGATCGACTTCGAGGTCATCGCGAAGCTGCGCCAGGCCAGCCCCGAGGCGCTCGCGGCGTTTCGCAAGGAGGAGCCCGACGGCATGCCCGCCGCCCGGAAGGCGATGCTCGCCCTGGTGGCCGAGGTGATGAACGGCTCCGGCCTGCCGTACTCGAAGCTGGTGCTCGGTGGTTTCTCGCAGGGCGCGATGATCTCCACCGACGTCGCGTTGCGGGTGGAAGAGGCGCCCGCGGGCCTCGCCGTGCTGTCGGGCACGCTGCTCACCGAAGACGTGTGGCGCGTCAAAGCAAAGGCGCGCTCGGCGCTTCACGTCTTCGAATCGCACGGCCGCTTCGACGAGGTGTTGCCGTTCTCGGGTGCGCAGAGCCTCGAGGCGATGCTCACGAGCGCAGGGCTGCCGGTCGACTTCCACGCCTTCGATGGAGGCCACGAGATCCCCATGGAGGTGCTGCGGGGGCTCGCCCGGTTCCTGAAAGCGCGCCTCGCCCTCCCTTGAGGATCATCAACCATCTGAAACCGTTGGAGTTGCTAACGCCAAGGCCAACCAGTTAAAGCCCGCGGCATGAGGGATACCTTGCGCGACTACGTTCGGCACCAGCGTGGACGGATGTACCAGAACGACTTCATCGAGTTCTTCTCGAAGGTCCACCCGTCGATGCCGTTCCTGTTCTGGATTCCGATGACGTCGTGGGTGCTCGGGAGCGCGCTGCTCAACGGCACGACCACCTGGCAGATCGCCGCCGCCGCGGTGCCGCTCGGGTTCCTCACGTGGCAGTTCATGGAGTACTTCATCCACAAGCACGTCTTCCACACCTGGCCGGGGTGGACGGGCCACGGCTTCCACCACAAGTACCCCGACGACGACACGCGCCTGGTGATGCCACTGCCGGTGAGCATCGTGCTGGCGAGCCTCATCTGGGGCGGGCTGTCGCTCATCGGTCGCGCCGACCTCACGCTGCCGTTCTGGGCGGGCATCGTCATCGGCTACCTCTGGTACGACTTCCTGCACTGGTCGACGCATCACCGTGCGCCGTGGACCGAGTGGGGCAAGCGCCTGCGTGCGCACCACATGGCCCACCACTTCGCCGATCCCGACCGCAACTACGGCATCAGCCACATGTGGATGGACTCGCTCATCGGCACGATGCTCAAGCGCGCCAGCGACGAGAAGAACGAAGCGAACGGCTGACGCTCAGCGCGAGGCGATGAGGCTCGCCGGCACGTAACCGCAGTGAAACCCGATGCCCTGCTCCGCCGAACGGGAGCAGAGATTCGCGCGCTCCTGGGTGATGGCGTTCTCGGTCATGAACGCCTCCACCGAGTCGGCCACCGAGGCGTCTCGGCCGCTGCTGCTCGACGGCCCCTCGACGAAGCCCCGGCCGACGCCCAGCACGACGAACAGCGCAGCGGCGAGACCGACCAGCGCCCGGTTGATGCTTCGGCGAGGCGCCACGCCAGTTCGTACGGCGACGCCCTTCCACAGCGCGCTCACCTCTTCACGGGCAGCACGTTGGCGGAACAAGCCCTGCTCGGTCTCGAGCCAGTTGAGCTCGTGCCGGCACCGCGGGCAGTGCGCTGCGTGCGCGCGAAGGTCGTCACCCGGAACCTCACCCTGCACCACCGCTTCGAGGAGATGCGTCTTGCCGCAGCGGCTCATGGGTTCGGCCCTCCCAGATGCGGGAGCAAGGACGCCCTCAACGCGAGGCGCGCCCGGTGAATTTCATTCTTCACCATGGGCAACGTCCACCCCATGGCTTCGGCGATGTCATCGTACGAGAGCCCGTGATCGAGCCGCAGCAACAGCGCGGCGCGGCGGTGCTCCGACAGCGCCCCCAGCGCGTTGGTCAGCTGGCCTTCGAGCTCGCGGTCGAGGAGCGTGCGCTCCGGGTCGGGCGCCGGCAACACCGCCGCAGGAACGTCGTCATCGCTGTCGAGCTCGAGCGACTGGTGCTGACGCACGCGCCTGGCCTCGAACGCGACGTTACGGGCGATGCCGAAGACCCAGGGCCTGAACCGATCGCGATCGCCCAGCCTGGGGAGCTGCACATGGGCACGGGTGAACGTCTCTTGCGTCGCGTCGTCGGCCGCGTCGGGGTCGCGAATGAGGTCGCGCAGGAAGCGCCGCACCGAGGTGACGTGCCGCTCGAAGAGAGCGCGGAAGGCGTCGGCGTCGTTGCGCTGGGCGCGGCGAACCAGCGCCTCGTCGGGCGTCTCGGGGGTGATGGGCTCTGGGCGTCGAAGCAGATGCAGCACGGCTGACCTCAAGATGAGGCAACCCTGCCTTCAGTTTCAAGTCTCGACGTTCTGCTCGAAATCAAACGGGTTACAGGTCGACCTGCATGCCCAGCTCGACCACGCGACCCGGAGGCAGTCCGAAGTAGCTCGTCGCCGGGAGCGCATTGCGGGAGACGAACGAAAACAGAATCTTCCGCCAGTGCATCATCGTGGACTTGCCCCGGGTCAGCAGCGTCTCGCGGCCCAGGAAGTAGCTGGTCGTCGAGGGCTCGGCGACCAGCTCGAGCTCACGCGCGCGAAGAAGAATGGCGGGCACGTTGGGCGTCTCCATGAAGCCGGTCCGCCACACCACGCGGAAGAACCCGTTGCCGAGCTCCTTCACCTCGATCTGATCCTCCTTCGGGACGTAGGGAATCTCCATGGGCAGAATCGAGAGCAAGACGACCTGCCGGTGGAGCACCTGGTTGTGCTTGAGGTGGTGCAGCAGCACGGGCGGGGTGCCGTCGGGGTTTCCAGACATGAAGACGGCGGTGCCGCGCACGCGGAACGGCTTGGTCGCCTCGAGATCTTCGAGGAGCGCGGTGATGGGCATGACGGACTGATTGAAGCGCTTGGCCAGCTCGACGCGGCCTCGTTTCCACGTGGTCATCAGCGAGAACATGGCCATGCCGAGCACCACGGGGAACCAGCCACCGTCGAAGAACTTGAGGACGTTCGCGAGGAAGAACGGCAGATCGAACGAGAGGAAGAGAATCGCGAGCGGCACCACGCGCCACAGCGGCCACTTCCAGTTCTGCCGGGCCATGTAGCTGAAGACGATCGAGGTGATGGTCATCGTGCCCGTCACGGCGATTCCGTAGGCGGCAGCGAGGGCGGTCGAGCTCTTGAACGCGAGCACCAGCGTGAGGCACGCCCACATCAGGGCCTGGTTCACCTCGGGCACGTAGATCTGCCCCTCGTTGCGCTCCGACGTGTGGACGATCGTCACGCGCGGCAGGTAGCCGAGCTGAACGGCCTGGCGGGCCAGCGAGAACGACCCCGAGATGAGCGCCTGGGAGGCGATGACTGCCGCCGCCGTCGCCAACCCGACCATGGGGTACAGCAGTGGCTCGGGCACCAGCGCCCAGAAGGGCTTCTCGACCCAGCCGTGCTCGAGCAGGTACGCGCCCTGGCCGAAGTAGTTGAGCAGCAGCGCGGGGAAGACGGCCGAGATCCACGCGATCCGAATCGGTTTGGCGCCGAAGTGCCCGAGGTCTGCGTACAGCGCCTCGCCACCCGTGATGCAGAGGACGACGGCGCCCAGCACCACGAAGGCGTGCCAGGGGTCGGTCTGGAAGAGCCTGAAGGCCCAGAGCGGGCTCGCCGCCTCGAGCACTGCAGGGTGCGTCAGGATCGCCCGCACGCCGAGCACGGTCAGCGTCAAAAACCACACCACCATGATGGGGCCGAAGACCCTGCCGATGCCGCCGGTGCCGCGCTTCTGCACCATGAAGAGGCCGAACAAGATGACGAGGGTGATGGGCACGAGCGCCGAGTCCATCGCGTGGGTCGCGACGCCGAGCCCCTCGACGGCAGAGAGTACCGAGATGGCGGGGGTGATGACGCCTTCACCGAACAGCATCGACGCCCCGAGCAACCCCGCCATCACCACCGTGACGGTCAGCTTCTTCGACGAGTCACGGCCCGGCACGAGGGCGAGCAGCGCGAACATGCCGCCTTCGCCCTTGTTGTCAGCGCGCGTGATGAACAGCAGGTACTTGAACGTGACGACCATCGTCAGCGCCCAGAAGAACAGCGAGAGCACGCCCAGCACCGAGTCGTGCGAGACGGCCATGGCGTGGGGCGCCGTCTGCAGCTCGCCGTCGATGACCTTCTTCGCGAAGCACTCCTGCATCGCGTAGAGCGGGCTGGTGCCGATGTCGCCGTAGACGACGCCGAGCGCTCCGATGGCGAGCGGCAGCAGCTTCTTCTCGTGGCCGTGCCCGGGTGACGGGGGCTCCGTTGGAGCAGGCAGAGCGTCGGCTGCAGCAGGCGCGGTGCTCGGCGGAGGGCCTTGCGGGACGTCACTCATGGCTGCGGGCCATAGCGCAACGGCGCGCGGGAGATAGGGCCACGCAACGCACAGCGTCAGTGCGTTGATATCGCTGATGAATTCGGTATCCGCCGGTACATGAGATCGGTCCGCACGACGTACTTCACGCCCTCGAGCACCGGGGCGCCCTCGTGCAGCAGGTGGTGATTGAACACCAGGCCGAGGCCTGCTCTCGGGTGCACTTCGAGCTCGAGATCGATCAACCGCGTCGCGCCGCCCGCCCTGCAACCATTGAGATAGACGAGGAACGTCAACAAGCTCCGCTCCTCATCGGAGCGATGGAAGGCGCCGTCGAAGTGCGGGGCGAAGCGCTGGCCGGGCCGGTAGCGGTAGCAGCGCAGCCGCTCGTTGGCACCGCAGAGCACCCACTCCTGCTCGAGGCGCTCGGGCACCCGGCCTCGCACGGCGTCGACGAGGTGGGCGGCGAGCTCGGGGTCGTCGAACATGACGCGATCGTTGTTCCGAACGTCAGGCCGCATCGCGGGCCCGCGGGCGGTCGAGATGGGTGCAGCGCACGGCCCCAGGGCTTCGATTCGCTCGATGAGGCGCTCGCACGCTTCGGGTGACAGCACCTGCTCCAGCGTCATCACCAGGGGGTTTCGGGTGTCGAGCTCGTCGTCGATTCGAGGGAGGAGTTCCATATCAAGTCACTATGACTCTATTCAGAGTCAAAGCGCAACACAACCTCCCGGTGCCTGCCGTGTTCCTTTCACCATGAGGCGACTTTTGATCGTGATGCTCGCGGGGTGCGCATCGGGTCCAGCGAGTGTGCCGGCCAGGTCGGCTCCGGCGATTCGACTGCCTCCGACGACGCTCAGCGCCGACCACCAGGCGACGCACGCCCAGCACCGGCTCGGCTTCGGGCCCTCGGCGTCTGACCGGCAACGCATCGCCCAGCTCGGCCTCGAGCGCTGGGTGTCGGAGCAGCTTCAGCCTGGCGTCGATCGCGAGATGGAGACCAGGCTCTCGGGCTTCAAGACGCTCGGGCTGTCGGTCGCCGAGGCCTTTCGCGAGTACCCACGTCCCGACAAGAAGCTCAAAGCGCTCGGCGTCGACGTGAAGACGGAAGAAGGCAAGGCGCGGGCCCGCATGATGGCTCGCGAGAACCCCGAGGAGCTGCCCCGCCAGCTGATCATCGAGCTGACGCAGGCGAAGCTGCTGCGCGCCGCCAACTCGCAGCGCCAGTTCGAAGAGGTGCTCGTCGACTTCTGGTTCAACCACTTCAACGTCTCGGCCGAGAAGGGCCGCACGCGGTGGATGATCAACGCCTACGAGCGAGAGGCGATTCGGCCGCACGTCTTCGGGCGCTTCCGCGACTTGCTCGGCGCGACGGCGAAGCACCCCGCGATGCTCTGGTACCTCGACAACTGGATGTCGGTGCGCGACGGCTTCACGCTGCCGGCGAACCTGAAGAACCAGAGCGACGACGACGACGAGCCGCGCGTGCTGGGCCTCAACGAGAACTACGCGCGCGAGCTGATGGAGCTGCACACCGTCGGCGTGAACGCTGGCTACACGCAGGCCGACGTCCGCGAAGCCGCGCGCGCGTTGACGGGCTGGGGGCTGCAGCTTCGGCCAAAGAAGATGGGCTTCGGCACGTTCGAATTCCACCCGCTCGCGCATGACGATGGGGCGAAGAAGATCTTCGGGCTCGAGCTCGCGGCAGGCCTGGGCCAGCAGGATGGAGAGCGGCTCCTCGACTTCCTCTCGAAGCATCCGGCGACGGCGAAGCGGCTCGCGTTCAAGCTGTGTCAGCGGCTGGCGAGCGACTCCCCTCCTCCCGCGCTCGTCGATCGCGTCGCGGCCGAGTTCCTGCGCACCGATGGCGACCTCCAGGCGACCTACCGCGCGATCGTCGAGTCGCCCGAGTTCTGGAGCCCGCAGGCCGTCGCCACCAAGACGCGCACGCCGTTCGAGTTCGTCATCGGCTCCATTCGTGCGGTGGGAACGCTCGACGAAGCGCACCGCCCGCTGGCCACCGCGCTCGATCAGCTCGGTCAGCCGCTGTACCGCTGTGCGCCACCGACGGGCTATCGCGAAGACGCAGCGCCGTGGATCTCTGCCGGTGGGCTCGTCGCGCGCATCAACTTCGGGCTGAAGCTCGCGACGGGCCGGGTGCCGGGCGTCGTCGTGCAGCTCCCGGCGAAGAGCTCCAGCCTCGAGCAGATCGCCATGACGGTCCTCGGCCGGCCAGCCTCGGAGCAGACGCTCTCGACGGTGAAGCGGGCGCTGGTGACCGATGACGATGTCGACGAGCGGCGCGGCACCGATGTCTCCAAAGCGGTGGGGCTGCTGCTCGGCTCCCCGGAGTTCCAGGCCCAATGATCTCTCGACGAGCGTTGATGCAGTCACTCGCAGCGTTCGGCGCAGCCCCGGCGTTCGCGCAGACGACTGCCGGAACGAAGAAGACCCTGGTGGTGGTGTTCCTTCGCGGTGGCGTCGATGGCCTCGCGATGGTGCCGCCGACCGGTGACGCTGCGTACGCGGGCCTGCGCCCGACGTTGAAGCTGACGACGCCGCTGAAGCTCGACGGAACGTTCGGCCTGCACCCCGCGATGTCGGCGCTCATGCCGCTCTTCTCGGCCAGGCAGCTCGCGATCGTTCACGCGACGGGCTTGCCCAACTCTCCGCGCAGTCACTTCGAAGCGCAGGACATTCTGGAGTCCGGGTCTGCAGGGCACCGCGCTCCCGATGGCTGGCTCAATCGCGCAGGCCGGGAGCTGGGTGGGGCCGCGTTCTCGATGGTGGCGGTGCAGAACGGGTTGCCGTCGTCGATGCAGGGCGAGTCGAGCGCGCTCGCGTTTCCATCGCTGAAGGACTTCCGCATCGGTGGCGGCGACGTGGCCGCGACGACGTTCGAGTCGCTCTACGCGCAGGCCGTCGATGATGCCTTGCGGACCTCAGGACATGACGCGTTCGACTCGATCTCGAAGGTCAGACACGAGGGCCTGGCGGAGCGCTCGCCTCAAAACGGCGCGGTCTGGCCGAAGTCGGTGCTCGCGCGCCGGCTCCAGGACATCTCGCGGTTGATTCACGCCGACGTCGGCCTTCACGTCGCCGCGACGGAGCTCGGCGGCTTCGACACGCACCTGGCGCAAGGCGCAGAGACCGGCCAGTTCGCGAACAAGGTGAAGGAGCTCGCCGAGGCGCTCGCGGCGTTCGCGGCGGATCTGGGCCCAAGGCTCTCCGACGTCACCCTGCTCACGATGACGGAGTTCGGCCGCACCGCCAGAGAGAACGGCACCCGCGGAACGGATCATGGAACGGCGTCGGCCTCCCTGGTGCTCGGTGGCGGCGTGGTCGGCGGACGCGTGCTCGCAGACTGGCCGGGGCTCAACCAGCTCCACGAAGGGCGCGACCTGAGGGTGACGACCGACCTGCGCAGCGTGATGAGCGAGTGCCTCGACTCGGTGAGAATTCGCCGGGCCGACGTGTTCCCCGACTTCACCCCGTCGAAGGTCGGCCTGTTCGGTTGAGTTCCTCGAATACAGTCGGTGCACCGAATGAATGGATCACCATGACCACCACCGGCACCTGTCGAGCATGAGATCCGTTGCCCTGCTGCTGCTGACCACGACGGCCTGCGCCACCGTGTCGAAGCCGCTCTCGGCAACCCGCGCGGCCGAGGTGCGCACCCGAGAGGCCATCCTCACGCATCTGGCGCAGAGCCAGGCCTCGGGAGAGCTCTGCGACGCCCGCCTGTCGAGAGACCTGCTCGCCGATGCCAGCCTGCAGGACGCGATCATCGACGCCTGGGTCGACGGCACCATCAGCCACGCCGTCTTCGCCGATGCCTCGAGCTCTCGCTCGAGACCCTCGACCCCAGCGTCAGTCAGGGACTCCTCGACGCGCTGGTGCCGCTCTACGAGCGCCTCTTGAGCGACGACGATCTCGAGCGCAGCGCCGCGAAGCGCGACCGGCTGCGTACCCTGCACGTCGCGTTGTTGGAGCGACCGGTCGGCGTCGACGCGACGCGGACGGTGGTCAAACCCAGAGTGGATCGGCTCCGCGGCCTGCTCCGTGGCCTTGGTCCGATTCGCGCGCAGTTCGCCACCGAGGTGCTCAAGGTCGACGACCTCGAAGCCGGACAGTGGAACGGTGCCGCGATCACCACCACCGCGCTCGATGGGCTCGTCGCCTCGCGCAACGAATCCGTGTTGCTCAGGGCAGCGCGCCGGCTCCCGTCCGAAGCCCTCCGCGTCGAAGCGGCGCGCAGGCTGATCAGACTCCGCATCGCGACCTCGCCGTTCCAGGAGCTCGTCGCGAAGGCCAGTGACGTCGAGGCGACGGTGCTGCGCTACGGCAACAACCCCATCGACCTCGATCACGCGCACATCGAGAAGGCCTGGCTCACCCGCGACCCGACCTGGCCTCGGGTCCTCGAGGTGGATCAGCCGCGAGGTGCCGGGTTTCATGCGCTGCAGGCGAGCTCGGGCATCCTGCCGACGCTGAACCTCCGCGGCGTCGTGTGGGCCCAGATCGAGGGCGTCTCGCAGGCGCTGACGATGTGCCGTGAAGGCCGGCCGTTCGACCCGACGCCGTGCCTGCCTGACCTGGCGATCTCGATTCCGTCGCCGGTGGTGAAGGGCACCGGGCACGCCCGCTTCGAGTTCACCGACGATCTGGAGCGCAGCCAGTCGTTCGAGCTCGCCGGCGCCGATCGGCTTCGCCTTCCCGTGCACCTCGACGGCGCGGTGATGGGCTGGCTCGAGTGGACGATGCGGTACCTGCCCGGCGCATCCATCGAGCACGTCGCGCGCACCGCTGGTGGTACCGGGCCGACGGTGAAGGTCCGCGCGAAGGAGCACCTTCTGTCGAAGCGCGTGCTGTTCGAGGTCGACGGCGCAGGCTCACGCGATTGGCGCGTCGTCGAGGGCGAGGATCTCGGCCGGTTTCAGGTCGTCTCACGCGGCGGCGAGGGCGCGACCGGCGAAAGCGGCGTCGACGGGACTTCAGGCAGCTCCGGGAGCGAATGCAGCGACGGTGGCGCGGGAGGAGCCGGTGGTGATGGCGGCCCGGGTGGGCCAGGTGGTGTGGGCGGCGAGGTGCTGGTCGCGCTCCAGTGCATCGACACGCCGTGCGGTGACGAATCGTTGGCTCGACTGAAGCGCGCCATCGTCAGCCGTGGAGGCACCGGCGGCCTGGGCGGCGCTGGCGGGTCGGGAGGCGCAGGCGGATCAGGAGGCGCCAGTCGCTCACCAACGACCCACACCGACAGCAACGGACAGCTCGTCACCGACGACGCAGGGTGTTCAGCAGGCAGCGATGGCCCCCGGGGCTCCGACGGAAACAGAGGGCCGAGTGGTCCTGACGGGAAGCCGGGGCGCGTCGTGTTTCAGGACGTGGGCGACGCCCACCAGCTCTAGCAAGGCCAGCGGTCTCGGAAGGCCCAGCGGTCTCGAGAACCGCGGCCTTTGGTGCCACTCAGCGGCTTGGGGCACGCCGGTTCGTCTCAGGACGCTGAGAAGGATTGGTGCGAGTCGCGGCGGCTGCCCTTCACGGAGGCGTCTGCGTGCGGAACACCTGCACCGAGCGCGCGAAGTCCCATCTGGCATCGCCCTGGTGACAGCCGGTGCAGAGCCCGGAGCGACCCATCGTCGAGTACGACCACGTCGTGCCCGAGCGGTTCGCCACGCCCCACGACCAATCGTTGCTCGCCGCGTCCCAGCCGGGCGGCTCCTTGCGCATGAAGTAGTAGCGGCTGGCCTGGTCGAGCGGTGTGGCGTCAGCGGCGACGACGGCCTTGGCGATGACGCTCCCCACCTGGAACTGCACCGGGTCCATCATCGAGTCGTAGGTGGGCGCGGCCAGGGCGTTGAAGAGCACCCGCACGCGCTGGCCCGAGTGCCCACCAGTGCCGGGGTACGTCGCCGGCAGCACCTGGCGCCACGCCTGCGCTTCGGTGATGAGCTCGAGCGGAAACTGCCCTGGCGTCCACGTGAGGGAGCCACCATCTGGCATCGGCACCGTCGCCGGGCCGCCGTCGAGGGTCGAGAGGGTGCCGCCACCGCAGGCCAGGGCCAGCAGACAGGGAAGCAGGAAGCCGATGCGCATGATGGTCCGTTGTACGACGAAAGGTGCCCGCGGGTTACGGCTCGAGCGCATGACGCTCAAGGCGAGGCCTTCGACCCGCTCGCTTCGAGCCGCGCCAGCAGCGCGGGCACCAGCACCCTCAGCTCCGCGGTGCCGACGAAGCCATCCTTCCTCGCCCGGCGAAGGGCGGCGCCCAGCTGCTCCACCAGCGAAGGCTGAGGCACCGGGCACCCCGCGCCTCGCGCGAGCGTGAACTCGGCGCACAGCTGCAGCAGGCCCACCGACACCGGGTCGAACTGCGCCCCGGTGTGCGAACGCCAGGTCTCTGCGTGGGTCAGCCCCTGACGCAGGGCGAGCTCCGCCTCGGGCCACTGCCCCAGGGTCGCGAGCGTCTGCGCGCGGTGGTGGGCGTTGGTGGCGAGGGCCTGCAGGGTCTCGTCGCGGGGCGCTGCGGCCTGGCGTGCCTCCAGCACCCGCTGGCGCTCCCGCAGCGCCACCAGGCGGCCCGGCGAGTCGCCCGCCGCGCGCTTCACCTCGGCGTCGAGCCCGGCGACGAGGGCGCGCAGCTCCTCGGCGCTCAGGTGGGTCGGCCCATGCGCCGCGAGCGCTTCGGTCGTGTGGAGTGGCAAGGGCGCGTCGAGCACCGCCCGCGCGGCCGCCAGCACCTTCGTCGCGTCAGCGGCGCGGCCACCCTTCAAGTACGCCAGGCCCAACCCGAGCCGGGCCTTCACCTGCGCCGCCGTCGACGCCGGCAGCAGCGGCAACAGCGCCTCACCTTCTCGCGCGGCGGCCTCGTACTGCCCGGCGACGAGATGACAGAAGAGCGCGCGCTCGAGCGCCAGCGCCCTGAAGCGCGCCAGCTGCGGGTGCTGCTCGACGAGCGCCAGCCCGGCCTGCGCCTCGGCGGCCGCCTGCTCGAGTCGACCGGCGTGAAAGAGGCTGCGCGCTCGCGAGAGCCGGAACGCGAGGCCCTCGGCAGGTTTCTCGATGGGCAACCGGGCGCGCTCGTCGAAGTGCTTGAGCGCGAGCCGATGGTTGCCCAGCGCAGCCTGCAGCAGGCCCAGCTCGACCAGCAGCGTCGCGCGACGCCGGTACACGCCGGGCGCGAGATCGAGCGCGAGGTGGTAGCGCCCGTGCGCCTCGAGCGCCGAGGCGCGGGTCCCGAAGCGGTGGAAGTCTTCGTGCGCGAGGTAACCGTAGAGGTGATGCAGCTCGGGGGTCCGGGCGAGCGCCTCATCGGCGCCCTGCAGCACCGACCGCGCGCGCGTGAGGGTGACGCGGAACCCTGGGTCATCGAGGGCCGGGAGCTGACGACCGAGCACGAGCGCCTCGGCGAGGCTGCGCAACGGCGCCCACTCGGGCCCGGGCAGCGTGGTGGCCACCGCCGAGATGATGCGCACGCCGTCGACGCCCCCGCGCAACGACGCCTCGACGTAGCCGCTCAAGGCCTCGAGCGAGCGGGTGCGCACGGTGATGGTGAGGAAGAGCTCGGCGGCGGCCGCGAAGGCGTCTCGGCTCAGCTCGACGTACGCGTGCTCGAGCAGCACCTCGGCGTAGAGCGCCTCGGCGTACTTCCGCTCGGCGTGGCCTTCGGGCACGTCGTCGAGCCACCGCTTGCCGAAGACGTCGAGGAGCAGCTCGAGATCGTCATGGCCTGCGCGCTCGATGATCGTCATCGCCAGCGTGCGGTGCGCCTCGAACGTGGGCGCGCTGCGCCACAAGGCGTCGAGCACAGGCAACGACGCAAGCTGCGCCATGCGATCGACGGCGTCGAGGGCGAGCTCGACGTCGACGAGCAGGGCCGCCTCGGTGCCGTCGCGAACGCTGGCGCGGGCCGTGCGCAGGGCCTCGAGGCGCTCACCGACTGGGCGCCCACGCGTGAGCACGTCGACGAAACGCCTGGCGTGGAGCAGCCGCTCCCGCTCCGTCAACGCCGCGTGCGCCGACAGCTGCAGCATGGCGCGGGCCCAGCGCGGCCGATCGTCGTACTCGCGCCAAAGGCGCTCCGCGAGTCGGCCCCACAGCAGCACCACGTCGGGGTCTCGCTCGGTCTCCAGGTCGACGGCCTCGAAGAGCTCGAGCGCTTCGGCCTTTCGCCCCAGCACGCGCAGCACCTCGGCGCGCACCACCATCGACAGCCGACGCACGTTGGGCGGCGCTTTGGCTTCGCCAGCCTTGAGCCGCGCGAGGCGCACCTTCTCCTTCGCCACGAAGTCGTCCGACAGCTTGCCGAAGCCAAGGCGGCCCTCGTCGCGGCGGTGATTCACCAGCTCGATCGCCACCTGCGCCCAGGCGGCCTCAGCCGCGTCGTCGAGGCTGCCTGCGTCGTTCGTCATCAACGTGAGATCGAACTCGGCCGACTCGTTCGCGCCCAGCTCCAGGTGCGCCATGGCGAGGCGGCGCTCGAGACCGATGCGGACCCGGGGGTCGCGCTCGAGCTCGAGGCGGTGCTCCTGCAGCAACAGGCGCTCCCACCGCTCACGGCTGGCGTCGGCCTCGGCGTCGAGGCGCGCGGCGTCGGTGCGCACCGGGACCTGGCCCTCGAGCGGCAACGACACCAGCTGCAGCGCCTCGCGGCGCGTGCACGTCGCGATGAGCTGCGCCCGGGCCGGCATCGGGTACTGGCAGTTCTCCTTCTGGCTCGTCAGCGCCTCGACGAGCGCCCCATCGGCCGGAACGCCGCCGGCCTGCCACGGCACGCGGGCCAGCACCCCCTTGTCATTCCCGTCGGTGACGCCGTCGGCGTTGGTGTCGTCGGGGAACTGCGTGAAATACAGAAAAGCACCGTCGGTCGAGAAGGCCGGGTGCGCCGTGGTGCCCGGGTAGTTCGGCTGAAAGGCGATCGGCTCCCCTCCAGCCAACGGCACCAGCACCAGGCCCCGCTTCGCGCGGAGCACGGTGCCCACGCCGCCATCGTCGACCCGCGCCTGGGCCACGCCCACCAGCCAGCGCCCGTCGGGCGACGCAACCGGGCTGCTGATCAACCCCTCGGAGACGAGCTCGCCGGGCGACGCCTCGGGCTCGTCTCGGCGAAACGTGAAGACCCGGTGCACGCCGCCCAGCTCGGCGCGGCTCACCAGCCCGAAGCGACGCGAGTCGGCGAACCAGAAGGCGTGCAGCACTGCGCCGTTTCCGTCGAAGCAGCGACGCGTGAGGGTGCTCAGCTCGAGCACGCACGCGTCACCGAAGGCGTCGCGCCGGTACGAGACGTAGAGCAGAAAGGCACCGTCAGGGCTCAGCCGTGGCTGGCTGATGTCGGCCTGCTCGTCGAACAGCAGCGCCGGAGCACCGCTGCCCACCACCTGCCTCGAGAGCTCGACGGTGCCGCTGGCGTTGCTGGCGAAGAACAGCGTGCGGCCGTCGGGGTGCAGCTGGCCGAAGAACTGGTCTGACGTCCCCGAGGTGAGCTGTCGCACCTCGACGATGCCCGAGGGCCGGGGCGCCGCCTCGGCGAACGCCACCGTCGCGACGCCGAGTCCCAGCGAGAGGACGAGCCTCAGCACTTCGTCACCTCCCACACGCCCGAGGCGGCCTGCACCTGCGCGCCGCACACCACGCTGCTGAGGTGGTGCTCGCGCCACCGCTGGCGCAGGGCCTCAGGTGCGGCCGACGGTGTCTTGTCCTGCAGGTGCTGCCAGAGCTGCCGCCGCGCCCGGTTGACCCGGTGCACGGCGTCGCTGGTGCGCTGGGCGTTGTGGCGTCCGCTGCAGGTGGCCGGGGTCTCTTCGAGCAGCCCCGAGAGCGCCTCACCCACGCAGCGGCGCACCAGGAGCCCATCGAGGCGCTCGAGCTCCGAGAGCATGACGGCGTGCACCCCCGTCACCTGCGTGAGGGTGTCGTCGCCGAGGTCGACGCCGGCCGCCTCGAGCTGGCTGCGGGTGAAGTCGGCCGCGGTCGGCACCAACGCCAGCTCGCGCAGCGAGTCGTCCAGTGGCTGCAGCTCGCCTGAGAGCTGCTCCTCGAGCATCGTCTGCCGGTCGACCATCACCACGTCGGGCGCGCGAATGCAGCCCGCCAGCACGGCGAACACCAGGAGCCACAGGCGCGTCATGGGGTCTTCCTCTCTGCGAAGGCGGGAGCGAGGTAGCGATTGAGCAGCGGCCCCAGGGAGACGCCGCGCACGGTGCCGAGATCGAACAGGCCCGCCAGCCCGCCGAACTCGACGTCCATCGACAACAGCCCGTCACCCAGAGACAGCTGCGCCTGTCGGGGGAAACCCCAGGCCGTGGCCGCGCGCACGCGGTTGAGCGACGACAGCTCGCGGTGCGGGTCGAGCAGATCGAGCATGTCGAGCAGGTGCGCGCGGCCCATGCGCACCACCTGCACGCGCCCGTCGAGCTCGAGTCGGGCTGGGTGAAAGACGAGCGCGGCGTTCGCGTCGAGCGGCTCGGCCTCGCCAGCGCGGGTCAGCCCGGTGAGGGAGCCGCGAAACGAGACGGTCTCGTTGCCGGGCAGGTAGTCGAGGAAGAGCTGGCCCGCGAGCCGCGCTGGCCCTCGCTGCGCCTTGAGCTTGTTGAGCGAGAAGCGGTTGCGCTCGAGTTCGAGGCTGGCCACCACCGGAGCGAGCTCGAAGTCGGCGACGCGCAGCGTCTGCATCGTCACCTGGCCGTCGCCCGAGAAGATCGGCTGTACGTCGTGCGAGCGCGCGCGCGCGAACACCTCGCGTTGGGTGCTGGGCACCAGCCGCAGCCCGCGCTCGGGGTCGAGCATCACCGCCTCTTCCAGCGGCATGTTCCCGGTGAGGCCCGTCACCTCGACGCGCGCGCCCGGCAACGTGAGGTGAACGTCGTCGAACTCGAGGCGGCCGCGCAGGCGGAACAGGCTCTGATCGGCCGAGTCGACGACGAAGGGCATCGCCACCTGCCCTCTTCCGCGAAACGCCGCTGGCTGGCCATCGAGCCTGGCGAGGTCTTGCGTGAAGCGCCCTTCCAGCAGGAAGCGCTGGCCACCCGCCGCTTCGGCCGACGCGCCGCTGCGAGGGCCCGTGTCGGTGCGCAGGCGCTTCTTCAGCTCGAGGCGCGTGCCTGCCAACGGGCTGGAGAGCACGAGCTGATCGACGTTCCAGGCCGTGAGCGCGTCCACCCTTCCCTCGGCGTCGAGGCGCACCTCACGTGGCCGCCAGGCAGGCGCGAAGCTCTGGTCGAGCTCATCGAGCACACCCTTGAGGGTGAGGTGCACCAGGCCTGCGTCGGGCCGCCCGTCGGAGCGGAGCGTGAGCGTCTGGTGCAGCCCGATGAAGGTGGCGTGGGCGTCGCCGAGATCGAGATCGACCCGAGGTGACTCGACGCTCGAGGTGACCGACAGCGCGCCGTGCAGCACGCCCGCGTCGAGCCGGAGCTCGAGGCGCGGGGTCGTCAATCGCTCGCCGGGCGTGCGATGCACCACGTCGGTCACCGTCAGCCGGCCGTGGAAGTTCGTATCGGACTCGGCGGCCCAGTGCGGCATCGGCGAGAGCTGGGCGTCGACCAGGCCGACGGTGTCGCCCTCCGACTCGAAGTGAACGCCCAGCGGCGCCAGCTCGAGACCGAGCGGCGTCGTCGACAGCGCCGACACCAGCGGCGCGAGCGGGCCGAGCGCGTGCGCGTCGAGGCTCAACGTGTGGTGCACGCGCCCCCCGCTGGCCGTGTTCAACAACAGCGCGCCCGTGAGCAGCTCGCCTTCGGGAGCCCGCACGCTCGTCTGCACCCGCGCGGTGCCCTTCGTCCGGTTCAACGCGGCGTCGAGCCGCGCTTCGACGTCGCCCTGCACGATGACGTCGTCGATGCGCGGTCGCTGCAGCACCAGCCGCGTCACGAGCGTGTCGGCGGCGGGCTGATGGCGCAGCGTCACGAAGACGTCGAGGCCATCGGCAGCGAGGGCCTGATCGTCGCGGCGCCCTCGCAGGTCCTTCAGATGAACTGCTCCATCACCCGCGACGCCGCGCTCGAGGGCGCGCACGTCTTCGACTCGAAGCGTGACGTCGGCGGCGAGCGACGTCGTGGCGGGCTCGAGGCGAACGTCGCCGAGCATCTCGGGCAACAGCGGCACCAGCGGCCCGAGGACCGGCGCGCGAACGTGGAGCTTCCCGTCGAGGCGAAAGCCCGTCAGGTCGACCGCGGCATCGACGCTCAACGGCGGCACCGCACCAACCACCTCGAGGTGGCCGGCGCTGGCCGAGAGGTCTCGTGCGGTGATGGTCACCTTCCCATCACCCAGCTGCAGCGGCGCAGCGTCCGCTCGGTCGCGGAACTGCAGGCCCGTGGTGCGCAACGTGCCGCTCAGCCGCCGAAGGGTCGCGCCCTCGAGGGCCAGGTCGAAGTCGCCGCCGAGCATTGCCAGAGACGACTCAGCGGCCGCCTGCCGCGCAGTGAGGCGTCGCAGCTCGATCGAGACAGAGCCTGAGGGCGCAGTCGTGAAGTCTCGGAGCGCCTCGAGCCGCACGGCGCCGGCGGCGACGCGCAGCGTGGTGGAGGCCTGCATGACGCGCGCGTCGTCGAAGCTGATGCGGGTCGCCGCGCTGGCGTGCTCCAGGCTCGGTGTCAGGCCAGCGACGTCGAGCTCGAGCCGCGCGGCGCCGAGCGAGGCACGCAGGTCTGCCTCCGAGTGGCTGACCGCCCCGAGCGGGCCGGCGAGCTTCAAGGCCAGGCGGCCATCGACGAGCGAGCCCGTGGCGTCGAGGCGCACGGGACCCACCGCCTGGGTCGCCTTTCCCTGCCGGGCGCGGGCGCTGGCCACGGTGAGGCCCGCCGTCAGTCCCCCTTGGCGGAGCGACGTCGCGAGCGACTCGACCGCGGCGTTCAGGCCGAGCTGCTCCGCGCGAACCTGCTGTCGACCGTCGCTCCAGTCGGCCGTCTTCACGCGCGCCTCGAGCGTGGCGTGGGTCTGCGAGAGCGAGGTGCGGCCTTCGAGCGAGACAGCGACGCCCTCGAGGACGGCGTCCTGCCCTTCGACCCGCTCGGCCGAGACCTCTCCTTTCAGCGTGGTCCAGGGCTCACCTCGCGTCGGCTCGGCAGAGAGGACGGCCCTGCCGGAACGCACGCGCACCCCCGGGACGAGGTGGTGGAGCAGGTCGGCGAGCGGGTCGAGCTCCAGTGAGAGGCGCGCGGACTCGAGGGCTGGCAGCACGGCGTCATCGGCGAGCGAGCCGCGCAGCGTGCCCCGGAGTGCTCCGCGGAAGGACGTCAGCTCGTCGAGCTCGAGCGTCACTCTGTGCTCCTCGGGGAGCAGGCGAACCCGGGCGCTCAGCGACAGCACGTCGGAGCTCGGCAGCGGCAGCGACGGCTCGAGCGCGTCGAGAACGACGAGCGCCTTCAGCGCCACCGACTGGGCCTCGAGCGCTGCGTTCACCTTCGCGGTCAGCGTGGCGCGCAGCGTGTCGTCGCCCCGCCGGTGCTCGACGACGCCGCCGCGCAGCTCCAACGTGACGACCGGTAATCCACCCGGAACATGCTGGGCCCGCCCTTCGAGCGACAGGCGGCTGGCGTGCAGGGAGCCAGCCTCGTCGATGACGGACACCTCGAGCGGCGTGATGGAGAGCGAGTCGAGCTGGAGCGGCACCGAGCGCGCCGAGAGCAGCCTTGAGCGAGGGCCGCTCGGTGTGTCTGCGCCGTCTGCCGCAGCGGGCGTCGGAGAGATCGTGACGCGCACGTCGTCGACGCGCACCGAGCGCAGGTGCAGTTGGCCCGCGAAGAGCGGTCGCCACACCCACGCCACCTCGACCTGCGACGCCGTCAGCTCGAGCCCGGGCTGGACCACCTTCACGTCGCGGACGACAAGGGTTGCGCGAACGAGGGACACCGACAGGGTGCTCCAGGTGGCGTCGACGCCCGCCTCACCGAGGCGCGCACGCATCGCCGTCTTCGCCGCTTCGGACTCGAGCGCAACCGTCGCGAGCCACGGCAACCCCGCGACGACGAGCACGGAGAGGGCGAGTGCGCGCGGCCACCACCGACGACCTGGCAGGGCAGCAGGGCTGGTGTGCGGCGGCGCCATGAGCGGAACTCGGATAAGGACTGAAACACCCCGTCGCCAGTCTGGCTACACGCGTCGCAGGGCGCGGCGAGTCTCCGCCCTCCTGTTTCTGGTGTTCACCGTCGGCTGCTCCGGGCTCAGGCCGCGCCTCATCGACGCCAGCGTGCAGAAGCCCTCGAACGTCGCGGTCTACTTCACGGTCGACACCCATGATTGGGGTCGGCGCGGAGATCGACGAGACCGGCCTGCGCGCGTTGTCGAAGAGCGGCGCTGCGTTCTCGAATCGAGCCCTTCACGCCCGACGGGAAACGCGGTCGCCTGGAGCACGAGTTTTCGGCCGACGGCTTCGGGCCTGAGTGCGACCCGAACCGCAAGCCGAGCTTCGACCTGAAGCGACCAACGATGAAGCGCCCCTGAGCGACGTGGGCCACCGTCGACAATCCCCCGATGGAACCCCAACAGCACTCCATGTCTCTCTGAAAGCCAGGAGCCGGACGCGGGCCGGGCTTCGCAGGTGACGGCCGCGATGGTGGGTCGTGCGGCGGTGGCAAGCCATTCTGCGGCCGTGCCATGCTGCCCTGCGTGCGTGCTCGGTGTTGGCTGATCATCGGGCTCCTCGCCGCGACCGGCTGTGAGGCGCCTGGGCCCCGGCTCGAACTCGTGACGCCGAGGCTCCTGCGACGGGACGCCGTCGGCCGGCTGCAAGTCATCGCCGAGGAGCGGCCGGGCGTCTGGGGCGCTGGCGCCGTCACCTTCCAGTCCGACCGGGGCAGCCTCGAGCAGCCTGTGACCATTCACCTCGACGACACAGGGCAGGCCACGATCACCATGCGGTGTCCCTCCGCGGAGGCGAGCTGTGGGGCGTCGGCGGTGACGATCTCGGCGCTCTGGCGGCGGGCCTCCGACACCGACATCATCGCGACGGCCACCGTCCCCCTCGGTGAGCCAGCCCCGGATGCGGGAGTGGCGGGCCCCACCGACGCGGGAGTGGACCCGACGAACCCGCGGTGGATGGACTTCTCGTCTGGCTTCTTCCTCGACGGGCAGCCCGGCAGCTATGTGCTCTCGCGGCGCGTGTTCGAGCCCGCGGGCTCCATCATCGCGAACGTTCCGCCCACCGAACCCGGGACGGTGCTCTTCAGGCTGAGCGGCCGGGTGACTCCGGGCACCGAAGACGATCGACCCGTCTGGAACCTGGAGTTCGCGGCGCCTCGGGGCGAACGGCTCCGGCTGGGCGTGTACCGTGATGCCGAGCGCGCTGCCTTTCGTACGGGCAGCGCCCCGGGCCTCGCGTTTTCTGGTGAAGGGCGCGCCTGCAACCGCGTCGGCGGCTCCTTCGAGGTGCACGAGCTCGACCAGGCGGCCGATGGAGGCCTGTCGGTCTTCACCGCCACGTTCGAACACTGGTGCGAGTCGAGCCCGAACGGCGCCACCCGCGGGTGGGTGCGTTTCCGGTAGGCGACGCGGCGCGAAGGAACCTCAGGGGCAGACGTTGACGCTGTTGATCCAGGCGTCGATCAGTGCGGTGCCCTGTGGGTCAACGATCGCGCTGCCAAGCGGCGGCATGCGGAAGGTGTCGAGCGCCCTGGTGCGAACCGAGATCAGCGACTGGCTCGGGTTCATCGGCGCGAGGAGCACCGAGCCGGGCACGCCGGCGTTCCCGTTGCTCGGTGCGCGGTTGCAGAGGTTCATCTGCAGGAACGAGATGTCGTACCGGAAGTCGGCGGGGCCCTGGCCCTGGCCGTTGCGATGGCACCCTGAGCAGTTGGAGTGCAGATAGGCGCGGGCGCGCGCCGCGACGGTGGCGGTCGCGCCGAACGGGTCGGGCAGCCGGGGCAGCGACGCAGCAGGCCCGGGGAGCGCGCCGGCGAAGTACCCCACCGCCGCGAGCGACTCGACCTGGTTGGCGGTGACGCCGCGCGGGTAGGTCAGCGTGCCGTTGAGCTGGGCCAGCTCGAGCCCCA
Source organism: Archangium sp. (assembly GCA_022843845.1). Classification (GTDB taxonomy): domain Bacteria; phylum Myxococcota; class Myxococcia; order Myxococcales; family Myxococcaceae; genus Xiheimicrobium. Next base: position 84,626 of record JALHMW010000016.1, read on the forward strand.
ACGTGCGGCCGGCCACGGCGGTGTGGCAGGTCAGACATTCGCCGCGGCTCGGGTACGTCCACGTCTGCGTGCCGACCGTCTTCGATTTACTGCCAGGGAGGAGGTCGGCATCGGATTGATCGGTTCGCCACTCGTACGTGTACCCGGCCCATTGGCCGTCGCTGTGGCGCACGAAGAGCCGCGTCTCGATCTTCTGGCCTCCGAGCGAGAACGTCTTCACCGTCACCGAGCCGATGGGCAGCTCGAAGTCACCGTCAGCCTGCACGGTGATGCGCGCGCCGTCGGGGATGGCGAAGAACCGCTCCTTGTCCGCCCCGTCGCTCCAGAGGGCCGCGTTGACGGTGTAGGGGATGAGCGCGGGCACCGGCTGCGCAGGCAGGGCGGTCGTGAAGCAACCGGTCTGCGACAGCGTGGTGGGGAAGGCCACGCCGGCGTCGAGGTTCGCCGCCTGAAAGCGGAAGATCTGCCCGTTGTTGAGGCTCAGCATGAAGACCTCCCCGTCGAGCGTCTGCCCGAAGGAGCCGAGGCCGCCGACGGCCGTCGCGATGCGCTCGACGCCGCCGTCACGCCCGAGCGTAGGGTGGTCGCTCACGACGTAGACGCTGCTGTTGTAGGTGTCAGCGAAGACGAACTGCCCGAAGAGGCTCGGCACGGCGCTCCCGCGGTAGACGTAGCCACCGGTCACCGACACCGACTGCGAGCGGTTGAGCGCGGCCACCGGGTCGATCAACCCGGGCGTTGCGCAGCGGGTGGTCGTCGAGCCGGTGCGGTGAAAGCCCTCGCAGGTGCGCCAGCCGTAGTTGCCGCCGAGGGTGACGAGGTCGATCTCCTCCCAGGAGCTCTGGCCGACGTCGCCGACCCACAGGTCGCCGTTTTGCTGGTCGAAGCTCCACCGCCAGGGGTTGCGCAGGCCGAGGGCGTAGATCTCGGCGCACCGCACCACGGCGCCTGCGTCGATGGTGCGGCTCGAGGTCGTCTGGTTGCAGGGCTCGCCGGTCGACGCGTACGGGTTGGTGGACGGAATGCCGTAGCGCACGCCGCCGTCGTTCACGAAGGGCACGTCGACGTTGATGCGCAGCATCTTGCCGTGCAGCGTGTTGAGCAGCTGGCCCGCGTTGTTCGGGTCGTTGCCCGCGCCGCCGTCGCCGAAGCCGATGTAGAGGAACCCGTCGGGGCCAAAGCCGATGCCGCCGCCATTGTGGTTGTCGTAGGGCTGGTCGAGCTCGAGCAGTCGCTCCTCGCCAGAGAGGGGGAAGGTCGCCCCGTTGTCAGAGCTTCGGAAGCGCGAGATGACGCTGATGAGCGGGTTGCCCGAGCCGCGGCCGGTACGGGTGTACGAGACGAACAGCTCCTTCCTCGTCGCCCACTGCGGGTGAAGGGCCAGCCCAAGCGCGCCGCCCTCGTTGAAGCTGTTGTTCACCCGCGTCGAGAAGTCGAGCGCCAGGGTGACCTGTGCAGGAGTGACGGTCGCGATGCTGGGGAACGTGCGAACGCGGCCGGCCTTCTCGAGAATGTAGATGCGCCCTGAATCTCCTGCGCCCTGCGCCATGGCGATGGGCAGCGAGAAGGAGATGCCGGTGAACGCGCGGACCACCTGCACCGCGGACGGAGGCCGCGCCGGCGCACGACACGTTGGGTTGGCTGGGCGTGAGAGAAGGCCGAATCCTCCGTCGTTGACGACGACGTAGCCGCCACCCGCTGCCGAGCCACCCGCTGCCGAGCCACCCGCTGCCGAGCCACCTGCCGCGGAGCCACCTGCCGCGGAGCCACCTGCTGCCGAGCCACCTGCCGCGGAGCCACCTGCTGCCGAGCCACCTGCTGCCGAGCCACCTGCTGCCGAGCCACCTGCCGCGGAGCCACCTGCTGCCGAGCCACCCGCCGAGCCACCTGCTGCCGAGCCACCTGCTGCCGAGCCACCTGCTGCCGAGCCACCTGCTGCCGAGCCGCCTGCTGCCGAGCCACCTGCTGCCGAGCCACCTGCTGCCGAGCCACCTGCTGCCGAGCCACCTGCTGGCGAGCCACCTGCTGCCGAGCCACCTGCTGCCGAGCCGCCCGCTGCCGAACCGCCTGCTGGCGAGCCACCTGCCGCGGAGCCACCTGAGCCACCTGCTGCCGAGCCACCTGCTGTCGAGCCACCCGCTGCCGAGCCACCTGCAGTGGCGCCACCCGCGTCGCCGCCTCCCGTCACCGTGCCGCCGGCGTTTCCTCCACCGACGCCCGAGACCCCGCCGCCGCTTCCTCCTGCACCTCCGGCGTCACCCTCGACACTGGTGGTGCCGTCACACGCTGAGACGAGGAGGGCGAGTGCAAGACAGCCAAGCGCGATTCGCATAGCGGACGAGTGTGATTGAGGTTGCGGGCTGATTCAATCAAGGCCTCTGAAACGACCGCACGAGGCCCCTGGGGATGAGTTCGACGCCTCACCTCACGGCTGACCGCCTCGAACGCCCTTGAGGGCGAGGTTGCCCTTGCTGTCGTCGGTCGCACCCCAGGTGACGCCAGACAGGCCAGCGTCTTCCAGCACCCTGACCACCCGCTCTTCCTTGGAGCTTGAGATGAGCTTCTGCGCGTTGAGGATCTGGTCGAAGACGAAGCGGGCTCCAGCCAGGTTCCGCTCGACGTCCGGCGTGGTGCGGACTGCCCGGTCGCGGTTCGCGGCGGTGAAGCCTTGAAAGTCGGGGGCGGCCAGCGGCGTCATGTCTGCAGCGGTCACCGTCACAGGGCTGCCCTGCGTCTTCGCGAAGTCGTTGAGCGCCGAGAGGTCCGCGTCTCGCTGAGATGCCGGCTGGGCGAGCAGAGCCTTCAAGGCGGCCGCGTACGACGCGGGAGTGGCAGGGTCGACACCCGGTCGGCTGGTCGAGTCGAACCACTTCATGACCAGAGAAGCACGATCGCCCTTCAGCGTCGCAGACAGCGCCTCCAGGCGGTCGACATACGCCTTCTCACTTCCGAGCTCGATCTGCACTTCGTTCACGAGCATGGAGTCGAAGACCTTGTCCACGGGCAACTGGTGGGCCGGCGTCCGCTCGTTCTCTGGAATGCTCTGCCAGTCTTCGTGCTTGACGGCCTCGGTCATGTCCATGGTGTCGATGAACAGGTTGCCGGTGTTTCGACGCGCCTCAGGAATGTAGAAGGCGCGCGCCTCGTCGTACCACAGCGCCTGGGCCATCGAGCCCGCGGCCTCGAGCTGGCGCTGGTCGACGCGCACCACCTCGTTGAGCAACTGGGGGCGGAGCGCCTTGAAGCCCGCGGCATCGAGCGGTCGAAACCGCCTGAAGTCACGGTTCCCCGCAGCCCGCTGTGCCTCGCCGAAGGTGTTGAACGCCTGCAGCCCGGCGTCTTGCTCGGCCTGGGGTCTGGCGAGGAGCGCGTCGTAGCGCGTGAGGAACTCGTCATACGTCTTCTTGTTCACCAGCGATGGGTCGGTCGACTTCATCCAGGCCATCACCAGCGGGGGGTGGTTCTCGAAGGTGCGATCTTGCGACTCCGTGATGATGCGCCGGGCGCCGTCGAGCTGCTCGGCGAAGGCGTGGTAGGCCTGATCGACCGCGGCGGCGACGACGCGCTTCTTCTCGATGGAGAGGAGGTCGTTCGAGGGCCGATTCCACGACACCTGACTCGTCGTCGGCATCAGCGCCTTCACGGTGTCTGCCGTCACCTGCATGGTGGGGTCGAGCCTCTTGAGCTCGGCTTCGGCGAGGCGCGCGATCGCAGTACCGTCTTTGATGCCTGCGGCGGCGGAGAGCAACTCCTCGACGGTGCGCCTGTCGCCACCCGTGACCCGAGGCTGGGCCGCGGTGGCGAGGGCGACGGCGCGGTCGAGCTTGCCAGAGGTCTGCGCGTAGAACTCGGTCATCGCCTGAAGGCTGGTCTCGTTGAGGTGATAGCGGCTGCGCACGCTCCGAATGTGCACCTTGGGCTCGAGCATCAAGACGCCGGTGCGGCCGCCGATGTCGGGGAGGACACCCTTCTCATTCAGGGAGTCGTAGACGCCCTTGAGTGGCGAGAGCAGTCCGCTCCAGCGAGAGCTCCCGACGCGGACGTCGCGGTCCAGGTTGGCGATGTCTTCGGCGGTCGCGCTATCGGTGCGCACGTCGACCTTCGCCGCGTGCTTGAGCCCAAACTCATCGACGGTGGTGTTGCCCTTCACCGCGACCAGCAGGCGACGGATCTGCGTGTCGGTGTCCCAGCGGGCTCGGCCACGAACCGAGAGATCGGCGTCGAGCAAGCCGAAGTCTTTCGTGTCGTAGTAGACGTCGTCCATCTTGTCGGTGCCCACCGAGATCTCTCGGGGTGCGCCAGGAGTAGGTGCCTCGAACCGGCCACCTTCGAGCGTGAGCGAGACGAACTTGTTCGCCTCGCGGAGTCGGTGGGCGTCGCCGTCCCACCGAATCTCGTCGACGCTCACCCCTCGGTAGCCAATCGTGTACGCCTCGCTGATCTCAGGCCGACGAAGCCGTGAAAAGACCGACCGGCCAGCCGCGTTCGTCTCGCGCAGGGTGTTGAGCAGCTCCTTGCCGCTGACGCCTCTGACGCCGTTGACGACCTCGATCTCGACCCCGTCTCGATTCCAGCCGTTGGACGGCATCCCCGCGAAGGTCGTGCTGTCCATGAAGAGCTTGCCCTGGAGCGGGTCGGCAGTGCCCGCGGTGCGCGAGACCTCGATGGCTCCAACTTTGGCGACCTCGTCGACGCTCCCGCGGCCCAGCCTGGTGTTGGTCGAGGCGTATCGGGCGTTGGTGTCGAGCCCGAGCAGCTTCGCGTAGTCACCAGTGGGGCTGACGTCGATGAGCGCGTCAGTGACGTGGCTCGACGACTTGACCATGTCGTCGATCGCCTGGACGAGGTCTTGAACGTAGTTCGCCAGCGTGGTGGTGGCTGGCAGGTTCAACTTCGCTTGAAGCCCGGTCTTGTCGCTGGCGTACTGCTTCATCAGCGCCACCAGCTCGTCGGCGTTCTTGACCGTCACGCCTGGCGCCAGGGTCAACGTCAGCTTGCGCTTCTCGAGCTCTTTGCCGACCTCCGTGAACCACGCGGTGCGGTCTGACTTACGGTACAGCTCAGGGTTGAACTGAATCCGGCTTTCGACGTGGATGCGGGGCATTGTCACAGCTCCGTAACGAGAGGGAATGTGCCCCCGTAGCAACTTTCCCCTCCCTGTCGAACGTCTTGAGAGCGGTTTTCGTGCCTCAGCGCATCAAAGCGCAGGCGGCTGCCCGACCTGAGTCTGGTCGTCGACGGCCTCTCGAGCTCAGAGCTCGCCAGGCAACGCTTCGCCGTCCTTCACCTTCGCCCACATCGCGGTCTGATCGCCCGTGTAGATGACGGTCTCGCCCTGCCGGAACTCGAACTGGTAGCGCACCATGATGGCGTTGTTCATGCGGCGGCTGCGCGTCGTCCAGCCCTTGAGCACGACGGGCGTCCCGGGCTTGGCGAGCGCAAGGAAGCGCGCTTCGTGAATCTTCGCGCCGTACCCAATCCACCCTTCGGCGTGGCGCAGCCCGAGCACGTAGTACGCGTGCACGAAGCCCAACATGCCGGTCATGTGCACCATGAGGCCGCCGCTCAGGTGACGTGGATGACGGACCGGGTGCACGCGCTGTTCGCGAGTCAGCGGCAGCTCGTCGTGCATCGGCATCTGGCAGATGACTTCGCCCTTCTGGGCGTCGATGGAGAGGATCTCGTCGATCAACAATCCACCAGGGCCGTACGGGCAGTCGTCGACGAAGGCGGGCTCGAGCGGCATGTCAGAGCGTGTCCTTGAACGTCTGCGCGATGCGCTCCCAGAGGCGCTCGGTGACGAGCGGGTCGGGCACCATGTGCGTGAAGTTCGAGAGCGGCAGCACGGCGTGCGGCTTGCCGGCCTTGAAGAGCGCGTCGGACAACTTGAGCGAGTGCAGGAAGTACACGTTGTCGTCGGCGGTGCCGTGGATGAGGAGGATCGGCCGCTTCGCGTCCTTCACGTACGAAAGCAGCGAGCTGACCTCGTAGGCCTTCGGTTGCGCGTCGGGCAGGCCGAGGAAGCGCTCGGTGTAGTGCGTGTCGTAGTCACGCCAGTCGACGACGGGCGCTCCAGCGACGGCGCTCTTGATCACGTCGCCCTTCGTCATCGCGAGGAGCGCGGCCATGTAGCCACCGAAGCTCCAGCCGTAGACGCCGACGCGGGAGAGATCGAGCTCTGGCACCTTCGCGGCGAGCTGCTTGAGGCCGTCGATCTGATCGTTCGCAGTCGTCGTGGCGAAGTCGAACTTGATGGCGCGCTCGTAGTCACGGCCGCGACGAGGCGTGCCGCGACCGTCGAGCTTCACGACGATGAAGCCCTGGTTCGCGAGCCATTGGAGCACGAGGTTCTCGCGCAGCACCTCGAGCACCTCGAGGTGGCCGGGGCCGCCGTAGACGTTGAGGATGACGGGATACTTCGTGCCCTTCTTGAAGTCCTTCGGGCGAATGACGGCGGCGCGCATGGCGTGCGGAGCGCCGAGCGTGAACAGCTCCATGTTCAGCGCGAGCGTGGGCTCGATGGCGACGCTGGGGAGCACGCCCGCCTTCACGCCGTCTTTCACGACGAGGAGCTTCGGCATCGCCTTGCTCGAGGTCGACGTGATGATGAACGCCGAGCCGTCGTCGCTCATCACGGCGCCTTCGCTGACCCGTCCTTCGGAGAGCGTCTTCACGCGCTCCGGCGCGGCGCCGTTGACGGACTTGAAGAGCAACGTCTGCGTCGGGTCCTCGCTGCTGAGGAAGTACAGCGTGCGCGACTTCGGCTCGAAGCCGATGAGGCCGAGCTCACCTTTGTAGCGGGCCTCGGGCTTCACCCAGGTGACGGGCGAGGAGCCGTCGGCCTTGCGCAGCTCGATCTCATGACCGCCGTTCTTCTCGGTGTCCCAGAAGAAGCCGGAGCCGTCGGGGAGCCAGTGCGGCATGTCCTGGTTGATGTTCAGCCACGCGGCGTCTTCTTCGGCGACGAGCAGGCTGGTCTTCCCGGACTTCGGATCGATCGCGAGCAGCTGCGCCTTCGTCTGTTCGCGGTTCTGCACGGTGACGGTGAGGCTGCCGGCCTTCGGCCACTTCACCGTCGTGACGTACGGGAAGGCCGCCCTGTCCAACGCGACGGCGACGGGCTTGCCGCCGGTGAGCGCGATGATGGCGAGGCTGACATCGGCGTTCTTCTTTCCGGGGCGCGGGTAGAAGAACCGTTCGGTCTCGGCTTCAGGGTGCATGGGGTCGGCGACGCCGAAGCGCTCGAGGCCGGCGTGATCGGTCTTCTGGAAAATGACCTGCTTGCCGTCGGGAGAGAACCAGAAGCCCGAGAAGCGGCTCATCTCTTCCTGCGCGACGAACTCGGCGAGGCCGTTGGGCTTCTCGTCGGTGCCGCCGGTGGTGACGCGCGACTCCTTGTTCGAGGCGAGGTCGACGACGTGCACGTCGTTGGAGCGCACGTAGCCGACGTGCGTGCCGGTCGGAGAGAACTTCGGATCGATGCAGGCGCCGTCTCCGGTCTTGAGCTGAGTGACCTTCTTGCCGGCGCGCTCGACGAGGTAGAGCTTGCCCGAGAGCACCACCAGCAGCCGCGTGCCGTCGGGAGAGAGCTGGTAGCTGGTGAAGCCACGGGCCGAGACGCGCTGACGCTCGAGCCGGGCCTTCTCGGCGGCGGTGAGCGTCTCCGACGCGCCCTGGAGGAGCATGTCGGGCGTGAGCAGTTCCTTCGTCTCGCCGGTCGCGACGTCGAACTCGTAGAGCAGCTGGCGCGAATCCTTCGGAGCGGAGCGGAGGAAGAAGACGCTCTTGCCGTCGGGAGAGAACTTCGGCTTCTCGGGGCGCCCCGCGAGGTAGCGGCGGGTCTCGGCGAATTCGCGAAGGAACTGCGGGTCGGCTGAGGTCGCGGCGAGGATGGTCATGAGGATCACGCGCGGGTGCATCGCGCAGCAGCCTCCGTTCGGCAAGTCTGTGCTTCGATGAGCCACATGCTCGTGCTCGCCCTGGTGGCGTTGGGACAGCTTGCAGGCAGCCCTGAAGCGCCGAGAGACTTCGAGCCCCGGTACAAGATGGTTCCGGTGCCAGAGCCCGAGCGATTCGTCCGCCGGCCTGGAGCGCGGAACTACTGGTCTGACGGCGCGACCACGCGCTTCTTTGGTGCGCTGACGGGTGGGGCCATCGGCGCGGCGCTGCCCATCGTGATCGGACTCGCGACCCAGCCACGGTGCTCGCCGCCGTGCGCGATCTCCCCCGGAGTCGCGGTGCTCGGACTGTTGGCATCCCTCACGTCCATCGCGGGGGCGACGACCGGGTGGGCGCTGCTCGGTGGGGAAGTGAGTCCCGGGGCGGCCGTTGCGGGCGCCATCGCGGGTCTCGTGGCAGCGTCGCTGTTCCTGCTCAGCGCCTTCCCGTTGCTCCCGTCGCCACCGCTGGCATGGCCTTTCGTCGTGGTCGCGTCGGGCATCGCGTTGAGCGGCGTGACGCTGGCACTCCAGGCTCGTCATGAGGCGCTGGAAGAGGCCCCCTTCATCTCGGTGCCGGTAGGGCGCTTCGTCGCGACGTCACTCACCATGCTCGGCACGCTGGGCCTCGGGGCGCTCCTGTCGTTCGGACTGGGGGCCCTCGCGAACTCTTCCGCGCTCGCGATCGGTCTCGGAATCGCCTCAGTCGGGTTGGCGCCGCTCGTTCCCCTGGCGGTGCATCAGGCAATGGGTGGGCGCGGCACCGCAGGCTCGAGCTACCTTGGATGGCTCGTCTCGCTCGGCGTCGGGGGCGTCGCCGGGCTCGCGACCGTCTTCGCCATCGGCGCTGGCGCCTTCCGACTGGGAGACGCGCGACTCGACACGGGGCTCATCATGGTTGGCTCGACCGCAGCGCTCGCGGCCGTGTTCGGCGTCCCGCTCTTCCTCGAACTCTCGAATGGCCGCGAGCTGCTCGAGCGCTCCGACGTGGCTGGACAACCGAGGCTGTCGCTCGCGCCCATTCCCGGCGGGGCCGTGGGCTCCCTCGCCGTCACGTTCTGAGAAGCGTCGGCGTCACGCGCGCGAGCGCACACAGCTCGGCATCGCGTCACGGAGATTTGCGACGTTTGTGGTTCGACCAGAGCGCATCGAGCGGCACCGCGAGCAGCCGGTCACCAAACGGCACTGTTCGACGGCCCGTATGAAAGACGACTCCGAGGTGAAACCGCTCGCCCAGGCGGTCCTGCAGATGCTTGAGCGGCGCGAAGTCATCGGCGCGAACGGTCTCTCCGGCCTTCACCTTGAAACCAGCGACGCGACCATCAGCCGTCTCGAGCACCGCATCGACCTCGACGCCGTCGCGAGTGCGGTAGTGATGCAGCGTCGCCCGCGTCTCACTCCACTCCAGCTGTCTGGCCAGCTCGCCGATGACGAAGTTCTCCATCAGCGCCCCGAGCGCCGTGTCATCTGACGTGAGCCGCTTCACCGTTCGCCCGATGAGGTGCGCGCACAGCCCGGTGTCGACGAAGAGCACCTTGCGCAGCTGAACGGCGCGCGTGGTGCTGGCGGCGCTCCATGAAGGCAGCCGCTTCAGCAGGAACACCTCTTCGAAGAGCGTGATGTAGCGCTCGACCGTCGTGGTCGGTAGCCGGAGGTCGGACGCGAGCCCATCGACCTTCAGCAACTGCCCGGCGCGGCCAGCGAGCGCCCGCAGCAGGAGCTTGAGAACGTCTCGTCGTTGGATGTCGGCGAGCTGCTGCACGTCGCGGTCGATGAGATCGTTGACGTACGACTGAAAGAAACGTGCTCGTCGTCCCTCGTCACGACGCAACGCCTCCGGGAACCCGCCGCGCGACAGTCGCTCGACGTAGCCAGCACGATCTTCCTCTCCAGCGCGCGAGAGGTCGGGCTCATCGTCGAAGACACGATCGACGAAGTCGTCGGCAGTGCCATCGATCTCTCCTTGAGAGAACGGCCAGAGCTCGATGGTCTCCATTCTCCCAACGAGCGCGTCAGGGAGTTTGCGGAGGCCGAGGAGGCGCGCGGAGCCGGTCAGCAGGAAACGGCCTGGCCGCTCGTCGTCGTCGACGGCGGCCTTGATGGCGAGCATCAACTCAGGCGCGCGCTGAACCTCGTCGATGACGAGCAAGCCGTCGTGTCGCACGAAGCGCTCCGGGTCGGCGCGTGCGGCAGCGAGATCGGTGGCGTGGTCGAGCGTGCGCCAGAGGCTCTTCGGCCGATTCGCGACGGAGCGCTTTACCAAAGTGCTCTTGCCGACCTGCCTGGCGCCGGTGAGCGCAACGACCCGGGTGTCGCGCAGAGCAGCAGCGATTCGGGCCTCGGAACGTCGCGGGCGGAAGGAAGTCACAGGATGATGATGCCTCTAGCGTGGGTAATTTGCCAGCCGCTCCGTGGGTAATCTGCCAGCACCTCCGTGGGTAATCTGCCGCTCCGCAAGGACCGCCCGCCGCCACACCTCAGGCGAGCCGCTCTCGCGCCAGCTTCGCTGAATGTGACTCGGGGTCGCGCTCCACGGCGAGCGACCAGCACTCTCGTGCGAGGTCGAGCCGGCCGACGTCGCGAAACGCGTCTCCGAGCGCGAGGCAGCCGGAGCCGCCCTGACACGGCCAGCGGTGATCGCGTGCGCGATGGAAGGTGGTGATGGCCTCGTCGATGCGGCCGGTGAGCACCTGCCACCGGGCTTCGTGTAGGAGCAGGTTGCGCTCGGTCGAGGCGGCCCAGGTTGAGGAGGATCAGCGTGCGGGTGAGGAAGGCCTCGGCGCAGTAGTCCTTGCCGAGGTCGGCCGGGTTCGCGGCTGCGAGAACCGCGAGCGCTCCGGCGTGGTCGCCGCCCAAGCAAGCCCGACGGTTCGACCTGTGATGAGGAGGGGTACGGTCGAGCGAGGGGCCGTCGTCAAGAGATCGAGCGCTCGCTGGGTCGAACCGATCTCGACCAGTGCCTCGCAGGCGTTGATCCGGAGAAGATACGAATGCTCGCCAGGGACCAGCGATGGATCCAACAGCGTTGGGATTGAGCCCGCGACGCGAATCGCCTCGTCATACCGACCGAGCGCCACGTTCAAGAAGATGCGGTTATTGAGACCTGCGCGAGGCAGGAGCGCTTTGAGTCTGATGAGGTCCGCTGCGTTGTACGCGCGGAGGATCGCCCAGTGGCGCCAGATGTAGACTGCGGCAGAGAACAGCAGAAACGCGAGGAGCAGCGCGACGGCGACTGAGAGCGCCTCTCTCAAGCGGGCCCTCGACTTACCCGCGCGAGCGCATCGAGATCAACGCCCTCAGCCCGGGCGACACCTCGGTGAACTGCACGCCCATCGCATGCCACGTGCTCATCATCGGGTTCCCCGCACGCGCCCAGGCGACGACGCCCTTCCACTTCAGCTCCTTGTCACCATGGAGCACGTACCCCTCGACCGGCAGCCCCTGGGGGAGGAGCGTCGTCGTCTCCAACTGAAACCCGCTCGGGCTTACGTCGGCACTCAGCGCCGCCTGCTTCCCGCCGATCGACACGGGAAGGCGAACGGCTTTGCGAACGTCACGGCGGTTGGTCGTCGTCATGGAGCCAACGGTCGCACGACAGGTCTGTCGCACAACTTTTTGGCTGGCTCCACTTCATGCGCTCCGCTGCAAGCCCCGCTTCGGTTCCTCCTACGGGGCCGCTCCGCTCGGTTTCATGCGCTCCGCTGCAAGCCCCGCTTCGGTTCCTCCTACGGGGCCGCTCCGCTCGGTTTCATGCGCTCCGCTGCAAGCCCCGCTTCGGTTCCTCCTACGGGGCCGCTCCGCTCGGTTTCATGC
>JALHMW010000016.1:96385-100309 GCA_022843845.1 Archangium sp.
CGCTCCGCTGCAAGCCCCGCTTCGGTTCCTCCTACGGGGCCGCTCCGCTCGGTTTCATGCGCTCCGCTGCAAGCCCCGCTTCGGTTCCTCCTACGGGGCCGCTCCGCTCGGTTTCATGCCCTCCGCTGGTCGAGTCAGCGCGGCGACGTCCTGTTCGAGTTCGATGACCTCGTCGAGCCCGTCGACTTCGAGCCCGAGAAGCTGTCGCGTGCGCGGTCCAGCAACCCACCCGACTTCGGCTGGCTGCCATTCTTCGACTTCGAGAGGCTCTGGCTGCGCGTCGACTTTCCGCTGCCACGAACCTGTGAGGCAGGACCAACGCTATCGCGAGTAATGATCGTGAGACCCATGTGTGTTGCTCCAGTGTGTGAGGTGAACTGCCACTGGAACGACGACCCCGCTTCCGACTTGTCGCACAAGAATTATTGCGTCGGCCGCAGATACGACACCACGAGGTGCGTCAGCTCATCGACGAAGTCGGGCGAGTTCAGCCGCTCCGGGCATTGAAGGAGCGCCAGCAACACCGACGACCGAAGCGAATGCGTGACGATGAAGGCCGCCAGCGCCGGATCCACGGGCCGCAGCTCCGGCAACCTCGCCTTCAGGAACTGCTCCACGGCGCCGATCATCTCCGCATCCATCGAGGTGAGCGTCTCGAGATCGCCCACCTGCGCGAACGCCCGCATCATGGCCAGCTCGATGCGCATTCGCGGCCGCATCATCGCCACCAGGCCTTCGACCAGCTGCCTCGCAGCCTGCTCCGCACCGAGCCCTGACGTGCCCTCGAGGCGCGCCTTGAGATCGTCGACCCGCTGTCGAAGGTGCACACCGATGAGCGCGCTGACGAGCGACTGCTTGGACGGGAAGTACTGATACAGCGACCCGACGCTGACGCCGGCGCGATCAGCGATGCTCTGCACGGACTGATCAGCCTCGGCCTTCGCGAGCACCTGCATCGCCGCCTCGAAGATCGCGTCGACCGTCGCTCTCGCGCGAAGCTGCTGCGGCAGCTTCCGTGGTTCATGTCGTGGGGTTCGCGCCATCGGCATCGACGCTGATACCGCGCGAATCCAGGCTCGTCGATGGGCGCTGATTCCTGAGTCGCCTCAGCCCCCTTCCGCCAACACCGCCCGAAACCGTCGGCGTTTCATCGAGTTGCGGGCTCCCAAGCGCCGCCCCGAATGCGAATTCACGCCGTCGCCGCCGCTCGGTACTTCTGTGTCCATGAACACACTCGATCGCATCGGCCTGCAGTTCACTCGACAGCTCGTGAAGACGCCCGAGGGCCGGGCGCATCTGCTCGCGCACGTCGCCCAGGGAGAGTCCTCCGGAGAACGCGCCGTGTTCGAACAGCTCGCGACCCTCACGCACGAGCCCGAGCTGCAGCGGCTCATTCGGCGCCACGCGGCCGATGAAGAGCGCCACGTGCAGTTGCTCACCCGCCGCATCGACGCGCTCGGCGTCGGCCACCCGGAGCTCCCCGCCTCGCTCAATCTGTTCTCGGCGCTCGAGCGGAGGCTCCAGGTGTTCGCGCGGCCGCTCACGAACCGCTTCGACGTGCTCCGCGCGTATCTCTTTCTGCAGGTGCTCGAGGAGCGGGTGATTCGTCAGTTCGCGATCTTCATCGAAGCGCTTCGACCAGTCGACCCTGAGACGGCCGCAGTGTTCGAAGACATCCGCGCGGACGAAGTTCGCCACCTGCAGTACTGCAAGGCGATCACCCGCAGGTACGCTCCGACGCCTGAGCTGCTCGAGCAGCTGCTGACGCGAACCCGGACTGCCGAGGCCGATGCGTTCGCAGAGAACGGCGAGCTGAGCGTGAAGCTGATCATCGAGCGCGGCCTGCTGCAGGAGCCCGCAATCGTCCAGCAGGCATGGAGAGCCGTGTCGTGGCTCGGAGGCGTGGCCCGTCGCACCCGGCCCGCCACCTCACCCGACGGGTTCGTCGCCACGACGACGCCGGAGCCGCACCGGATCCGCCGAGCCCTCGCGACACAGAAGGACGCCATTCGCGCGCTGATGGGCTTCGACCGTCGCACCATCGCGGTCACCCTCGTCGTCGCCGTCGTCCAGCTCGGCCTCGCCTTCCTCGTTGGCGCCCTTCCCTGGTGGGCGATCGCCCTCGCGGCGTATTCGGTCGGAGCCGTGCTCAGCCACTGGCTCGGCCAGAGCATTCACGAGACGTCACATCGGCTCGCGGCCCGAACTCCGCTGGCGAACCGCGTGCTGGCCTGGGTCGCCAACGCGCCGATGGTCGCGCCGATCGCCGAGTCGTTTCATCGGTACCACCTCGAGCACCACAGCCACCTCGGCACCGCCGGCCGCGACTCCGATCTTCCGCTGCCCATCGAACAGGCGCTCATTCGCGGGCCCATCTCGAAGACGGTGTGGCTCTTCTTCTACACGGTCGTCTACTTCGTGCGCGGCGTCGCGTACGCCCGGCGACCGTCGTTCGGCGAGGTGCTGAACGTCGCGTTCATGGTCGCGGTCAACCTTGTGCTGTTCCACCTCGTCGGCCCCGCGGGCCTCGCCTACCTCGCGCTCTCGACGTTCTTCGGCCACGGCCTGCACCCGGTCGCGGCGCACTTCATTCACGAGCACTCGCTCTTCGAAGGCGAGCAGGAGACCACCTCGTATTACGGCCCGTTGAACCTGGTAACCTTCAACGTCGGCTACCACGTCGAGCATCACGACTTCATGAACGTGCCCGGGTGGAACCTGCCGAAGCTGCGAGCGCTCCTCGCGCCGGCCGAGCCCGCGAGCTCTCACCGGTCGTGGACCTGTGTGCTCGTCGAGTTCATCACGCGTCGTGAGCTGGGCCCACGCGCACGGCTGGTCAGGGTCGCTGAGTGAGCGACTGCGTCCACCGCTCCGTCGCGTCGTCTGCGGGGAAATACGTCTCGATCGCCAGCTCCTGCGCCGTCACGTCGAGCGGCGTGCCGATGGTGGTGATCATGGTGAACAGCCGCGCCTCGTCATCGCCACGCTTCAGATGAACGAGGGACACCGGTTCGCCTGCGCTCTGCGTCTCGAACGGCCGCAGCACCTCGACGCCCGGGTACGCCCGCACCTCGGCCCGCAACGCCTGCCGCGCCTCATCGGTGGGGAACATCATGCACTCGCGCTCCAGCCGCTCGAGCGCGAACGTCGCCACCTCGACCCAGTTCACGATGTACGGACGCAGGCCTCTGGGGTCGAGCGACGACTTCACGATGTTGTTCGCGAGCTCGGGCTCGTCCGCCGCCTCGGGGAGAAAGCGCATCAACAACCGCCCGGCGCCCTCGTTGAGCCGCAGCACGTTCCACACGCGGTCGACGACGATGCCTCCGTACGGCTCCTGCTTCGCGAGGATCAGATCGATCGCGCGGCGCACCGGAGCCATCTCCATGCTCTCGAGCCCGCTCGACGTGTACACCGCCGCGAACCCCGCGCTCGACAGCATGGTGTTGCGCTCCCGCAGCTCGAGCTCCAGCGCGCTCGCCAGCAACAGCACCATCTCTCGGCTCGGCTTCGACTTGCCGGTCTCGAGGTAGCTCAGGTGCCGCGTCGAGATCTCCGCGTCGAAGGCCAGCTGCTCCTGCGAGAGCCGACGCGTCGTTCGCCACCGCTTGAGCAACCCACCGAAGCCGTCCATTGGTAGAGGAGTGGCGCGGTGTCGCATCAGCGACCCGTTTCCACTCTCCTCCTTTCAAACCGTACGTGCGGATTTCCCGCATACGGCTTCACGGGTGTCTTCACGGGCAGCTTACACAGCTTGGGGTAACGCACCGTCCCGAGAAACCGGTGCAGGCCATGGTCCCAAAACTGTTCTGAGGCGCGCTGTTCGGGGGTTCGGGCCTGATGATCGCGCCGGCTGTTTGCCGGGCGGGCGAATTGCAGCGGCGAGGTCGACCATCGGAGAGCCGGTTTCTGGCGAGTCGCGCC
>JALHMW010000017.1 GCA_022843845.1 Archangium sp.
TCGGCTTGCAGATGTGCCCGCCTCAGCAAACTCGGCCACACGCGAGGCCCGATGCGAGTCGTGCTCACGGATCAGACCAGAACCACGTCAGACGGGCTCTGATGAATCATCCGGGCTAGGCGGTGGCGAGGCAATCTGGTCAAACTCATCAGTTGGTTATCGAATGACTGTCACAACCTCTGCCGGAATGCACCCAACGTACTCGCTCGGTGGTCAGCTCCTGGGCTCGGTTCTTGTGTATGCATCATCCCTGGACTGAATTGCTTGGAACATGAATCGCGGCGCAGGCAAGCCACATGTCGACATTGGCGTGGGGCAGCGCCTGAACGGGTCGAGATCTCATCCTGAACACCGGGGCTGTTCGACCTTGGCGAGTTGAGGCATGAGGGGCGCGGGAGGAGCCCGCGATGCCGAAGAAGAAAGCGTGCCCGGGGGGCGGTGGCACGAGGAGCCCAGAATGAGGTGACGCGTGAACTCCTCCCGCGTTGGCTGGCGTCGGTAGCGAGTCGTTCTCTTGGACGCGGGACTCGCGCCCTTCGCAGCAGCGGCTGAAGACATGACACTGCCGTTGGTTTGTTGGCTTTTCCGAATTCGTCAGAGCTCCTTCGTGCTTCAACTCGCTGCTCAGGCAACGATCCAGTGAACGTCTCCGAGCGCCGGCTGTGTGTGTTCTTCGAGGCGGGGGCCACCCGCTACGCCATCGAGGCCACCAGCGTGGTCGAGGTCGCCCGCGCCACGCAGGACGAGGAGACGCTCCGCGGGCACCTGGCGATCCGCGATCTCTCGGTGCTCCTCGGCGGAGACCCGGAAGAGCGCCCGGGCACCATCGTCCTGCTCGACACGAGCCCCTCGGTCGCGGCCCGCGCCCGGCGCGTCGAGGGCGTGTTCGATGCGTCGTCGCACCTCGTGCTGCCGCTGCCGAACCGGCTGGTCCACCTCGTCGCGCCCGTCGTGAAGCAGGGGCTCGTGTCAGAGGCCGGGCTGACCTTCGAGCTCGACGCCGCCGAGGTGCCGCGTGGCCTGCCCAGGCAGTCGAAGCGGGTGGAGCTCGCGACCACCACCGCGCCGGGCCCGTTCCTCGTCTTCGACACCGGGCCGCTCCACCTCGCCCTTCCGCTCGCCGACGTCTCGCAGGTGGCCTCGAAGGGCCCGATGTTCAACGCCGCGCCGGGCGTCGGCTCGTTCGTCGGCGTGCTGATGCATCAGCAGCGGCTGGTGCCCGCGTTCAGCCTGGTCGGCACCGAAGCCGAAGCGCTCCTCATCGTCATCGAGCTCGCCTCTGGGCCGGTCGCGCTGTCGGCGTCTCGCGCGTACGGCGTCAAGACGGCTGAGGCCCTCGGCGAGGCACGAATCGTCGACGCGGTCGCGACGTTCTCGTAGCGGTTTGATCGAGATCACCTGTGCATGAACGCTGACGGCGGCTCGGCGTCGGCGCAGACTGGGCCCATGGACGATCTCGCGCGACGGAACCTGGTGGCGCAGTGGGCCTTCGACACCCGACCGGTGTTGGGCCGGTTTCACCTCTGGCTCGAAGACGTCGAGGTCGAGCGCGCACAAGAGGAGCCCGTCTCGGCGCACAGCTTCACGCCTCGCTCCACGGCGCGCTGTCTGGCGATGACGGCGGCCACCACAGCCCTGGGCGCGAGGCTCTTCGGACAATTCGGCGCAGGCGTCGGCGTCGACAAGCACGTCTTCAACCAGGTGAAGAAGGCCGCCGACGCCATCTCGGCCTACGTGATGAGCGAAGGCCTCTGGTACCTCACGCGCGAGCTGCCCGAGAACCACGCCATCATGGTGAGCCTCGGCGAAGGCCTGATGCCGAAGGCCGGCGAGACGCCTGAGATGGGCGCGAACCCGCTGCTGGGTTTCGGTCGCGTCTACGCACGGCCCCAGGTGGCGCGCGCGATCGACAGCGTGGTGCGGCGGCTCCTCAACGAGCCTGGCTTCGGGTGGACGCAGTTCCGCGAGGAGCTCAAGACGCGTGGCCTCACCGTCTGGGGGGCGGCCGTCGACACGCTCGAGAACACCTCCCGCTTCGCAGAGGGCAAGGACACGGGCCCGATGGCGATCCTGCACCTGTTCGACGCGCCGGCCCGGGTGACGAAGCCCTACGAGGCGTACATGGCGTGTCTCACGCTGCCTCGCCGCGTCGTCGAGGTGGCCGCGGAGCGCTCGGTGCTGCTCGACTTCTGCTCGCCTCGCGCGCTGATCGTCGAGACCATCGAGGCGGCGTTTCCCGGCATCAAGCGGAAGAACATTCACGTCTGGTCGCTGTCGGGGAAGAGCCGCGCAGGAAGGCTCAGTCGCCTCTGGGAGGAGTGGAGGGGCCTGGGCGCGCACCTCGTGGAGGATGGGTGGATCGCGCCGACGGGCCTGCCGGTCTTCACCGACTCGGGCACCTACGCGCCGACGTGCCTGTGCCGGAGCTGGAAGGACGCCGACGGCGATCACGTCTTCCTCTGCGACGGCTACGCGGCGACGGCCGAGGCGCTCCAGGCCGCGAGCTTGTCGCAGGTGCTCGAGGTCGAGGTGTCGATGGCGCCGTTGTCGCCGAAGTTCGAGCTCCCCCTGGCGCAGGAGTACCAGCTGATGCGGCTCGACCCGCACGCCGCCGACTTCCGCACGAAGCTCTCGTCGCTGTACGGCGGGAAACCCGTCGAAGACGCGCTCGCGAAGACCTACGCGAACGCCATCGACGAGGCGAAGTCGTCGCTCATTCCGCTGGAAGAGCGCGTGCTCTACGCCGACGACTTCTTCGACCAGCGCGGCTGGCGGGTGCTCTCCTGCACCGGCTACATGTGCGACGACCCCTACACCGGCATGAAGGGCGTGCAGCAGCTCGCTGAAGATCGCTACCGGGTGACCGCGCGACTGGCGACGCACAACGCGAGCTCCGACATCCACTTCACGTTCCGGCTGCTCGAGACGCTCGAGGAGACGCGCCTGTGCTTCAGCCCGCTGTTGACCCGCTTCGTCAGTGGCGTCGACTTCACGCAGCGGCCCGTGAAGGTCAGCGACTCGGGGCGCATTCGCAACGAGCTGCAGACGATGTTGTCGCAGGCGCTCGAGCACGACGGCGAGCGGGTGATCGTGCACTTCGATCGTGTGGAAGAAGACGTGATGCCGAAGGTCCACCAGGCGCGAATTCGCGAGGCGCTCAAGTGGTACCGGGCAAACCACCCGGTCTGGTTCAACTGGCTCGAGGTGGGGTGAGCGTCAACGCGTCTGCCACCGGTGCGGGCCGGTGAGGCACCGCTGCGCGAAGAACCGTCGCGCCGCCTCCGCATGGAGCGAGAACGCGAAGACGTCGTCGAGCCCGTCAGGCCCGAAGATCAGCCCTCGTTCACTCGTCTCGGAGCTGGGGACGAACGGGGGCAGGGCAGAGAGCTCGATTGGCTCGGCGAGCGAGAACAAGAGCACGCGGTTCGGCTTCGGCTGCGTCGAGGTGAACCAGAAGGGCGTCAGCGTCGAGGGGTCGACCGTCACGCCCGACTCTTCGCGGATCTCCCGCGCGCCGCCCTGCTGCCACGTCTCGTGATCCTCCAGGAAGCCACCGACGAGGGCGAGCTTGCCGGCCTGCGGTTGAATCGCGCGGCGCACCACGAGCAGCCCTTCTCCGTCTGCCGTCTTCACCGGCGTCAGCACCACGCTCACCGGAATCGGGTTCGACCAGACCGGCGTCTGGCAGCCCGGGCACGTGCGCGGGTAGGCGAGCGGCGGCGGGTAGGCGGTGCCGCAGAAGGCGCAGAACGTGTCTTTGACGTTGGGCATGCACGGCACTGGAGCACGGTGGGGTCGATGACCGGCGCGGAAAGGTGGAGACTCGGCCGTCATGGGACTCGAGCTCTTCGATTGGTAGGGCGGCTCCTCGTCCGACGCGATCGAGGCGTGGGTGAAGACGAAGCCGTCGTTGAGGCCTTGAACGGAGTTCAGCCGAAGCGAAGCGGCACGCGCACGAAGCCATTCGTCACGGCGCCTGCCCGTTCACCCAGCCGCTGGGATCGAAGAAGCCCACCGTCGTGGCAGCGTACTTTTCTTGGCTGTGTCCGGTCGGCCTCCTACAGTGGAACAGCAATCTCTCCGGGGCTTTCCCGGGCTTTCGAAAGACACCTCAAGATGCCCAAGAGCGTTCTGGTCGCCGACGACTCCATCACCATGCGCAAGGCCATCGGCATGGTGTTCCTGACCGAAGACTTCTCGGTCACCATGGTGGACAACGGTGTCGACGCCATCAACAAGGCGCGCGAGCTGCGCCCCGATCTCGTCATCGCCGACTGCGTGATGCCCGGAAAGACCGGGTACGAGGTCGCCCACGCGATCCGCAGCGACCCGTCCACGTCGCACGTGCCTGTGTTGCTGCTCTCGGGCAGCTTCGAGCCCTTCGACGAGAACCGCGCGAAGGCCTCGGGCGCCACCGCCCACATCGTCAAGCCGTTCGACAGCCAGTCCTTCATGGACCGCGTGCGCGCGCTCGTCGGAATGGCGCCGGGCTCGGGCCCGATCACCACCGTCTCTCCGGTCTCCACCGGCGCAGCCCCGATGAATCGGCCCGCCGCTGCATCGCCGCCGACGGGCATTCCGATGGGCACCCAGCCCGGCACCATGGCGCGTCCGCCGATGGGCCCAGGTCAGGCGATGCCGCGTCCGCCGGGACCTCCTGGTGGAATTCCGACGGGCACGCAGCCTGGAATGCGCGCTCCGGGAATGCCGCCCGGTCCTGGAATGCCGCGTCCGCCCGGTCCTCCTGGTGGAATCCCCACGGGCACGCAGCCCGGCATGCGTCCTCCCGGAATGCCCGGCGCGCCTGGAATGCACCCCGGCATGGTTCGTCCCCCCGGCCCTCCGGGCGGCATGCCCCCTGGTCAGCCCGGCATGCGTCCACCTGGAATGCCTGGCCATCCCGGCATGCCGCCTCAGGGCATGAACCCGGGTCTTCCTCGCCCGCCCGGTGGTGCTCCGCTGCCTGGAAACCCGATGCAGGCCCGTCGAGATCCGTTCGGGCTTGGTGCTCCGCCCCCGGGTGGCCCGATGCAGGGCCGGCCGATGGCGCCTCCGCAGCAACAGCGCCCACCGCCTCCGCAGCAGCGCCACGAGACGCTCTCCCTCGACGACAAGCCGGCTGATGGTGGTGAAGCAGCGCTCCGTGCCGCCCTCTCACTCGCCTCGAAGGACGTGATCGAGAAGATCGCCTGGGAGGTCGTGCCCCAGCTCGCCGAGACCATCATTCGCGAAGAGCTCGACCGCCTCATCAAGGAGCGCGAAGCCAAGGGCCTCGCGTGACCTCGTCGCGGTTGTCTTGAGAGTCAGTTGTGCTTGAAAGGCGGCGTCGACTTCTCGTGAGTCGGCGCCGTTTCTTTCTTTTCGCAGCAGCCCGTTCCACCGGCTGAACCCCGTGAGCGCATCCATGAGTTCCGAAGAGCTGTCGAAGTCGTACGAGCCCACCGAGGTCGAAGCGCGCTGGTCGAAGAAGTGGCTGGACGACGGCCTGTTCCGAGCCGACCCCCACTCGAAGAAGCCTCCGTTCTCGATCGTGCTGCCGCCACCCAACGTCACGGGCAGCCTGCACCTGGGCCACGCGCTCACCGCGACGATTCAGGACATCTTGACCCGCTGGAAGCGCATGAGCGGCTTCAACGTGCTCTGGCTGCCCGGCACCGATCACGCCGGCATCGCGACGCAGATGGTCGTCGAGCGCGAGCTGATGAAGACCGAGAAGAAGTCGCGGCACGATCTCGGTCGCGAAGAGTTCTTGAAGCGCGTGTGGGCGTGGAAGCAGCAGTACGGCGAGCGCATTGGCCAGCAGCACCGGTTGCTCGGCGCCTCGCTCGACTGGTCGCGTGAGCGCTTCACGATGGACGCAGGCGTGTCGGAGGCCGTGAAGGAGGTCTTCATTCGCCTCCACAAAGAGGGCCTCATCTATCGCGCCAACCGGCTCATCAACTGGGACCCGGTGCTGCGCACGGCGCTGTCGGATCTCGAGGTCGACAACGAAGAGACCAACGGCTCGCTCTGGAGCATCGCGTACCCGGTGGAGGGCTCGACCGAGAAGCTGGTGGTCGCCACGACGCGGCCCGAGACGATGCTGGGCGACACGGCCGTGGCGGTGCACCCCGACGACGAGCGCTACAAACACCTCATCGGCAAGAACGTGGTGCTGCCGCTGGTGAACCGGAAGATCCCGATCATTGCCGATAAGGAACTGGTCGACCCGAAGTTCGGCACTGGCGTGGTGAAGGTGACGCCCGCGCACGATCACAACGACTACGCGACGGGGATTCGTCACGACCTGCCGATGATCAACATCTTCACGGAGACGGCCTTCGTGAACGAGAACGGCGGGCCGTACCAGGGCCTGGAGCGCTTCGCCGCGCGCAAGAAGGTGCTCGAGGATCTCACCGCGCTCGAGCTGCTCGTCGAGGAGAAGCCGCACAAGCTGCCGCTGGCGAAGTCACAGCGCAGCGGCGTGCCGGTGGAGCCTCGCCTCTCGCGTCAGTGGTACGTGAAGGTGAAGCCGCTGGCCGAGCGCGCGCTGAAGGCCGTGGCCGACGGGCGCACGAAGTTCGTGCCCGATCAGTGGACGGCGACGTTCAACCGCTGGCTCGAGAACATCACCGACTGGTGCGTGTCGCGGCAGCTGTGGTGGGGCCACCAGATCCCCGCGTGGTTCCCGGTTGGCGCCGACAGCACCGTCGACTTCGAGAACTCGACGCCGTTCGTCGGCCGTGAGCCTCCGGCCGAGGGCCAGTGGGTGCAGGACCCCGACGTGCTCGACACCTGGTTCAGCTCGGCGCTCTGGCCGTTCTCCACGCTCGGCTGGCCTGATGCGAGCTCGCCCGATCTGAAGACCTGGTACCCGAACTCGGTGATGGAGACCGGGCACGACATCATCTTCTTCTGGGTCGCCCGCATGATGATGATGGGCCTGCACTTCATGGACGACGTGCCGTTCCGCACCGTCTACCTGCACGCGATGGTGCGGGACGAGAAGGGCGAGAAGATGTCGAAGACGAAGGGGAACGTGATCGATCCCCTCGACATCATCCAGGGCGCGCCGCCCGAGCGCCTGCCCGCGAGCATCAAGAACAAGTACCCCAAGGGCCTCGAGCCGATGGGCGCCGATGCCTTGCGCTTCACCCTCGCCGCGCTCACGCAGCAGGGCCGCGACATCAAGCTCTCGATCGATCGCATCGGTGGCTACAAGGCGTTCTGCAACAAGCTCTGGAACGCGACCCGCTTCGGCATGATGAACCTGGGCGACTTCCAGGACGACGGCCGGGTGTTCATCAAGGAGCGCGCGCTCAGCCTGTCGGACCGGTGGATTCTGTCGCGCCTCGATCGTGCCGTGCGTGAGACGGGCGACGCATTGGAGCGCTACGCCTTCAGCGACGCGACCTCGACGCTGTACCAGTTCATCTGGGGCGAGTTCTGCGACTGGTACATCGAGCTGTCGAAGGGCGCGCTGTACGGCGACGACGACGCGGCGAAGACCTCGACCCGCGCGACGTTCGTGTTCTGCCTCGATCGCGTGCTGCGCCTGCTGCACCCGTTCGCGCCGTTCATCACGGAGGAGATCTGGCAGAAGCTCCCGATGGCGCGCACGGTGAACTCGATCGCGATCGCCGAGTTCCCGAAGCCCGACGACCGGCTGCGCGACGAGGTGGCCGAAGCGACGATGGCTCCGGTGATCACGGCCATCGAAGGCATTCGCACCGTGCGTGGAGAGTCGAACCTGTCGCCTGCCTTGCGCATCGAGGCGCTCGTGCAGAGCGATGAGTCGATGGTGCGTGAGACGCTCGAGACGTACCGCCGGTACGTGCTGCCGCTGGCGGGCCTGTCGAAGCTGACCGTCGAGCGGCTCGGCACCAAGCCTCCGCAGGCGGCCGCCGAGATTCGCCACCAGATGGAGATCTACGTGCCCCTCGCGGGCCTGGTCGATCTCGCCGAAGAGCGTGAGCGCCTGAAGAAGGAGATCGGCAAGTCGGAAGCCGAGAGCGCGCAGATTCAGAAGAAGTTCGAGAACCCCAACTACGCCACCCGCGCTCCGCCGGACGTGGTCGAGAAGGACAAGGCCCGCCTCGCCGAGCTGGCGAGTCGCGTGGGGAAGCTGAACGACAACCTCAAGCGCATCGCTCCGGTCGAGGTGCGCGTCGCGCCGCCGGCGTCAGGTCCGGTCAACCTCGTCGAGGAACTCAAGGCCGAGCTGTCGGAGATGACGGTGCCCGCAGGCGAGCCGGATCAGCAGGTGCGAGAGGCGCTCGACAAGCTGCGCGAAGGGACGAAGGAGGGGCTGTCGTCACAGGACCACCGCGACCTCGGCGTCGCATACATGAACATGGGCCTGGTCGATGACGCCGTGCGGGAGTTCAACGCGGCGAAGGAAGAGGACGAACCGGCGAAGAAGAAGGCTCCTGCCGCGCCGAAGAAGACTGCGCCGAAGAAGGCGGCTCCAAAGAAGACTGCGCCGAAGAAGGCCGTGGCGAAGAAGCCAGCCCCGAAGAAGAAGCCGGCGCCGAAGAAGCCTGCCGCGGCGAAGAAGAAGCCCGTCGCGAAGAAGCCCACCGCGAAGAAGAAGCGCTGAGGACGACATGCGCGACACCTTCATCGACCGGTTGATCGATCTCTCCCTCGACGAGGATCTCGGCTCCGCAGGCGACGTCACCAGCAACGCGCTCCTGTCGTCGACGGCGCAGGGCAAGGCCGAGCTGTGGGCGAAGGAGGAGATGACGCTCTCGGGCCTCGAGGTCTTCGCTCGAGTCTTCAAGCGGCTCGATCGGTCGGTCGACCTCGACTTCGAGCTCTCGGACGGCGACCGCACGCTCAAGAAGCAGCGGGTGGCGAAGCTGGAAGGGCCGCTGAAGGTGCTGCTCGCCGGCGAGCGGACGGCCTTGAACCTCGTGCAGCGACTCTCAGGCATCGCGACGATGACCTCGAAGGCCGTCGGGGTGATCGCGCATGTGAAGGGCACGAAGCTCAAGATCCTCGACACCCGCAAGACGACGCCCGGGCTGCGAGGGCTCTCGAAGGCGGCGGTGCTCCATGGTGGAGGAACCAACCACCGCATCGGCCTCTTCGACGGCGTGCTCATCAAGGACAACCACATCGCAGCCGTGGGCGGCTCGATTCGTGAGGCGCTCAAGCGCGCGAAGCAGAACGCGCCCCGGCTGGTGAAGATCGAGATCGAGGTGACCTCGCTCGAGCAGCTCGACGAGGCGATCGCCTGTGGCGCCGACATCGTCATGCTCGACAACATGAACGACGCGCAGATCGTCGCGGCGGTGCAGCTGGCCGACGGGCGCTGTGAGCTCGAGGTGTCGGGCGGTGTGACGGTCGATCGGCTGCCGGTGCTCGCGAAGCTCGGCGTCGACTACGTCTCGATGGGCGCGCTGACGCACTCGGCCCGCGCGATGGATCTGTCGCTCGAGATCCTCCCGCCGCGTGACGTGCCGCGAATCAAGCCCCGACGCTAGAGCGAGGCGGGCTGACGGGCGGCGACCTGCTCCAGCACGCGGTGCATCGACGTCGCCAGCGCCTCGGTGCCCGCCACACACAGGTGCGCGTGCCGCTTCGAGGGCTCGACGAACTCGTCGTGCATCGGCTTCACCTGAAGGTGGAACTGCTTGTGGACGCCGGCCGGGGTGCGGCCACGCTCGCGCACGTCACGCTCGAGCCGGCGTGAGAAACGCACGGCCTCGGCGCACTCCACGAAGACGGCGACGTCGAACAACGGCCGAACGAGGGCGCTGTCGAGAATGAGCGTTCCATCGACGACGACCAGCGGACGGGCCTGGAGCGGCGTCGTGCGGCTGAGCCGGCGGTGGGTGGCGAAGTCGTAGTGTGGCACCTCGACGCTGACGCCGTGGCGGAGCGCGCGCAGCTGACCTTCGAGCAGCTCGAAGTCGAGGCTGGAGGGGTGATCGAAGTTGACGCTCCCGCCGTCGCCGTCGAAGCGCGCCGACTGATCGACGTAGAACGAGTCCTGCATGACGAGGCAGCTCAGCTCGTCGCCGAAGACCTGCACCAGCTCTTGCGCGAGCGTCGTCTTGCCTGAGCCGGAACCGCCTGCGACGCCGACCATCACGCGGTGGCCTGCGGCGAGGAGCGCGCGACATCGGCCCACGCCTTCGTCCTCGAACGTCACATCAGGTGGAGCAGCGACCTCAGGCCGGGCGTTCAGACTGGCAGCGAGCACGCGGGGCCAGTACCGCAGCCCGCTCCGCGATGCCATGGGTCGGGGTCGCCTCTGGCCAGAATCCCGGCGAAGAAACCGGCGAGAATGGGCAGACTGCACCCCATGAACGCGCGCGTCGGCATGGCGATCGGGCTCGTGGTGATGGTGCTCGGCCTCGTCGCCTTCGGCGTGTGGCGGTGGAGCGCCAGCCACAAGACCCCGGCCCGACCCGGCACCTTGAGCATCTTGAGCTCGCCCTCCGGCGCGAAGATCTCCATCGACGGCAAGGTGGTCGGCGTGACGCCCTGGTTCAGCGACAACACCTGGCCCCGGCAGCCGGTGCTGTTCGACCTCTCGTTGCCCGGCTACCGCACGTGGAAGGGCTCATTCTCGGGTGGCGTCGAGGCGCGCATGGACGTCACGCTCTCGCGCCGCAAGCCGCGCAAGGTTTCGGATGCCGGCGTCATCGACGGCGGGTCGATGAACATCGATCTCGACGACGAGGAGGACGACGGTCCGCTTCACACGCGCGGCCCGCTGCGCCCGCCTGAGCCGACCGAGTTCGTGGACGAAGACCTCGATCGTGAGGCGGCTGCGGCGAAGGGTGCGAAGTAGTCGCATCGATGCCGACGACCGCGCAGTCTCCCGTTCCTCGGCTGATCCTCGCGGTCGTGGCTGCGACGGTCTGCTGGCGCATCGGTGCGCCGGTTCCTGAGCCGCTCGGTGTCGACGCCCCTGCGACCGTCTTCTCGGCGGCGCGAGCTGACGCGGTCCTCGCGCGGCTCATCGGTCGACAGCTGCCACACCCGCTGTCGAGCCCCGAGAACGCAGCGGTCCGTGATCGGGTGATCGCGGAGTTCGCGGCCCTCGGTATCGACGCCATCGTCGAGCGCTCGCGCGGCTGTCGGGGCTCGACGAGGAACGACGTCTTCTCGTGCGGGACGGTGGAGAACCTCGTCGCGAAGGTGGCTCCCGGCGAGGGGCCCGCGGTGGTGTTGCTCGCGCACTACGACTCGGTGCCGGCAGGTCCTGGAGCCGCGGACGATCTCTCTGGCGTCGCGACGATCCTCGAGACGGTGCGCGTGCTCCAGGCGACGGGCCTGAAGACGAAGCACCCGGTCATCGCGTTGATCACCGATGGTGAAGAGGCCGGCATGCTGGGCGCGGCCGCGTTCCTGTCGAACCCGCAGGCGAAGGCCTCGGTCGGCGCCGTCGTGAACGTCGAAGGTCGCGGCAACCAGGGTGTCAGTCAGCTCTTCCAGACGAGCGGCGGTGATGGGCCGCTCGTCTCGCTCTACGCGCGCGGAGCGAAGACGCCCTCGACGAGCTCGTTGTCGAACCTCATCTACCAGCAGTTGCCGAACGACACCGATCTCACGCTCTTCATCGACGCGAAGCTCACCTCGTTCAACTTCGGCTTCATCAAGAACGTCGCGCACTACCACACGCCGCTCGACCGCCGGGAGAACCTCAGCCTGGCGACGCTGCAGCACCACGGCGACAACCTGCTGGCCGTCGCGCAGGGGTTGATGGAGACGGACTTCGCGGAGCTCGCTGGAGACGACGCGATGTACTTGTCCGTCGTGGGGCAGTTCGTCCCGAGAATCCCGAAGGCGTGGGGACCGCCGCTCTCGGCCGTCGCGTTGATGCTGGTTCTGGCTGCGGCGTTCTTCTCGCGGTCGGAGCCGGTCTCGGTGGGCAGACGGGTGCTCGGGGGCGTCATGCCGATGGTCGTCGTCGCGGGGAGCGTGGGCGCTGGGTGGGTGCTCCATGGACTCGCCGCGAAGATCTCTGGGAACGCCGACCCCTCGTATGCGTCGCCGGGGTTCTTTCGTGCAGCGCTCTCGCTGGGGGTCCTCGCAGTGATGATCGTCGGGTCGAGGGTCGCAGGGCCACGACTGATGGCGCTCTCGGTGTGGGTTTTTCTGTCGGCCGTCGCCGCGATCACCGCCGTGCTGCTGCCCGGCTTGAGTCCGTTGTTCCTATTTCCTGTGCTGGTCGCGGCTCCCGTGGTGTTCGCGCAGAGCCGTCGCTCCGATGCGTGGAGCGGAACGTTCGGCACGATCGCGCTGGCGATCGCGGCGGTGCCGACGCTGGTCATCTGGATGTCGTTCGCGCGGCTCGTGGAGCCCGTTCAAGGGCTGCTGCTGCATCCTGGCTTCACCGCGCCGGTGTCGATCGCCGCGCTCTCGGTGTTGCCGATACTCGCGGGTGCGTCATGGAGCCGCCGCGCGTGGCTCGTGGCTGCGTTGGTCTCCCTCGTCCTCGCCGTCGGGAGCGCGTGCCTGACCGGCCTGCAGCCGGCGTACACGGCCGAGAGGCCGCAGCGGCTCAACATCACGGCCATCGACGATCACGTCATCGGACGCGCGCGGTGGGCGCTGGATACGACCGGCACGGTGCCCGCATCGCTGCGTGAGGCCGCGTCGTTCTCGCAGGCGCCCGAACGCGTGTGGCCTGTCGCCGTCGCGCCGTCGTTCGTCGCCGATGCCGGGCCCCTTCGTTTTGCGGCGCCAACGGCGATGACGAGCGTGACTCCAACTGGCGCGGGACGAATCGTGACGCTCGAACTCGACGCGTTGACGCCGGCGCACCGTCGTTTCGTGGTGGTGCCTGGAGGCTCCGGGCTCACGCGGCTCGACGTCGATGGGCAGGCGTACACGCCGAAGCCTGGCTCGGAGGCGACGATCTTCATCTGTTGGACGCGAGACTGCGGCGGCACGAAGGTGGCGCTGCACTTCGACTCGACGCGCGTGGTGAACGTGTTCCTGGCGATGCAGCGGTACGAGCTCCCCGCCGAGGCCGCGCCCCTCGTCGCCGCGCGACCGTCGAGCGCGACCCCGTCTCAATCGGGTGATTCGACGATCGTCTTCGGGCGAGTGGCGATTCCGTAAACGGGACAGACGAAGCCCCCGGAGACCTTTCGGCTTCCGAGGGCTTCATCTTCTGCGAGGGACTTGAAGCCGTCCGGAGCCGCGAAGGCGCTCCCGCCCGTTTCACTTCTCGAATCGCCCGAGTGTAGCGTATGCGCCCGAGGGTCCTCCTGAAGGGAGTGTCGTGAGAACCGAAAGCACTGACGTCCTCATCACTGGTGCCGGGCCAAGCGGCGCGATCTGCGCGGGCATTCTGCGCAAGCACAACCACCGGGTGATGGTGCTCGAGAAAGAGACTTTCCCTCGTTTCTCGATCGGCGAAAGCCTGCTCCCCCAGACGATGGCCTACATCGAAGAGGCGGGGATGCTGAAGGACGTCGTTGAAGCCGGCTTCCAGCACAAGAACGGCGCTTCGTTCAGTTGGCGCGGCCGCTTCACGGACTTCGATTTTCGCGACAAGTTCAGCCCGGGCTGGGGAACCACCTACCAGGTTCAACGCGCCCGCTTCGACAAGGTGCTGGCCGATGCCGCCCACCGCATGGGCGCCGAGGTTCGCTATCGCCACGAGGTGACTCACGTCGACGTCTCGCAGACTCCAACCGTGACGGTTCGCGACGAGTCCGGTGAGCCGTATCAGGTCACCGCCAGAATCATTCTCGATGCCAGCGGCTTCGCGAGGCTGCTCCCCCGTTTGTTGGATCTCGAGCGACCGTCGACCTTTCCGCTTCGCCAGGCCTTCTTCACCCACGTGGAAGATGGCATTCCTGCGACCGGGCCCTTCGACCGAAACAAGATTCGCATCACCGTTCATCCCGAGCACGTGAACGTCTGGTACTGGTTGATTCCGTTCTCCGACGGACGCAGCTCGTTGGGTGTGGTCGCTGAGGCCGCGTTTCTCGACCAGCTCGAAGGCGACGAGGCCGCCAGGCTCAAGCGGCTCGTCGAAGAAGAACCTTCGTTGCGTGAACTCCTGGCCACCGCTCGGTGGGACACTCCCGTGCGAACGCTTCGCGGCTACGCCTCCAACGTCAAGCAGTTGTGTGGTCCCGGGTACGCGCTCCTGGGCAACGCCGGCGAGTTCCTCGACCCCATCTTCAGTTCGGGAGTGACCATCGCGATGACCTCGTCGAGCCTCGCAGCAGCGTGCGCTCACAAGCAGCTCACGGGTCAATCCGTCGACTGGAATGCCGAGTTCGCTGAGCCGCTCAAGAAGGGCGTCGATTCGTTCCGAGCGTTCGTCGAGTCCTGGTACGCCGGCTCCTTTCAGAAGATCATCTTCAGCGAGAATCACACCACGGGCGTCCGTCAGATGATCTGCTCCATTCTCGCCGGGTATGCGTGGGATCGTTCGAACCCCTACGTCGCTGAGCCGAAGCGCCGCCTGGGCGTGCTGGAGCAGCTGTGCGCATCAGCCTGACGATCGTCTTGCTGATGGGGAGCGGTGGCTGCGCGACGGCGCCTCTCGCATCAACGCTCACCACCTCCGCCCCGAGCGAGCTGGTGCTTCAGCTCTCTCCTGCGAGCTTTGGGCGCTCGGCGTCGCTCACCCAGCGCATCACCGTCAGCACCAGCGACCGCGTGCAGACCGTCGACGCGCTGCTAGAGGTTGATCCCACCATGGTCAGGGTCGCGTTCGTCTCGCTCGCACAGACGGTGGGCACGCTCACGTGGGATGGCAACAGCCTCGACGCACAGACCTCAGTCCACCTGCCTGAGGCGCTCACGCCCGCTCGAATCCTGACCGACCTGCAACTGGTCTGGTGGCCTGTCGCTGCGGTGAAGCGCGAGCTGCCCGCGGTCTTCACGCTCGACGCCGACGCCTCGCGCCGGGTCTTGTCGAAGGCAGGCGTTCCCATCGCGACGGTCTCCTTCGAAGGCACGGGCTCCCGGCTGAAGGCGTTGCTGACGCACCACGGCCGGTATCGCCTCGAGATTGACTCGACTGAGGAATCGCTGTGAGCGCCGCGTTCACGCAGCTCGGTCTGGTGTGTGCGCTCGGTCACGACGTGCACTCGGTGCGCCGGTCGCTGTTTGCAGCTGAACCTTCGGGCGTCGTGACGTCGACGTTCTTTTCAGCCGCACAGCCGCTCGCCCTTGGGCAGGCCTCGACCCACCTGCCATCGCTGGCGAACGACCGGATCGAATTCGTCACGCGGAACAATGCACTCCTGGCTCACGCCCTGGCCCAGTTGACGCTCGTGCCGTCGGTCATCGAGCGACACGGGCCGGCCCGGGTGGGGGTCGTCATCGGCACGAGCACCTCGGGGGTAGGCGAGTCCGAGCCGGCCCATCGACAGTTCCTGAAGACCCAGACGATGCCCGCTCAGTGGCACTTTGCGCAGCAGGAACTCGGCACGAGCGCGCGGTTCGTGGCGGCACGAGCGGGCGTGACCGGACCCACGGCGGTCATCAGCACGGCCTGCAGCTCCAGTGCGAGAGCGCTGGCGACTGGCGCCCGCTGGCTCCGCGACGGCGTCGTCGATGCCGTCATCGCTGGAGGCGCCGACATGTTGTGTCGGTTCACCATCGCCGGCTTCATGTCGCTCGAATCGGTGAGCGTGACTCGCTGCAACCCGATGAGCCTCAACCGAAACGGAATCAACATCGGCGAAGGCGCCGCGCTGTTCTTGATGACGCGCGATGAAGGCGAGGTTCGCCTGGCCGGCTGGGGCGAGACGAGCGACGCGCACCACATGTCGGCACCAGACCCGTCGGGCCAGGGCGCTGCCGATGCCATGCGCCTGGCGCTTCGACGAAGCCAGACGCGCGCCAGCGACGTCGAGTACGTCAACCTTCACGGCACGGCGACCCCCCAGAACGACGCGATGGAGAGTCGAGCCGTGAGCGAGGTCTGTGGTCTCGACGTGCCGGTCAGCTCGACCAAGCCTCTCACCGGCCACACGCTCGGCGCCGCTGGCGCCATCGAAGCTGCGCTGTGCTGGCTGGCCATGACGGGCGATGGGGCCCTGCCGCCGCATTGGTACGACGGTGTCCCTGATCCCAGCCTTCCGCCCCTTCGTCTGGTCTCACCAGGCGAGGTGACGAGCCGCTCGCCGCCCCGTGTGGTGCTCAGCAATTCCTTCGCCTTCGGGGGAAACAACGCGTCGTTGGTGTTCGTGCGGTCATGAGCGAGTTCGACTTCACAGGGCCGGTGACGCTCCTGGTGCCACACCGGCGTTCGATGCTGCTTGTCGACCGGCTCGTCGACGCAACGAGCGAGATGGCCCTCGTCGAAGCGGTCGTCAAGCGGGGGAAGTGCTTCGTGACCGAAGAAGGGTGGCCAGCGTGGATTGGCGCCGAGTTGATGGCGCAGGCCATGGCCTGCTGGTCTGGCTGGCAGCTGCATCGCATTGGGAGTCCCGCACGGATCGGCTTTCTGGTGAGCACGCGTCTGTACGAGTGCAGCCGTCCCATCTTTCCAATCGGGGCGCGCCTTCTCATCGAGGTCCGTGCAGAGTTTGTCGGCGACAATGGTCTGGCTGCTTTTTCCTGCACGATCGTTCATGAAGACCGAGAGGTCGCGCGAGCGCAGATCAACTCGTTTCAACCTGCTGATCTGAACCGCTTCCTGCAGGAGTCGGAGCATGACTGACTGGGTTCTCGTGTCGGGTTCGAGTCGCGGTATTGGCCGAGCCATCGCCCTGCGAGCGGCGAGAGACGGCTTCAACGTCGTGGTGCACTGCAAGTCTCGTTTGGACGAGGCGAACGCCGTGGCGCGCGACATCGTGGCGATGGGCCGTGAGAGCCGAGTGCTCCAGTTCGACATCAGCGATCGGGCTGCGGCCCAGCGAGCGCTCGAAGCCGACGTCGAGCTCAACGGTGCCTGCTATGGAGTGGTGTGCAACGCGGGCATCGCGCGCGACGCGGCGTTTCCAGCCATGACGTCAGGCGACTGGGACGATGTCATTCACACCAACCTCGACGGCTTCTACAACCTGTTACGGCCGTTGGTGATGCCGATGGTTCAGCGGCGGAAGCCAGGGCGCATCGTCACTGTGTCATCGGTCTCGGGAATCGTCGGTAACCGGGGCCAGGTCAACTACAGCGCAGCCAAGGCCGGAATCATCGGCGCCACCAAGGCGCTTGCGGTCGAGCTGGCTCGCCGCGAGATCACGGTCAACTGCGTCGCCCCGGGACTGATCGAGACTGAAATGGTGACAGCTGAGGTGCTCGAACATGCCTTGCCGATGATTCCGGCGCGTCGTGTCGGCACGCCGGATGAGGTGGCGGCAGCCGTCTCGTTCCTCTTGTCGAAAGACGCCTCGTATGTGACGCGCCAGGTCCTTTCGGTGAACGGTGGGTTGAGCTGATGCGACGGCGAGTCGTGGTGACAGGAGTCGGTGCCATCAGCCCATTGGGGCATGACTGGGCGACCGTCTGTGCCCGCCTTCGGCAGAAGCGGAGCGCGGTGGAATTGGTCCCCGCTCTGGCCGAGTACCAGGGCATGACGACCCGCCTGGGGGCACTCGCGGCCCCTTTCGAACTCGATGCGACGAAGTGGAACCGCAAGACGACCCGAAGCATGGGCCGGGTTGCGCTCCTGGCTGCGGTTGCGACTGAGAAGGCGCTGGTCGAAGCAGGGCTCCTCAACGCCCCGTTCCTCAAGAGCGGCAGGGTTGGCGTGTCGTACGGCAGCTGCTCCGGCTCGGCGAAGAGCCTGATGGACTTCGGCCGCATGCTTCTCGACAAGTCCACCGACGGCATCACGGCCACGACGTACATTCGAATGATGTCGCATACGGCGCCGGTGAACATCGGCGTGCACTTCGGCCTCACCGGACGAGTCATCACCACGAGCAGCGCCTGCACGTCTGGCAGCCAGGGCATCGGGTACGGGTTCGAGGCCATTCGCGACGGAATGCAGGTGGCGATGGTGACCGGGGGCTCGGAGGAGTTCGACCCGACGCAGGTCGCCATCTTCGACACGCTCTTCGCGACCAGCTCGACCAACGACGCGCCACACCTCACGCCCCGACCCTTCGATGAGTTCCGTGATGGGTTGGTGCTTGGCGAGGGCGCGTGCACCCTCGTTCTCGAGGAGCTCGAACACGCCACGAGCCGAGGTGCGCCTGTTCTTGCCGAGCTCGTAGGCTATGGCACCAACAGCGACGGCACCCACGTCACCAACCCAAACTCCCTCACGATGGCGCAAGCGATGCGGCTCGCGCTCGAAGACGCAGGCCTCGCGCCCGAAGCGATCGGCTACGTGAACGCCCATGGAACCGCCACGCAACAAGGTGACGTCGCAGAGAGCGCTGCGACGCACGCCGTCTTTGGTGAGCGGGTACCGATCAGCAGCCTCAAGAGCTACATGGGCCACACGCTCGGGGCCTGCGGCTCACTCGAAGCGTGGATGACGATTCAGATGCAGCGCGAGCAGTGGTTCTGCCCCACCATCAACCTCACGACGCCCGACCCGAAGTGCGCGCCGCTGGACTACGTGATGGGCGATGGCCGGGCCATCGACTGCGAGTTCGTGATGTCCAACAACTTTGCGTTCGGAGGTATCAACACGTCGCTGATCTTCCGTCGCTGGCCGTGAGGCCGGTTCCGGAGCTGACGGCTGATGGCACGAGCGATGGGCCTCAAGGTGGTTGCCGCTGCGCTGATGGCGCTGACGCTGTGGGCGCTCGACGGGCCTGCGCTGGTGATCGGCCTCGTCGCGACGGTGATGGGGTTCGTCGCCGTCGTGGCCTGGGGCATCGTGGCGCCCGGCTCGCAGCTCTTCGTGCCCGGCGTCTCGTCGTTGTCCGGTGACCGTCGCCACACGGAGGTCGCGTTCACGTTCGACGATGGACCTGACCCCTCGACGACTCCGGCCGTCCTTCAACTCCTCGCGCGTCATGGTGCCAAAGCCACCTTCTTCGTCGTCGGGAGTCGAGCCGAAGCGTATCCAGACCTGGTGCGGCGCATCGTGGCAGAGGGCCACGTCGTGGGCTCGCACACCTTCCATCACTCCACCCGGTTCCACTTCAGCTCGCCGCGCGCCATGCGCGAAGAGATCCTCCGCGGCGTCGAGGCGGTGCGCGCCATCACGGGCGTCGCGCCGCAGCTCTTCCGACCTCCGCAGGGCCTGCGAACACCGATGCTGCGTGACGCCATGCGCAGCCTCCCTGAGCTGACGTGCGTGATGTGGAGTGAACGTGGTCTCGACGCCATGGGTCGGCAGGCGCCGGCGATCGTCGAGCGACTCACACCGGCCCTCGAGGGCGGCGCGATCATCACCCTTCACGACGGCGGTGGCTTTGGCGGCACCATCGATCGCGCGCCGACCGTGGCGGCGTTGGCGGCGCTGCTGGCGCTGGCAGACACACGACGTCTCACGTGCGTCAGCCTTTCAGAAACTCGCCAACAGAATTCCTGAGTGTGGCGTCATGACGCGGAAGAAGCCGGGTGCTTCTGGCCGATCGATCTGCCGCTGAATGCCTTCGAGCTCGGCGTCAATGGCGCGGCGTTCAGCGATGCGAGTGACCAGCAGCCACACGCCCACGAGGGCCAACGGCAGGCCAATGCCCGCGAAGACGAGGCCGACGATCAGGAAGGTCGAACTCAACGATCCGAAGAGCAGCGCGAAGAGACCATTGACGGCGATGGTGCCTCCGATGGCGAGGAGCACGATGCCGCCGGCGAGACCGGGCTTGGAGTCCTCGAGCGCGGCGTAGTCTGCCTTCAGTTGGCTGAGCGACCGGACCTGCACAGGCGGGTCCTCGACCGATCGTTGTGGGAGCGGTGGAGGCGACTGCGCGAGGGCCCCGTCATCGAGCAGCCACACTCCGCTGGGAAGGTGGTCCTTCAAGGAGACATCACCAGACAGCCCGGCCAGCACCAGCATCAGAGACATGGTCATGGAACCTCCTTGTGAAGCAGCCACCGGCGCTCTCGGATTCCGCGCAGCAGCGCGCGGAGGTCGCTTTCAAGAGCCCGATCTTCGATGACGGGAGCCACGCCGATGGCTTCAGCGAACTCGAGCACCCGTGGAGGCAAGGCGGCGCCCAGTCGCGCTCTCAAGAACACCGCCTGACGAGTGGCCACGAGGTGCGCCGCAGCGACCTGCTCGGTCAGCTCGAGTACTCGCAAGGCGTCGCGTGCCGCAATGGTTCCCAGGCTCACCTTGTCTTGATTGTGGCATTCGGTGCTCCGGGAGAACACCGAAGCCGGCATCGTCAGCTTCAGCGCCTCGGCTGTCCACGCGGAGGCGCCGATCTGCAGGGCCTTGAGGCCGTGGTTGACGGCTGAACGGGCTCCCGTGGCACCAGACAGGTTCGCGGCCAGGCCATGATTGAAGCGCGGGTCGACCAGGAGCGCGAGCTGGCGATCCATCAGGTCAGCGAGGTTGGCGATGACGTTCTTGAGGGTGTCCATCGCGAGCGCCACGTGGCCGCCGTAGAAGTGGCCGCCATGCATGACGCCTTCGCCGTCGGGGTCGATGAGCGGGTTGTCGTTCGCGCTGTTGAGTTCGTTCTCGAGCAGCGAGCGCAGCCACGGCAGGGTGTCTTCCACCACGCCGATGACGTGGGGCGCGCAGCGAATCGAGTAGCGGTCTTGCAGCCGCGACGGCTGCAGCTCCGTCGCCGCGAGATCGGCGCGAACCCAGGCCGCCGCTCGCTGTTGGCCCGGGTGGGGCTTCGCGGCGAAGAGCGCTTCGCCGAAGTGGTGCGGGTTTCCCGTCAACGCTGCAGACGACAGGGCCGTGAGTTTCGCCGACAGCTCCGAGACGTAGGCAGCACGCTCGAACGCGAGGCAGGCCAGGCCGGTCATCACGGCGGTGCCGTTCATCAGCGCCAGCCCTTCTTTGGGCTTGAGCCGGAGCGCTGACAGGCCTCGATGCTCGAATGCCTGTCGGGCCGGCAGGACAGCGCCATCGACCAGCACGTCTCGTTCACCGCAGAGCACCGCGGCCACATAGGAGAGTGGGGTGAGGTCGCCGCTCGCGCCGACTGAGCCTTCCTGCGGAACCACCGGGAGCACGTCTTCAATCAACAGCTGGGCGAGGTGCTCCAGCAGGGCCTCAGAGACGCCCGAGAGGCCTTGCACGAGTGACTGAAGACGGGCGGCCAGAATCGCGCGGGTC
This sequence comes from Archangium sp., assembly GCA_022843845.1. Classification (GTDB taxonomy): domain Bacteria; phylum Myxococcota; class Myxococcia; order Myxococcales; family Myxococcaceae; genus Xiheimicrobium. The sequence continues at coordinate 21,113 of JALHMW010000017.1, forward strand.
TCGTGCGGCCCAAAGGGCGGCCCCAGGCCGACGCCGTGGTAGGTGAACAGTCGCTCCGGGAGCTCCTCGACCAGCTCCGGCGGGATCGGGACGGTGACGGATTCCCCGTAGCCGGTGGTGACCCCGTAGATGACACCTTCGACCGCCAGGGTTCGGGTCACGAATTCCGCGCCTCGACGGATTCTCTCCCGAAACGACGGGTCCGCCGAGAGCGCGGCAGTCGACGTCCGGTGCGCGAGGGCGCAAACGTCTTCGATCGAGAGTCGGTGTCCGTCGAAGGTGATGACAGGCATGCGGCGTACGGGTTCGTACCGTGTGGCCCGACGGCTTGCATCACTGTTCGTCGATGTGTCACTGCTGCTAGGCACGCGCTCCGGTGCTTGGGCTCTTCGTCGTGCTGACGCTGTCGCAGGTCCCGAGTCCTGCCCTCGACGCAGGCGTGTCGGAGCGAGCCCCCGACGCGGGGCCCGTCACGGTTCCACCGCAGGTTCTCTGTCTCGAAGCTCCCGAGTACCCACCATCGGAGCGAAGCTCTGGTGTCGTCGGCGTCGTTCTCCTGCGCTTGAACGTCGCTGCCAACGCGACGGTCTCGGAGCGGGTCGTCGTGCAGTCGACTGGGCCAGCGTTCGAGAAGGCCGCCCTGGCTTCGCTCGAGCGCTGCACGCTCACTGCGGCGAGCGTCGACGGCGGCCCCGCGCCGTCGGTCATCGAGTTGACCATTCGCTTCGAGCCTCCTGTCCGACCGTGGACGCTGGAGGGCGAAGTCGTGGGGGTTCTCGGAGAGCCGCTGCCCGGGGCGCTCGTCAGCCTCGCCGATCAGGAGGTCGCGACGGATTCCCGCGGCCACTTCACGCTCACGTTCACTTCACTGCCGGCAGGCGATGCGTGGGTCACCGTCGCGAAAGAAGGGTACGCGCTCAAGGGGTTCCCCGAGGTCTTCCGGGGCGGTCACACCACACAGGCCCGGTATGCACTGGTGAAGAGTCGGGGCTTCGAAACCCGCGTGGAGGGCAGTCGGCTGCTGCCGTCGGTTCCAGATGCCGATCGGTCGCCTCAGGTGAGCCGCTATTCGCTCACGCAGGCCGACATCGATCGCACGCCCGGCGCGCTCGAAGACATCACCCGGGTGGTCCAACAGCTCCCGGGAGTGGCGGCCGACCCCGATCTGCTCGCCAACTTCTTCGTGCGCGGCGGAGGCCCCGAAGAGACCATCATCTTCATCGACGGGGTGCCGCTCTCGAACCCGTACCACCTCGGAGGGTTCGCCAGCATCATCAACCCGCTGCTCATCGATGGCGCCGACTTCTACGCTGGCGCGGCGCCCGCACGCTACGAGCCGGCGCTCAGTGGTGTGCTCGACATTCGCTACGTTCGCGGAGACACCCGTCGCGTCAAAGTCGTCGCCGACGTGTCGCTGCTGAGCGCCAAGGTTCGCGCCGATGTGCCGCTCGGCCTCGAAGGGCTTTCGGCCGTCGTCAGCTTTCGACGGAGCTTTCTCGAGGCCTACTTCGGGGTGCTCAAGGCGGTCGGGTTGTTCGGGCAGAGCGTGGTGGCGCCCGACATCACCGAAGGCTTCGCGCGCCTGTCGTACCGGCGGGGTCAGCACCTCACGATGCTGACGTTCACGCACGCCTCCGATGGCTTCAACTTCGTGGTGAAGCCGGGGGAAGAGGTGCTGATCAACTTCGCGGGGAACCTTCGCCTCGCGAACAGTGCCCAGATCGTCAGCCTTCGGCACGAGGTCGATCTGCCCGGAGACAGCGAGCTGACCTTCACCGGCGCGTACACCCGCGACAAGAGCGACTTCGATGTGCAAGGCCTCATCGACCTCGCGACGGCAGCGCTTCGAAACGACGTGGTCGCGCGGGCCGACCTGAAGTGGGTGTTCTCCGATCGAAACCGGACGGCGGCTGGGGTGCAGTACGCGTGGCGAGAGTCCGTTCTGACGGGAACGGTGGCGGACAACCGCGGCGTGGCGCCCTGGGCCCAGCAACCCATCGTCGACAACCATCGTCCCGCGCTCTCCATCGTGCCCGGGCTGACGCGAAATCTGCTCTCGGCCTATGCCGAGCACACCATTCGGCCGCTCGAGTGGCTGGCCTTCGAAGGTGGCGGCCGATTTCAGTACGACGTCACGCAACGAGAGGTGTCGGGCTCGGCGCGAGTGGCGTCAGCCGTGACGTTGCCCTCGTTGACCGTGCTCAAGGTCTCAGCAGGGCATGTCCTCCAGCCCGTCGTGAAGACGCTGGCGCTTGACCCCACGTTCGGCAACCCGCGGCTGCGGCCCGAGCAGGTGACCTCGCTCATCGTCGGCGTGGAGCAACCCCTGCCGTTCGAGGCCCTGGTCCGACTCGAGGGCTGGAGCAAGTGGGGCTCGAAGCTCGTCGTCAACCCCGACACGCAGGCAGGGGTTGCCACGCAGGTCGCCGACGGACTGAGCGCGTTCTCGAACGACGGGAGCGGCCTTGCGTACGGCCTTGATGCCATGCTGATGGGCCGGACGCGGCGGTTCTCGTACGGGCTGAGTGTGGGCCTGCAGAGGGCGCAGCGCACCAACCCCCTCGCGAGCGGCGTCGCCACCTATCCCGTCGAGTGGGAGCAGCCTTTCACGACGGCTGCAAATCTCAGCTGGAGTCCCAACTCCAAATGGGTCGTCACGTCGCGCGCCAACTTCCGGCTCGGCCGGCCCTACACCCCGATTGAGGGCTTCACGCTGGACCCGACTCAGACCTTCTGGCTGCCGAACTATGGTCCGACCTCGTCAGCGCGGTACCCCTTCTATTTCGAGCTCAGCGCACGGGCGGAGCACCGGTTCCAATGGGGGCCTCTGTCGTGCGCGGCCTACTTCGAGGTGCTCAATGTAACGAACACCATGAACCTCTACTCCTGGGTCTATGACGGAGGCGACCCCACCAACGGCGTTCTGCCCGGCCAGGGACGATTTACCCATTTGCCGGTTCGCCCTTTTCTGGGAATGCGGGTCGAGTACTGAAGCGATGGTGGCCCCGACGGCGGGCCCAACCGAGGTCGAGCGTGCAGGTCGAGTTTTCCATCAAGCGTTGGAGTGCCTGGGCTCCCGGGCTGACGACTCGCGACGCATGGCTCGAGTGGGCGAAGGCACCGGCCGTGGCGCCCCGCGGCCCTGAGACGCCTGCGTTGAGCGAGCTCCCTGCGATGAGTCGCCGCCGACTCGACCGTCTGGGCCGCCTGGCCTTTCAGGTCGCGCAGGAGGTGCAAGGTGATGCGCGAGGGGTTCCGCTCGTCTTCGCGTCACGTTTTGGCGAGGCCAACCGCAGCTGCGACCTGCTCGATGCGCTCGCGCAGGAGACGCCCCTGACGCCAACCGGCTTTGCCCTGTCGGTGCACAACGCGATCGGCAGCCAGTACTCCATTCTCAGGGCCGACCGGGCGAGCGTGGCCGCCGTCGCGAACGGGCGCTTCACGGCCGAGGCGGGTGTGCTCGAGGCGCTGGGAGCGCTGGGAGACGGTGCGGAGGAGGTCGTCCTGGTGGCGTACGAGCTCACGCTCAACGCTCGCTACCTGCCGTGGGCGACCGAGCCTGACGCCGACTTCGCGTTCGCCTGGGTGCTCGAGCGCGGCACGGCGTTCTCTCTGACGAGTCTGGGAGCGGGACCTGGCACGCCGGGAACGCTGCCGCATTCGCTCGAGGTCCTTCGGTTTCTGCTCAGTGGAGACGAGGTTCTGGAACGACGCGACGAGCTCGCCGGCTTTCGATGGGTGCGCCGTGCGTAGCTGGCTCGACCGGAAGTGGCGGCTGATCGCGACCGGTGGGTGTTTCGCCGTCTTCGGGTTGGGCGGGCTGACGGTCGGGGCGCTGCTGCTGCCCTTGCGGGTGGTGCTGAGTCGAGAGAGGCATCGACGGCTGGCGCGCGTGCTGTTGCACCGCTGCTTCTGGCTCTTCGTGCGGCTGATGAAGACCGTTGGCGTGCTGACCTACGAGGTGCACGGCGCCGAGAAGCTCCAGCGCCCTTCGTTGCTGGTGATGGCCAACCACCCGACCTTGATCGACGTCGTCTTTCTCGTGTCCCTGATGCCTCAGGCGCTCTGCGTGGTGCGGTCCGACTTCCTCCGCAACCCGGTGACGGGACCACTGCTCAGCGCTGCGCATTTCATCGACAGTGGCGAGTCGTTCATCGAGTCGTGTCGTGCCTCCTTCGCTTCTGGCGATGCCATCATTCTCTTTCCTGAAGGCACGCGGACCCCGCGAGGTGTGCCGATGGCGCTCAAGCGCGGGGGCGCCAACGTCGCGATTCGGTGCCAGCGGGACGTGACGCCGGTGCTGATCAGCTGCAGCCCTCTGACGCTCGGGAAAGGCGAGCCGTGGCACCACATTCCCGCGGCTCGACCCCACTTCGTGATTGAGGTGGGGGATGACCTCCACATTGACTCGTTCCTGCGGGTCGGAGAACCTGAACCTCTTGCCGTGCGAAAACTGAACGTCGTCTTGCAGTCGTATTTCCAGAAGGAGCGGACTCGTGTTCGCGCTTGAGCAGGAAGTCTCTCAGTTCATCATCGACACCCTCAACCTCGAGGAGGTGCGTGCTGCGGACATCGATCCCGCCGCGCCCCTCTTCAAAGCAGGGCTTGGCCTCGACTCCATCGACGCGCTCGAACTCGGCGTTGGAATTCAGAAGCGCTACGGCATCAAGCTCTCACCGGACGCGGCCGAGAATCGCAAACACTTCGGCTCGGTCCGAAGCCTGTGTGCGCTGATCGAGAGCCACCGATCGGCGCAGGCGGTGGCCACGTGAGCGACGTGCAATCGACCCCGGTGGTGCTCAGTCAGGAGCAGCTCTATCGACGCTGTGTGGACGTGCTGCACGAGACCTTCAGCATTCCGAAGGAACGAATCACGCTGAATGCCCATCTCTTCAACGACCTCGAGCTCGACTCGATCGACGCAGTGGATCTCATCGTTCGAATGAAGCCCATCATCGGCCGGCGACTGTCGCCCGACGCGTTTCAGCAGGTCCGCACCGTGAATGACGTCGTCGTTGCGCTTCACGCGCTGCTCAGTCAGCCGCCACCGTCGAACGCGAAGAGCTGAGCCTCTCGGGCCGTGCTGCGGACCATCGCCTTCACCGTGGTGACCATGAGCTACCCGCTGGCGGTGTGGCTGCTGGGTGATCGTCTCTCCCCCCGCGTCTTCGCCGGAGTGCTGGTGCTGCTTGGCGCGCTTCGGCTCGTTGGTGCGCGGAAGCACGTTGGTGCCGTGGGCTGGGTCGTCTTCGCCGTCGCGGCTTTCTGCCTGGCCGCGATGGCGAGCTTCCTGAATGAGGTGTGGCCCCTTCGGTGGTACCCCGCGCTGGTGAACGCCGTGTTCCTCTCCACCTTCTTGTTCACGCTGGTGCGGCCGCCGTCGATGGCCGAGCGCATCGCGAGACTCACCGAGCCAGATCTTCCCGCCTTCGCGATTGCGTACACCCGGAGGGTGACGGTCGCGTGGTGCTGCTTCTTCGTCGTGAACGGCACCCTCGCAGCGCTGACGGCGGCCTTCAGCTCCGAGCGTGTCTGGGCCCTCTACAATGGAGCCATTGCCTACGTTCTCATCGGCCTCATGGCGGGTGGCGAGTACCTCCTTCGGCGCCGCGTCAAGGCGAGCCACGCCCATGGCTGAGTGGAAACCGGTCGCGCCGTCGCTGGCGCTTCGCAGTGCGTTCGCCCGGTGGCGCGGGGCGCTCGAGCCCATTCAGGGTCGACGAGTCGCGGTGTTTCTCGAAGATCGCGAGGCGATGGCCGGCGCGATCCTCGCGGCGTGGTCGTTGGGCCGAGAGGTCGTGCTGCCTGGCGATGCGCTGCCTCAGACCCAGAGAGCGCTCGCCCCTGGCGTGGATGTGTTTCTCGGCGAGTTTCCCGGCTCGCCCCAGCCGGCGGCCCGGGCGTACGACGACGCCGCCGACATTCCTGGGATCGACCCTTCAGCGAGTCGCCTGACCATCTTCACGTCAGGCTCGACCGGCGTGCCCGTTGCGCTGGCGCGGTCGCTTTCTCAACTGCTGCGCGAAGTCGTGGCGCTCGAAGAGGCGTTCGGTGGAGAGATTCCTCTGTGGGCTCGCGTCGTCTCGACCGTCTCGCATCAGCATCTGTACGGCTTGCTGTTCGCGGTCCTCTGGCCGCTGTCGACCGGGCGGAGCCTGACGCCTCGACGCCTCGAGTTCCCAGAAGAGGTGCGAGCCGAGCTGACGGCCTTCGACTCCGTGCTGGTTTCCAGCCCCGCGCACCTCAAGCGACTGCCCGCCGAGGGGCCGTGGCCCACCAGAGTGCATGCCGTCTTCTCGTCCGGAGGGCCGCTCGAGCACGACGACGCCAGGAGCGCCGAGGCGGTGCTCGGGCCGACGCCGATCGAGATCTACGGGAGCAGCGAAACCGGGGGAATCGCCTCCCGGACCTACCGGGCTCCTCGGTGGACGCCCCTTCCCGGGGTGGGCTTTCGGGTCAGCCCGGAAGGCCTCCTCGAGGTCCGCAGCCCGTTCCTGGCCACCAGTGGGTGGCACACCCTGGCGGATCGGGCCGAAGTGGTCGACGACAGCTTCGTGCTGCTCGGGCGTTCGGATCGCATCGCGAAGATTGAAGAGAAGCGAGTCTCACTTGACGCCGTCGAGCAGGGGCTGGTCGCGAGCGGGTGGTGTACCGCCGCGCGAGTTCTGGTGCTGAACGGTCGGAGGGTGGAATTGGGGGCGGTCTGTCAGCTGTCTTCGACGGGGGCTGCACTGGCGACGACGCAGGGCCATCGGGCGCTCGGTGAAAGCCTGCGCGAGTTTCTGGCCGACCGGGTCGAGCGTGTCGCACTTCCCAGGCGGTTCCGCTTCGTCGACGAGCTGCCGCTCAACGCGCAGGGCAAGGTGACCCAGGACGACCTCGAGGTGCTGTTCAGGCCGGTCCGCCCGTCGGGGACCTGGCTCTCGAAGGATGACACCTCGGCAGTCTTCGAGTTCACGGTCGACCCCTCGCTGCGCGTCCTCGATGGGCACTTTCCAGAGCTGGCGGTCATTCCTGGCGTGGCGCAGCTCGACTGGGCGATGTCTTTTGGTGGCGACGCCTTTGCCATGAGCCGACGGCTGGAGCGGATGGAGGCCGTGAAGTTCTCGTCGCTGATGCGGCCTGGTCAGGTCGTGAGACTCGAGCTGAAGTGGAGCGCTGCGAGCGCCGTGCTGACCTTCTCCTTTTCCGGGAAGGGTCGCACCTACTCCAGCGGGCGAATGGTGGTGAGTCGATGACCGCTGAGGCGATGGCGCCCGACGGTGTCATGCGCGTCGTCGCGGTCATTCCTGTCTACAATCACGAGCGGGCCGTCGGAGCGGTCGTCCATCGGCTACGGGCCAGCGACGTCCCCGTGCTCCTCGTCGACGACGGGAGTTCTCCGTCGTGTGCCGCTGTGCTCGACACGCTGGCGACCGAGAATGGGGTGACGCTGTTCCGTCGCGCTTCGAACGGTGGCAAAGGCGCAGCGGTGATCTCGGGGTTGCGTGAAGCGCAGCGCCTCGGGTTTTCCCACGCCGTCCAGATTGATGCTGACGGTCAGCACAACCTCGACGACCTTCCGCGCTTTCTGGCCGCTGCCTCGGCAAACCCAACGGCGCTCATCATGGGCCAGCCGCAGTACGACGCGTCGGTACCCTTCGGGCGGCGGTACGGTCGATATCTCACCCACCTCTGGGTGTGGATCAACACGCTGTCACTGGCCATCAAGGACTCGCTGTGTGGCTTCCGGGTGTACCCCGTCGAGCACACGCTTTCAGTCATCGTGCCCGGCATCGGCCAGCGAATGGACTTCGATCCCGAGGTTGCCGTCCGCGTCATGTGGGCCGGGGGCACCATCGTCAACGTGCCGACGGCAGTGACCTACCCCACCGACGGTGTCTCTCACTTCGACCTCTTCTGGGACAACGCCCTCATCAGCGCCATGCACACGCGCTTGTTCTTCGGCATGGTGTGGCGTTTGCCTCGGCTGCTGTGGCGCAAGGTCACTCGCGCATGAGTGAGGAGCGCGCGACGCACTGGGCCTCTGTCGGCGAGGCTGGTTTCGCCTGGGGTATGCGCTTCATGTACGCCCTGAATCGGCTCTTCGGTCGCTGGCCCTTTCGCATCGTGCTCGTGCCGGTGGTGGTGTTCTACGTGGTGACACATGGCCTCGCCCGTCGTGCGTCCCTCGACTACCTGCGGCGGCTCGAGGCCTTCTCGGGCGCGGTCGGTCACCAGCCAGGCTGGCGCGACGTGTTCCGGCACCTCACCTCGTTCGCCGAGATGCTGCTCGACAAGGCGCTCGCGGTCGGGGGGCGATACCCAGCCGAGAAGCTCCGCTTCGAAGGGCGAGAGGTGATGCTCGAGTCGCTCGGTCAGCGACGTGGCGGGCTCCTCCTCACCACGCACATGGGCTGTCTCGAAGCGTGCCGGTTGGTGGCGGAGCAGCGTCAAGGGCTGACGCTGAACGTCCTGGTGCACACCGGGCACGCCGCCAAATACAACTCAGTCCTCAAGCAGCTCGATCCGACGACCCAGGTGAAGTTGCTGCAGGTCGGCGAGTTCGACCCGTCGGTGGCTGCCATGCTGTCTGAGAAGATGGCGCGGGGGGAGTTCGTCGTCGTCGCCGCAGATCGCGTGCCGCTCGCACCGGGCGCGAAGACCATCACCGTGCCGTTTCTCGGGGCCCCCGCGCGATTCCCGATGGGGCCGTGGGCCCTGGCGGCGTCACTCAAGTGTCAGGTGATCTTCTTCTCGGTCGTGCGTGAGGGCGAAGGCTACCGCGCCCACTTCGAGCGAGTCGCGGACCTCATCGAGTTGCCCAGGGGGCGACGCGAAGACGCGGTGGTTCCTTTCGTTCAGCGGTATGCGCAGTACCTCGAGAGCCTGTGCAGTCGCAGCCCGTGGGACTGGTACAACTTCTATCCCTTCTGGAGCGACTCCGGTGCCTGACCTGTTCATTCATCACGAGGTTCGACCAGCCTTCTATGACCTGGACCCGCTAGCCATCGTCTGGCACGGCAACTACGTGCGGTACTTCGAGGTCGCGCGCTCGCAGCTCCTGCAACGCTTCAACTACGACTACCAACAGATGGCCGAGAGCGGCTACCTGTGGCCCATCGTCGACTTGCGGTTGAAGTACGTGAAGTCGGCCACGCTGAACCAGCGACTCGACGTGCGCGCTGAGATCGTCGAGTACGAGAATCGTCTGAAGGTCGAGTACCTCATCACCGACCTCGTGACGCAGGAGCGACTCACGGAGGGCTACACGATTCAGGTGGCCGTCGACGCCTCGACGAAGCAGATGCTCTACGTCTGCCCGCCGGTGCTGTGGGCCAGGTTGGGGGTCACTCCATGATGTCGACGCTGGTGATGCTGGTGGCCGCCGCGCCGACCTTCGACCTCACCGGAAAGCTGTCGATGGCCCCGGTGCTCACCGGCGACTTCACGCAAGAGAAGCGCGTCAAGGGCTTCAAGCGGCCGCTGACCTCGCGCGGCACCTTCGTCGTCAAACGAGGGCAGGGCGTGACCTGGACGACGACGGCGCCCTTCTCGTCGGAGCTCGTCGTGAGCTCGGACGAGATCGTGTCGAAGCAGTCCGATGCCGTGGTCTTCAAGCTCTCGGCCGAGAAGGACCCCGGGGTCAGGCTGGTGATCCAGCTGTTGCTCTCGGTGTTGTCCGGAGACCTGGCCGTGCTCTCGACCAGCTTCACCGTCGATGGCACCAGCGATCGTGATGCCTGGTCGGTACGCTTGCTGCCGCGCCCCGGGCCGTTGACGAAGGTCTTCTCCCTGTTGACGCTCGAGGGGCACCAGTACGTCGAGGCCGTGACGCTGCGCGAAGTGACCGGCGACGAAACACGCATCACGTTGAGTCACACACGGCCGCTTCCATGAGCCGTGTGGTGCCGGTTGGCTGGACGCTGATCGCCATGGCGCTTCTGGCGCATCAGGTCTTCTTGTGGACCGGCGGCCTCGCGCTGGAATCGAACGTGCTGGCGTTGCTCCCAGTCGAGGAGCGCGACCCCGTGGTGGAACGAACGCTGCGTGAATTGACCGAGCGCGCGTCGCAGAGCGTCGTCGTGTTGGTGGGCGCCGCGAGCGAGACGGAGGCGTTGAATGGCGCGCGAGCGTTTGGTGCGGCCTTGCCTCCGGGCCGCCTCGTCACGGTCCCGTTCAGCGCGGCGAATCCGCTCGAGCTGTTGCCCTACCGCGAAGGTCTGCTCACCGCGAGGCAGGCAGACTGGTTGGCGCGTCAGACACCCCAGCTGCTGGCCGATCGAGCCCTGGCGCTCCTTCAACAGCCAGTTTCGCTGCGGGTGGGGGCGTTCGTCGAAGACCCGCTCCAGCTCTTCCCGGAGTGGCTCCTCGAGCAAGGCTCTGCGCTCCGTGTCCGGAGTCTTGGCGATCAGCTGGTGGTCGATCTCGAGTCGAAGCACTTCATCGTGCTTCGCTACCAGGTGGTGGGGAGCGCGTTCTCGCTCGATGGCGAACCGGTGCTGAAGCGACAACTCGCGGCGGCGACCGCCGCAGCGCCTGCGAACGTCGAAGTGCTCATGGCCGGGGTCCCGCTGTTCGCGGAGGAAGCGGCAGTGTCGGCCAATCAGGAAGTGTCGGTCGTCGGGTTCGGCTCCTTGCTGGCCATCATCCTCATCGTGTTCGTCGCGTTTCGGTCAGGGCGCCCCCTGGTGCTGGTGGTGTTGTCGGTCGGCATGGGGGTCATGGCAGGCCTGTCGGTCACGGCGCTGGTGTTCGAGCGGGTCCACCTGATGACGCTCGTGTTCGGCGCCGGTCTGGTTGGCGTCGCCGAGGACTACGGCATTCACTACTTCGCGAGCCGGCAGGCGCACCCCGGGCGCAAGAGTGTCGAGATCTTGATCGAGTTGAGGCCCAGCTTGTTCCTCGCGATGGTGACGAGCGTCGCGGGGTACGCCGTGCTGGCGATCGCGCCGTTCCCGGGCCTTCGCCAGATGGCCCTGTTCTCATCGGTCGGGCTGATCGCCGCCTGGGCGACCGTCATGGCCTGGTACCCATGGCTCGACGGCGGCACGGTGAAGCAGACGCGAGTCTCGGCGTGGTGGTCGGCCAGTCGCGCGCGCTGGCCCACGTTCAGCGGTGCTCGCGGGGCCCTCGTTGTCTTGGTGTTGGTGGCCCTGGCGCTCGCAGGGCTGACCCGCCTCACCGCGAACGATGACGTCCGGGTGCTCAGCGCATCGTCCCCGGTCTTGCTCGAGGCCCAGCGACGGGTCGCCGCCGCGATTGGGTTGCCGAGCCCAGCTCAGTTCCTGGTGGTTCGAGGGGCCGATGAGGAAGAGGTGCTCGAGCGCGAAGAGGCGCTGGCTGCGAAGCTCGACGAGCTGGTGCGCGCGGGACGCCTGAGAGGCTTCCAGGCCATCAGCCGCTGGGTGCCATCTCCCCAGCGGCAGCGTGCACATCAACGGCAGTTTCAGACGGCTCGCCATGCGCTGCTGGCGGCCATCGCTGACCAGTTGGAGGCAATGCCGGCTCCTGTGCCGGCGGAGAATCTGCTCACGGTCGAGGCGTTCTTGAAGACGTCGCTCGGCGTCGAGTTCCGACCGCTCTGGCGAGACGGGAGCAGCATCGTTCTCCTCGAGGCCCCGACCAGCGAGGTGTTTCCTGAGCTGGCTTCCTTGTCGGCGCTCCCCGGCGTGAGGTTCGTCAACACCACCGAGTCGATCTCTCGCGTGCTCGGTCGCTGGCGAACTCGAATGACGGAACTCCTCGTGGGGGGATACGCGCTGGTCTTCGTCGTGCTCGCGTGGCGCTTTCGTCGCAGTGCGATTCGTGCGCTCGCGCCGACGGTGCTGGCGTCAGCCCTGGCCCTGGCCGTGGTGGGCGTGAGTGGCGAGCCCCTCACGCTCTTTCACGTTCTCGGCTTGTGGGTCCTGCTGGGCACAGGCGTCGACTACGGGATCTTCTTGCTCGAACACTCGGTGACCGACGGAGGAGAGGCCTGGCTGGCGGTTGGTCTCGGTGCCGTGAGCACGTTGCTTTCGTTCGGTTTGCTCGCCACCTCGCGCACGTTCGCGATCCATGCGTTTGGGCTCACGCTTGGAGTGGGCACCCTGGCGGTGTGGGTGCTCTCTCCGATGATCATCGATGCTGGAAGGGGCTCGAGACGCTGGCCGCTGCGTGGGCCGGTGAAGCTCACCACGCCTCCATCGGCGCCATAGCGGCCCTGCCCGTCGGCTCCCTGGACGTTCGGTGCACCGATGAAGCGCAAGTTCGCCAGCGCCGAGCCTCAGCGGCAGGTGGTGGTCTTGATGGGCGAGAGGGCCGAGTTCTCGCGGTAGAACACCATCGGTTCCCCAGCTGCCGAGAGGGCGAGGGCCGCAGCGCCCGAGGTATTGGGCGTGGCGAAGTACGCCGGGCCCCAGGTGGAGGCGCCCTTCTCGATGCGCCGCAGCTGCACGCGGAAGGAGGTCGCGTTGTTGAAGGTCGCGACCGTGACATGGCCGAAGTCGTCGATGACGGCGCGGCGGTTGTGGGCGAGGCCTGCAGCGCCGAGCTGAACGGGAGTGCCCCAGACGCCGCCCACGCGGCGCAGCGCCCACGTCGAGGCGTTGCTGCTCTGCCACGTCGCCGTCACGTCACCCGTGTCGTCCACCAGCACCTGCAGCAGGCCGTAGGCCTGGGCTGACGTCGTCTGCGCCAGCACCACTGGTGGCGCGAAGACAGGCCTCGGGTCATTGCCCTCGTTGTCGGGCACCTCGTCGCGCAGCTCCGCCGCCATCAGCTCGACGGTGCCGCTGTTCGAGCGCCGTTCCCAGAGCATCAGCGCGTCGCCGGTGGGGAGCGCGCCGATCGCAGGCCGGCCAATGAAGGCCGCAGCGACGGGTTCGATGAGCCTGCTTTCACCACCCTCTTTTTGCTGGCCGAGGGGGTCGATGAAGCGACCGAGGAACACGCGGTTGGCGTCACGCCAGACCGCGGCCGTGTCGCCGTCGACCATGCGGGCCGCGACGAAGTCGACCGCCTGGCCTATGACGCTGGTGAGGGCTTCATCGGGCTCGACGCCGGTGGGCGAGGCGACGGCGTACAGAGGCGTCGAGAGCCCGTACCAGCCATGAAAGAAGGTGTCGGGGCCCGTCCAGAAGAGGCGGTTGCGCTCACCGATGATGGGGGCGCTCGCCCAGGGCACGGTGGCCCAGGTGTCCAGCAGCCGCGAATACACACGGCGCCCCGCGAGGCCCGGGCCCGTGACCCAGGTGAGGCCCGCGTTCCCAGCCGGGCTCAGGGTCAGCTCGTCTTGCCAGAGGAAGACGGAGTTGTTGGTGACATGCGACACGGCGGGCCCCCATGCGCCGCTCTCGTACAACCGGGTCTGCAAGGTCCGCAGCGCCGTGGCGCTGTTCTGGGCAACGAAGGCCAGCAACACCCGGCCGCCGCTGAAGTCCGCCACCGGGCGATCGGCGAAAGTGCCTGCGTCGAGGCCGCTGAGGTCCAGCGGGGGGTCACACACGTCGCGCGGCAGAAACGCGCCGGCGTCGATCGTTCCCGCGTCGATGCCCGCGTCGATGCCCGCGTCGGTGCCCGCGTCGATGCCCGCGTCGATGCCAGCGTCGGTGCCCGCGTCGATGCCCGCGTCGATGCCCGCGTCGATGCCCGCGTCCTCCGCGCCTGCGTCGCGCTCACCAGCGTCAACCCCGGCGTCATCTTCGAGGAGCCCCGCGTCGACGAAGTTCGCGTCGGGCAGCAGATCATCGAGGCCGCCGTCGTTCGGGACCGGCAGGTAGGTGCCGAAGCAGGTGCCGTTCGGGTTGCACACGTCGTTGCCACAGTTGATGCAGGCGCTCCCGGCCAGCCCGCAGGCCGCTGGCTCGTTGCCCGCCTGGCACTGGCCGCGGTCATCGCAGCAGCCCGCGCAGTTCTGCGGCGTGCAGGGATCGACGTTGCAGCCAGCGCTGGACCCGAGCGCGAGGCCGGCCATCAGCCCGGCGAGGAATGGTCGAAGGTTCGTCACGGCTGGGCCTCCTCGATGAGGGTGCGGACGCGCTCGCGCAGCTGCGCCTCGCTCCCCGGTGCATCGGCGAGCCGGCGGAGCGCTGCGCCCACCGCGGCGTCACCGGCAAAGGGGGACAGCGCCGTCACCACGTCGTTGGCGGCGCGAGGCGCGACGGCGCCGCGGTTGACCTGGGCCGCGATGGCCACTGCCTCGGACCGGTCGAGCCTGTCGAGGGCGTGGAGCGCGTTGCGCTGGACCTCGGCGCTCGAGTCGGCCACGGCGCCGAGCAGCACCTGCCGCGCCGCCGGCACCCGCGTCTTGCGCAGCGCGTAGGCCGCGACGCTCCGCACCACGGGCTCTGGGTGCGTGAGGCGGGCTGCCACCCGAGGCACCTGCACCTCGAGCCCCGCGTTCCCCAACGCTCGCAGGTAAGCAGTCGTCTCCTTCGTCGTGGCGGCGGCCTCGAGGCCCTGGACCAGCTTCGTGCCCAGTTGCAGCGCGCGCTCCGGCTCGCCGTGGGTCTGCAAGGCGTTCGCGACGGCGCCGAGCACCAGGGCGCGGTCGAGGCGCTCCTTGCCCTTCGCCGTGGTGAAGGCGTCGTCGACGAAGGCCACTGTCTCGGGCGTCGGGTTCTCGATGAACGCGAGGCGCGCGAACTGCGTCACGCGCTCGCGGTCGGCCACGGCGCTCGCAGACACCACCGCGAGTCGGAGCGCCGCTTGCGCCTCTGGCGTGCCCGCGCCAGCCAGCAGGTCGAGCACGAAGGCGCGCTCGCTCGACGAGGCGGTCGCCCCGGCGCGCAGGCCCAGCGGTGCCGCGAGGGCGGGCTGCTGTTGCAGCAGGCCCGTCGCGCGAATGACGAAGAGGGGTTGGTCGGGGAGCGAGCCCATGGCGACGAACCGGTCGATACCCTCGGTGAGCTGTGCGGGGGTGAGCCCGGCCACGCGCTGCGCCAGGTGCTGCGCCGCGGCGTCGTGAGGCTGAATGACCTGCCCCGGCAGGCGGGCGGCCTCGACGACTGCTGGGCGCGCCGCGACGACCCCCGGCTGCTCACTGTCCCACTCGAGCGTGAGGCGCACGGTGCTTCGCGTGGGCTCGGCTGCTGCACCGACGGCCTCGAGGGTCTCGCGCACCGAGAGCTGCCGCAACACGCCCCGCTCGTCGAAACGGAGCTCGGCGTGGCCATCGAGCGCGCTGAGGCTGGTCGCGGCGCCGAGCCCCACCAGCTCGAGGTAACGAACGCGGTCCTTGCGCAGCAGCCTGCCTGGCCCCTCGGTGACCCATTGGTAGTGGACCTCGGCCAGCCCGCGAGCGGTGTGCTCCCGGCTCGTCCACTCGGGAGCCGGACGGTGCTCGTGCTGCAGCTCGCCCGCCAACGCCAGCGCCAGGTTGGCGAAGAGCGGCGCGGCGCCCACCTCGGTCGTCACGCCGGTGAGCGAACCGTGCTCGTCGAGTGACAGCCAGGCCCGCCGGCCTTCGAGCGCGGCCTTCAGCAGCGGCGCATTGTCGCGCTTCGCCCCCGAGAGGAGCTGCACCTCGACGCCCTCGAGCCGGGGGAGCTGGAGTTCCAGGGTGCGCGGGTCGCCCGCAGTCGCGCCGAGCGAGAGGAGCCCGGCGAGCATCGTGCGACCTTCGAGCACCGAGGGCGCCGCGCCGCTCATGGCCTGCGGCGCCCGGGTGGTGGTCTCCCACCGGAAGCGGTACCGCTGCGCGGCCTTCGACGGATTCTCCTCAATCCCGGGCGAGGTGGCGACCGTCACCACCGCAGAACCCTCGACGGGAACCGGGCCCCTGGCCGACAGGTACCAGCCCAGAGCTGCCAGCAGGCTCAGCAGCCCTGCGCCGGCCATCACGTGCCAGCGTCTCATTCCGCCACCCCAAGCGCCTGTGCGACAGCGGTCAGGTCTCCCAGGCGACAGCGCACCCGGGTGTCGAAGAGCGGGATCTTGTAGCGCAGCCCGTCCCAGGTGAAGAGCGGCTCTTCGATGCTCTCGCAGAGGGGGCAGACGCCAATCTCGAGGAAGACCGAGACGCTGCCCGAGAAGAAGGTGAAGCGCAGCTCAGCCCCGACTTCGGCGACGAAGTCGAGCTGCAGCGGGTCGTCTTGAGCGGGCCCCACCGACGCCGAGCCCGTCAGTGGCAGGAAGAGGCTGATGAGGGTGAGCGAGCCCTTGACGCCTGCGCTCGCGACGACCGCATCGACCGCGGCCGAGGCGGTGGCCTGCACGAGCAGCAGGGGCTTCACGCTCCCTGACACGCCGGCTCGAACGAGGCTGCAGCTGGCCCCGCCGCCGCTCGTCAGCAGGCCCGCATCGAGCGAGTACTGGAAGGCGACGGTGCCCGCGACCTGGCCCTTGAAGGTGATGGGGATGAAGCCAATCACCACCGTCAACTGTCCCTGGGCGAAGGTCTGCGTCGACCCGTCACCGCCGCGCACCACGTTGAAGGCGGTGCCTGGCAGGTCCTCGTCCTCGTTGATGAGCTCGCTGCCCAACACTTCGAGCCGCACCTTCGCCTTGTTCCCCGACACGGTGAGATCGCCGTCCAGCAACGTCGCCTCGATGCCGACAGCTTTCCCCTTGGCCGCGATGCGCCCGTACATGGCCTGCTGCACCTTGCAGCGGTCGGGGTTGATCACATCGTTGGCCTCGAAGCCGAAGGTGTAGGCGAGCTCGGCTCCGAAGTACTTGTTGCCGATGGTGTGCACCTCGCTGCTCTCGTTGCGCAGCCGAACCTTCGGGGGCTGTCCAGGCGCGGCGTTGCGATCCATGAGGGGGCCCACCGCTTCGACGAGGACGTCGATGTACTCATCGTACCGGGTGAAGAACTGCTCGAGCTTCACGGCGCTGACGGTGTAGTCCTCCGTCGGGTAGTCCACCTTGCGCAGGGTCTGCTGGTTTTCGAACACGAGCGAGCGCGACTCGATGGGAGCGAAGTCCGAGAGGTACGAGGTGCAGCGCTGGTGCACCTTCTCGCGCTCTTCCTGGAAGAGGCCGACGACGCGCTGGCTGAAGCGCCGCGGCGACCAGTCACAGACGCGGGGCCCGCTGGTGTTCGCGGTGTCGAGACAGCCGGCGGCCCTCGCGGCCTGGAGCTGCTGCTCGATGGCCTGGTCGATGTACGCGAGACGGTACGCGAGGCAGATGATGCGGTTGCCAGTGCAGGCCGCCACCACCTGGGCGGCCTTGAAGGGCGCGCTCGCGACTGGCTCGGGCTGCTGCAGGGTCTGGCTGCCGCCCGCGGGGGGCGACGCATAGGTGATGAAGGTCGGCGCGAAGTTGAACGGGTTGGGCGGCAGGTTCGCGCTGATGGCCGCCGAGCCAGTGAGGGTCGCGCCGCGGACGTCGAAGGTGCGCGAGGCGCCCAGGCTGACCTTCGTCGGGTCTGGGTTCCAGACGGGGTCCGCCCACCATCGCGTCAGCACGCCGCCCCCCGTCGCCACCGGCGGCGCAGAGTCGCCATCGAACAGCAGCGCCATCTCTTCGGCTGTCTCGTCGCGCACCCGCAAGAGCTCGAGGAACGCGTCCTGCCGCGCGTCCCACACGGCCATCTCCTCGTCGAGGAGCGAGGCGTTGCGCTGCCCCATCTGCCGGTGCCAGTCGAAGCTCTCCTGGTAGTAGCTGCGGCCCGGCTCGAGCGTCGCCGCGAGCGTCTCGTCGTCGTAGTCGACCCCCACGAAGTTGAGCGACTGGCGCTGCAGGTGGGCCAGGGTGATGCGCACCCTCTTCGTCCCGGGGAAGTAGTCGACCCGGTCAGCCGGGCCCTTGACGAACGAGACCTGGGCGTCGGTCTTCGGCCTGGGCGCGGTGAAGAACTGGTTCTTCGGCAGGGTCGTGAAGGGCACTGCGGCGTCGAAGGGGCGCCCATCGCGGCCCTTGAGTGACGAGCCATCGAGGTGCCGGGTGCCGATGGCCGAGACAGGTGCAGGCGAGCCGGTGGCGAAGGCGCGCTCGTAGATGGCGCGGTGGTTCTCGAGGCCCACGCGCACCACCTGGTCTTCGAAGACGGTGTAGTCGTAGAACTTCTCGTAGACGTATTCTTCGCAGCTCTTCACCGCGATGCCGTTGTCGATCCACTGCGCCCGCCGGAGCAGCCGAAAGACCTGCCGGCTCTGCGCGGCCGCCGAGCCCGAGGGCAGCAGCGCTGCGTCACGCAGCGTGGCGCCCAAAGCGAAGCCGTTGAGGCCGGTGACCTCGAGCGTCGAACGGTCACCGGGGATCTTGCGCACCTCGACGATGGGGGCGGTGTCTCTGGCGGGGCTGCCGGGCTTGAAGAGCCGCGTGCCCAGCGCCGGCACCTTCTCGTACCGGGTGGCCTCGCTCAGGGCCTTCTGTTCGAAGAGGAGCGCGCAGGCCGACTCAGGCTCGGAGCGCGCCTGCTGGCGGAGGTAGAAGTCGCACTGCGTCGTGGGCGTGGCGCACTGCTCCCACGTCGGCGGAGGGCAGCCGCCCTCGGGCCGGGGAATGCTGATGGGGCCGCACCCGTCGGCGCCGAGGAGGAACAGCGCACACGGGAGGATCGCGAGGCGAAGGCAGAGGCGCATGGAAAGTTCCCTGCTGGGACGAGGGCTCACAGACACACCGGGCTGGCTGGAAGGGCGGTGATGGCACAGGCGCGGGCGTTGAACGCGCCCCGGGCCTTCTCGGCGTTTGGCCCGAAGGTCAGCTCGAAGGAGCCCGTCAGGCGGCCTGCGTCACCCAGCGTGAGCTGGTCGACCTTCAGCTGGCCGCCGACGACCTCTCCGCTGGCTCGCGGGACGAGCGACGCACAGGTGCCGTCAGTGCGCTCGAAGTGGCCGAGGGCGAATCCCCCGGCGCGCTGCACGACCGCGGTGCCGTCGTACGCCCCGGGCGCGAGCGGCAGCAGCGCCGCAGCGTCGTCGAGACGGAAGAGCTGCAGCATCAGACTCGACGAGTTCGGCGACTGCTGGCGCGAGGCCAGGGACTGACACAGCCCCTCGCGATCGCTCAGCACGAGCAGCACCGCTGAGTCGGCAGGGCCACCGGCCAGAGGAAAGAAGAGCGCGTCGCGCACGTCGAGCGCGTGGCCCGCGACCTGCCCCTCGAAGCGGTCCGGAGTTTCGCAGGCCACCAACAACAACCAGCTCGTCACCAGCACTCGCATGCAGGACCCCCGCGCCAGACGCTTCCCATAGACAACCTCAGGCGGTCGCAGCAACCATCGTCCAGCCCTGCGGCGATTGAGGCAGATCGGAAAGACGAAGCCCCCGGAGACCTTTCGGCTTCCGAGGGCTTCATCTTCTGCGAGGAGTAGGGGACTTGAACCCCTGACCTTCGGCGTGACAGGCCGACGTTCTAACCAGCTGAACTAACTCCCCAAATGGAGCTGCTTATTCTCTTGTCCTACCTCAGCTTAGGCGGAGCAGGTTTCGAACCTGCGACCCTCGCCGTGTAAGGGCGACGCTCTACCGCTGAGCTATCCGCCCTGCTCAGCCCTGCTTTCGACCGCGCGGTTTCTACGTTTCGAGGCCCCGTGTGTCAACCGCCTTCCACCGACTCCCACGCGCTTGTTCTCTGACGCTTCATTTTCGGGGGGCCGAGGGCGCTGGCCGGTAGCGCTCCGGGCGCACCACGTCGACGTCCTGCAGGTACGCCACCACCGACCAGCTGGGAAAGTACCGCGCCGTCAGCGCCTCGAGGAGCACCTCGGCCGTCTCTTCGCTCACCACCGTCTCCAGGCGCACGCTCGGGCCGGCCCACTCACTCGCCCGCACCGTCCCGAACCCCGAACCGTGCACCTCGGCCACCGTGTACCCGGTCGCGCCGGCGGCCTTGAGCTCCTCGACGAGGCGCTCCCGCAGCACCGCCTCGGCGATCACGGTGAGCAGCTTCACCTTCACGGTCTTGATCGTCACGGCGATCCTCCGAACGCGAGCTTCGCGATGGCGAAGTACAGCGGCAGGCCCAGCGCCAGGTTGAAGGGGAACGTCACCGCGAGCGAGGCAGTGATGTAGTACCCCGGGTTCGCTTCCGGCAGCGCGCTGCGCACGGCGATCGGCGCCGCGATGTACGAGGCGCTCGCGGCCATCGTCCCCAGCACCGTCGCTCCGCCGAGGCTCAAGCCCGCGAACTGCCCCAACACCACGCCCAGCGCCCCGTGAACGATCGGCATCACGATCGCGAACACCAACAGAAACGGCCCGGCCTGGCGGAAGTCGGGAAACCGCCGCGCCGCCACCATGCCCATCTCGAGCAGGAACAGCACCAGCACGCCCTTGAACGGCGCCAGGAACAACGGCGCCACCTGCGCCACGCCGTGTGGTCCCGACGCCCAGCCGATCGCCACGCCGCCGAGCAGCAGGAGCGACGCCTTCCCCACGACGACCTCCCGCACGATCTCCTTCAAGCCGATCGCCGTGCTCGCCACGTTCGTCTGCGCGCGCCGGCCCAGCAGGAGCGCCACGAAGATCGCCGGCAGCTCGAGCAGCGCCACCAGCGCCGGCATGAAGCCCTCGGCCTTCGCGCCCACCGCCTCGAGAAAGAGCAGCGCCGTCGTGAACGTCACCGCCGAGACCGAGCCGTAGTGCGCCGCCAGGGCCGCCGCGTCGACGCCCTTGAAGCGGCCGACGAACTTCAAGATCGCGTACACCCACAGCGGCGTCGAGAAGCCGAGCAGCACGGTGATCAACGCCGGCCGCCACAACAACGCCAGCGGCGTCTCGGAGAGCTCTCCACCACCGCGCAGGCCGATGGCGAAGAGCAGGTAGATCGACAGCCCCTGGTACATGCCGTCGGGGATTCGCAGGTCGCTCTTCACCAACACCGCGATGGCGCCCAGGACGAAGGCGAGCACCATCGGCGAGAGGAGGTTCTGCAGCAGCAGCGACGTCACGTCAGCGCGTCACGACGCCGAGGTTGACGGTGCCGCTGATGTCGCCGCGGAAGCCGTCCCACGCGTTGCCGTTGCCGTTGGCGCCATTGCCGTCGTTGTCGGCGTAGCACCACGTTCCACCGTCATCGATGCTGAACCGGAACGCGTAGTTCGGGCTGCCGCCGTCGGGGCGGTAGTCGACCGCGTACTCGTTGTTGTTCTGGTTCGGGTTCAAGCCGAAGCCGAGGAAGGGCGCGGTGCTCCACTGCCAGGCGAGCGCGGGCTCGTTGTCTCGTGCGCCGATGCCGAACTGCGCGCGAATCGGCGCGCCCGCGTCGGGCGTGACGCCGCTCTGGAAGACCTGGCCGTAGATGCGCGAGGTGCCGGCGTCGAGGGCGATGGTCTGCGGGAACTGCAGCCTGCAGAACTGGATCGGCGTGTGGCGCGTCACCGTCACGTTGTACTGCTGCGACACCTCGTAGCCGTTCTGATCCGAGCCGTTGAGATCGCAGTACGTCCACGACGCTCCGTCGTTCGTCGAGACGCGCGCCGAGACTGCGCGAAGACCCGTGTACGAGGGCTGGAAGGTGAGGGCGTACACGTCGCGGCCGCTGACGTCGTTCACGTAGGTCGCGTCAGCCCAGCCCCACAGCGGGCTCATCGACGCGTCGTCCTGCGCGCCCATGCCGATCTGCGCGCGGAGGCCTGGCAGCTGCCCCGCCATACCGGTCCCGGTGGCGGCGACGTTGACGCTCACGGTCAACGGGCTGCCGCTCTCGAGGCTGAACGCGCTGGGCGTGAGCAGCTGACACGCCGACACGATGACGCCGCTCGTCACCGTCAGCTGCGAGGCCATGGCGCTGGAGTACCCGTTCGTCTGCCCATCACGATCGCAGTACACGTACGGCTTCGTCCCGACGCGGAAGCGGAAGGCGACGTCGTACGTCATCAGCGAGTTTGGCGCGGTGAAGGTGCCCGCGTAGCGATCGAACGCCATCGAATCGGCGTCGAAGGCCGCGGCCGTCCACGAGCCCCACGTCGACGGGTTGGAGCCGATGGGGCCGTAGCCGACCTCTGCGGTGACGCCCATGCCCTGACCAACCGCTTCGGTGAGCGACGGCACCCGAACGCGCGCGAGGTACGGCGTCGGGAGTGACATCGCCGGAGCCGCCGTCTGTGCCGTCGTGTCGACGAAACACTCGTCGACGTCGAAGGGCCGCGCCGCGACGAAGCCGGCCTGCGCGAGCTGGTACGAGTTCGACGAGCCGTCGCGATCGCAATATGTCCACGCGCCGCTCTGGTAGCGAACCCGGTACGCGTAGTTCCATGCGCCAGGCGCCGGGCCCGAGAAGCGGCTCTGGTACTCCGCGCCGCCACCCAGCACGGGCACGTTGAACGTCGCTGGCGTCCACGACCAGCCTGCGTCGGGGGCCTGCGGGTCGCCACCATCGGGGCCGAGGCCCAGCTCCACGTCGAGGCCAACTGGCGCGCCCGCGTCTGCTGCGACCGACGTCACGCCCGGGGCGAACACCTGCGCGTAGACGAGCTCGCCCGGCCGGCCTTCGTACGTCGTCATCGACGCGGGGAACTGCAGGCGGCACTCCGCGAAGCTGAAGGGCGCCACGCTGAAGACGCCGGCCTGGTTGGTCTGGAACCCGTTCTGGCTGCCGTCGAGATCGCAGTACGTGTACGCGCCGGTGCCGAGGCGGGTGCGGAACGCGTAGGCGTAGGTGCCTTGCGGCGCGGCCGGGAGCTGCGACTGGAACTCGGCGCCGCCACCCATCACGCTGACGTTGAAGCTGCCCGCGCTCCACGACCACGAGGCTTGATCGGGTTGCACACCGCCGGGCCCGAGGCCGAGCTCCATGGTGATCATCGACGGAGCGCCGGCGTCGGGGCGATCGGTGATGCCGCCAGCGAAGACGCGCCCGTACACGAGCGGGCCCGCCGCGCCGACGAGCGCCTGCGCGCTGTTCGGGAACTGGAGGATGCAGCTGTCGACCCCCGGCGCCGAGACCGTCAACGTGCCCGACTGCGCCTCGTTGAACGGCGTGGGCGAAGGGCCGTCGTTCACGCAATAGGTGTAGCTGCCGTCGTCGAGGTTGAAGCGCCAGGCGAAGCGGTACGTGCCTTCGCCGGGGTTGGGCAGCGTCGCCTGCCACTCGTCGTTGTTGCCGACGTCGACGTTGTACGTGCCGTCGACCCACGTCCACGTGGAGGGGTTGGTGCCCATCGCGCCGTAGCCGAGCTGGCCCTTCACGCCCGCGCCGCTGCCCATCGGCTCGGTGCGGCCCATCGAGAAGACCTGCGCGAAGATCGCCGGCCCCGTCTGCGTGCCGCGCAGCGCGATGGTGGGAGGCGCCATGGCCGCGGTCCGTCCTCCCATGCGGCACCAGTCGATGCCCTTGGGCTCGACGGTGAGGCGCGCGAGCTGCGGCTCCTGAATGCCGTTCGCGAGGCCGTCGCGATCGGCGAGCCGCCACGTCATGCCGTTGTCGGTCGAGAAGCGCGCCGCCAGCCGGTACGTCACGCCGTTCATCATCGCGCCGGGCACCGTCACCATCGCGCCGTAGACGTCGCGCGCCGCGTCGCCAGCGTTCGCGCCATCGGCGTCAGCCGAGTAGACAGCGTCGACCCACATGAAGTCGGCGTCGGTGGGCGGGCTCGACAGGGTTCGCGCGAAGCCGACCTGGCCGCGCACGCCCGCGCCCTGGCCGGTGCCTCCCGTCACCATGGGGACCTCGACCTGCGCGCTGACGCCGACCGAGACCATCGCGGCGCCGCTGCGGTCCGTCGTGTCGGCGGGCAGGGTGACGATGGCTTCGGTGATGGTGCGCCCGGCGACGGCCTCGAAGGTGAATGCGTCAGGGAGCGTGCCCGAGGCGCCATCAGGGTTGGTGACGACGACGGCGACGCGGCCTGCGTTGGTGACGGCCGGCGTCCGCACGGTGAGGCGCAGCGCGTTCTGCACGACGACCTGAACGCCCGGAGCGTCGCCGAAGCGAACCGTCGCGCCATCGAGGAAGCGCGAGCCGTTGATGGTGACGGTCGTGCCGCCAGCGATCGGCCCCGTCGTCGGCGAGACCGAGGTCACCGTCGGCGGAATGGGCGCGCCGGAGTCAGGCCTGTTCGTCGAAGGAGGACACGCGAAGGCGAAGGGCAGCAGGCCGAGGACGGCGAGGCGAAGACGCATGGCGCGTCGTGTAGCAACCCCCGCGGTCTGCGCAACAGGGCCGGGCCAGTGACGACGCGGGCATGCCGCGCGCCGCCAAGAGGGCGCTCCTCCAGCACGGCCGTCGAGCGTCAGAAGCGCCCGAGCCCGTCGCGTTGCGGCACCGGGCCTGCGGGCGCGAAGGTGTCGAAGATCCACTCTCCGGCGATGAACTGGTGCTGCATGCCGTGGTTGTCGGCCTCGATGGGCGAGTCGAAGAAGCGGTACCACGAGCCGCGCGCGGGCTGCCCGCTGCGCACGTCGTCGGTGCGCTCGTGATCGAAGAAGAGCGGCGTCGTCGTGCCGAGCGTCAAGCCCATGGCCGAGTCGAAGGCCACCGCGCCGTCGGTGTCGATCTCTCCGTCGCTCGCCCGCTGCCCCGAGCGCACCCACCGCGGCGCCGGGAACGAGTCCATGCCGACCGCCAGCTGCCAGTTGGGAAGGTTGGCGACGCTGAAGAGGCTCGCGAGTGACACGTCGCTGGGCAGCCGGCACCGCCCCTCGGGCACCTGGAGCGCGCCGTACTTGTCGAGGAACCACTGCTTCACGTCGTCGACGTTGCTGCTCGCCAGGTTGAGCGCCGAGATCAGCGCGTTGAGATCCTGCGTCCCGACCGCCTGCCGCGCCATCGAGAGGCTCGAGTAGGTGGTGACGAGCGACGTCAACAGCCGCCCGAAGTCGAGCACGATGCGGAACGACTGGCCGCCGTCGGTACAGGCGAAGCCGAGGGCGGGCGCGTTCACCCGGCCCGAGAGATCGAAGGCGCCTTCCTGGTCGAGGTACACGGGCAGCGACACGCCCTGGGCCGGGCCGAGCGCCAGGGAAACGAAGGCGTTGATGGCCGTCGTGGTGCCCTGCTGCTCGACGAGCCACGGGCTCAGCTGGCCCACGAGCGTCTGGCCCTGGGTGCGCGCCGTCGCCCCGAGATCGACGAGCCGCTTGCGACGGTCGAGGCGCTGCGCGAAGCCGCTCAGCACCGGGTTCGACGTGCGCCCGAAGCCCTCGGCGCGCAAGAGCCGCACGGCGACGTCCGAGCCCATCGTCATCGTGATCCACCCGCGCTCGCGCTCGTTCTCCTGGGCGTACCGCGCGAACACCGAGAGCTCGGGCGCAGTGAAGGCCCGGCCGCCGGGGCTCCGCGAGCCGCCGGCGTAGACGGGGATGAGCTGGTTGGCGGCGCTCTGAATGGGCGACGACCCACGCCGGGCCTTGCGCGGGTGGAGCGGGCCGCGGTTGACGCGCTCCCAGAAGTCGTGGCGCAGGTCGCGCAGCGCCCGGCCGTTGAGGTGACGGTCGAACTCCTCGAAGCCGGCTTCCACGTTCGCCTGGGCCTCGTTCACGGTCAGTGACGCGGGCGCGAGCGAGGGGAACTGCTGGGCGAGCACGCGCATGCCGGTGGCGAACACGTCGACCTCGGAGCCGTCGCCGACCGTGGTGTTGCGCACCACCTGCACCATGCGCCGCGCCATCGTCTGCACCGGCACGCCCAGGTCGGCGAGGAAGCTCCCCTGGTGCGGCGTGCCCAGCGTCACCAACGAGACGGTTCGATCGCGCACGTACACCATGCGGCGCGTGTCTTCGGCCGAGAGCGTCACGCCGTCGAAGGGCACCTGCGCGGCCGCGAGCTCGGCCGTGGTGGGCACGCTCAGCACGAAGCGCGAGGCGATGCCGCCGAAGCTCTGGCTGACGAAGACGACGCGCGGGGTGCGACGGAAGCGCAGCTCGTACCACCGCAGCGCGAGGTAGGCCTGGTTCGCGATGCGCTGGCCCGACTCCACCAGCCCCGCCGGCGGCTCGCGGTAGGTGATGAACGCCGACACGGGCGGGGCAGGGCGCGCGAGCGTCGTCAGCCCGGGAATCGGCGGCGGCGCCGTCGGCGTCACGGGCTCGAACGACACGAAGTTCGCCGGCAGCCCGGGGTTGGTGGCGATGTCGGCCTCGGCGAGCGTCGCGGGGAAGATCGCCCCCGAGGTCAGGAAGTCCGCGTCAGCGAACGGCCGCACGAAGGTGAACAGCTGGTTGCGCGCGCCGGGGGCCGCGCCGAGCAGGCCGCGCAGAAAGTCCACGCTCCACTCGTTGCGTGCCGTCGGCGGCGTGTCGAGCGTCGCGAGGTTGGTGCCCGCGGGGTGCGACATGCCGTGCACGACGATGTAGAGCAGGGGGCTCTGGCCCGTGACGGACTGCTGCGTCGGCGTCACCTGGGTGAGGCCGGTCGTGGCGAGGTTGGCCACCGACACCTGCACGCTGCGGAGGCCGGCGGTGGTCGTGCTCGTGGCGCGGTTCGACGTGACCGCGACCTGCGCGCGCGTGGGAACGCCGTTGGCGCCGATGGAGGTCGCCGCGCCGGCCGCGTCGAGATCGTTGGTGATGATGAGGCCGGCCTGGCCCTCGCTGCTGGTGGTGTCGTAGAGGCCCGCGGCCGTCGCCGCGTTGGCGCGCTCGGCCTTGAACGTCGCGGTCAGCCCGTCGGCGAAGCGCAAGGTGCCGGTGGCGGAGCGCTTCTCGATGCGGGCGGCCTCGAGGGTGTGGCCCGAGGCGCTCTCGGCTGGAGCGACGTCGCCTTCGTCGATGGCGCCGTCGATGAGCTGGGTCGAGAACCAGCCGGTGCGCGTCTCCCACGAGTCTTTGCCGCAGACGTACGCGACGACGACGCCTTCTTCGAGCGCGAGGCCGACGAGGGCGTCGGTGCCGTCGACGTGCCCGACCCACACCGGTGGGCCATCCTCCGTGGGCGGCATCATCGAGGGCTGGCAGCCGACCGAGAGCGAGAGCGCGAGGAAGACGATGAATCGGTTCATGCCTCGCAGCAGAGCAAGCCGAACGCCAACGTCAACCGGGGAGGCCGGGCGCTGAGGCTGTCGGGTCGAGCCGACACTCGTCGGGCACGGCCCTCACGGCTCCGGCGATGGCTCGAAGCGCAGCACCAGGTGCTCCATCACCGCGATGCGATCGCCCGGCACCAGCGCGGCGTTGAAGAACTCCATGCCGTTGATGCGCACGTCGTCGCTGCGCGGCGCGCCGTGCCGCCACGTCAGGAACCAGCGGCCGTCATGAAAGGCGAAGTCCCACGACGGCCAGGAGTCGTAGCGGGGCCAGATGGGGCGCTCGAAGAGCACCTTGCGCGGGAAGACGCGAACCCGCAGGCCCTCGGTCAGCTCGATCGTCTCGGCCTCGAGGCCCTCGACCGCGAAGACGTCGCTGGTGGACTCGAGGATCAGCCGCGCGCGCTCCGTGGTCTGGAACAGTGGCCCGCGGACGAGCCGTGGGGCAACTTCGTGGAGCTCCTGCGGCGTAACGAGCGCGGGGGCTCCAGGGACGACGCCGAAGTGAAGGCGGGTGAGCCAGCGCGGGAAGGGAAGCGTCAACACCTGGCGGGCAATCCTCGTCAGCTCCTCGATCGACGCGGTGGGCTCCAGGCGGGGCAGATCGATCGCCAGCTCCTCGAGGAACCGGGCGTCGCGCGAGACGAGCACCTCGAGCAGCGCCTCACGCCATGGAACGCCGGTCGCCCACTCCGGCCGGGTGATGGCGACGCGCCGGAGCAGCCCGTGGTGCCAGCTCGCGCCGAGCCACGTGTGCGGAGAGATCGCCCTGGACGAACGATGACCCAGCGAGGCCGAGATGCGCTCCCCGAGGGGATCGCCCTGGTCGAGCAGGCGATCGGCGAGCACGCCCCAGTGTGCGGTGTCGCTCCAATCGTCGACCGCGCGGCGCTCCAGGTCGGGTTCGCGATGCTCGGGCTCGGGCAAGAGCGCAAAGCCTTCGTGCCCAGCCCACAGGACGTCGCCGTCTTCGAGCAGGAAGCGCGTCTGCGCGGGCACCATCACTTCTTGCGTGAGTCGACGTCGAACGCTCACGGTGGCGCCGGTCGTCTCGAGCAGCCAGCCGTGTTCGGCGCGAAGGACTCGAAGGTCGCGCACGTGGAGGTCCCCGAGTGGCGTGATGGAGAGCGGGGCCAGCTTCAACGAGCGGAACATCAGCTCCGATGGTGTCGCTGCCGAAGCCGCCGCGCCACAAACTCGTCAGGCGTCTCGTGCCCCTCGTCGAGAGCGTCATGTTTGTCTGAGACCCAGCCCCGCCGCACCGCACGCTCATGGCGCGCGCCGGGGTGCTCGGCCGACTCGGCCCAACACGCACACCGTAACTATCACGGCCCTAAGGTAGCTATCCCCGGGCGACCGGGTACGCGACGCCCCCGAGGTCTCTCGGAGACCGACGGAGCGCTCCCGCTGCTGGCGTCACCGCCAGTGAGAGAGGCGTCCCTCGTGGACATGGTGGCCTTGTCACTCGAGCGCCCCGGTGGGCGCCGTTGAGCGTTCACCCTTCGCAGATCTTCAGCGCCTCGCTCACGTCGGCCTGGCCCGCCA
Source organism: Archangium sp. (assembly GCA_022843845.1). Lineage (GTDB taxonomy): Bacteria > Myxococcota > Myxococcia > Myxococcales > Myxococcaceae > Xiheimicrobium. The sequence continues at coordinate 49,470 of JALHMW010000017.1, forward strand.
GCACCTTGCACGCCCCCTTGCGGAACGAGGTGCTGTCATTCTTCTTCAGCTTCTCGGCGACGGGCGTCTTCAGCTGCGCCGCGCACCGCTTCGTCACCAGCGGCGTCATCACGTCGAGCCAGCTCTGGTAGTCGATGACGTCGATCACCACGTCGACCAGCTTCGGGTCGGTGCACACCGAGTCTCCGTCACGCTGGAAGGCGAGCTCGTACAGGGGCCACGCGCTCGAGGCGACGAGCCGCGCCGCGACGACGTCTTTCGCGAACCGCTGCGCCACGCCCTTCGTCATCGTGTCCTTCTCGACGAACGCCTTCACCTTCGGCACCCACTCCTCGTCGCTCGTCGAGTGGCGGTAGTTCGAATACGTCCACTTGAAGGCGGTGACGCCGACCTCGGCGCGCTTCTCGAACCACGCCGCCGACTTCTTGAGCGACGGGAACGAGACGAGCTGCTCGTCGATCATCCTCAGCACCGACTCGGCGGCGCGGCTGTCTTTGATCTCCGCCGTGGTGAGCGCGTTGAGGTTGGCGCGCTCGACGTAGCCTTCCCATTCCTCGTCACGCTGCGCAGGAGCGACCGCTTTGAGCCGCCCCAGCATCTCGGCGTAGTTCTGCTGTTTGTCGAGGGCCCGCACGTCTTCGTACTCGGCGGACTTCGCGGTGGCGCAACCAACGAGAAACAGGCACGGCAGCAGGAGTCGGCTCATGGCGAGGGAAGATGCCGCAGCCGCCGAAACCGTGCATTGAGAATTCGAGCGTCACGAGAAGGGCGAAAAGCGCACCAATCGTGACACTCGTTGTCCTCAGCCCTTCACGGCGCCGGCGGTCAGCCCGCCGACGAGGAACTTCTGGAGGGCGAAGAACAGGGCCATCACGGGCGCCGAGACGATCAGCGCGCCAGCCGCGAAATGGCCCCACTCGGTCTTCCACTCGCCGACGTACTGCTGGAGCGCGACGGGCAGGGTGAACCGCGCGGCGTCGTTGATGAGCGTCGCGGCGAGGATGAACTCGTTCCACGCCGTCATGAAGCTGAAGAGCGCCGTCACCGCGAGGGCAGGGCGGGCGAGCGGCAGCACGACGCGGGTGAAGACCTGCCACGGGGTCGCGCCATCCATCACGGCGGCCTCTTCGAGCTCGCGTGGAATCGTGTCGAAGTAGCCCTTGAGCATCCACACGCAGAACGGGAGCGACGACGTCGAGTACACCAGCACCAGCCCGCCCCATGAATCGAGCAGACCGAGCGTCTGGAGCAGCCGGTACAGGGGCACCAGCATCAGCGTCGCGGGGAACATCTGCGTCACCAACAACGTCTGCATGCCGGCGTCTTTGCCGGGGAAGCGGAAGCGCGAGAGCGCGTACGCGGCCGTCACGGCGAGGGAGAGGCCGACGAGCGTGGTGGCTCCCGAGACGACGATCGACGCGAGCAGCTGCCGGCCGAACAGCCACCGGCCCTGCGAGTCGTACGAGAAGATGACGTCGCGGAAGTGATCGAACGTCACCGTCTCGGGGAACGGGTTGATCGACAGCGACAACGACTGCGCCGGTGAGAGCGCCATCTTCACGACCCACAGCACCGGGTACAGCGACGCCGCGCACGCGAGCACCAGGCCCATGTGAATGAGCGCGACGGTGAGCCCAGAGCGCTTCACGCAGCCTCCGGGCCAGAGAGCCGACGGGTGATACGTGTCCACGCGAGGAGCACGAAGAAGATGAGCACCGAGTACGCCGCCGCGAAGCCGTACTGCTCGTTGCGCTGGAAGGCCCAGCGGTAGGCCTCGCTCACCAGAATGTCGGTCGCTCCGCCCGGCTCACCACCCGAGACCAGGTAGATGATGTTGAACATGTTGAAGGTCCACACCGAGCCGAGGATGACGGACGGCAGCAGCGCGGGCTTGAGCAGCGGCAAGGTGATGCGGCGGAACTGCACCCACTTCGACGCGCCGTCGACCTCCGCCGCTTCGTAGAGATCTTGCGGAATCGACTGCAGCGCGCCGAGCGAGACGACCATCATGAAGGGGAAGCCGAGCCACGTGTTGGTGATGACGTTCGCCGCGAACGAGGTCGAGAAGTGCGTGAACCAGCTCACCGGCTCGATGCCGAACGCCGCGAGCAGGCCGTTGATGGCTCCGAACTGCTGGTGGAACATGCCCTTCCACATGAGCGCGGTGATGTAGTTCGGCACCGCCCACGGAATGATCAGCACCACCCGGTAGAAGCCGCGGAGCTTGAGCAGCGGGTCCTTCAGCAGGATCGCCAGGAACAACCCGATGCTCACGTGCAGCACGACGTTGATGAACGTCCACGCGACGGTGACGGCGAGGGTGAACCAGAACGAGAGCGGCTCGGTGATGCGGTAGCCCTTCGACGTGAGGATATCGACGAAATTGGCCAGGCCGACGAACGAGTAGTCGCCCGCGTCGTGATGGAAGAACGCGAGCGAGATGCCGACCGCGAAGGGAATGACGACGAGCACGCCGATGCCGATGGCGGCTGGAGCGACGTACGCGAGGCCACGTGAGGCCTCCGGGTAGCGCTTCGCGAACGCCTGCGCGGGGCCGCGTCTCCGCCACTGCCACACCGCGAGGCCCGCGACCGCGAGGAGCGCGACGAGGACGAAGGGCAGCGGGTTCGCGTCGGCGGGGCGTTCGCGGTTGAGCGCACGGAAGCGGCGCTCGGCGAGGGCTCCGGCCTGGTCGGGCAAGACGTCGCCCTGCAGCACACCACGAAGGGCCAGCTTCATCGGCTCCCACACGCGGGCCATCTCCAGCGTGTTCGGCGTGGGCGCGGCGCGCGTGGCGACGTCACGGAACGCAGAGATGATCGGGTCCTGCTGCACCTCGGGGCGTTCGTACGCGGCGATCTCGGCGGGAATCTGGCCGCCCGGGTCGACGCGCAATGCCGTCGCTTCGCCGAGGGACAAGTACTTCGCGAGCGCGTGCGCCTGCTCCGGTTGTTCGGTCCGTGACGAGACCAGCGCCGCCTCGACTCCAAGCCACGGCGTCAGCGGCAGGCCCGTCTCACTCACGATCGGCAACGGCACGATTCGGTAGGCGACCGACTTCTCGATCTCTCCGGTGAACCACGGCCCCGAGATCACCATCGCGGCGCGGCCCTCGTTGAAGAGCGACTTCACCAGCGCGCCTGAGACCTCCTTCGGCATGAAGCCCCGGTCCTGCAGCGACTTCACGAAGCCGAACGACTTCGCCATGCCCGGCGTGTTCAGCGTCGCGCGGCCCGACTCGTCGAACAGCTTCGCGCCGAAGCCGAAGACGAAGGGCGCATGCAGGTAGAAGTCTCCGGCGGCGTAGGCGAGGCCGTAGCGGTACTGCGTGGCGTCCGTCGTTCTCGCCAGCTCGGCCAGCAGCTCATCGGTCGTCGTCGGAGCGTTCGTCACCAGGCTGGTGTTCACGAACAGCGCGAGCGTCTTGAGCGAGAGCGGGTAGCCGTAGAGCTCGCCATCGACCTCCAACGCGTCGACGGTGCTGGGGAAGTACTTCGTGCGATCGACCCGCGTCGTCGTCGTCGCCACCACCTTGAGCCGATGGAACTGCCGCAGCCGCTCGTGCGCGAAGATGAAGACGTCGGGCCCCGCGTCGTGGGGAATCGCGCTGGTCAGCTTCGACGAGAACGCGTCGTACGGCACCGAGAGCAGCTCGACCTGTGTGCCGGTCTCGGCCGTGAACTTCTTCACCGCCAATTCGATGGCCCGCTCCTCGCCGCCCCGGTACGCGTGCCAGAGCTTGAGCGGCTTCTCGGCGAGCGCAGAGACGCTCAGCAGAATCGTCAGCCACGCCCACTGCTTCACCGACGCGCCTCAGGGTGGTGATGGGCCTTCGCGCCATCGGGCGAGAACACGTGCAGCACGTCTCCCGAGGGCTTCACCTTGACGTTCTGACCCACGTCGACCGGCAAGGTGCCGTCGAAGCGCGCAGTGAGCGGACCTGCCGCCGTCTTCACGAACGCGTAGCCATCGAAGCCGAGGCGTTCGACGGCTTCGACCTCGCCGGAGAAAGGGCCGTCCGACGAGACGAGGAGATCTTGCGGGCGCAGACCGAGCTTCACGTCACCGGTCGCGTCACCCGTTGCAGAGAGCGAGAAGCCAGTGCCGACGAAGGTCGCTCCGTCGCGGCGCGCGTCGAACAAATTCATCGACGGAGACCCGAGGAACGTCGCGACGAACGTGTTCGCAGGCCGGTGGTACAGCTCGAGGGGCGCGCCCAGTTGCTGAAGGATGCCCTTGTTGAACACCGCCACCCGCGTCGCGAGCGTCATCGCTTCGACCTGATCGTGCGTGACGTAGATCATCGTCACGCCGAGCTGCCGGTGCAGGCGGGCCAGCTCTCCACGCATCTGCACGCGCAGCGCGGTGTCGAGGTTCGAGAGCGGCTCGTCGAAGAGGAACAGCTGCGGGCGCCGAACGATCACGCGACCCATGGCGACGCGTTGACGTTGGCCGCCCGAGAGCGCCTTGGGCTTGCGCTCCAGCAATGGCGCCAGCTCGAGCATGCGTGCGGCCTCGGCGACGCGAGCCTCGATGTCGGCGCGCGGGAGCTTTCTCAGCTCGAGCCCGAACGCCAGGTTCTCGCGCACCGTCATGTGCGGGTAGAGCGCGTAGCTCTGGAACACCATGCCGACGTCGCGATCGCGAGGCGGCACGCTCGTCATGTCCTTACCGTCGACGAGCACCTGGCCCGAGTCGACCTGCTCGAGGCCCGCGATGACGCGCAGCAACGTCGTCTTGCCGCAGCCCGAGGGGCCCACCATCACCAGGAACTCGCCTGACGCGACCTCGAGATCGACCCCCTTCACGACGGGGTTGTCTCCATAGCTTTTTCGGATGCCGACCAGTCGCAGCCCAGACACGGCGCGCAAGGTACTTGAGGCCGTGACGCCCGGTGGTTCTTTCGCGCCTTCCTTCATGACACGCCGCTTCAGGGCAGGCGTTTCAGCCGAGCCGTCAGCTGCGTGTGCAAGGTGGTGAGGAAGGCGGGCAGGCCAGCGGCGTACTCGCGGGTGACGAAGCTGGTCGGCAGTGACGCGCCTTCCTGAGCAATCGTCCAGCCTGCCGGCGTCGCGCACCGTGGCAGGGACGCGGCGAGGTGCTGACGCTCCGAGAGGGTGATGAGCAGGGCGGTCGAGGACGCGCGCAGATGGGCACCCGGCCACTCGAAGCCGTCACCGTCGAGGCACGCGACTTTGTCGACGGTCGACCCCGGGCTCAGCGCCAACACCAGCGGCATCGCGGGCAGCGGGAGCACCTGCAGGCCCGGCCCGCTGAGCGGCTGATGCGTCACCACGACGTCGAGCTCGCCCCGGCGCAGCCGATCGCCGCCGTCCTCAGACGTCACCTCGGCCAGGTCCATCGGCCACCCCGGCACCGCGTCGATCGCCGCGTCACCGAGCAGCGCTGGCAGGGCAGGGCCGACGGCGCCAGCGAGCAGGCGGTCGGTGAGCGGCTGCGGTGTGCCGTCGTGCACCAGGCGCATCGCCGCGCGCGTCACCTCGAGGAGCCGTTCTCCGGGCGCCGTCAGGGTCAACCCCGTCGGGCTGCGATCGAACAGCGCGACCCCGAGCGCCTGCTCCAGCAGCTTGATCGATCGTGACAGCGCCGACGGGCTGACCGAGATGGCGAGCCCTGCGCGCTGCAGGCTCAGGTACTCGGCCGCGGCGCGAAACGCGGGCAGGTAGTTCCAGATCTGCGTCACCACTTCTCGTCGGCCGGTCGTCACGGCGTGCGTCCTACTCCGCAACGAGACTCGAAGGCCCGTTGCGCTTTCTCGAACACTCGCCGGGTAACCAGAGGTGGGAGAGGCCGTACCGCGAGGCCTCCAATCACGGGGGCTGCCGAACTTCTCCCTCTGGAAAACGAGACATGCTCAAGACCTTCAAGTCCCTCCTCACGAACGCCACCGTCGTCGGTTCCCTCGCGCTGGTCGGCTGCGGCGCGCCGATGACTGCGACCGACGCTGGCACCGGCGCCGGCTGTCCCGCTGGCTGCCCCGCCGCCGACGCCGGCTGCCCGGCCGGCTGCCCCGCCACCACGATGGGCGACGCGCAGACGCCGCCGATGAACACCGATCCGGTCATCTCCGCGTGGCTCGCTGGCGGCGCCTACAAGGCGTGGAAGTGCGAGCCCGCAGGCCACGCGCCAGTGGGCAACTCACCGCATGGCCGCAATCGCATCTGCAACAACACCGCGCTCAGCAGCACCGCCTCGGGCGACTACCCGGTGGGCGCCGCGAGCGTGAAGGAGCTGCTCGTCGCTGACGGCGGCACCGCCATCGTCGGCTACGCCATCGGGCTCAAGACGGTCGCCGGCCCATCGACCGGGGCCAGCTGGTACTGGTACCTGAAGGGCGGCGACGGAATGGTGAAGATCAACGGCAAGGGCAAGGCCGCCAACGACGACGGCTGCAGCTCGTGCCACAAGTCTGCCGCGCCCGGCCGCGACTTCGTCTTCACCCAGGTGCCGTGAGCCATGGTGAGGGGCGTTGGCATCGGGCTGCGTCGCGAGCTGATGGAGCCGCTCCTCACCACGTCACGGCGGGTCGACTGGCTCGAGCTCATCACCGAGAACTTCGCCGGCCTGACCGGGAAGCCGGCGGTGATGCTCGAGCGCTTTCGATCGCGGTGGCCGCTCATTCCTCACGGGGTCGGCCTGTCGGTGGGGAGCGCTCCACCCAGGGGCTACCTCGAGACGCTCACGGGCTTCATCGCGAAGGTCGACCCGCCGTGGTTCAGCGATCACCTCTGCTTCTCGTCGCTGGGCGATCGCACCTGGTTCGATCTGCTCCCGCTGCCCCGGCATGACGAGACGGTCGCGCGGGTCGCGGCGCACGTGAAGACCGCGCAGGACGCGACGGGCCGCCCGCTGCTGCTCGAAAACATCACCACCTACGCCGAGGTGCCGGGCTCGGAGTACGACGAGGCCGCGTTCTTGAGGCGCGTCGTCGCCAGCTCTGGGGCCGGCCTGCTGCTCGATCTCAACAACCTCTACGTCAACGCGGTGAACCACGGGCTCCAGCCTGAAGCGCTGCTCGAGGCGTTTCCGGTCGAGCACGTCAGACAGCTGCACCTCGCCGGGTTCTCGAAAGACCGCGGCCTTCTTCTCGACACGCACTCCACGCCTGTCGCCAAGCCGGTGTGGCAACTCTACGAGCGCACCTTGAAGCGCTGCGGGCCGGTGCCGACGCTCATCGAGTGGGACCAGCACATTCCTTCGCTCGACGCGGTGCTCGACGAGGCCGACACCGCGCGCGCCCTGATGGACAGGTTCGCATGACGCCAACGCTCGATACGTTTCTCGCCGAGTTCGGGGCGATGCTGGACGGCCGGCGCACGGCGCGCGAGGTCGAGTCGGTGCTGGGGCCGTCGCCGTCGGGCACCGCGAGGCTGGGGCTCTACGCCACGCTCGTGAAGCGACAGCAGACCGGCGCGATCGACGAGTTCTACGCCGCGGTCCGGGTCGCAGCGCCGGCTGGCTACTACGAGCCGCTCCGGAACGCGTACCTCGAGGCCTACCCGCCGTCGCATTGGGCTCCAGCCCGCGCCGCCGAACACTTCCCCGTGTTCCTCGAAGCGCGGAAGTCCTCGATCGAGCTCGTCGAGCTGGCTGACTTCGCGTGGACCCGGCACCTCGTGCTGCACGCTGAGGCGACCGACGCGCTGGTGGTGCGTCACTACACGCACGCCGTGAAGCGCTTCTCGAACGAGGTCGAACGTGATGGTCGCACGCGTGGCCGCCCGGAGAAGGACGCCGAGACGTGGCTCATGGGTCGCTCGCTCCTCGACGGGAACCTGGTGATGGTCGAGCCCTCGGTGGCGGCGTTGGTGACGGTCGAAGTGCTCCACAGCGGCGGCTGGTCCGACGAGCTGCCTGCCATTCCTCGCGGTGTGCTGCTGAAAGAAGCCGAGCGCCTCATCGAGCTCGGGCTGCTCCCGCCGACGTCACGGGCGGTGCTCGAGAGGCTCGTGCCATGAGGCTCCTGCTCGCCGTGGTCGTCACGCTCGTGGGCTGTCGCAGCGCGCCCCCGCTGCCCGAAGACATGGAATGGGTGACCGCGTCGGCGAACCCGCTCCAGTGGAGTGGGCCTGACGTCATCCGGCTGGTGACGCCGATTCGCCCGCCGACCTCGAGCGATCGAACCGCGCACATCGTGGTCGCGTTGAAGCTGCCGGCCGGCGCGCTGGTGACGACGACGACCGACGCTGCGGGTGAGAAGAGCCTCGCGATGCCCGTGGGGGCGATCGCGACGCGCATCGAGTTCTCCGGGCCACCCGACGCCGACGCGGAGCCTGACTCGACGTGGCGCGTGCTCGACGTTCGGCAGTTCGAGTGGCGAGGCGCGGGGCTCGACTGTGTCGTGCTGCGGCCGGCGATGGGCTCCCTCGCCGGGGTGCGGTGGGCCTGTGGCCGTGACGCAGACCGTGCCGCCGGGCAGGTACTCGCGATGCTGGTGCGCGAGGGGCGCCTCGATGCGCCGGCCGACGACGCGCGACGCGAACAGGCCGCCGAACACCTTCGCCAGCTCAACGGCTGCGTCGCCTGCCACGTCAAAGGCCGCGCAGAAGATCGCACCGTGGGAACCCTCGTGCAGCGCGGCACCGACGCGCAGGGCCTCTTCTCGCTGCGCTCCTTGTTCGCTGACCAGGACCCCGTCGAGCGCTACCGGCCCGTCGACCCCAACGCTGGTGACGCGCTGATGGAGCCGACGTGCCCGGGCAGCGAGCTCGATCTCGACGCCGCGCGGTGCCGCGACGGGCGACAGGCGCGGCTGCGGCTCGACGTTCGCCGAGGGCGTCTCGAGAAGTCACGCCACGTCGTGCAGGTGTGTGCCGCGAGGCTCGCGGTCGCCGCTCGGCTCGATGACGCTGGCCGGGCCGCGCTGGCCGGAGCGATCGCCGAGTGCGAGTGACACACCAGGGGCCGTGAACCGGTCGACCTCTGGTGCCGTAGACCGTGCATCTGGTACAGGACGAACGGCCGGTTTCTCTCTTTCGCGAGCCTCGATGCGCCTCATTCAGATTCTCTTCGTCACCTCGCTCGTCCTCTCGTGCGGGCCCACCACCAGCGCGCGGCTGTACCAGACGCAAGACAAGGCGCCGTCGCTCGACGCCCAGAAGATCGAGAACCTCGATCACATGGGGCCGACGCTCATCGACAAGGGCGTCAACTTCGCCGTCTATTCCGAGCGCGCCGAGCGCATCGAACTGCTGCTCTTCGACGCTGACAAGGCCGACTCCAACACGCCCACCAAGCAGTTCCCGATGAAGCGCTTCGGCGACGTCTGGAACCTCTATGTCGAGGGCGTCGGCGTCGGGCAGCACTATGGCTTCATCGTCTGGGGCCCGAACTGGACGTACGACCCCAAGTTCGTCGCGGGGACGGCGCAGGGCATCGCGGGCTTCAAGGCCGACGTCGACGACGAGGGCAATCGGATGAACCCGAACAAGCTGCTGTTCGACCCCTACGGCAAGGCGATTCACCGCGATCACGACTGGAGCAAGGGCAGCGTCGCGACCGGACCCAAGCGCACCGAGTCGACCTACGCGGCGGCCAGCAAGTCGGTGGTGGTGAAGAGCCAGTACACCTGGAGCCAGAACGAGACGGCCTGGCGCGAGATGCGGCAGAACCCGAACGCGCCGGGGCATCGGTGGAACGACGCGATCATGTACGAGCTGCACCCGAAGGGCTTCACCGCGAGCCCTGCGTCAGGCGTCGAGCACCCGGGCACCTACCGCGGGCTCGGCGAGAAGGCCGCGTACTTCAAGGAGCTCGGCGTCACGATCGTCCACCTGATGCCGCCGTTCGAGAAGCCCAGCGACGGCGGGTACTGGGGCTACAACAACATCTCGTTCTTCGTCGCTGAGAACACGTACTCCTGGAAGAAGGACCAGTCGGAGATCATCGACGAGTTCAAGTGGATGGTGGACCAGCTGCACCAGCAGGGCATCGAGGTGCTGCTCGACGTCGTCTACAACCACACCGGCGAGGGTGGCTTCTGGCGGCAGAAGCTCGAGTTCGACTTCAACCCCGACCCGTGGGTCACCCAGACGTCGCTCACCAACATCGATCCACAGGAGGTGGTCGGGCTCTATTCGATGCGCGGCTTCGACAACGCGGCCTACTACGGCACCCCGACGGACAACCGGAAGGGCTACTGGAACAACTCGGGCGTCGGCAACCAGACCCGCTGCAACCACAAGCCGTTCCGCCGGCTGATCATGGACTCGCTGCGCTACTGGGTCGACGAGATGCATGTCGACGGCTTCCGCTTCGATCTCACGCCGGTGCTCGGCGAGCGTGATGACCAGTACTACGTCTGGGACGACCCCAGGAACACGGTGCTCCAGGACATCGTCGATGATCCGGTGCTGCAGAAGTACAACACCCGCATCGTGTCCGAGCCGTGGGCGGCCGGTGGGTACGACCTGAGCAAGAGCTACAACGGGCCCAACAACAACGAGATCTCCAACGGCTTCGGCACCCGCATCGGGCTGTTCCCGGCGTCGTCGAACAAGCCCGGCACCGGCTGGGGCGAGTGGAACGGCCGCTTCCGCGACTGGTGGCGCAAGTTCTGGAACGAAGGCAAGGCGCTCAACTCGACTGAGAACACCGTGAAGGACGGCGGCTTCTTCCTCACCGGCTCGACCGACTGGTTCCGCTGGAACAACCGCAAGCCCTACCACACGCTCAACTTCGTCACCGTGCACGACGGCTTCACCATGTACGACCTGGTCTCGTACGCCAACAAGCAGAACGGCTGCGGCCCCCTCAACCCCATCTGCTGCTCCGAGCCCAACTCGGCGTGGTGCGAGAAGGTGTCGGGCGAGAGCACCAATCACTCCCGCGACTGGCAGGACGAGGGCATCAAGCGGCAGATGATGCGCAACTTCTACGTCTCGATGATGGTGAGCCACGGCACCCCGCTGCTCTACATGGGCGACGAGTGGCTGCGCACGCAGCTGGGCAACAACAACGCGTACTCGACGCTCGCCGACAACGAAGCCAACTGGATGGACTGGGGCACGTACCAGGCCCAGGACCACCGGCACCGCATGTTCGACTTCGTGAAGAGCATCATCCGCTTCCGCAAGGAGCACGCGTACGCCTTCGCGCCCACCGAGTACGCCGGAGAAGGCGCCGCTGCGCCGTTCTCGTGGAAGAGCCCGGGCAACACCGAGCCGCCAGACTGGGGCTCGAAGCAGCTGATGATCCACTACTACGACAAGACGAAGGGCCCTGAGCTCGCCATCCTCTTCAACGGCGAGTCGTTCGACGTGCCCTTCACGCTGCCAGGCGGCCGCACGTGGACCCGCGTCGTCGACACCCAGGCGTATTGGGATGAGCAGGCGACGTTGACGACGATGAGCTTGCCGGCGCGCAAGTCGAACAACATCTGGCTCGACGCGACGACGCCCGTCACCGGCGCGTACACGCTCAAGCCGCGCAGCATGGTGATCCTCGAGTCGAAGTAAGTCAGTCGCTGGAAAATGACGCTGATGACGTAACCCCATCATCTGTCAGCCATTTTGGACAGGTTTGGGTTTGCGAATTTGGCAGCGCTGCGCGAAAACCCTCCCGCTTCAGAGGGGGAAGGGACTCAACATGAGCGTCGAGATCTACGTCAGCAAGCGGCCGGGCTACACGCAGGCGAGGCGGCACAACCGGGTGCCGGCGTCGTTCCCCGTGCGCGTGGTGTCGAACAGCAGCCTGCGCCTCGCCGATGAAGCGCGTGACGTGAGTGAAGGCGGCATTGGCCTCGCCACCAACAGCCCGCTGACGCCGATGAGCCTGGTGCCGGTGCGCCTCGAGCTCCCCACCGCGACGGAGCCCATCGAGGTGCTCGGCCGCGTGATGTGGGCCACCGACACGGCGATGGGTTTGCGCTTCGAGCAGCCTGACGTGCGGCTCTCTGACTCCATCGGGCGCCTGCGCGCTGCGATGGAGCGGATTTGAGAGACCAGCGTTTCGAAAAACCAGTCTTCTCCGTGCGCGAAGGTGGGCTATCTGGCCCCTCGCGTGAACCGCTCCCTCTTCGCTGGTCTCGTCCTCGTCTCAGGCCTCGCGCTCGCTCAGGCGCCTGACAGCCGCTTCAGCGCCGGTGGCTACTACCGCATCAGCGCGCGGCCCGACTTCCAGGGCGGCAACGGGAGGCTCGGCTTCTGGAACCTCTACGGCCGCCTGATGAACGAAGGCACCTACGCGGCGCTCGAGATGAAGCTCGATCTGCTGCAAGCGCCGCCGGGCACGACTGACATCTGGGCCAGCCTGCACGCTCGTATCGAGGGCGGCACGGTGTCGACGGCTGATCCACTCAACGGGTTCTTGAGCAGCTTCCGGCTCTCCCAGCTCTACGCGCGCGCCGGCAACATTCTCGCGCCGAACATCGTCTGGCAGCTCGGCACGCAGCAGTTCTTCTTCGGAGACCTGGGCCTCTACGACTTCCGCCCCGCGCAGCTCTTCGACGACACCATCGGCTTGTCAGGCCGGTACATCACCGAGCACGTCGACGTGTTGTTGACGGTCGGCGACTCGGGCTTCGCGAACCGTGGCGCGCAGTACGTCCCCATCCTCACCGCTGGCGGAGCGGTGCGGGTGCACGTGAACGATCACTTCGAGTTCGGCGGTGGCGGGCAGATCGGGCTCGAGCCCTTCATCGCCGGCAACCGCTTCTCGTCCTACATAACGCCGAACGTCCGCTACGAAGACTTCGCGCGACGCGAGGTGCTGCGGCGGTTCCTCGAAGAGAACCCTGGCCGGTTCGATCAGTTCCAGCCGCCGCAGCAGGCGGGGGCGCTCAACACCAGCTGGCGCGCGGTCGGGTACGTCGGCTTCGGAGGCTTCGGGCCGCTGCGCTGGAACAACTTCTTCGCGCGCTACCAGCGACTGCACCCGCAGAACTTCTACAGCGACACCTTCATGGGCCAGAACGTCACCGTGTACACGGCTGACCTCACGCGCGATCGCTACGGCCTGCAGCTGGGCGACGAGGCGCAGTTCAACCTGATTCAGGACCGGCTCGATCTCGCAGTGGCCGGGCTCTTCGGCACCGATCGCGACTTCGCCGACACCATCGTCGCCAGTGAGATGAACCGGCAGTACATGTCGGTGGTGGCGCGCTTTCAGCTGTACCTGACGAGCGTGGTGCACGTGCTGCTCGAGGGCTCGCTCGCGCAGGAGCGTTCACTCAACGGCAACCTGTTTCGTGGCTCGTTCGACTCCATCTTCCGCTCGAGCCAGGGGCTGCCCGACACGCGCGGCCTCGAGTTCGGCGATCAAAACCTGCGCAACACGCTGCAGCTCAAGACGGGCCTGGTGCTGAACCCGACGGGGCGCGGCATCTACAACCGGCCGTCGATTCGGCTGCTCTACGGGTTTCAATACAGCACCATGCACGCGGCCTTCGGCAACGCGTTCGCCGAGCGCATCGATCAGTTCAACGTCTTCAGCCCGTCGACGACCATCGCCTGGCATCACTTGTTCTCGCTCGAGTCTGAAGGGTGGTTCTGATGTCGACCCGGGCCGTTGCCCTCGTGGTGGTGTTGCTCTCGCTCTCGTGCCTGCCGAAGGTGCCGCGCCAGCGCCTCGAGAACGCCACGCCGATCGTCGTCGGGTACATCGTCGACCCGACGTACTCGGGTGACCCGATCACCGCGCCGGAGCCGCTGAAAGAAGCCATCGCGAAGGCGCTCGAGGAGCGCAACCTGACCGTCGTCGAGGTGCCGTTCGAGGTGCTCAAAGGGCAGCGCATCACCGATACACGCAAGGCGTCGGTGAAGTCGCATCAGCCCGACGCTCCGTACTTCTTGCTGGTCGAGCTGCGCGTGCACTTCTTCTCGCAGCTCGATGGCCGGTACCGGTGGGAGGTCGGCACGGCGCTCACCGCGTCGAAGAACGGCGGCGTCGAGACCCGCGACGCCTTCGAGCTGCCCGTCATCTTGCAGTACGACCACGAGAAGCAGCGCGCGGCCATCAACACCGCGGCAGCTGACATCTCGAGCCGGCTTGGGCGCCTCATCGACGGGCTGCTCGTTCCGTCGTCGGCTGCAGCCCCTGCGGACCCGAATACGCCTGCGTCGTTTCAGCAGCTCACGCCCGGGCAGATCGTGCCGCAGAAGTCGAAGCCGAGGGAGGACGCGAAGCCCAAGGAGGACGCGAAGCCGAAAGACGAGCCGAAGCCAGCTGCTCCCTCGGGTCGTCGCGACGCGCCAAAGTCGATCTACTTCGTGATGGTCGATCGCTTCGCCAATGGAGATCGGTCGAACGACGGCGACGCCGACCCGAGAGATCCGCACGCGTTTCACGGCGGCGACTTGAAGGGGTTGTTGTCGAAGCTCGACTGGCTGCAGGAGGTGGGCGTCGACACGGTGTGGCTGTCACCGGTGTTCGGCATGCGCACCTCGAAGTGGCACGGGTACGGCGCGTTCCACGGCTACTGGACGTGGGATCTCAACACCGTCGAGCCGCGGCTGGGAGACGAGGCGACGCTCGTGAAGTTGTCTGACGAGCTGCACCGCCGCGACATGAAGCTGGTGCTCGACATCGTGCTCAACCACGTCGGGCCCGACGCTCCGCTGGCGACGCAGAAGCCCGAGTGGTTTCACCACAACGGTGGCATCAGCGATTGGAACGATCCCGTGCAGCTGACGAACTTCGACGCGCACGGCTTGCCTGACTTTGCGACCGAGCGAAGTGACGTGGCGAAGTTCCTGACGGACTCGTCCCGGAGGTGGCTTCGAGAAGGTCAAGCCTGACGGGTTTCGGCTCGACGCGGTGAAGCACGTGCCGCTGCCCTTCTGGGCGAAGTGGAACGCGGATCTGAAAGCAGCGGCGCCGGCGAACTTCATGTTGCTGGGCGAGCTGCTCGACGGCGATCCGTCCCTGGTGGCGCAGGCGTGGACCGGCGGCGGCTTCACCTCGATGTTCGACTTCCCCCTCGGGTTCGCGATGGGCGACGTCTTCTGCCGCGGTGACTCGCCCGCGAAGCTGGCGGCGGTGCTGACGAACGATCGCCGCTACCCCGACGCGTCGAAGCTCGTCACGCTGCTCGACAACCACGATCTGCCGCGAATCATGAGCGTCTGCGGCGGCGACGTGGAGAAGGTGCGCGCGGCCCTGGCGTTCATGCTCACCACGCGCGGCGTGCCGTCGATCATCTGGGGCACCGAGGTGGGGATGGATGGGCCGAAGGAGCCCGACAACCGCAAGTCGATGACCTTCACCTCACACCCGCTGAAGGGCGAGCTCGCGTTCTGGCTTGACGCGCGGAAGAAGAACCCGGCGCTGTCTGATGGCGTGCCGGTGGTGCTGAGCGCGACGACCGACGGCGTGGTGTTGGGGCGCATCGCTGGCTCGCAGCTCGCCGTGATCGTCGTCGGGCGCGATGGCGTTCGGCCGACGGTGCCGGGCGGCGCGTGGGCCGAGGCGTCGAAGGAGCTGGTGCCTCCGCTCGGGTGGAAGCGGCCGTCGATTGGCGTGTTCGTCAGCGCTGTGAAGCCGGGCGCGTACGTGGGCCTCGTCGCGGCGAACGAGCCGCAGTGGCGCACCGGAGCGAAGAAGCGCGCGATCACCTTCGAAGGTCCCGCAGGCTCTTTCGTGGTCGGCAGCGGGCCGGAGTTCGGTGACTGGAACCCGGCAAAGGCGCTGCGACTGCCGGTCGCGCTCGAGCTGCCCATCGGCGGAGCGTTCGAGTTCAAGGCGATTCGCAGGGAAGGCGAGAAGACGATCTGGGACTCGAAGGTGAACGAGACGCTGTTCGTCGACGAGGTGGGGAAGGGCAGTGTGGTGTTGAGGCCGTCCTTCCCGAGGTGACCCATGGAGCGGCGCCTTCACGCCTCGACTCCGCAGCCGCGCTTCTGGCGAATCAGTCTGGTGGGCCTGGAGCTCGTCATACGTGCAGGCGCCCAGGGCACTCCCGGCACGGTGAACAAGATTCCGTGCAAGTCGCCCGAGGCGGCGCAGAAGACGTTCGACAGCCTCGTAGGCCAGCGGCTCAAAGACGGCTTCGTCGACGAAGCATCGGCGCCGGCGAGCGTGTTGTCGGTCGAGGCCGAGAAGGAGCTGCTCTCCGACGATCCACAACGCTGGCTCGTCTTCGCGGACTCCTTGCTCGAGTCCGGTGACGCGGCCCGGGGCGAGCTGATCGGCCTGCAGGTCAAAGCGGCGAAGCGGGTGCGCGGCAGCATCGGCCAGACGAAGGACTTCATTCGCGCGCACTACGACGAGCTGATCGGCGCCGAGCTGGCGTCGTTTCACACGCAGGTGACGGTCGACTGGCGCTTCGGCTACGCGCGCACCGCTCGCGTCTGGTCGGGCCCATACACCGCGCCGATCGGAGACGTCCTCCAGGCGGTGCTCAACTCGCCGGCGTCACGGTTTCTGCAGCGGCTCGAGTTTGGATCGCCAGGCACGGAAGGGCGCTACGACGCGGCGCTGCGGGTGCTCGCGTCGCTCGAGTGGCCGACCCACCTCAAGACGCTCGCGCTTGGAGAGTTCGACGTGGCCGAGGCGTTTCGGAACGAGAGCGCGTGGCCTCGCATCGACTCATTGCTGTCCTTGCAGCCGGTGGGAGCCCGGCTCGAGACGCTCGAGGTGCGCGCGGCGCTCAACACGCTGGGCAAGGGGCTGGTGTTTCCTTCACTGAAGCGCCTCGTGCTCAAGCCGTGGCGGCTCGATGCGCGCCTGCTCGGCGATCTGCAGACCCTGGAGGCGCCGAAGCTCAAGGAGCTCTCGTTCACGCTCGAAGAGATGGTGGGCGTCTCGCTCCAGTCGTGGGCCGCGACGATTCGGCGCTTCATCTCTCACCCCGGCATCACCACGCTCGAGCTGCGGCGAATGCGCGAAGGGCTCGAGCTGCTGAGCCTGCTCGACGAGGCCGGCGGGAAGCTGGAGCGCGTGCAGTTGATCGGCGCTCCCGCCGCAGAGGTGAGCCACCTGAGTCACCTGCGCGCCGCGTTCAAGAAAGTCACCTTCGAGACGCCCGAGAGCGCGGCGCTGGCGAAGGCCCTCAGCGGGCTTGGCTTCACGGCGATCGGCCCGTCCGAGGAGTCGATCGCGAAGAAGAAGAAGAGCGCCGCGGCCCGGGCCCAGCGAGCGGCGCGCCGCACGGACGACGACGAGCGCTACGACGGCATCGTGGAGTGACGCGGCGTCCGGCCTCGAGTTCGAGATCGGCGCGGTGCGTCAAACTCGTTGACCGCCCAATCAGCGCTCCCTACAAGCCTCGCGTCGCGTCGATCCCCAAGGAGGATGCATGGCGAAGGCACCATCGAACGCCCACCGTCGCGTGGCCATCGTGAGCGGGTTGCGGACCCCCTTCGTCAAGGCCGCGACCGTGTTCGCCGACCTCACCGCGCTCGACCTCGGCCGCATCGTCGTGTCGGAGCTCGTGCAGCGCTCCGAAATCGATCCCAACGAGATCGACAGCGTTGTCTTCGGCCAGGTCATTCCCGGGCTCACCGCCGCCAGCATCGCGCGTGAGGTGGTGTTGACCTCGGGCCTGCCTCGCAAGATCGAGGCGTACACGGTGGCCCGCGCCTGCGCGACGAGCGTGCAGGCGATGGTGAACGCCGCCAACGCCATCGCGCTCGGTCAGTCCGACGTCGCCATCGCCGGCGGCACCGAGTCGATGAGCGATCCTCCGATCTTCACCAGCCGGCCGCTCGCCCACGCGCTCGCCGAGTCCTCTCGCGCCCGCACGCTCGCTGCGCGCGTGAAGCCGTTTCAGAAGCTGTCTCCGAAAGATCTCATCCCCGTCCCGCCGGCCATCGCCGAGTACACGACCGGCCTCTCGATGGGCGACTCGGCCGAGAAGATGGCGAAAGAGAACGGCATCACCCGCAAGGAGCAGGACGAGATCGCCCTCGCTTCACACCAGAACGCCGCGATGGCGTGGAAGGCCGGTTTCTTCGACGCCGAGGTGATGCACGTGCCAGTGCCGCCGAAGTACGCGACGGTCGCCGACAAGGACAACATCGTGCGCGCCGACACCTCGCTCGAGGCGCTCATGGCCCTCAAGCCGGTGTTCGATCGCAAGTACGGCACGGTCACCGCCGGCAACGCGTCGCCGCTCACCGATGGCGCCGCCGCGCTCCTGCTCATGAGCGAAGAGAAGGCGAAGGCGCTCGGGTATCAGCCGCTCGGCTACCTGCGCTCTCACGCGTTCGCCGCGACCGACCCGGCAGACCAGCTCCTCCAGGGCCCTGCGTACGCCGCGCCGCTCGCGCTCGATCGCGCCGGCATGTCGCTCAAGGACATCGATCTCATCGACATGCACGAAGCCTTCGCCGCGCAGATCGCCTCCAACATTCAGGCGTTCGCCTCGCGCGCGTTCGCCGAGAAGCTTGGACGTTCCGCGCCGCTCGGAGAGGTCGATCGCACCCGCCTCAACGTCAACGGCGGCTCCATCGCCATCGGCCACCCGTTCGCGGCCACCGGCGCCCGCATCGTTCACCAGACGCTGCGCGAGCTGAAGCGTCGCAGCCTCGGCACGGCCCTCATCACCGTCTGCGCGCAGGGTGGGCTCGGCGCCGCGGTCGTCCTGGAGCGAGTCTGATCATGAGCAGCTTCCACTACAGCGTCGAAGACTCCGTCGCGGTCATCACCTTCGACATCGAGGGCGAAGCCGTCAACACGCTCTCTCCAGCCATCAGCGAGGAGTTCGAGACGCTGATGACGAAGGCCGCCTCCGACACCACCGCCAAGGCGATCGTCTTCATCTCAGGCAAGAAGGACAGCTTCATCGCCGGCGCGAAGATCGACTTCCTCTCGACGCTCAAGACGAGCGCCGAAGCCGTCGCGCTGTGCCGTCAGGGCCAGGCCGGGTTCGACCGCCTCGACGCGTTCGAGAAGCCCGTCGTCGCCGCCATCAACGGCGCCTGTCTCGGCGGTGGCCTCGAGTGGGCCCTCGCCTGTGACTACCGCGTCGCCACCGACAGCCCGAAGACGTCCATCGGGCTGCCTGAAGTGCAGCTCGGCCTCATTCCCGGCGCGGGCGGCACGCAGCGGCTCCCGCGGCTCATCGGAGCGCAGGCCGCGCTCGATCTGATCCTCACCGGCAAGGCCCTCAAGGCGAAGAAGGCGCTCAAGCTCGGAGTGGTCGATGAAGTCGTGCCGGCGCCGATTCTTCGACTGGTCGCCTGTCGTCGCGCGCTCGAGATGGCCGATGGGAAACTGGTCATCGATCGCACCCGCGGGCTCTCGAGCGTCGCGAAGAGCCGCTCCTTCAAAGACATTCTTCGTGGGCTCTCGGATCAGAAGGCGTGGGCGGAGCTCGCGCTCGAAGACAATCCGGTCGGGCGCAAGGTGCTCTTCGATCAAGCGAAGAAGGAATTGCTCAAGAAGACCAAAGGCAAATACCCCGCGCCGGAGAAGGCGCTCGAGGTGATCAAGACCGGCCTCGACAAGGGCTTCCAGGCCGGGCTCGAGGCTGAAGCGCAGGCGTTCGGAGAGCTGGTCGTCTCTGACGTCTCGAAGCGGCTGGTCGAGATCTTCTTCGCCACCACCGCGCTCAAGAAGGACAACGGCACGAGGAACCCAGACGTGAAGCCTCGCCCCGTCACCAAGCTCGGCATGGTCGGCGGAGGCCTGATGGGTGGCGGCATCGCGTACGTCGCTTCGGCGCTCCAGGGCGTGCCCGTTCGTTTGAAGGACCGTGACGATGCCGGCGTCGGCCGTGCGCTCGCCTACGTGCGCGGCCTCTACGACGATCGCGTGCGTCGCAAGAGCCTCACCTGGCGTGAACGCGACAAGCAGCTCGCGCTCGTCACTGCGACGACCGACTCCTCGGGCTTCAAGAACGCCGAGGTCGTCATCGAGGCGGTGTTCGAGGACTTGAAGCTGAAGCACCAGGTGCTCCGGGAGATCGAGACGGTCGGCCGCCCCGACGTGATCTTCGCGTCGAACACGTCTTCCTTACCCATCACGAAGATCGCCGAGGCCTCCCGCCACCCCGAGACCGTCATCGGAATGCACTACTTCAGCCCAGTGCACAAAATGCCGCTGCTCGAGATCATCACCCATCCCGGCACTGCGGATTGGGTCACGGCCACGTGCGTCGAGGTCGGCAAGAAACAGGGCAAGACCGTCATCGTGGTGAACGACGGCGTCGGCTTCTACACGTCACGCATCCTCGCTCCGTATTTGAACGAAGCGGCGTTCCTGCTGGCCGAAGGCGCCGACATCGCCGAGCTCGATCGCGCGCTCACCGAGTTCGGGTTCCCCGTCGGGCCGATCACGCTGCTCGATGAGGTCGGCATCGACGTCGCTGCGAAGGTCTCGAAGATCATGCACGACGCGTACGGCGATCGAATGCTCGCGCCTGCGACGACTGACGTGCTGGTGGCCGATGGCCGCCTCGGACGCAAAGCGAAGAAGGGCTTCTACACGTACGAGTCGGGCAAGAAGAAAGAGGTCGACCCGACGATCTACGCGCTGCTCAAGGGCGTGGAGCGCAAGCGCATCGATCGCCCCGAGCTCGCCGAGCGCTGTGTGCTGCAGATGGTGAACGAGGCCGTGCGCTGTCTGGGCGAAGGCATCTTGCGCTCCCCGCGCGACGGAGACATCGGCGCCATCTTCGGCCTCGGCTTCCCGCCGTTCCTCGGTGGGCCGTTCCGCTACGCCGAAGCGCAGGGCATCGGTCGAACGCTCCAGCGACTCGAGCACTACCAGGAGCGCCACGGCGTTCGGTACACGCCAGCGCCCCTGTTCGCTGAGCTCGTCAAGACGGGCAGACGGTTCTACTGATGCGCGGCTTCCACCCAGCACTCGCCGCGTTCTCGCAGCTGCCGCTCGCGGAGCGCCTCTTCGTCCACGCGCGGCTCTTCTCGGCTCCGCTCGAAGCGATGGCGACGAGAGTCAAAGGCACGCGCGTCGCCGACATCGGCTGCGGCCACGGCGTGCTCGTGTCGTTGCTCGCCGTTGGTTTTCCCGAGCGTGAAGTCTGGGGCGTCGATCCCGACGAGCGGAAGATCGACTGGGCGCGGCGCTCCATCGGAACGTTTCCGAACGTGAAGCTCCAGGTCGGCACCGTCGAGGCCCTCGCGAAGGAGCAGCCGCACCGCTTCGACACGCTCTTCGTCGCCGACGTCCTCTATCTGCTCCCGCCCGCGCAGTGGCCTGCGTTCCTCGCGGCGTGCCGTGCGCTCCTCGTTCCGGGCGGCCGCCTCGTCATCAAGGAGGCCGAGAACGACGGCTCGTGGCGCGTGAAGACGGCGCTGCTTCAAGAGCAGGTGATGGTGAAGGTCCTCCGGCGCACCCACGGCAGCGGCGCTCTCGGCTTCGAGCCGCGTGAGACCCTGAAGCGAGCACTCGAGGAGACAGGTTTCTCAGTCATCGAGAGTGTTTCTCTCTCTCGTGGATACACCACCCCCCATGTACTTTTCGTCGCGGAGTGTGCGTAGAGTCGCGTCGATCATAAGGGGCCGTCGCCTTCGTTCGCGACAGCAGAACTTCCAAGGAGTCTCGATCATGACGCGTCTCTCGTTCGTCGCGCTGCTCTGCGCTGGCGTCATTTCCTGCAGCCCGCCTGTTCGCACCTGCACCTCGACCGCCGAGTGTGGCTCGGGTCAATCGTGTGTCGGTGGGCAGTGTCGCGCCGGTGCCGCAGCCGGAGGCGGCATCGGCAACGGCAACGGCACCGGTGGTGGCAACGCATCAGCTGGCGGCAGTGCAGGCGGAGGCACTGCCGGCGGCAGGACGATCGTCACTGGCTGCGACCCGATGGCGGCCGACAACGCCACACGCGACACCGACTGTGACGGCTTGTCTGATCAAGAGGAGTACGGCACCGACTACGGCAACAACGCCCGCACCGACCCCTGCAACAGCGACAGCGATGGCGACGGTCTGCCCGACGGCCTCGAGATGGGGAAGACGACGACGCCCAACGCGGCGTGTGGCGCCTTGTTCCAGCCCGACACCGACCCCGCCAGCAAGACCAACCCGACGCAGGAAGACACCGACGGTGACGGCCTGAAGGACGGCGTCGAAGACACGAATCAAGATGGCGCGCGGCAGGCCACCGAGACCAACCCGCTGCGCGTCGACACCGACTGCGACGGCTACTCGGACAAGGAAGAGGTCGACGGTGCGGCCGGCTGCGCCACCAACCCGACCCTGAAAGACACCGACAGCGACGGCCTGCCTGACGGCGTCGAGGGCAAACTCGTGCCCCCTGGCGCCGACCCACGCGGCTGCAACTACGCGGCGACCACCTTCGACGCTGACACCTCGACGGGCTCCAACGCCTGCAGCGCCGACACCGACGGTGATGGCATCGCCGACGGCGCCGAAGACACCAACTCCAACGGCCGCGTCGACATGGGCGAGCTCAACCCCAACGACTCGATGGACGCGATGGGCCCCGCACAGCAGGCATGCTCCACGGCCAACCTGCGCCCGGTCTCGTTCCACACCTCGGGGTCGGCTGACGTGCAGGTGGCGCTGGTGCCCGAGTTCATGGAAGTCGCGAAGCTGACCCTCGCCAACGATGAGCGCGGCATCGTCTTCTTCAACCCGGTGACGAAGGTCGGCGGTATCGCCATCTCGAAGACGATGGGCGTCGGCGCGACCCCCTCGGCCGAAGAGGCCACCGGCCGCAGCGCCCTCGCCGGCATTGGTACCATCGCCACGCCGCTCACGCAGACCTACACCAGCTGGGACGGCTTCGCCGGCGTTCGGGCCACCTACGATGTCAGCTCGAACCGCGACGCGAAGGACTTCGTCAACGAGCTCGCGCGCCGCGTCCTCGGCCAGGCGGCTGGCGGGTTGCTGATGGGCACGGGCGGCACCACTGGCCCGTTCAAGGTTCAGGCGGTCTACGTTCGCCGCACCGCGACGCGCGCGGTGACGGTGATCGCCGCGATTCCCACCTCGCTCTTCAACGGCGCGCCGCTGTTTCAGCTCGACGACGTCGGCGGTGGCACCGCCGTCTCGCAGTCGGGAGATCTCACCGCAACCCAGTGCGAGACGTTCACCGCGACCGCCAACGCGAAGGTCGACTTCTTGTGGGTCGTCGACGACAGCTGCTCGATGGACTCGTCGCAAGACGCAGTTCGCAACGCCGGCGCGCTCTTCGGTACCAAGTTGGCCTCGGCTGGGCTCGACTGGCGCGCTGCGGCTGTGACGACTGGTTACTACTCGGGCTCGGGCGGCTCGACACGCGAGTGGACGGCCATGACGACGGTGATGTCCAGCTGGTTCGATCGCACGAGCGGCTCGTGGTTCGGCCTCGGCGGCTCGGGCTCGGAGCGCGGCTTCCCCTCGGCGCGCGCCTTCATCGAGCGCACCGGCCCACAGGTCCGCGGGCCGTTCCGCGCAGACGCCAACCCCAACCTCATCTTCCTTTCGGACACTGGCGATCAGTCGAACACCACGCAGGCCTTCGGTCAGTTCCTCACGACGACGTTCGCCGGCCGTCAGGTCCTCGCGCACGCCATCGCCTGCCCCGCAGGAATGGACTGCGGCGACGGCAGTCGTGAGTCGACCCCGCCAACGTACGGCACCGTCGTGCAGCTCACCGGCGGCGTGCTCGGCACCATTCAGGAATTCAACGTCACCAACCCCAACGCCGCCCAGCGCGCCCGCCAGGAGACGATCATCGACGCCATCTTGAGCGCCGCCATCGGTGGCACGGGCCGCCAGCTCAACCGCCCGCCGATCTCGGCCACCATCAAGGTCGCCATCGAGGCCAACGGCACCGCCGGCGCCTGCAACACCGCCGACGTGCCCCGCAGCCGCATGAACGGCTGGGACATCGACTCGGCCACGCGCCGCATCGTCTTCTACGGGACGTGCCGGCCGACGACGGGCAGGCGGGTCGCCGTCTCGTACCGCTACTGGATCGACAACAGCCCCGACGCGAACGGTGACCCCTGTGGAGGCACCTGTGTGGCGCCGTTCATGTGCGACCCGAACGCGCGCGCCTGCGTGTGCATGCCGAACTGCGGCAACACGTGCGGCACGGGGCTGACCTGCAAGCAGGCGACCTGCGCCTGCGAGCCCGGCATCGAGTAGCGCCGAAAGGTGGACGGCCGGCTCAGGTGAGCTGGCCGTACCGCACGAGCTCGATCTTCCGGCGCTCGATCACGTCGACGACGGCGGGGCTGGTGAGCGCCTCGAGTTCCGACTCCCAGTCGTAGCGCCACGAGGGGTCTTCGGCGACGACGCCGGGCGCGAGGCCCGGGTGGGTGACGATCTCGTGATCGCCGTCGGGCAACCGCTCCAGCAGCCGCACCAGCCGCGCCACGCTCAAGCGCCCCGACTCGAAGACGCCCCACGCTCGAATGCGCTTTCCCGCTGCCTTCACCGGAGCGCGCGCCAGCCCCGCCAGCAGCGTCGCCTTCGCCGCGCTCGCCGGGTGGGCCAGCCAGCGCACCTGCGGGCGTTCTCTCGGCCAGCGCACCGCCAGGCCCTCACGCGCTGCGAGCTCCTCGACGATCGACGAGACGCCCGGCAGCAGGTGCAGGTGCTGGTGGGTGTCGAGGTGATCGACGACGGCGCCGAACGCCCGCGCGCGGGTCAGCTGCGCCTCGAACTCCAGCGCGACCTCGTCGCGGGGAATCAGCCCGCTCAGCCACGCCACCGACAGCTCTGCCCAGTTCCTGCGAAACCGGCCCCCCGGCGCGAGCCAGCGCACCTGGCGCGTCTCGGCCGCAGGCGTGAGGTGAGTCGTCAGACACAGGTGCACGCCGACGCCGAGGCCGACCGCCTGCGCGCGCTCGATCGCGAAGCGGGCCGTCTTGCCCGTCACCAACACGGTCGTGCTCGTCAGCACGCCTTCTTCGCGGGCCCTGAAGATGCCCTCGTCGAGGCGCGGGTGCAGCCCGAGATCGTCGGCGTTGAGGACGAGGCGCACCATCGCGTCAGGCCGTCTTCTTGCGCTTGCGGTTGATGGGCTTCACCGACTCGGGCAGCCGCACCGGCCTCACGGCATCGCTCGGGTGCTTCACCTCGGCGTGCAGCTGTGAGAGCTCCTTGATCATCTTCACGATCACCGAGGGTGACGCGAGCGTCGAGATGCCACGAGTGCGCGGGAAGTAGTCGACGCCCATCTGGAACACCTTGAAGCCCTTCTTGATCGCCTTCACCACCAGCTCCGCGTCGATGAAGCTGCCCTGCGACTTGAGCTCGAGCGCCTCGAGCACGCGCCGGTGCACCACCTTGAAGCTGAAGTTGATGTCCTTGATGTGCGTGCCGAACAGCGAGGTGATCAGCGCGTTGTAGACGAAGGAGTAGACGATGCGCTTCGGGCCCTCGCTGGTGCGGTCGTGCCGGAAGGCCGAGATCATGTCGGCCTCGAGGTACTCCATCAGATGCAGCGCGCGGCCGATCTCGTTGAGGTCGAACGGCAGATCCATGTCCGAGTAGACGACGATGTCTTTGGTCGACGACGAGAAGCCGGTCTTCATCGCGCCGCCGAGCTTCTGGTTCACCTCGTGGGTGATGCAGCGCACGCGCGGGTCCTTCGCGGCGATGGCCTCGGCGAGCTCCTTCGTGCGATCGGTCGACGCGTCGTTGACGACGAGCACCTCGAAGTCGTCGGTGAGGCGCTCGAGCACCGTCACGGCCCGCGCGACGGCGCGCTCGACGTAGTCTTCTTCGTTCCACGCAGGCAGGAAGAGGCTGATGGAGGGCCGGGTCATGGGCGCGTGCTTTACCCGGCAGCAGCCGCCGAAATCCACCGCCGCGCTTCCGAGGGCCCCCGGGACACGAAAACGCCCGACAGGGGCTGTCATGACCGCAGGGAATGGCTAAGAGCGCCGCACTCATGGCGGACTCGCCGGTCGCGGTGTTGGTGGTGGACGGCGGGTCGCCGCAGGCCGAGGCGTTGTGCCTGGCGTTGACCGCGAAGGGGTACGTCTGCTCCCGCGCCTCGACCGCCATCGAAGCCATTCAGCTGACGATGGACACGGTGTTCGCCGCGGCCATCGTCGAGAACACGCTGCCGGGCGAGAGCGGGTTGGCCGTCGTCAGCCACCTGCGCGGTGATGAGCGGCCGATGCCGATCTTGTTGCTCGTCGAGGGCGATGACGTCGGCTTTCGGGTCGAAGCCCTGCGCGCGGGCGCCGATGATGTCGTGTCGTCGCCGGCAGACCCTGCCGAGGTGCTCGCTCGACTCGCCCGCCGGTTGATGCTCTCGACGACCATCACGGCGCTGCAGGTCGAGCGAGACGCGCTCAAGGCGTTGTCGACGACCGACGGGCTGACGCAGGTCGCGAACCACCGCGCGTTCCAGGAGCGCCTGAAGGAAGAGTTCAGGCGCGCTCAGCGGTACGACGACCCGATGGCGTTGATCGTGATGGACGTCGATCACTTCAAGGCCGTCAACGACACCCACGGGCACCAGGCCGGCGACGCGGTGCTGCTCGAGGTCGCCAAAGCCATTCGTACCGCCGTGCGCGAGACCGACTTCATCGCGCGCTACGGCGGTGAAGAGTTCGCCGTGCTGTTGCCGAAGACCCACCTCGCCGGAGCCCTCACCGTCGCGGAGCGCATGAGCCAGGCGATCAAGGCGGTGCGCACGGGCCCTGGCGCCACCATCCGGGTCACCGCCAGCTTTGGCGTCTCGGGGTTCCCGGGTCGGGGCGTCACCACTGCCGAACAGCTCTTCAAGACGGCCGACGACGCGCTCTTCCGCTCCAAGCGGGAAGGCCGGAACAAGATCAGCCTCTTCCAGTCGTCGCTGTACGTCGCACGCAACGGCTGACCCTGGGGCCGCCTTCCGGCCCGGGTCATCCACGACCGCAAACACACCCCAGGGTCGCGGGCGACCTCGACAGCGTCTCCGCACATGTCGCACACTCCCTCAAAGTTCATGGGGTTGCCGCGACTCATGGGTTGGCAGCCTCTTTGCTCAGAGCTCAGTCCCGTGGAGCCCGCCTTTGCCATGACGCCAGAGACTCTTTCCGGACGACCTGGCCGGCTGCTCCTCGTCGATGACGAAGAGAACATTCTTCGCTCGCTGAAGCGGGTGCTGCGTCGCGGTGACTGGCACGTCGAGACGGCGCCCGATGCCGAGGCGGCGCTGTCGATGTTCGAGCAGTTTCAGCCTGAAGTCGTCTTGAGCGACTTCCGCATGCCGGGCCTCAACGGGGTCGAGTTCCTCGCGCGCGTCAAGGAGCTCTCGCCGCGCACCCAGCGCATCATGCTCACCGGCCAGGCCGATCAGCAGGCGATCGAAGAGGCCATCAACCGCTCCGAGGTTTTTCGCTTCATCTCGAAGCCGTGGAACGACGCGCAGCTGGTGCTGACGGTGAAGAGCGCCTTCGAGCAGCACGCGCTGTTCGCCGAGAACGAGCGCCTCTTCCGCCTGACGCAGAACCAGAACCAGGAGCTGCGCACCCTCAACGCCGATCTCGAGGAGCGGGTCGCCCAGCGCACCGTCATGCTCTCGAAGGCCAAGCGCGACTGGGAGCTGACCTTCGACACCATCGATCACCCGTTGCTGGTGGTGCAGCTGTCGGATCTCACCGTGCGCCGTGGGAACACGGCGTCAGCGCAGGTCGCGGGCCGCGAGATCGTCGCCATCGGCGAGAAGCCGAAGTGCCACCAGTTCCTCTTCGGCCGCGACACGCCGTGCACCGGCTGCCCCATCGGCATGAACCTGTCCGATCCGGCGACCGTCGAGGTCACGCGCGAGGGGCGCATCTTCGTGGCGCAGCTCTTCCCGATGGAGGACGAGCCCGTGGCCGTGTGCAGCTACCGAGACGTCACCGACGAGCGGAGCCTCACGCGCCGCATGGTCGAGAGCGAGAAGATGATCGCGATCGGCAACCTGGCCGGCGGCGTGGCGCACGAGATCAACAACCCGCTCGGCGGCATCCTGGCGTTCTCGCAGCTGATGCAGCGCGACGGGGCGCGATCGAGCTCCGACCTGGAGTCGCTCCAGCTGATCGAAGAGAGCGCCCTGCGGTGCAAGCGCATCGTCGAGAGCCTGCTGAAGTTCAGCCGCCGCTCGAAGGCCGAAGATCGGCGCTCGTTCGATCTGTCGAAGTGTGTCGAAGACACCGTCGTGCTCTTCCGCGCACAGGCCAAGAAGTACCCGCGGCTGGTGCTCGAGACGAAGCTCGCGACCGGGCTGCCCGGCGTCTACGGCGACCCGGCGCAGCTCGGCCAGGTGGCGCTCAACCTGCTCCAGAACGGCATGCAGGCCCTGCCGCAGGGCGAGGGCTCGATCACCATCGAGACGGGCCTCGCTGACGCGCACTGCTACTTCAAGGTCACCGACACCGGCTGCGGCATTCCCCAGGAGCACCTCTCGCGTGTGTTCGAGCCGCACTTCACCACCAAGCCCCCGGGCGAAGGCACGGGCCTCGGCCTCGCCATCGCCTACCGCATCGTGGAGGACCACGGCGGCCACTTCGTCGTCGAGTCCACCGTCGATCAGGGCACCACGTTCACCGTCATGATTCCTGTGCAGCCTGGAGGGCAGCCATGAGTGTCACTCAACCTGTCGTGATCAAGAAGGCCAAGGTCCTCGTCGTCGACGATGACAAGATCGTCCTTCGCGCTGCTTCCGAGATCCTGAGCCGTGAGGGCTACACGGTGGTTGCCATCGACGACGCCGTCGAAGGGCTCTCGGCCGCCAAGGACCCGTCGTTCGACGTGGCGGTGCTCGACATCAAGATGCCCAACCTCTCGGGCATGGACCTGCTCAAGGCCTTCAAGCAGAGCCGGCCTGACGTCGAGGTCATCATGATGACGGCCTTCGCGACCGTCGAGACGGCCGTCGAGGCGGTGAAGGCCGGCGCCTACGACTACCTGACCAAGCCATTCGAGAACATCGACGTGCTCTCGCTCGCCGTCGCGCGCGCTGCCGAGAAGAAGGCCCTGCGCGATCGCACGCGGTTCCTCGAAGAGGCGCTCAACTTCAAGAACCAGTTCGAAGATCTCGTCGGCCAGTCGCAGCAGATGCGCTCGGTCTTCAAGCTCGTCGAGACGGTGAGCTACTCGACTGCCACCGTGCTCATTCAGGGCGAGAGCGGCACCGGCAAAGAGCTGGTGGCGCGCGCGATTCACTACCGCAGCCCGCGCAAGGACAAGCCCTTCGTCGCGGTCAACTGCTCGGCCCTCACCGACACGCTGCTCGAGAGCGAGCTCTTCGGGCACATGAAGGGCTCGTTCACCGGCGCGACCGCCAACAAGAAGGGCCTCTTCGAGGCGGCCGACGGCGGCACCATCTTCCTCGACGAGATCGGCGACATCCCCGCGGCCACGCAGGTGCGGCTGCTGCGCGTGCTCCAGGAGGGGGAGGTCAAGCGGGTCGGCGCCAACGACACCCTCAAGGTCGACGTGCGCGTCATCGCCGCCACCAACGTCGACCTGGCCAAGGCGAAGGAGCAGGGCCGGTTCCGCGAAGATCTCTTCTATCGGTTGAACGTCATCTCGGTGCAGCTGCCGTCGCTTCGTGAGCGGCCGGAGGACATCCCGCTGCTGGCGAGCCACTTCCTGCGCATCTACGCGGACAAGATGGGCAAGAAGGTCAACGTCATCTCGACGGGCGCCATGGAGGCCCTCACGACTGCGCGGTGGATCGGGAACGTGCGTGAGCTCGAGAACGTGATCGAGCGCGCCGTGGTGCTCAGCGCGACCGAGCAGATCGATCTCGAGGACCTGCCGGCCGAGATCCGCAGCAACCAGAAGGGCGGGGCCGACGTCGAGCTGTTCAGCCTGGCGCACCTGCCGTACGCGCAGGCGAAGAAGCTCGCGATGCGCGCCTTCGAACGACGCTACCTCTCGGCGCTCCTCGAGAGGTCGGCCGGCAACGTGTCGAGCGCAGCGCGGGCCGCTGGAGTCGATCGGTCCAACTTCCGTCGCCTGCTCAAGCAGTACGAGGTCGCCGGCCGCACCATGAAGAAGGGTGAGGGCGAGGACGACGAGTTCGATGACGGGCCCGACACGGGCGAGCTGTCGATGTGATGACGCCTCAGGCGTCGTAGAGCGCGTCGACGTACGAGCAGAGCATGTCGCTGACCATGCCCTTGAACGGTAGCGACGACGCCAGGCCGTAGACCGGCGCCATGCCGTCCTTCGCGGGCGGCGTATCGCGCACGGCCTCGACCGCAGCACGGAGATCAGCGGCGAACTGCTGCGCGACGCCAGGCTGGGTGTGGCGCAGCGTCACGCACAGGTGCACGGCCGAGGGGTGCTGCAAGCCATTGAGGCTCCACCCGCGCTTCGCCATCTCGTCGAGCACCCGGTACACGTCGACGACGTCTGACTGAAACGCGATGACCCAGAGCGGATCTCCGATGATGCGCAGCTGGGGAATCGCCTCGATCGCCTTGCGAATCTCTCTGGCCGTCTCGAGCACCGCGCGCGTGTGCTTCACGTAGCCGTCGTGACCGAGTGACACCATCGCCGCCCAGGCCGACGCGATGAGCGCTCCCGGCCGGCTGCCCGCGAAGCCAGGCGTCACGTAGAGGCCGCCCGTCCACTCCGGCGTCGTGAAGTACTGACTGCGGCGCAGCGCGCGCCCGCGGTACAGCACGACCGAGCTGCCCTTCGCCGCGTAGCCGAACTTGTGCGTGTCGTTCGACATCGACGTCACGCCCGGGAGCGAGAAGTCGAACTTCGGCACGGGAAAGCCGGCCTCGGCCGCGAACGCGAGGATGAAGCCGCCCAGGCACGCGTCGGTGTGAAAGCCGATGCCCTTCGAGCGCGCGAACGCCGAGAGCTCTTCGATCGGGTCGATGACGCCGTGAGGGAACGAGACCGCCGAGCCCACCATCACCAGCGTCGACCCATCGACCGCGGCCTTCATCGCGGCCACGTTGGCGCGACCGTCTCCATCGACTGGCACGCGGCGCATCTCGACGCCCATGGTGTGCGCGGCCTTGTCGAACGCCGGGTGCGCCGAGACCGGCGCGACGATGTTGCCGTGCTTGATGCCGCGCGTCGCCTGCGCGTGATCGCGGTACGCCTTCATCGCCAGCATGATGCTCTCGGTGCCGCCCGACGAGAGCGTTCCACAGACGACCTGCTCGTCGTCGTCGAGGTGCGCGTCGCCGCCCATCAGCTTCGCGGTGAACGCGACGAGGTCGGCCTCGAACCGCGCCACCGAGGGCCACACGTCGGCGTGGAGCGGGTTGGCCTGCGAGTACAGCGCGTACACCTCGTTGAGGAAGCGAAGGTGCTGCTCGTCACCATGGTAGACGCCGCCCGAGACGCGGCCCTCGCGCCACATCGGCGACTCACGCGTCGAGAAGGTGCGGAGCGTCTCGAGGATCAGCTCCTGCGACAGGCCTTCACGTGGCAGGGCGTCGAACTTCAGCTCGGTCGGCCGGTGTTTTCTCACCGACTCGCGCATCGACTCGGCGAGCTTCTTCTTCTCGGCCCGCACCATGTCGCCGACGATCGGCAGCTTGTCGAGCACCACCTCGAGGCGTCGCGCGACACCCTTCGGCAGGCGGGAGAGGACGGCTTGTGCAGCGTTCGGAATATCCATCGTCAGTGTCCACCCATGAATCGCCGCCCCATCGCCTGGCGGTGTTTGAACTCGAGCAGGAACTGCTCGAAGCGGTCGTCGTAGAGGTTCTTGAACTGGGGCCTGGGCTCGAACGTCTTCGCGATCGGCACCAGCGCGTGCACGTCGCTCCACGAGAGCAGCCCAAGGGCGACGAGCCCGAGCGCGCCGGCGCCACGAGCGTTCGTCATCTGCGGAGCCTCGGCCTGCTTCACCGGGCGGCCCAGCACATCAGCGTGAATCTGGCACCACAGTGGAGATCGAGCACCACCACCGACGACGGTCACCGCCGCGAGCGCCCGCCCGAGGTTGGTCTCGAGGTGCATCTGCAGCCACCGGGTGTTGAACGCGACGCCCTCGAGCACGGCCCGAATGACGTGGCGTTGATCGTGCGCGAGCGAGAGGCCCGCGAAGCCGCCGCGCACCTTCGAGTCGTCGACCGGTGAGCGCTCGCCATGAAGCCACGGCAGCCAGGTCAGCCCGTCACTGCCGGCGGGCGCCTGCTCGGCTTCGTCGAACAACGCGTCGTAGTCGGTGCGCTTGAGCAGGGTCTCTGCGACGAACTTGAGGCCTCCAGCGGCTGACTCCTGCTCGTTGCAGAAGAGGTATCGGCCGGGGATCGCCGCCGGGAGCGACGCCATGTTGTGGTTGATATCGGCCTTCTTGAACGGAACGTGCGCGAGCAGCCACGACGAGGTGCCCAGGCAGAGGTGCGCCTCGTAGTCAGCGACGGTGCCGGCGCCGATCGCCGCGGTGTGCATGTCGGCCCCGCCGCTCGCGACCTTCACCTTCGTCGAGAGGCCGAGCGCAGCAGCCGCCTCCCTGGTGAGCTCGCCGACGACCGAGGACGCAGGGATCAGCTCGGGCAGCTTCGCGCGCTCGAGCTCGGCCAGCTTCAGCATCGCGTCGTCGTACCGAATGGCGTTGATGTCGCGGTTGTCGGTGGCCCAGTGGAGGACGATGGAGTCGAAGCTCGCGGCCGCGCGGCCGGTCAGCTTCAGGTTCACCCAGTCCTTCGGCTCGAGGAAGCAGTGCGCCGCGTCGTACGTCGCGCGCTCATGCTTCTTGAGCCAGGCGATGTGGCCGACGGGATCCTTGCCCGACAGGCTCGGCACGCCGCCCGTCTTCCTGATCCAGCTCAGCGCCTTCAGTGCGTTGTAGCCGTCGATCGAAGGAAACCCGCCGGCGAGACGTCGTGTTTCGTCGCGGCCGCGCGAGTCCATCCAGATCAACGCGGGGCGGAGCGGGGTGCCCTGACGATCGACGCCGACCGTGCCGCCCCACTGAGACGAGAGCGCGATGCCGACGACCTGCTCGGCCTTCGCCGTGCCGCGAGCCCAGAGCGCCGACGCCGCTTTCACCATCGCGGCCCACCAGTCCTCTGGGCGCTGCTCCGCGCCACCGTTCGGCAGCATCGTCACGTCAAGCGGGACGACTTCACTGTCAACCACCGCCGCGCGCGACGAGATCACCGCGGCCTTCAGGCCCGAGGTGCCGAGATCGAAGGCGAGGATGGTGGCGTCGGACATGAGAGGGACCGTGCTGGCACACCTGATAACCACCTGCCACCGTCTGCACCCTCGGATTCCGGGCGAGAGGTTTCAGCTGATGGTGAACCCGCCGTCGACCACGAGGGTCTGGCCGGTCGTGAAGCTCGAGGCATCTGACGCGAGGTAGAGCGCGGCGCCGGCGATCTCCTCGGGTTGCGCGTGCCGGCCCAGCGGCGTGCGGTTCGTCACCAGCTTCAAGATGTCTTCATTCGAGGTGAGGGCGGAAGCGAACTTCGTCTCGACCAGTCCGGGCGCGATGGCGTTGACGCGAATGCCCGACGCGCCCAACTCGGCGGCGAAGGTTTTCGTCATCGAGATCACCGCGGCCTTGGTCATGCCGTAGACGCCCTGCATCGGGGCGGCAGAGAGCCCGGCGACACTCGCGACGTTGATGATCGAGCCCTTTGCGTTGCGCGCCTGCAGGTGCTGCGCGATCTCTCGCGCGAGCCAGAAGTAGCCCTTCACGTTCACCTCGAACGTCTTGTCGAAGGCGGCGTCTTCGATGTCGAGCATCGGGCCGAAGTAGGGGTTCGTCGCAGCGTTGTTCACCAGCACGTCGATCTTCCCGAAGCGCTCCACGCCCGCGGCCACGAGGCGCTTCACGTCTTCCAGCTTCCCGGTGTGGGCCGGCACCGCGAGCGCCTGGCCTCCCGCCTTCACGATCGCGGCTGCGACCGACTCGAGCGCGTCGGGCTTGCGAGCCGCGAGGATGACCTTCGCGCCGGCGTTGGCGAAGGCGAGGGCGATGGCCTCTCCGATGCCGCGCGAGGCGCCGGTGATGAGCGCGACCTTGTCGGTGAGTTGGATGAGCGGGGTCGTCATGTCGAGGTGCCTTTCAGAGAGTCGTGTCAGCCGTCACTGCCCGGTTCCTTCGGGGTGCGCAACGATCGCAGCTCGGCGAGCCGCGCCTTCATCGCCTTCTCGTCGCCGTTGACGGACGGCTCGTAGAACCGTTCGCCACGAAGGCCTTCGGGCAGGCCGTCGTCAGGCACGAAGTGGCCGTCGAAGTCGTGGGGGTATTGGTAGCCCGAGCCGTAGCCGATGGACTTCATCAACTTCGTCGGCGCGTTTCGCAGGTGCATGGGGACAGGCAACGGTCCGTGCTTCACCACGGCCTCACGCGCCTTCGCCCACGTCGTCAGCGCGGTGTTCGATTTGGGCGCCATCGCCAGGTACGTCACGGCCTGCGTCAGCGGCAGCGTGCCCTCGGGCAGGCCCATCAGCTCGAGCGCGTGGAGCGCCGACACCGCCACCTGCAGCCCGCGCGGATCCGCGTTGCCGACGTCTTCACTCGCGAAGATCACCATGCGGCGCACGATGAAGCGCACGTCTTCGCCAGACTCGATCATGCGCGCGAGCCAGTACACGGCGGCGTCGGGATCCGAGGCGCGCATCGACTTGATGAAGGCCGAGATGATGTTGAAGTGCTCTTCGCCGCTCTTGTCGTAGAGCAGGGTGCGCTGCTGCATCGCCTCTTCTGCAGACTGCTTCGTGACGTGCGCGCCGCCGTGCTGGGCAGCGACCTCGAGCGCGGTGAGCGCCCGTCGTGCGTCGCCTGCGGCCATCATCGCGATGAAGGCGAGCGCGTCGTCGTCGACGGTCACCTTCTTGTCGAGCCCGCGTGGGTCGTCGATGGCGCGCCGCAAGACCGCGCGCAGCTCGTCCTCCTCGAGACCGCGCAAGGTCAGCACCCGCATTCGCGACAAAAGCGCGGCGTTCACCTCGAACGACGGGTTCTCGGTCGTCGCACCCAGGAGCGTGAGGGTGCCCTTCTCGACGTGCGGGAGCAGCGCGTCCTGCTGGCCCTTGTTGAAGCGGTGGATCTCGTCGACGAAGAGCAGGGTGCGTTTGCGGTTGAGCTTCCAGCGCTCCTCGGCGCGCGCGACGGCCTCGCGGAGGTCCTTCACGCCAGCGAGCACCGCCGACACCGACTCGAAGTGCGCGCCGGTCGCGTTCGCGATCACCCGGGCCAGCGTCGTCTTGCCGGTGCCAGGAGGACCCCAGAACACCATCGACGGCACCTGATCGATCTCGATCGCGCGCCGCAGCAGCTTGCCTGGACCTGTCAGGTGCTCCTGCCCGACGTACTCGTCGAGGGTGCGCGGCCGCATCCGCTCGGCGAGCGGTGCCCTGGCGGCGGCCTCGTTCCCGGCGGCGTGGTCGAACAGGTCCATCGGGGCGGTGTAGCGGGCTGGGTGCGTGGCGCAAGCGTCGGCTTGCACTTCGGGCAGGGCGCCAGATGGTACGTTCGCGCGCCATGCGCTTCTTCGACGACAAGCCGCCGCTCCATGAGCTGACCTACAACGACGTGTTCATGGCCCCGACGCGCTCCGAGGTGGGCTCGCGGCACGAGGTCGATCTGCGCCCGCCGCCAGGCTCGGGGCTCACGACGCCGATCATCGTCGCGAACATGACCGCGGTGGCGGGGCGTCGAATGGCCGAGACCGTCGCGAGGCGTGGTGGCATCGCCGTGCTGCCGCAGGACATTCCCCTCGACATCGTCCAGCAGAACATCGCCTACGTGAAGTCGCGGCACCCCGTTTACGAGACGCCGATCACGCTGCGGCCAACCGAGACGCTGCAAGTGGCGCTCAACCTCATTCACAAGCGCTCGCACGGCGTGGTGATCGTGGTGAACGACGCGAACGAGCCGGTGGGCATCTTCACCGAGCACGACGCCGAGGGGCACGATCGGTTCACCCAGCTCCACCGCGTGATGTCGACCGAGCTGCTGTCGTTCGAAGACGGCACGCCGCTCGAGACGATGTTCGAACGCCTCGCGGTGAAGCGGCTGACGTGCGCGCCGGTGCTGCGCGGGAAGACGTTGGTGGGCGTGGTGACCCGCAAGGGCGCGCTTCGCTCGACGCTCTATCAGCCTGCCGTCGACGCAGCGGGCAAGCTGGTGGTCGCGGCGGCCGTCGGCATCAGCGGCGACGTCATCGGTCGCGCGAAGGCGCTGCTCGAGTGGGGCATCGATCTGATCGTCATCGACGCTGCGCATGGGCACCAACGCAAGATGCTCGAGGCGGTCGAGGCGGTCAGAGCGCTCAGCCCGAAGATGCCGGTGATGGCTGGCAACGTGGTGACGCGCGAGGGCACGGCGGATCTGATCAAGGCAGGCGTCGATCTCGTGAAGGTCGGCGTGGGCCCGGGAGCGATGTGCACGACTCGCATGATGACCGGCGTCGGCCGGCCGCAGTTCTCGGCGGTGCTCGAGTGCGCAGCCGAGGCGCGAAAGCACGGCAAGTCCATCTGTGCCGATGGCGGCATTCGACACCCGCGTGACGTCGCGCTCGCCCTCGCTGGCGGCGCTGGCACCGTGATGATCGGCTCCTGGTTCGCAGGCACCTACGAGAGCGCCGCCGACATTCGCGAAGACGCGGCTGGCAAGCTGTACAAGGAGAACTTCGGCATGGCCTCGCAGCGCGCCGTGAAGGCTCGCACGCAGAAAGACTCGCTGTTCGAGCGCGCTCGCAAGGAGCTGTTCGAAGAGGGCATCAGCACCTCGCGCATGTATCTCGACCCACAGCGGCCCGGCGTCGAGGACCTGATCGATCACGTCGTCGCCGGCGTGAAGAGCGCGTGCACCTACGCCGGAGCGTCGACGCTGGAAGAGCTCCATCAGAACGCGCTCATCGGCGTGCAGGGCGCGGCGGGGTTCGACGAGGGCAAGCCGGTTCGCCAGAGCTGGTGAAAGTTCGTCCCGTTGACGTGAGAATCAATCGTCGCCATATCTGCGCGCATGGCGACCAAAAAGGCAGTGCTGACGTGCGCGTTGACTGGCGTGCTGACGGACCCTGCGCAGCACGGCGTCCCCGTCACCCCGGAGCAGATGGCCCAGGAAGCCCGCCGCGCCCGTGACGCCGGGGCGTCGATCGTTCACGTGCACGTGCGCAACCAGGAGCCCGGCATGGGCCGCCTGCCGAGCTGGGACGCCGCCGACGCGAAGAAGGTGTGCGACGCCATTCGCGCCGAGTGCCCGGACCTCATCATCAACCTCTCCACTGGCGTCGTGGGCCCCGACATCAGCGGGCCGGTGTCGTGCCTCGAGCTGGTCAAGCCCGAGATGGCCGCGCTCAACGCCGGCTCGCTCAACTACCTGAAGCTCCGTTCGAACAACGACTGGGCGTGGCCGCCGATGCTGTTCGACAACACGGTGGAAAAGATCGAGTCGTTCGCGACGGTCATGAAGGCCAACGGCATCGTCCCTGAGTGCGAGTGCTTCGACACCGGCATTCTCCGCAGCGTCGCGATGTTCGCGAAGCGCGCGATGGTGCCGACGCCCCCGCACGTGTCGTTGGTGATGGGCGTCGAGTCGGGCATGCCGAACAAGGCGTCGTGGCTGCCGCTGTTGCTCGAGGAGATGGTCCCCGGCACGCACTGGCAGGTGATCGGCATCGGCCGGCAAGAGGTGTGGGCGCTCCACCAGCGCTGCGCCGAGCTGGGCGGCGACCTGCGCACCGGCCTCGAAGACACGTTCTATCTGCCCGACGGCACGAAGGCGTCGAGCAACGGGCCGTTGATCGAGGCGCTCGCGAAGACCGCGACGAACGCCGGACGCGCGATCGCGACGCCAGACGAGGCGCGCACCATTCTCGGGTTGCGCGCACGCGCGTGAGCCCCGCGTTTCAGGTGAGCTGCAGCGCGGGCCGCAGCCTCTTCGAAGCTGGGAAGTTCCACGCCGCGCATGACGCCTTCGAAGACGGGTGGCGCGTGTGCCGGGGTGACGAGAAGCGGGTGCTGCAGGTCCTGGTGCTGTGGGCCGCAGCGCTGCATCACCACGAGAACGGACGTGGTGGTGGCGCTCGCCGGCTGCTCGCGCGCGCGCTCGAGCGGCTCGGGCCGGTCGACGAGACCTTCGACGGTCTCGATGCCGAGTCGCTGAAGACCTGCGTGATCGAGACGTGGGGGCAGCTCGAGGCGGGTGAACACCCCACGCCACGGTGGCCTGACGCCATTCGCCCTGGACCAGCACGCGTTGCGCTCGAGCACGACGCGCGCTGCCCGTACTGCGCCGAGCCCGTCCAGGTGTCTCTCCCGATGGAGGAGCTCGACGGCGCCGACTCGGTGGAGGATTGCCCCTCGTGCGGCCGGCAGTGGGCGCTGAAGGTTCGTCGCGACGGCGCTGACGTCCTGGTCTCGGCACATCGCCTCGAGTGAACGCGCAATGCCTTCGAGGGCACGGCGTTTGTCCTGTCGGGTGACGGACACTCGTGGTCGACTTCGAACGGTGTCGCGGACCAGCGAGTCGAGTGGGGTCACCTGATGGAAGCCTTCCTACGCACACTCCTGTCGTTTCCTGCGGTGCCGTTCACGGTGATGCTGGGCATCGCGTTTCTCTATTGGCTCTTCGTGGTGCTCGGGGTCGTCGCGTTCGATGGTGGCGATGTCAGTGGTGGCGCCAAGGCGGCCGCCGATTCGGTCACCGGCGCGCTCAAGGGCGCGAGCGAGGGCGTGGTCGGCGGGGTGAAGGCCGCAGGCGAGGCGGTCGCTGGTGGGGTCGAGGGCCTGGAAGGCGATGCCAGCTCGGGAGACCACGATGGGAACGGGCTGTTCGCGATCCTCGGTCTGGGCAAGGTGCCCGCGACGATCTCGGGCAGCTTCATCGTCTTCTTCTCGTGGGTCTTCTCGATGTTCGGCTCGTCGTGGCTGGGCGCCGACGCAGGGCTCGTGGCGAAGGTGGGCGTGCTGCTCGGCTCGATGGTGCTGGCGTTGTTCGCGACGGCCGGCGCCATCAAGCCCATCGCGAAGGCCTTCACCTCGGAGCCGCCACAGCGACGGCATCACTTC
Source organism: Archangium sp. (assembly GCA_022843845.1). Taxonomy (GTDB): domain Bacteria; phylum Myxococcota; class Myxococcia; order Myxococcales; family Myxococcaceae; genus Xiheimicrobium. The sequence goes on from JALHMW010000017.1 coordinate 88,275, forward strand.
ATCGGGAAGATCTGCGAGATCACCTCGGGCCGCGTCGACGCCAGCTTCGGCACCGCGACGGTGAGTGACGGCGGCGCGGGGCTCAACCTGCACGTCGCCTGCGAGAAGGCGAACCAGCTCAAGAAGGGCGATCGCGCGCTCATCGTCGACTTCGACGAGCAGACCGAGACGTGGGACATCGAGCCGCTCGATTGGCTCGAGCCGCAGGAGCTCGAAGCGCTCAAAGACCCGTCACGCGTCGATCAGGTGCTCTCGTCCCGCATGCGGACGCGCGGATGACGATGCTTCGAAAAAACCGTGGCCTGTCGTCGCTGCGCAACCACAAAACGACCAATCAAGGGGTTGTCCAGCAGGGAAATCGTTCAGAAGGACGGTCGTGTGGTTCGCGAGCTTCAAGCGGACGATGAAACTCCATCATCGCGAGCCAAGCGCGTCATAGAGTCACCAGAGCCTTTCTGGGGAGGATGGGAACATGTCAGAGACTGCGTGGATCGTCGGCGGCGTCGTCGTCGCTGGTTTCGTACTCGTGTTGTTCATCGGCGTGATGATCAGCCGGTTCTACCGACAGGTGAGCCAGGGCCAGGTCCTCATCGTCAACACCATGGGCAAGGAGCCCAAGGTCGCCTTCACTGGCTCCGTGGTGCTGCCGATCATCAACCGTGCCGAGGTGATGGATATCTCGCTGAAGACGATCGAGATCGATCGCCGCGGCAAGGAAGGCCTGATCTGCGCCGACAACATTCGCGCCGACATCAAGGTCAGCTTCTTCGTCCGCGTGAACAAGACCGTCGAAGACGTGCTCAAGGTCGCCCAGTCGGTCGGCTGCGCCCGCGCGTCTGAGGAGCGCACCCTGCAGGAGCTCTTCGAGGCCAAGTTCTCGGAGGCCCTCAAGACCGTCGGCAAGCGCCTCAACTTCGAAGACCTCTACAAGGAGCGCGAGGCCTTCAAGGACCAGATCGTCCAGGTCATCGGCAAGGATCTCAACGGCTACAACCTCGAAGACGTCGCCATCGACTTCCTCGAGCAGACGCCGCTCGAGCTGCTCGACAAGGAGAACATCCTCGACGCCGCCGGCATCCGGAAGATCACCGAGCTGACGACGATTCAGAACGTGCTCACCAACGACTTCCGCCAGACCGAGCGCAAGCAGATCACCAAGCAGAACGTCGAGGCCGACGAGGCCGTCTTCGCGCTCGAGCGCCAGCGCGCCGAGGCCGCCGCCAAGCAGAAGCGTGAGATCGAGACGATCCAGGCGCACGAGATCGCCGAGACCCAGAAGGTGCAGCAGGAAGAGCGCACCAAGTCAGAGAACGCCCGCATCACCGCGGAAGAGACGATCCTCATCAACGAGCAGAACAAGTCTCGTCAGGTCGAGGTCGCCGAGAAGAACCGCGAGCGCGTCGTCGGCATCGAGACCGAGCGCGTGAAGAAGGACCGCGATCTCGAGGCCATCATGCGCGAGCGTGAGGTCGAGCTGCAGCGCATCAGCAAGGAGAAGGCGCTCGAGATCGAGCGCAAGGCCATCGCCGACGTCGTCTCGACGCGCATCTCGGTCGAGAAGAAGGTCGCGACCGAAGAAGAGGCCATCAAGCAGCTGCGCAAGGTCGCCGAGGCCACGCGCAACAAGGAAGCCATCATCATCGAGGCCGAGGGCCGCGCGCAGGAGAACGTCGTCGCTCAGGTGAAGGCTGCCGAGGCGAGCGAAGAGGTGGCCAAGCACACCGCGAAGACCCGGCTCATCATGGCCGAGGCCGACCTCGAGGCCGCCGACAAGGACGCGCGCGCCAAGATGCGCCTCGCCGAAGGCACCCAGGCCGAGTCGGCCGCCGATGGGCTCGCGAAGGCTCGCGTGCTCGAAGCCCAGGCCGTTGCGGAAGAGAAGCGCGGCCTGGCGGTGGTGCGCGTGCGTGAAGCCGAAGCCGCGGCGATCGAGAAGCAGGGCGCCGCCAACGCCAACGCGCTGCGGGCCAAGATGACGGCCGAAGCGGAAGGCGACGAGAAGAAGGGCATGGCGCGTATCACCGTGGAGCAGGGTGAAGCCGACGTGATTCAGCGGCGAGGGCTCGCCGAGGCCGAGTCGGTCAAGGCGAAGGTCCAGGCCGAGGCGCACGGCATTCAGGAGAAGCTGCTCGCCGAAGCGCGCGGTCTGCACGAGAAGGCTGCGGCCATGAAGCTCCTCGAGGGCGTCACCCGCGAGCACGAAGAGTTCCGCCTGCGGCTCGAGAAGGACAAGTTCGTCGAGGTCGAGGCGCTGCACGTCAAGCGCGACATCGCCGCCAGCCAGGCGCAGGTGCTCTCGCAGGCGATGGGCAACGCGAAGATCAGCATCGTCGGTGGCGACGGCGCCTTCTTCGACCAGTTCGTCAAGGCGGTCTCACTGGGCCAGTCGGTCGATGGCGCGGTGGACAACTCCGAGCAGCTCAAGGTGCTCTTCAAGGAGTACCTCGAGGGCGGCCGCTCGTTGCCCGACGACCTGAAGGCGGTCCTCGCGAAGCCGGGTGCCGCCTCGGAGGTGCAGAACCTCGCCTCGGCCGCGCTGATGAGCCGGCTGGTGCGCGACGACTCGTCGAAGTGATCGCGAACCTGACACGAGGCGCGTGAAAACATGGCGACTGAAGCCCAGGCGCCTGCCACCGAGTCGACCCTCGAGGGCGGGAGCTACGAAGTCATCAGAGGGCGGCTGCTCGCCCAGGCGAAGGAGCTCGGCGCGAAGGTCGAGGCGCTCAACGAGCGCCGGCGCGTCGAGTTCGGTGGCCAGGAGCTCACCGTCATCGGCACGGAGCGGGTGCGCACCGAGAACAACTGCGTGCCGCGCAACATCGTGCCCGTCGGCGGCTCGCTGCTGCTGGGCTTCAACGTCTTCATGGGCCTCAAGCAGGAGCGGGCCGTCAGCGACGTCTTCTCGCTCCACGCCTTCGCCCGCACGCCGGAAGGGGGCTTCGACTTCTCGACGCTCCCCAACTCGGCCGCCGGTGGCTTCCTCGAGGACAAGCGCTTCACCAAGGACTTCGAAGAGCTCTTCAAGTTCTACAAGGACGCGCGCCTCGACCTGCTGACGAAGACCGACGCGCGCCTGCTCGCGGTGTTCCGCACCGGGCAGACCGAGCGCGACGTGAAGGTGCTGCGCTTCTCGGTCGACCCCGCTGGGCGCGTCGCGTACGTCGACAACCGTGGCGAAGGTGACGTTCACCGCGCGCCCTCGCACGACTTCGCCTGGACCCAGGCGACCCGCGAGAACTTCGTCTCTGGCCGGCACCCGCACGTCAACGTGCTCGACGAGGTGTTCATCGAGACCGTCGGCGGCGATCTCACGGTGAAGGTCGAGAACAACTCCGAGTCAGGGCAGGGCATCTACTCCGAGCCCGTCGACGAGCCCACGCAGTCGCTCGACGACGCGGAGTTCCACTACGCGAAGCTCGGCGTGCTGGTGCTGCTCAAGGTGAAGCCGTTCCGCGAAGAGAAGTACCGGTACCTCGTCTTCAACACGCGAACGAGCACGGTGGCCCGCGTCGACGCCATCGGCGTGTCGTGCGTGCAGTTGCCGGAGGACCAGGGCGTCATCTTCCCCGGCGGCTACGTGCTGCAGACCGGCGAGGTGAAGGTCTTCGAGTCGGACGTCAGCGGGCTCGAGTTCAAGCGCTCCATCAAGTCGCCGAACGGGGAAGACGTGCTGTACGTCTTCTACGATCGCGCCGGCGGCCGCTACGTGCTGCTGCCGTACAACCTCGTGCGCAAGGAGGTCGCCTCTCCGATTCACTGCCACGGGTATTCGATCTTCGCCGACGGGCAGATGGTGGTGTTCCGCTCGACGTCGAACGAGCCCACGCGCGTGCACCCGATGCAGGTGTGGCAGACGCCGTTCGTCTCGGCCGAGTTCGCCGCCGCGCTGCCGACGCCGCAGACGGCCCTGGGCAAGCTGGGCAACGCCGAGCTGGTTCGTGGCATCTCAGAGGTGCTGACCGTCAAGCGCATGGCGGAGTCCGAGAAGCCCACGCGTCGGAGCTACGAGGGGCTCATCTCGACGTGTCAGCGCATCGTCGACGCCTTCCACTGGGTCGGTCAGAAGGAGATCGATCTCCTCGGCAAGGTGCAGGAGCTCAAGAAGTCGGCCGAGCTGATCGTCGACGAGTTCGAGAAGGTGCTGTCGATGCAGAAGCGCGCCAGCGAGGAGCTGGCGAAGGCTGTCGAGAAGCAAGAGACGTTGCTGCGCGGCCTCACGCAGGACGATCTGCGCTCCACCGACTCGTTGATGACGGCGCTGGCCTCGTTGCGGCAGCAGCGCGGCGTGCTCATCACGCTGAAAGAGATTCGGTACATGGACGCCGCGCGCGTCGATGGTCTCGAGGCCGAGGTCGTGGCCGCGTTCGAGCAGGTCAGCACGTGGACCGTCGAGTTCCTGCTGACGCCCGCTGCCTTCCAGCCGCTGCACGAGAGCGTCGCGAAGCTCGACGCCGAGATCGCGAAGGCCACCAAGACGCCAGAGCTCAAAGGGCAGGTCGAAGAGGTCGAGCGCCTGGGGACTGGGCTCACCGTGCTCGGCGAGGTCGTCGGTGGGCTGTCGTCGGGTGACGCGACCCAGAAGGCGAAGATCCTCGAGGACATCAGCGAGGTCTTCTCGAAGCTCAACCGGGTGCGGGCCACCGTGCAGGGGCGCCGGAAGGAGCTGCTGGGCCACGAGACGCGCGCCGAGTTCACCTCGCAGTTCAAGCTGTTCGCCCAGAGCATCGACAGCGCGCTCGCCCTGGCCGACTCGCCAGAGAAGGTCGACGAGCAGCTCGGCAAGCTCTCCGTCCAGCTCGAGGAGCTCGAGAGCCGCTTCTCGGACGTCGACGAGTTCGCCGGAGAGCTCGCCCAGCGCCGCGAAGAGCTGTTCGACGCGTTCGCCCGCCGCCGCCAGGTGCTGGTCGACGAGCGGCAGCGCAAGGCCGCCAACCTGTTCGGCGCGGCTGAGCGGGTACTGCAGGGCATCACCCGGCGCGCGGCGAGCTTCACCACGGACGACGAGCTCAACGCCTACTTCGCGTCGGACCCCACCGCGCAGAAGCTCAAGCAGTTCATCGCGCAGCTCATCGAGCTCAAAGATCCCGTCAAGTCCGACGAGCTCGACTCGCGGCTCAAGACGGCGAAGCAGGAAGCGCTCCGCTCCCTTCGCGACAAGAAGGATCTCTTCGAGGGCGGCACCGCGGTCGTGCGCTTCGGGCCTCACCGCTTCAACGTCAACACCCAGCCGCTCGAGGCCACCGTCCTGCCGAAGGACGACGGCCTGTTCCTGCACCTCACCGGCTCGGACTACTTCCAGCGCCTGAACGAGCCAGCCGTCGAGGCCGCAAAGGCGTATTGGGATCAGACGTTGCCGAGCGAGTCTCCCGACGTCGCCCGCGCCGAGTATCTGGCGTCGTCACTCCTCACCGCGGCGCAGTCAGGCAAAGACGGCCTGTCGTTCGCGCGGTTTCACGAGCTCATTCGTGAGGGCAAAGGCCTTCAGTCGATCACTCGCGAGGCGGCGCAGGGCCGGTACGACGAGGGCTACGAGCGAGGCGTTCACGACGTCGACGCCGCGCGAATTCTCGAGGCGCTGCTGACGCTGCACGAGTCGGCCGGGCTGCTCCGGTACGACGCGTGGCCACGGGTGCTCGCGACGCTCGCCTGGGCCGCGCTCGGCGACGACGCGACGCGGAAGGTGATCGTTCGCCGCGCGCAGAGCCTGGGCCGGCTGAAAGCGCAGTACGGGCACGCGGCCGAGTTCGATCGGCTCGCGGACGATCTGACGGTGCGCATCGGTGCGTGGGCGAAGGTCTCGACGCTCGACGCGTCGGTTGGCGATCTGCTCCTCTCGGGTCGCTACCTCGCCGAAGAGCTCGCGAAAGAGACTCAGCGCTTCGTGGTGAGTCGCGACGCCATGTCGCTGCGCGAGGCGCTGCTGTCGTCGATCGAGGTCGCCGGTCAGCGACGGGCGTTCGAGGAAGATCTGCGCGCCGTCGACGATCCGGCCGAGCGCTTCAAGCTCACCCGCGCGTGGCTCGAGGCCTACGTGGTGAAGGCCGGCACGGCTGAGGCGATGCGCGGGCCGGTGCTCGAGGCCGCCGGGCTCTTCGCCGTCGAAGAACGGCAGGTGTCTCGTGAGGTGTCGTCGGCGCTGTTGTCGACCGAGCTGACGGGGCTCTTGAGTAACCACCCTCGCGTGCAGGGTCAGAAGCTGTCGCTGCGGCTCGACGAGTTCGAGCGCCGCCTGGCCCGCTTCGTCGAGGAGCGTCTGCCGGCGTACCAGGCGTTCCGCGCGAAGGTGCGTGAGGTCATCGAGCACGAGCGCAAGCGGCTGCGCATCGACGAGCTGCGGCCCAAGGTGCTCTCGAGCTTCGTTCGTAACCGGCTCATCGACGAGGTGTACCTGCCGCTCATCGGCGCCAACCTCGCCAAGCAGCTCGGCACCGCAGGCGAGAACAAGCGCACCGACCGAAACGGCCTGCTGCTCCTCGTTTCTCCGCCCGGCTACGGCAAGACGACGCTGATGGAGTACGTCGCCAGCCGGCTCGGGCTCACCTTCGTGAAGGTGAACGGCCCCGCGCTGGGCCACGAGGTGGTGAGCGTCGACCCGGCTGACGCGCCGAACAGCACGGCGAAGCTCGAGGTCGAGCGAATGAACTTCTCATTCGAGCTCGGCAACAACGTGATGCTGTACCTCGACGACATTCAGCACACGAACCCCGAGCTGCTGCAGAAGTTCATCTCGTTGTGCGACGCGCAGCGGAAGATCGAGGGCGTGTGGAACGGCGTCACGCGCACGTACGATCTTCGCGGCAAGCGCTTCTGCGTGGTGATGGCCGGCAACCCGTACACGGAGTCGGGTGAGGTCTTCAAGATCCCCGACATGCTCGCGAACCGCGCGGACACGTACAACCTCGGCGACATCCTCTCGGGGAAAGACGATCTCTTCGCGCTCAGCTACCTCGAGAACGCGCTGACGGCGAACACCGTCACCGCGCCGCTGACCACCCGTCCGCCGGCCGACATTCCGCGGCTGCTCAAGATGGCGCAGGGCCAATCGGTCGCCACCACCGAGCTCGAGCACGGCTACTCGGGCGCCGAGCTCAACGAGATCATCGAGGTGCTCAAGCGGCTGTTCTTCGCGCAGCGCGTGCTGCTCCGCGTGAACCAGCAGTACATCGCCTCGGCGTCGCAAGACGATCGGTTCCGCACCGAGCCACCGTTCAAGTTGCAGGGCAGCTATCGCAACATGAACAAGCTGGCCGAGAAGATCGTGGCGGTGATGACCGACCCCGAGCTCGAGACGCTGATCGACTCCCACTACGCCGGCGAGTCGCAGACGCTCACCACGTCGGCAGAGCAGAACCTGCTCAAGCTCGCCGAGCTGCGTGGGCGCCAGACAGCCGATCAGAAGGCCCGGTGGGACGAGATCAAGCGTGGCTTCAAGCGCGTGCAGACCCAGGGCGGAAAAGACGACGATCCCGTCGTCCGGGTGACAGGCACGCTGGCGGCGCTCGGTGAGGAGCTGTCTCGTATTCGTGAGGCGGCTGCAGAGGTCGCGCGACGGCCTGCAGAAGCACCACTCGCACCGCACCTCGAAGCGTTGTCGAAGACGATCGCAGCAACGGCCAACAAGCCGAGGCAGAGCGATCTGGGGCCCAAGCTCGACGCGCTCCGTGAGGCCGTGTTGTCGGCGGGTGAGGCGATGAAGAGCACGCCGCCCGTCGATCTGCGGCCCGTGCTCAAGACGCTCGCCGAGGCGAACTCGAGGCCGCCCATCGACTTGTCGCCGGCGCTCAAGCAGCTCGCGCAGGTCGCCGAGGCGATGGCGCAACGTGCGCAGGCCCAGCAGATCGATCTCACGCCCGTGCTGAACCAGCTGACCGAGGTGACGAAGCTGGTGCTCGAGCGGCCGGCGGCAGCTCCGCAGAAGGATCTCGGCCCGCTCCTCGAGAAGCTCGCCGCGCAGCAGAGCGCCGCGCCGGCCCGTCCCGCGAAAGACGCGCCAGCCTCCGACGAGGTGCGCCGACAGCTCTCGACGCTCTCCGACACCCTCTCGCCCATCGCGGCCGCTGCGCGGAGCGTGCTGCAGGTCGACTCCGACGGCGCGATGAAGGCCGTGGTGGTGTGGCAGCAGGTGAACGAGGCGATTCAGCTCGTGCGCGCCCTCGAGGAACGGCTCAGCGGAAGGCCCCGTCGCAAGCAGTGACGGGCGTCACCTCGCGTTTGAACTGGTTGAGCTGGTTCTCGAGCGCCGGCTGCCATTCGCGTCACCGCCCTTTTCGAGGCGGCCGGTGAAGTCCACCTGCACTCTCCACCCCTCTAGCGCCCGCGGCGTTTGCGGCGAAGCGCGGCAAGGAGTCCGAGCAGCGCCAGAGGAACCGAGGCGTCGACTGATGTGCAGCCACAGCCAGAGCCTGGCGGATTCGTCGTGCCGCCACCGCCTCCGGCCGCGCCACCGCCGAGCAAGCTGCCACCGCCCATGCCGCCAGCCATTCCGCCCGCGTCGCCACCGCCCCCAGAACCGCCGCCCATTGAGCCACCTGCCGAGCCGCCAGCCGCCGAGCCGCCACCTGCCGAGCCGCCAGCCGCCGAGCCGCCACCCGCCGAGCCTCCACCCGCCGAGCCTCCACCCGCCGAGCCTCCACCCGCGCCTCCGG
>JALHMW010000018.1 GCA_022843845.1 Archangium sp.
CCTCGGCTTGCGAACTGACCTCAACTCTTCGAACCGCCGGATGCGGACCCGCATGTCCGGTGGTGTGGCAGGGGACTGACGGCGATCTGCCGTCAGCCCCTATGCCGATCTGGGGCCGGCGCCGGGCCTATTGAGTCGGCCGCGTGGGCGCCGAGCAGTTCACGAAACGAATGCGGTTCGGGTCGACCCTCAGGCCGTCCTCGATCGTCTTGTTGAAGTCGCTCTGGAGCAGGTACGCCATGGCGATGCGCGAGTCGATGCCACCAAAGCGCTGCGCCTGACCGGGGTTTCGTGAGGCGTCGTCGCCCTTCCCCATCAGCACCGTGTAGCCGTCGTTGCCCGCGAGGATGAAGCCAGGCAGCGCCACCCGATACTTCGTCGCCGGGAAAGGCCGGGGCATGCCCCTGGTGATGGTCTGTGCGCCGATCCGAAGCGAGGTGATGCGCGAGTTCGCCATTCGCGCGCAGTCGACCTCCATCGAGACCTCTTTCGACACCTGCAGGAAAGCGCCCGAGGGTGAGGTGATGGGCGTCGGCGACGCGAACAACCTCGACACCGATAGCTCGAGCACGTCGAAGATCTCCTGCTCCGAGAGATCGACGACGCGAATCGGGTTCTCGAAAGGCAGCATCTCGCCGAGCACGCCGCGGGTCAGCGGGCCTTCACGAACGATGCTGCGGAGCACGCACGCGCCCTGATCTCGCACGGCGCCGCCGTTGATCAGCCCGAAGCTCACCGCAGCGCTCGCGTCGGGTTGGGAGTTGAACACCCAGACGAAGGCGTCGGCGGCGGCCTGCGCGATGGCGTTGTTGGCGTGCCGGGCGTTGGGGCGATCGAGGAAGATCTCGGTGCCCTTCGCCACGAAGGCGACGCGCTCGTTGGGGTTGTCGACGAGGGCCTGGCAGTCGTCGTTGTAGGCAAGGCAGCCACTGGTCGCGGCCAACATGGTGCAGCAGGTGATCGTTCTCAGCGTCATTACAGGCTCACCCGAATGGTACCGAAGATCTGGAAGGGCTCGCGAGGCACACCCCCGGGCATTCGATCAGGCCTGGCGGCGTCGTCGGTCCAGTCGAGGTTGAAGACGTTCTGCCCGATGACGACGAGCTCGACGCGATCGAAGAGCGGCTCGGTGCGCAGCTGCGCGCCCACCAGCAGCGTCGGCGGCAACAGGTAGCGGCGGCGCTGCTCGAGTGGCGTGCGCGCATTGCTGCGGCGCTCGGAGGCGTGGCGGAGGATGAGATCGAAGTTCAGGAACGGCCCCAGCGGCAACGAGAAGCCGGCGTTGAGCCGCAGCTGCGGCTGGTCGGTGATGAGGCGGCCGTTCGAGGCGGCGCCGAGATCTTCGACGCGGAACCAGCTCGAGTTGAGCCAGGCGGCCGAGCGGCTGAGCAGCTCCAGGCGCGCTTCGCCCTCGAGCCCGAACGATTGAACGCCTTGCGGTCGATTGACGTAGGGCGCGAGGTTGCCCGTGGAGTCCACCATCGCGATCGGGTTGGTGAAGCGATTGAAGAAGCCCAGGCCCTTGAGGCGCAGGCGGGCGTCGCCGAGGCTCTGCACCCACTCGCCACCGAGTTCCACCGAGTCGATGTACGCGGGCTCGAGGCGCGAGTTGCCGACGAAGCGCCCCTGGTTGAAGTCGGAGTTGATGGCCGACTCCGCGAGCTCCTGGGGCGTCGGTGTCCGGAAGGAGCGCCCGTAGTTGCCGCGGAGCACGATCGACTTGGTGGGCGCGAGCGCGATGCCAAGGCGGGGCCCGAACGATGGTACGAGCGACTTGCCGGTGAAGACGCCGTCGGTGTGCGTCGGCAGCTGGGTGAAGTCGAAGCGGATGCCTGCCTGCAGGGTGAGCGCCTCGAACGGCGCCCAGGTGTCGAACGCGTACAGGCCGAAGCCCGCGCGATCGGCCGCGGCGCCACGGTTGCCCGGAGTGCCCTCCGTCGGGAAGCCGACCTGCGAGCCATCGACATTCACGCCACGAGCCAGCGCGCCCTCGCGGAACGAAGCGCCCGACGAGAGCGAGAGATAGTTCGAGGTGAGCGCGTACTCCGAGAGCGTCTGGAGCTCCGCGTTGAGGCCAACCGCGAGCCGGTTCTTTGCGGGCAGCGCCAGCTCTGCGCGCACGTCGAGGCCAAAGCCGCGCTGACCGACCTGTTGTCGTTCGAGGACCCCATCGGGGAACAACGTCTCGGCCGCCCCGGCGCGGAACTGGTACCCGTCGCCGGTGAGCTGCCAGAGCCGATTCGTCGTCTGCTGATCGAACCAGAGCCGCGCGGCGATCTTCCCGCCCTCACCGAGCGGCCGCTCCCACCCAAGCTGCGCCTGAATGGCGAGCCAGTCGAGCCGCGAGTCGTTGCCGACGGTGTCGAAGCGCCCGACGTATGCCGCGCGGCTCTCGCTGAGCACCCGGCCCTGGAGCGTGAGCTTCCCGACCGCGTCGTTCTCGTACGAGGCACCGAGCCCCGCGTTGATGAGCAGGCGCTGATCGTTGGTGAACTTCTCGGTCACCTGCGGCGTGGTGGTGTCGAGCCCGTCGCGGATGATCGGCCGTCTGGCGCCTTGCTGCGTCGCCACGTCACCGTCACCGAAGATCGTGAAGCCGCCGAACGTCTTCGCGCCCGAGAGGTGCCCATCGAACGCGCCGTACAGCCCTCCGAGGAACGACGCGCGCAGGCCCTGCTGACGGTTGCTGACGAGGTTGATGACGGCGGTGAAGTTGCCGAGCCCGACCTCGGCCGTCGCGGGGCCGCGGTAGATCTCGATGCGCTCGAAGGTGTCGATGGGCAGGTTCGCGAGCGCCTTGCCGTCGTAGAAGGCGTTGAGCCGCTGGCCGTTGAGCGTGAAGAGAATGTCAGGCTCGCCGCGCAGGCCACGCACCCCGAGCCGCGAGGTGCCCTGGACGTCACGTGAGACGGTCAACCCGGGCACGAGATCGAGCGCCTCGAAGACGTACCGAACGCCGAGTTGCTTGAGCTGCGCCGCCGTGAGCACCGTCGGCATCCACGCCGTCCTCGCGCTCGACTCTTCGACCTTCTGAACGATCGCGCCGGTCTCTTCCGCCGAGTACATCGCCAGCTCTTCTTCGAGCTCGCTCCGCTTTCGCGGCGGCTCAGGCTTCTCGCCCGGCTTCTTCTCGACCTGCTTCGGCTCGGTGGGCCGGGGCTCGGGCTTCTTCTCGACGGGTTTCTCGACCGGCTTGGGCTCGGGCTTCACCTCGACCGGCTTTTCGTCAGGGGGCGGCTTCTTCTCGACGGGCTCGACCGGAGGCGGCGGCTCCTCCTCGCACTTCTTCCCCTTCTTCGTCTTCTTGCACTTCGGCTTGGGAGCGGGCTCCGGCGGTTTTGGATCTTCGGACGGCGAAGCGTCCGGCTTCGGGTCCTTCGCCTCGACCGGAGCAGCGCCCGGCACCGTCACCTTCACCGGCTTGAAGGCCGTCGCGAAGATCGCGAGCACCTCACCCAGCTTGGTGGTGCCTTCGATGTAGTACTCGACGGCCGGAGGCACGATGCGATCGCCGGGCACGATGCCTCGGTAGAGATCGCCGTACTGCAGCTCCAGCGCGATCGACTCGTACGCCTTCCCGGGCACGCGGAACTTCAAGGAGACCGTGGAGAGCGAGTCACCCGTCAGCGAGCCCTCGAGGGTGAAGTCGGCGCCGGGCTTGAGCTCGACCGGCGGCGTGTGCAGGAACCCGACCTTCGGATCGCCCGCGAGCGCGAGGCCCGGAGCCAGCAGCACCAGCAGGCAGAGAGCTCGCACGAGGGCCAGATGGTGGGCTGCAGCGCCTCACAACGCAAGCCAGGAAATTGCCGCCGGCCCTGGTGCATGGAAGCCTCGACGCTCCCTTCCGATGCAGCCGTCGCTCGCCCTGCAGCAGGCCCTGTTCCGTCACCAACAGCGGCAGATCGACGCGCTGGTCGTGGGCGCTTCTGCGTCGTTCAAGGCGTACGAGGCCCGCTACCGCCGCCTGAGCCGCCGCTATCGACGTGCGCTCGCCATGAAGGACGTGCACCAGCGCGTGCGCGAGGCCGACATCGTGCACGTCGGCGACTACCACACGCTCCGGTTCGCCCAGCGCGCGTTCCTCGACCTGGCGCAGCGCGCGATCGAGAGCGGCCGACGGGTGGTGCTCGCCCTGGAGTTCGTCGAGGCCCGCCACCAGGCGTCCGTCGATCGCTACCTCGAGGGCGCGATCGGAGACCGCACGTTCCTCGAGCGCATCGGGCACCCCTACTCCGGCGCGTTCGACATCTGGCCGCACTTCAAGCCGCTCTTCGAGTTGGCCCGCCGTCATCGCCTGAGCGTCATCGCCATCGACCAACGCGCGTCGGGGAGTCGTTCGCTCCAGGTCCGTGACGAGGCCGCGGCGAAGACGATCGCGAAGGCCGCGAAGGCTGGTGACCGTCCGCTCGTGCTGGTGCTCATGGGCCAGTACCACGTGGCGCCGCCGCACCTGCCCGAGTGTGTCGCGCGGGCGCTGGGGAAGACCGGGCGCCAGCAGCTCGTCGTGCTGCAGAACCCCGAAGGCGTGTGGTGGAAGCTCGCGAAGGCAGGGCTCGCCGACGCCACCGAGGCCGTGGAGATGAACGACGGCGTGGTGGGCATCTTCAACGCCTCCCCGTTGGTGAGTCAGCGCACCTTCCTCGACTACTGCGAGGCGGAGGCTGGCGACGCGCCCATCGAAGACGGCGGCATCGCCTCGACGGTGCGCGCGCTGGTGAAGGCGATCGCGAAGCTGGTCGACGTGCGCGTGACGGGGCCGCTGGCCAAGCTCGAGGTGTTGACGCCCAACGATCTCGACGTGCTCGAGCGGCTCGAACGCCGGGGCAACTTCTCGCGCGTCGAGCTCAAGCACCTCGAGCGGCACGTGCTCTCTGGCCAGAGCGCCTTCGTGCCTCGCGCGCGGACCATCTGGTTGTCAGGCTTCTCGCTCAACCACGCGGCCGAAGAAGCGGCCCACTTCGTTCGGCACTGCGCAGTCGACGCCGAGATGGACCGAGAGCGGACACGCGCCGATGCCTTCTGGGCCCGGTGTGTCGAAGAGGCGATTGGCTTCTTCGGCTCGAAGCTGGTGAACCCGCGCCGCACCTGCCCCTCGCTCGAGGAGTGGACCGGGCTCTTCACCCATGGCGAGCCGAAACAACGGCAGACCGCGGCGTTCGTCCTGGCGCTCGCGAGCCTGCCTGACGTTGAAGGCGCCGAGGGGCGACGGTTGGTGCCCACGACGATGGAGCAGTTCCACGCGGCCAGTCACGCGCTCGGCTATCTGCTCGGTGAGGCGCTGTATCAGGCACACGCACACGGCACGCTCTCGCGCGCCCAGGTCCGCGAGCTGTTCCGCGATCCCGTCGCGTCGGGCGCGGCGTCGTACGCCCACTGGAAGACGGTGGCTGAACCGAGAACTCGCGGAGACACCGTGCGAGGCCAGCGCACTCCAGTTCGTCGCGAAGCCGGCTGACAGCGCCCGCAAAGTCGAGTGACTGCGGCCGGGTCTCTGGCTTGCACTGAGCGCAGACGTGAGCTCGGCAGCAGCGCGAACAGTCGCAACGGAGGTCTCACTCAAGGAGCACGCGGAGGCCCTCGTCGGGGCGGGACAGCTGCGGAAGGCTGCGGCGCTCATCAACGCCCACCTCGCGGAGCACGACGCTGGCTGGAAGCTCTGGAGCACGCTGGCCTCGCTGTCGAGGCGGTTGGGGCGGTACGAGCTCGCGGTGTCGGCCTGGCGGGCGAGCGCGCGTCAGCTCGAGGCGGCGGGGCACGTGAAACACGCGCACGCGGCGCTGGAGTCGGCGCTCAGGCTCATGCCTACCGATCAGTCGTTGCGGGACGAGGTGTCCCGGCTTTCCCGGCTCGTGAAGCGAGGCGCTCACGGCCCGGCGTCGCGACCGACGTTGCGAATCGTCCGGTCACAGGAGCCGCGGCGTTCGTCGGAGTCACGCCCGACGCTGAAGATCGCGCCCGCAGCGCCACGTGCGCCGAGCAAACCGACGCGCCGCCCTGCCCCAGGCGCTTCAGCGCTCCGGCGCCCCCTCGAGATCGTCACCGATCCGCACCTGGCGATCTTCGACATCCTCGATGACGAGAAGCAGAGACGCTGAGCGCAGGCGGGCTCAGGCTCTGCTCTTCTCGAAGTCCGCGCTCGAGCTGGCGAAGCCGCCGACGCCACACGGGAGCTTCGTTCAGGGCGTCTTCGGGCGCGCCCGCAGGGTGAGGGTGCGGGTCTTCGAGTCGAGCTGCACCTCGAAGCGCGTGAGGAAACTGAGCCCGAGAAGACCGTCCTCGCCGAAGTCGTCGATGATGACCGCTTCCACCCGTTTGCTTTTCGCACCCTGTGCCTCGACCGCATCGAGCGAGGTGAGCTTCGCCACCTTCACGCCGCCGGCCGTGCGAACGCGGACCTGGCGGAACGAACCGTCCAGCCCCAGCTTGTCGGCGAAACTCCTCGACAGCACGACCGAGCTGGCGCCAGTGTCGATGATGAACGTGCCGGTGGCCTTGCCGTTCACCTTCACCTGGCCTCGGAACGCGGAGGCACCCACCGGGGCATGGAAGACCGCTCTGCCCTCGCCCGTCGTCATCTCGCACTTCGCCTCAGCCAGCTTGGACAACCGCGTCTCGGCAGCGGTGGATTGACGCTGGTCCGGGTGGAAGTGGAGGAAGAGGTTCATCGGCTCGATGGCCTCACAGGGCCGGCCAGCCTTGAAGAGCGCGTCGGTGAGCATGAAGGGGATGCTCTTGGCCCGGGGCAGAAGCGAGAGCGAGAGACGATAGTCAGCCACGGCCTCCTCGACCTTGCCCTGCGCCTCGAGCAGCTCCCCGCGCCACCAGGGGTAGTCGACGTCCATCGGGTCGCTCTCCATCAGCGTCGTGGCGACCGCGATCGCTTGATCGTTCTCGCTCAGACGCTTGTGCGCCGTGAACTTGTCCCACAGGAGTCGCTCGTACGGACCGCACTTCGTCACGAAGCCGTCGACCACACCGATCGCCTCGCGGGGCGCGTCACCCTTGAGCAGTGCTTCGGAGAGCTTGAGGACCGCCTTCCGGTCGCAGGGTTCCAGCTCCAGCAGTTTGCGGGTCTGCTCCACTGCGGCGGTGAACGAACCATACTTCGGTGGAGGGGGCGGCGCCGGCGGCGCGGGCGGCGGAGGCCGGGGGCGAGTCCCCATCCACGACACCGCCCCAACGCCGCCGCCCAACACGGCCAGGAGCGCGACCCCCATGACCAGCCCGCCGGCCCTTCGACGCTTGCGGTGGCTGGCGGCGCACGTCGGGCAGAACTCCAGTGAGCCCTCCATCAAAGTACAGGGCGCGCAGATGTGCTTCATGCATCCGTGACAGGCGGCCACGGCCTGAATCCCTGGGTGCAAATGACAGCTCGCTCCGCCCACGACCACTCCCTCGAAAAGCGCTCCATCGCGCTGGCACTCATTCTAGTTCGAAAGCCCCCAGGCCCTGGACGTCATCCAACCAATTCGAGGTCTGAACGCGCCAGTCATTCAGCGATGGACTTGGACGTGAGCGTCTTCTCGTCGAACTCCTGACGTGACGAAGCGCCGGCCTCCGCGAAGGAAGACCAGCGCTCCTGGGTCGACGAGCTCAGCCCTTCGTCAGACCTTCATGCCCTTACGCTTCATCGCCTCGACGAGCGTGGTGCCGAGCTCCGATGGCGAGGCGGCCATCACGTAGCCCGCGGCGCTCATGGCCTTCACCTTCTCCGCCGCCGTGCCCTTGCCACCGGCGATGATCGCTCCGGCGTGGCCCATGCGCTTGCCCGGAGGCGCGCTGGCGCCGGCGATGAACCCGGCGATCGGCTTCTTGAAGTTCGCCTGCACCCACGCAGCCGCCTCTTCTTCTGCGCTGCCGCCGATCTCACCGATCATGATCACCGCATCGGTCTCGGCGTCTTCGTTGAAGAGCTTGAGCACGTCGATGAAGTTGGTGCCGTTGACGGGGTCGCCACCGATGCCGACGGCGGTCGACTGACCGAGGCCGAGGCCGGTGATCTGAAACACCGCCTCGTACGTGAGCGTGCCGGAGCGCGACACCACGCCGATGCGGCCAGGCCGGTGAATGTGGCCCGGCATGATGCCGATCTTGCACTTGCCGCCGGGAGTGATGACGCCCGGACAGTTCGGGCCGATCAGCCGCGTGCTGGTGCCCTGAAGGAAGCGCTTGGCCTTCACCATGTCGTTCACCGGAATGCCCTCGGTGATGGTGATGACGAGCGGCATCTTCGCGTCGGCGGCTTCCATGATCGAGTCGGCCGCGAACGGAGGCGGCACGAAGACGACCGAGGCGTTGGCGCCGGTGGCCTTCATCGCCTGCTCGACGGTGTCGAAGATGGGAACCTTGCCCTCGAACTTCTGACCGCCCTTGCCCGGCGTGACGCCAGCGACGAGGTTGGTGCCGTACTCCATGCACTGCTTGGCGTGGAACGAGCCGGCCGAGCCGGTGATGCCCTGAACGACGAGGCGGGTCTCTGCGTTGACGAGAATGCTCATGGTCGAAATCCCTTTCAGCTCTTCAGCGCGGCGACGGCCTTTTCGGCGGCCTGGCGGAGGTTGTCGGCTGGCGTGATCTTCAGGCCAGAGTTCGCGAGGATCTGCTTGCCCAGCTCGACGTTGGTGCCTTCGAGGCGCACCACGAGCGGAATCTTCAGCTGCACTTCTTTGGCAGCCGCGACGATGCCCTCGGCGATGACGTCGCACTTCATGATGCCGCCGAAGATGTTCACCAGCACCGCCTTCACGGCAGGGTCGGCGAGGATCAGCTTGAACGCGGCGGTCACCTTCTCCTTCGTCGCGCCACCGCCGACGTCGAGGAAGTTGGCCGGCTCACCACCGACGAGCTTGATGGTGTCCATCGTGGCCATCGCGAGGCCGGCGCCGTTCACCATGCAGCCGATGTTGCCGTGGAGCGAGATGTACGCGAGGTCGAACTCCTTGGCCTTCGCTTCGCGCTCGTCCTCTTCGGCGATGTCGCGCATCTCGACGACTTCCTTCTGACGGTAGAGCGCGTTGTCGTCGAAGGTCATCTTCGAGTCGAGCGCGACGATGGAGCCGTCCTTCAAGCGCACGAGGGGGTTGATCTCGGCGAGGCCGGCGTCGGTCTCCATGTACGCGCGGTAGAGCGCGGTGCAGAACTTCACGAATGCGTTGACCGAGTCGCCCGTCAGGCCGAGGCCGTAGGCGAGCTTGCGGCCCTGGAACGCCTGGAAGCCCACGGCCGGGTCGACGGCCTCACGCAGGATCTTCTCGGGGTGCTTCTCGGCGACCTCTTCGATCTCCACGCCGCCTTCGGTCGACGCCATGAAGGTGATTCTGCTGGTGGCGCGATCGAGCGTGACGCCGAGGTAGAACTCCTTGTCGATGTCGAGGCCTTCTTCGACGTACAGCGTCTGCACCTTCTGGCCCTCGGGGCCGGTCTGCAGGGTCTTCAGCATCATCCCGAGGATCTTCGAGGCGTGCTCCTTCGCCTCGGCGGGGCTCTTCGCGATCTTCACGCCGCCACCCTTGCCGCGGCCGCCTGCGTGGATCTGGGCCTTGACGACGGTGACCTTCGTGCCGAGCTCCTTCGCGGCCTTCTCGGCGTCATCGACCGAGCGCACGACGATGCCGCGCGGCACGGGGACTCCGTACTTCTTGAAGATCTGCTTGCCCTGATACTCGTGGATTTTCATTTCGACTCCTGACGATGGGACCTCGAAAACGCGCGCGTTCGTATCGACGAACCGGCCGAATGTCTGCAAGATCGTTCCCATGCTCAGCGCGCTCATGACGTTGGTGTGTGCGCAGACGGTGTTCCCCGCGACTCGAACTGCCATCGAAGTGGGCAACTCGCAGCGGCAGCCCTACGCGGCGAGCGAGGGCTCGATCGCCTGGAAGAGTGACGGCGGCATGGGGGTCGTCTGGCTCGATGCGCGTCGGAGTCTCGGTACCCCGGGCCCCAACCGCGGCGACCTCTGGAGTGGAAATCTGGTGATTGGTGCACGGGACGCCGTCGAGCGAACAGGACTGCTGCTGCTCGAGGCTCCGGTGGTGGGTTCGCTGGAGTCGCCGGGGGTTGCCTTCAACGACGGGGTTCGCGCGGTGGTGTGGCTGGAACGAGACCCGAACCGAACAACCGTCAAGCTCCACCTCGGAGCCGAGG
The DNA here is from genome assembly GCA_022843845.1 of Archangium sp. Classification (GTDB taxonomy): domain Bacteria; phylum Myxococcota; class Myxococcia; order Myxococcales; family Myxococcaceae; genus Xiheimicrobium. The sequence goes on from JALHMW010000018.1 coordinate 10,147, forward strand.
CGGCGGAGGGGCCACTCTCAGGCATCGATGTGCTCGCGACCTCGAACGGGTTGAGCGGGGTGACGGTGAGCGCCGTAGGCCCGGACTTCATCGTCGCGTGGACTGATGGTCTCGATTTCGTCTGGCAGCGGTTCACGCCAACCGGGGTGTTCCTGCGCTCAGGCCGTGCCACCGGCTCGGTGCCGAAGTCGCGGCCGCGCATTGCCCCGCTCGCCGATGGCGGAGCCTTCTTCGGGTACCAGACCCAGACCCAGGCCGGTGCCTTCGATTGGGACTTTACGACGACGAGCGACGCGGGGGCGCTCTTCGAGACCTCTGGAACCCTCGCTGGTGTCGCATTCCCTCCGTGGGGTGGGTCGTTGTTCTTCGACAACACCGGCAGTCTCCGCAGCCGCAGCGTTGCACCGGTTTCCCCTTTGATCCTCGTCTCGAGTATCGCCGGCCCGCGAAGCCTCGTGGCAGGGAACGAGCTGCACACTGCGCTCGCCTTTCGGGACGGCGCGACGTCGAAACTGGGCTTTCTGGTTGGAGGCTCGGTCGACGCTGTGGCTTCGACGCTGGCCGAACCCGTCGAAACGGCAGTCTCAGCCACCCTGGCCGCATTCCTGCGGCGAACGTCAGGCCTCTCGGTCGTGACGCTCGCGCCAATGGGCGCCGCGTCACCAGCGATCGAGCTCAACGAGGCACAACCGACCCAGCGTCGCCCGAGCGTGGCGTGGCTCCCTGATGCAGGCGGGTTCCTGCTGGCCTTCGAAGAACGGAACGGCATGCGGGGTCCGACGATGCTGACGGAGGGGTGGACCTCGCGGTTCGCGCTCATCGCTCCAGACGGAGGCGTCTTCACGGCGCCTCAGGTCTCGACCAACGCCTTCCCGCGCGTCGTCGAATGGAGCGACGACTCGTTCGGACTCGAAGACCAGGAACTCCTCAATCGGTCCCACCGGGTCGTGACTGCCCAGGGGAGCGTTGGTCCCAGATCACCGAGCAGCGGACTGAGGTGGCAGTCGGCTGCTGGCCCGCCGCTCCTGATGTGGCGCTCGATGGGAGCGACGCAAACCGAACTCGCCGCGCCCTTCCCAGGCCCGTTGCCCATCACGAGCCCCCGATGCGCTGCTGCGGTCAGCGGGGTGCATTCGCTCGCGGGGTGGAACGGCAGCAACCTCGTGCTCTACCAACTGTCGTCGGGCTCAGGCCAGGGCATGACACCTCTGAGCAGCGCTGACAGCCCACTGGACCGGGGCTCCGTCTGCATCACGCGCGGCCGGGCGCCAAACGAACTCCTGGCAACGTGGAGCGAGGACCGCACGATTCGAGTGCAGCCCATCGGAGCTCCGGGCGCGACGGGGTTCACGCTGACGCCCCCGGCGCGCGTGCTGCTCTCCGAGAACCCCGTCGCCACGCGGCTGGGCTCTGGAGTCCTGGTCGTCTGGGAAACGCCTCCGACTTACGGGGAACTTGGCGCCGCGTTCATCGACGACAGCAGTCCGACGCTGCCGAAGTTCCTGACGCTGGGGACGGGGACGGACCTCGTTCGGAACCCGGCAGTGACGTCGGCGAACGGAAGCGTCGCGGTGGTGGCGTGGCAGGAGTTCGACCGGGTGCCCGGAGTGGGCGCGACGAGGGTTCGCGCCAGACTCGTGTTCCCACCCGCTCCTGACGGAGGCGTTGATGCGGGAGCACCCGACGCAGGCTCACCACCCGACGCAGGCTCACCCGACGCCGGCGCCCCAGACGCGGGCGTTCTGGATTTGAGCGTCCCAGGCGACGGCGGCACTCTTCCGGGCGACGATGCGGGCGTTCCAGGAGTCCCCGCGACGCTCGAGTTCTTGCCGACCTGCGGGTGTTCAGGTGGGCCCGGCTCACTCGCCCTTGCGCTCGTGGCCCTCTGGGCGAGCCGGCGGCGAGCTCGGTGAAGAGGCTCAGCGCCCCTGCCATCGCGATCGGTTTGCTCAACACTCGGCGTGGAACGAGCGCACGCTCATCACTTCCTGCTGACTACGGGGGAGTGCGCCTTCCCACGCGCGTCATTTGGAACAAGTCGACTCCACCATCGGGCTGCACGACGTAGTTCCCGCGGGTGCCGAGGCTCAGGACGTCGCGCGAGCCGTCGTGCAGAACCAGCCCCCCGCGCCCTACGTCGACCAACCTGACCTGCCCCTCCGACGGAAGGACCTGAAGCCTGCCACTTCGGAGGACCGTCTCTCCAGTGGAGGAGGCGAGCTTCAACTCTCCGCCGCTCAGCTCCATCTCCGTCTTGTCGTCCTTTCTCGACGTGAGACCTGTGCTGCTCAGTCGCGTGGTGCGGTTCCCCTGAACGATCGTCAGTCCGTTCGAGACGATGGTGCGGCCCTCGGCCGACTCGAGCGTGATGCTCCCGGGTCTGATGACCACCCTGCTTTCTCCCTCACCAACCGTCAGTTCGCTCACGACCAGGGAACGATCACTGACGGCAGCAAGAGCAAGGCCCGCGACGAGGCAGAACGCGATTCTGGTTCGCCATCTCAGAGCGAACTCGAGCTTCTCGATCCTTCGATACAATTCTGGTGTCGTCATTGGGCCTCCCGAGCGAGTGGCACCGACGCGCCGAGCCACGAGTTATTCGCGGATAACGCACAGTACGGCGTGAGGCCTTTCGAGAACACACGAGACTGCGTCGGAGTCGAGTTCGGTCAGCCCGAAACGAGGCGCTGCGTGGAAGCTCGCGAGACGATCGCGCTGAGCAGCTGACTCACTCCGGCGACGGCGAAGACGGCGCTGTAGGCCACGGGGCGATCGAACCCTGACGACAACGCAATCGCTGCAACCGCTCCCGCCACGAGGTTGCCGACGAACATGCCGAACGTACCCGCCGCGTTCATCAACCCCATCGCCGACGCGCGCGCCTCGGCCGGCACGGCCTGGCTCACCAGCGACAAGCTCGGCCCGTAGATCGCCGCAGACGCGACGCCGCCGACCGCCAGCACGAGCGGAATCCACGTCACGTCGAGCACCAGCAACGAGAAGAACATCAACCCGTACACCAGCGCGCCCAAAGAGATCAGCGTGTAGCGATTGAACCGATCACCAATTCTCGTCAGCGGCACGGTCGCGATCGCGAACGTCACGAGAAAGATCGTGAACCACCGGCTCACCGTGCCATCGGGCACCTGCAACACGTGAAAGCCGAACAGCTGCAGCGTCACGGTGAACGCTCCGACCGAGAAGCGCTCGAGGCCCACCACCACCACCGGCAGCCGAACCCCCGGAGCCTTCCACACCGCCCTGCCCGACAGCTGCGACGACGCGCCGTCAGGCAACACACCGAACGCCGCGACGCCCGCGAGCACGCCGATGGCACCACCCACCAACAACGGGAGCGATGGATCACCCTTCCCCAGGATCGCGCCGAGCGGAATGCCCACCACCAGCGCCAACACCACCGCGCTCCCGACCAGCCCCGTCGCGGCCGAGCCCGTCACCCGCCCACGCGCCGCGCCCATGAGAATCGACACCGCGCCGACGCTCGCCGCGCCCTGCACGAAGCGCAGCCCCAACATCACGCCGAGCGACGGCTTCAACGCCACCAGCGCGATCATCACGCCATCGAGCAGCGCCAGACTCCCGGCGACCACGCGGCGCTTCCCGATCCGATCGGCCCACACCGCCAGCGCCGGTCCCACCACACATGCGCCGAGCAGGTTCACCGCCATGAAGGCGTGAAACACCCACTCGTGCCCGGGCCACCCTGACGCGACGAAGGGCCGAATGACGGGGATCACCACCGTCGCCGGCATCATCGCGGCCATCACCGTCAACGCGATCGGCGTGGCGAAGCGCACCTCGCGGCGCAGAGACACTGGCGCGGGGCACTCCAACGGCTTGCCGTCGGCGCCAAGCTCGCTGGTCCTCGCCTCGGCGCCCATTGCTTCTCATGTCTTATGGGTCTCGACCGCTCGCGACAACCTGCTCTGCATCACCGCTGCTGACAGGTCAGGGTGATTTTCCTGTTGGCCTGAGGGGAGTCCGTGGAAGAGGAGCGTGGCTGACGCACCCAGCCATGGGTAAGACCCCACCGTCGTCGAGCAGCAATCCAAGGAGACGTGCATGTCCGAAGCGGCAGAACTGAAAGCGGGCGACGGAGGCGAGAGCCTCATCGGCTCCATCGTGAAGTTCACGATGAGCTCGGTCGGCTCGAAGATCGTGATGGCCGCGACCGGCCTCGGCTTGTGGTTGTTCGTCACCGGCCACCTCGCCGGCAACCTGCTGGCCTACCTCGGGCGTGACACGTTCAACGCCTACGCCGAGACGCTCAAGGGCAACCCGTTGCTCCTGTGGGGCGCGCGATCGGCGCTGTTCCTCGCCATTCCGCTGCACTTCTTTTTCGCGGTGCGCTCCTCGGGCGTGAACAAGGCCGCGCGCCCCGTCGCCTACGCGTACGCGAACAAGACGCCCGCCTCGCTGGCCTCGAAGACGATGATCATCTCGGGCCTCGTGATCGCGGCCTTCTTTGCGTTCCACATCGCGCACTTCACGCTTCGCATCGTCAGCGTCACCGACAGCCTCGGCCCCACCGGAGCGTTCAGCCCGTACGACATGCTCATTCAGGGCTTCAAGAACCCGCTCATCTCGGGCTTCTACATCGTCGGCCAGGTGCTCCTCGCGCAGCACCTCTCGCACGGCATCTACTCGCTTTTCCAGCACCTCGGGCTGTGGGGCAAGCGGTGGACGCCCTTCATCCGCAGCGCGGCGCTCGTCGTCGGCTACGGCCTGTGCGCGGCGTTCATCAGCATTCCCGTCTCTGTCCTCCTCGGAATCATCAAGCCATGAAACTCGACGCCAAGATCCCCGACGGTCCCATCGAGACGAAGTGGACGCGCCACAAGGCGGCCGTCTCGCTGGTCAACCCAGCCAACAAGCGCAAGTTCAAGGTCATCGTCGTCGGCACCGGGCTCGCCGGCGCCTCGGCCGCGGCCAGCCTCTCGGAGCTCGGCTACCAGGTCGACGCGTTCTGCTTCCAGGACTCGCCGCGCCGCGCCCACTCCATCGCGGCGCAGGGTGGCATCAACGCCGCGAAGAACTACCAGAACGACGGCGACTCGGTTCGCCGCCTCGCCTACGACACCGTCAAGGGCGGCGACTACCGCGCACGCGAAGGCAACGTGTACCGCCTCGCCGAAGTGTCGGTGAACATCATCGATCAATGCGTCGCGCAGGGCGTGCCGTTCGCCCGTGAGTACGGCGGCCACCTCGACAACCGCTCGTTCGGCGGCGCGCAGGTGTCCCGCACATTCTACGCGCGCGGCCAGACCGGCCAGCAGCTGCTCCTCGGCGCGTACCAGGCGTTGATGAAGCAGGTGCACACCGGCGCCGTGAAGCTCCACACGCGCCACGAGATGCTCGATGTCGTCATCGTCGACGGCCACGCGCGCGGCATCATCACGCGCGATCTCGTCAGCGGGAAGGTCGAGGCCTGGGCTGCAGACGCCGTGGTGCTCGGCACCGGCGGCTACGGCAACGTCTTCTACCTCTCGACCAACGCCAAGGGCTGCAACGTCACCGCGACGTGGCGGGCCGCGCGCAAGGGCGCTGGCTTCGCGAACCCCTGCTACACGCAGATTCACCCCACCTGCATTCCCGTCTCGGGCGACTACCAGTCGAAGCTCACGCTGATGAGCGAATCGCTGCGCAACGACGGCCGCGTCTGGGTGCCGAAGAAGCCGAACGACACCCGCCGGCCCGATCAGGTGCCCGAGGACGAGCGCGACTACTACCTCGAGCGCAAGTACCCCTCGTACGGCAACCTCGCGCCGCGCGACATCGCCTCACGCGCGGCAAAGCAGGTCTGCGACGAGAACCGTGGCGTTGGTCCCGGTGGCCGCGGCGTGTTCCTCGACTTCGCCGACTCGATCAAGCGTCTCGGCCAGCCGGTCATCAAGGAGCGCTACGGCAACCTCTTCGACATCTACAGCACCATCACGGGCGAGAACCCGTACCAGGTGCCGATGCGCATCTACCCCGCCGTGCACTACACGATGGGTGGGCTCTGGGTTGACTACAACCTGATGTCGAACGTGCCCGGGCTGCACGTCATCGGCGAGGCGAACTTCTCCGATCACGGCGCCAACCGCCTCGGCGCGTCTGCCCTCATGCAGGGCCTCGCCGACGGCTACTTCGTGTTGCCATACACGATCGGCCACTACCTCGCGAACGCCAAGCAGCCGAAGGTCACCACCGATCACCCCGAGTTCCGCAAAGCGCTCGAGGACGTCAACGGCCGCGTGAAGAAGTTCCTGAGCATCAAGGGCAAGCGCACCGTCGACAGCTTCCACCGCCAGCTGGGCCTCATGATGTGGGAGCAGTGCGGCATGGCCCGCACCGAGAAGGGCCTCACCGAGCTGCTCACCCAGATCCCCGCGCTGCGCGAGGAGTTCTGGCAGAACGTGAACGTGCCGGGCTCGGCCGAGAACCTGAACACCGCGCTCGAGAAGGCCGGCCGCGTCGCCGACTTCTTCGAGTTCGCCGAGGTGATGGCCCGCGACGCGCTCGAGCGTGACGAGTCGTGCGGCGGCCACTTCCGCTCGGAGCACGAAGACGAAGGCGAAGCCAAACGCAACGACGAGAAGTTCATGAACGCCGCCGTCTGGGAGTGGAAGGGCGAAGGCCAGAAGGCCGTGAAGCACGTCGAGCCCCTCGTCTACGAAACCTTCAAGCCGTCGATCCGGAGCTACAAGTAATGAGCGACAAGACCAAGACGTTGACGCTGCACGTGTGGCGTCAGAACGGCCCCAACGCTGCCGGCGAGATGAAGGAGTACACGCTCGAGGGCGTGAGCGATCACATGTCCTTCCTCGAGATGTTGGACGTGATGAACGAGAAGCTGATGAACAAGGGCGAGGAGCCCATCGCGTTCGATCACGACTGCCGCGAAGGCATCTGCGGCATGTGCTCGATGGTGATCAACGGCAAGCCGCACGGCGGCCACAAGGGCGTCACCACCTGCCAGCTGCACATGCGGCACTTCCAGGACGGCGAGCACGTCTACATCGAGCCCTGGCGCGCGAAGGCGTTCCCGGTGCTGAAGGATCTCGTCGTCGATCGCGGCTCGTTCGATCGCATCATCGCCTCGGGTGGCTACATCTCGGTGAACACCGGCGGCGCTCCCGACGCGAACGCCCTGCCCGTTCCCAAGACAGCCTCGACGCTGGCGATGGACGCGGCCCAGTGCATCGGCTGTGGCGCCTGCGTGGCGGCCTGCAAGAACGCCTCGGCGATGCTCTTCGTCTCGGCGAAGGTCTCGCACCTCGCGCACCTGCCGCAGGGCGAGCCCGAGCGGTTCGAGCGCGTGAAGAACATGGCGAAGCAGATGGACGCCGAGGGCTTCGGCACCTGCACCAACCTCTCGCAATGCGAGGCGGCGTGCCCGAAGGAGATCCCCGTGCGGGTGATCGCCGAGTTCAACCGCGATCTGGTGAAGGCGAACCTCAAGGGCAGCTGAGACGCGCCCTCGGCGAGCGGCACCTGGTGTCGCTCGCTGAAGCGGCTTTGCACTTCGCGGCGCGCGGTTGGGTTTACGCTGTATGCGTGTTCTCCCTGCAGTCGTCGCCGCCCTCGCCTGTGTCGCCTGCTCCCAGAATGCTCCGGAGGGGCCAGCCGGGCCGAAGGGTGATCAAGGCACGCCGGGCGCGACCGGGCCTGCTGGAGAACGCGGGCCGCAAGGTGAACGCGGCCTGAGCGGAGAGATCGGCCCCCAGGGTCCACAAGGCTCGAGCGGCGCGAACGGAACCAACGGCACCAATGGAATGAACGGCGCTCCCGGACCTGCTGGACCGCAAGGTCTTCAGGGGCCCGCCGGGATGGTGCTCGTGCTCGATGGCGGCGTCGTCACCGGCCCCGCTGGAGCGAGCGTCATCGTCACCCCCATCGCGGTCGGCACCGCGCCCTGCACCACGGGCGGCGTGCGCATCACCCAGCTGAGCGACGGAGGAACGACCAGCCTCTGCAACGGCGCGGTCGGACCGGTCGGGCTCCAGGGCGTCGCAGGTCCACAGGGCCCCCGCGGCCCGGCGGGCGCGTCGATCTCGGCCTCGCTCCTCAATTCCCTCTCGCCGCAGTGCCCGACCGGCGGCGTGCTCGTCTCGCTCGCCGACGGCGGCACGCTGCCCGTCTGCAATGGAGCTCAAGGGCCGCAGGGCCAGGTCGGGCCAGCAGGTCCGATGGGCAGCCAGGGCGTTGCCGGGCCTGTCGGCGCGGTCGGTCCCATGGGCAACATCGGGCCTGCTGGCCCTGTCGGACCGATCGGTCCCATGGGTCTGACGGGCGCCACCGGCAGCATGGGTCCGCAAGGCGTGATGGGGCCTGTCGGCCCAGCAGGACCGATCGGGCCGATGGGTCTGACGGGGGCGGCGGGCAGCCTGGGCCCTCAGGGACCAATGGGCCCTGCTGGACCGGCAGGCAGCGTTGGACCAGCGGGCCCTGCTGGAGGGGTTGGTCCTCAGGGTCCGGCGGGCGTGGCTGGTGCGGCGGGACCTGCGGGCGCGGTCGGGCCGAGCGGTCCTCCTGGCGTCCCCGGAGCCGCGCTCTACCTGGACGGGGGCCTTGCCTTCCCCAACGACACGCCCTCGTTCGCCGGCTTCACCTCCCTCGCGTACACAGGGGCCTTTGGCGGCGTGATCGGCGCGAACCAGAAGTGTGCAGCCGAGTTCCCCGGCGCTTCGTTCTGCACGATCGCAGACTTCGACCGCTCGAACCCGCTGGTGCCGCCTGGCCCCGCGGGAGCGTGGATCGACTCGGATCGAGCGACCTCGGGCGCTCGGAGCCGGAGCTCCTGTGGCTACTGGAGCGTGGGAACGAACGCCGACAATGGCACCAACCTCACCTCGCTCGGCGTCTTCACCGGGCAGGTCTCCTGCAACAACGTCAAGCCGCTGGCCTGCTGCCGGGCGCCGACCAACAGCGTCTTCCGTGGCTTCACGGCGGGCGTCACCACCGGCAGCCTGGGTGGCGTCATCGGCGCCAATCAGCGCTGCAACGCCGAGTTCCCCGGCGCGTCCTTCTGCACGATCGCTGATTTCGACCGGGCCAACCCGGTCGTCACGCCTTCAGCGTCAGGGGCGTGGATCGACTCGGATCGGGCGGTCTCGGGCGCTCGAAGCCGCAGCTCGTGTGGCAACTGGAGCGTGGGAACGAACGCCGACAATGGCACCAACCTCACTGCGCTGGGCGTCTTCACCGGGCAGGTCTCCTGCAACAACCTCAAGCCCATCGCGTGCTGCCAGGCCCGCTGAGGCCCCTCGTCAGCCAGCACCGCGTGCGCTAAGGGCGACTCGTCTTTCTCGCCTTCAGGAGTCCCATGCGCGTCATCGTCACCGGCAGCCTCGCTTACGACTACATCATGAACTTCCCCGGGAAGTTCTCGGACCACATCCTCCCGGACAAGGTCCACATGCTGACGGTCAGCTTCCTGGTCGACTCCATGAAGCGCCTGCGCGGCGGCACGGCCGGCAACATCGCCTACAACCTCGCGATGCTCGGCGCGAAGACGTCGATCGTCTCGGCCGCAGGCCAGGACTTCGTCGACTACCGCGAGTCGCTCGAGAAGCTCGGCGTCGACACGCGCGGCGTGAAGCAGGTCGGCAACGAGTTCACCGCCAGCTGCTTCATCAACACCGACATGTCGAACAACCAGATCGTGGCGTTCTACCCGGGCGCGGTGGTGCACGCGCGTGAGGTGACGCTCGAGTCGATCGGCCTCACGAAGGACGACTGGGCGCTCATCTCGCCGACCGACCCCGAGTCGATGATGCGCCACATGCAGGAGTGCCGTCGCATCGGCGCGAAGTACATCTTCGATCCAGGCAAGCAGACGCCTCGCCTCGACAAGCAGCAGATCCTCTCCGGCCTCGATGGCTGCGCCGCGCTCATCGGCAACGACTACGAGTTCGGCATGATGGCGAAGGCCACCAACCTGACGGAGCAGCAGCTGATCGACGCCGCGCCGCTGACGATCATGACCCGCGGCGATCAGGGCAGCCGCATCTACCAGCGCGGCAAGGCCGTCATCGAGATCCCGGTCGCGAAGGTGACGGCGGTCGTCGACCCGACTGGCGCTGGCGACGCGTACCTCGCGGGCCTCGCGTTCGGCCTCTCGAAGAACCTGCCGCTCGAGGTGACCGGCCGCGTCGCTGCCCTCGCCGCGACCTACGCCATCGAGCTCAAGGGCTGCCAGGAGCACGCCTTCACCAGGCCCGCGTTTCACTCGCGTTACCTGGAGTCGTTCGGCGCCTCGGCCGAGCTCGCCGCAGCCCTGGCCTGACCCACCTTTCAGCACGTCTCACCCATCGCCTTCGCGCTCACCCCGCGAGGGCGTTGGTGCTTCAGGCGTCTCCGTTCCACTAGAGTCGCAATTCTTCAACCGGCCGGGACAGTGTTCGGCCGCCGGGGAGGTTTCGTGAATCAGGGTCTCAAGTTGGTCGCGCTCGCGACTGCGTTGGTGCTGGTCGGCTGCTCCGAAGCACAGCTCTCGAAGCAGGCGGCCGTGGCGAAGGCCGCGCAGGCGATCGTGGGCCAGGACGGCGCGCTGACTGTCAACGGCGTCGCGCAGCTCAACGAGTACACGGCGCTCGCGGCGAACGCGGCCCTCGGAGCAACCACGCTCCAGGTCACCGACGCGACCCAGCTCGACAGCGTCACCTTCGGGCCGCTCGCGCCGGGCAACCTGATCATGATCTACCAGGCGCAGGGCGCTGCCATCGACACGGCCGAGGCGAGCTACGGCGCGATCACCGCGCTCAACGGCGCCGGGCTCCACGAGCTCGTCGAGGTCTCGTCGATCGCTGGCAACACGATCACCATCGGCAACGGCTGCCTCGGGCTCAGAAACGCGTACTCGGCCTCGGGGCGAACCCAGGTCGTCCGCGTGCCGCAGTTCACCACCCTCACCGTCTCTCCAACGGGCACCGTCACCGCGCTCCCGTGGGACGGTCAGCGAGGCGGCATCGTCGCACTCCACGTTCGCGACACGCTGACGCTGCAGGGCACGATCGACGTCGCGGGCCTCGGCTTTCGCGGCGGCGCGACCGACGGGCAGACCTCGGCGGTGGCCACCGACGTCACCACCAACCGCGGCGCCACGCCGGATCTCGGCGGTGAAAAGGGCGAGGGTATCGTCGGCTACCAGACGACGTACGACGGGCTGCTCGGCCGCTACGGGCGCGGTGCGGCGGCGAACGCGGGCGGCGGCGGCAATGCAGTTCGAGGCGGTGGTGGCGGCGGCGCGAACGCAACCAACGGCAACCTGTGGAGCGGCCAGGGCGTGATGGAGGCGACGGTGATCGGCCTCCAGGCGTGGCAGCTCGACCCGGGCCGGTCGCTGCCGACGAACACTGGCGGCGCTGCGGCGCTCGCGAACAACTCGGGTGGCGGGCGAGGCGGCTACAGCTTCTCGCAGAACAACCAGAACGCCGTCACCACCGGTCCCGGCGGCGCGTCGTGGAACGGCAATCGGCGGCGTGAGCGCGGCGGTCTCGGTGGGCGTCCACTCGATCCGTCAGCGACGGGCCGGCTCTTCTTCGGCGGCGGCGGCGGCGCGGGCGACGGCGATCAAGCCGCGGCAGGCGCGGGCGGGCGAGGCGGCGGGCTCATCTACCTCATGGCCACCACGGTCAACGGCGCGGGCGCGCTCGTCGCGAACGGCGCTCCAGGCGCGAACACCAGCGGCAGCCACCGCGACTCGCCCGGTGGTGGCGGCGCAGGCGGCACCGTCGTCGTGCGCGCCAACGGCATCGGCGGCTTCTCGGTCGCGGCGAACGGTGGCGAAGGCGGCAGCCAGCTGATCTCGTCTGGTCTCGACGAGGCGACGGGCCCCGGTGGCGGCGGCTCGGGTGGCTTCATCGCGACGGCTGGCGGCGCGGTGACACGCTCTGCGGCTGGCGGCCCTGGCGGCACGACGTCGTCGAACGGCCTCACCGAGTTCCCCACCAACGGCGCGACGCGCGGCGCGACCGGCAACGCGACCGCGGTCGTGGCCACCATCGTCGCGAACCAGGTCGTCGACGTGCCGCTGTGCCTCGAGCCGGCGAACCTCGAGGTGACGCTGAGCAACGGGCAGACGACCTCGGTGCCCGGCACCGTCACCACCTACACGCTGCGAGTGCGCAACCTCGGCCCCGGCGCCGCGAACGGGGCCCGCATCATCGACACCCTGCCCGGCGCGCTCACCTCCGTCACGTGGACCTGCGTAGCGACTGGAGCCGGCGCGTGCCCCGCGTCGGGATCGGGCAACATCAACGCGCTCGTCAACGTGCCCGCGGGTCAGGAGGTCGTCTTCACGATCGCCGGCACCATCAACCCCGCGTCGACCGGCACGCTCGTCAATCAGGCCTCGGCGTTCAGCCCGCCGGTCATCAACGATCCCAACCTGCTCAACAACCTCGCGATCGACACCGACACGTTGTCCCCGCGCTCCGACTTGAGCCTCGCGATGACCGCGACGCCGACCCCGGTGGACGAAGACTCGAACATCACGTGGACCATCGACGTGACGAACCTGGGCGAGAGCACCGCGACCACCGTGCGCGTCACCTTCACGCTCCCGCCTGAGACGATCTTCCAGTCGGCCACGGGCACCGGCTGGGCCTGCTCGCGGGCGGCGAGCCTCGTCACCTGCACGCGCGCGTCACTCGCGCCCGGGCTCGCGCCGTCGATCTCGATCGTCGCCAACGTCACGCTCGCTGGGGGCACGCTGACGGTGCCGGTGTCGGTCTCGACGGTCGTCCCCGACCCGCAGACGATGAACGACTCGCTGACCGTGATCACCACCGTGAACCCGGTGAACGACGCGCCGATCAACACCGTGCCAGTTGGCCAGACGATCGTCGAAGACACCTCGCTCGTCTTCACCGTCGGCACCGGCAACCCGATCTCGGTGGCTGACGTCGATCTCGGCCTCGGCGACCTCACGATCACCCTGGCAGCGACCGCAGGCACCATCTCGGTCGCGCTGGTGCCGAACGTCAGCTTCCAGGTGGGTGATGGCGTCGACGATCTGACCATGACCTTCACCGGCCGAATCGCGCCGATGCTGGCAGCGCTCCAGACCGTCACCTTCAGGCCGTTCGCGAACTACGCCGGCGCTGCGTCGCTCCGGGTGACGACGAATGACAACGGCAACTCAGGCAGTGGCGGCCCCCGCTCAGACGACGACGTGATCAGCATCACCGTCACGCCGGTGAACGACCCTCCGACGCCGGTCAACGACTCGTTCGTGGTGGATGAAGACTCGATGAACTCGTTCGACGTGTTGATCAACGACTCGTCGCTCCCCGATGGCCCCGAGGTGCTCAGCATCGTCGCGGTGGGCAGCGCCATGAACGGCCTCGCGGGCGTCATGGGCAGCCAGGTGACGTACCGCCCCAACGCCAACTTCAACGGCATGGACTCGTTCACGTACACGATCAGCGACGGCAACGGCGGGCAGGCGAGCGCGACCGTCTTCGTGGTGGTGAACCCCGTCAACGACCCACCGTCGGCGGTGAACGACACCTTCGGCGTCGTCGAAGGCTCGAGCAACAACGTGCTCGACGTGCTGCTCAACGACACCATCGCGCCCGACACCGCCGAGGTGCTCGCCGTGACGATGGTGTCGACGCCAGCGAACGGCACCGCGACCATTCCCACGGGCGGCGGCTCGGTTCAGTACACGCCGAACCCCGGCTACAACGGCCCCGACTCGTTCACGTACACCGTGAGCGACCCCGGCGGGCTGACGGCGACCGCGCAGGTGCAGATCACCGTGGGCCCGGCGAACGATCCGCCCGTCAACGGTGTCCCGATGGCGCAGACCGTCGCCGAAGACGCCGACCTCGCCTTCACCGCCGCGACGATGAACGCGATCACCGTGAGCGACCCCGACGCCGCGACCCAGCAGATCCAGATCGCGCTCTCGGCCACCAACGGCACGCTCAGCCTCACCCAGACGACCAACCTCGTCTTCACGGTCGGTGACGGCACCAACGACGCGACGATGACGTTCCTCGCGGCGCTCACCGACGCCAACGCGGCGCTCGCCACGCTCACCTTCCGTGGCCTCGCCGACTTCAACGGCATGGCCAGCCTGCGCATCGTCACCAACGATCTCGGCAACACCGGTGTCGGCGGGGCGTTGAGCGACACCGACTCGGTCGCCATCACCGTCACGCCCGTGAACGATCCTCCGACCGCGGTCGACGACGCGATCACCATCGCCGAAGACTCGATGAACGCCGTCATCGACGCGCTGGCGAACGATCGTATCGCCCCCGACGTGGGAGAGACGCTGCGCATCACCGCGGTGACCCAGCCGATGAACGGCACCTCGGCGCTGGCGATGGGCGGCGCGAACGTCACCTACACCCCCACCCCCGACTTCTTCGGGACCGACTCGTTCACCTACACGATCACCGACGGCAACGGCGGCACCGCGACGGCCACCATCACCGTCACCGTGCTCAACCAGAACGATCCGCCCACGGCGAACCCCGACGTCTTCAGCGTGGCCCAGGACAGCGCCGACAACGTGCTCGACGTGTTGATGAACGACACCTCGGCGCCCGACCCGATGGAGACCTTGAGCATCGTCGTCACCTCGCCCGCCTCGCACGGCCGGCTGGTGATCACCCCGATGGGCACGTTCGTCCGGTACACGCCGACCGCGGGCTACATCGGACCCGACAGCTTCACCTACACGGTGCGCGACTCGAACAACGGCGTCGCGGCGGCGGTCGTCACCATCACCGTCGGCGCCGACACCGATCGCGACGGCCTGTCGGACAACGACGAGCTCGTCGCCGGCACCAACCCCAACGACGCCGACACCGACGACGACCTGATCTCCGATGGCGTCGAGGTGAAGATCGGCATGACCGACCCGCTCGATGACGACAGCGACGACGACGGCCTGCTCGATGGCAACGAAGACGTCGATCGCAACGGCGTGAAGGCCGCGGACGAGACCGACCCGAAGAACCCCGACACCGACGGCGACGGCCTGCCCGACGGGTTGGAGCGCGGCCTCACCATGCCTCAGGGCCGGCAGACCCGGCCCAGCGTCTTCAAGGCCGACGCGGACCCGACGACGACCACCAGCCCCCTGCGCGCAGACACCGACGCAGGCGGCGACAGCGACGGCACCGAAGACGCCAACTCGAACGGCCGCATCGACCCAGGAGAGACGGACCCCAATGATCCGCTCGACGATCGCCAGGACGCCGATCGCGACGGCCTCACCAACGCGCAGGAGATCAACGCGGGCCTCGACCCCAACGACGGTGACAGCGACGACGACGGCGTGCTCGATGGCGCTGACGGCCTCACCGACACCGACGGCGACGGGCGCATCGACGCGCTCGACGCCGACAGCGACAACGACGGCCTGCTCGACGGCACCGAAGCGGGCGTGACGGAGCAGACGCTCAAGCCGCGTGAGACCGACGTCTCGAAGGGCAACTTCGTCGCCGACGCCGATCCGACGAGCACGACCAACCCGAAGTCGGCTGACAGCGATCGCGACGGGCTCGCCGATGGCGACGAAGACACGAACAGGAACGGCCGAGATGACGAGGGTGAGACCGACGCCTCGAAGGCCGACACCGACGACGACGGGCTGACCGACGGGGTCGAGAAGAACGGCACCAACCCGACCAACCCCGAGGTGGCCGACACCGACGGCGACACCCTGCTCGACGGCGACGAAGACGCCGACAAAGACGGCTCCTTCGACCCCGGCGAGACCGACCCGAACACCGCCGACACCGACGGCGGTGGAGCGAACGACGGCCTCGAGCGGCAGCGCGGCTCCAACCCGCTCGACAAGCTCGACGACCTCGAGGTGCGCGGTGGCGGCGGCTGCGCTCAGGCCCCGACAGGCCTGCTGCTCCTCGGGCTCTTCGTGATGCTCGGGCGACGCCGCCGCAGGGCCTCGGTCGCGGCCGCGGTGCTGCTCGTCGCTCCGATGACCGTGCTCGCGCAGGGCGCGGTGAACACCTCGATCGACGTGCAGCGCTTCAAGCCGGGCGCCGGCAGCCAGGACTTCTTGAACCTGGACTCCGCGCGGGTCGCCGCCCACATGACGCCGTTCGGCGGCCTCTTCGTCGGCTACGCAGACGATCCGCTCGTGCTGGGCACGCCGGGAGGCAGGGACACGCTCGTGCGCCTCGTCGACGAGCTGACGTTCTTCGATCTCTCACTGGGCCTGGCCATCAAGGACCGGTTCGAGATCGCCCTGGCGATGCCGATGTCGATCGCGAGAACGCAAGACGCGACGACCCTCGACCCGGCGCTGGGCGCCACCATCAACGGCTTCAGCGCGGGCGATCTGCGCATCGCGCCCAAGTACGCCTTCTTCCCTCGTGATCGCGCCTTCCAGGTGGCGGTCGGGATGCCCATCTCCTTCCCGACGGGCAACAAGACGGCCTTCCGTGGCGGCGGGCCAGTGATGATCGCGCCTCGCGTGATGGCCGAGCTGACGCTGCCGATTCTCCGCCTCGTCGCGAACGCCGGCTTCGCCTTCCGCACGGCCGAGCAGCGCCTGCTCAACCTGCGCGTCGGCCAGGAGTTCACCTGGGGCTTCGGCGGCGAGTTTCCCCTCTTCGGCAGCCAGAACGCGCTGCTGCTGCAGGTGTCGGTGACGGGCGCGGTCGGCTTCGCCAACTCGGGCCAGGCGGGCAACCCGGTCGACGCGCTCGCGGGGGTGAAGTACCGCATCGGCGAGCGGTTCTCGATCGAGCTCGGGGCTGGTGGCGGGCTGACCCGTGGCTGGGGCTCGCCCCGGTGGACGGTCGTCGCGGGCCTCTCGTACCAGCACACGCCGATTCCGCTCTGGGCAGACACGGCGCCGACCGAAACACCTGCGGTGGAGAACACGAAGCCCGAGGTCGACACCTGGGCCGTCGCGCCGTCGACGAAGCCTGAGCCGCCGAAGAAGGTCGAGCCGGTGGAGGAGCCTGCGAAGCCCGCCACCCCATTCGCCGACGCCGACAAGGACGGCGTGGCTGACGCAGATGACAAGTGCCCCACCGAGAAGGAGACGATCAACGGCAACCTCGACGGCGACGGCTGCCCGGATCCCGGCGAGGGCAAGGTGGCGCTGGTCGGTACGAAGCTGCAGCTGCGCTCCCGGCTCGAGTTCCTCGCGAAGAAGGAACAGCCCACGCCCGCGTCCGAGAACGTGCTCAAACAACTGGCGCTGCTGCTCAAGGCCAACCCGAACACCCGCGTCCGCTTCGACGTCTTCGTCACCGATCAGGCCACCCGCGGCGAGAGCGAGAGCCTGTCGGAACGTCGGGCCGAGGCGCTGCGCCGCTTCATCGAGAACGAAGGCGTCGCGCCCGGCCGCATTCAGTCGAACCCGCGCGGCATGGAGCGCCCGCTCGATCCCAGCAGCGTCGAGGTCAACGTCTACTAGGGTGTCTTCGTGCGGCTGGTGCTCTTCGCGGCGAGCTTCGCCAGCGGGTGCCGCGGAAACCTCTCGACGAGCTCGGTGGTTCGACCGAGCAGCAAGAGCGCCGAGGGCACGAACGGGTGGTTGGGGTAGCGCATGCAGAACTCCGACTGCTCGCCTGTCGTTCCTTCTGCTTCGAGCACCAGCAGATCAGCCTCGGCAACCAACTCGAAGAGCATCGACTGCACCGCACGGAACTCCTCGACTGCTTTCGCCGCCTCTGCGGACGAACTCCCGAACAACTCCGCCAGGTACTTATTCGGTTCCCGGCTGACCATCAGGAGCGCATCGATTTCGTCACGCAGGGGCGCGGCCTTGTCGATGACGACTGCGGCTGCCCGACGCGCCTCCTCGGCCTTCGTGGCGCGCCACCCTTCATCGAGGTTCGCCTGCCACCGCACCACGTTCTCGCAGGGCTCGGCAACGAGCTGCGGCTTCTTCCGAAACACGGAGGAGAGGCGGCGACACTCCTCGACCGAGACACGCCGAAAGAACGTTGCAGCTGGTGCTGGCGTCCCTTTGACGAGGGATTCCTGTTCGCGGAACACCAGCGCCATCCGAGGACTTGTGAGCCTGGCCGGATTGGCAGCAAGAAAGGCCGCGAGGGCCGCCTTCTTCTGCGTGACAGAGGTCTGCGGCGAGCGCATCAGCTCGGTCAGCGCATCAAACTCACGTGAGTTCGACTGCGCCGATGCCGAGAGTCCCACCACCAGGATGGCCACTGCGGTGCGTCTCATGAGGATCCTGACGAGCGAGAGAAGGGCGTCACGGCGACGGCAGCAGCGGCAGCAACGACTTCAGATCCTGGTCGGTGAAGTACACGCCGGCACCGACGAAGAAGTCGCGCCCCGAGATCAGCTTGTTCGTCAGCGAGTCACGGTTCGGCGCGTTGAGCGCGTCGTCGATGCCGACGTTCACGTAGACGTGCTCGAACGGCGTGAAGCGAACCGTCGCGCGCAGCCTGGGGAGCGTGAGCTGCTCGACCGAGAAGTTGAACGCGTCGACCTTCACCACCAGGGCGTCCTCGAGCCAGCGTGAGTAATAGAAGAACTTGATCGGCACGTTGAGATCGAGCCCGACGCCGCCGGTCGACTCGATGATGCCCAGGCGCAGCGTCAAGAACGAATAGCGCTTGGCGAACATCGCCGAGAACTTCAGCGTTTCTCTCGTGCGCAGCTGTTTCTGCACCGCAGGCTCCCCAGCCGCGGGCGGGTTGTTCTGGAGGATGATCGTCTCGACGCTGCCGCGCGGATCATCGACGGCCTCGATCAGGTAGTACTTGTCGGGCTTCGGCATCAGCCGGCCCGAGATGAAGATCTTCGCCGCGCCCTGGTTCACCAGGTAGTCGGTGCGCACGCCGAGCTCGAGCTCCATGCCCGTGAGCCGGCCCGCGAAGTCCGACACGTCTTCGATGGTGTCCGAGAGCTTCTGGCCGAGCCGCTCGTCCGAGAGCAGGGCGCCCACGGTGCCCTTCCCGTCCTTGATGTTCTTCGACACCTCCTCGACGTTGGCGAGCGTGCGGTCGAGCTTGGCGAGCGTCTCTTTCACGTTGGTGACGCCACCCTGGACCTCGCCCTCGTTCTCCCCGACGACGCGCTTCACCGACGCCATCACGTCGCGCACGTCCTTCGAGATCGCGTCGATGTTGGCGACGATGCTCGAGATGCTGGCCTGCTCCTTGGTCGTCATCTTGCGGATGTCGCCCGAGATGCCCTCGACGTTGTTCAGGATCTGATCGAGGCGGGTCGCGCTGTCGCGAATGGTCTTGTCGACGGCCGCGGTGAGCGTGGTGAGGTTGGCGACGATCGACTCGAGTGACGCCTGGCCCTTCTCGCCGCCGAGCACGTTGCGCAGCGACCTCGTCACCTGCTGCACGTCCTGGGCGATCAGCTGAATGCTGCCCATCACCGCTTCCATTCCCGGCGCGTCGAGCACCGAGACGATCTCTTCGCCGTTGAGAATGGGCGGTTGATCTTCGGTGCCCGGCGCGAGATCGATCAGGTAGTCGCCCAGCAGCGACTCGGAGCGCTTGGTGAGCGACGCGTTCCGGCGAACGCCGATCTCCTTCTTGATGCGAATCGTCACCTTCGCGCGAAGGCCGATCAGCTCGATCGAGATGATCTCTCCGACGGGAATACCGGCGATCTGCACGCGCGACTTCTTGCCGAGGCCGCTGGCGTCCTTGAAGTAGGCGTACACCTCGACCGCGGCGTCCTGGTCCATGCCTCCCTTCTTCGAGAAGGTGAGGAAGCCGAACAGAATGCCGAGAGCGACGAGGACCAGCAAGCCGACGCGGAAGGGGGTGAAGACCTTCTTCACAAGGCCACCAACCCTAGTCGAGCCGACCCGCCTGTCAGCGGTTTGTTTGCCCGGGCGTGCACGTCAGTTCTTTCCGAACCAGGTCGAGAGGAAGAGCTTCACGGCCGGGTTCTCGGAGTGCCTCAGCTTCGACGGGTGGCCCTGATCGATGATGTGGCCCTGGTAGAGGAAGGCGATGTTGTCGGCCACCTTGAACGCCGACGCGATGTCGTGGCTGATGACGACGCTGGTGACGCCAAGCTCTTTCTTGGCGTCGAGGATCATCTCGTCGACGTAGTCGGTGGTGATCGGGTCGAGGCCCGTCGTCGGCTCGTCGTAGAGCACGATCTTCGGCCCCAGCACGATCGCGCGCGCCAGACCCACACGCTTGCGCATGCCGCCCGAGAGATCGGCCGGGTACTTCTCTTCGACGTTCTTGAGGCCGACGATGCCCAGCTTCTCTTTCACCAACGTGCGGATCTCGTCTTCGGACAGATCTTTGCGGTGCTCGCGCAGCGGAAACGAGACGTTCTCGAACACCGTCATCGAGTCGAAGAGCGCCGCAGCCTGGAACACCATGCCGAACTTGCGGCGCATGCGCTCGAGCCCTTGTGGCCCCAGCGGCACGATGTCTTCACCGTCGACGATCACCCGGCCCGAGTCGGGCTTGAGCAGGCCGATCATGTGCTTCATCAGCACCGTCTTGCCGCTGCCGGAGCCGCCGAGGATCACCAGCGTGCTGCCAGCCGGTACGTCGAGGGTGATGCCCGACAACACCTCGTGCGACCCGAACGACTTATGCAGGTCGATGATCTGGATGATGGGCTGCGAGGTGGCCATCGAAGCGCTCTAGCTGTGGAGGATGACGCCGACGAAGTAGTCGAGCACGAAGATGCCGAGCGCCGAGAGGACCATCGCCTCGGTGGTGGCCTGGCCGACGCCCTTGGCGCCGCCGCTCGCGTTGTAGCCCTTGAAGCAGGCGACGAGGCCCACGTAGAGGCCGAACACCGCGCCCTTGATGATGCCTTCGGCGATGTCTTCGGGGTCGAGCCACTGCTGCGTGCGCGAGATGAACGTGCCGGCCGTGACGCCCTTCACCGCGACCGAGACGAAGTACCCGCCACCGACGCCCATGAGATCGAACACCATCACCAGCAGCGGCACCATGATCAGTCCGGCGAGCACCCGCGGCACCAGCAGGTACTGCACCGGGTTGACGGCCATCGTCTCGAGCGCGTCGATCTGCTCGCTGACCCGCATCGTGCCCAGCTCGGTGCACATCGCGCTGCCGGCGCGCATCGTCACCATCAACGCGCTGAACACCGGCGCGAGCTCACGGGTGATCGTCAGCGTCACCGTGGGTCCGACCAGGCTCTTGGCGTTGAACATCTCGAAGGCGCGCGCGCTCTGGTGGGCGAACACCATGCCCGAGAAGATGCCCGTCAACGCGACGATGAGCACCGAGCCCACACCCACGAAGTCGAGCTGGGCCATGAGGTTGGCGATTCGAAATGGCGGCCGCACGGCCCAGCGAAGGACGTCGACCAGCAGCGTCGCGAGCCCGCCGATGTCCTCCACCGTCTTGGTGAGCGTGCCCCCGACGGCCTCGATGGCCTGCACGAACGGGTTCGGGGGCCGTTTGGGAGGAGGCTGAAGCTGGGTGGTGTCCGTCGACATGAGGCGCGCGCGACCATAGCCGCTCCGCAGCGCGCCGCCCGGCTGATTCCTGAACGGTCGGGCGAGGAGCCAGCTTGGGGGCTCTTGCGGCGGCTCGGGGGCGTGGTACTCGGGCGCCCCATGACGCTCCCGAGTTCGATTCGTGTCGGAGGCGAGGTCGACGCCCACTGCAACAAGTGCGACATGAACCTCGCCCACACGATCCTCGCGATGGTGGGTACGGCCATCAAGCGGGTCCAGTGCAACACGTGTCGCTCGCAGCACATGTTCCGCGGGCAACAGCCGTTGGTGAAGGCCACCTCGTTCGCCGCGCCCCGCAAAGCGGCCAGCACCAGCGCGCCCCGGGCTCCGCGAACGCCGAAGTCAGAGGTCGTCGTCATCGGCTTCGACGAGCAGCTCAAGGGCAAGGACCTGACGAAGGCGAAGAAGTACTCGATCAGAGACACCTTCAAGGTCGACGACGTGATCGACCACCCGACGTTCGGCTTCGGCATCGTCAGCGCCGTTCGGGTCGACAAGGTCGACATCACCTTCAAGTCCGACGTGAAGACGCTCGCGCACGGCAAGGGCGGCGGGGAGCAGAAACCGGCCTTCACCCACCCGAAGGCCGCCGAGGGTGCGCTGGCCGACAAACCGCCGAGCGACGAGGCGGCCTCTGCCGAGCCGTCACCCGAGAGCTGACAGCGTCGATCGACCGAGGGGACTCACGGCGCCGACGGGCGTGACGCGCTGAGTGCCGCGCGAGCTCTGGTGACGACCGCGAGCACGCCCACCAGCACCGAGCCGACGACGAGCCCGAGAACACCTTCGATTGGCGCAGCCACCAGATCAGTCATCGGCTCGAGCCAGGTGCGAATCGGGGCCACGCCATGCCCGATGATTCCTCCGCCCACGAGGAACATCGCCACCGTGCCCGCCACCGACAGCCCCTTCATCACGCGAGGAGCGATGGCGAGCAGGGCCTGGCCCACGAGCGCGATGAAGCCGCCACGCCGCGTGAGCGCCACGCCCACGTCATCGATCTTCACGATGCCCGCGACCAGGCCGTAGACGCCGACGGTCATCAACAAGGCGATCGCGGTCAGCACGAGCACCTGGTTCACCAACGGCGCGTCGGCGACAGTGCCAAGCGCGATCACGAGAATCTCGGCAGAGAGGATGAAGTCCGTGCGGCTGGCCCCTCGAACGCGCTCCTGCTCGGTCATGGGCGGACGCGTGACGTGAGGCCTCCGCCAGGCCACGAGCTTCTCAGCGCCTTCGAAGCAGAGGAACGCGCCGCCAATCATCAACAGCGGGTGAACCAGAAAGGGCATGAACGCGCTGATGAGCAACGCCGCCGGGACAAGCACCGCCTTGTTGATGAAGGAGCGCTTCGCCACGGCCCAGATGACGGGCCACTCGCGATCGGTGCTGACGCCGGCGACCTGCTCAGCGTTGAGCGCGAGATCATCGCCAAGGACGCCCGCCGTCTTCTTCGTCGCGACCTTCGTCATCGCCGCGACGTCGTCGAGCAGCAGCGCGAGATCGTCGAAGAGCGTGAAGAGCGAGGCGCCAGCCATGCGAGTCAGTAAACGACGGCGCGCCCCTACGCCAGTGTCCTGAGGCGCTCCATCGTCGCGACCAGGTCTGCCGCGAGCGGCGCCTCGGCCCGAAACCCCAGCGCCTCGAGCTCGATCGACGCGGCATGGAGCGGCGTTCGGCCGAGCACCACCGCGTCACCCTGCCCTCCCAGATCCTTGTCGAGGAACGGCTGCCGCCGGCCGTACTGGTGATCGACCAACAGCGGATGTCCCTTCGCCATCAGGTGCACGCGGATCTGGTGCTGCCGCCCGGTGAGCGGCTCGCACTCGACCAGCGTCGCCTTCTTGAACGTCTCGATCGGGCGAACGAGCGTGCGGCTCGGCTTCCCATCGAGGCCGGCGGGCGCCACCTTCATCTTGCGGCGCCGCCCTTCCATCAGCGGCAGGTTGATGTCGAGCGGCCCCCGCACCACGCCCTGCACCAGCGCGAGGTAGCGCTTCTTCACCTGGCCCTGCTCGAACGCCATCGAGGCCTTGCGGGTCGTCTCGGCGTCGAGCGCCAGGAGCAGCACGCCCGAGGTGTCACGATCGATGCGATGCACGACGAAGACCGGCCGCCCCAGTTGCTTCGCCACCGCATCACGAACGCAGTCGCCGTCGATCTGCTCCCCGACGCTGCCGGGGATCACCAGCATGCCCGGCGGTTTGTCGACGGCGATGAGGCCCTTCGCGCCGACGGGCGTGAGCAGCGACAGCACCGATCACTCCAGCTCGTCGGGCTTCACCACGGTGACGTGGCCGTACTTCGAGACCTTCGGGGCCAGCGTCTGCGCGTTGCCGACCAGCACGATCACCCGCTTCGCGTCGAAGAGGTGTGTGGCCGCGGCGCGCGCAGCGTCCTTCGCGGTGACGGCGTTGACGCGATCGCGGTACCCGGTGATCCAGTCCTCGGGCAGGCCGTAGTGCTGCACGTCGGCGATCGAGCCGGCCACCGCTTCGTTCGTCTCGAGCCGCGACGGGTAGAGCCCCGAGATGTACCGCTTCATGGTGTCGACCTCGAGCGTGGTCGGCCCCTTCGCGCGCATCTTCTTCACCTCGGCGAGCGCGACGTCGATCAGCGTGTTGATGCTCTCTGTCTTGGTGAACGAGCCGACCATGAAGGTGCCGGCGTTGCCCATCATGTCGAACGCGCTGTGCGCGCCGTACGAGAGGCCCCGCTTCACGCGGATCTCGCGAATGAGCCGTGAGGTGAAGCCGCCCCCGAGCACCGCGTTCATCACCGTCAACGGGAAGTGATCGACGTGGCCGCGTTTCACGCCCTCGGCGCCGATGCGCAGCTGCACCTGCGTCTGCTCGGGCTTGTCGACGATGATCACCTGGCCTGAGCGCTCCGGGCCGGCCCAGTCGGGCACCTGGGGCGCGAGCTCAGGCCCACCCTTCCAGCCGCCGAAGATCCGGTCGGCCACGGTGGTGATGCGATCGACGTCGATGTCGCCGACCACGTACAGATGGGCGAGCACCGGCCCGAGCCGCGTCTTGTGGAAGTCGACGAGATCGGCGCGCGTCATCGACTCGATCGACTTCTTCTGACCGAGCGTCTCGTGCCCGTACGGGTGGGTGCCCCACATCGCCCTGGCCCAGGCGCGCTCAGCCAACGCACCGGGATCGTCGAGCTCGTTCTGCAGCTGCGCGAGCGTGCGACGACGGGAGAGCTCCAGCTCGGCCTCGGGAAAGTCGGGCCTCAGGAGCAACAGCCCCATCAGCTCCAGCATCGGCTCGAGGTGGCGAGACGGGCAGCTCAACGAGAGCACCACGTTCTCTTCGTTCGCGTAGCCGCCCATGGCCGCGCCGACGAAGTCGATGGCCTCGCTCAGTTCATCTGCGGTCCGGCCTCCGGCGCCACGACGGAACAGACGCGCCGCGAAGTCGGCGACGCCCGCGCGCCCGGCGGGATCCCACACGCTGCCACCGCGCATCACGAGTCGAACGGCCACCAACGGGAGCGGTCCGCGAGGCACCAGGTGCAGCATCAGCCCGTTGCCCAGCTTGCGCTTCTCGTGCGGTGGCAGCTTCAGCGGGCGCAGCTTCAAGGCCGCGGTCATGCCTCGGCTCCGTTCGTGGGAACGAGGGTCACGACGTTGCGCCGCTCTCGGCCCAGGTACTTCGCGACCACCCGCTTCACGTCTTCCGAGGTGATGCCCTCGTACGCCGTCGGGAGCGCGAGGCCACGCCGCCAGTCACCGAGCATCATCTCGTACGTGCCGAGCGCGTGGGCACGGCCGCTGTTCGTCGCCAGCTCGCGCATCAACGTGCCCGCGAGGTTGTTCTTCGCCTTCTCGAGCTCTCTCGCGTCGAGGCCGTCCTTCGCGAGGCGCTCCAGCTCGCCGTACAGCGCGGCCTCGGCCTTCGCGGGGTCGCCGCCAGCTTTCAGCTCGAGGCCGACGGTGAAGGTGCCGGGGTCGAACCGCCAGGTCCAATCGACGTTCACGCCGACGGCGAGCTCGAGCTCGAACACCAGCTTCTTCGTCAGCCGGCTCGATTGCCCCACCGACAGCGCGTACTGCACGACGTCGAGGATGAAGGTGTCGGGATCGTCACCCTTCGGCCCACGCCACGCGATCATCAGCGAGTGCGCCTGCGCCGGGTAGTGAACGTTCGCGCGCCGCTCGCCCTTCTGCTCCGGCTCGGCGTCGAGCACGCCAGGCACCGCGGGGCCCGCCTTGATGTTCCCGTACGCCTTCCTGATCAGCGCGAGGGCCTGCTTCGGGTCGAAGTCACCGGCGACATAGATGGTCGCGTTGTTCGGCGCGTAATACGTGCGGAAGTACTCGAGGCAGTCTTCGCGCTTGATGTTCTCGATGTCACCCATCCACCCGATGACGGGCCAGCGGTACGGGTGCGCCTTGTAGACGAGCGCGCCGAGCTCTTCGTCCATCATGCCGGCGATCTCGTTGTCGACGCGCAGGCGCCGCTCTTCCATGACGACCTGTCGTTCGCTGGCGAGCATCTTCGGCGTCACCGCGAGCGAGCGCATGCGATCGCTCTCGAGATCGATCACCTTCTCGAGGGCCTCGGCCATGAAGTCCTCGTAATAGACGGTGAGATCGTTCGACGTGTACGCGTTCGAGCTGCCGCCGTTGCTCTCGAGCACCTTGTCGAACATGCCCGGGCCGTACTTCTTCGCGCCGTTGAACATCATGTGCTCGAAGAGGTGGCTGATGCCGGTGATGCCGGGGCGCTCGTTGCGGGCTCCGACCTTGAAGAACGTGTAATAGCTGCAGGTCGGCACGCCGGCGTTCGGCACGAGTCGAATGCGCAGCCCGTTGGGCAACTTCGCTTCGATGATCGAGTCGGCGATGGCTCCGAGCGCGGGTGGCAGTTTGACGGAAGAGGTCCTGGAGCGGGGGGTGGCCTTCGGCATCAGTGAGTCCTCGGGGGTTCGTGCTGGTTGAAGAAGTCGAGCACTGGGCGAAACACTTCGTCGGGGGCGCGTTCGCCGATGACGAGATCCATATGACCGTACTCGCCGAGGGCGCCATTCGCCCGGGTAATGAGCAGCCACCGCTTGGGTCCTCCGAGGGCGCGGTAGCCGTCTTTCACCGCCGACGAGGGCGCCACGCGATCGAGCTTGCCGGCCACGACGATGACCGGCGTGCGAATGCGCGCCATGTCGGCCCGGAAGTCGACCTTCCCATCGGCTGAGGTGAAGCGGCTCGTCTCGACGAGGGTGAGCAGCTGCTTCGCCGCGCCTCCCGCGGTGTCGGCCGTGCCGTAGACGACGAGGCGCTGCCACGTCTCGGGCTTCGTCGACTCGGGGTTGTAGAAGAAACGCTGAAACGGCCCGTCGTCGACGAGCGTCTGGAGCGGCGCCGAGAGCTGCGCGCCGAACTGCGAAGGAAGAATGATGTCGTCCGACACCACCGCTGGGCCGAGCGTTCGAATCAGCTGCTCGAGCCCCGTGCCCCAGTCGAGCCGGGTTGGCGAGCCCATCGTCGCGACGGCGTGAAGGCCCTGCCCTCCCTGCGAGAGATACGCGTAGGCGATCATGCCGCCCATGGAGTGCCCGGCGTAGTCGATGGCGTCGGCGCCGCTGACCTTCCGCACGTGCTCGATCGCGGTCGGCAAATCGTATTGCCAGTAGTGATCGAACCGAATCGGCAGCGTGCGGCCCTTCGATGGGTCGGGCCGATCGGAGTCTCCCGTCGCGCGCACCGACATCGTCCATGCCTCGCGCCCCTGCGACGCGAACCAGCGAGCCATGGAGTGCTCGTCATCGAGGTCCATGTTGCGTTCGTTCGCCGAGATGCCGTGACAGAGGAGCACTGGCCTTCCGGTGGCTGGCCCGACGGCGCGGTAGCGAACGAGCGACAGTTCCCACCCGTCGGCCGTCTTCGGGCGATGCCGCTCCGCCTCTTTCGGAAGTGGAACGACGCGAAGGTTCGCGCAGCCACCGAGGAGCAGCAGGAGCAGGACTCGTTTCATGGCGTGGCCCTGGCGAGGAAGTCGTGCACGAGC
This sequence comes from Archangium sp., assembly GCA_022843845.1. Classification (GTDB taxonomy): domain Bacteria; phylum Myxococcota; class Myxococcia; order Myxococcales; family Myxococcaceae; genus Xiheimicrobium. The sequence continues at coordinate 37,609 of JALHMW010000018.1, forward strand.
GGGAAGACGATCTCGGGCGCGTACGTGCCGAGCAGCATCGAGAGGTGGCTGAAGTCCTCCTTCGTCTCGAGGCGGCTGAAGGAGCGGAGCTTCACGGCGCCGTTCGAGCGCTCTCTCCACACGGCGCAGAGCTCGGGTGACGCGAAGCCATCGGCCAGCCCCAGCAGCAGCAACGTCGGCTTCGTGGAGTTCGTCATTCGCGAGACGACGGAGCCGCTGGCGAGCGGCAGGTCGCCCTGCCGCATCCACGCGAGCAACTGCGCCGCGACGGGCCGGGAGAGATCGCGCGTTCCAGTCGACAGAAAACCGCGGTCGGTGCCTCGCGGGAACTTGGACCACATCGAGAACAGGAGATCGAAGGTGCGCGCGCCCTGCGGAGACCCCGCGAGCGAGGAGAACCGCCCCCCGTCTTCGAGGAACGACTCCGCAAGGACGCTCGGCGGCTCTGCGAGCAGGGGCGTGTTGAGGGCGATGACTCGCCGAATCCTGGGATCCGTCGCGTTCGAGGCGATCACCAGGGAGCCTGCCCAGCCGTGAACGACGAGATCGATCGTCTTCACCTTCAACGCGTCGAGAATGACGCGCAGATCGCCGCCGAGCGCCTCGAGCGACACGCCAGGCCCGGCCTTCCCCTGCCCTCGCAGCTCGGCGACGTAGACGGTCAGGCCTCGCGCCACGAGCCAGCGCGCGAGCCCACGGCCTTCGAAGTCATACGCAGCCCGAGAGAACCCAAGCTCGGGGATCAGCAGCACGGGCGGCTGGTCAGTCGTCACGCCCACGCGCTGGTACCGATAGAGCGCGAGCGCGACGTGATCCGGCGTGTCGACGCGACGGTGCGAGACCGAGAGCTCAGGCGACGCGGTGAGGAGCAGCGCGAGGACGGCGTTCACAGCTCGACGAGCCCCGCCTTCAGCGCGAGCACCACCGCGTCGACGTGCGAGTTCACGCCGAGCTTCGTGTAGATGTGGCCGAGGTGGGTGCGCACGGTGCGGCGCTCCAGCTCCATCACGCGGCCAACCTCGGCGTTCGACAGGCCCTTCGCCACGTAGCGCAGCACGTCGAGCTCGGTCGGCGACAGGTTCCACGGGTTCTGCGGCTGCGCCGGCTTCGCCTGCACCGATTGAAAGTAGTTCCAGAAGCGCTTCGCGATGCGCGCCTCGAGCACCGTGCCGCCAGCCATCACCTCATGAATGCCCGATCGCACCTTCTCGGGGCCGACGCGCTTGACGAGGTAGCCCGAGGCTCCGGCCTGCATCGCCTCGTAGACCTTCGTCTCATCGTCGAAGGAGGTCAGGATCAGCACCTCGACCTTCGGCACCTTGCGCTTGAGGCGACGCGTCACCTCGATGCCATCGATGCCAGGCAGCTCGAGATCGAGCAGCGCCAGGTGAGGCACCAGCTTCACCATCTCGTCGACGCCGCTCTCGCCATCACGCGCCGAGCCGACGACCTCGAGCTCGGGGAACGCCGCGAGCGCCTTGAGCAGGTTCGCCAGCAGCGCCGCCTGATCTTCGACCACGTAGATGCGTGTCTTCTCGGTCGTCATCGGAAGTTGGGATCGACTTTGGCCTGCTTGCCAGCTTCGAGGCGGATGGTCGACTTCCATTCCTGCTTCGTCTTGCCGTCCACCACCCGGAGCGTGTGCTTACCTGGCACCACCGGCACCTTGTTGATGACGCCGCAGATCCGCACCCCGTCGAGCTCGACCCGCGCAGGCCTGGTGAGGACGACGGTCAGCAGCCCTTGCGGGCCCTCGTGCGGAGGCGCGTAGCAGTCTCCCTTCGGTTGCGGCGGCGGGGTCGTCTTCGTGGGCTTCGGCAAGTCGGCCTGTTTGACCGGCACTGGTGTCACCGTCGGCGGCTTGAGCGTCGGCGGCGGGTTCTTCGGCGGCTTGTCGAAGTCAGGGAGCTTGAGGTTCGACGGCAGCGCGAGCGGTGGGCCGGGAGGACCCGCACCATTCGGCTTGCGCAGCTTGATGAGTGCGACCTCGATGGGCTCGGGCATCCACGTGATCAGATCGCCGATCGCGTCTTGCGTGCGGAACAGCCAGAGGCCGACGAAGACCATCGTGAAAAGCGTGAGGATGGCGGCACCGAGACGAACTGCCGTCACGCCTGCGCGACGGCGATCTTCGCGCTCCTTCTTCCAGTCTGGCGGCACGTAATCGCCAGGCCGTTTGAACGGCACCGCGAACGTCAGAATCGTCTTCAGTCGTTGACGATCGGTGTTCTCTTTGGGCTTCGGACCGACGGGCGAGAGCTTCTGGGCCGAGGCTGAAGTCGACTTCGTCGGCGGCAGCGTGTCTTTGGGCGCGAAGTCTTCGATCGCCTTCACCCGGCGCGACACCTCATCTTCGGCGGCCGCGGTCTTGGCGACCTCAGGCATCGCACCCACTGGCGCGTCCCAGGTGATCCGCGGCGGAGGCATGGTGTCGCGGAGCGAGGGATCGGACTGGGCTGGCACCTCCTGTGTCTCGGAGGCGGAGGTCGTCATCATCTCGTCGCCCGCGAAGACCGGGAGGCCGTCGGAGGTCGAGGTGCGGTGATCGATCGCACCGCCCGAGAACGGCGCCCGTGCATCAGGCGAGGCAGGCAGCTCGGCGTCGGCGACGAGATCGCTGACCCCGGCGATGTCATCGAGCTCGAACGATCCCTGGAACGGCACCGGCCCCAGCGCGTTCGTGAGGACGTCTTTCGGGAAGAGCTCGTCGACAAACTTCCGAACATCCTCACGCCCTGGCACGCCGCCCTGCGCCGAGAGGAACTCGCGCAAGCCCGAAGCCAGCTCGCCCGCGCTGCGCTGCCGACGACCGGGCGTCTGCTCGAGCGCGCGCATGATGATGGGATCGATGCGGGAATGGAGCCTGCGAACGAGCCTGCTTGGCGGCGGCAACTTCTCGCCCTGACGCGTCGAGAGCGAATCCCGACCGACCGACGCCTCCTTCAACGTCAGGAGCTCGTACGCGAGCGCACCCAGCGCGTAGATGTCACTCACGGCCGTCGCGCGCTCTGCGCCGCGAACTTCCGGCGCCCGGTAGCCGGAGCGGCCACGATCGACGAACGCCTTCTTGAGCGCCGGCGAGACCATCAACGCGTCGAGGGCTCCGAAGTCGGCGATGGCGGCGCGACCGTCGCTGCCGAGCAGCACGTTGCCGGGCGTGAGCGCGCCATGAACGACCGAGGCCCGATGCGCCGCCTCGAGCACGTCGGCCAGCTCGATGATGAAGGCGATGGCCACGGCTGGAGGCAAGACGACTTCGCGTGTGTTGAGCCGGGTGAGCGCCTGCCCGAGCGTGTAGCGGCCCGCGTCTTCCCGGACGATGGCGAGGCGGCGCTGAAAGAGCCCGACCTGCAAGACGCGCGCGATGCCGGGGGCAGACACGGACGACAGGCGCTGCGCGTAGTCGGCGATCACCTTCGCGTAGGCGAGATCGGTCGTCTTCGCGTGAAAGAGCTTGATGACGACCGGGCCGCCGTCAGTTCGCTCCGCGCGATAGAGCTCACTGAGCTCAGAGCCTTCGAGGCGACCCAGCAACCTGAACACGGACGCACTGTAACTGGTTTCAACGTCAGCGGCGGCGCTTCGGCTTGAACAGCTCGGCGGCATCGAACCGGAACCCACACCAGACACACTGGACGCCCTTTGGGCCCTTCGGCAGCTCCAGCGTGCACCCGGCGCAGCGGCGCTCGGCCTTCGGCGTTCGCACCACGCGCGCGACCGGCCGGCCCACTTCGATGCGGCCGCGGCTCCGGGTCTCAGCAGCCTCCCGGCGGACCCGCGCCTCGAGCAGCTTCATGCGCTGCTCCAGATCGCCGATCCGATCGAGCAGCCTGGCCCGCTCCTCGTCACTCAAGGTGCTGCGTCGTGCCGCCATCGCCTGTAGAAGCTCTCACGGCAGTCTGACGAAGGGAAAAAAGTGGAATCCATTCACGGCCCGAACAACGGCCCGATTGATCGCAGCCGGGCGCTCGAAGCGGCTGCACGCGCTCGCACGGTGCTCCACGACGAGGCCCTTCACCGGGTGCTGTCGTCGGGGAACGGCCACGAGATCCCCGTGCCGCGGCAGATCTTCGTGAACCGCAACCTGCACTTCTCGCGTGTCGAGTTGGTCGGCTTCGACATGGACTACACGCTGGCGATCTACCACCTGCGCCGGCTCGAAGAGCTGTCGTACCAGATGACGATCGAGCGGCTGGTGACGGCGAAGAACTACCCGCCCGAGATTCGCGGCATTCCGTACGATCACGCGTTCGTGATGCGCGGGCTCTTCATCGACAAGAAGCACGGCAACCTGCTCAAGATCGATCGCTTCGGCCACGTCGGGCGCGCGTACCACGGCAGAACGGCGCTCCCTGACGAGGTGTTGCAGACGCTGTACCGCAACGAGCGCATTCGCCTGAAGAACCCCGAGTACGCGTGGATCGACACGTTGTTCGCCCTGCCCGAGGCGTGTCTCTATGCCGGCATCGTCGACCTCTATGAAGGCGTCTTGAAGCGGCCGTGCGACTACACGGTGCTCTACGACGACATCCGCCACGCCATCGATTCGGTGCACCGCGACAACTCGCTCAAGGCGGTGATCCGCGCCGACCTCGCACAATACGTCTTCAAGGATCCCGAGCTCGGGCCCGCGCTCCACAAGCTGCGCTCGAGCGGGAAGAAGCTGTTCCTGCTGACGAACTCGGCCTTCGACTTCACCCGCGCGGTGATGGGCTACCTGCTCGACGGCGTGGTGGCGGAGTACCCGAGCTGGAGGAACTACTTCGACTACGTCGTCACCGATGCGCGGAAGCCCGAGTTCTTCTCTGGGCACAACCCGTTCCACGAGATCGACCAGACGAAGGAAGACAACTCGGTGCTGTCCGAGGCGTCGGTGCTCGAGCGTGGGCGCGTCTACAAGGGTGGAAACTTGGCGGCGTTCGAGAAGCTGACGGGCAAGGCTGGCGAGTCGGTGCTGTACGTCGGCGATCACATCTACGGCGACATCTTGAAGTCGAAGAAGACGTCGATGTGGCGCACGTGCATGATCGTGCAGGAGATCGAAGACGAGATCGCCTACCTCGAGTCGCGCAAGGACGAGATCACCACGCTGGCCGAGGTCGAAGCGCTGCAGGCGCGGCTCGACGACGAGGTGCAGCGGCGCAAGGTGAAGCTCAACCAGGTCGAGCGGCACATCGAGAAGAAGGACGGCGACGAGGCGCTGCTCGAAGAAGAGTTCCGCGTCACGAAGGCCGAGCTCGATCGGGTGCGCAAGGCGCTGAAGGAGTGCACCTCGGCCGTGAAGATCGTCGAGCAGGACGTCGAGACCGGCTTCAACAAGTTCTGGGGCCTGCACTTCAAAGAAGGGCCTGAGAACTCGCGCTTCGGAGAGCAGGTCGAGCAGTACGCGTGTCTGTACACGGGGCGGGTGTCGAACTTCCTCTTCTACTCGCCGATGCACGTCTTCCGATCGCCGCGCGATGAGATGCCGCACGAACACGCCGGAGCGCTCTCCGGGAAGATGGGCGTGATGGGCTCCGAAGGTCTGCCCAAGGCGTCGCTGCGGGCTCCGACCGAAATCCCCTGAGCGCTACCGGGCGCCGCCGTCGTTGATCTCGCGGCAGACGCCCTCGGCGCTGGTGCCACGGACCTCACAGACGCTCGAGAACGGACAGTCGTCGTCGGTGCGGCATGACCGCGGCTCCAGACAGCTCGTGCTCAGCAACAGCAGCCACCACCAGCGCATGGCGAGCACTCTCGCACGAGGGAACCGCGCGAGTCGCCGGTCGTCGCTGCGCACGTTCCTGCGCGACCCGACACCCGTGGAATAGCCACCGTCACGTTCACGTTCCGGCGCTTGTTCGTTTCACGAAAGGGCCGACACATGAACGCATCGCCGTCGCTGGACTCACGAGTGCTTCACTTCGCAGGGCTGGGCTTGCTCGCGCTCGCCGCGGTGTTCGGGTGGCAGGAGCTCGAGCTCCAGGGCGTGTTGATCGCCGTCGTCGCCTCGGCAGTCGCGACGATCGTCAGCGCGCAGAAGCTCGAGGGCGCGATGCGGTGGCTCGCTCCCGGGCTCTTGTTCGTGACGGCGATGGTGAGCGCCATGTCGTGGCTCGCGTTCAAGATCCCGCTGCTCCTGCTCGGCGTCGTGTTGCCGGTCCTCGGCGCGATCTGGGTGGCGATGCGCCTGCTGCGTTCACGTGAGCCCGTCGTCCCCGGTCCGATGCGTGAGTTCCCGCTCCGCGTTCCTGAGTTCCTCACGTGGCAGACGCTCGGCATCGGCCTGATGGCGCTCACCGGCGGCGCGTACTTTCACCTGATGACGATGCACGTCGACGACATCGCCCGCCGGCTCGTGCTTACGCTGGCGTGGACACTGCTGGGCCTCGGCGCCGTGCTGCTCGGCCGCAAGACCAACGACACCGCGCCGCGTGACGCGGGCTTCGTGGTGATCGCCGCCGCCGTGCTCAAGGCCACGATGTACGACACGACCCACCTCTTCGGAGGCCTGCGCATCGGCGTGCTGGTCGCCGTCGGAGCGCTGCTGCTGATCGGCTCGCAGTTTCTCAAGCGGACGCCTCAGCCGGAGGCGCAGTGACGCTCGTGTCCCTCGTGCTCGCGCAGTGCTTCGTGATGAACGATCCGACGCCAGGGTGGAAACAGATCACCCTGCCCTCCAACGCTCCGCAGCTCGCGGCGCCGGACGGCTACGAACAATTCCGCGCCTCGGACACCGCGACCGTCACGCACGAGCTGACCGAGATCCTTCGCAACTCGTATCGCTCGGGCCTCGGCCGGCAGACGTTCGACTTCGCGTTGCCCACCGGCACAAAGACGGTGACGCTCCGGTTCTCGCAGCCGCTCCACTCCTCGAAGGTCGACGCCGTCGTCGAGGGCTACCGTGGCCGCATGTCGTTGCTCGACGAGCGCCGCATGTCGGGCTCCGAGCTTGTGCTGCAGGTGCCACTGCCTGAGGCCAACCGCGCGATCGTCACCGTGCACTACCACTTGAGGGACGTGCCGAACCTCGACGCCGCGACGGTGGACCGCCACGTCGTCCCACGCACGTCGAGCGACTTCCCAGCGCAGCTCAAGCTCGAGAACTCGCTCTACGTGCGCACCTTCGGCGAGCCACTCACGCTCTGTCAGCGGCCGACGCAGGCGATGACGGTGACGGCTCGCGGCCTTCAGGAGCCCGGCGTGCGATCGGCCTCGATCACTTCGACGAAAGAGCCTCGATAGCCGACTGCTACCGGCCGGCTTCGCGCCTGCTGAACGATCGGCAGGCCCTTCGCGTGCTGACGATGCACTTCGGCTGGAGAAGCCGGGAGCTCCGAGAACCTGCCGCCAATGTCACGGGCCGCCCGCCGCCGCGGCTGTAGCGATGGCCAGGTGTGTGGGGTGCAACGCGCCCAACACGCTCGGAGCCGACCTTTGCGCCTCGTCGAGGCCTCAGCCGTCGGAGAAGAGCGTCAATCGCTCGAGAAGGGTCTCGCCGCGCGCAAGTCACGTCAGCCAGCTGGCGGCTCGTCGGGGCGCTGGGCGCGCTCCGGAGATGGTGGTGGTGCGCTCGTGTGGGCAATAACGAGCTCAACTCGCTGATTTCGCTGCCATTTCGAGTCCGCGGTCATTTCACAGTGGCTGAGCCGTGGCAGGCGGCTCAGGCTTCTCACTCCTCAAGATGGCCGCCGCCAACGACCGTGCACGCGTCCTGCCCTTCCGGCAGACCTCGACCGAGAGCGACTCGACGCTCGTCGCGGCGGCGCGCGAGAAGAAGCGCTGGGCGCAAGAGGCCCTCTTCCGCCGGCACTCGCGCATGGCGATGGGCCTCGCGCACCGGCTCGCGCCCGAAGAAGACCCACAAGACATCGCGCAAGACGCGTTCCTCAACGCCTTCACCCGCATCGAGCAGCTGAGAAACCCCGACGCGTTCTCGACCTGGCTCGGCGGCATCGTCGTCTTCGAGGTGCGTCGTCGGCTGCGTCGCCGCCGGTTGCTCTCGCGCCTCGGCTTTGGCCACGCCTCCGATGAAGAGCTCGACGTGCGCTCCACCACTGACGCCCCACCCGAAGCGAAGGCCGAGCTGCACGATCTCTACAAGAGCCTCGGCGCGCTCCCGACCGAAGAGCGCCTCGCGCTCGTGCTGTACCGGGTCGAGGGCCTCGAGCTGACCGAAGTCGCGAGCGCGCTGGATCTCTCGCTCGCCACCGTCAAACGCCGCATCGCCGCGGCAGACTTGAAACTCCAGGAGGTGCGCCATGGCTGACCCACGAGGGCCGCTGTCGGAGCACGTACACTTTGTCGTCACCGATCGAGAGATCGACGAGGGCTGGCAGCAGCTCGACTCGGCCCTGCGCCCGGAGCGACGGTGGACGCGCTTCGTCATCGCCGGAGCCGTCACCGCCGCGCTGATCGCTGGCGTCATCGGGCTCACGCTGAGCCGCAAGTCACGCACCGAGGGCACGCTCGAAGCGGGCGCGGTGCTCGCGGCAGGCTCGGCGCCGCTGCAGGCCCAGCTCCGCGAGGGCTCGACGGTGCGCGCAGAGGCCTCATCGAAGGGTGCGCTCGAGATCGCGACCGCCTCGGAAGTTCGGGTTCGCCTCGATGAAGGCTCGATGCACTTCGACGTCGCGAAGAACCCAGCGCGTCGGTTCGTGGTGAAGGCGGGCCGCGTCGAGGTCCGCGTGGTGGGCACTGCGTTCACGGTGAAGCGCTCGATCGGCAACGAGGTCGTCAATGTCACCGTCGATCGCGGCGTCGTCGAGGTGTGGGTCGGTGACGAGCAGCGCGCGGTGTTGAACGCTGGCCAGTCGTGGAACGAAGGCGTCGAGACGGCCGCGCTCGCGCTGCCGGAGCCCGAGGCACTCGTTGAAGAAGACTCCGTCGATGAAACACCTGCCCCGGCCGATTCCCCCCGCCGGCCCGCCGCACCCAGGAAGAAGAGCCGGCCTGCGAAGGTCGCCGCAGCGACGGACGAGCCGTTGCCGCCGCCCGTCATCAGCACCCGGCCTCCGCTCCCTGACGATCCATCGACGTTGTTCCGCCTCGCCCTCGACGCCCGCCGCGCCGGACACGCACGCGATGCGGCTGATGCGTTCTCCGTTTTCCTCGCGAAGTTCCCCACCGACAGCCGCGCCGGCCTGGTGCTCTTCGAGCTCGGTCGCCTTCAGATGGATCAGCTGCACGCGCCCTCGTCTGCCGTCGAGTCACTCGAGCAGTCGATCGCCCGTTCGCCGCAAGGCTCGTACGCAGAAGACGCGATGGCCCGCCTCGTTCAACTGCATCATGAGCAGCACCGCGCCCCGGCCTGTCGTGACGCGCGCGAGTCCTACCTGAAGCGCTTCCCAGCAGGCGTTCACGCGGCCACACTCCAGAGCCTCTGCTCGTTCTGAGCTGAAGTGGGGTGGGCGTGCTGGTGACAGTGGTGTCGTTGATTCTCGCGCAGAGTCCGTGTGAGGCGGATTGGCCAACCCTCGCGCTCCGGCTCGGAGGCCCTGGCATGGTGACGTCGCTCGAGTCTGCGGTGCGCGAAGAGGCGCTCTACGAGGCGCGCCAGGTCGGCTTCTGCCCCATCGACGACGAGCGCGCCGCGAAGGCCACCGCGACGGTCGACTGGCCTGAAACGGGAGCGCTGACCCTGACCGTCTCCGTTCCATCAGGGCGATCGACGAGACAGCTCTCGCGCACGCTCGACCTCGGCTCCGTTCCTCCTGATGGCTACGCGTTGACGATCGGCTCGAGCCTCGGAGAGCTGTTGCGAGAAGCCCGTCGTGAGCTTCCGGGCTTGAAGGCCGTGGAGCCCGAGCTCGCGCCGACCTGGGGCCTGGGGGTCGCGCTGGGTGGTGAGGCCTTCACGGGCGGGCAAACACACGGTGGCGCTGACGTCTTTCTCCGCCGCCGCTTCGGAGCGCGCTTTGCCCTCGAGCTCGAGGCTGGCGTTCGTTTCGCGCTGCCGACCGAGGCACCGAGCGGAACCATCAACGCGCTCTCGGTTGCGGGCGGACTGCACGGGCTCTTCGATCTGCTCCAGCTCGGCCGGCTCGCGATCGCCGCCATCGCAGGCGCGCGGCTCGGGTGGGTGCGCTTCGAGGGAACAGCGCGGACTCCAGCCACGGGGACGACCAGCACCGGCTGGCTCTCGACGCTCCGGGCAGGTGCTGAGGTGCGCTGGGCGACGCGACCGGTGGTGTTCTTTCTTCGCCTCACCGCAGGCGTTCCCGTCGCAGGCGTGATCGCGACCGACGGCGGCCAACGCGTCACGGCCACGAGCGGCTTCGAAGGCGGCGCGAGCCTGGGCGTCGGAGGTGCGTGGTGAGAGTGCTGCTCGTCCTGTCCACCCTCGTCTTCAGCGCCTGTCTTCAGGAGCTGCCAGTCCTCTTTCCGTACGACGCAGGCGCTCCGGTCCCCAGCGTCGAAGGTGGGCGCTTCTTGAGCATGGGCCACCGCCACACCTGCGACATCCGCGCGGGCCGGCTGCGCTGTTGGGGTGACGGCGCGACGAACCAGCTCGGGCTCGGAGATGGCCAGATCCGGAAGACGCCGACCTTCGTCGACCAGGCGACCGACTGGGCATCGATCTCCACTGGCGACCAACACTCCTGCGCGCTCAAGGCAGATGGGAGCGTCTGGTGCTTCGGCAACAACCAGGCAGGGCAGCTCGGGACCGGCGACCTTCTGCCGCGCCCGAAGCCGACCCAGGTCGCCCTGCCCCGTCCCGCGCGCACGCTCGCGACGACTTTCAGCCACACCTGCGCCGTGTTGTCCGACGCGACGGGCTGGTGTTGGGGCGCGAACTGGGAAGGCCAGCTGGGTCTCAACGATGCCTTCCCCGGCGCCGACCAACCCTCGGCGCAGCCCGTGTTCGGCAACGCACAGTGGAAAGTGCTCGAGCCCGGCGACGGTCACACCTGCGGCGTGCAGCTGGACGGCTCGTTGTGGTGCTGGGGTCGCAACACGGAACGTCACCTGGGGCTCGGCCCCGGCAGCGCGGGGCAGGTTCGGCCACCGACGAAGGTCGGCACCCGCGCTGACTGGAGGGCGCTGTCGTCGTCACAACAGGGCACCTGCGCGATCGCTGGCGACGACAGCGCGTGGTGTCACGGTTCGGCGTTCGAGACCGGCGTCACCACCTACGACGTGCCGACGCGCATGGGCACGGGCGCCTGGCGCATGTTCCACACTGAGACGTTCCACGCGTGCGGCATTCGGCTCGACGGCTCGCTCTGGTGTCTGGGCCGCGGCATCGAGGGGCAACTCGGTCTCGGTGACAACAAGCCGACGGGCACGCTCACGCAGGTCGGCACCGACAAGGACTGGGTCGACGTGCAGATCGGCCGGTTCCACACCTGCGCGCGAAAGGGCAACGGCTCGCTCTTCTGCACGGGCGAGAACGCCGATGGCCGACTCGGGCAGGGCGATCTCACCCGCCGAAACGTCTTCACGTTGGTGCCCTGACGCACAGGCGGTAAGAGCGCCGCCATGCCTGACGGGACTCATCACTCCTTCTGCCGGATCTGTGAGGCGCTCTGTGGCCTGAAGGTGACGGTCGAGAAGAACAAGGTCGTCGCCGTTCACCCCGATGATCATCACGTCGCGACGCGCGGCTTCTCGTGCCCGAAGGGGCTCAAGCAGGCGCGCATGTACGACTCTCCCGATCGCGTGAAGTGGCCGATGAAGCGTATCGGCTCGCGGTGGGAGCGGATCACCTGGGCGCAGGCCCTCGAGGAGATCGGCAACAAGCTGAAGCAACTGCGCGGCGATCACGGCCCCGACTCGATCGCGCTGTACGTCGGCACGGCGGCGGGCTTCGGCGTGCTGCACCCCGTCTTCGCGCAGGGCTTCATGACCGCGCTGGGCTCGAAGTCGCTGTACGCCTCAGCCACGCAGGACTGCTCGAACAAGTTCGCCGTCGCCAACGCGATCTACGGCTTCCCCTTCACGCAGCCCTTCCCCGATCTCGATCACACGCAGTGCCTGATCATCGTCGGCGCGAACCCGGTGATCTCGAAGTGGAGCTTCCTGCAGGTCCCCAACCCGGGCCGCACGTTGCAGGAGATGAAGGAGCGCGGCGCGCGCGTCATCGTGATCGATCCACGGAAGACCGAGACCGCGAAGGTCGCTGGCGAGCACCACTTCATTCGCCCGAACACCGACCCGTTCTTCTACCTCGCGTTCCTGGCTGAGCTGGAGCGACAGGGCGGCATCGACCGGACCCGCGCCGAAGCCCAGGCGGAAGGCATCGACGAGGTGCTCGCGGTCGCCCGCACGTGGACGCCGGAGCGCAGTGAAGAGGTGACGACGATCCCCGCGGCGACGCTGCGTGAGCTGGTCCGCGTCTTCCGGACGTCGAAGGGTGCGTCGATCTACTCCTCGACCGGCGTGAACATGGGCAGCAACGGCTCGCTCGGCTTCTGGCTGCAGGAGTGCATCAACCTGCTCTCGGGCAACCTCGATCGTCGAGGCGGCACGCTCGTCGGTCGCGGCGTGATCGACTTCCCGGCGTTCGGGAAGAAGAACGGCGTCCTCACCCGCACCGATCGCTCGCGCATCGGCGACTTCGGCTCGGTCAACGATGCGTTCCCCGGCGGTGTCCTCGCGGACGAGATCCTCACGCCGGGCCCGAAGCAGGTGCGCTCGCTGTTCGTCACGGGCGGCAACCCGCTCATCACGATGGCGAACGCGGGCCGGCTCAAGAAGGCGTTCGAGTCGCTCGAGCTGCTGGTGACGCTCGATCTCTTCCGCAACGAGACGGGCTCGGTGGCGCACTACGTGTTGCCAGCGACGACCCCGCTGGAGCGCGCCGACCTGCCCTTCATCTTCCCGCTCATGCTGGGCCTGCAGAAGAAGCCGTACATGCAGGTGACGCGCGCCCTCGTCGAGCCGGAGCACGAGCAACGCGACGAGGCCTCGATCTACCTCGACCTCTGCCGCGCGAGTGGCGTCAACCTGTTCGACTCGGCCATCGCGCAGAAGTCGCTCGAAGCGATGATGGCGGTGCACTCGCGGCTCCACCGCAAGGGCAAGACGTCGGCGCTGCCCGACGAGACGTTGCTGTCGATGCTGCTGCGGCTCACGGGGCAGTCGAGCTTCGACTCGCTCGCCGACGATCACCCGCACGGAAAGCTCCGCGAGCAGCACGAGGCAGACGACTTCGTCGGGACGCGGGTGCTGACCGAGACGAAGAAGGTGCAGCTCGCGCCAAAGCTCTTGATGGACGCCGCGAAGAAGCTCGAGGCCGACTTCGTGCTCGAGAAGGGCCGTGCGAGCCGCTTCAAGCTCATCACCAAGCGCGCCGTGCAGACCCACAACTCGTGGACGCACAACATCGAGGAGTTCATCCACGACGGGACGAACCACCTCTACATGCACCCGAGCGACGCCGCGCGGTGTGGGCTTCGCGATGGCGCGTTCGCAGACGTGACGACTGACACGGCGACGGTCCGCGTTCCCGTGAAGCTGCTGGGCGATCTCATGCCGGGCACCGTCGCGCTCCCGCATGGCTGGGGGCACCAACACGCGACCGGCCTGTCGATCGCGAACAAGACGCGCGGCGTGAACGTGAACCTGCTCGCTGCCGACGGGCCTGACCGGCTCGAGCGCGTCTCGGGCATGGCGCACCTCACCGGCTTCGTCGTCGACATCGCCCCCGCCGCGGGCCCGCAGGATCCGACGAGCTGGAGCGGCCTGCCTCCCGCCTGATGCAGTTCTCGCTCTTCCCGCCGCCTCCACTCGATCTGCGCGCCGACACCGCGCTGGCCCTTCGCCGCCCGCCGCACGTCTTCATCGGCACCTCGAGCTGGACCTTCCCCGGATGGAAGGGGATCGTCTACCCGGGAGAGCCCTCGATGGAGGAGCTCGTCGCCCACGGCCTCGAGACCTACTCGCGGCACCCGCTCTTCAACACCGTCGGCATCGACCGCAGCTACTACGCCCCGCTCTCGAGCCAGGACCTGGCGGTGTACGCGAAGCAGCTCCCGCCCGGCTTTCGCTGCGTGATGAAGGTGTGGAGCCGGGTGTGTTCGTACGTCGACCCACGCACGCGCGCGCCGAACCCCGACTTCCTGAACGTGAAGCTCTTCCGCGACGAAGTGCTCACGCCCGCGCTGTCGAGCTTCAAGGAGCACCTCGGGCCGCTGCTCTTCCAGATGCTCCCGCTCGGCCGCACGGAGCTGCTCGCCCCGCCTCTCTTCAACGCGAAGCTCGACCGGTTCTTCGCCGGGCTGCCGCGCGGGCCCCTGTACGCCGTCGAGCTACGAAACCCCGAGTGGATGACGCCGGGCTACTTTCAGACTCTCGAGCGGCATGGCGTCTCGCACGTCTTCAATCACTGGGAGCGCATGTCGACGCTGGGAGAACAGCTCGCGCGGGAGCAGTGCTTCACCGCGCCGTTCTCGGTGTGCCGGCTCCTGCTGCCTCAGGGGCTCGGCTACGAAGAAGCACGCGAGGCCTTCGCACCGTTCGATCGCCTTCAGGCCAGGGACGACGCGATGCGCGCTGACGTCGTACGGCTCGTCGAAGCGACGCAGAAAGCCCGGCGGCAGTTGTGGATCATCGTGAACAACAAGGCCGAGGGCTCGAGCCCGCTCACGGTGCGCGGCCTGTTGGAGCGGCTCACTTCCGCTTGAAGATCGACCAACGGCCCGACGGCGTCTCGTCAGGCTCGTCTTCTTCGAACGGCTTCGAGAACGCGTCCGTCACCGATTGCAGCGCCTCGGCCATCACCTGGGCGCTGCGCATGCGCCGATTGACGTCGCGGGCCAGACACACCGCGATCAGCTGTTGGAGCTTCCTTGGAATCGGCTCACCCAGGAACGTGTACTCGCCGACGGGCTTCGCCTCGCCTGAGAGCCGCGACATCACGACCTCGGTCATCGCGCCGCCCTCGAAGGGGAACCGCCGGGCGATCAGCGTGTAGAGCACCGTGGCGAGCGAATAGAGATCGGCCCGCTCGTCGACGTCGCGGCCGAGCACCTGCTCCGGCGCCATCCACAGCGGAGTGCCGACCACCTGCCCGACCTGCGTGAGCCGGCTCAGCTCGGTCTGGCCCTGCCGAACTCGCGCGACGCCGAAGTCGAGCACCTTGAGCTGCTCCGGGGTGCCGGTGGTGACGAAGAGGTTGTCGGGCTTGATGTCGCGGTGCACCACGCCGATGCGGTGTGCCGCCGTCAGCGCCTGGGCCGCTTGAGTGATCAACCGAACCGCGCGCCGCAGCTCCATCGGACGCTCCCGCGACAGGCCCTTGAGGCTCTGCCCCTCGAGCAGCTCCATCACGAACGCGACACGGCCCGGCTCGTTGATCAGATCGAACACCTTCACGATGTTCGGGTGATCGAGCTGGCTGATCGCCTGCCCTTCCTGAATGAAGCGCGTCACCTGATCGGGCCGGCTGGTGAGCTGCGGGTGGAGGATCTTGATCGCCACCTTGCGATTGAGCGTCGAGTGCCGCGCCTCCACGACCCGCCCCATGCCGCCTTCGCCGATGGTGCGCTCGATGATCCACGAGCCGAACTGCTCCACGCCACTGGAAGGCACGATGCCTGGCTGCGTGGTGGTCGGAATCAGCGTGCCCGCGACGATCGGCGAGGCGCCTTCGACGCGGGTGATGCGCAGCTCGAGGTCGACCAGGGCCTGACGGAAAGCCACCATCGACTCGAACCGATCGGCGGGATCCTTCGCGAGCGCGCGGTCGAAGATATCGTCCCACGCGGAGAGGTGCGCCGGCATGCGGGGAATCGGCGACACGACGTGCATCTGCCGCGTGATGCCCGAGTTTTCGCCAGCGAAGGGCGGCACCCCGGTGAGCAGCTCGAACAGCATCACGCCGAGCCCGTAGATGTCCGACGCGGGGGTCGCGCGATTGCCGGCGACCCGCTCCGGCGCGAGGTACGGCGCAGGCACCAACACCCTTGACGCGGGCACCGGCAGCGAGCGCACGTCGCGGAACAGCATCAACGCGGTGTCGAGCAGGCGAACCGTCGGCACGTCTCCGTCGCCCTCGAGGAATACATGCTGCGGCGCGAGGCACCCATGCACGAGCTCGTGATCGTGAAGGAACTGAATCGCCTCGGCGAGAGACACGCCCCACGAGATGGCGAGATCACTCGAGAGCCGGCCCTGCTCCGAGAGGAAGGCCGCCGCCGTCTTGCCCGTCAAAGGCTCGCTCACCACCACGAAGCGCCCGTCGCTCGAGCAGTGCACGTGCTCGACGCTCACCAGGCCGGGGTGCTTGAGCTGCTTCGAGCGCCGCGTGACGTCCATGAAGCGCGCGTAGAGCTCGATGTCGTTGCCCAGCTCGGGCCGGCTGACCTGCACGAGGACGCGGCCACTCGAGGAACGCGCGAGGAACACCTCGACCGCAGAGCCATCGGCCAGCTTCTCTTCGACGTCGAGCCCTCGAATCACGAAGCGGACTGTAGAGAGCACACGCCAGTGCGAGACAAGTCACCACCGTGAGCAGATGAACCGCGAAGGATCACAGTGAGCTCGGCGTGACGGGGCGTTGGCGCCTGGGACGTAGGTCGATGTGATCTGCGCTTCAATCGACGGTGAGGGGCGCAGGCCCCAGGTCGCCCAACACACCCTGCCCCCAATCAACAGCGCCATGCGGCAACCAGCGGTGGCCCTCTTCGCCTCCAGAAACGAAACGTCCCGCGCGACCTGAGGTCACGCGGGACGGTTTCTTCACGACGTTGGGACCGACTCAGTTCGAGCGGAACTCGGCGTCGACGACGTCGTCCTTCTTCGGCCCTGCGCCAGCGGCCGGCCCGGCGCCCGCCCCCGGAGCGCCCGCCTCAGGGCCACCCGCGCCCGGAGCGCCACCCGTCGCCTTGTACATCTCCTCGGCGGCCTTGTAGCTGACGTCCTGGGCGGCCTTGAGCGTGTCCTGGAGCTTCTGCTTGTCGTCCGTGTTGCGCACCTCGTGGAGCGACTTCGCAGCGGCCTCGAGCTTCGTCACCGTCTCGGCGGCGAGCTTCTCCTTGTTCTCCGTCACGAGCTTCTCGAGGTTGTAGGCCATGTTCTCGGCCTGGTTCTTCAGGTCGACGAGCTCACGGCGCGCCTTGTCAGCCGACTCGTTGGCCTGCGCGTCCTTCACCATCTTCTCGACCTCTTCCTTGGGAAGGCCCGAGTTGTTGGTGATGGTGACGTTGGCTTCCTTGCCGGTGGCCTTGTCCTTCGCGGTCACCTTCAAGATGCCGTTGGCGTCGATGTCGAAGGACACCTCGATCTGCGGAATGCCACGGGGCGCGGGAGGCAGGCCCGTGAGGTGGAAGCGGCCGAGGCTGCGGTTGTCGCCAGCCATCTCACGCTCTCCCTGCAGCACGTGGATCTCGACCTGCGTCTGACCGTCGGCCGCCGTCGAGAACGTCTCGGACTTGCGGCTGGGGATCGTGGTGTTGCGCTCGATGAGCCGCGTGAAGACGCCACCGAGGGTCTCGACGCCCATCGACAGCGGGGTGACGTCGAGCAGGAGGATGTCCTTCACGTCGCCCGAGAGCACCGCGCCCTGCACGGCGGCGCCGATGGCCACCACTTCGTCGGGGTTCACCGAGCGGTTGGGCTCGCGGCCGAACAGCTTCTTCACGGCCTCCGAGACCGCGGGAATGCGGGTCGAGCCACCGACCAGGACGACTTCGTCGATCTGCGAGACGTTGAGGCCCGAGTCCTTGATGCACTTGCGGCAGGGCTCGAGGCTGCGCTCGACGAAGTCGGCGATCATCTGCTCGAACTTCGCGCGCGAGAGCTTCACGTCGAGGTGCTTGGGGCCGGTCGCGTCGGCGGTGAGGAACGGCAGGTTGATCTGCGTCTCGTTCGCGCTCGACAGCTCGATCTTCGCCTTCTCCGCCGCCTCCTTCAGGCGCTGGAGCACCATCTTGTCCTTCGAGACGTCGATGCCGTTGTCCTTCTTGAACTCGGCGATCAGCCACTCCATCAACTTCATGTCGATGTTGTCGCCGCCCAGGTGCGTGTCGCCGTTCGTCGCGAGCACCTCGACCGCGCCGTCGCCCATGTCGAGGATCGAGATGTCGAACGTGCCGCCGCCGAAGTCGTAGATCGCGACCTTCTCGGACTTCTTCTTGTCGAGGCCGTACGCGAGCGCGGCCGCCGTGGGCTCATTGACGATGCGGCGCACCACGAGGCCGGCGATCTCGCCTGCGTCTTTCGTGGCCTGGCGCTGGGCGTCATTGAAGTACGCGGGCACCGTGATGACCGCCTCGGTCACCTTCTCGCCGAGGTAGTTCTCAGCGGCGCGCTTGAGCTTGAGCAGCACCTGCGCCGAGATCTCGGGAGCCGACAGCAGCTTGCCGTCGATGTCGACGCGGGCATCGCCGTTGGGCCCACGCGCGACCTTGTAGGGAACGAGCTTCGCCTCTTCGGTGGTCTCGTCGAAGCGACGGCCCATGAAGCGCTTGACCGAGTAGATGGTGCGCTCGGGGTTCGTGATGGCCTGGCGCTTGGCCACCTGGCCGACGAGCCGCTCGGCGTCCTTCGTGTACGCGACGACCGACGGCGTGATGCGGCTGCCTTCTTCGTTCACGATGACCTTGGGCTCGCGGCCCTCCATGATCGCGACACACGAGTTGGTGGTGCCGAGGTCGATTCCGATGATCTTGCCCATGGTGTCTTCTCCTGGCGCGCGGGGCGCTAATTATTTGAAATCGCCGGGTTTTTGGCTTGGCCCGAGACCTGCGCAAGGTAACCACCGACCTCGGGGTGTCAATCAACCTGCAACAGTTGGGTGGCGCTGCCCCCGGTGGCTCGATGGCGAATGAGTCGGCGACCGGTGTCAACCGCGTAACGGGCTTCGCACTGACCGCCACCATCAGGTGCCAGCCAGCGATGACGCCGTGCGCGTTTCCCGGTCGAATCAACGTGTTGGGTCATTCAAACTGATTGGCAAGCGCCATGCTTTGACGCGAGGCGACGTCGCGACCAGGGGCTCTCGCGCGCACTCGTTGGAGGCCGACTTCATGTTCGTTCAGCCTTATCGCAGCACGATTGAGCAGGTCCCTCCCCGCCTGGACGTCGATCACCGGGTCGCGGTGCTGCTCAACGCGAACGCACGTCGAGTCACCCCGAAGATCGTCCGCTCGCTCTCTCACGTGGTGCCTGAAGGCGACCTCTTTCTCTCTCGGTCCGAGCTCGACGCGCGCCGGATCGCGCAGACCGTCGTCGATCGCGGTTACCACACGGTGTTTCTGGGCGGCGGTGACGGCACGCTGATGTGCTTCGTCAACGAGATCGTCTCGGAGGTCGGTCGTCGTCGTCACCATCACCCGACGCCGATGCCCCGCTTCGGCGTGCTCAAGCTCGGCACCGGCAACTCGGTCGCTGCGCACGTGAAGGCGTCCCCCACGCGTGGTGACGGCATTCTCGATGACGTGCTGCGCGCGCGCTCCGGTGAAGTGCCCGGCACCAAGTCGATGGACCTGCTGCTGATCGACGGCAAGCGGGCACCCTTCGCGGGCCTCGGCATGGATGGCCAGCTCCTCAACGACTACATCAAGGTGAAGAACGCCTTCGCCGAAGGCCCGTTCGCAAAGCTGATGTCGGGCCCGAGCGGCTACTTCACGTCGGTCGCCTTCAAGACGGTGCCCTACTACCTCGCGAACTCGAACTCGGTGGACTGCGAGGTCGTCAATCAGGGCCAGGTTGCCTGGCGCATGGGGCCCGATGGCAAGCCCGTGGAGACGTTTGGTCCCGGTGCGACGATCTTCAAGGGGCCGCTCATGATGGCGGCCGCAGGCACGGTGCCGTTCTACGGCTACGAGCTCAAGATGTTCCCCTTCGCGGGCAAACGACGCGGCATGTTCGATCTGCGGGTCGGGAAGATCCCTGCGACCCAGATCCTCGCGAACCTGCCTGGCCTCTGGAGCGGCACCTGGTTCCCCGAGGGGCTCCACGACTTCCTCGCCAGCGACGTCACGATTCGCTTCTCGCGCCCGATGCCGTTCCAGCTGGCGGGCGACGCCGAGGGCTACCGCGACGAGCTGCGCGTGCAGACCGCGTCGGAGTCGATCGAGCTGTGCGACTTCAGCGGCGCCGCGAACTGACGCAAAACCCCTCGTGCTCCGAGGGACGCAGGCTAGAGTCGCGCTCCTGTGAGTCCTCCTGAATTGACGGAGTCCGTCACCATCCCCGGGGAGACGATTTCCCGGGTCCCCGTGCGCGAGTGGACCGTCGAGGTCGTCGCCGGGCCGGACAAGGGCAAGAAGGTCTCGACGCTCGAAGGCCTGGTCCGCGTCGGGAGCGATCCCGCGAACGATCTCGTCCTCACCGATACGACCGTGAGTCGCCGCCACCTCGAGATCGAGCGAACCCTCAAGGGGCTGCTGCTGCGCGATCTGTCGAGCCGCAACGGCACGTTCATCGAGGGGCGCCAGGTGCTGCAGGCGTTCATCGACACGGGCGACAAGATCACGCTCGGCAAGACGCGCCTGTCGATCAAGCGCAAGACGCGCGACACCGAGATCGAGCTGCTCGACGCCGAGACGTTCGGGGAATTGGTCGGCACGTCAGAGGCCATGCGCATCGTCTTCGCCGAGCTGCGCCGCATCGCGCGTGAAGACGTGACGCTGCTGATCGAAGGCGAGACGGGCACCGGCAAGGAGCTCGCGGCCCGCGCCGTTCACGCGCTCTCGGCCAAACGCTACGGCCCCTTCCGCGTCGTCGACTGCGCCATGCTCTCTGAGCAGAACGCCGATCGCGAGCTCTTCGGAGAGGACGGCGCGTTTCTCTCGGGCAAGAACGGCACGGTTTTCCTGGACGAGGTGGCAGAGCTGCCGGCCGGTGTTCAGCCGAAGCTGGTGCGGCTGCTGGAGACGAAAGAGATCCCCGCGATGGCCGGGCAGCCCGCACGCCGCCTCGACATTCGCATCATCGCGTCGACGGCCCGCAACCTCGCCGAAGAGGTGCAGCAGGGCCGCTTCCGCCAGGAGCTCTTCTTCCGCGTCGCCATCGCGCGCGTCCGCCTGCCGCCGCTCCGTACGCGGAAGATCGACATTCCGCTGCTGGCCCGGCACCTCGTCAAAGGGTTGTCGGTGCCGTTCGATCTCTCGCCGCAGACGCTCTCGCTGCTCGAGGGCTACGACTGGCCGGGCAACGTTCGTGAGCTCCGCAACGTGCTCGAGCGCGGCGCGCTGATGCAGTCGACCGGCAATCGCAGCTGGCTCGATCTGCTCGTGCAGGGCGAGAAGCGCACCGATCACACCACGCTGATCGAGATCGCCTCGAAGCTGCCGTACCACGAGGCGAAAGATCGGGTGACCGGCGACTTCGAGCGGCACTACTTCGCCGAGGTGATGAAGCAGGCGAACTTCGACATGCAGGTCGCCGAGCAGCGCACCGGCCTGTCGATGCAGAGCCTCTACCGACTGCTCAAGAAGAACGGCCTGCGCCTGAAGGATCTCAAGAACGCCGAGGGCCTGGGCTGACGTCAGGCCGGGCAGGTCGCGAACGTCTCGAAGCTTTCACGTCGAGCCGAGGAGGACACGCACATGGCTATCCTGAACATCACCTACAACGGCCTGTCCGCTGACTACCCCATCGAGCTCGACGGCCTCGTCGCCGACGCCGACATCAAGCGCATCGCGCACGAGCTCGTTCGTTCGGGTGACGTGCCCGGGCTGAACCTGCCGCACCTGCCTGCCCAGGCGTTCGATGGCTTCGTGGTCGACCGTCTGCAGGGCGGCCACCGGCTGTACCTGCGCCCCAAGGTTCCGTTCGGCGCCTGAATTCGCCGGGAGCACGTGTCTTTCGAGCCGCGTGCTCCCGTTCTTCCTGAGGAGCCGTCGATGCGCATCGTTTTCCTCGGAGTCGGTGCGCTCGGCTCGACCACCGCGGTGCTCTGCCGTGCGCTCGACGCGACCCTCGCCTTCGTCGACTTCGACAAGGTGGAGTCGAAGAACCTGCTGGCGCAGGCCTTCGTGAAGCAGTCGCTGGGAAAGAACAAGGCCGAGGCGCTCAAGGCGCAGCTGCTCAACTTCCATGGCGTGAAGGCCGAGGCGTTCGGTGTGCGGCTGACGAAGGAGAACGTCGAACAGCTCGTGAAGGACGCAGGGCTGATCGTCGACTGCTTCGATAACGCCGAGAGCCGGCGGGTGACCAGCGAGCACGCGCGCGTGAAGAACCTGCCGCTCGTGCATGCCGCGATCTCGGGTGATGGCTCGTTCGGGCTGGTGCGGTGGGACGAGCGCTTCACGCCCGACGCCGAAGATCACGCCGGCCAGGCGACGTGTGAAGGCGGCGAACACCTGCCGATGATCGGCCTCTTGTCGGCAACGCTCGCGCGCACGATTCAGGACTTCGTCACGAAGCAGGAGCGGCGCGACTCGATGATCGGCCTCAAGTCGGTCACCGTGACGAGCTGATGTCGTCGGCGCTCGACTCTGCATGGAGGGCGGTTCAGGAATCGCCTGACGACGTCTCGCGACTCGAGGTGCTCGCGGACCTTCTCCTTCAAGAGGGCGACTCGTTTGGCGAGCTCGTTCGCCTCGAGCTGGAACAAGAACGCTCCGGCGGCGACGCGCTCTCTTCAACCATCGAGCAACGCCGTTCAGGCA
This sequence comes from Archangium sp., assembly GCA_022843845.1. Classification (GTDB taxonomy): domain Bacteria; phylum Myxococcota; class Myxococcia; order Myxococcales; family Myxococcaceae; genus Xiheimicrobium. The sequence continues at coordinate 60,150 of JALHMW010000018.1, forward strand.
TCACCTCGACGCTGCGCCACGAGCTCGCAGCGGGCGACTGGAGGCGGGGCTTCGTGCTCGCGACCACCGGCACCGGCGCTCCGACGCTCGAGCGATGTCTCGAGCACCCGGCCTTCAGACTCCTTCGTGAACTCGGGTGGACGTTCGGCCCAGCCGACGGCCTCGCACGCATCCATCAGGTGCTCACGTCACTGCCGCGAACGGTACGCAAGCTCACGTTGTCGGGCACAGACCTCGAGGACGGCACGCTCCAGTGGCTGAGCGCATTGACGGGCCTCGAACACCTCGAGACCGATCTGCCCTTCAATCTCGAGGGGGCGAAGGCCGAGGGGCTGCGCTCCTTGCAGTTCCACACCGATGGTCTCGATCCCGCCAGCCTCGAGTCCGTCTGGTTCCCACGACTGATCCAGCTCGAGCTGTTCGTCCAGCCCTGGCCTGAACGATGGCCGACGTCGTTTCTTTCGGGCACCCGAAGCCCCGCGCTCAAGCGACTGTTCCTCAAGGGGGCGTTGATGCCGCACCACCTCGAGGATCTCGCCTCGAGTGGCCTGTTACGGGGCATCGAAGAGCTGACCCTCGACGTACAGCACCTCAGCCAGTTCGACGAGATTCTGAGCGACACCGCAGACCGCTTTGATCACCTGAAGCGATTCCGCCGCCCCGTGCCTCGCTGAGAAAACGAGCTCCGGCTCACGGACGTCCGAGACGCCGAACTCGCCGCCATCCACTCACCTGATGCTGCTCATGCCCGCCGCGCGAGCTCAGGCACCAGTATTCGAGCGAACGCGTCGGGGTCCTTCACGTCTTGCGTCTCGAACCAGGCGCGCGCGACCCGAACATTGGCGGCCCCGAGCTCGGCTGACTGAAGCCCACCGAGCCGGAGCCGCGTCGCCGCTGCGAAGAGCCGCATGCCGTGCTGTTCGAAGAGCGGAATCGCCTCGGACAGACAGCGCTCCGCGCGGCTCGGCTCGATCAACGCCTGGAGCACCAATGCCTGCGCGTGCGCCCACCCGACCCGCTCTCTCGAGAGCTCGCGAACGGCGTCCTTCGCGACGTCAGCCTGGCCTGCGGCGAGCGCGAGCCGGCCCTTCAGCGAGAGAGCCTCGATTCGAACGTTCTGAATGCGAAGGAGCATCGTGCGCTGCAGATCGGGCCAGACGTTGAGCAGCTTCTCGAGCGCCGGGGCGGGCTGGCCTTCGTACAGACCGATCAAGCCATCCGAGAGCACGGCCCAGTAGTGCTGGAAGTGGAAGCTCTTCGACGGCCACGCCGCCATCGCCGCTGCGACCGCCTTGCGCGCCTCGTCGGGTTGGCCGGCCGCGAGCAGGGAGACGTTCGCGAGGCCGACGGTGAGGCTCGTGACGGCGTAACGATCGCCGCGGCTCTGCGCCTCTCGCACCAGGGCGGGCACCCGACGGGTCAGCTCGGCGATCTCGCCAAGGTAGAACAGCGACCACACCGAGAAGAGGCGCGCGCTCGCGGCCTCCCACGACACGCCCAGCCCTGCCTCACGGAGCAACGCCTCGGCCTCGGTGACCCGCACCTTGGTCTCCTTGAAGTCACCGACGAGGAAACGGGTGAGCCCCTCACAGAAGGCGAGCAACCCTCGAAGCCGCGCATCACCGACGCGCTCGCAGATCGCCTTGGCGCGACGCACCAGCTCACGCGCGCGCTTCTCACTCTTCTTCCCTTCGGTCGCGACGAACGCCGCCTCGGCCGCGAGGGCACGGGAGATGCGCCAGGGCTCACCAGCGTCGAGCGCCAGCAACAGCTGACGCGTCTGAAAGCTCGCGCCGCGGATGGTGTCGATCATGCCCAGCCCGACCGACACCGACCAGCACGCGTCGATTCGGCGCAGCATCACCCCATCGACCTGCGTGGCAGGGCGTTCATCGAAGGACAGCCCTCGAAGCGTCAGGTGCAGCCGACGGAACAGGAGCGCTCCGACGGCGCGCGGGGGCGTGCGGGCCAGCGACATGCCCATCTCCCCGAGCACGTTCGAGATCGCGACGAGGCCTTCATCGACGTGACCGCTCACCAGCAGTTGTTCGGCGGCGAGCCTCGGCAGCTCTCCCGCGACGGCCGACGTCACACCAGGCTCCGCGAGCGCGCTGGCGTAGGCACCGGCGGCGTCGCGCCCCTTCCCTGCGTTCGCGAGGCACTCCGCGAGGGCGACCGAGAGCTCGAAGCGGCGACGATCGTCCAGCGGCAACAGCTCGAGCGCACGCCGGAAGAGCGAGGCGGCACGAGCAAAGGCCAGCTGCTCCCGGGCGCGGCCGGCGGCCTTGAGCGTGGCCTCTGCAGCGCGATCGCCATGGCCCGCGGCCGAGAAATGGAAGGCGACCGCGTCGAGATCGGCGTCGGCGCGCTCGCCCATCGACACCGCGAGCCGCTCGTGAACGGAGCGCACGCGGGCCTCGTCGACCCCCGAGGTCACCGTCGCGCGGAGTCGTTCGTGCCAGGTCTCGAGCCGTCGCTCATCCGGGAGCAGGCGAACGAGGTGCAGCCCCTCCAGCAGTGGGACGAGGTCAGCCTGGGTCTGCGGCACGCCAGCCACTTCGAGCGCGAGCGAGGCGTCGACGGGCGCGACCGAGATCGCGACGACCTCGAGCAGGCGCCGCGCAGGCTCGGCGAGCTGCGCCACCTTGCGTCGCCAGAGCGCGTCGACCGTCACCTCACCCTGCCCCGCGGACTCGAGCAGCTGGAGCAGCAGGAGCGGATTGCCACCCGACTCCTGAACGCAGGCCTTCGCGCGGGCCTCGTCCGCTCCCGCCAGGCGAGCGACCTGCAGCGCGGCGTCACCGTGCAGCGGCGGGAGCGTGAGAATCTCGATCGGCACGGTGCCAACAGGCAGCACCGGCCCGTCGTCACGAATCGACGTCACCACCATCACGGTCGGCGGCTCTGGAGGCCGGAGGATCGCCTCCATCAACACCACGCTGTCGGTGTCACCCCACTGCGCGTCGTCGACCAGCACGACGAGCGGCACGCGTTCACCGAGCCGCTCGAACAACTCGCGCAACGCCAGGATCGCGCGACGTCGGCGTTCGAGCGGCTCCTGCACTTCGCGCGGCGGCGCATCGCGGAATGCAGGCACCCGGTTCAGCGCCGGGAACATGCACGCGAGCAACCAGGCGTCACGGGGCCGAATCGCGTCGACGCGCTCGGCTGACATCGTGCCCAGCGTTCGGCTCATCGCGTCGATCAACGGGTCGATCGCCTTGAAGGGCACCGTCTCGCGCTCATGACAGCGGCCGGCGAGCACGACGGCTCCGAGCATTTCGACCCGCTGCGCGAAGGCCTTGAGGAGCGCGGTCTTTCCGATGCCCGGCGCGCCCTGAACACGCACGACTCTGGGGCCAGAGGTTCGAGTCTTCTCGAAGGCACGCTCGAGGGTCGCCAGCTCGTCGGTGCGGCCGATCAAGGTGGCCGCAGGCGCCTGAGGCACCGCGATCGCGCCGAGCGCCGCCAGCACGTCGCGGCCTTCAGGGCGCTCCGAGGACTGCGTCTTCAAGAGCCGCACGCACAGCGCGTCGAGTTCCTCCGGCACTGCCGCGTTGAGCTCTTTCGGCGAGGGCGCGGGGCGGCGCTGCTTGTCCATCATCACGTCGACCGGTGAGCCCTCGAAGGGCAGCCGGCCCGTCAGCGCCTGAAACAGCATCACGCCGAACGCGTACCAGTCACTCTTCGGTCCGACGGGCCCCGACGCCGCCTGCTCTGGCGCCATGTACGCGACGGTGCCGACGATCGCCCTGCCCTGCTCCTCGGTGAGGCTGCCTGGCCCGCCAAGCTCGGCGACCAGCCCGAAGTCGAGGATCACGACGCGGCCTTCGCTCGTCACCATCACGTTCGACGGCTTGAGATCGCGGTGCAGGCGTTCGCGGGAGTGCAGGTACGAGACACCCTCGGCGAGCTGGCGGAACGCCGTCTTCACGCGCTCCAGATCGATGCGCAACGTCGGCGGGCCGGGCGACCGAACGGTCTTCGCGAGATCGGCCGTCTGATTCTCCGAGGCCGCCGCGAGCTGGGCCGACGGCCGCACCCAGCTCAAGAAGTCGACGCCGTCGATCAGCTCGAGCGTGAAGAACCACGTGTCGCCATCGGCGGTGAGCTCGTACAGCGAGACCAGGTTGGGGTGTCGTACGTCGTGCAGCGTGCGGAACTCGCGCTTGAGGCGAACGAGTGAGCTCGCGTCTTGCCCCTGCAGAATCTTGAGCGCGACGCGCCGGCCCCCACGTTCGTTGTCGACGGCTTCGTAGACGGTGCCCATGCCGCCGACGCCGAGCTCACGAACGATCTGATAGCGCGCGTTGCCCCGGAAGGACTCCACGGCGACTCAAGGCTCCTTCTTGCGAGGCTTGGTCATGCCGTAGGCCGTCAGGCGATTCACGAGCGTTCGCCGCGAGATGCCGAGCAGCTCAGCCGCCTTCGTCTGATTGCCTCCGGTCTTGTCGAGCGCCTCGAGCACCACGCGCTTCTCGGCAGCTTCACGCTCATCCTTCAGATTGTTCCCGCTGAGCGGCACCGACTCCGGAGCGTCGTGCCCGTCGATGGCGATCGCGTCAGGCGTGATGGGCGCGTCTCCGGCCAACAGCAACGCCCGCTCCATCACGTTCTTCAGCTCGCGAATGTTGCCGGGCCACGGCCACGTCTTGAGCATCGCGAGCGCTTCGGCCGTCAACGCCGGCACGGTGCGCCCTTCGCGCTGGGCGGCGTCGCCGAGGAACTGGCGCGCGAGCGGCTCGATCTCGCCGACGCGCTCTCGGAGCGGCGGGATGTCGATCGAGATGCCGTTGATGCGGTAGTAGAGATCGCGGCGGAAGGCGCCCCGCTCCACCTCGGCCTCGAGATCGCGGTTGGTGGCGAAGATGAAGCGCACGTCGATGGGCTCCGGAGCGTTCGCGCCGACCCGCATCACCTTCCGCTCCTCGAGCACGCGCAGCAGCTTGGCTTGCGTCGACTCGGGCAGCTCGCCGACCTCGTCGAGGAACACGGTGCCGGCCTTCGCCGACTCGAGCAGCCCGAGCTTCTGCTTCACCGCGCCCGTGAACGAGCCCTTCTCGTGGCCGAACAGCTCGCTCTCGAGCAACGACTCGGTGAGGGCGGCGCAGTTGATCTTCAGGAACGGCCCGGCGCTGCGCTTCGAGCGGCGGTGCACCTCACCCGCGAGCACCTCTTTGCCGACGCCCGTCTCTCCGAGCAGCAGCACGTTGATCTGGCTCGGGGCGACACGATCCATGAGCCGAGAGATCGACACCATCGCGTCGTCGCGTACGAGGAACCCGGTTGCCGGTTGCGACGTCGGCGCCGCACAAGCAGCCAGCAGCTGATCGGGATCGGTGCCATCGACGGGTGAGCTCGCCGCGCCCGCCCTGACGCGCGCTCCAGCAGCGACCAGCTTCGCTGACACCTTCTCCATCAGCTTCGTTGACGCTTCGGCGTTTCGGCCGGGCGCGATCACCTCGAACTGACCGGGGCCGAACGAGGCGACAGTGTCGTGCGGTGACAACTCCGCGGACAGCACCGAGTGCGCCACGCCCGGGGCGGCCTGCACCTGAAACCGCAGCACCCCGAACGGAGGCTTCGTGGCTCGAATCGACTCGACGAACCGGGTGTGCGTCACGAGCGTCCAAGGGTTGGTGCCGCCCGAGAACTCATCGGTCTGCAGCACCGCCAACGACGTGCCCAACTCGATCGAGTCACCGGGGAGCACGTCGACCGACTCCCCCGAGCCGAGCTTGCGGCCGCGAACGGTGGTGCCGTTGGCGCTCCCGAGATCTTCGAGGCGCACGACGCTGCCCATGTGGAGGACGGCGTGGCGACGAGAGGCCGCGACGTCATCGAGGCGCAGCGTGGCGTCGTCACCGCGACCGAGCACCACCTGCCCCGTCGCCGGCAATGCATGCGACGACGAGCCTGACTCGTTGACCACCACGAGCCGATACCTGCGCGCGCGGGTCGACGACTCGGACTTGTCCTGGAGGCGAACGGTTTCCTGCTGCGAGGACGCCATCGAAGGGTGACTGTACCCTGCAGCGGCCTGCCCTGACGGGAAGAATCAGCCCTTCGGAAGCTTGAGCGCGCGGACCACGTAGAACACGCCGAACCCACCGGCGATCACCACGAAGATGAGGTTGTTGCCGACCGCGCCGTCGAGGGCGCGCAGGCCTGCGATGCCGAAACACGCCGCCGCGAAGACGAGCAGCTTGATGCGCTCGGGAACGGGCGCGAACCGCGAGAACAACCACGCCGCGCCGAGAATGACGAGCGCCTTCCAGTCGATGCTCATGCCGTTGCCCTCTCAGCCTTGTCGTCCTGGTTCGACAGCTTGCCTGCGATGTCCTTGAACGAGCCGTGCGAGATGAAGAGGATCAGCATGCCGAAGAGAATCTGCTGGAGGATCTGCACGACCCACAGCACGTTCGCGTACGCGATGCCGCTCGAGTTCACCGAGTCCTTCGAGACGAACACCGAGAGGCCGAGCAGCACGAAGGCCTGGAAGGTGCCCGCGCTGCCGGGCGCCGCGGGGATCATCAGGCCGACGATCAGCACCGACAGCACCACGAAGCCCTGGAAGACGGTCAACGTGAGCGGCTCGCACACCGAGCCGGCAGCGTTCGAGCAGTCGAAGGCGCGCGTCAGCAGCGACATGCCGTAGCCGTTCGCGGACCAGTAGACCGCCGTCCAGAACGTGAAGGCGGCGAAGTTCTTCGCGTCGGGCAACTGCTTCAGCGCGCTCACGAAGCCATCGACGACGTACACCGCGCGCTCGGCCATCTTCGGCGAGACCTTGCCGATGATCGCGCGCATCAGGGCCACCACGCGATCGTGCTGCCAGCGCGCCACGATGAGGAACGCGAGCCCGCCACCAAAGACCAGGAACATCACGTTCGAGCCCAGCGCGATCTCCTCGATGCGGGGCGCATCGGTCGGCACGAAGAACAACAGGATTCGCAGCATCGACGCGATGATGATGCCGTCGACGATGCGCTCGAGCACGACGGTCGTCATGGCTGCGCTGCGCCGGATCTTCGAGCGCTCGGCGATGAGGTACGGGCGAGCGAACTCTCCCAATCGGAACGGGAGGATGATCAACATCATGAAGCCGATCGCCGAGGCCTCGTTGAGCGGCTTGAACGGCACGCGCTCGAGGCCCGACAGCAGGTTGCCCCACCGCATCGTCCGGGCCACGTGGATGACGGCGAGCACCAGCACGTAGGCGGCGACCCAGGCGTAGTTCGCGCTGCGCAGGGAGCCCCACATCTCGGGCCAGCGCGTGTCCTTGAACGTCAGGTAGAGGCACCCGACGGTGATGGCGAGGCTGACGCTGAACTTGACCCACTTACCCAAGGACACACTCCGCGAAAACGACCCTGCGGCGTGTAGCACCCGCCCCCTCGTCAGGCTACCGGCAGTCCCTTCAGGATCAGGCCGGGGTTCGTCTCGGTCAGGGCCGTGAAGCGCTGCCCTCCGGCCTGCTTCTGGAGCGCCTTCAGGCTCTCGCCGACCCACTGCTCAGCACCGACCGGAGAGTGGAGATCGGTGGCCGAGATGGCGTACAGGCCGTCGTCGAGAAACTGCTTCGCGAGCTTCTGCGCCGGCTTGCCGTAGCGGCCGATAAGGGCGCCGATGTCGAGCTGAAGGAGCGCTCCCGACTGGACCGCCTCGGCGGCCCGGCCCTTTCGCTCGAACTCCAGACACCGCTCGGGGTGCGCGATGATCGGCGTGACGCCCTTGAGCTTCATGCGAAAGATGACGTCGGTGAGCTGCGGCAGCGGCGAGGTGTAGGGCGCCTCGACGAGCAGGTACTTGCCGGCGGCGCCGACCCGTCGCGACTCGGGCGTCGGCAGCTTCGTGAGCAGCGACTCGTCGAGAAAGAAGTTCTCGGAGTTCACGTCGAGGGCCAGCGGAATGCCCAGGCGCGCGAGCTCGGCCCGCACCTCGTCGAGGCGCTGGAGCGCGACGTCCCGGCTCGCGTACTCCGGCCGGTTGTGCGGGCTCGGCGCGGCCGTTCCGAAGCCCAGCGACACCAGCGCCCTCGCCATCGCCACCGTGTCGTCCATCGTCTTGCAGCCGTCATCGACGTCGGGCAGCAGGTGCAGGTGGAGATCGACCATCGGCATGGTCGCGATGCTATGCCACGGGCATGGCGCTCGATCCAAAGCTGCTCGACATTCTCGCCTGCCCTGAAGACAAGGGCGCGCTGCTGTACTTCGCGCGCGATGGGTTCCTCTACAACCCGCGCCTCAAGCGGAAGTACCGCGTCGAAGACGACGTGCCGGTGATGCTGATCGAAGAGGGCGCGGCCGTTTCGGAGGCCGATCACGACGCCCTGCTCGCGCGTGCGAAGGCCGAGGGCATCGCGCCGAACTTCTCGTGATCGACACCCACTGCCACCTCGACATGCCGCGGTTCGACGGCGATCGCGCTGCGGTGCTCGAGCGGGCGTGGAGCGCTGGGCTGACGGGGCTGATCGTGCCCGCCGTCGCGCCCTCGACGTGGGAAGCACTCCTCGAGTGGCCGGCCCGTGACGCGCGCGTGCAGGTCGGCCTGGGCATTCACCCGCAGTTCCTGCCCGAGCTCGACGAAAGAGATGACGAGAAACACCTCGCGTTCCTCGATTCCCTCTTGTCACGCGGGAGCGCGATCGCCGTTGGTGAGTGCGGACTCGATGGCCCCACGAAGGCCGTGGTCCCGATGGAGCGCCAGGTGCGGATCGTTCGAGCCCACTTCGCGCTGGCCCGCAAACACCGCCTGCCGATGTTGATGCACTGCCTGCGCGCGCACCCGGAGCTGCTGGAGCTGCTGAAGACCGAGCCGCTGCCCGAGGCCGGTTTGCTGATGCACAGCTATTCAGGCTCTGCGGACCTGACGAAGAAGTACGTGAAGTACGGCTGTCACTTCTCGTTCGCGGGGCCGGTGAGCTTCGCCGAGGCCAGGCGGCCGATCGACGCGCTGAAAAGCGTTCCACTCGAGCGACTGCTCGCAGAGACCGACGCTCCCGATCAGGCGCCGCACCCGCATCGCGGCCAGCGCTCGGAGCCTGCGTTTCTTCCGCTCATCGTCGAGGCGATGGCGCGAGGTCGCGGCGAGCCGCTGGAAGTGACGCGCGACGCGATGCTGTCCAACACGAAGCGGCTCTTCCCGGTGTTTCAGGGAGCGCAGGACGCCTTCATGGCCAGCAGCTCACGCGCGTAGCGGGCGTGGAGCTCGTCGGAGAACCTGGCCATCGTCTCGGCCGTCAGACACGAGGTGTCGAGCGCGGGCAGAATTCTCACGAACACGACACCTGCGGAGGTGACGGCCTGGCCTCTGGGTCGCAACGCGAAGGCTCCGTGAATCACGATGGGGACGATCGGCGCACCGCTGGCCAGCGCCAGGTGGAACGCCCCGCGCTTGAACGCCTTCAGCTCTCCGTTCCCCGAGCGCGTGCCTTCGGGCGCGATGAAGACGGTCAATCGCTCACGTTTCATCCGCGCCGCAGCACGGTCCAACAACTGCTTGGCCCGCTCGCTACGACCACGATCGATCAAGAGGAAGCCCATCAGCCACGCCGCGATCCCCACGAAGGGGATGTAGAGCACCTCGCGTTTGATCGCCGACACACCTCCGGTCGGGTTGAGCACCGGGATGATCATCGCGTCGAGCAGGGACGTATGGTTGAAGGTGGCGACCCGCATCGCAGGCGACGCGAGGTGCTCGAACCCCTCGACCCGCAGCTCGACGCCCTGAATGCGGAGGATCGTTCTCCCGAAGACGCGCAGCAGCGCCGGGGTCAGCCAATTGGCGAAGAGGCCCAGGCTCAACACCGTCACGGTGCCTGCAAAGATCGCGTAGCCACAGGTGAAGGCCCAGCCGACGATCAGCTGCCACGCCGAGCGGCCAAGGCCCTTCACGGCATGCCAGCGTCACCGCTGAGCTGCCCCCGCGCCCGCGCGATCCACGGGGCCAGATCTCGCTCGTCGACTGCGCTCTTCGTCGCGGCTTCTTGCCAGCGCACCAGCGCTTCTTCGGGGTGCTGTTGCAGAAACGCGACCATTCCCTGATCCATCAGCTCGTTCCCGCTCTCGACGGCAGCGACACAGTCAGGCAGCGCGAGCTCGGTCTCTCCGCGGGCGGCGCGAATCCAACAGCGGGTGCTCTTCGCCGCGGCCGACGGCTCCTTGTCGATGGAGGCGTTGGCGAGCTTCAAGGCGAAGGTGAGATCCTGTTCGGTCACCAGCGCGGCCCAGGCGAGGTTGTTGAGCACCATGGCGCTCGAGGCCGCGTTGGCCAGCGTCGCGTGCGCGTCCTGCATGCCGCCGTCGAGATCGCCGATGCGGAACCGCGAATAGGCGCGAAGCCCCAGGTACGCCGGATCGGGCCGGAGCTTATAGGCCAGCGACAGATCTGCCTCGGCGGGACCAAACCGCTCAGCGACCTGATGGACGCCGGCCCGGAGCGCGAACGCCTCGGCGAGCAGCATCGGCGACTGATCGGACTCCCGAAGCTCGACGATCGCGTCGTTGACGTCCGCAAAGCCACCGTCGAGATCGCCGCGCTCATTTCTCGCGACCGCGCGCAGCAACGACGCCAGGGGATCTTTCGACTGCGTCAGCACCTGCGTCGTCAACGCCTCGACCTTCGGCAGATCGTGCGCCCGATACGCCTGCTCGGCCGCTTGCAGCGTCTCGGCCGTCTTCGCCTTCGGGTTGTTCTCGGTGCGCACCTTCGCGAGCACGCCGATGGCGATGACGGCAGCGATCACGATCAACTGCGACGCGAGCGAGGCGCCCTTCCCTTGCCGTTCGATCGCCGACGCGGTGCCGACGAAGCCCGAGAGGATGCCGATCACCAGGCCGCCGGCGTGCGCCGCGTTGTCGAGGTAGGGCACCGAGAACGCGAGGAAGACGTTGATCGCCAGCGTCGCCAGAATGCCGTCCCACAGGCTCTTTGCCGCGTCGGGAGGCAGCAGGTGCCGCGCTTGAATCGCGTAGCCCATGACGAAGCCGAACATGCCGACGATGGCGCCCGAGGCTCCAGCCGAGACGTTGTTGGGGTTCCACAACACGGAGGCGAACGAGCCGCCGAGCCCTGCCAACAGATAGACGAGCACGTACATCGGCCCGCCCAACATCCGCTCGACGAAGCCGCCGATGCGCCACAACGAGTACATGTTCACCGCGAGGTGCAGCACCCCGATGTGAAGGAACATGCTGGTGAACGCGCGCCACCACTCGTTGTGGAAGATGACCAGCGTGCCGCGGTTGGCGCCCATCGACAGGAGCGAGTCGAGATCGGGGTTGGTCGCCGAGACGCCCATCGCGACCATCGCGACGAAGATGGAGACGTTGATGCCGACGAGGGTCAACGTGACGATGGGCCGGCCCGGTTCCATTCGAGTGTGCCTACCGCGCCGACGGCCGCCCTGCTCACCTTTCCGCCCCACCCGGACGGGTTGCATCGAGGCCACCGAGTCGTGCAAACAGCGCCGCATGGAGCCGTCGACGACCGAAGCCCCGCTGCTGCCTGCCATCGTTCCGCCCGAGAAGCCGTGGCGCCTGCACCGTCGCTTCGATCGCACTGGACGGTTGTTGGGCGACGCGGCAATGAAGCGCCTCGAGAACGCGCACGTGGTGGTGTTCGGCCTCGGCGGCGTCGGCAGCTTCGCGGTCGAGGGCCTGGTGCGCAGCGGCGTCGGCAAGCTCACTGTCGTCGACTTCGATCAGGTGTGCGTGACGAACTCGAACCGCCAGCTGCACGCGACGGTCAGCACCGTGGGCAAAGCGAAGGCCGAGCTGATGGCGCAGCGGTGCAAGACGATCAACCCGGACGTCGAGGTGACGCCGATCGTCGGCTTCTACCGTGAGGAGCTCGCCGATCAGCTGCTCGCCGGGCCGTACGATTACGTGATCGACGCGATCGACAACGTGAAGGCGAAGCTGAACCTGCTCCACAACTGTCTGGCGCGCGGGTACCCGGTGGTGAGTTCGATGGGCGCGGCCGGCCGGCTCGACCCGACGGCGATTCGCGTGGAGGACCTCTGCGAGACCCACATGGACCCGTTCGCGAAGGACATCCGCAAGCTGCTGAAGCGGAAGTACGGGCACGACACGTCGAAGCCGACGGGCATCACGGCAGTGTTCTCGATCGAGCCGCGGCGGGATCCTCAGGCCGTGCACTACGACGAGGCGCACGGCGGGTTCCTGTGCGTCTGCCCGCAGGGTGAGAACGAGTTCCATAGCTGTGATCACCGCAACCAGATCGATGGCTCGGTCGCGTTCGTGACGAGCGTGTTCGGCATGCAGATGGCCGGCGTCGTGGTGCGGCGAGTGGCGCAGGGGCGATAGACACCACTGGGGCGCCGCTCTACCGTTCGACCCGGAGCCCGTCGGCCGCGGCACGGGGAAGCTTGATGAACCTCGTGCTGAAGTTCGTGCTGGTCACGCTGCCCTTCGTCGTTGCCTTCCAACCCTCGAGCGCGTCGGCGTGCGGGTGTTTCGCGCAACCGAGCGTGACGGTGTCTGACGCCGTGGTGCAGGCGGGTGAACGCATTCTGTTCGCCGTCGACAACGGCACCGTCACCGCCCACATCCAGATTCAGTACTCCGGCAACGCGCAGGACTTTGGGTGGCTGCTCCCGCTGCCGTCGGTGCCAGTGGTGGATGTGGGGACCGACGAACTCTTCGCACAGCTGATCGGCAAGACGACGCCTCGCTACTCAGTCACTGGAGTCTCGTGCCAGCCGCCCTCGCTCGGTTGTGGCCCCAGTGCTCCCATCGCTGGGGCCGCAACCCAGAACGAGCAGCCCCCTGACGGTCCGCTTGTCATCGCATCGTCAGTCGGCCCGTACGACTACGCCGTGCTCAAAGCCGACGACAAGACGGCGATGCTCGCCTGGCTCAACACGAATCGCTTCTTCGTGCCGGCCACGAGTGACGAGGCCCTCGCCCCGTACCTTCGTCCCGGCGCCTACTTCCTCGCGCTCAAGCTGCGATCAGGTGCCTGGACGGGGCAGATCCGGCCGATCGTCCTGAAGTACGCGAGCGAACTGCCGGTGATTCCCATCACGCTCACCAGCATCGGAGCCGTGCCGAACATGGGCATTCAAGTCTGGGTGCTCGGCAACGCTCGCGCGATTCCACGCAACTTCAGCCACGTCGAACTGAACGACGCGCTGCTGGACTGGGAAAACAGAGTGAAGAACTACGCTGACGTCGTGACGAAGGCCGTGGCTGAGGCACCGGGCAAACACGCCTTCGTCACGGAGTACGCGGGCCCGAGCGAGGTGATGCGAGAGGTCCTCGTATCGCCCGACCGGTTCCGGCTCTCCGAGGCCAGGCTTGCGGCTTTGACGAAGCCAGAGGAGTTCGTGCTCGCCCTCTTCCAGCAGGGCTTCGCCGCGCCGTTCTCCGAGAGGACCGCTGGGGCGATGCCTCTGCCAACGTTACCAACCACGGTTCGCGGGCTGGTGCTGACGGCCCTTCCTCTTCCACCAGGCTTTCCGGCCCGGGGCATCTCGGAAGACGCGTACCTCGCAAACATCACCTTCTACCTCGGCGAACACCGGCGTTCGTTCCCCGAGGACTTCACGGGCTGGCAGATGGCCTTCGATCCGCCCACCCTGGCGCGCGCCATCTACCGAGAGCACGTCACGCCATTGGTCGAAGCGAACGTGCTGTTCTGGAAGTACTCGAAGCTGACGCGGCTCTTCACCACGCTCTCGCCGGGAGACATGACCAAGGACCCGGTCTTCTCCTTCAACGCGTCACTTCCTGACGTTCCTCTGCTGCGGTCGGCGTCCCTCCAGGCGAACTGCTCAGCGCCGAGTCGACCGACGCTCGTGACGGCGCAGGGCTGGCGGCGGACGGCGACGGGCTCGGCCCCCACGTTTACGACGGTTCCCGCAGCGCGACGGATCGAGGTGTTATCGGAAGAAGGCCCGCCGACCCTGACAACCGACAACGAGTACGAGATCGATCGGCAGTTCGACAACGTCACTCCGCCGGTCGGAGGCTGTTCCACCGTCGACGTCTCGAGCGTCAGTCTCCTGTGGCCGCTGCTCGTCTTGAGACTGCGCCGAACCCGTTCACGGCGCTGAACGTCACCCGGTCAGCTTCGCGAACGCGCTCGCGAGATCGGGCTTGTCAGTCAGCACCGGCTTCATCGGGTCGCCGTGCTTCGCGAGCCACTCGAGCCCGTTTCGAATCGTGAATTTCGTCGGGGTCAGCCCGGGCGCGACTTCGCTCCACGCGATCGGCATCGACACCGGTGCGCCGTCCTTCGCGCGCACGCAGAACGGCGCCGCCACCACCTTCACCGGGCCGTTCTGCACCACGTCGAGGTACACGCGGCCCTGACGTTTCGGCATCGCGCGCTCCATCGTCGCGAGCGTCGGGTGCTTGTGGACGAGCAGCGTCGCCAGCACCTCGGACAACTGCCGCGCACCGTCGTGATCGAGCTGGCCGCCGAGCGGAACGAACACGTGCACGCCGCTCGAGCCGCTCGTCTTGAGGTACGTCGGCAGGCCCGCGTTCTCGGTGATCTCTCGCAACGCGTTCGCCAGGGTGATCACCGCCGAGAACGGCGCCTCCTTCGGGTCGAAGTCGACGACACACCAATCGGGCCGGCCGGGCGCCGAGGCCCGCGTCGCCGGAATGTGAAACGGCAACGCGCCCAGGTTGGCGCACCACTCGAGCGTCGCGAGATCGTCGCAGACGATCTGATCCAGCTCCCGGTTCATCTCTTCGCTGTACGCCTTCACCGTGCGCACGAAGTCGGGCGCCTTCGCCGGCTTCGCCTTCTGGAAGAACGACTTCCCCGCGATGCCGTCGGGGTAGCGCGTCACCAGCAACGGCCGGTCCTTCAGGTACGGCAACATGAACGGCGCCACGTCGCGGTACCACGCGAAGACGTCACCCTTCGTCAGCCCATCCTTCGGGAAGTAGATCTTCCCCGGGTTCGAGAGCGTGACGCCCGCCACGGGCTCGGGCGACGTGTCGACGAGGCGCTTCTCGGGCGGCGTCGGGCACTCCTCGCAGCGCTTGTCAGGGCGGAAGCGAAGGAAGACCGGCTCGCGGAGCGACAGGTTCTCGGGCCACGACTTGTACCGGACCTCGACCACCAGCGTCGGCGTCACCCACTTCATCTCGGGGTCGAGCGGCACGTCTCCGAGACAGACGGGCGCTTTCACCACGTTCGCGTCGAGTTCCTTCCGCACCGGCGCGGCGACCTTCGGGTTGTACCCAGCGCCGACCTTTCCCGCGTAGAGCCAACGCTCGCCGTCCCACGTCGAGAGCGACAGCGCGCCGTCGTCGTCAGCGAAGCCCGTCACCGCGAAGTCGCCGCTCGTCGTCAGCGGCACCTTGAGCCAGCGATCGCTGCGCCCACCGACGTACGGCGCGTCGGCCTTCTTGCACATCACGCCCTCGAGCCCCTTCTGCTTGACGATCTCGAGCAGCGCCTCGCCTTGCGTCTCCACGTGCTCGACCGGCAACGCCCGCGCGCCTTCCACCTTCGGTACGACGCCGAACAACAACTCCTTGCGCTGCGAGAGCGGGAGCTGACGCGTGTCGTGCCCGTCGAGCATCAGCAGATCGAACGCGAAGAACACCGCGGGATCGGCGTGGGACGCGCTGACAATGTCCTTCCGGTGCGCGAGCGTGGAGCGCTTGAGCAGCCGCTGAAAGATCGGGTGCCCGTCGGCGTTCTGAATCACGAGCTCGCCGTCGACGATGAAGTCGGGCCCTGGGAGCGCCTGCAACGCCTCGACGATCTCGGGGAACAGCGCCGTCGCCTCACGCCCGCGGCGCAGCACCAGCCTCACCTTCCCGCCGATGCGCTCAGCGAGCAGGCGAAAGCCATCGAACTTCAACTCGAAGAGCCAGCCGGGCGTGGTGAAGGCTGCCGTCCGTGGCTCCGCCAGCTGCAGCTCGACGTCTTCCGCCCGCATCGGTCACGACCGCCGCTTGAGCGCGAGGTAGCGGGACACCTCGCCGCGGGTGAACTTCAACAACACCGGCTCGCCTGCCGGCGTCTGCGCGACCGTCTCCTGCAGCTGCCGAAGCGAGACCACCTTCACCCGGTTGAGCTCGACGATCACGTCACCGATCGTCAGCCCGCCCAGCTCCGCAACACTCCCGGGCAGCACGGCCTCGATTCGAACACCCTGCCCCTCTGACGGCTCCAGCTCTCCGAGCACGAGGCCCAGGCTGTCGACGCGTCCGCCAGACATCATCGTCTTCGTAGGCCCCGCCGAGGGCCTCGTCGTCAGCAGCGCCGACGCGTTGATCACCTTGCCGTTGCGCACGACGCCGAGCTTCACCACCACGCCGGGGCCCTGAATCGCGATGCGCCGGAGCAGCTGCTGGTACTTCTCCACCGGCTTGCCGTTGATGGCGACGAGACGATCGCCCGCTTGCAGCCCCGCGCGCGCTGCCGGCGACTCCGGGTAGACATCGACGATCACTGACTCCGACGAGTCCTTCACCTCTGACACCGTGACGCCCAGCCAGCCACGCACCGGCGTGCCGTTGTCGCGGAGGTTCGGCAGCAGGTCCTTCACGAGGTTCACGGGCACCGCGAAGCCGATGCCCTGCCCCTGGTTCATGATGGCCGTCGTCACCCCCACGACGTGGCCCTTCATGTCGAAGAGCGGCCCGCCGGAGTTGCCAGGGTTGATGAGCGCGTTGGTCTGAATGAAGTCGTCGAACGGGCCGACCCCGATGATTCGCTCCCGCGCTGAGATGAGGCCGTGCGTCAGCGAGGTGTCGAGCCCGAACGGGTTGCCGATCGCGACCACCCAGTCACCGACCTCGAGCTCGTCCGAGTTGCCCAGCGTCACCACCGGCAGATCCGCCGCGCCCGTCAGCCGGAGCAGCGCGAGATCGACCTCGGGATCACGCCCGACCACCCTGGCCTCGAGGCTCCGGCCATCGGCGAGGCGCACGACGATCGACTGCGCGCGCTCGATGACGTGGTTGTTGGTCACCACGAGACCATCGGACGTGATGATGAAGCCAGAGCCGAGGCCCTTCGAGGTGCCCTCGTTCTTCGCAGAGATGTTCACGACGCCTGCGCGCACCGCGCGAACCAACGGCGCGAGCGAGGCCGGCGGCGTGAAGGACGGCGCCACCGACGGTCCGCCGGGGAACTTCTCTTTCCAGAACGGAATGATGGTGCGCTCGCGCCAGATGGTCGGCGTCACAGGGTCCGTTTCTCCCGGCGTGCCCACAGGCGTGGTCGCGAGTCCTTCCTTCTGCGCGCGCACGCGGGCCCGGGCCCAGTCCGAGACGTCGTCGGCAACCGCGAGGAGCGGAGTGAGGAGGGAAAGGAAGAAGAGCAACCGCACGACGCGACTCAACCCGAGAATCGGGCCAGCGTCACGCTCAGGCCTGCGCGGGCTGCACGTACTTCGCGACCTTCACACGCCCAGGCCTCAGCACTCGGCCCTTCAACTTCCAAGCGGCCTTCAGCACCGCGACCACCCGGCCATCGTCGGCTTCGAGCGGAGAGAGCTCCATGTCAGAGGCTTCGGAGAGGTTCGGATCGTACGGCAGGCCCTTGAGCTCCACGCGCTCGAGACCGAACTCTTCGGCCTTCTTGATGAGCCCGTCGCGGATGAGCTTCACGCCCTTCCACAGCGCCGATTGGTCAGGCGTGCTGAGGCAGAGCTCGAGGTCGTCGATGGCCTCGAGGAGCACCAGGGCAACCTTGCCCTTCTCGAGCTCGAGCAGTTGGTCGCGCTCACGGGTCATCCGGAGCTTGAAGGCCTCGCGCTCGCTCTCCGAGTGCTGGAGCCCACGTGCCAGCTCATCGATGCGCCGACGGGCAGCCTCGAGCTCGGTCGAGGCTTTCACAGGCTCGGTGGACTCGACGGGCTGGGCCTCGGCCTCGGGAACGCTCTCTTCACGCACCCGGCGGCGGTCATTCACCTTCACCACCGTCTCGGGTTGGTCTTCTGGACGCGCGTCGCTCATGGCCCGCGCAAGGTAACCGTCGACCTCAGGGTGTCAACGAGCGCGCTGGTGCACCAGGTACCGGCTCGCCGCCTTCTGGACCCAGTCAGGCGCCTTCGGATGGGTCGAGACGCCCTCGAGCACGGAGGCCCACCGGGCGAGCCGGGCCGGGTCGTCGGTCAGGTTCATCAGCCGGTTGACCATCGACACCGTGAGGAACGTCGGCTGCCGCGACACCGACGCCTGGAGCTCATCCTCGAAGCCAGCGCGCCGCTCGACCTCGTGGATCAGGGCGCCAGGGGTCCCGAACTCGGCGTCGGGGAACCGCTCGAGGAGCGCGAAGACGGCCTTGCGAAACCGCGAGGGCTCGAGCCCTGGCCGGCCGCGCTCGAGCACGTGCCCCAGCGCGCTCATCGTCGCGTCGGGATCGTCGCCGGGCGTGAACTCGTCGAGGGCGGTCAGCAGCCGCTCGAAGCGCACGTTCAGCGCGTGGAGCGCCTCGCCGACGAGGTGGAGCGAGCCAGCGATCAGCACCACTGCGCGCGCCTCCGTCGTCGTCAGCACCGCCTCGAGCGCGTCAGGGACCGAGAGATGAAGCTCGACGTTGGCGTTCAGCGTCCGAGCGAGCGCCTCAGACGACTTCGGGTCCTTCGAGCGGGAGCTGTGCAGCGCCGTCAGGTGAACCGAGGCGACCTTCGGGAACAGCCGCCGCATCATCGGCTCGGAGTCCTTGTCGGCGAAGACTCCGAAGACGAGATGAATGGGCCGCTCGGCGTAGAGCCGTTCGAGCGCAGCGACCAGCACCTCGACGCCTGCAGGGTTGTGCGCACCATCGAGCAGCACCGTGGGGTGCCCGTCGATCTCCTGGAGCCGTCCGGGCCAACGCGTCGTCGCGAAGCCGCGGCGGAGCTCGTCATCGGTCAACGTGAAGCCGTGCTCGGCGACGAGCTCGAGACACGCCAGCGCGACGCCTGCGTTCTGCGACTGGTGAGCTCCAGCGAGCGGCAGCGAGAGCCCAGAGAGCGTTCTCGAACGGCCGCGGAACGTGTCGAGCTGGAACTCGGCGTCACGGCCTTCGACGATCAACGGCACCTTCGCTGCGGCTGCGGCCTTCTCGAACACCGCCATCACCTCGGGCGGCTGGCGCGCGACGACGAGCGGCACGCCCTGCTTCACGATGCCCGCCTTCTCCTGGGCGATCAGCGGGAGCGTGTTGCCGAGCATCTCCATGTGATCGAGGGCGATCGAGGTGATGGCGGTGACGATCGGCGCACACGTCACGGTCGCGTCGAGTCGGCCGCCGAGCCCCGTCTCCATCACCGCGAGCTGCACGCCCTCTTCCTGGAAGTGCCAGAACGCCAGCACGGTGCCGAACTCGAAGTAGGTCAGCTCGTGCTCGTGGCCCAGCCGCTGCAGCAGCTCGTCGATCCGCTTCGCCAGCGTCTCATCGTCGATGTCGGCGCCGTTCACCTTGAAGCGCTCGTTCACGCGCACCAGGTGAGGTGACGAATAGAACCCGACGCGGTGCCGCTGCGACAGACAGGAGGCGATCAACGCGCAGGTCGAGCCTTTGCCGTTGGTGCCCGCGACGTGAATGGAGGCGAACGAACGCTCCGGGTGGCTGAGGCGCTCGAGCGCAGCGCTCACCCGCTCCAGCCCCAGCCGCATGGTCGAGGGAGTCAGCGACGCGAGATACGCGAGCGCCTCGTCGGTGCGCATGGTGCGGTCAGCTCATCAAACCGATGATCTGCGACAGCTTCGCCCGCAGATCCTTGCGCTGCACGATTGCATCGATCATGCCGTGCTCGAGCAGGAACTCGGAGCGCTGGAAGCCCTCGGGCAGCTTCTGGCGAATCGTCTGCTCGATCACGCGCGGCCCGGCGAAGCCGATCAGCGCGCGAGGCTCGGCGACGATCACGTCACCCAGCCACGAGAACGACGCCGCGACACCGCCAGTGGTCGGGTGCAGCAACACCGAGATGTACGGCTTGCGCACGTCGCGGAAGCGGTTGATGGCCGCCGAGGTCTTCGCCATCTGCATGAGCGAGAAGATGCCCTCTTGCATGCGGGCGCCACCCGACGACGAGAAGATGATCGCCGGCACGTCGAGCTTCCGCGCGCGCTCGAAGACGCGGGTCACCTTCTCGCCCACGACGCTGCCCATGGAGCCGCCCATGAACTCGAACAAGAACGCGCCGACGCTGACGTGCTGACCGTCGATGCGGCCGGTGCCCGAGACGAACGCGTCATTCTCGCCGAGCGCCTTCTTCGTCGACTTGATGCGATCGCGGTACTTCTTGGAGTCCGAGAAGCCGAGCGGATCCTGCGGCTCGAGCCCTTCGTCGTGCTCTTCGAACGAGCCCTCGTCACACAGCGCGAGCAGTCGCGTGCGCGCGTTCCACTGCATGTGGTGATTGCATGAGGGGCAGACGTTGAGGGCGCGCTCGAGCTCTTCGCGGAGCAGGATCTCACCGCACGTGTCGCACTTGACCCAGAGCCCTTCCATGCGGCTCGGAGCGCTGCGCTGTTCGACCTCGTCCACCTCGGCAGAGGCAGCGATCTTCGGCTTCTTCTTCGCGAACCACGACATGCGCGGGCTCGTAGCGCCACCGTTCGCCCGGCTCAAGCGTCGCGATCGGAGCAGTGCGTAAGCCGCTACGCACCTGACGAGTTCACCCCTGACCTGCGAGCGCTTCGATCTCGACGCGCGCCTTCGGGATCGACGCCGTCAGCACCTCGCTGCCGCTGGCCATGCACACCACGTCGTCTTCGATGCGAATGCCGCCGAAGCCGCGCCCTCCGTTCATCGCCAGGTACTGCTCGGCCTTGTCGAAGTTCACCTGGCCCTTGAACTTCGATCTGAACTCCGGGTTCCGGAGGATCGCCGGCACGAAATACAGCCCCGGCTCGATGCTGAAGACCATGCCTTCAGCGAGATCCAGGTCCATGCGCAGGTAGCCGAGACCGAACTGCGGGCTGCGCTGCCGGCCGGGATAGTGAATGCGATCGCCGAACGCTTCGAGGTCGTGAACGTCGAGGCCAATCTGGTGACCGAGCCCGTGCGGGAAGAAGAGCGCGTGGGCTCCGGCTTCGACGAGGCTGTCGGCAGCGCCAGTGAGCAGGCCGAGCTCGACGAGCCCCTGCGCCAGCACCCGACACGCCGAGAGGTGCAGATCGCGATACCGCACGCCCGGCTTGACCTGCGCGATCGCGTGCACCTCGGACTTCAGGACGAGCTCGTAGAGGTCACGGCCTTCGGGACTGAAGGCGCCACCCACGGGCCAGCACCGCGTCACGTCGCTGCAATACCCGGCCTCGCCTTCAGCGCCGGCGTCGAGCAGCACGATGTCTCCGGCGGCGAGCGTGTTGCCGTGATGGTGGTTGTGGAGCACCTCACCGCGCACCGACAGGATCGTCCCGTACGCCTGAACGCAGCCGCTTCGGGCAAACGCGCCCTCGACGAGCCCGGCGAGCAGTTCTTCTTTCACGCCGGGCTTCGAGGCCTTCATCGCGGCGACGTGCGCCTCATGGGTGACGACGGCGGTCTTCCGCATCTCAGCGAGTTCTTCTGGCCCCTTCTTCAGCCTGAGCGCCGCGATCGCGTCGAGCACTTCGCCTCGGCTCACCTTCGTCGGATCGTCGAACTGCAGATCCTGCCCGGTGACGTGCCGTGCCCGCTGGGTCGCCTTGAAGTCGGCGACCGCGACCGCGTCGAGCTGCCGCCCCTTCGCGATCGCCTGCAGATGCGTCTCGAGCTGCTCGACCGCCAACACGCGCTGGACTCCGGAGCGCAGCTTCACCGCCTCGAACGACGCGACCTCTCCATGCCAGAGCGCGTCGCCCATCGTGCGCTCAGGAAGAAACAGCGTGACGGTCTGGTCCGCCGGATCGAACAACGCGGCGCTGCCCGGCTCAGGTCGCTCGAAGAAGTAGAGGAAGTTCGAGTCGGCGCGGAACGGGTACGTGTTCGCCGGGTAGTTGCGCGAGATCGCTCCACCGCTGAACAACACCAGCGGCCGGCTCAGAGACGCCAACAGCTTCTCACGACGCTGCACGAAGCTCATGGGCGCCAACGTACCCGAAGCCTGCAGCAAGCGAGAGCCAACCCACTGCCTGTGCTATCGGCGCGATCATGAAGGCACTGGTGATGACGGCAGGTGAAGGGCCTCGTGGCGTCTCGCTGAAGACCAGCACCCCGCCGACGTGCGGCCCCGATGAGATTCGGGTTGGCGTGAAGGCCAGCGCGCTCAACCGGGCTGACCTGTTGCAGACGATGGGCCTGTACCCCGCGCCGAAGGGCGTGCCCGCCGACATCCCCGGCCTCGAGTACTCGGGAGAGGTGCTCGAGCTCGGCGCGCGCGTGACGCGGTGGAAGAAGGGCGACCGCGTGATGGGGCTCGTCTCGGGCGGCGCGTGGGCCGAACAGCTGGTGACGCACGAACGAGAGGCGATCGCGCTCCCTGCGGGCATCGACTTCACCCGAGGCGCGGCGATCCCCGAGGCGTTCATCACCGCGTGGGACGCGCTGGCGCTCCAGGGAAAGATGACGGCTGGCTCGCAGGTGCTGATTCACGCCGTCGCGTCGGGGGTCGGCACCGCGGCGCTTCAGCTCTGCGCGCTCCACGGAGCCCGCGCCATCGGCACCGGCCGCAACGCCAACAAGCTCGAGCGCGTGCGCGCGATGGGCCTGCCTGACACCGTGCTGGTGACGAAGGAGCAGTCGTTCGGCGATCGCGTGAAGGTGCTCACCAGCGGGCGCGGCGTCGATCTCGTGCTCGATCTCGTCGGCGGTGACTGGCTGCCCGAGACGCTCGAGTGCATGGCGGCTCAGGCGACGTTGATGCTCGTCGGGCTCGTCGCGGGAGCCACGGCCGACGTGCCGCTGCGCTCCGTGCTTGGGAAGCGCCTGACGATCATCGGAACCACGCTGCGGGCTCGCGCGCTCGAAGAGAAGATCGCCGTCGCGCGGCGCTTCGAGCAGCTCGTCCTCCCCCATTTCGTGACCGGCCGCCTCCAACCGATCGTCGACGCGACGGCGCCTTTCTCCGAAGCTCCCGCCGCCCTCGAGCGCCTTGCGGCCAACGAGACGTTCGGCAAAACCGTCCTCACCTGGTGACCATCATGACCTTCGACCCCAACGAAGCAGCGCCCGCAGACTCCGGCATCTTCGGTCTGCCCTTTTCCCCTGAGGACTCGAAGATCGTCCTCATCCCCGTGCCGTTCGAGGCCACCACCAGCTACGGCGGCGGCACGTCGGATGGTCCGTCGGCGATCCTCGAGGCCTCGAAGCAGGTCGACCTGTTCGATCTCGAGACCGGCAAGCCCTACGAGGCCGGCATCGCGATGCTCGACGAGAGCGCCGACGTGCGCGGTTGGAGCGATCGGGCCAAGGCGCTCGCGGCGCCGATCGTCGAGTCGGGCGGCCGTGACACCGACCCGCGCGCGCTGAAGGCCGTGAACGACTTCAGCGAGCAGATGAACGGCTACGTCCACGAGACGACGAAGCAGTGGATCGGCAAGCGCAAGATCGTCGGCGTCATCGGCGGCGATCACTCGACACCGTACGGCGCGATCCAGGCGTACGCCGAAGCGTTCCCCGGCCTCGGCATTCTTCACCTCGACGCGCACGCCGACCTGCGCAACGCCTACGAGGGCTTCACCTGGAGCCACGCGTCGATCATGCACAACGTGATGACGCGACTGCCGAACGTCGCAAAGCTCGTGCAGGTCGGCATTCGCGACTTCGGCGAGGCCGAGTTCGACATGATCCAGAGGTCGGACGGGCGCATTCACACCTTCTTCGACGCACGCCTCGCGCACGCGCGGCTCGACGGCATGCCGTGGCGCGAGCAGGTCGACATGATCGTTCAGGAGCTGCCGAGCAAGGTGTACCTCTCGTGGGACATCGACGGCCTCGACCCGGTGCTCTGCCCCAGCACGGGCACGCCGGTGCCGGGTGGCCTCACCTTCCACCAGGCCTGCTCGCTGCTCGAAGGCGTGGTGCGCGCCGGCAAGACGATCGTCGGCTTCGATCTCAACGAGGTCGCGCCGAGCCCTGACGGCGGTGAGTGGGACGGCAACGTCGCGGCGCGGCTGCTCTACAAGATGATCGGGTGGACGCTGAAGTCGCACGGCAAATGAGGGGTCGCGTCGTCACGCTGGCGCAGTGGCTGTTCCTGGGCTCCATCGTCGGAGTCCTGTGCGGCACGGCCTCTGCGGCGTTCCTCTGGCTGCTCGAGCTCGCCACCGACTTCCGCGGCACACACGAATCAATCGTCTACGCGCTCCCGGTGGCGGGCCTCGTGCTGGGCCTCGTGCTCGAGCGCTTCGGGCAGCCCATCAAGGCCGGCAACAACCTGATCATCGACACCATTCACGACGACGGCCCCGAGGTGCCGCTGCGCATGGCGCCGATGGTGCTGCTCGGCACCGTCGTGACGCACCTGTTCGGAGGCAGCGCCGGGCGTGAAGGCACCGCCGTGCAGATGGGCGCGAGCCTGACGGACTGGGTGTCGCATCGGCTCCAGGTGAGCGCGCCCGTGCGACGGCAGCTCCTCGCGGCGGGCGTGGCGGGGGGCTTCGGCTCGGTGTTCGGCACGCCCATCGCCGGAGCCGTCTTTGGCCTCGAGTTCGTCGTGCTCGGCCGCCTCGAGTACCGCGCGCTGGTGCCAGCGCTGATCGCCTCGGTCATCGGCGATCTCACCACGCGAGCGCTCGGCATCGAGCACACCCACTACCCCGCGTCGCCCTCCGTTCCGCTCACGCCAGAGCTCTCGCTCAAGTGGCTCGTCTTCGCTGCGGCCGTGGCGTTGGTGACGACGGCCTTCATCGAGCTGACGCACTTCATCAGGGCGCGCGGCGAGAAGCTGCTGACGAGCCTGCCGCTGCGCATGGCGCTGGGTGGCCTGGTCGTCGTCGGCTTGTGGAAGCTCGTCGGCACCAGCGACTACCTCGGCCTCGGCGTGCCGACGATCGTGCGCGCGTTCTCCGATCCATCACTGCCCGTCAGCGCGTTCGCGCTCAAGCTGCTGTTCACCGCGATCACCATCGGCGCGGGCTTCGTCGGCGGAGAAGTGACGCCGCTGTTCTTCGTCGGCGCGGCGCTCGGCAGCGTGCTCGCGCGCGCCCTGGGAATTCCCATCGAGCTCGGCGCCGGCGTGGGGCTGGCCGCCGTCTTCGCCGCCGCGTCGAACACGCCGCTCGCCCTGTCGATCATGGCGATGGAGCTGCTCGGCGGAGGCGTCTTCCCGCACGTCGCGATCGTCTGCGTAATTGCGTACCTCTTCACCGGGCACCGCAGCATCTACCCGTCGCAGCGCCTGCTCTTCGGGAAGCTCGGCGGGCCCGTCGAACCGTCGAGCAGTGTTCGCGATCTCGAGCGCTGAGCCTCAGGCCTGTGCGGGACTCTTGAGCGCGAGTTCGAGCAGCGTCGCCGTGTCGAACGGCTTCTCGAGCTTCGGGTTCGCGACCGCCGCAAGAAACGCGGCGGCTTCGGGACTCGTCGCGCCGCCGGTGATGAAGGCGAACCTCGGCGCCATCGCCGGCGCCTTGACCCGTACCTGCTCGTAGAGTTCGGCGCCCGAAAGAAAGGGCATGGTCACGTCGCAGAGGATCAGATCGAACTCTCTGCCGGCCTCGAGCGCCTTGAGTGCCGCGCGCGGATCGCTGAACGCGTCGATCTCATGGTGGCGAACCAGCACCCGGCGAAGGCTGTCCACCACGCCCTGCTCGTCGTCGACGATCATCACGCGGCGTCGGGGCCCTGCTGGCCGTCGAGCGACGGTTGCGTCGTCGAGGGTCGAGGTGTCCTCTGGCAGCACCACCGTGAAGCTCGCCCCTGCACCGAGGGAGGACTCGAGGGTCAGTTCGCCACCGAGCGTGTCGACGATGCTCCGCGAGACCGACAACCCGAGCCCGGTCCCCTGCCCCACGGGCTTGGTCGTGAAAAACGGGTCGAACACCCGACGCTGAAGCTCCGGGGGAACGCCCGGGCCATTGTCCTTCACGGTGATCGAGACGCGTTTCCCTGGTTGGCGGGTCGCCGCGATGACGATGGCGTTCCTCGCAGGGTCCGACGAGGTGAAGGCCTGCGCTGCGTTGACCGCCAGATTCACGAGCACCTGCGTGAGCCGGGCTTCGTCGGCATGCACGCGAAGGCCGCCGTCGACCGACACCGTGACCCTGGCCCGGTGTTTGACCTCGTGCGCCGCCATGCTGAGCGCCGTCTCGATCGTCGACTGCACGTCGACTGGATGAAGCGCGACGTCCTCTCGGGCCAGCGATCGGAGCCCTCGCACGATCTTCCGAATGCGATCGGCGCCTTCACGCGCCTCGGCGAGCACGTCGATGATCTCCCGGAGCCGCCCCGAAGGAGACATGCCAGCGATCTCGCGCAACTCGTCGAGCGCGAAGTCGACGTTCCCGATCACGTAGGCCAACGGGTTGTTGACCTCGTGGCCGACGCCCGCGGCGAGCGTACCGACCGTCGCCAGGCGTTCCTGCTGGCTCGCGCGACGCGTCGCCGTCTCGAGCGCCGTGATGTCGTGGAAGGTGGTGACGACCTCGAGCGACACGCCGTTCTCCACCTTCGGGAGCGCGTTGATCGAGATCCACGTCAGCCGGCCGTCGGGCGTCTCGATGCCCATGACGGCGTCGCGAATCGGGGTCGCACGTGAGAGCGCGACCATGGCCGGGTGTTCAACGCCGGGAAACGGACTGCCGTCGGCACGAATCGAGCGCCAGCGGGGATCGATCGACGTTCGTCCGTTGAGCTGATCGGGAGTCAGACCAAGGATCTCTCCAGCGCGGCGATTGCTGAAGATGATCTGGCCTTTGGGGTCTTGAACGACCACGCCCTCGGCCATCGCGTCGAAGGTGATCGAGACCCGCTCGGCGAGGGCGCGTGCCGCTTCCCGCTCTGCGATCACCTGCAGCTTGCGGCGCCTGGCCTCGAGCTGGGCGACGACCTGCTTTCCCAGCATCGTCAGCATCGCCAGCTGCTCGGGGCTGACCTGCCGAGACGAGTGATCGATCGTGCAGAGCGTGCCCAGCACGAACCCGTCGTCGGTTCGCAGCGGAACACCAGCGTAGAAGATGACGCGCGGGTTACCGACGACGAGCGGGTTGTCTGCGAAGCGTGAGTCTTGAAAGGCGTCGTTGACGACGAGCGGAGTCTCTGTGGCAACGACGTGCCCGCAAAACGAGACGTCACGTGGCGTCTGTGGAGCGTCGAGCCCGTAACGGGCCTTGAACCACTGGCGATCGGTATCGATGAGCGAGACCAGGGCGATCGGGGTGCCGAGAATGTGAGCCGCGAGCTGGGCGAGATCGTCGAACGCCGGTTCCGGCTCGGTATCGAGCACCCGGTACGATCTCAACGCCGACAGCCGTTCCGCTTCGTTCTCGGGAGTTCGCGGCGGCTGCATCTATTCGGCGTTCCAGTCCGAAGCGGGCAGAATCTTCCACCCCGTGTCGATCTTGCCCGCCTTGAAGCGCACCACCCGCAGCGGCCACTCACGCAACTGCTTGGCGGGGCCTTCCTTGCTGACGACGACCCACCGGTGCACCTCGATGGAGTACTTCCCCGTGGTCCCCGCCTTCGCCACCACGGCGCGCATCGGGTTCTTCGGGTGCCAGTAGACCTCTTTGCCGACGCGCATCACGTACGACAGCGTGGGGTGCGACTTGGAGAACGCAGCAGCCTTCTCACGCGTCGGGCCCATCATCTTCGTGGCGTCGGCCTGCGAGAGCTCGGTCATCGTCAGGGTGTCTCCGACCTGGTCCATGCCCATCAGCTTGGTGAGCGCGGAGCGGCCAGCCTTGTCGAGATCGTTCATGCTCTGCACCGCGTGCGTGAGATCGGCCTCTTCCTTCTTCACGGGGTCCTTCGACTTGAACTGCCAGTTGTCGAGCGCGAAGAGCTGCGCGTTCATCGTGACGCCGCCCAGCAGCAGATCCTTGCCGGCCTCGTCACCCGAGCCGGTCAGCGCGTTGAGGTACGTCTCGGCGACCTTCTTCGGCTCCGCGTCGTCTTGCGCGAAGACAAGGCCGGCAGACAACGCAAAACCCAGCGTCAGCGTTCTGATCATGACGGCGTTGTAGCGCACTTGCCCTCGGGTGCGGAATGCGCGACGGACCCTCGCTGTTGCCCACGCTGGCCTTCAGCCGACCTCGACCATGACCCACGCCCTCGTCCTCACGCTGTCGCTCGTCTCAGGTGATCTCGCCAGCCGCCGAAGCCCCGTCGTACAGGTGGTCGACCAGGTCTCTCCGGCCGTCGTGTACGTCGGCACGGTCTCGGTCGTGGAGCGCAGCTTTCGCTCTCGGTCGGTCCTCGATGATCTCTTCTACGGCCCCAGTGACGAGCGGCGCGCGGTCGAAGGCCTCGGCTCGGGCGTCATCATCGACGCGTCGGGCATCGTCATCACCAACGATCACGTGATCCGCGGCGCCTCGGAGGTGCACGTGGTGCTCGCCGACGGGCGGCAGGTGGACGCGGAGGTCATCGGCGCCGACGCCGACGCCGATCTCGCGGTGCTGAAGCTGGTGGGCAAGGGCCCCTACCCGACCGCGAAGCTCGGCACCTCGTCGGATCTGATGATCGGCGAGACGACCATCGCCATCGGCAGCCCGCTCGGCCTCAAGAAGACGGTCACCGTCGGCGTCGTCTCGGCGCTCGGCCGAACGATTCGCAACGAGGGCCGCACCTTCAACGACTTCATCCAGACCGATGCGTCGATCAACCCGGGCAACTCGGGCGGCCCGCTGCTCAACATCGATGGAGAGATCATCGGCATCAACAGCGCGATCATCGCCAGCGCGCAGAACATCGGCTTTGCGATCCCCGCGGACAAGGTGCGCCGAATCGTCTCGGAGCTGACCCAGTACGGGAAGGTGAGGCCGGCCTGGGTGGGCATCGACGTGCAGCCGATCACCCCTGAGCTCGGGAAGCAGATCGGGTGGGACCGCACCTACGGCGCGCTGGTGACGAACGTCGAGGCAGGCAGCCCGGCCGAGAAGGCGGCGCTTCAACGAGGCGACGTGGTGATGCAGGTCGGCACCACCCAGGTCGAGAACGCCGACGACTTTCAGAGCCGGGTTCGAGGGTTCACCGCGAAGTCGCCCATTCGCCTGCAGGTGTTCCGCGCAGGAGCGCCCATCGAGACGATGGTGACGCCGGTCGAGTTCCCCTCGGAGCTGGTCGACGCCACCGTGTGGGAGCGCCTCGGCGTGCGCCTCAAGCCGATGCAGGGCGTGGGCATGGTGATCGGCGCGGTGCGGCCAGGCTCGGTCTCGGCGCAGGTCGGGCTGCGGCCCGGCGACGTCATTCGCAAGCTGAACAACAAGCCCGTCGTGAACGCCTCGGATTACCGAGAGGCCGTGATTCAGGCCCGGGGCAGCCGGAGCGTGCTGCTCCTCGTCGTTCGCGGCCAGCGCGGCTACTACGTGACGCTGCCGTTCTAAAGCGCTCTCGGGATTGTTGACCTGCCCACCCGGCCGCCTACGGTCGGAGCCATGCGGCCAGTCCGGTATCAGGTGCTCGGGCCACTGCACGCAGGGGAAGGTTCGCGCGCGCAGCTGGGTCTGGCCGTCTTCGAAGACGGCAGGGCTGACCCGTGCGTCGTGGTCCCCGTCCCCGACGCCGCCGAGAAGGACGCGGCGCTCCTCGAGAAGATCAAACGCGAGACCGAGCACGCGGCGCAGCTCGATCACCCGAACATCGTCACCGTCTTCGGGTTCGGCGCCCTCGGGAAGTCGTTCGCGCGCATGGTGGAGTTCGCCGACGGCGAGTCGCTGCGCCGGATCCTGAACATCTCGAAGACCCTCACGCCCCGCCTCGCGGCCCGCATCGTGATCGAGGCCTGCACCGGCGTGCACTACGCCCACCTCGCCGGCAACGACGACGGCACCGCGCTGGTGCATGGCGACGTGCGGCCCGAGACGATCCTCATCTCGTTCGCGGGCGTCACGAAGGTGACCGGGTACGGAGCGCTCGCGTTTGCGCCGAAGGAGATCGGCGGCCAGCGCGTGAAGGGCCGGCGGGTGCACTCGTCGCCGGAGCAGATCATCGGCGGCCGCGACGCGATCACCATTCCCAGCGACGTGTACCTGTTGGGCCTCACCTTCTACGAGCTGCTCACCGGCGCCGTACCGTGGGCCGATCAAGGCGATGGGTTCGATCAGGCGGTGCTGGCCTACCCGCTCCCGCCCGCGACGCCGGGCCTCATCCCCGAAGCGCTGCAGACGATCATCGAGAAGGCCTGCCAGAAGAAGTCGGCGCAGCGGTACCCCACGCCGCTGGCGATGCGAGAGGCCATCGAGACCGCGCTGCCCGGCGACGAGATCGCCAGCACCGAGGAGCTGTCGAAGTACCTCGACTCGTTGTTCCCAGGCTCGGGTGAGATTCGCGCCGAGCGCAAGCGCACCATCGACGCCGGCATCGCAGAGTACGCGCGGCAGCAGTGGGCCAGGCGCGACACGAAGCAGATCCCCATCGTGCACCTGCCGGCGAATCTGCAGCCAGCGATGCCCGAGCAGCCACCTCCGCCGCCCGAGTGGTCGGGGTCGTTCCCTCCCCAGAAGCCGCCCCCTCCGCCTCCCGTCTCGGGCCCGCAGAAGCCCCTGAAGCCAGCGCCGACGCTGGCCCCGCCCGAGCCGATCGAGATCGAAGAAGAGGAGCCGAAGCAGGAAGGCTCGTCGACACCGTGGGTCATCTTCCTGCTCGTCATCGTCGTCGCGGCCAGCGGGTACTTCGCGTGGACCAAGGCGAACGCCCCCTTCCAGGCCCCAGCGCCCGACCCACGAAATGAGGACCCGACGCCCGTGCGCACGGTCGAGACCGATGCTGGCGCCGCGGTGCCGGTCGATCTCGTGCTTGCTGACGCCGGAGACGACGCCGACGCTGGCGCGGTGATCGTCGATGCGGGCGCGCCAGTCATCGTGGTGATCGACGCAGGCCCGCCCGCGCCGGTGGAGTTGGCCGTCACCATCGAGTCACGCCCCACCCTCGAGCTGACCATCGACGGGAACGTCGTCGGCAAGACGCCGTGGACCGGCCGGCTCCCGATGGGCGCGCACAAGCTCAAGCTCGAGAACAAGGACCTGCTGATCAGCGCCGGCCGAACCGTCACCGTGCAGGGCTCGGAGCCGATCACCCAGACGTACACGTTCGAGAAGGGCACCGTCGCGGTGAACGCGCCTCCGGGAGCCGTGATCTTCATCGACGGGAAGAAGCAGGGCGTCGCGCCGCTGGCCAACGATCTGTCGATCTACGAGGGCTACCACCGCGTTCTCGTGAAGGTCGGCCAGGCGCAGTGGACCGAGACGTTCAGCCTGTTCGCCGGGCAGCGCGTCAGCTTCAACGTCGAGCTGGAGTGACCGTGCTGCTGGCGCTGCTGTTGTGCGCTGCGCCTGTGGAGCCGATGTCGAACGAGCAGCTCGTTCGCGCAGACGCCGAACGGCTCTCCGCCGAGCTCGCGAGGGTCGACGCCGCCCTCCTCTCGGTCCAGCCCGTGCCGATGGGTCAGGTGTTCGGGAAGGCCGGAGAACGCGGTGGTGTCTTCCTCGCGATCGGCATGATCCCCGGGCTCGCGGTGGGGCTCCTCATCGCGGGCGGCGGGAGCGTCGGCTCGAACGACAAGCTCGCCGTGGTGCTCGGCACGCCCGTGATCATCGGCGCTGGCGTCGGCCTGATCGCGTTCCTCGGCTCGCTGTTCGAGCACCTGTTCGTCGAGGCGCCGGCCCGATCGGCCCAGCGGGAGCGGCTGACGGGCTACCGCGCGACGCTCCAGGCCAGACAAGAACGACGCTGACACTCGAAACCATCGTCCAATGCGACAAATGAAGGCCCCCCGCCGTCATTTGGGCATGAACCAGCCAGCGAGTCGGATTTCCCCGGAGTTGCGCTTCTTCCTTTTCGGCTCGGCGGGCCTCAGCGCCATCGCGCTGCTCAGCTTCTGCCTGAGCTTCGCGGTCGAGTACGTGAGCTTCCTCGGCCGACCTGACTCCATCGCATTCTGGACGCCGCTCGTGGTGGTGGGTCTGGGGCTTGCCAGCCTGGCCATGTGGGTCCACCGGGTCCACGGGGTGCGGCTGAAACAGGCCGGTGGAGTCCTGCTCCTCGGGCCAATCTTCGCGTACGGAATGGGTCGAGTCGGCGAGCTGGGCGCCGCCCTCTACCTCGCCGCGATGGCGGTGGCGTACTGGAAGGCGCTCCCGTACTTCGAGGCGGCTGAGGCGGCGAGCCCGGAGGTTCAGCAAGTCATTCGAGCGCTTGCCGAACAGGAAGCGAAGCGCGCGAATTCGTGAAGGAGTCGAGGGCGGCGGCTCGAACGCCACGCTCAGCTCGAGGCACTGAGGACGACGAGCACGAGCTTGCCGTCGCGTGTGGTGCCACGCCAGGTGACCTCGCCGTCCCCGCCCAGACAGACCCTGAAGCTGCGGCCGGTCTCTTCGCCGGCCTCCAGGTTCGAGCGGAACTGCCGGTCCGACCTGACCTCCGCGTCGACCACTGAAGACGTGCCGCCATGCACCCAGACCGTGCCAAGTGAGACTGCGCGACGAAGGTGGGTGGAGGCCTCGGACAACGCCGACTCGTGAATCGCGATCTGTTCGGTTTCTTCGAGCGCGTCGCGATCGAAGAGGCGACGCCACAGTCCCCGGTGGGCTGGCACGGACCACGTGAACCAGAGACCGTTGACCGCCGGCCTCAGGAACGTGGCGACGGCCTCTTCGCCCTCCTCTTCTTCGACGATGTGCGGGGCTTCACCGAAGACGAGCGCATCTCCGAAAACGCGGAAGGCACCGGTCGCCGTCCAGCCAGGCGGCGCTGTGGGGGCTGGGTCGGGCGACGTGCTGGCCTCCTGCCTCCAGGGAGCGTCACCGGTGGACGCGGCGCGCCCACCGCGCACCAACACCCGAAGCTCGCCTTGCGGTCGCCCGAGCGCTTCGGCCACTGGCGCCAGGAGCTTCTCTTCGAAGCGGGTGATCATCAGCAGCTGCGGTGAGTCGGGATTCTCGACTGAGTACAGCGATGCGAGGATACGGGCTTGTGCCTCGAGCGGTCCTCGCCGGAGCACCCGACCGTATTCGAGGACCTGAACTCCCCAGGCCAGCGTGGACGGTTGCCTCCCTTCGAGAAGGATATCGACGACGACCTGCGCCTCAGCAGCAGTCATCACCGCGCTCATCGCTCACCCGGCGCGCGCGGCCTGACGTGCCTTGATCAGCGTGTCGTAGCTGCGCGACACGCCCTGGCTGACGATCAGCAATTCCCCGATGTCGGGCGGCGTCACCTGGTTCGGCCCGTTGTCGACGTAGAGAATGTGCACGGGCTTCCCACGCACCAGCAGCGGCATCATCACTGCCGTCGTCGGAGAACCGCCACCGAGCATCTTGTAGAAGACATCCATGCCCGGGGTCTTCTTCATCGGCCCGATGAAGTGCGAGCGCAGGTCGCGCACCATCTTCAGGGAGTTGTCCTCGCGCAGCGACACGCCGATGCGCGCGACGCCCTGGGCCGTGACGCCCTTCCCCATGCCCTGCCACCCCGTGACGAGATCGCCGCGCACCGACAAGAGCAACGCCCGGCGGAACTTGCCCTTCGCGAAGCGCAGCACCGTCTTCGCGATGTCGTCTCGATCCTGGCTGGCCTGCAGCAGCTTCGTCGCCTCGGCGAAATTGAGCGCGGGCAGCTCGGGCTTCGGCACCACGAGCGGCGGAGGCGGCTGCACCGGCGCCATCGGCTGGGGCCCGTCGAGCAGCGCACCACCGATCACCGGCTCGTCGTCCTCGACCACTGCGCCTTCGATGACCGCTTCCTCTTCGACCGGCGCCGCCGCCTGCGCGTAGAGCGACGCGAAGTCGCCCTCGTTGATGAGATCGCTCACCTCGCCCGGCTTCGGCTCTCCAGCGCCCGAGGCCTTCGACGGGCGCATGGTGTTCATGTCGATCGGCCGCATCGGCCGAAACGCCTTCGCGTACTTCCGCAGCAGCTGCGTCATGCGGAACTCGGGGATGATCACCTGCACGACACGCTTGCCGGTCTTGAAGCCCAGCGCATCGATGGCCTCGAGCTGCTGCTTCGGGTGCATGATCGCGACGGTCAGCTTCGTGGCGTCGACCCGCATCGGCATCACGTCTTTGTCGTCGTAGAACGCGGCGTCGGCCACGGCGATCGCTGACGGGTCAGGCACCATCTCGCCAGAGGCGAACGGAACGTTGTGCTGCCGCCCCAACACCCGCGCGAGATCGACCTCTTTCACGAAGCCGAGCTCGACCAGGTTGGTCCCAAGCCGGCCGCCGTAGACGACCTGCGTCTCCAGGCCCTCCTCGAGCTGAGGCTGGGTGATCAACTTCTCTTCGAGGAGCAGGTTTCCAAGTCGTGGCACGCGGCGCGGACTCTACACCCGGCGCGTCACGGTGGTGCGTCGAACGGGTGATGGCTCAGCCCAACCAGCGTTCCTTCGGGGTCCCGCACGTAGATCGTCCACCCTGTTTGCCGAACGATCGCCGCGCCTCGACGCGCGAGCTCGGCGATCACGGCGCCACGCGCTGCGGGGTCGATGCGCAGCGCGATCATGGACAGGCCGAGCGGCGCCTCAGCGACCGGCGCGCCTTCAGGCAGGTGCTCCACGGCGAGGAAGCCCGAGGCTCCACCAGTGGCCAGCCAGATGCTGCGCAGCGTGCCGTCGTCGCGATGAAACCGCCGCGTCTCTTCGAGGCCGATCACGTCACGGTAGAACGCCGCGACCGTCTCGACGTCGCGGGCCTGGAGCGCGAGGTGGTGAAACCCCAGGCTGTGAATCGTCGTCACGGCAGCGAGTCGAGGTACTTGCGAATCGCCTCCATCATCGGAGACGGCTCTTCGATCGACATCGCCTGCTTCTGCGCCGCCACCAGCTTGAGGCGCCGCCCGGAGTAGTCATACGCGGTGGGCTGCGCCTGCTGCTCCTTCATCGCCAGCATCGAACGAGGAGGCATCAGTCGTTCTCCGGCTTGTGGTCGTACTTGGTGAGCAGATCGTCGACGGCCTCGCGCAAGTACTCCGACTGCGCGATGCGGGTGCGCTTCGAGAGCTCGCGCAGCTTCTCGACCTTGTCCTGCTCGACCAACACGTGCGTGCTGACCACCTCACGCTCGGCCTTCGTCATCAACTCCTGGTCCGTGTTCTCGGCAACGGGGACTGCCATCGGCGCGTCGTGCATTTCGTCTCCTGTGTGGCGCTAGCGACAAGGCGCTACAGCCCTGTGCAATCAGGATGAGACGACGCGTTTGGGTGGTGGTCAAAAAAACAGCCCCGACTCGGTGACGAATCGGGGCGGCTTCACTTTCAGACTGTGGCCAGGGACGGACTCGAACCGTCTACCTGCGGATTATGAGACCGCCGCTCTAACCAGATGAGCTACCTGGCCGACTGCTGTGAAACGGGCGCGGTCTCTACATGGCCGATGCTGAGGCCGCAAGCACCACGACGAAGTCCTCGCCCTACCCCTGACGGGCCAACAGCCGGTGGTCGACCAGCAGGCACCGGTCCTGGACCACGTCGATGCCGGCCTCGACCAGCCGCTTCGCGAACTCATCGTGGCGGATGCCCAGCTGCAGCCAGACCGCCTTCGGCTTCGCCGCGAGCAGATCGTCGAGGTGGGCCATGAGGTCGACCGGCCGGCGGAAGACGTCGACGAGATCGAGCGCTCCGGGCACGTCGGCGACCTTCCGGTACACGCGCTGCCCGAGAATCGTGGTGACCTCGGGGTAGTAGACCGGCACGGGGACCACCTCGAGGCCTTGCCCGTGCAGGTACGCCGGCACGTCGAACGAGGGCTGTCCCGCCTGCCCCTCGGTCTTGATGCCGAGCACCGCGATGCGCTTCGAGCGGTTCACGACTTCGGCCACGCCCGCTTCATCGTCGATCACTCGTGCCATTGGTAGAGGAGTGGCGCGGTGTCGCATCAGCGACCCGTTTCCACTCTCCTCCTTTCAAACCGTACGTGCGGATTTCCCGCATACGGCTTCACGGGTGTCTTCACGGGCAGCTT
>JALHMW010000019.1 GCA_022843845.1 Archangium sp.
GCGCCACCGGCGTCGCCACCCGCCGCCGCGCCACCCGCCGCACCGCCTGCATCGCCACCTGCAGCGCCACCAGCATCACCACCTGCAGCGCCACCAGCATCACCACCCGCCGCGCTCCCACCACCGGTTCCCGACGTGCCGCCTGCGCTCCCACCATCGGGGCAGGGCGCGCCGTTGCAATCATCAACGGGCGCGAAGTTGCCGCAGGAACAGCCAGCGGTGAAGACGGCGACGGCGAAGGACAGCGCGAGGAGTCGTGACATGGGCGGGGGCCTAGCCAATGTCCCGCCCCCGGGGAAGAGGCCTCGCGACGCGCTGAGTTGGGCAGGCGACAAAGGAGCACCACCGCCCGAGCCGGGTAGAGTCGCGCCCATGGCGAGTTCCCGTTCCGTCTCGAGGTTGCGCGACGTCGTGCTGAAGGCCGGCCTCGTCGACGAGCTGCAGATGCGCTCGGCGTTGGCCCGCATGGACCAATGGGGAGGACGGCTCCCGGCGGTGCTGGTCGAGATGGGCTTCGTCGACGAAGAGCAGCTCGTCGAGGCCATCGCCCGGACACTGAAGATGTCGGTGACCCATCTGGGGGCCATCGTCAAAGACCCCGCCGCCCTCGCCAGGGTCGACGTCGCGTTCTGCGAAGCGAACATGGTGTTCCCGGTGCTCTACAAGGATCGCGCGCTCACCCTGGCCATGACCGACCCCACCGAGCTGGGCGTCATCGACGCCGTGTCAGCGAAGGCGAACGTCCGGGTGACGCCGCTGCTGGCGAGCGAGACCGAGATCAGCACGGCCATCGCGCGCCACTACAAGGGCCAGCACGTCGAGCCGAAGTCGTACTCGATGCGAAAGCGCGTCACGCACGAGGTGCCCGCCGCCGATGGTGGCAACCTGCCAGAGGCGGTCTTCGCGCTCGATCTCAAGGAGCCTCCGAAGCCCGGCCAACGAGCGGCCTCGCCCACCGGTTTCATGGGACGGGCTCCAAGCGCCAACACCCTGCTCGACGAGATCATGGGCGACGACCACGCCCCCGCGCAGGACGGCTTCACCGAAGCTGAGCTCATTCGCCTCGACGCCTGCCGCCTCAATCAGGAGAAGGCGTCGACCATCATCAGGGCCATCAAGGAGCTGCTGACGGAGAAGGGCGTCGTCTGAGTAGCTGTACAAGGTTCGTATGTCAGCAATTCGTCGGCGTCGTAAACGACACTCAAGGTCATGATTTTAAAGCGAATTTGAACGACATTCAGATTTCATCGACAGAAGAATGAAATAAAGAGCGAGCAGTTTCGCGCAGAAGCCGCTATCTCAGAGGTTGTGGGACGCGCGACTGGAACACTCAACAAGGATCACCACGAAGCCCGGGCCGACCTGGCTCGAAAGGTCGCGCAGCACCTGCTGACGACTGGTGGCACCCTGCCCTCCTTGAGCGCACTCGCCCTTGGCGCTGGCGTGGACCCGGGAACGCTCCGCCACTACTTCGTCGACCGCCGCGGCGTGGTGAAGGCCGCGATGGAGACGCTCCTCGTCCATGGAAACGAGCAGAAGCGCCGCGCGCTGGCCCTGGCAGACCTGCCGATCCGCGAAGCGCTCGTCACCCTCCTCAGCCGAGTCGCGAAGGCCTGGGGTGGAATGCTCGGCGGCATGCACGCGACGGGCTTCGTCGAAGGCATGGTCGACGGCGACCTGGGCCAGACCTACGTCTCGACGATGCTCGAGCCGACGTTGGCCACCGTCGAGGCCCTGCTGGAGCGCTACCGCGCGCGAAACATGCTCGAGGTGCCCGACGTACGAGTCAGTGCGCTGGCGTTGATGTCACCGGTGCTGCTCGCGTGTTTTCACCAGTACCAGCTCCAGGGCCGCGCGTGCCGGCCCCTTGACCTCGACGCCTTCGTCGAGGGTCATGTCGATGGGTTCCTCCGCGGGTACGCCGCGCAGCCTTCGCCGTAATCACCGCCGTTCTGCACTGGAGTCCGCATGCTTCGCCACCTCGTCCTGCCGCTCGCCGCTCTCGCTGCCGTGACCAGCTGCTCCCTTCGCGACGACCCCGTGCCGACGCTGCCTGAGACGGTCGTCGGCCACTGCCGCTACACGAACCCGTTCGCGAGGCTCGAAGAGTGCCGCGACTACCTGGGCGACTGGACCGAGAAGCAGGCCCGAGACGACTGCGCCTCGCAGCAGCTCGAGGGCAAGAAGGCTCCGTTCGAAGCCTCGACGAAGTGCTCGTACCCGTCGATCCTCGGCTACTGCATTCTCGGCAGCGGCTCGAAGTTCACGCGCATTCACCTGCCGGGCGACGACGACACCAAGTGCGCCGGCTCCGAGCGCGGCTGTGAGGTCTTCGGTGGTGGCTTGTTCGACCCCGCTCCCATCTGCGGCGGCAAGGTCACCGAGGGTGGCGGCACCGGCCTGCCGACGTACCAGCCGCCCGTGCTGGTCTGTAAGGACCCCATGCCGGGCGAAGCTGCGGGCAAGAGCGCCAACGGTCAGGTCTGCACCTGGTCGATGATCAGCGGCGCCACCGAGCCGGGCCGTGACTTCGAGCAGTACGGCGACTGCAACATCGTGCGCACGCAGCGCCCCTATTACGGCGCGCCGACCAACACGAACGCGACCCGCGAAGACCCACGCCTGAACGACGCCGCGTACAAGGCCGAGGTCGACTGGATGAAGAAGGAGATCACCGCGACGGCATGCGTGTGCTGCCACAAGACGTCGGCGCCCCAGGGCGCCTCGAACTGGAACGTCGACCAGCCGGGCAACTTCATCAACGGCTTCTACGACCGCGGTCTCGCGATGGGCGCCGGCTGGATCAACACGGTGGGCTTCGGCGCCTACCCCGCCGAGCAGAACAACGGCTTCTCGCGCGCTGCGCCTGAGCGCCCGGACGACTCCATCTTCGTGACGACCGACCCCGCGCGCATGAAGCGCTTCTTCGAAGCCGAGCTCGCCTTCCGCGGCAAGACGAAGGCTGACTTCGCCGGGCAGGTGTACGGTGCCGGCCCGCTCGACGACCAGCGCTTCTTCGTCCCGATCGCCTGCGACAACGGTGAAGGCGTCGACGAGTCGGGCAAGGTGACGTGGATCGGTGGCCGCGCCCGCTACGTGTACGTGATGGAGAAGGACACGAAGAGCCCGGGCGTCGCGCCGAACCTCGACATGCCCACGGGCGTCGTGTGGCGCTTCGACGTCGCGCCAACCGAGAAGCAGGGCCTCGAGTCGGGGTCGGTCACCTACGGAACCACGCCAGCTGGCGCGACGCAGCGCTTCCCTGCCGAGGGCTCGCCCGCCGCGCTCGTCACGGGCCGCGAGTACTACCTGTACGTGCTCCAGGACATCGCGTTCCCTGCCACGCGCTGCATCTTCACCAAGCGCTGACCTGACGGTCTGACCTCCCGCGCTGACTCGCGGGAGCTGCGGTTTCGACTCGATTCGCGCCGAGCCTCACCCCCGCCCCGTTCGGTGCCGAGTCGTCGTTTCCCGTTCGCTCCGAAGACGAGCACCTCCGCGGGTCAGCGCGGAGGCGCGGGCACCCCGTGCTACGGTGCGCCTCGTGCGCCTGACCCTTTTCGTGTCCCTGCTGGGCCTCGCCTGCGCTCCCTTGCCTGCGACGCAACCGGCCCCCACCGCCACCCCGCTCCCCGACTTCACGCTGCTCGACGTCAACCCCGCCTCTGCGACGTCGGGCCAGCAGGTCGGCCCTGGCACGCTCCGGGGGAAAGTGAGCGGCTGGTACTTCACCCATACGGGTTGAGGGTACTGCCGGGGCCAGGCTGGCCTCCTTCAGACCCTGCAGAACGAGCTCGAGGCCGCAGCGCCGGGAGCCGTGGTGCTGGTGTCCGTGAACGAAGCGGGCCTCGAGTCAGGCAACGAGGGCTTCGTGATGGGCAAGTCGATGCCGCTCTTGCAGGACACCCCTGGCACGAACGCGTGGGCGCGGTGGCAGGTCGAGTACCGCGACGTCGTGGTGCTCGACGCGCAAGGCCGGCGCCGGAGCGTGCAGAACCTGACCACGAACGACCTCTCGGTCCCCGCCAACTTCGCGGCCCTCAAGCAGTCGCTGCTCGACGCCAGGTGACGCGTTCCGTCGCTTGGGTCCCGCGATGGGATGTGCTCAACCTCTCGTCCTCGTGTTGAACGTGATGCTCACCCTCGCGCTGGCGCAGGCGGCCAACCCCTACCTCGACGAGGCGAGGCAGCTGGCGCGTGAGCTGAAGTTCTCCGACGCCATCGGCCGGCTCCGCGTGGCGCGGCAGGTGGCCGACCTCGATAAGACCCAGCGCATCGAGGTGCTCGAGCTGCTGGCGAAGTGTCACGTCGCCGAAGGAAACAAGCCCGAGGCCGAGGGCGCCTTCTCGGAGCTGCTCTCGCTCGAGCCCGAACATGAGCTTGACCGTGAGTCGACGTCGCCGAAGATTCTCACCGTGTTCGACGACGTGAAGCGCCAGCTGTTCCCCGAGCAACGGGTCACGTTGGTCGAAGAGGCGGCCCCGCCTGGCCGGTTCCGGGCGCGGCTGGTCGACCCGTTCAAGCGCGTCAGCGCCGTGCTGCTGATGGTGCGCACCGGAGAGGGCCCGTGGGCAGAGAACCCGGTGCCGCTCGAGGGGCACAGGCTCGACGTGCCCACGCCCCTCGCGCCCACCCTGACGGTGTCGTGGTACCTGCAGGCCACCGATGCCGCTGGAGCGATGCTCGCCACCATCGGCTCGCCCGAGGCGCCCCGGGTCACCGAAGCAGCGCCCAGGCCCATCATCACGAGCCCGACCCCGCGTGCGCCCGACGAGACGCTCGCGCCGACGAAGGTGGCCAGCGCGGTGACCGCCGCCGTCGCGCTCATCGCAGTCGGGGTCGGCACCGGCCTTCAGCTCAATGCCCAGGGGCTCGAGCGCGCCGCGCGCGACCGCTCACGACCGCCGGGAGACTGGGCCGACACGGCTCGCGCCACGCACGCCGAGGCGGTCACTCAAGCCCAGTGGTCCATCGGCCTCTTCGCAGCGGGAGGCGTGGCTGCGCTCTCCGCCACGGTCCTCTTCGCGTGGTGAAACGACTCCACCTGCTGGCGCTGATGGCCGCGGCCTGTGTGCCGGGCCCGCTCGACGAGACGGGCAAGCAGTGCTCCGAGCTTCGGCCCTGCGGCGAAGGCTTCAGCTGCCACGAGGCCGTCTGCCAGGACGCCGCCTTCGACGCGGGGCTCGTACCCGATGCCGGCGTCGACGCAGGCGATGACGCTGGACTCGACGCGGGCGCCGACGCGGGCGAGGTCGATGCTGGCGTCGATGCCGGAGTCGACGGCGGAGCGGACGCTGGAACCGACGCGGGCCTCGTGCGTGACGCTGGCGTCGATGCGGGCAGCGACGGAGGCGACGATGCAGATGACTCCGGCATTCCGTTCGACACCAACCTGCTCTTGAACCCGGGCTTCGAGACGATCACCTCCGATGGTGGCGTGCGCTTCTGGCGTGCCACGACCGGAGTCCTCGCCACGGCCGCCCCGGGGCGCTCGGGCCAACGGGCCGCGCGGCTCATCGCGACGAGCGGGAGCAGCCCGTCGATGCAGAGCGACCAGGTCGGCATCACGACGACCTTCGCGATGCTCTTCTGCGCCGAAGCCTGGGTCCGTCACGACGTCGATGGGGGCACCGCGTCGGTGGGCCTGACGATTCGCGACCGGTACCGCGACGGTGGCATCGACTCGAGCGGCGGCGCATCGACGGCGCCGCCGGCCGGGCAGTGGCGAAGAATCCGCGAGCAGTGGTTGTCGTACGGCAACGCCGCGATCGACGTACGCTTCACGACGAGCCGCGTCGACCTCAACTCGGTGCTGATCGACGACGTCGCCCTGTTCCGCTCGCGCGGCTCGACCTGCGTCTACCCCTGAGCCTGGCGACGCTCGTGGTACCGTCGGGCCCGTGGAACAGGCGGCCACCCAGAAGCACGGCTTCGAGCTCGTCAGGCGCCTGGCGTCTGGCGGCATGGGTGAGGTCTTCATCGCGAAGAAGACCGGCGCGGCCAACTTCGAGAAGCACGTCGCGCTGAAGCTGCTGCTCCCGCACCTCACGGCGCTGCCTGAGTCGGTGCGGCGCTTTCACGCCGAGGCGCGGCTGGCCGCCCGAATGCACCACCCGAACATCGTCGAGATCTTCGACGTCGGTGAAGCCGAGGGCCGACCCTTCATCGCGATGCAGCTCGTCGAAGGCGTGAGCCTGAGCCAGTACCTTCGGTACGCGGCCGAGCAACGTCTCACCACCCCGCTCCCCATCGTTCGCGCCATCACCTTGTCGGTCTGTGAAGCGCTCGCCTACGCGCACGAGCTGAAGGACGCGAAGGGCCAGCCGCTCAAGCTGGTGCACCGCGACGTCACGCCGTCGAACGTGCTGCTCTCGTACACCGGCGGCGTGCAGCTGACCGACTTCGGCATCGCGCGCGTGGGAGAGACCGCGACCCGCGCCGGCGTGCTCCAGGGCAAAGCGGCGTACGTGGCGCCCGAGCAGCTGACGCACGAGGCGCCCGTCGACGCACGCGCCGATCTCTACTCGGCCGCCGTCACCCTGTACGAGCTGCTCACCGGGACCAACCCGTTCCGTCGAGCGACGCAGGAGCAGACCTTCGAGGCGGTGCTCGAGGGCACGCCGCCGCCCATCCGCACGGTGCGGCCCGACGTGTCGCCGCAGATGGAGGCCGCGTTGAGGCGGGCCATGGCGAGGCGCCCCGGTGAGCGGTTCGCCGACGCGACCAGCTTTCGAAAGGCCTTCGTCGATGGGCCGGTCGCGAGCGCACCAGACCTCGCCGAGCACCTGGCCCTCGTCACGGCGCCCTTCCGCGCGAAGTGGTCGATGGACGACGGCGATGAAGGCCCAGGTACCATGTCGCAGGTGCTGCTGGTGACGCACAGCGTGTCGGCTGACCTCACGCCCGTCGTCATCGCGCCGAGCCCCCGATGGCCGCTCGCGGTCGGCATGGTGCTCGGGCTCGTGTTGTTCGTCGGCGTTGGCGCTGGCCTTCGACGAGAGACCCTGGCGCAGGAGCCACGTGTGCAGGGCGTCGTCACCTTCGAGGAAGCCGGCCCGACGGCCGACGGCGGGCGTGCCCTTGCCGTGGAGCCGCTGGTGACGGTTGAGAAAGCCGTCGTCGAACCAGGGCCTGAGCCGCGCCGACCCGTCAGCCCGCCTCCCAGGACGAGGGTGAATCGACCTGCGCCGCCGCCGCCTGCGGCCCCAGCCGCAGCGCTGCGCATCGGCTACCTCGCGGCCGACGCGGTGCCCTGGGCCGACGTGCTGATCAACGGCGCGCGGGTCGACCGCACGCCCTTCTCGAAGTACCCGCTGCCCGTCGGCAAGCACGAGGTGACGTTTCGCGCGCCTGATGGGCGCACCCAGCGCAAGTCCATCGCCATCACAGAGGGAGCCACGACGTCACTGCGTGTAGAGTTCTCGGCCAGCCGATGAGCGACCCGCGCACCGAGACCCTCGACCAGACCGCCGCGCCCTTCCGCCCGCTGCCGGTGCGACTGCTCGTGCTCGCCGGGCCAGACCTCGGCAAGGAGTTCGTCCTCGAGCAGGGCACGGCGCTGGTGGGCTCGCACGCCGATTGTTCGCTGCAACTGACCGACGGCGCGGTGTCGCGGCGGCACCTGTCGATCGAGCTGATGGGCGTGCGCGCGCGCGTGCGGGACTTGAGCTCGAAAAACGGCACCCGCTTTCAAGGCGCGAAGGTGGCGGTGCTCGACCTGCCGCTGGGCTCGGTGGTGGAGCTCGGCGCGACGCAGCTCGCGGTGCTGCCGAAGGTGAGCGGGACGGTGACGCCGAGAGACTCGCTCGGGCCGCTGTTGGGGCGCTCCGAGGTGATGCGGCGGTTGTTCTCTCAGCTGGAGCAGGTCGGCCCAACCGACGCGTCGGTGCTCATTCACGGCGCGACGGGCACCGGGAAAGAGGCGTGCGCGAGAACGCTCCACTCGTTGTCGGAGCGCGCGTCGAAGCCGTTCGTCACCTACGACTGCGGCGCCACGACCGGGGAGCTCGTGCAGGCGACGTTGTTCGGCCACGTGAAGGGGGCGTTCACGGGGGCGGTGAAGGACTCGGGCGGGGTGGTCGAGGCAGCCAACGGCGGCACGCTGATGCTGGACGAGGTGGCCTCGCTCCCGCTCGAGCTGCAGCCGATGCTGTTGCGCGTGCTGGAGAGCGGCGCGTACCAGCGCGTCGGTGACACGAAGTCGCGCACGAGTGACTTCCGCCTCGTGGCCACGACGCAGCACGACCTGCCTTCGCGCGTGAAGGCCGGCGCGTTTCGGGCCGACCTCTTCTACCGGCTCTCGGCCATCGTGCTCGAGGTGCCGACGCTCAACCAGCGGCTGGAGGACGTCGCCCCGCTCGCGCAGTCGTTCGCGAGGAGCCAGCAGGCCGACGCGGTGCTCTCGCCGAGCGCGCTGGCGGCGTTGTCGGCGTGGCAGTGGCCGGGCAACGTGCGGGAGCTCAAGAACGTGGTGGAGCGCATTCTCGCGCTGGGTGAAGAGGCCGTGCTGCCCCGCCCGCCCGACGCTGGCACCGGAGAGGACTTTCACGTCGCCCGGGAGCGCGCGCTGGCGGCGTTCGAGCGCAGCTACCTCGAGGCGCTGTTGACGAGGCACCAGGGCTCGGCGGCCGCGGCAGCCCGTGAGGCCGGCATCGCCCGCAGCTACCTGTACAAGATGCTGGAACAGCACGGCGTCGACCCGGCGAAGTTCCGCGGTTGATCAACTCGTCAGCCAGCCGTCCCTCGACACGTCGACGAAGTGCTTGACGTCCCGTGAGGTCACGGGCAGAAGCGCCAACGCTTTTCGTTGCTGATCACGCCCAAGTAGCTCAG
Source organism: Archangium sp. (assembly GCA_022843845.1). Lineage (GTDB taxonomy): Bacteria > Myxococcota > Myxococcia > Myxococcales > Myxococcaceae > Xiheimicrobium. The sequence continues at coordinate 8,833 of JALHMW010000019.1, forward strand.
TTGGTAGAGCAGGGGATTGAAAATCCCCGTGTCGCTGGTTCGATTCCGGCCTTGGGCACTTTCCGCAGTCCGAGCGCTCGTGGGTCTCGCCCACTGAGCCCCTGGCAGGTTCACCGGAAAGCCTGCAGAGATTCGGGTATCTCACTATCTCCCCCCCGATGCTCGACACCCGCCGAGTCCTGAAGATCCTCCACGAAGTGAGCTCGAGCGGCATCATCGGTGCGCTCGCTGCTCACATCGTCCTCTTGAGCGTCGCCAGCACCACCCAGATGCTCGAGTACGCAGCCGTGCGGCGCGGCATCGAGGCCATCACGCGGTACGTGTTGCTCCCGTCGCTGGCTGTGGTGTTGATCTCAGGGTTGCTGTCGATTGCGGTGCACCGCCCGTTTCACAGCGCAGGCTGGGCGTGGCTCAAGCTCGCCCTCGGCATCGCGATGTTCGAGGGCACCCTGGGCGCGGTGAACGCGACCGCGAGTGAGGCGTCGGCGCTGGCCGCGAAGGTCGTCGCTGGCGAGGCGCCCCTCTCGTCGATGGACGACGTGCTCCGACACGAGTGGGGCGGCCTCTGGTTCATTCTCTTCCTCTCCATCGTCAACATCGTGCTCGGGGTGTGGCGGCCCAGGCTCAGCAGGCGAAAACCTGACGAGCCGGCGGTCGCGAACGAGCTCGGGTCATGACGGCCCGGCGGGTGCTCGTCGCCGGTGGCACCGGGTACATCGGGCGCCACGTGGTGCAGGAACTCGTCTCCCGAGGTCACCAGGTCATCTGTCTGGCCCGCAGTCGATCGGGCGTCGGCGGCGCTGATGACGAGGCGCAGACCCGGCAGCGGCTGGCGCCCGCGACCGTTCATTTCGCCGACGTGACGAGCGCTGCCTCGCTCGAGGCGGTGCTGAAAGACGAGCCCTTCGACGTCGTGGTGTCGTGTCTGGCCACCCGCAGCGGAGGCGTGGCCGACTCGTGGGCCATCGAACACCAGGCGAACCTGAACCTGCTCGAGGCCGCTCGCCGGGCCGGCGCACGCCAGTTTCTGCTGCTCTCTGCCATCTGCGTGCAGCGGCCAAAACTGGCCTTTCAACACGCCAAGCTCGCCTTCGAAGAAGCGCTGCAGAGCTCCGGCCTCATCTGGTCGATCGTCCGTCCCACGGCCTTCTTCAAGTCCCTCGCCGGGCAGGTGAAGCGGGTGAAGGCAGGCGGCGCCTTCCTCGTGTTCGGCGATGGGCGACTCACGGCGTGCGCGCCCATCAGCGAAGGCGATTTGGCGCGCTTCATGGTCGATTGCCTCGACGATCCCTCACGCCACGGGCGCGTGCTCCCCATTGGTGGGCCTGGCGCCGCAATCACGCCGCTCGACCAGGGAGCGCTCCTCTTCGAGGCCAGCGGCAAGCCACCGCGCTACCGCCACGTGCCGGTGGCCATGCTCGACGTCATCATCTGGGTGCTCAGCGCGCTGGGTCGCCTCGTGCCGTCGCTGCTCGACAAGGCCGAGTACGCGCGCATCGGGCGCTACTACGCGACCGAGTCGATGCTGGTGTTCGACGCTCAACGTGGGGCCTACGACGACGCGCTCACGCCACGGTTCGGGACCGAGACGCTTCGTGCCTTCTACGCGCGCGCGGTGACGCAGGGCCTCGACGGTCAGGCGCTGGGCGACCACGCCTTGCGCTCCCGCACCTGAAGGCTGCTGCGAACACGTACGTGGACGGCCCGACGACGTTCGATGACGCGCCACCGTCAACTCGGCGACGGCCCCGAAACGGAAGGCCCGCCGTCTCCTCAGGTCACGCCGCGCTGGCTTGCGGCACGGGGTGTCCAGCGACCTCGGCGGGCGCGGCGCGCTTCTCGGCGTCGAAACGAACCGAGAGCGCGAGCCGGGCTGCGAGCAGGAAGCCGATGGTCTCGAGGCCGAACACCACCGCGTACGAGAGGCCCAGCGGCAGCCCTGCGGCCTTCGCGCTGTCGACCAGCACCGTGCCGAGGAATCCGCCCGCGCCGAACGCGAAGGCCTGCGCTGCGCCCCACAAGCCCATGCGCACGCCCTCACGGCCACGACGGCCCTGGCTGGCGAGCGCCATCATCGAGCTGATCGCCGCGATGCTGAACACGCCGTTGGCGAGCCCGAGGAAGAACACGTTCTCCTTCAACGGCCAGGGGCCACCCGCGACGCCTGCGTAGACCAGCCCGGCCATGGCGACGGCAGAAGCGACGCACCCGCCCACCACCCACTTCTTGAGGCTCGCGCCCGGAGTTCCCTTGAGCAACGAGGTCGCCACGGCCACCAACAACATGCCTGCGAAGACGCCGCCGTGCTGCACGCCCGACAGCTTGGTCGACTCACCAGGCGAGAAGTTGAAGAGCGCTCCTGCGAAGGGCTCGAGGACGAGATCCTGCGCGCTGTACGAGAGCATCGAGAGCAGCACGAAGAGCGTGAAGCGGCGCGCATCGGGCTCGGCCCACACCTGCTTGAGCGCCTCACGGAAGGCAGGGCGCGGCTCGGGCGCGTCGGTGCTCTCGGCGGCGGTGACCGACCCTCCCTCGAGCCGGAACATCGAGACCAGCGCGACGACGAACGCCAGGGCCGAGATGCCTGCAGCCACCGCGATCAACCGCGACGGAGAAAAGGGGTCGAGCATCTTGCCGGCGAAGGTCGCGGTGATCGCGAAGCCGAAGATCATCATCATCCACACGATGGTCGCGGCGGCCGCCCGGCGCTCCGCGTGAACCCGCTTCGACATCAGCACCAGCAACGACGTCCCGGCCGCGCTCACGCCGCCGCCGATCAACGAGAACGCGACGGCGCCCAGCACCAGCCCGAGCGTCATGTTCACCGTCATCAAGGCCGTGGCGCCCGCTGCCCCGACGCCACCAATCGCCAGCGCCAGCATGCCGCCGATGATCCACGGCGTGCGTCGCGAGCCGACGTCCGAGCCGTGACCCATGCGGGGCCGGAAGGCCTGCATCACGTGGTGCAGCGTCACCAGCGCGCCTGGCACCATCGCCGGCAGCGCCAGCTCGACCACCATCACCCGGTTCAAGGTCGAGGTCGTCAGCACCACGATCGCCCCGAGCGCCGCCTGCACCAGACCCAGCCTGACGATGCTCAGCCACCCGAAATCACGGCTGGAGGCGAGCCTGGGACCTTCGAAAGCCAACGTCATGGGTGCTCCTTGTTGCGTGTTGCTGGGATGCCGCTGCGTCAGCACCCTACCGATCACGACTCAGAAGTGTCAAGCGCGCTTGACATATGCAGGTGTCAACTTCAGTATGCGCCGCGGTTCGCAGCTGAGAACCGGCGTTTTCCTGGAGATGATCGATGACAGTTCCAGCCCTGCTTCGAACGGCCTTCACCAGCCTCTTCGTCCTCTTCATGTTGGCCTCAGCGCACCTGTTGATGGTGGTCATCAACGCGGCCGAGCACGCGGTCGCGGCTCCCCAGCCCGCCCAGGGGATCGAGGCGCGCCTGTTCTCTGATCGGCCGCTGGAAGAGGAGCTCAGCAAGGCGCTCAACAAGGCGCGCACGGCCGAGTCACAGCAGGTGCTGCTGACCGCGCTCGCGACGGTCAGAGCTGGCCAGCCGATCACGCTGCACACGCTCCCGGTGACGCCGTTCCTCGGCTACGCGACGCTCGGGCTCGTCGCGCTGGGAATCGGGCTCATCTGGTTGACGTCGAGGCTCAAGGGAGACGCGGCCCAGTCGATCCTCGGCATCTTCGGCGGCAACCTCATCTGGATCGGCGGGGTCGAGTACGGGCTGACGCTGGCGGCCCGCACGCTCGGCATCGGCAAGACGGTGGGCGTGATCGACGGCTCACTGGTGGCCATCTACGGCGAGTACGTGCTGCTCAAGTACACGTGGGGCGTGCTCGCGTTGATCATGGGCTACCTGCTGTTCCTCGAGTCGTCGCGCTGCACCATCTTCCTGTGGTGGCGTGAGCGGGTGCCCACCATGCGCGGGCCCATCAGCTCGGGCCGCATCGACAACTACGGCCCTCGCAGCGCCTTCCAGTACTCGACGACGGTGTGGGGCTTCTATCTGCTCCTGCTGTGGGCCTACGACGAGCAGGTCTTCGGCGTGCACGGCCTCTTCACCAAAGCGGTGCTGGTGCTCACCATCGCGGGCACCGTGTACTGCGTGCTTCGCCTCCACCAGATGACGGGCTGGGGCCCTTCGATCCGCTACGCCGTGCCCGCGATGATCGTCGCGTGGACGCCGCTCGAGATCGTCGGCAAGTGGGGCCTGCTCCGCGAGCCATGGCTGATGCTGCAGACCGAGACGCTGGTGGTGTTCTTCGGTGGCCTGGCCCTCGGGACCTGGTGGTTGTGGCGCGCTCAGAAGCGTCAGCCTGCCGGCGCGGGGCTCGAGCCGATGGCCATCGCCTCGTGACGAGACTTCTTCTGCAGTTCTGAGGTGTGCATGGCGCTGTTCCCGTTTTCAGCCATCGTCGGTCAGGACGAGCTCAAGCTCGCGCTCGAGATCGCCGTCGTCGACCCCAGCGTGGGCGGGGTGTTGGTATTCGGCGATCGTGGCACTGGCAAGTCGACGGCGGTGCGCGCGCTCGCGGGCCTGCTGCCTCGAATGCGCGTCGTGACGGGCTGCCCCTACCACTGCGACCCATCGAGCGACCCCATGGCCTGCCCCTGGTGCCAGACGGCCACGGGGCCCCGCGTGTCGAGCGAGGTGAGCGTGCCGGTGGTCGATCTGCCGCTGGGCGCGACGGAAGATCGGGTCGTCGGCGCGCTCGATCTCGAGGCCGCGCTGACGCGAGGGGAGCGCACGTTCTCTCCCGGGCTCCTCGCGCGCGCGAACCGGGGCTTTCTGTACATCGACGAGGTCAACCTGCTGCCGGACCACGTGGTCGACCTGCTACTCGACGTGGCCGCGTCGGGAGAGAACGTCGTCGAGCGTGAAGGCATCAGCGTGCGTCACCCGGCGCGCTTCGTGCTCATCGGCAGCGGCAACCCGGAAGAAGGAGAGCTCCGCCCGCAGCTGCTCGACCGTTTCGGCCTCTGCCTCGAGGTGAAGACCCCGCAGGATCTCGCGATGCGCGTCGAGGTGGTGAAACGGCGAACCTCGTTCGATCGAGACCCTGCCGCGTTCCTCGGCCGCTGGGCGCAGAGTGAGGCCGCGACCACGACGCGCTTGTCCGAGGCGAGGGGCCGGTTGCGCGAGGTGAACGTCGCTGACGCCGCCATCGTGCGCGCTGCCACGCTCTGTCAGGCGCTCGGCACCGACGGCCTTCGCGGGGAGCTCACCCTGATGCGTGCGGCTCGTGCCGCTGCGGCCCTCGCAGGTGATACCGAAGTCACCGACGCGCACCTCAAGCAGGTGGCCACGCTCGCGCTCCGCCACCGGCTGCGCCGCAACCCCCTCGACGAGGTCGGCTCGACGGTTCGCGTGGAGCGAGCGCTCGCCGAAGCCTTCGCGGCGTGACGATGGACCCGCTCGACGTCGATGCGCGCTGGGCAGACGCTGCGCTCGCGATCGAGCTGCTCGCGATCGACCCCTGGCTCGCCGGCGGCGTGGTGTTCAAGGCCTGGCCCGGCCCCGTGCGCGACCAGGTCTGCGCGTGGGTCACCGCGACCGTGTCAGGGCCCGTGCTGCGCCTGCCGCTGCACATCACCGATGACCGCCTGCTCGGTGGCCTCGCGCTGACGCAGACGCTGCAGCGGGGCGAGGTGGTGCTCGAGAAAGGCCTGCTCGGTCAGGCTGACGGCGGCGTGCTGCTGGTGCCGATGGCGGAGCGCCTGCCGACGAACCTGACGGCGCTCCTGGCCGCTGCGCTCGACCAGGGGCAGCTGACGATCGAACGCGATGGCGTGGGCGGTCTGTTTCCGTGCCGGGTCGGCGTGGTGGCGCTCGACGAAGGGCTCGAGGACGAGGCCACGCCAGTCGCGCTCAGTGAGCGCCTCGCGATGCACGTCGATCTGCGTGAGGTGACGCCGCGCTCCGAGCCGTCGCGACAGCCTGACGCGACGAGGGTGGTGGCGGCGCGCGCGCGCCTCGCGAAGGTCGAGGTGGCCGACGCGCTCGTCGAGGTGCTGTGCCAGGCGGCGCTGGCGCTGGGGGTGCCCTCGGTGCGCAGCCCGCTGTTGGCCGTCGCGATCGCGCGGGCGCACGCAGCGCTCGAGGGCCGTGTCGCCGTCGAGGAGGATGACGTCGCCGTGGCCGCGCGCCTGGTGCTGGGCCCTCGCGCCACGCGCCTGCCGGAGTCCGCGCCCGCACCCGACGACGCTGCCAACGACTCGCCGCCTCCACCAGACGACGAGCGAGATGGTGCGGATGACGATGGCGGTCCCGGTGACGAAGGGCCGGACGTGTCGACGGCCGAGGTGGTGCTCGCGGCGGCGAGGAGCGCCATTCCGCCCGACGTCCTCGAGCTGCTGACCGTCGGCCGTGCTCAGCGAACGGGTCCGCGCAGCACGGGGAAGGTGGGCGCTGCGCGCGCCTCGACGCTCGGTGGGCGGCCTGCAGGCAACCGCGCGGGCGTGCCGCAGCCTGGCGAGCGCTTGAATGTGGTGGAGACGCTGCGCGCCGCGGCGCCGTGGCAGCGGCTGCGTCGCACCGACGCCAGCTCGCGACGCGTCGAGGTTCGCAAAGACGACCTGCGGGTCAAACGGTTCGTGCAGCGCACCGAGAGCGTGGTGATCTTCTGTGTCGACGCCTCGGGCTCGTCGGCGCTCCAGCGGCTCGCCGAGGCGAAGGGCGCCGTGGAGCAGGTGCTGGGTGATTGTTACGTGCGGCGCGATCACGTCGCGCTGGTGGCGTTTCGCGGCTCGCTCGCGACGTTGGTGCTCCCGCCGACCCGCTCGCTGGCGCGGGCCCGGAAATGTCTGGCCGAGCTCGCTGGAGGCGGTGGAACGCCGATGGCCGCTGGCATCGACGCCGCCACTGGGCTCGCGCTCGAGGCGCGCCGACGCGGCCGGAGCCCGCTGGTGGTGATGATGACCGACGGGCGCGCGAACGTGGGCCGTCCCGGCAGTCACGGCCTCAGCCCGCAGGAGGAGGCGCTCCGTTCTGCGCGCCTGCTTCGCGCTCAGCAGGTCCGCGCGCTCTTCCTCGACACGTCTCCTCGGCCCAGGCCGCAGGCGAGAGCGCTCGCGCTCGAGATGGGGGCCCGCTACCTGCCGCTGCCGCACCTCGACGCGCGCGTGGTCTCGTCACAGGTGCAGGGCCTCACCGAGGCGAAGTGACGCCAGCTGCGGCCCATGTCGGTAGAGGTGACTCCTCCGGCGCACGGGAAGCTGGTGGACGTGACGCCGTCGCACGCGATGTCGATGCACGCGATGTCGATGCACGCGATGTCGATGCACGCGATGTCGATGCACGCGATGCCGGAGCACGCGATGCTGAAGCACGTGATGCCGGAGCACGTGATGCCGGAGCACGTGATGCCGCTCCACGCGATGCCGGAGCACGTGATGCCGCTCCACGCGATGCCGCTCCACGCGATGCCGCTCCACGCGATGCCGGAGCACGCGATGCCGGAGCACGCGATGCCGGAGCACGCGATGCCGGAGCACGTGATGCCGGAGCACGCGATGTCGATGCACGTGATGCCGCTCCACGCGATGCCGTGAGCCGTCTCGTCAGGTGCGGCGCGGTGACCTGGCACGTGCAGGAACTTGGAGACGGTCCCGGCCTGCTGCTGGTTCATGGCGCAGGGTCCTCGGCCGCTTCCTTTCGCGCGTTGATGCCGCTCCTGGCGCTGCGCTTCCGGGTGGTGGCGGTCGATCTCCCCGGCCACGCCCGCACTCGGGTGTCGCGCGCCTTCACGCCTGATCTCCCCAGCATCGCCAGAGCGCTCGGAGAACTCGTCGCCGCCCTGAAGCTCGCTCCACACACGGTGGTGGGGCACTCGGCCGGAGCTGCGGTGATCGCTCGCATGACGCTCGACGGAGCGATTCACCCCGAGCGCATCGTTGGCCTCGCCGCCGCGCTGGTGCCGTTCGATGGCGCCGCAGGGCTGCTCTTCCCGTCGGCGGCTCGCCTGCTGGGCGCCTCACGCTTCGCGCCGCGACTCCTCGCCAGGGCCGTGAGCGCGGGCTCGACGGTCGATCGCATCATCGAGGGCACAGGCTCGCGTCTCGACGAGCCGTCACTCGCGCACTACCGCTCGTTGGCCAGCCAGCCCGGGCACATCGCCGGCGTCCTCTCGATGCTCTCGCGATGGGACCTCGCGCCGCTCCAGCGAGCCCTCCCACGCCTGAGGACGCCAGTCCTCCTGATCGCGGGCGAACGTGACCTCGCAGTGCCCCTCAGCCAGCAGGGCGCCGTCGCCCGGGTCCTCCCTGACGCCAGACTTGTCGTCGTGCCCGGCGCAGGTCACCTGATCCACGAGGAAGTGCCGCAGCGCGTCGCAGCACTCGTCCAAAAGAGCGACAACCCAAGATGACACTATTGACTGTCTAGCTGGGTTGACAGATGGTGCGTTCGGTTCGACGGGAGGCGTGAATGAGCGGAACACTGGACAGCGCGTTGGAGACCGCAATCGCCTCGGCTGCTCAGGGTGGCCCTCCACGACTTGCACTCGCGCTTGAGCACGCCGTGTTCCCCGGTGGAGCCCGCGTTCGCCCCCGTCTGTCGCTCGCGGTGGCTCACGCCTGTGGCAACGGTGCACCTGCGCTGGCCCTCGGCGCTGCGACCGCCATCGAGCTCCTGCACTGCGCCTCGCTGGTGCACGACGATCTGCCGTGCTTCGACGACGCCGCGACGCGCCGCGGGAAGCCCAGCGTGCACCGCGCGTTCGGTCAGCCCCTGGCGGTGTTGGCTGGCGACGCGCTGATCGTGATGGCCTTCGAGACGCTGGGCCGTGCCGCAGCCGAAGCGCCGAGTCGCCTCGCACCGATGGTGGTGACGCTGGCCAGGGCCGTGGGCGCAGCTGATGGCCTCGTCGCCGGGCAGGCCTGGGAGAGCGAGCCGTCGGTTCCGCTCGACGCGTACCACCAGGCCAAGACGGGCTCGCTCTTCTCGGCCGCGACGCAGCTGGGCGCGATGGCTGCTGGCAGCGACCCCACGCCGTGGCGCCACATGGGTGAGCTCCTCGGCGGTGCCTATCAGGTCGCCGACGATCTGCTCGACGCGGTCGCAGCCGACGGTGGCAAGCCGACCCGCCGCGACGAAGCGCTGAACCGCCCGAACGCGGTGGCCCGCCTCGGCATCGAGACGGCGCTCGACCACCTCAACCGACTGGTCGCTCAGGCCGTCGACAGCATTCCCGCGTGCCCCGGCCGTGAGTCGCTCGCCGCGCTCGTCCTTCAGATTGCTCAACGCCTCGTGCCTGAGCCGCTTCGCAAGAGCGCTGCCTGAACCCTCCAACGAACCTTCATGACGCCTGAGACCCACATCACGCCCTCCGCGCACACGACGACCGCCGTCGTCTTTCAAGGCCCCGAGCGCCTCGAGCTGCGACGGCTGGCGTTGAACGTGCCGACGGCTGATCAAGTCGTCGTCGACGTCGAGTGGAGCGGCATCAGCACTGGCACCGAGCGCTTGTTGTGGTCGGGCACCATGCCGCCCTTCCCCGGCCTCGGGTATCCGCTGGTGCCCGGCTACGAGTCGGTCGGCCGCGTGGTCGAAGCGGGGCCCGGCGCGTCGCTCAAGGTCGGCGAGCGGGTGTTCGTGCCCGGCGCGAATTGTTTTGGAGACGTGAAGGGCCTCTTCGGCGGCGCTGCGGCGCGGCTGGTGGTACCGGCTTCACGAGTCACCCGCGTCGACGAGGCGCTCGGCGAACGAGCGGTCTTGCTGGCGCTGGCCGCGACGGCGCAGCACGCGCTCGCGAACGGCGCTCTGCCGGAGTTGATCATCGGTCACGGTGTGCTGGGGCGGCTGCTCGCCCGGCTCGCGGTCGCCCAGGGTGGAACGCCCGTCGTGTGGGAGCTCAACCCGGTTCGCGCCGAGGGGGCCACGGGGTACCAGGTCCTCACGCCCGACGCCGACCCGCGTCGCGACTACAAGTCCATCTACGACGTCAGCGGCGACAGCACGCTGGTCGATCAGCTCGTCATGCGGCTGGCCCGTGGTGGCGAGATCGTGCTGGCTGGCTTCTACGATCGCATCAACTTCGCGTTCGCCCCGGCGTTCATGAAGGAAGCAAGACTGCGCGTCGCGGCCGAATGGCAGCCAGCAGATCTGCACACCGTCGTCGAGCTCGTGCGCAGCGGCACGCTCAGCCTCGACGGGCTCATCACGCACCGCCGCACCTTCGACCAGGCGTCCGACGCATACCGCACGGCGTTCGGTGAACCGACCTGTCTGAAAATGTTGCTCGATTGGAGAACCGCTCGATGACCTCCCCCAGCCTCGACCCGATGACGCAGCTCAAGAATGGCCTGCGCGCCGAGGCCGCCATCGAGCCGCCCGGCCCGTCGACCGTGAAGCCGACCAAAGAGACACAGATCATCGCCATCTACGGCAAGGGCGGCATCGGCAAGAGCTTCACGCTCGCCAACTTGAGTTACATGATGGCGCAGCAGAACAAGAAGGTGCTCCTCATCGGGTGCGACCCGAAGAGCGACACCACCTCGCTGCTGTTCGGTGGCAAGGCGTGCCCGACCATCATCAACACCTCGGGCAAGAAGAAGCTCGCCGGAGAAGAGCTCGCCATCGGTGACGTCTGCTTCAAGCGCGACGGCGTCTACGCGATGGAGCTCGGCGGCCCCGAAGTCGGTCGCGGGTGCGGTGGACGCGGCATCATTCACGGCTTCGAGACGCTCGAGAAGCTGGGCTTCAACGACTGGGGCTTCGACTACGTGCTCCTCGACTTCCTGGGCGACGTGGTGTGCGGCGGCTTCGGTCTGCCGATCGCGCGAGACATGTGCCAGAAGGTCATCGTCGTTGGCTCGAACGACCTGCAATCACTGTACGTCGCGAACAACGTCTGTTCTGCCACGCAGTACTTCCGCAAGCTGGGCGGGCATGTCGGCGTCGCCGGCATCGTCATCAACAAGGACGACGGCACTGGCGAGGCGAAGGCGTTCGCGGAGCAGGTCGGCATTCCTGTGCTGGCCGCGATTCCTGCCGACGAGGACATTCGCCGCAAGAGTGGCAAGTACGAGATCATCGGCAGGCCGGGGAGCCCCTGGGCAGGCCTGTTCGAAGAGCTGGCGAGCAACGTCGCCACCGCACCGCCGCTGAGCCCCAAACCACTCTCTCACGACGCACTGCTGGCGCTGTTCAAGGGCGACGCCGTGGGCCGTGACGTGGTGCTCCAGCCGGCCACCATCGAGGACATGCGCGGGCCCCAGACGGCCCAGAAGCGCTCACTCGAAGTCATCTACGACGCGAAGGTCTGAGGCATCACGCCATGAACGACGCTGTCACCCCGGTCGAGCCTGCTGCTGATTGCCACAACGGCAAGGAGAAGCTCCGCGCTCAAGCTGCCGCTGCCGGCAAGGCCGAGGTGTTGGCGAAGTACGCGGCCGACTATCCCGTGGGCCCGCACGATCAGCCCCAGAGCATGTGCCCTGCGTTCGGGTCGCTGCGCGTGGGCCTTCGCATGCGCCGCACCGCGACGGTGCTCTCGGGCTCGGCGTGTTGTGTGTATGGGTTGACGTTCACCTCTCACTTCTACGGAGCGCGGCGAACGGTGGGCTATGTGCCCTTCAACTCCGAGAGCCTGGTCACCGGAAAGCTGTTCGAAGACCTGCGCGACGCGGTCCACAAGCTTGCCGTTCCTGAAACCAACGACGCGGTGGTGGTCATCAACCTCTGCGTGCCGACCGCCTCGGGTGTGCCGCTGCGGCTGCTGCCGAAGGCCATCAACGGCGTGCGCATCATCGGCGTCGACGTGCCCGGGTTTGGCGTGCCCACCCACGCGGAAGCCAAAGACGTGCTCGCCGGCGCGATGCTCGCCTACGCCCGTCAAGAGGCCGAGGTCGGCCCCGTGCAGGCGCCGCGGACCGGCAAGGCCGCGCTGCCGACCGTCACGCTGCTCGGCGAGATGTTCCCCGTCGACCCCATCACCATCGGCCGCATGCTCGCGCCGATGCAGCTCGCTGCCGGGCCTTCGGTGCCGACGCGCGAGTGGCGCGAGCTCTACGCCGCGCTCGATTGTGCTGCGGTTGGCGCGATTCACCCGTTCTACACGGCGTCGGTTCGTGAGTTTCAGGCTGCAGGTCGCGCCGTCCTTGGCTCTGCGCCGGTGGGCCGCGACGGCACGGCGAGCTGGCTCGAAGCGGTCGCCGAGAAGTGCAACGTGCCGAAGGCGCTTCTCGAGGCCGCCAAGAACGCCACCCTGCCCGCCATCGACGCGGCGCTGAAGGCTGCGCCCATCAAGGCCCGCATCACGCTCTCAGGCTACGAAGGCTCGGAGCTGCTGGTCGCGCGCCTGCTCATCGAGAGCGGCGCCGACGTTCGCTACGTGGGCACGGCGTGCCCGAAAACGCCCTGGGCCGAAGCCGACCGTGAGTGGCTCGAGAGCCGCGGCGCTCGCGTTCAGTTCCGTGCGTCGCTGGAGCAGGACCTGGCGGCCATGCGGGAGTTCGAGCCCGAGCTCGTCATCGGCACCACGCCCGTCGTCCAGAAGGCGAAGGAGCTGGCGACGCCGGCGCTCTATTTCACCAACCTCATCTCGGCCCGCCCGCTGATGGGCGCTGCAGGGGCTGGGTCCCTCGCGCAGGTCATCAACGCGGCGCTCGCCAACAAGGCGCGCTTCCTCGAGATGAAGAACTTCTTCGAGGGCGTCGGCACCGGCGCCACGGCAGGTGTCTGGGAAGACCTGCCGCGTGACCGCCCTGAGTTCCGGGAAGCCCAGCTCGCCCGCCTCGCCAAGCAGCGCAAGTCAGAGGAGGCGATCGGATGCTGATCCTCGATCACGATCGCGCCGGTGGCTACTGGGGCGCAGTGTATGTCTTTTCTGCCATCAAAGGCTTGCAGGTCATCATCGACGGTCCCGTCGGCTGCGAGAACCTACCGGTCACCTCGGTGCTGCACTACACCGACGGCCTTCCGCCGCACGAGCTGCCCATCGTCGTCACGGGGCTCGGTGAAGAAGAGCTGGGCCAGCGGGGCACCGAGGGCGCCATGAAGCGGGCCCACAAGGCGCTCGACCCGGGCCTGCCGAGCGTGGTGGTGACGGGCTCCATCGCCGAGATGATCGGTGGCGGCGTGACCCCCGAGGGCACCGGCATTCAGCGGTTTTTGCCGCGCACCATCGACGAAGACCAGTGGCAGAGCGCCAACCGCGCGATGCTGTGGCTCTGGCAGCAGTATGGCCTGAAGAACGGAAAGGCCCCGAAGCCGCGCGCGAAGAAGGAAGGCGAGAAGCCGCGCGTCAACATCATCGGGCCCTGCTACGGCTACTTCAACACCTGGTCTGACCTCGCCGAGGTGCGTCGCCTCATCGAAGGCATCGGCGCTGAAGTAAACCTCACGTTCCCGCTGGGCAGTCACCTGCTCGACGTGCCGAAGCTCGCCGACGCCGACGTCAACGTCGTGATGTATCGCGAGTACGGTCGGTTGCTGTGCGAGGCGCTCGACAAGCCCTTCCTCCAGGCCCCCATCGGCATTCACAGCACGACCGCGTTCCTGCGCTCGCTGGGTGAGCTGCTCAAGCTCGACCCCGAGCCCTTCATCGAGCGTGAGAAGCACACCACCTTGAAGCCCATGTGGGACCTGTGGCGCTCGGTGACCCAGGACTTCTTCGGGACGGCGTCGTTCGGCATCGTGGCCAACGAGACCTACACGCGCGGCGTGCGGGCGTTCCTCGCCGACGAGCTCGGCCTTCCCTGCAACTTCGCCATCTCACGCGTGCCCGGCGGCAAGACAGACAACGACGCCGTGAGGCTCGCGGTGCAGAAGAAGACGCCCCTGGTGCTCTTCGGCTCGTACAACGAGCGCATGTACCTCGCTGAGGTGCAGGGAAAAGCCGTCTACCTGCCGGCCTCTTTCCCGGGGACTGCCATTCGCCGGCACACCGGCACGCCTTTCATGGGCTACTCGGGCGCGTCGTATCTGCTGCAGGAGATCTGCAACGCGCTCTTCGACGTGCTCTTCAACATTCTTCCGCTCGGCACCGAGCTCGACAAGGTCGACCCGACGCCTGCGCGCCTGCACGAGCAGTTGCCCTGGGACGAAGCCGCGGAGCACTCGGTCGACACCGTGCTGCAGACGTTGCCGGTGTTGACCCGCATCTCGGCCGCCAAACACCTGCGCGACGCCGCCGAGCAGGCCGCGCGAGACACCGGCGCCGAGCGCGTCACCGCAGCACTGGTCGCCATCGCAGCACGCAGCACCACCCTCGCTTCAAGGGGTATGTCATGAACGAGACCAACTCGAAGAGCGCAGAAGGCCAGGGAAACGACGTGTTGTGGGTCGCCCTGCTCAACGACTCGAGCTCACCCCTGACGGCGTCGTACCCCATGGGCCGACGGTTGCGCGGAGTCGTCGCTGAACACTCAACTTTTTGGAGTGCTGGTTCAGGCTCCATAACGCCGTAGAGATTACGGCAATCCCAGCCGCGCGGGATGGGCGCGGGACGATGAACGGAGGCAGCAAAAATGGCAGACGAGAATCAGATGTTGCCTGGGTTGACTGACGCCCAGGCAAAAGAGTTTCACGGTCTCTTCGTGACGAGTTTCCTCATCTTCACGGCGATCGCCGTGGTCGCACACATTCTTGCGTGGATGTGGCGTCCATGGTTCCCGGGCGTGAATGGCTACAGCGCCCTCGACGCAGTGAACACTGTTGTTTCGATGATCAGCTGAAGGGACGACACACATGCACAAGATCTGGAGAATGTTCGACCCGCGACAGGCGCTGGTCGGTCTCGGAGTGTTCCTCTTTTCGCTGGCGCTGTTGATCCACTTCATCCTGTTGAGCACCAATCGCTTCAACTGGATCGAAGGGCCCAACAAGGCGGCTGCCGCACAGACGGGTCTCCCATCGAAGTAACGGTTTCCGCGCCAGACAGGCCCGCGTTGTCGAGCGGGCTGTCTGGGCGGGTTTTGTTTTCATTGCTTCTTGGCTGATGTTCCCTGGTGTATTCGTTGTAAACCGGCGTTGGGTGGCGAGAGTTCTCGCTATGGGAGGCCGAAATGGCCCTGTTGAGTTTTGAGAGGCGTTACCGCGTGCGCGGTGGGACCCTTCTCGGTGGTAACCTCTTCGATTTCTGGGTCGGGCCGTTCTACGTCGGCTTTTTCGGCGTCACGACCATGTTCTTTGCAATCGTCGGCACCGCCCTGATTTTCTGGGGAGCGTCACAGGGGCCGACCTGGAATCCATGGCTCATCAACATCGAGCCGCCTGCCCTGAAACACGGCCTGCGCTTCGCGCCGCTGATGGAAGGAGGCATCTGGCAGCTCGTCACCATCTGCGCCATCGGCGCCTTCAGCTCATGGGCGCTGCGGCAGGCAGAGATCAGCCGCAAGCTCGGCATGGCCCTGCACATTCCCATCGCGTACAGCGTCGCGATTCTCGCGTACGTGACGCTGGTGGTGGTGCGCCCGGTGCTGCTCGGCGCGTGGGGCCACGGGTTCCCGTACGGCATCTTCAGTCACCTCGACTGGGTGTCGAACACGGGCTACCAATACCTGCACTTTCACTACAACCCTGCGCACATGATTGCGGTGAGCTTCTTCTTCACCACGACGCTGGCGCTCTCGCTGCACGGCGGCCTCATTCTCTCGGCGGTGAACCCCGTCAAGGGCCAGTCGGTCAGGACCGCGGAGTACGAAGACTCGTTCTTCCGCGATCACATCGGCTACTCCATCGGCGCGCTCGGCATTCACCGCCTCGGCTTGTTCCTGGCGCTCAGCGCCGGCATCTGGAGCGCGATCTGTATCGTCATCAGTGGCCCCTTCTGGACGAAGGGCTGGCCTGAGTGGTGGAGCTGGTGGCTCAGCCTGCCTGTCTGGAATTGAAAGGAGCCCAACATGGCTGACTACATGAACATCTTCACTCAACTGCAGGTCGCATCCCCTCCCCACGCCGGGCCTCCGATCCCCAACAAGGAGTTCCGCGCTGGCCGGCCCTTCCTGTCGAAGCTGATTGGCTGGTTCGGAAACGCGCAGGTCGGGCCCGTCTATCTGGGCACCCTTGGGGTGTTCTCGCTCATCTGCGGCTTCATCGCGTTCGAGATCATCGGGCTCAACATGTGGGCGTCGGTGAACTGGAGCCTCTCCGAGTTCATCCGTCAGCTGCCGTGGCTCGCCCTCGAACCGCCCGCCCCTTCGAACGGCCTGGCGTTCCCCAAGCTCAATGAGGGCGGCTGGTGGCTGATGGCCGGCTTCTTCCTCACCCTCGCCATCATTCTGTGGTGGGTGCGCACCTACCGCCGTGCCCGCGCACACGGCATGGGCACTCACGTGGCCTGGGCCTTCGCGGCAGCCATCTGGCTGTACCTCGTGCTCGGCTTCTTCCGGCCGCTGCTCATGGGCAGCTGGGGTGAGGCGGTGCCGTTCGGCATCTTCCCGCACCTCGACTGGACGGCCGCGTTGTCGATTCGGTACGGCAACCTCTTCTACAACCCCTTCCACGCCCTCTCGATCGTCTTCCTCTACGGCTCGACCCTGCTCTTCGCCATGCACGGCGCGACGGTTCTGGCGCTCTCGCACCTCGGCGGTGAGCGTGAAGTCGGCCAGATCGTCGACCGCGGCACGGCGGCCGAACGTGGCGCGCTCTTCTGGCGGTGGACGATGGGCTTCAACGCCACCTTCGAGTCGATTCACCGCTGGGCGTGGTGGTTCGCCGTGCTGTGCCCCCTGACTGGTGGCATCGGCATTCTGCTGACCGGTACTGCCGTCGATAACTGGTACCTCTGGGCCGTCAAGCACGACTTTGCGCCCTCGTACGCTGCCGCGTATCAAGTCCTCCCTGACCCGGCGACGTTGCCGGAGAACAGCAAGTTCGAGGTCAAGCCGTGAGCCCGTTTCTCAAAGCATCAGGCGTGTTCGTCGCGCTCCTGCTCACCAGTGGTGTCGTGCTCGCTTTCGAGCGCACCTCGTCGTTCCAGATGGGCCACCCGGGAGTTGGGATGGATCTCGTCCAGACCAACAAGGAGCTCGAGGCCAAGGTCCAGGCCAACAAGGTGCCGGCTGCCTTGCCGGCCGCCTCCTCAGACGGCCAGCTCGCGGTGGACGCGTACAAGAACGTTCAGGTGCTGGGGCATCTCTCGTCAGGTGACTTCACCCGCCTGATGACAGCCATCACCACGTGGGTCGCCCCCGAGCAGGGGTGCGCCTACTGCCACGCGCCCGTGAAGGATGCCAACGGCAACCCCGAGAAGGACGAAGACGGGTACATCATCGCCGACACCAACAACCTGCACTCCGACGAGCTGTACGCCAAGCGCGTCGCGCGTCGCATGTTGCAGATGACGATGCAGATCAACGGCGAGTGGCAGCCGCACGTGAAGGCCACGGGCGTCACCTGCTACACGTGTCATCGCGGAAACCCCGTGCCCCAGTACATCTGGTTCAACGGCACGCCGGTCGAAGGCCGGCCGATGATTGGCAGCAACGGCAGCCAGAACGGTCCCAGCCTGAAGGTCGGTCTGGCCTCGCTGCCTTCCGACTCCTTCGAGACCTACCTGCGGGGCGATGCCACGGCCAACATTCGAGTCATCTCGAAGTCGGCGCTGCCGGACGAGGCGAACGTCGCGACCGTGAAGTCGACCGAGCAGACCTACGGGCTGATGATGCACATGTCGACCTCACTCGGCGTCAACTGCACGTACTGTCATAACAGCCGCTCGATGGCCGAGTGGAGCACCAGCCCGCCGACCCGCAACACCGCCTGGTACGGCATTCGAATGGTTCGCGAGTTGAACAGGGAATACCTCGAGCCACTCCACGACACCTACCCGGCGAACCGTCTGGGACCGACGGGTGACGCGCCGAAGGCCAACTGCACCACCTGTCACCAGGGCGCGTTCAAGCCGTTGTTGGGCGTGAGCATGCTCAAGGACTACCAGGTGCTCGCGGCAGCCAAGACCCAGCCTGCCAAGACGCCTCCGCCTGAGCCGGCTCCCGAGGGTGCACCTGCTCCCGAGGGCGCGCCTGCTCCCGAAGGCGCCGCACCGCCGGCGCCCGCAACGCCCTGAGGTGACCCTGGCACCCCGGCGAGCCTTCGTCGGGGTGTCGACGCTTCTTTCAAACCGTCGCGACGATGAGCTGCGTCAGCATGGGCCGTCGGGTGCGCACGACGCGAGCGCTCGAGAACCCTGCTGCTTTGACCATCTCGAGCAGGACCTCTCGGGTGCGTGGTCGGCCCTGCCCCATCGCATACAGATACAAGCCGAAGTAGGCGTCGCCCATGGCCTCGGCACCGGGCGTGCCCGCCATCGGCTCAGCGATGAGGAGTACGCCTCCCGGGCCCAGCGCACCTCGCGCCGCCTGGAGGATCTTCAACGCCTGCGCGTCGTCATGATCGTGAACCACCCGGACGAGGGACGCGACGTCTGGCCCCTGCGGCAAGGTGGAGCTGAACAGATCTCCCCCCACCACGGTAACGCGCTCGCCCAGCCCGACGCTCGCCAGCCGCACCCGGGCGCGCTCTGCGACGGAAGGCAGATCGAAGAGCGTGAGTCTCAAGCCCGGCTCGCGGGCCGCCGCCTGAATGAAGGCCCCTGCGCCTCCGGCCAGGTCGAGGAGGTGACGGTGCCGGTGCAACGGGTAGGCGTCGAGGATGTCGTCGGCGATGAGCGACATCGAGCCCGCCATCAGCTCGCTGTACTCAGCCACCTGCGCGGGGGTCGATTGGTCGTTTCCTTCATGGCCCGAGTAGCTCCAGAAGCGGCGCAGCTCGGTGTCGGGCGCTTCGCGAGAGAGCAAGCCCACCGGGTCGGCGAGATCGCGGTAGAACATGGCGTGGTGCAGCACCATGTGAGTGACCGCCGGCGTCGCGACGAGCGAAGCGCCATGAATGCCCAGGCCATACCGGTCGCGCGGCCGGCGCTCGCACAACTTCAGCGCTGTGGCGGCGTCGAGCAGTCGCTGCGCCGGCTCTGCACGAAGGCCCAGCTTTGGCGCGAGCTCGTGAACGGTCTGTGGCCCCTCCGCGAGGAACTCGAAGAGGCGCAGCCGCACTCCGGTGTACAGCACTTGCGAGTAGACGAAGCCCGCGCACAGCTCGAACAGGGCCGCAGCCCGGCGACGCGCCACCCAGCGGAAGATCGGCAGCCGCACCGCCCAGCGGTGAAAGCGCGGGTGCGTCAGCAGGCCGTTTCGAAACCGAAACCACTTGTCGGACCAGGACTCGGGCGCGCTCACCGGCCGCTGAAGGTCATCACGCATCTGGTTGCGGTTTTTGTCGTTGGCCCGCAAAGGTCAATCGCAATCGACGAACACCCTGAGAGACCTGCGACCCTCGGCGCTCCCCGCCACGAGGAGCGCGCAGCGTGAGCCAACAACCTGCCCTCACGGCGACTGGTGCGCTGCCACGCCCTCGCGGCCTCGGCTTCGACCGCCACGTGCCGCCCCGCGGCTATGCCTGGTGGTACGTCGATGCCCTCAGTGACGATGGGGCCGACGCGCTGACCATCATCGCCTTCATCGGCAGCGTCTTCTCGCCGTACTACGCATGGGCGGGGCGCACCGACCCCGAGCATCACAACGCGCTCAACGTCGCCCTCTATCGCAAGCGCGGGAGTCGCTGGTCGATGACCGAGCGTGGCCGTTCGGCGCTCACCCGGACCGGCGATTCGCTGCAGATCGGCCCGAGCGGCCTTCGTTTCGACGGCGACGCGCTCGAGCTCGACATCCACGAGCGGGGCTGGCCGATCCCCCGACGGGTGCGAGGCCGGGTGCGCGTGGTGCCAGAGGTGTCAGGCGGCGAGGCCCTGGTGCTCTCGCAGTCAGGCGCGCACCACTGGTGGCCCATCGCGCCGCGCGCCCGGGTCGAGGTGCGCTTCGAAGACCCCGTCGTCAGCTGGAGCGGCACGGGCTACCTCGACGCGAACTGGGGGGCAGCGCCACTCGAAGACGACTTTCAATCGTGGACCTGGTCGCGCGCGCCGCTGAAACGTGGCGCCGCGGTGCTCTACGACGTCACGCCGCGCAACGGCCCCGCGTCCTCGATGGCGCTGCGGTTCGATGGCGGGAGCGTCGACCGCTTCGAGCCACCGCCGCGGGCCCCGCTGCCGAGCTCGCTGTTCGGCATCAGCCGGGTGACTCGAACGGAAACAGACACCAGCGTCGTGAAGACCCTCACCGACGCCCACTTCTATGCGCGCTCGGTGGTGCGCACCCGGCTGTGCGGCGAAGACGTGCTGGGCGTGCACGAGAGCCTCGAGCTCGACCGCTTCCGCACCACCTGGGCGAAGCTGATGCTGCCCTTCCGCATGCCGCGCCGCGCGAGCTGGCCATGACGACCGACGTTGGGTGCCAGGCCGCGCTCGCGCTGCGAAGCGCGTCATGAAGAACGAGCACGTCATCGTGGTCGGCGCGGGCATCGGCGGGCTCGCTGCGGCGCTCGCCTTGTCGACCCGCGGCGTGCGGGTGACGGTCATCGATCGCGCGGCCCACCCCGGCGGCAAGCTGCGGCAGGTCGACGGCATCGACGCGGGCCCCACTGTCTTCACGATGAAGTGGGTCTTCGACGCGCTGTTCTCCGAAGCGGGGGAGCAGCTCGAGCAGCACCTGGAACTCGAGCCGCTCACGCTCCTGGCCCGACACGCGTGGTGCGCAGGAGGCACGCTCGACCTCTTCAGCGACGTCGCGCGCACGGCCGACGCCATCGGCACCTTCGCGGGCGCCGCCGAGGCGAAGGGCTACCGCGCCTTCGTCGCGCGCAGCGCCGAGATCTACCGGACGTTGACGGCGCCCTACATCACCGCGGAGCGGCCGTCGTCGGTGGTCGACCTGATGCGCCGGGTCGGGCTCTCGAACCTCGGCGCGCTGCGCCGCACGATGCCCTTCAGCACCCTGTGGGACGCGCTGGGCGAGTTCTTCCACGACCCACGCCTGCGGCAGCTCTTCGCCAGGTACGCCACGTACGTCGGCTCCTCACCGCTGCAGGCGCCGGCGACGCTCATGCTGGTCTCGCACGTCGAGCAGGACGGCGTCTGGCGTCTGCGCGGTGGCATGCACGAACTCGCCCGTGCGCTGCAGCGCCTGGGTGAGGCCCGCGGCGCGACGTACCGTTTCTCCACGAAGGTCTCGCGGTTGCTCGTCACGAACGGGCGTGTGACGGGCGCCGCCCTCGAGAACGGCGAGGCGTTGGCTGCCGATTCGGTCGTCTTCAACGGTGACGTCTCGGCGCTCGCCAGCGGCCTGTTGGGTCCAGAAGCGACGACGGGCCTCAAGCCGTCGCCGCGTCAGGGCCGCTCGTTGTCGGCGCTCACCTGGTGCGTGCGCGCACGAACGCAGGGGTTTGCGCTCCAACACCACAACGTCTTCTTCGCCGAGGACTCCCGCGAAGAGTTCGAAGCGCTATTCCGTCGTCGCGAAGTGCCCCGCGCGCCCACCGTCTCCGTCTGCGCCCAGGACCGAGTGCGCGAAGCGGGGCCCTCGCCGACGGGGCTCGAGCGCCTGCTGGTGTTGATCAACGCTCCGGCCGATGGCGATCGCACGGGCTGGGATGCGGCGGCGATCGCGGCGCACCGGGAGCGCGCGCACGAGCTGCTGCTGCGCTGCGGGCTCGAGCTGAAAGACGAAGCGGCCTCGGTCGCGACGACACCCACTGACTTCGAGCAGCTCTTCCCGGCGACGGGCGGGGCGCTCTACGGCCAGGCCAACCATGGCTCGATGGGCAGCTTCGAGCGCCAGGGCGCGCGCGGTGGCCTCCCCGGCCTCTTCCTCGCAGGTGGCTCCGTGCACCCGGGCGCTGGGGTGCCGATGGCGGCCATCTCTGGCCAGCTCTGCGCCGCGCGCGTCATCGCCGACGACTTCGGGCGTCGGCCAGGCAAGGGCGAGCTCACGCTCGGGGCTCTCAGACGCGGTGTGTGAAGGTAGGTCGAACGGAAAAGCGGCGAGGCTGGAGAGGGGGCCGTATACAGGCGGTCGCTGCTCGCGTCAGTCCGGCGCCTTTCTTCTTAGCGATGGAGACTCACACGTGAACGACCACGATGAACGAAACACCCTGCTCTCGACTGACGCTTCGCCGAGCCTGATGGCCCGACGCAAGACGCTCAAGGTCCTCGGCCTGGCCGCTGGTGGGCTGCTCGTCTTCCCCGCGTGCAAAGAGGAGGCAAAGGCGCCACCACCGCCGCCGGCCGCCGCGCCGCCGCCAGTCGTGAAGCCGCCCGAGGTGGTCGCGAAGCCGCCCGAGCCGGCTGCTGCTCCCGCAGCAGAGGCGCCCGCCGCCAACGCCGCTGGCGACCTCAACTGCAAAGAGAAGGCGCCGATCGACGATGCCTCGAAGCAGATGCGCCGCGCGCTGCAGTACAAGGAGAAGACGGCCGAGGCCGGCAAGAACTGCAAGGGCTGCGCGCAGTACGAAGCCGGGAAGTACGGCGACTGCGGGGCCTGCAAGCTCTTCACGGGCGCGGTCAACCCTGAGGGGCACTGCTTGAGCTACGCGCCGAAGGCTGGCTGAGGCGCAAGCCAGGGCGAGCGAAGGAGACGCGCTGGGGTTCGCCCCGGCGCTTTTTTCGTTCAGCAGCCCGAGCAGGGCGGCCCGAGGCAATCTCCCGGGTCACAAAATAAAGCTGAAGGCATGCCGTCCCTCTATATTGCCGCGAATCGGCGCTGCGTTGCGCCAATCCTCACCCCCGACGTCGGAGAACACACGTGAACGATAGCAATGATGGAAACACCCTGATCGGCCGCCGCCAGACCCTCAAGGCCCTTGGACTCACCGCAGGTGGCCTCGTCGTCCTCTCGGGTTTCAGGGAAGCGCTTGCCGCTCCTCCGGCAGCCAAGGCCGCTGCGGTCGACGCGGGTCAACCGGCCGCCGCGAAGGCCGCCGTCGATGCAGGCCAGCCCGCCGCCGCCAACACCCTCAACTGCAAAGAGAAGGCGCCGATCGACGACGCCTCGAAGCAGATGCGCCGCGCGCTCCAGTACAAAGAGAAGTCTGCCGAGGCCGGGAAGAACTGTAAGGGCTGCGCGCAGTTCGAAGCCGCGAAGTACGGCGATTGCGGCGCGTGCAAGCTCTTCACGGGCGCGGTCAACCCCGAGGGCTACTGCCTGAGCTACGCGCCCAAGGCTGGCTGACGTCATCGACGTTCTGAAGGTTCGAGGCGCTGGGTTCCCACCCTGGCGCCTCTCTCTTTTTCGTCACCCCTCGCGTCGCGCCAGCCGCACCTTCAAGTCGTAGAGGTGGGCCGGGAAAGACGCCGCGAGGAAGAGGACGATGATCTCGGGCGCCGCGCCAACGAGGGCCGCGCGCAGGGCCAGCATCAACAGCACCCCAGCGCCGACCGGCCCGACGAGCTCCGAGAAGGCCAGCGGCCGCTGCTTCGAGCGCAACCACAGAGCGATCAGCAACACCTCGAGCGCGACGATCGCCAGGACGACGTCGATGGCGCGCCCGCTGGCGAGGAAGCGAGCCAGCCACTCGCTCACGTGGCGCCGAAGCCGAACAGATGCGCGACGTCTTTGAAGAAGATGCGCACATGCGAGGCGGGCCGCGACCTGGCGAGCTCCTTGTTCATGTAGGCCTGCCACGTGAGGTACTGCACGTCCGGGTCCCTGCACATGGCCACGAAGCGCTCGCGGCGTTTGTCGTTGGCGTACCAGAAGTACTGCATCACCCCGAGGATCCAGAAGACCCGGCCGTGCGCCTTCATGAACTTCTTTCGCGCGAGCTTGAGCGACGCCACCTTGCCCGTCTCGAGGAACGCGAGGCTGGCCTGGGCCGCGACCTCACCGCCCACCATGCCGTAGTAGATGCCTTCGCCCGACGCCGGCGCCACGACGCCTGCTGCATCTCCGGCGAGCACCACGTCTTTGCCGTTGTCCCAGCGCGAGAGCGGCTTCATGGGAATCGGAGCGCCTTCACCACGCACCAGCTTCGCGCCGCTCAGGCCCGAGAGCTCACGAAGATCGGTCACCGACTTGCGCAGCGAGAACCCCTTCTTCGCGCTGCCCGAGCCGATGCTCACCGTCTTGCCGTGCGGGAAGACCCAGCCGTAGAAGTCGGGAGAGATCTTCCCGTTGTAGACGACGTCACAGCGCGCAGCGTCGTAGCTGGCGGCGCTCGACGGGGCCTCGACGATCTCATGGTACGCGAACACGCAGGGCGGGCCCTTCTTGTTCACCTCTTGCCGGGCGACCTGGGAGAGCGCGCCGTCGGCACCGATGACTACTTTCGTCACCACCTCGCGCGCGGCGCCGCCTTCGTCCTTGAAGTGCACGTGCGTGCCGGCCTCGTCACGGCTGATGCGCTCATAGAGCCCCTTCTGCCGAACGGCGCCGTGGCGGGCGGCGCGCTCCCGGAGGAACTCGTCGAACACCTCGCGGTTGACCATGCCGACGTACCCACCCTCGACCGGCATGTCGACGCGCTTGTCCGTGGGCGACACCATGCGGGCGGCGCGAATGCGCGCGCAGATCAGCTCATCGGGAATCTCGAAGTCGCGAATCAGGCGCGGCGGAATGGCGCCACCGCACGGCTTGATGCGCCCGGCCTTGTCGAGGAGGAGCACCGACTTTCCGGCCTTCGCCAGCACGTCGGCAGCCGTCGCTCCAGCCGGGCCACCACCCACCACCACCACGTCGAAGGTCTGCTGTGTCGTGTTCATGTGTTCTTTCTGGAGAGGCGGCAACGTCAGTGGCCCAACAGGCTGCGCATCGCGAAGGCGCTGACCATCATTCCCGACACGTAGAGCGTGGTGCCGGTCGCGTTGTAGAGCGGCGCCCGCTTGCGGGGATTTCGGAGCAGCATCGGCATCAGCGCGCCCTGCCCCAGCAGCACGCCCGCGACGATGGCGGCGTGTACCGGTTTGCCTTCGCGGGCGAGCAGCGCGACGACCACCACCTGCGGCAGCGCCATCACTGCACAGGCCAGCGCGGTTGCGTTCTCGACGCCGAGCTGCACCGGAAGGGTGAGAATGCCCATCTTCTGATCGCCTTCGACGGCCTTGAAGTCGTTGAGCACCATGATGCCGAAGGCGCCCACGCTGTAGAGGACGGCCAGGGCGATGATGCGGTGATCGGGCATCAGCGAGGTGAGGGCCGCCGCGCCGGTGAACCAGGGCAAGCCCTCGTAGCAGAGGCCGACCGCCGTGTTGCCGAACCAGCCGTTGAGCTTGAGACGAAATGGCGGCGCGCTGTACGCCCACGCCAGCACCAGCCCGAACGCCGTCGCCGCCAGCACCCAGACGCCCAGCGCTGCACCGACCGCGAGTGACAACCCCGTCCACACGATCGCCAGGCCCAGACCCCATCGACCAGGCACACGCCCGCTGGGGATCGGCCGGTTGGGCTCGTTGATCGCGTCGACGTGGCGATCGAACCAGTCGTTCGCCGCCTGGCTGGTGCCGCAGACGAGGGGGCCAGCCAGCAGCACCGCGCCGACGATGCGCAGCCAGTTGTCGACCATGGGAACGCCCGCCGAGACCACGCCACAGGCCAGCGCCCACATCGGGGCGAACCACGTCACCGGCTTGAGGAGCTGCAGCAGCGCGGAGGGGCGAGGCCAACTCGAAGCCGACGTGATCGGTGCGGCTCCGGCGTCAATCGCGTTTGACATGGGTCCAGACCCTACCACCCGAAGTCCAAAAGTGTGAAGCTGGATTTACGTCTACCGCGCTTGACACTCCAGCATCAGGCTGATTAGGTGCGTCGCGGTTGAGGTGGTTGGTGTGACTCGATTCGCGAAAGTGCCCGTGATGACTGACAAGCGACGCACCCCACTCTACACCCCGGAACAGCGCCTTCGTCGGGACAGCACCCGGTGGACGCTCGTGCAGGGGTTGCTCGCGCCCGTTCAGTTCCTGGTGTTCCTGGTCAGCCTGGCGCTCGTCCTCCGAACGCTTGTCACGGGACAAGGCGAGGCGGTGGCGTCAGCCTCGGTTGTCGTCAAGACGCTCGTCCTCTACACGATCATGGTGACCGGAGCGGTCTGGGAGAAGCGGGTCTTCGGCCGCTACCTCTTCGCGCCAGCCTTCTACTGGGAAGACGTCTTCAGCATGTTGGTGCTGGCGCTGCACACGGCGTGGCTGTGGGCGCACTTCACGGGCTCGCTGGGGATGCAGGGGCAGCTGTGGCTCGCCCTCGCGGCCTACGCCACCTACGTCATCAACGCGGGTCAGTTCGTCCTGAAGCTCCGGGCCGCGCGCCTCGATGCACAGCGTGACGAGTCCAGCGCCCTCGTCGGCGCCGTCGGGAGCGCCCAATGAACGCGATCGCGCTGCCGCAGGCCGACGCCCGTCCGATTCTCCGTGAGCGCGGGCAACACGAGGTGTTCTGCGGGTTGACCGGCATCGTCTGGTTGCACCGCAAGATCCAGGACGCCTTCTTCCTCGTGGTCGGCTCACGAACCTGCGCGCACCTCATTCAGTCGGCGGCGGGCGTGATGATCTTCGCCGAGCCGCGGTTCGCGACGGCCATTCTCCAGGACAAGGATCTCGCAGGCCTCACCGACGCCAACGAAGAGCTCGATCGAGTCGTCTCGCGGCTGGTGCTGCGCCGGCCCGACATCAAGCTGCTCTTCCTCGTCGGCTCGTGCCCGTCGGAAGTGATCAAGCTCGACCTCTCGCGCGCCGCGCTGCGGCTGTCGAGGGCGCTGGGCCCGCAGGTGCGCGTGCTCAACTACTCGGGCAGCGGCATCGAGACGACCTTCACCCAGGGCGAAGACGCGTGCCTCGCGTCGATGGTGCCCGAGCTGCCGGAGTCACTCGAAGGTGAGCGCAACCTGCTGGTGGTGGGCGCGCTCCCCGACGTGGTGGAGGATCAGTTTCAGCGCCTCTTCGACGCGCTCGGCATTCCGGTGCGCTTCTTCCCGCCTCGCCGCTCGACGCAGCTGCCGCCGCTGACCCCCGGCACGAAGTTCCTGCTGGCCCAGCCCTTCCTCGCCTCGACGGCTCACGCGCTCGAGGAGCGCGGCGCGAAGCGGCTGGCGTCACCGTTCCCGTTCGGCGTGGAAGGCACCACCGCGTGGTTCGAGGCGGCGGCGAAGGCGTTCGGCGTTCCTGAGGCGACGGTGGCGAGCGTGCTCGCTCCAGCCCAGCAGCGCGCGCAGACGGCGCTGGGCCAGGTGCGCGAAAAGCTCGCCGGCAAGCGCATCTTCTTCTTCCCCGACTCGCAGCTCGAGGTCCCGCTGGCCCGCTTCCTCTCCCGCGAGCTGAAGATGGAGCTCGTCGAGGTCGGCACGCCGTACCTGCACCAGGAGCACCTCGGGCCGGACCTCGCGCTGCTCCCCGCGAACACCGTCGTGAGCGAAGGACAAGACGTCGAACGCCAGCTCGATCGCTGCCGCGCGGCAAAGCCTGATCTGGTCGTCTGCGGCCTCGGGCTCGCCAACCCGCTCGAGGTCGAGGGCCTCGCGACGAAGTGGTCCATCGAGTTGGTCTTCACCCCCATTCACGGGTTCGAGCAGGCCGGAGATCTGGCCGAGCTCTTCGCCCGCCCGCTCCTGCGGCGCACCCGGTTGATGGTCTGAACGCATGCAACTGACTGTCTGGACCTACGAGGGACCTCCGCACGTCGGCGCCATGCGCGTCGTCACGGCGATGCGTGGCGTCCACTACGTCCTGCACGCGCCGCAGGGTGACACCTACGCCGACCTGCTCTTCACGATGATCGAGCGTCGGCAGGTGCGACCGCCCGTCACGTACACCACGTTCCAGGCCCGCGACCTCGGCAAGGACACCGCCGAGATCTTCAAGCGCTCCGCCCGCGAGGCGTACGAGCGCTTCAAGCCCGACCTCGTGGTGGTGGGCGCGTCGTGCACCGCCGAGCTCATTCAGGACGACCCGGCCGGCATCGGTCAGACCATCGGCATTCCCGTGCCCGTGGTGCCGGTGGAGTTCTCGGCCTACCAGCACAAAGAGAACCACGGCGCCTCTGAGACGCTGTACCGCCTCGTGCGGGCGTGCACCCAGGGTGTCGCGAAGAAGACCGAGCGCGCGCCGGGCCCGCCGAGCTGCAACCTGCTGGGGCCGACGGCGCTGGGCTTCCGGCACCGCGACGACGTCACCGAGATCACCAGGTTGCTCGCGCAGCTCGGCGTCACCGTGAACGTGGTCGCGTCGCTGGGCGCAAGCCCGGCCGATCTGGCGCGGCTGCCCGACGCTGACTTCAACGTGGTGCTGTACCGCGAGGTCGGCGAGTCGGCGGCCCGCTACCTCACCAAGACCTACGGCCAGCCCGCCGTGACGACCGTGCCGCTGGGTGTGGGCGCGACCCGTGACTTCATCAAAGAGGTCGCCGCGCTCGCCAAGGTCGACCCCGAGCCCGTGCTCTCACAGGTGAACAGCCGGCTGCCCTGGTACACGCGCTCGGTCGACTCGACGTACCTGACGGGCAAGCGGGTCTTCATCTTCGGCGACGGAACGCACGTGCTGGCCGCGGCGCGCATCGCGACGGAGGAGCTCGGCTTCACCGTGGTGGGCCTCGGCAGCTACAGCCGGGAGCTCGCGCGTGATCTTCGCGCGGCTGCTGCGCACTACGGCGTCGAGGCGCTGATCAGCGACGACCACCTCGAGGTCGAAGAGACGATCGCTCGGCTCCACCCCGAGCTCGTGCTCGGCACGCAGATGGAGCGCCACACCGCCAAGCGCCTCGGGCTGCCCTGCGCCGTCATCTCGGCGCCGGTGCACGTGCAGGACTTCCCCGCGCGCTACTCGCCGCAGATGGGCTTCGAAGGCGCCAACGTCATCTTCGATACGTGGGTGCACCCGCTGATGATGGGCCTCGAGGAGCACCTGCTCTCGATGTTCCGTGAAGACTTCGAGTTCGGCGAAGGGGCCGGGCCGTCGCATCTGGGCGCGCACGCCGTCAAAGAGCGCTCGGTCGAGGCTCAGCCCGCGGTCGTTCCTGCACCGGTCGCCGCGCCCTCCCCCGCAGCCCAGCAGCCTGTCGCCGCGGCCCCGGCACCTGTCGTGAAGCCTGAGCAACCTGCAGGCGCCGTCGTCACCTCGTGGACTCCCGAAGCAGAAAAGGAGCTCAAGAAGATTCCTTTCTTCGTTCGCGGCAAGGCCAGGCGCAACACCGAGCGCTTCGCCCAGGAACGCAACATCGCGCAGATCACCCTGGAGACTTTGTATGACGCGAAGGCCCACTTCCGTAGCTGACATCACGCCCATCCGCGTGGTGCTGCTCACGCTCGACTCGCACCTCGCGAGTGCAGTCGATCGCGTGCGCGCTCAGCTCCTGAATGAGCTGCCCGGCCTCGATCTGCGCTTCCACGCGGCGACGACGTTCTCCGACCCGAAGGCCGCGAAGGCCTGCTGCGAAGACATTGCCCAGGGCGACATCGTCTTCGCCAACATGCTCTTCATCGACGAGCACATTCAGCAGGTCTTGCCGGCCCTCAAGGCGCGGCGAGCGCACTGCGACGCGATGGTGTGCGCGATGTCGGCCGCCGAGGTGATGCGCGAGACGCGGCTGGGCGGCTTCTCGATGGACGGCTCGTCGAGCGGGCCGATGGCGCTGCTGAAGAAGCTGCGCGGCTCGTCGGGCAAGCCTGGCGGCGCGGCCAACGGTGGCGCCCAGCTCGCGTCCCTCAAGCTGCTGCCGAAGCTCCTGCGGTTCGTGCCGGGCAAGGCGCAGGACCTTCGCGCCTACCTGCTCGTGCTGTCGTACTGGCTGTCGGGGTCGAGCGAAAACCTCGCCGACCTCATCCGCCTGCTCATCAGCCGCTACGCCGACGGGCCCCGCAAACACCTGCGCGAGAAGACGACGCCGCAGCCGCCGCGCGAGTACCCCGAGACGGGCCTGTACCACCCGCGCCTCGCCGGCCGCATGACGACCGACGTCGACGCGCTGCCGAAGCCCGAGAAGATCGTCGGCACCATCGGCCTCATGCTGCTGCGCTCGTACGTGCTCTCGAGCGACGCCGGGCACTACGACCGGGTGATCGAGTTCTTCGAGAGGCGCGGGCTGCGCGTCATCCCCGCGTTCGCTGCCGGGCTCGATGGCCGGCCGGCGATCGAGGCCTTCTTCATGAAGGACGGCAAGCCCACCATCGACGTGATGGTGTCGCTCACCGGCTTCTCGCTCGTGGGAGGCCCCGCCTTCAACGACTCGAAGGCCGCCGAAGAGATTCTGGTGAAGCTCGACGTTCCGTACGTCGCCGCGCAGCCGCTGGAGTTCCAGACGGTCGAGGCGTGGAAAGAGAACGGCGCGGGGCTCTCGCCGATCGAGTCGACCATCATGCTCGCGATTCCCGAGCTCGACGGCGCGACCGGCCCGATCGTCTTCGGTGGCCGCCCCGCCGTGCCCAAAGAAGGCGCCGCGCCCGACATGGTCGGCATTGACGAGCGCATCGAGATGCTGGCCTCGCGCGTCGAGAAGCTGGTGCAGCTGCGCAAGGCGCCCGTCGCCGAGCGCAAGGTCGGCATCGTGCTCTTCAACTTCCCACCCAACGGCGGCGCGACCGGCACCGCGGCCTACCTGGCGGTCTTCGAGTCACTCTTCGCGACGCTGACGCGCATGAAGGCCGAGGGCTACACCGTCGATGTGCCTGAGAACGTCGAGGCGCTGCGCAAGCGCCTCCTCGAGGGCAACTCGTCGCGGTACGGCACCGACGCCAACGTGCTCGAGCGCATTCCCGTCGACCGCTACGTGCGCGCCGAGAAGCACCTCGCCGAGATCGAGAAGATGTGGGGCCCCGCCCCGGGCAAGCTGCAGAGCGACGGCTCGACCCTCTTCGTGCTCGGCGAGCGCTTCGGAAACGTCGTCG
This sequence comes from Archangium sp., assembly GCA_022843845.1. GTDB lineage: Bacteria > Myxococcota > Myxococcia > Myxococcales > Myxococcaceae > Xiheimicrobium. The sequence continues at coordinate 39,554 of JALHMW010000019.1, forward strand.
TGGGGATTCAGCCCGCGTTCGGCTTCGAAGGCGACCCGATGCGGCTGTTGTACGAGCTGGGCTTCGCGCCGACGCACGCCTTCGCGGCGTTCTACCGATGGATGCGCGAGTTCTGGGGCGCTCACGTGGTGCTGCACTTCGGCACACACGGCGCCCTCGAGTTCATGCCGGGCAAGCAGACCGGCCTGTCGGGTGCCTGCTGGCCTGATCGGCTCATCGGCGATCTGCCGAACCTCTACCTCTACGCGGCGAACAACCCGGCTGAGGGCGCCATCGCGCGCCGTCGTTCGGCCGCCACGCTCGTCTCGTACATGACGCCGCCGGTGTCGCAGGCGGGGCTGTACCGGGGCCTGCTCTCGCTCCGCGAGTCCATCGATCGCCTGCGCAGCCTGCGCCCCGCGGATCCCGAGGCCGCCCGGCTGGTGCCGATGATTCAGGCCCAGGCCGTGGAGCTGGAGCTCGCGAAGGCCGAGCCCACGTGGCACGGCGACGCGCGAGTCGAGCTCGACGCGCTGGTGCGAGCGCTCACCGAAGTCGAGCAGACGCTCATCCCCTGCGGGTTGCACGTGATGGGTCAGCCGATGTCCCAGCCCGACCGGCGCGAGTACCTGAAGGCGATCATCGAGGGCTCGGCGATCGGCGCTGCGACGAACGAGTCAGTCGACGCCATCGTCAGCGGCAAATCAGCGAAAGACGCGCTGCGGCTATCCAAGATCGAGTCGACCGAAGAGACCGTGCGCCTCTTCGACGAGCTCGCCCGCACCAACCGCCTGCTCTCGGAAGACCACGAGCTGCCCTCGCTGATGCACGCGCTCGGCGGCGGCTTCGTGAGGCCCGCGCCCGGTGGTGACGTGCTCCGCAACCCGGCGGTGCTGCCGACCGGCCGCAACATGCACGGGTTCGATCCCTTCGCGATTCCCTCTGCGTTCGCGGTGATGGACGGCGCTCAGCAGGCGGCCCGGCTGCTCGCCAAACACATCGCCGAGGGCAACCCGCTGCCTGAGTCGGTCGCCATCGTGCTCTGGGGCGCCGACACGCTGAAGTCGGGTGGTGGGCCCATCGGCCAGGCGCTCGCGTTGATGGGCGCGCGCCCTCGCTTCGACAGCTACGGCCGACTCTGCGGCGCAGAGCTGGTGCCGCTCGACGAACTCGGCCGGCCGCGCATCGACGTGCTGATCACCCTCTCGGGCATCTTCCGCGACCTGCTCCCGCTGCAGACGCGGCTGCTCGCCGAGGCTGCGTACCTGGCCGCCGAGGCCGACGAGCCGCTCGACCAGAACTACGTGCGACGCCACGCGCTCGCGTACCAGAAGAAGCACCGCTGCGATCTCGAGACGGCCTCGCTGCGCGTCTTCAGCAACGGCGACGGCGCGTACGGCTCCAACGTCAACCAGCTCATCGACGCAGGCTCCTGGGAGCAGGAAGACGAGCTCGCCGAGGCGTACACGCGGCGCAAGAGCTTCGCCTTCGGCCGCAAGGGCGCGCCGGTGCAGCAGACCCAGCTGCTCAAGAGCGTGCTCGGCGGCGTCTCGCTCGCGTACCAGAACCTCGAGTCGGCCGAGCTCGGCGTCACCAGCCTCGACCAGTACTTCGACACGCTCGGTGGCATCAGCCGCGCCGCCCAGCGCGAGAGCGGCACGAAGCTGCAGGTGTACATCGGCGACCAGACGCGCACCGACGGCGTCGTGCGCACGCTGACGGAGCAGGTCAACCTCGAGAGCCGCACCCGCTCGCTCAACCCCAAGTGGGCCGAAGAGATGCTCAAGCATGGCGCCGAGGGCGTGCGGCAGATCGAGAGCCAGGTCACCAACACCTTCGGCTGGTCGGCCACCACGGGCCAGGTCGAGCCGTGGGTGTACCGCGAGCTGACCGAGACGTACGTGCTCGACCCCGTCATGCGCGAGCGCCTCGCGACGCTGAACCCCAAGGCGTCCGTGAAGCTCGCCAACCGCCTGCTCGAGGCCAGTGAGCGCTCCTACTGGAAGCCCGACGACGCGACGCTCGAAGCGCTGCGCAACGCCGGCGACGAACTCGAAGACCGCCTCGAAGGCATCACCCCTACCCCGTGACCCGTCTGGAACCCCGATGACCGACCTCATTCGAAACAAAAGCGCTGGTGGCCCCGGAGACGGTGACGGGAGCGTGCAGTTTCACCCCTCCTCGTCCGTCGACCTCGCCGGCACCAAGGTCTTCGCCGTGTACGGCAAGGGCGGCATCGGCAAGAGCACGACGTCGTCAAACCTCTCGGTCGCCTTCAGCAAGCTGGGCAAGCGGGTGCTGCAGATCGGCTGCGACCCCAAGCACGACTCGACCTTCACGCTGACCAAGCGCCTGCAGCCCACCGTCATCGACGTGCTCGCGGGCGTCGAGTTCCACCCTGAAGAGCTGCGCCCCGAGGACTACGTGGTCGAGGGCTACAACGGCGTGCTGTGCGTCGAGGCCGGTGGGCCTCCCGCGGGCACGGGCTGCGGCGGGTACGTGGTGGGCCAGACGGTGAAGCTCCTCAAGGAGCACCACCTGCTCGAAGACACCGACGTCGTCATCTTCGACGTGCTCGGTGACGTGGTGTGTGGCGGCTTCGCGGCGCCGCTGCAGCACGCGCAGCGAGCGCTCATCGTCGCGGCGAACGACTTCGATTCGATCTTCGCGATGAACCGCATCATCGCGGCCATCGAGGCCAAGTCGAAGAACTACGCGGTGCGGCTCGGCGGCGTCATCGCCAACCGCAGCGCCAACACCGATCAGATCGATCGTTTCGGGAAGAACATCGGCCTCAACCGCCTCGCGCACTTCCCCGACCTCGACGTGATTCGCCGCAGCCGCCTGAAGAAGTCGACGCTCTTCGAGATGGAGACCAGCCCCGAGCTCGAAGCAGTGAAGGCCGAGTACATGCAGCTCGCCGCGCGCCTCTACGCGGGCACCGTGCCGAACGACGCGCGCTCGATGAAGGACCGCGAGATCTTCGACTTCCTGGGGTACGAATAAATGGAGAACGCGACCTACCTGGCGCGGCGTCGCCAGCTCGAGGTGTACTTCGATCGCACCGCCTCGGACGCGTGGGCGAAGTTGACCGCCGAGGGCCCTGTCAGCCGCATTCGGGCCTCGGTGCGCGCGGGTCGCGACCAGATGCGCGCCACGCTGCTGAGCTATCTGCCCGACGATCTGCGCGGCCAGCGAGTACTGGACGCAGGCTGTGGTACCGGCGCCCTGGCGGTCGAGGCAGCTCGCCGAGGCGCTGAGGTCGTCGCCATCGATCTCTCGGCCACGCTCGTGTCGCTCGCGAAGGAGCGCCTGCCCGCCATCGACGGACCCGGCAGCGTCGAGTTCCGCGTGAGCGACATGCTCGACCCGTCGCTCGGCCGCTTCGACTTCGTGGTCGCGATGGACTCGCTCATCCACTACCGCGCGCACGACAAGGTCGAGATGGTGGCGCGCCTGGCCGAACGCGCGAACCGCGGCGTCATCTTCACCTTCGCGCCGCGCACCTTCCTGCTCACCCTGATGAAGCTCGCGGGCAGCGTCTTTCCCCGCGGCGATCGTTCGCCTGACATCGAGCCCGTTCGTGAAGCGACGCTCCGGAAGTTGCTGGCGGCGCACCCGTCGCTGGCCGGCTTCGGCGCCGGCCGCACGAAGCGCATCGACAGCACCTTCTACAAGTCGCAGGCCTTCGAGCTGAAGCGGACGGAAGACCCTTCGAGGCAGCTCACGCCATGAAGAAGCCCCGTTCGGTCAAAGAAGTCTGGATGACGCTGGGGCCTTCGCTCCTTCCCTTCGCCGACGCCGCCACGCCCGAGCTGCCGCTCTCGCGACTGCTGCGCCTGGCGCTCTTCCAGATCTCCGTTGGCCTCGGGTTGGTGCTGCTCAACGGCACGCTCAACCGCGTGATGATCGTCGAGCTCGGAATTCCCGCAGCCGTGGTGGCGGGCATGGCCGCGTTGCCGGTGCTCTTCGCGCCGCTGCGCGCGCTCGTCGGCTTCAAGTCTGACAATCACCGCTCGGTGCTCGGCTGGCGTCGCGTGCCGTACATCTGGATGGGCACGCTCATTCAGTTCGGTGGCCTCGCCATCATGCCGTTCGCGTTGCTGGTGCTGTCGGGCCGCGCGACGCTGTCGGTGCCGTACGCCGGTGAGGTGGCTGCGGCCTTGTCCTTCCTGATGGTCGGCGTGGGGCTCCACACCGCGCAGACCGCCGGCGTCGCGCTGGCCACCGATCTCGCGCCGCCGAACAGCCGGCCGCGGGTCGTCGCGCTGCTCTACGTGATGCTGCTGCTGGGCATGGTGGCCAGCTCGCTCACCTTCGGCCTGCTGCTGCGCGACTTCGATCACATCAAGCTCATCAAGATCATCCAGGGCGCGGCCATGGTCACCATGGCGCTGAACATCGCGGCGCTGTGGAAGCAGGAGCCGCGTCGGCTGCTCGCTGCGCCGGCGCCCGAAGAAGCGTCGCCGTCGTTCCGCAAGTCGATGAAGGAGTTCTTGACCGGCGGGCCGGCAGCCCGGCTGCTGGTCGCGGTCGGTCTCGGCGGTGCTGGCTTCAACATGCAGGACATCCTGCTCGAACCCTACGGCGGCGAGATTCTCAAGCTCAGCGTCGCGGGCACCACCTCGCTGACGGCGCTGATGGCTGGCGGCACGCTGGTCGGCCTCGTGCTGGCGTCGCGGTGGCTGAGCCGAGGCAGCGATCCACACCAGCTCGCGGCCATGGGCTCTCTGGTGGGCATCGTCGGCTTCAGCGGCGTCATCTTCAGCGGAGCGCTGGCCTCGCTGCCGCTCTTCCTCGGGGGCATCGTCTTCATCGGCCTGGGCGGCGGCTGGTTCTCGGTCGGCACCCTCACCGCGTCGATGGCCTTGTCGGAGCGTGGGCAGAGCGGCCTGGCGATCGGCGCGTGGGGTGCGGTGCAGGCCACCGTGACCGGCGTCGGCGTGGCCCTCGGCGGTGCGCTGCGCGACGTCATCTCGAGGCTCGCCACCGAAGGGGCGCTCGGGCCCGGCCTCACCTCGCCGTCGGTCGGCTACAGCTTCGTCTACCACCTCGAGCTCTACCTGCTCTTTGGCACCCTCATCGCGCTCGGGCCGCTCGTGCGCCGCTCGAAGCGCTCCACCCCGACGACTTTTGGCCTTGCTGAACTTCCAAGCTGAGTAGCCCCGAACTGACTTTCTACGAGGAGAGAACCAACCCATGTCACCAGCGATCACCCCATCCATCGATGTCGCCCAGCTCGTCCTCTACGGCTTCTGGATCTTCTTCTTCGGCCTCATCTACTGGCTGCGAAAGGAAGACCGCCGCGAGGGCTACCCGCTCGAGTCGGACAACCCGCGCCGCATCGGGCCGAACAACCAGATCCTCATTCCCACGCCCAAGACGTTCAAGCTGCCTGAGGGCGGCACGTACAGCGCGCCCGACTTCAAGCGCGACACGCGCGAGTTCCCCATCGAGCGCACGGCCGCTGCTGGCGGCGCACCGCTGGAGCCGACGGGCGACCCGATGCTGTCAGGTGTCGGACCGGCCGCGTACGCCAAGCGCCATGACGCGCCCGAGCTGACCCGCGACGGGCGAGATCAGGTCATCCCCATGCGCACCGACCCCGCGGTCACGGTCCTCGCTGGCCCCGACCCGCGCGGCTGGGACGTGGTGGGCGGCGACGGCAAGGTGGCTGGCACCGTGAAGGACATCTGGATCGATCGCGCCGACGTGATGGTGCGCTACCTCGAGGTCGAGCTCGCCGCAGGCGCTGGCGCGACGGGCACGCGGTTGATTCCGATGCCGCTGCTCCAGCTGCGACGTGACAGCAAGCGGGTCGAGGTCTCGGCCATCTTGTCGAAGCACTTCGCGCAGGTGCCGGTGCTCAAGAACCCCGACCGCGTCACGGTGATGGAAGAGGAGCTCGTCTCGGCCTTCTACGCCGGCGGCAAGCTGTACGCCGAGCCTCGCCGCCTGGGGCCGCTGCTGTGAGCGACCACGAGCTCGAGTCGGTGCCGGGCCTGCCGGGTGAGCTGCCGCCGGGCGAGAAGCTGCTCTGGCAGGGGCGACCGCAGTGGCGTGCGCTGGCACGGCACACCTTCAAGGGCGATTGGGTGGCCGCGTACCTGGCCCTCTTCATCGGCGTGAGGCTGGTGGTGGGGCTCGAGCGCGGTGAAGGCGCGGCGGCCCTGGCCGGCGCGGCGCAGGCGATGGTGCTGGCCCTCGTGTGCCTCGGCATCGTCGCGGTGCTCGCCATCGGCTACGCGCGCGCGACCGTCTATTCGATCACCAGCGAGCGGGTGGTGATGCGCATCGGCGTCGCCTTCCCCCTCAACGTCAACCTACCGTTCAAGCGGCTCGCCTCGGCCGACCTGAAGCCCCGCGGCGGCAGCGTCGGTGACGTGGTGCTGCAGCTCGCAGGGCCCGACACCATCGCGTGGCTCTACCTGTGGCCGCACGCTCACGGGCTGAACTTCACGAAGCCGAGGCCGACGCTCCTGTGCCTGCCGAAGGCCGCTGAAGCCGCCGCCGTGCTTCGTGGCGCCGTCGAGGCCTGGGCTGCGCGGTGCGGCGCTCCCGTCGTTCTCGGCGCTGCAGCCGAGATCGAGCCTGCCGCGGCACCGCACGTGCCCGCGTTGATCAACCATCTGAACGCCTGAGGCGACGAGGTTTCGTCATGGCTGCACATCATCACGACCAGAAGATTCCCCGAGGCGTCCTCATTGGGGCTGCGGTGCTGATGGCCGCGACGTTCATCCTGGCGGCGACGTCTCGACGAACACTCGTCGAGGCGCAGGCGCAGCCCCAGCCACCCCCGGTGGAGTCACTGGAGCTGAGCTTCGTCGACCAGCCCGGCGGAGGCCTCGCGGTCATCGAGCGCAGCACGGGCCGCACGGCGACGCTGTTGCAGCCGACCACCAACAACTTCGTGCGAGGGGTGCTGCGAGGCATGTTCCGGGAGCGCAAGCTCGAGTCGCTGGGCCGGGACGCGGTCTTCACCCTGGCGCGGCACGCCGACGGCAGGCTGACGCTCGAGGACCAGCAGACGCACCGCCGCGTCGACCTCAACGCCTTCGGCCCCGACAACACCGCCGCGTTCGTGATGATCCTCGACGCCGGCCGCCAGGTGACGCGGTGAGCGTGAGCTTCGAGCTCGACTGCACGGTGCGGGTCTCGCACCGGTTCGAAGATCTCTCGGCCCACGTCGAGCTCGATGGGAACCCGCCGATGCACCCCGGCGATCAGGTGACGGTGCACGGAACGGCGCCGCGGCCTGCGTACGGAGAGGTGCTCGTCGAGCGCCGCCGCGCGACGGTGACGCGGGCCTCGTGGCTCACGCGCCAGTGGGTGCGGCTCACCGGCGATCTCGATTGCCTCACGCTGTTCGACTTTGGCTTCACCGAAGAGGAAACCTGATGCAGACCGTGAACCTCGACCCCGAGCTCGAACTGGCCGTGCGGGTGCCCGCGCGCAAGGGCGGCACGCCCAACGCGACGACGCTCCAGGCGCATCGCACCACCACCTTGAGCCCACGCTTCTACACGACCAACTTCGACGAGCTCGACAAGCTCTCGGTCGAGCCGGTGCGCGCGGAGTGGGACGCGCTGATCGCCGAGTTCGCGGCCGACACCAACCTGCGCCACTTCAAGCGCAACGACGACTGGTCGTTCGACCCGCAGAGCCTGCCGCCGGCGCTCCGAAAGGAGTTCCTCGACTTCCTCGTGAGCTCGTTGACTGCAGAGTTCTCGGGCTGCGTGCTCTACGCCGAGGCGAAGAAGCGGGGCACCAACAAGGACCTGTGCGCGCTCTTCAAGTACATGGCGCGCGACGAAGCGCGGCACGCCGGCTTCATCAACGACTGCCTGCAGGACTTCCAGGTCGACGTCGATCTCGGCTTCCTGGTGAAGGCCAAGAAGTACACGTTCTTCTCGCCCAAGTTCATCCTCTACGCGACCTACCTGTCGGAGAAGATCGGCTATGCGCGCTACATCGCCATCTACCGCCACCTCGAGCAGCACCCTGAGAAGCGGTTCCACCCGATCTTCAAGTGGTTCAAGGAGTGGTGCAACGACGAGTTCCGCCACGGCGAGGCGCTCGCGCTGATGATGCGCGCGAACCCGGGTCTGCTCAGCGGCCTCAACCGCGCGTGGATTCGGTTCTTTCAGGTGGCGGTGTTCGCGACCATGTACGTGCGCGATCACGACCGGCCAGAGATGCACAAGGCCATGGGCCTCGAGCCCGAGGCGTACGGCATGAAGGTGTTCGGCATCACCTCGGAGATCTGCAAGCAGATCTTCCCGGTGCTCGTCGACATCGAGAACCCGAAGTTCCTCGAGCTGCTGCGGTCGCTCCGGGCGCTGGCGACCGACCTCGAGGTGGCTCGCAAGCAGGGTGGCGTGTGGGGCCGCATCAAGGCCGTCGCGAGCCAGGCTCGCATCGTCGGCGTGATGGCGAGGCTCCTCCTGTTGCCCACGCGGTCCAACTCGCTGCCGGAGCAGACGCGGCTGTCGCCCGCCTGGTGAACGCGTGACCGGAGCCCTCGCATGGCCGGCCGTGATCGTGCTGGCCACCTGGTGGTTGAGCACGGGTGTGGTGCTGGGGCTCGTGTGGCTCGGCCCCGGCTCGCGCTGGTTCACCATGGCGCTGGCGACCGTCGTGGCCCTCGCTGGCGTGCTGGGGGTGCTGAGCAGCCGGGCCGAGAGCTCGACCGAAGGGGTGTACCTCGCGTTCGCCTCGGCGCTGGCGATCTGGGCCTGGCACGAGCTGTCGTTCTTGCTGGGCGTCGTCACCGGCCCCTGGCGCCAGCGCTGCCCGCCCGACGCGACCGGCTGGCGGCGGTTTGGCTTCGCGACCCGGGCGGTCATTCACCACGAGCTCGCCCTGGCGCTCTCACTCGTCGCGCTGGTCGCGGTGACGTGGGGCGCGACCAACCAGGTGGCGACCTCGACCTTCGCGGCGCTGTGGGCCATGCGGCTGTCGACCAAGCTCAACATCTTCCTCGGGGTGAAGAACCTCACTGAGGAGTTCATCCCCGAACACCTGCAGTACCTGCGCAGCTTCTTCCGCCAGGGGAAGGCCAACCCCCTGCTGCCCACGTCGATCGTCGTCGGCGCCGCGTTCAGCTGCTGGGTTCTGGGGAGCGCGTTCACTGCCGGGTTGGGCGAGGGGGCGCAGTTGGCCCAGCTGGTCGTCGGCACCCTTTTGGCGCTGGGCGTCCTCGAACACCTGTTCCTTGCAGTTCCGCTTCGTGAAGCAGCGTTGTGGCGGTGGGCGATACGAGCTCGGACGCCGGTTGAGGTACCGACGGGAAGGCCCTGAAATCGGCGAGCAGGAGCGCTCGAGCAAAGGAAAAATGGACTCCATGTATGACACGACGCGGGTTGACACGCGCCCCACGGGCAGGGAAAGACGCGAGCTTTCGTGGGAGGGGCGAATGGCGCAGCAACGGGAACGTCGGCTTCCTGGCGTGCAAGCCGAAGGGAAGGCCGACGTCGACCCGCCGAAGGACCTCATCGAGACGATCGAGCGTGAGATCATTCCTCGGCTGGTGCTCGCCCATCGAGGTGAGGCCGTCGAAACCCCCTGCGAGGGGGCACGGGGCGCGCCGACCGAAGCCGAGATCATCGACTTCGCGCGCGTCGTGGTGGCCCAAGATCTCGACGCGGCATTGGCCCGCGTCGACGGCTTCGCGCAAGCCGGGCTTGGCCTCGAGTCCATCTACATGGAGCTCATCGCCCCAACGGCAAGGATGTTGGGTGAGAACTGGCAGACCGACCTCTACACGTTCTCGGACGTGACGGCGGGCCTGGGAACGCTCCAGAAGCTGGTGCAGGTGCTCGGCCCGAGCTTCGCGCCCGATGCGCCGCATCGTGGCCTCTGCGTGCTGGTCGCGGCGCCCGGTGAACAACACACGCTGGGCCTCTTCCTGGTCGGCGAGTTCCTTCGACGTGCGGGCTGGGGCATCGAGCTCGTCCCAGGCATGAGCCAGGAAGAGCTGGTGGCGCTCGTCTCGACCACCCACGTTGCGATGGTGGGCTTCACCGTCAGCGTCACCGACCACCTGCCTGCGCTCGGTCACACCATCGCTGCGGTTCGCGCCCAGTCCCGCAATCAGGACCTGCCAATCATGGTCGGTGGCGCCATCGATTTGACAGAGTTTGCCAGTCAAAACGACGTGAAGCTGTTGCTCGCACCTCGTATGGTCATGGAATGGATGGAGAATTGGACACGCAAGGCATCACAGGGTCGGCGGTTGGACACATGACCAGGTTCTCGAGCGGCGTGGTTGACGTCAAGCCCAGCGTGCAGACGTGGCTCGAGTTGGTCCGCACGGCGGTCGATCTCGCCGTTCAGGTCGACTCGGCAGGCACCATTCGTGATGTGTCGGTGGGCGAGTCTGTCGCTGACGTCGTTGGCTGGGAGTCGTTGGTGGGCAAGCCGTGGACGTCGGTGGTGGCCTCCGACAGCCGCACCAAAGCAGAGGCGCTGCTCGCCGCCGGCGCGGTCGCTTCCCGCTCACGCGAAGTGAACGTCGAGCTCGAGGGCGTCGGCCAGTTTCCCTTCCGGTTCAGTGCGCTCAAGCTCGATGAGCCCCACGGCATCTTGATGGTGGGGCGCGATTACCGCTCCGTCTCGGCGATGCAGCAGCGCATGGTCGCGCTCCAGCAGACGGCCGACCGGGAGTACGCGCGGCTGCGCCAGGCCGACACCCGCTACCGGCTCTTCTTTCACGTGTGCGCCGAGGCTGTGCTCGTCACCGAGGTGGAGGGCCTGCGAGTGGTCGAAGCGAACCCTGCCGCCGCGACGCTCTTCGAGGCGCCTCCGTCGGACCTGGTTCGGCAGAGCGCCTATGCGTTCCTCGACGCCGAGAGCCGCAAGGCGCTCGAGTCGATGGTGTCGGCTGTCAGCTCCGGCGCCCGGCCGACCGAGCTGCAGGTCAGGCTCGCCGACCGACCCACGCCCCTGACGCTGTCGATGTCGCTCTTCCGTCAGTCTGGCACGCCGCTGGTGTTGCTGCGGTTGTGGCTGACCAGCACACGAACCAACGTCGCGACGGCAAGCAGCACCCGGTTGCGCGCCCTCATCGAGGCGATGCCAGACAGCTTCGTGGTGGTGAGCCCCGACCGCCGCATTCTGAGCGCGAACCCCGCGTTCTGCGAGTTGGTGAGCCAGGCGAACGAACAGCAGGTGCTCGGTGAGTCCATCGAGCGATGGCTCGGCCGACCGGGAGTCGACCTGAAGATCATGTTCGCGAACCTCAAGGAGCACGGCTCCGTCAGGAACTTCGCCACCCTCGTTCGCACCGACGTCGGGCCACCGCAGGAAGCGGTCGTGACGGCCGTCGCGGTGAACGAGGGTGAGGTTCCCTGTGTGGGCTTCACCATTCGCCCCGCCGCCTCGCGGTTGCTGCTCGCGCCCTCCGCGCTCCCGCGGTCGGTCGACCAGCTCAAGGAGCTGGTGGGCCGCGTGCCCATCAAGGAGATCGTTCGTGAGTCGGCCGACCTCATCGAGCGGCTGTGCATTCAGGCGGCGCTCGACGTGAGCGACAACAACCGCGCCTCGGCCGCACAGCTGTTGGGCCTGAGTCGTCAGGGGCTGTACTCCAAGCTCCGCCGGTATGGCCTGGTGAACTCCGAGCCGTCGTGACGTGCGCGCCTCCGTGATGCTCGGGGCGCGGTGTTCGATGCGCGCTGAGATGTCGGTTGCTACATCGCGCCATGCGTTTTTCTGTTCCGACCGAAGCCGAGATCCCCGAGTCCGTGCGGCTGGGCCCCCCGCTCCACCAGCGTGAGTACCTGGTGGGCGGCGTGCTCGTGCAGTGGCAGGGCCCCCTCAATGACGTCTTCTCTCCAGTCTCGGTGAAGCAGGCCGACGGCACCGTCTCGCAGCGCCTGATGGGGAGCACGCCGCTGCTCACCACCACCGAGTCGCTCCAGGCCCTCGACGCCGCGGTGAAGGCGTGGGACCTCGGCCGAGGCCCGTGGCCCACCATGCCCGTCGGCGATCGCATCGCGCACGTCGAGCGCTTCCTCGTCGCCATGCGCGCGAAGCGCAGCGAGGTGGTGAAGCTCCTGATGTGGGAGATCGGCAAGCCCCTCAAGGACGCCGAGCGGGAGTTCGACCGCACCGTCGAGTACATCGTCGACACCATCTCGGCCCTCAAGGACGCCGACCGCCACGCCACCCGCTTCGTGCACGAGCAGGGCATCATGGGTCAGGTACGGCGCGTGCCGCTCGGCGTCGCGCTCTGCATGGGGCCGTACAACTACCCCCTCAACGAGACCTTCAGCACCATGTTCCCCGCGCTGCTGATGGGGAACCCCGTCATCTTCAAGCCCGCCAAGTTCGGCGTGCTGCTCGTGCAGCCGCTCCTCGAGGCCTTCAGAGACTGCTTCCCGCCCGGGGTCGTCAACGTCATCTACGGCCGCGGCCGAGAGACGGTGGGCGCGCTGATGGAGAGCGGGAAGGTCGACGTGCTGGCCTTCATCGGCACCAACAAGGGCGCCAACGACTTGAAGCGCCTGCACCCGCGGCCGCACCGCCTCAAGTCGGTGCTGGGCCTCGACGCGAAGAACATCGGCATCGTCATGGCAGACGCCGACCTCGACGAGGCCGTGAAGGAGTGTGCCCTCGGGACGCTGACCTTCAACGGCCAGCGCTGCACCGCCATCAAGCTGGTGATGGTGCACCGGCAGCTCGCCGACGCCTTCGTCTCACGCTTCGTGAGCCAGGTGGAGTCACTCAAGGCCGGCCTGCCATGGGAGAGCGGCGTCACCCTCACGGCGCTGCCCGAGCCGGGCAAGACGCAGTACCTCCAGGGGCTGCTCGCCGATGCCCAGAAGCACGGCGCGAAGGTGATGAACGCGCAGGGTGGTGAGGTGAGCGGAGCGGCGATGACGCCCGCGGTGCTCTACCCCGTCACCCGCGACATGCGGCTGTGGCACGAGGAGCAGTTCGGCCCGCTGGTGCCCATCACCGTGTTCGACGACGAGCAGCAGGTGATCGACGCCGTCGTCGAGTCTCCGTTCGGCCAGCAGGTCTCTCTCTTCGGCAAAGACGCGGTGAAGATGGGCCGCGTCATCGACGCCTGCGCGCACCAGGTCGGCCGCATCAACTTGAACAGCCAGTGTCAGCGCGGCCCCGACTCGTTCCCCTTCAACGGCCGGAAGGACTCGGCCGAAGGCACCCTCTCAGTCACCGATGCGCTGCGCGTCTTCAGCATTCGCACCGTCGTCGCCGCCAAGGTGACGGAGAAGAACAAGCAGGTGGTGCGCGACATCCTCACGGGGCGCCACTCGGCCTTCCTGAGCACCGACTACCTGCTGTGAGCGTCGGCTTCAGGAACGAGCGGGGGTCGAGCTTCACCACGGGCGCACGCCACGCCGTCACCACGTGTCTCCGGAAGAAGAAGACCATCGGCCTCTGCGGCCAGGGCCCGTCAGATCACCTCGACTTTGCACAGTGGCTGATGGCAGAGGGCCTCGAGTCGATGTCGCTCAACCCCGACACCGTCGTCGACACCTGGAAACGCCTCGCGCTCCCACCCCGAGCGCCCTGACGAGACGAACGCCATGTACCTCTGGATCAAGACGCTGCACGTGGTCGCCGTCATCAGCTGGATGGCCGGCCTGCTCTACATCTACCGGCTGTTCGTCTACCACGCGATGGAGACCGAGCAGGTGGTGCGCGACCGCTTCCAGGTGATGGAGCGGCGCCTGCTCAACGCCATCACCACGCCCGCCGGCGTGGTGAGCGTGGCCACGGGCGTGGCGATGATCTGGCTCATCCCCAGCTGGTTGTCTCAGCCGTGGCTGCACCTGAAGATCACGCTGGTGCTGGGACTCATCGTCTCGAACGCCTTCGCCGTCGTCGCCCGCAAGCGCCTCATCACCGAGCCGCACGCCTGGCCGCACACGTTCTTCCGGGTGATGAACGAGGTGCCCACGCTGCTGATGATCTTCATCGTGGCGATGGTGATCCTCAAGCCGGTGCTGTGGGGCTGACCCGCACGCGCTCCATGAGGCGGCGTTGGCGAGCGTCGAGCTCGGGCTCTCCGTAGCGCCACGTCGCGCCGGGCGGCATCGACATGAGGATCGACTCGGTGCGGCCGTTGGACTGGAGCCCGAACAGGGTGCCGCGGTCCCACACGAGGTTGAACTCGACGTAGCGGCCGCGGCGATGGGCCTGCCACGCGCGATCGTTCTCGGTGAAGGGCATGGCGCGTCGGCGCTCGACGATGGGCCGGTACGCCTCGAGGAACGCGAGCCCCACCGCCTGCGTGAAGCCGAAGCAGTGCTCGAAGGTGCCACCGAACGGGTGCGACTCGTTGAGGTCGTCGAAGAAGAGGCCGCCGAGGCCGCGGCGCTCCTGGCGGTGCTTGAGCGTGAAGTACGTGTCGCAGTCGGCGGCCATGCGCTCGTACATCGCGTCGCCGCCGTAGGGCTGACAGGTGGCGCGGCTCACGGCGCGCCAGTGCGCTTCGTCTTCGACTTCGTAGAAGTACGGCGTCAGGTCGAAGCCGCCTCCGAACCACCAGGCCGAGCCATCATCGGTCGAGAAGCTGCGCACGTTGAGGTGCGCGGTCGGCACGTTCGGGTTGCGCGGGTGCATCACCAGCGACACGCCCTGCGCGTGAAAGCCCTTGCCGGCGAGGTGCGGGTTGCGTTGCGTCGCCGACGGCGGGAGCGCCTTGCCGCGCACGTCTGACATCGCCACGCCCCCACGCTCGAACAGCGCACCGCCCTCGAGGATGCAGGTGGTGCCGCCGCCCTCCAACATGCCGCCCGGCTCCTTCGTCCACACGTCGCGCAGGAAGGGCCGCCCCTCGAGCGCCCCCAGCCCGTCGACGATGGTGTTGAGGATGGTCTCCAGCGCTGGCTTCACGTCACGCATCGTGTGTTCTCCGGTGTTGAGGCGTCAGTCCCCTCGGTATTCGCGTGGCGGGGAGCCCGAAGCAGGCGCGCCGTCACGGCTTGAAGAGGTAGCCCCGGCCACGCAGGGTGATGAGGTGGTGCGGCGACTCGGGGTCGGTCTCGAAGAGGCGCCGGAGCCGCATGATGAAGTTGTCGACGGTGCGATCGGTGGGGAAGGCATCCATGCCCCACACCTCTTCGAGGATGTCGGCGCGCGAGAGCGCCTCGTCGGGCCGGTTGGCGAACAGCTGCATCAAGCGCAGCTCCTTCTCGGACAACGACAAGAGCCCCTCGCTGGTGAGCGCCTGGCCCGTGTCGAAGCGCACCCAGAACGCGCCGAGCGTCAGCCGGGTGTCTTTCATCGGCCCTGGAGACGCGCGCCGCAGCGCTGCACGGACGCGCGCCAGCAGCTCCTGCACGTCGAAGGGCTTGGCGAGGTAGTCGTCAGCGCCGCAGTCGAGGCCGCGCACCCGTGAGGCCACGTCGGAGCGCGCCGTCAGCATCACGATGGGCTTGCGAACGCCCTTCTCTCTCGCGGTGCGCGTCAGGGTGAAGCCGTCACCGCCCGGGAGCATCGCGTCGACCAGCGCCAGATCCCACGTGCCGTCGACGAGCTGGCTGAGCCCCGACGCGAAGTCGGTCGCCTCGATGACCTCGTAGCCGGCGTGCGCGATGTTGAGCGTCACCAGATCGCGAACCAACGCGTCGTCTTCGATGACCAGCACCTTCTCAGCCACGCGCGGGGACCTCGTCGACGAGGGGCAACGAGAAGGTGAAGACGGCGCCGCGCCCGGGGCCCTCGCTGTGGGCCTTGAGCTCGCCCTTCATGCGCAGCGCGAGCTGTCGCGAGATGTAGAGGCCCAGGCCGCTGCCGTGCGTCATGCCGTCGTGTTCGTGCCTCGTGAAGGGGTCGAAGAGGCGCTCGGCCTGCTCCGAGGGGAAGCCCTCGCCGCCGTCGCGCACCGAGAGCTCCCACGTGTTCGCCGTGAGCGCCCCGGTCAGCTCGGTGTGACCGCCGCCGTACTTTCGGGCGTTGTCGAGCAGGTTCTCGAGAATGACGCGAAACGCGTCGAGGTCGGCGCGAACCCGCGCGTCGGGGAGCTGGGTGATGGCCACCGTCTCGCTGACGCCGGTCGTCGACCGATGCTCGAGCACCTGCCCCACCAGCGTGCGGGCGTCGTGCGCCGTGAGGGAGAGGTTCCCATCTGAGGTGACGGAGCGCTGCCACGTCAGAATGGTCTCGGCGAGGTGGTCGAGGCGATCGACCTCCTGGAGCCCGCGCTTGAGGAACTCGCGCTGGCGCTCCAGAGGCACCGCGCCCAGCTCGAGCGTCTGTAGCAGCGCGCGCACGCCAGCGATGGGCGTCTTGAGCTCGTGTGAGGTGAACTGCAGCAGCCGCGTCAGGCGCACCTGGGCCAACTTGCGTTGCCGGGCCACGTAGAAGAGGGCAGCGACGGCCGAGCAGAGCGCGACGGCGACGGCGACGAACTCCGTCGTCACCATGAAGTTGAGGCGAGCCGCCTGCTCGGTGAGATCGATCGGCTCACCGGTGGTGGCGAGGTGAAGCTGCTGTTGCAGGCGAACGGTCTCACCGACCAGACGCCGCGCGAGCAGCGCCCACCAGGTGACCATGACGGCGATGACCGTCAGCGCGCTGCCAGCCACGATGTACTCGAACCGCGCTCGCCACGACGACATCGTCTTCAGGCCTCCAACATCACATCGAGCAGCCGGTCGACATGGGCCGTAGTGTGGGCCGTCGACAGGAAGCCGACCTCATATCCGCTGGGCGGAAGGTAGACACCTCGATCGAGCCACCCGCGGTAGGCGTCGTGGTAGCGCGCCACGACGTCAGCGCGAATCGCCTCGGCGGTCGTCGGCGGCGTGACGGCGTCGAGGTAGGGCCAGAAGAGCGAGCCGAACCGCCTCAACCCCAGACCGCGGCCGCGCTGGGCCCACCGGCTCTCGAGGTGCGCGCCCAGGGCTTCGAGCGCCTCGTAGGTGCCGGGCTTCTTCAGCTCGGTCAGCGTCGCGATGCCGGCCGCCAGCGCCACCGGGTTCCCCGCCATGGTGCCCGCCTGGTACACGCCGCCCAGCGGCGCCAGTTGGGAGAGCAGCTCGCGGGTGCCGACGACGGCGGCGACGGGGAGCCCACCGCCCAGGATCTTGCCGAGCGTGGTGAGGTCGGGCTTCACGCCCATCAGCCGGCCGTAGCCGCCGAAGTGGAAACGGAAGCCGTTGATGACCTCGTCGAAGATGAGCACGGTGCCGTTGCGGGTGCAGTGCGCGCGCAGCGCCTCGAGCCAGGCCTTGCGCTGCACGAGGAGCCCGTTGTTGGCCGGGAGAGGCTCGACGATGGCCGCCGCGAGCTGGGGCCCGTACTTCTCGAACGCCGCCGCCAGCGCAGCTTCGTCATCGAGCGGCACGACGACGGTCGTCGCGGCGAGGCCTTCCGGCACGCCCTTGCTGTCAGAGAGGCCCTGCGTCACCAGCCCGCTGCCGGCCTTCACCAACATGCTGTCGACGTGCCCGTGGTAGCAGCCGGTGAACTTCAGCGTCAGCGCTCTGCCGGTCGAGCCACGCGCCAGGCGCAGCGCCGTCGCGACGGCCTCGGTGCCTGAGACGACGAAGCGGGTCAGCTGCGCTTCCGGAAACGCCTCGAGCACCAGGTCGGCCAGCGCGACCTCGTGGCGGTGGGTGGTACCGAACGCCAGCCCGTCTCGCACCGTGCGCGTGACGGCCTCGACGACGCCGGGGTGCGCGTGCCCGAGGATGTTGGGGCCCCACGCCAGGCAGAAGTCGAGCAGCTGGTTGCCGTCCTCATCCCACATGAACGGGCCCTCGGCGCGGCTGATGTAGCGAGGAGCGCCGCCGACTTTTCCGAACGCGCGCACCGGGCTCGACACACCGCCTGGCATGCGGCCGCGAGCGCGCTCGAAGAGGGCTTCAGACGTGCTGGAGGAGGGCTTCATGGGTCGCCTCGAAGTGGAGGGTTGGGAGCATGGACAGCGCAGACGACAGCGTGAGCGGGGCAGAGAGCTCGGTTCGCGCGACGAGGAAGCGGCCGTCGCGCTCCTGGCCGATGACGAGGTGGGAGCCCTCGAGGTACGCGCCGAAGGGGCTCGAGCAGCCTGCCTCGAAGGCCTGCAGCAACAGCCGCTCCGCGTCGACACGACGGCGGGTCTCGACGTGCTCGATGGCGGCCAGGCGGGAGCGCGTGTCCGCGTCGTCCTCTCGGCACTGGAGCGCGATGGTGCCTTGCGCCGGCGCAGGAACCCACGCCGTCGGCGCGAGCGCGAACACCTCGAAGGCCGTCAGGTCGATGCCGAGCCGCGAGACGCCCGCGCCGGCCAGCACGATGGCTTCGTACGCGCCCTCAGCCAGCTTGCGCACGCGGGTCGGTACGTTGCCGCGCAGCGGCGTGGGCAGCAGCGTGGGGGCGTGGTGTCGCACCAACGCCATGCGACGCAGCGACGAGGCGCCCACCCGACCACCTGACTTGACCGGCACGGCGGCGGAGCGATCGACGGCGTCGCGGCGCACCACCAGCCAGTCGCGCGGGTCGGCGCGCTCGAGCACGGCGCCCAGGCACAGGCCCTTCGGCTGCGCGGTGGGAAGATCTTTGAGCGAGTGCACCGCGACGTCGACGCTCTTCTCGTGCAGCGCGCGCTCGAGCTCGGCGGTGAAGAAGCCCTTCTCCATGCGGCCTGCGAGCACCGGCGCTTGATCGACGTCGCCGCGCGTCTCGATGACGATCTCTTCACAACCGCCGCCGAGGTGCGTGTTGACGAGCGCGGTCTGCCAGCGCGCCAGCGCACTGCCTCGGGTGGCCAGCTTCAACTCACGGCTCACGTGATGCCCTCCTGGTGACCTCGAGGAGTCGATGGGTGAAGCCCCGCAGCGCCTCAGCGACGCGCCTTGCTTCCCTGGGCGCCAGCTCCGCGAGCATGGCGTCGCCGTCTCCTTCGAAGAACTTCTCTTTCTCGGCCTGAATCGCCTGGAGCACGTGGTGCCCCTGCGCCGACTCGAGCGCTTCGCGGAGCCCCGACGCGGCCTCGTCGGACAAGGCGTCGAGGGTGGCGAGGGACTCGGCGTCGAGCAACAGCCCGCGCCGCGTCAGCAGTGAGTCGAGTGACAGCCAGCGCCACCCTTCGGCCTGCTTCACCTGCGGAGGTGCGCCGACGTCGATGACGAAGGGCCAGTCGTTGCGCTGCGGGAGCTCGAGCCACGCCGACGGGCCACCGGTCGCCACCACGACGGCCGCCGACTCGCTCGCGCGCCGGTGAAAAGTGGCCAGCTCGCTGCGGGGGAACGCCTCGACTCGAAAGCCTGCCCGCTGCAGCGCGCCGTCGACCTGCCGGCCAATCTCGCCGCGGCCCATCACCAGCACCGGCGCCGACTTCGGCAGGGGCGCCAGCTCGCCGACGACGAGCGACTGCACGCCGACGCTGGAGCCGACGCCGGTCTCCTTGCGCGCTTGCAACAGCCGGCCGAGCGCGTGCCAACACAGGTGAAGGTCGCGGTCCGTGGTGCCGGCACCATGGGCGCCTTCGAACGCCTTGATCACCTGGCGGCCGATGGCGTGTTCACCCTCGGCGACCGACTCGAGGCCGAGCGTCATGCGCATCAGGTAGTGCAGCGCGCCGCTCGAGAGCTTGACGTGCATGCGCCGGCCAAGGCCGCTGTCCTTGAGGCGCTTGAGAAACGTGCCGCGAAGGAGCTCGGCCGTCCAGCCGGGCTGCGCCGCCGAGAGCACCCACTCGATGCGCGAGCAGCTCTCGACGCGCACCACGCCGTCGAGCAGACCCGTCTCACGCAGCCGGGCCGTCGGAGAGTCGAGCGAGTCGTCGATCGCCTTGAGCTGCGCGCGGATCGTCGACGGGCCTTCCCGAAAGTCCATGCCGACGACAGCGACCGTCATGGCGAGCCCTCAGAGCACACCAGGCGCCTACAGGCCACGTGCGACGACCTCGTCACAGAGCGCCGCGACGTTCGCCTCGGGCGTCTGGGGGAGAATGCCGTGGCCGAGGTTGACGATGACGCCCCGGTTGCCGGTGGGGAGGCTGTCGATTTCCTTCAGCATGGCGCGGGTGCGTTCTCGCACGACGGCCTCGCTGGCGAACAGGAGGACGGGGTCGAGCTGGCCCTGGAGGACATGGTTGGGGAGCGCCGCGCGGGCCTCGGTGAACGAGGTGCGCCAGTCGAGCGAGATGCCGTCGACCTCGACGTCGCGGAGCACCTCGAGCAGGTGCATGCCGCCCTTGATGAAGAGGATGACGGGCTTGCCGCTCTTGCGGATCTGCGAGGCGGCGCGGTTGAGCGCGGGAAGGGCGAAGGCCCGGTAGTCTTCGCGTGAGAGCAACCCGCCCCAGGTGTCGAAGAGCTGCACGGCGTCGGCCCCAGCGGCGATCTCGGCCAGACAGAGCTCTGCGGCGGCGTCGGCGAACAGGTTGAGCGTGTCGCGAGCCAGGCCCGGGTCCGTCGCCATCAGCGAGCGCGCGTGGCGGAAGTCGTCGCTCCCGCCGCCTTCGACGCTGTAGGCGAAGAGCGTGAAGGGCGCGCCCGCGAAGCCGAGAATGCCGTGGCTGCCAGCGAGCGTCGTGCTCAGGTGTTGGACGGCGTTGGGTACGTAGGCGAGCCGGTCCATCAGGTTCGAGGTGTTCCAGCGCGCGAGGTCGGCGCGGCTGCGCATGGTGGTGCTGAAGACCGGGCCTTCGCCCTTCTCGAACGTCACGCCGGCGCCGAGCGCCTCGGGCAGCACGAGGATGTCGCTGAACACGATGGCGGCGTCGAGCGGGAAGAGGCGCAATGGCTCGAGGGCGACGCGCGTCGACAGCTCGGGCGTGCGGCAGACGTCCCAGAAGCCATGCTCAGCGCGGACGCCACGGTACCCGGGCAGGTAGCGACCGGCTTGCCGCATGAGCCACACGGGCGGGCGGTCGACGGGCTGGCGGGAGAGGGCCGCGAGAAAACGAGCTCGTTTGTCCATGGGGCGCGTCGTAGCGGAACGTTTCGAAAGTTTCGTCATGAGTCCGTCATGCGCACCTGCCCGCCCGTCGGCGCCCACGGTATGAGGGCGCCGTGACGCCCTGGGCCATCACCCGCGCGGCAGCCGACGCGGCGGAGCAGTGCGAGGCGCTCCAGAAGGCGGGGGTGTCGGCCTTTGCGCTCCCGTGTGTCGAGCGGGTGCTCCGGCCGGTGGCCGAGTGGAGACCCGACGGGTATGGGGTGGTGCTCCTCACCAGCGCGGCGGCGGTCAGCGCCGTGCGCTCGACGTTGTCGACCTTCTCGGGAGCGCTCGCGGCCTTGTCGCCTCACACCTCGGCAGCGCTGCGGGCCAGCGGGCTCTCCCCCACTCTCGAGGCCGAAGGCGGCGCGGTGGCCCTCGCACAGGCCGTCGTCGCGCACGTGAAGCAGCTCGGCGTGCCCGCGCCGGCGTTCTGGTACCCGACGAGCGACGTTGGCCATCGGGCCGAGGAGCAGACCGCGGCCGTGGCGCTGCTCGAACTGCTCGGCCCGGTGACGCGGCAGGTGGTCTACGAGACGCGCGCCCCGGAAGGGCTGGCCGAGGCGGTCAGCCGGTTGCCCCAGCGGTTTCACCTCTTCTTCGCGAGCCCGTCAGCCGTCGAGCACTTCCTCGCCGCGCGTGCGCCCAGAGCGCCGGAGCGCGTGGCCTGCTGGGGCCACTCGACCTTTCTCGCGGCACGTGCGCATTTCCCGATGGCGGTCGAGGTCGAACGACATCGCCCGCTCGCAGCGTCTCTCGCCGAACAGGAGCAGCACCATGTCTGAGTCATTCCCCGCGACCCGCCTGCGCAGGCTGCGTCGAACCCCGGCGATTCGCCGGCTCTTCAAAGAGGTCGACGTCGGGCTCGAGCACCTGGTGCAGCCGTACTTCGTCGTCAACGGCAAGGGCGTGCAGCGCGAGACGTCACCCGGCAGCGGCTTGTGGCAGGTGAGCGGTGACGTGCTGGCCGAAGAGGTTCAGCAGCTCCACCGCGCCGGCGTGGGCGGCGTGATGTTGTTTGGCGTGCCTGACGCGAAGTGGAGCACCGGACCGCTCGAGCCTGCGCTCCGGGAGTACCTCGCGGCCATCGAGCTGACGCGCAAGGTGGTGCCCGACGCCGTCATCATGGCCGACGTCTGTCTCTGCAGCCTCGCCGAGACCGGCCACTGTGGCGTCGTCGAGGAGCACCGCGTCGTCAACGACGCGACCTTGCCCGTGCTCGCTGAGATGGCGGTGCTGCTCGCGAAGGCCGGCGTCGACTTCGTGTGCCCCAGCGACATGATGGACGGCCGGGTCGGTGCCATTCGCGCGGCGCTCGACGAAGCGAAGTGCCAGGACGTGGGCATCGTCTCGTACGCCATCAAGATGGCCTCGGCGCTCTATGGCCCGTTCCGTGCGGCGGCCAGCAGCGCCCCCTCGTTCGGCGATCGCGCCTCGTACCAGATGCCTGCGCACAACCGGCGCGAGGCGCTTCGGGAGCTCGCCCTCGACGTCGATGAAGGCGCCGACCTGCTGCTCGTGAAGCCGGCGTTGTCGAACCTCGATCTGATCCGCGACGCGCGTGAACGAACGCAGCACCCCTTGGTCGCGTACCAGGTGTCTGGTGAGTACGCGATGGTGCGGGCCGCGGCCGACAAGGGGCTGCTCGACTTCGAACGGCTGATGACGGAGCTGCTGGTGTCGATGCGTCGCGCCGGAGCCGATCTGATCATCACCTACGACGCCCGGCGTCGCGCAGGACGGTAAGGCTCGCTCCAGACGACGCCCCGCAGTCCGGCAGTCCCTCACCGAGCACAGGTGACGGGCTGCTGACTGCGATGGGACACGCGCCGGGGCTCCCGGAGTTCCTCCTCGCGACTTCGACGCTTTTCGCGGAAGGTCTCGCGCCGACGTCGTGTTCGCGGTCCCGCTGCACCACCGTCCTGGAGCCCCCTCGTGCGCCTCGCCCTCCTCTCGACGCTCGTCGTCTCGTCCCTCGTCTCAGCCGCGCCCGCCCCCGATGAGCTGCCGGAAGCGCTGCGTGACTGGAAGGCGTGGGTGCTGCACGGCGAGAAGCAGGTCGGCTGCCCGTTCGTGAACGGCGAAGAGACGCGCATCTGTTCCTGGCCGGGCCAGCTCTCGCTCTCACTCGACGACAAGGGCGGCGGCTTCAGCCAGCGCTTCCGCATCTACCGCGAGGCGTACCTCACGCTGCCCGGCGACGCGCGCCACTGGCCGCAGGACGTGAAGGTCGACGGCAAGGCCGCCGTGGTGGTGCCCGGGAGCGACGGCCTGCCCACCGTGAAGCTCGGCGTCGGCGAGCGCACCGTCACTGGAGACTTCTCGTGGGACTCGCTGCCCGAGGCGCTGCTCGTTCCGCCTGCGACGGGGCTGGTGGCGCTCAAGCTCAAGGGCTCCGACGTGCTGCTGCCGAACCGTGACGCCGAGGGGCGCGTCTTTCTGCAGAAGGAGGGCGTCGCCCAGGAAGCCGAGAACCTCGACATCACCGTGCACCGCCAGCTCATCGACGAGATTCCCGCGCGGCTGGTGACGCAGGTCTCACTGCAGGTCTCGGGCAAGAGCCGCGAGGTGATGCTCGGTCGCGCGTTGCCCGCCGCCTTCGTGCCGATGTCGTTGACGAGCGCCCTCCCTGTGCGCCTCGAGCCCGACGGCAAGCTGCGGCTGCAGGTGAGGCCGGGCGCCTGGGTCATCGAGCTCATCGCGCGCAGCGAAGGGCCCATCATTGCGCTGAAACGCCCGGCTCCCGAAGGCCCGTGGATGGAAGGCGACGAGGTGTGGACGTTCGACGCGCGCCCCTCGCTGCGACAGGTGCTCGTCGAAGGCGTGAAGCAGGTCGACCCGCAGCAGACGACGTTGCCCGCCGCGTGGAAACGCTTCCCCGCGTACGCGATGTCGCTCGACGACTCGATGCAGATGACCGAGCGCCGCCGTGGCGACAGCGACCCGGCACCCGACGCGCTCTCGCTCACCCGCACGCTCTGGCTCGACTTCGACGGCAAGGGCCTCACCGCGAACGACCGCATCAGCGGCCCGCTCCATCGCTCGTGGCGGCTCGACATGCAGCCGGGCACCGAGCTCGGGCGCGTCGTCACCGCGGGCTCCGACCAGTTCATCACCCGGCTGGCGAGCGCTCCGCAGGCCGGCGTCGAGCTGCGTGAAGGCCAGCTCACCCTCGAGGCCGACAGCCGCATCGTCACCTCGCTGGCGGCCATTCCCGCCGTCTCGTGGGACGCCGACTTCGCCTCGGTGCGCACGATGCTGCGGCTCCCGCCCGGCTGGACGCTCGTGAGCGCGTCAGGCGCTGACTCCGTGCCCGACACGTGGATGCAGCGGTGGACGTTGCTCGACCTGTTCCTCGTGCTCATCATCTCGCTCGCCATGGGCCGGCTCTTCGGTTGGCCGATGGGCGGCCTCGCGCTGGTGGCGTTGACGCTCGGCTGGCTCGAGGACGACTCGCCACGCTTCGTGTGGCTGGTGGTGCTGGCGCTCGAGGCCATCTTCCGCGTGTTGCCGGAGCACTGGCTCAAGTCCGTCTTCCGCTGGTCGCGCTACGCCTCGTGGGCGTCACTCGTCGTCATCACCGTCTCGTTCATGGTCGACCACGTGCGCCACGGCATGTACCCGGGCCTCGCGGGCGAGATGTCGTACGGCGGCGTGCAGAGCTGGTCTGAGTATTCGAGCGACAACGCTGGGCAGTACCAGCGCAGCATGTCGAGGGGCTCGTACGGCGGAGACGTCGGTGACGGCGAAGAGCAGAACGACCTCGCGATGGACCGCTTCGTCAACGCCCCAAAGCCCGAGCCGGCCGCCAAGGAGCCGCAAGCCCAGGCGCAGCAGCAATTCAAACAACAGAAGCGCAAGGCGCTGACGACGCGCGACTACGACAAGTCGGTGCTGGTGCAGACGGGCCCGGGCCTGCCGCGGTGGAATTGGAAGGAGATCAGCATCGGCTACTCGGGGCCGGTCGAGCGCACGCAGACCCTCTCGCTCTTCCTCCTCGGGCCGGCCGCCAACCTGGTGCTCGCCTTCCTTCGCGCCCTGCTCTTCGGGCTGCTGGTGCTGACGGTGCTCGGCTTCCCCGGCTCGTTCTGGCCCACCTTCATCAAGAAGCTGCGGCTGCCCGCGACGGCTGGGCTCCTTGCCCTTGGCCTGCTCGCTCCGACGCTCGCGCGCGCCGACGAGCTGCCGAACGAGACCCTGCTGAACCAGCTCAAGGAGCGCCTGCTCGAGAAGCCCGACTGCGCGCCGAGCTGTGCCTCGTCTCCACGCCTGCTGCTCGAGGCGACGCCCACCACGCTGCGCCTGCGCATCGAGGTGCTCGCCGGCGCCGCCACTGCCATTCCGCTTCCCGGCAACGAGAAGCACTGGCTCCCTCGCACCGTCATCGTCGATGGCAAGCCGGCGAGCGCGCTGACTCGCGGCGCCGACGGAGCGCTCCTGCTCGCCGTCGACGAAGGCGCGCACCAGGTGCTGCTCGAAGGGCCGTTGCCGCCGCGCGACACGGTGCAGGTGCCGTTGCCGTTCAAGTCGTACCGCGTGGAGTCGAAGGTCGACGGGTGGACGCTCGATGGCGTGCACGAAGACGGCGTCGCCGACGAGAACCTGCAGCTGACCCGCAAGGCCGACAACGCGAAGGGCACCGGCGCGGCGCTGCAGAGCGGCACCCTGCCTCCCTTCGTCGTGGTGGAGCGCACGCTGGCGCTTGGGCTGACCTGGTCGGTCGAGACGCGCGTGGAGCGGCTGACGCCGACGGGCTCGGCCGTGGTGCTCGAGGTGCCGCTGCTCCCCGGTGAGTCGGTGACGTCGAGCGACGTTCGCGTCCAGAACGGCAAGGCGCTGGTGAACATGCCGGCGAGCGCGACCGAGCTGAGCTGGACGAGCGTGCTCGAGCCGAAGTCTCCCATCGTGCTGACGGCCGCCGAGGGCGCTCCCTGGGTCGAGGTGTGGCGCGTCGACATCAGCCCGGTGTGGCACGCGGAGTGGTCCGGCATTCCCGTCGTGCATCAGCCCGATGAGCCCGGCGTGCGCGTGCCCGAGTGGCGCCCGTGGCCGAAGGAGTCGGTCACCCTCGAGGTCGTCAAGCCCGACGGCGTGCAGGGCCAGACGCTCACCATCGACCAGTCGCGGCTCGTGGTGTCGCCGGGCGTGCGCGCCACCGACGTCACCTTCACGGCCAACCTGCGCTCCTCGCGCGGAGGCCTGCACCCGTTCACCTTGCCCGAAGACGCGCAGCTGCAGACCGTCATCATCAACGGCCAGGCGCAGCCGATTCGCCAGGAAGGCCGCACCGTGTCGATGCCGCTGGTGCCGGGCTCACAGTCCATCGAGCTGCGGTGGCGACAGACGAGCGGGCTGCCCAGCTCGTGGACGACGCCGGCCCTGGGGCTGGGCGTCTCGACGGTGAACGCCGAGCTGCACGTGGACATGCCGGAGAACCGCTGGGTGCTCTTCCTCACCGGGCCGCGCATGGGCCCCGCCGTGTTGTTCTGGAGCTTCCTGCTCGTCCTGCTCGTCGTCTCCATCGGCTTGGGCCGCTCGAAGTGGGCGCCGGTGAAGACGTACCAGTGGGTGCTGCTGGCGCTGGGGCTCTCGCAGCTGCCCATCGTCGCCATCGCGGCGGTCTTCGGGTGGCTGTTGGTGCTGGGCTGGCGCGAGCGCGTGACGGTCGACGGCCCCGCGGCCTTCAACGTTCGCCAGCTGATGCTCGTGGCGGCCACGGCCATCGCGCTCATCATCCTCGGCGTGTCGGTGTACTCGGGCCTGCTCGGCCAACCCGAGATGCAGGTGCGCGGCAACGGCTCGTCCGCCGGGCTGCTGCGCTGGTTCCAGGACCGCACGACCGTCGACTTCCCAAAGGCGTGGGTCTTCTCGGTGCCGATGCTGGTGTACCGCGGCGCCATGTTGACCTGGAGCCTGTGGATGGCGCTGGCCCTGCTCTCGTGGCTCAAGTGGGGCTGGAAGGCCTTCGCCCACGGTGGGCTGTGGAAACACTCGCCGCGGGTGATCAAGCCCGGCCCGGTCGCACCTCCCCCTGCCACAGGGACTTGAACAGGCGAAACGGTCGATTCCCCGGTAGAGTCGCGGCGTGTCTGACGCACCCAACACCGACCTCGCCGGACGAAAGATTGGCGAGTACGAGATCATCGCGCGCATCGGCGTTGGTGGCATGGGCGAGGTGTACGAAGGCCGCCAGCCCGTCATCGGCAAACGCGTCGCGGTGAAGGTGCTGCTGCCGTCGCTCTCGAACGAGAAGGAGCTGGTCGAGCGCTTCTTGTCGGAGGCGCGCGCGGTGAACGAGATTCGCCACCGCGGCATCGTCGACATCTTCTCGTTCGGCCAGCTGCCCGAGGGCTCCCATTACTTCGTGATGGAGTTCCTCGACGGCACGCCGTTCGACAAGCTCATCAAGCAGCGAGGCGCGCTGCCCATCGGCGAGGCGCTCTCGTACATCGAAGAGGTGCTCGACGCGCTCGAGTCGGCGCACGCCGCCGGCATCGTTCACCGCGACATCAAGCCCTCGAACATCTTCCTGGTGAGCACCGGCCGCGGCAAGGCGTACGTCAAGCTGCTCGACTTCGGCATCGCCAAGCTCGGCGCGCTCGCCAACGGCAGCGACTCGGCGCCGCAGACGCGTGCGTCGATGATCCTCGGTACGCCCGACTACATCTCGCCCGAGCAGGCGCGGGGCAAACCCATCAGCGCCGCCACCGACCTCTACGCGCTGGGCGTCGTGCTCTTCGAGATGGTGACGGGCTTCCGGCCGTTCCGCGGTGAGAACACGCTCCAGACGATGTGGATGCACGTCGAAGACAAGCCGCCCGTGCCCTCGACGATTCGCGCCGACATTCCCCCCGCCCTCGACGAGCTCATTCTCTGGGCGATGGAGAAGGACCCCGCGAGCCGCCCCGCGAGCGCCGAAGAGATGCGGGCCCACCTCGAGGCCGTCCGCGCGTCGCTCCTTCCCGGCTCGGGCACCACGACGCCTGCCCCCATCACGGGCCGCGCTCCGACGCTCGGCACGGCGACCCCGTCGGGTCGACAACGGCCCCTCGGTGGAACGCCTCCACCGCGCAGCGGCAGCCTCAAGCCCCTCGGCGTCTCGGGCAGCACCTCGGCGCGCACCCGGGCGACCCGCCCTCCGACGCCAGCGCCCATTCCCTCGGGGCAAGAGACCCGCATGTCACCGCTCACCGGTGAGGTGGTGCCGGTCGGAGGCCACACGCGGGTCGAGCAGTCGCTCCCGCTCGATCTCAAGGGCACCGACCCTGAACGAGAAGCGGTGCCACGCAACACCGAGAGCACGCTCCCGAAGGTCGACGACGACGAGCCGCTCGAGGCGCCGAAGAGCAAGTTGCCGCTCATCATCGGGGTCGTCTCGCTGCTCGCGATCGCCGTCGGTGGGGTGGTGCTGTTCTCGGGCGGCGGTTCATCGCCGACGGTGGTGACGGACCCGGTCGTCGAACCGAAGCCGGTCGTCGAACCGAAACCCGTCGTCGTCGATCCGAAGCCGGTCGTCGCGGACCCGAAGCCCGTCGTCGCGGACCCGAAGCCCGTCGTCGCGGACCCGAAGCCCGTCGTCGCGGACCCGAAGCCCGTCGTCGCGGACCCGAAGCCCGTCGTCGCGGACCCGAAGCCCGTCGTCGCAGACCCGAAGCCCGTCGTCGCGGACCCGAAGCCGGTCGTCGCGGACCCGAAGCCCATCAAGCCTGTCGCGAAGGGCATCACCCAGGCCCAACTCGAGGCGAGGCTCAGTCGCGTCGAGGCAAAGCTCCAGAAGCGTGAAGCCGACATGGGTGAGCCCGACCGCATGCTGCGCAGCTTCGTCAACGGCGCGAAGGCCGCAGTGAAGAGCGCCTCGGACGACAGCTCCCGCAAGGACGCGTGGAAGCAGTTGGACGATGTCGAGAAGCAGCTGCGCTGAGCTCCCATTCACGGGCGGCGGGCCGGGCCCTCCAGCCTTGACACGTGGTGAGCCCCGCGATGGAAGGCCGGCATGAAGCTCGCGACGAAACGTACCGGTACGCGCGACGGCAGCCTCGTCGTCGTCAAGCGCGACTTGACCGCCATCACCGACGCCTCGACCATCGCGCCCACGCTGCAGGCCGCGCTTGACCACTGGAGCGTCGTCGAGCCGAAGCTGAAGGCGCTCGCCGCGCAGCTCGAGGCTGGCACCGCGACGTCGGAGCCCTGGGACGCGACGAAGCTCCACTGCCCGCTGCCCCGTGCGTTCGAGTGGGTCGACGGGAGCGCGTACCTGAACCACGTGCGCCTGGTGCGAAAGGCCCGCAAGGTCGACCCGCCGGCCACGCTCGAGACCGACCCCCTCGTGTACCAGGGCGGCAGCAGCCACCTGCTGGGGTCCACCGACGACATCGTCATTCGCGACGAGGCCTGGGGCTGTGACTTCGAGTCCGAGGTCGCCGTGATTCTCGGCGACGTCCCCATGGGGCTCACCGCGGCCGACGCAGCGCCTCACGTGCGCCTGGTGATGTTGGTGAACGACGTCAGCCTGCGCAACCTCATCCCCGACGAGCTCGCCAAGGGCTTCGGCTTCTTCCAGGGCAAGCCGGCGACGGCGTTCTCTCCCGTCGCGTGCACGCCCGACGAGCTGGGCGAGGCCTGGCGCGATGGGCGGGTTCACCTCACCCTCAAGACCTGGCTCAACGGCACGCAGGTCGGCGACACCCACGCGGGCCCCGAGATGCACTTCAGCTTCTTCAGGCTGATGGAGCACCTCGCGAAGACCCGCCAGTTCGCCGCCGGTACCATCCTCGGCAGCGGCACGGTGTCGAACGAAGACCGCGCGCGCGGCATCTCGTGCCTGGCCGAGCAGCGCATGATCGAGACCATCGAGACGGGCGGGCCGAAGACGCCCTTCCTCAAGCACGGTGACCGCGTCGAGATCGAGATGTTCGGCGCCGACGGAAAGAGCCTGTTCGGCCGCATCGATCAGCGGGTGAAGAAGGTCTGAGACGGTTCGACGCAAAATCGGCCGACCTCGTGACGTCTGGGAGTACCGATGCGACTCTTCTCAGCCCTCGTGGCTCTCTCGCTGTCTGCCTGCACGTGCGGCGATCAGACGGTGATGCGCGCGCGGCCGGCCATCGAGGTCGAACCCGCCTCCGTCGACTTCGGCTCCACGGCACCGGGCGTGGGCGTTCGCCGCTCCACCACGGTGCGTAACGCGGGGCAGGGCACGCTCCGGTTCAGCCGGGTCGTTCTGTCCGGGGTCGACGCCGCTGAGTTCCGACTCGAAGGCGCGCCGCCAGAGACGCTGGCTGCTGGCGTCGAAGCCGCGCTCTCGTTGGTCTACGAGCCGCGCACCACGGGCCCGCACTCCGGCCGACTGGTCTTCGAGTCCGACGCCGCCAACACGGCCGAGCTGGTGGTTCCGCTCTCGGGCATCGCGCGCTCGACCGACCGCTGCGAGGGCGTGAGGTGCCTGTCTGCGCCGTCCACGTGCTTTCGAGAGGCAGGCACCTGTACCGACGGCGCCTGCGTCTACACCCCGAAGGACGATGGCGTGGCCTGTGACGACGCGAACCCGTGCACCACCGACGACCGCTGTTCGGCTGGCGCCTGCCGCGGCTCGCCGTTGCCGTGCGATGCGCCGCCGGCCGCGGCGTGTGTCGACGCGCTCTCGGTGCGGGTGCCGGTGAGTCCCGGGCAGTGCGTGGGCGGCGTCTGCCAGTACACGTTCGACACGCGCGCCTGCGCGAGCGGCTGTGATGCGGGAGCGTGTCAGGGCGACCCGTGCGCAGGCGTGATGTGCCCCACCCGGCCGTGCTTCGAGCCGGGCCTCTGCGTCGCGGGAGTCTGTCAGGCCCAGCCCGACATCGGCGCCTCGTGCTCCGACAACGACGCGTGTACCGAGAACGACTCGTGCGGCGCTTCCGGAACGTGCGTGGGAACGAGCCGTGCGTGTGCCTCGCCCCCTGCCCCGACGTGCCTCGATGCAACCACGCAGCGCACGTCAGCGGTCGTCGGCCGGTGTGTGTTGCCGGCTGGTGCCTGTGAGTACTCGACGTCTGACGTCACCTGCGCGCTGGGCTGCGACCAGAGCACCGGCCGGTGCCGGACCAACTGCCCCTCGGGTCAGCACCAGTGTGGAACCACCTGTGTCTCCGACTCGAGCGTCGCGACGTGTGGCCAGTCGTGCACGCCATGCCCGGACCCCGTCGATGGTGTGGCGACCTGCACGAACGGCACCTGCGGCTTCACGTGTACGCCACCGGCGATGGCGTCGGGCTCGTCGTGCACCACGTGGCTGCAGAAAGCGATGCTCAAGGCCTCCAACGCTGGAGCCGGTGATCAATTCGGGTGGTTCACCGCCATCTCGGCCGACGGCAACGTCATCGTGGTGGCGGCTGACAAAGAAGACTCCTCGGCTCGCGGCGTCAATGGCAACGAGTCGAACGACGGGGCCACCGACTCCGGAGCCGCCTACGTCTTCCGCCGCACCAATGGCGTGTGGGCCCAGGAGGCGTACCTCAAGTCCACCATCTCGGAGGCTGGCGACCGGCTCAGCGGCGTCGCCATCTCGGCCGACGGAACGGCCATCGTCATCAGCACCTGGGGCGAGAGCTCGAGCGGCACGGGCATCAACGTGGCGCAGCCGAACAACGCCGCCCCGGACTCTGGCGCCGCGTTTCTGTTCCGGCGAACCGGCGCGGTCTGGCAGCAGGAAGCGTGGTTCAAGGCGTCGAACACCGAGGCCGACGATCGGTTCGCGACCGGGCTCGCCATCAACGCCGACGGCACGGTGCTGGCGCTGGGCGCACGCAACGAAGACTCGGCGGCCACGGGCGTCGGCGGAAGTCAGGCGAGCAACGCGGCCCTCGATTCGGGCGCGGTGTACGTCTTCCGCAAGACCAACTCGACCTGGGCCCAGGAGGCCTACCTCAAGCAGTCGAACACCGGCGCAGGTGACCAGTTCGGCCTGCGGGTCGACCTCTCGGATGACGGGGCGGTGCTCGTGGTGAGCGCGTGGGCCGAAGACTCGAACGGCGTCGGCGTCAACGGGGTGCAGACGAACAACCTCATGGCGGACTCAGGGGCGGTCTACGTCTTCCGCCGGACTGCTTCGGTCTGGGCCCAGGAGGCCTACCTCAAGGCCTCCAACACCAACGCCGGTGACTGGTTCGGCATGGCCATCTCGCTGTCGGCAGATGGTCGGTCCCTCGCGGTGGGCGCGCGCAACGAGGCGTCGAGCGCCCGTGGCGTCGGCGCCAATCAGCTCGACAACAGCGCGCCAGGTGCTGGCGCCGTCTATCTCTTCCGGCACACGGGCGCCGCGTGGGCGCAGGAGGTCTTCCTCAAGGCCCCCAACGCCGATGCCGGTGACTACTTCGGGTGGACCGTGGGGTTGAGCGCGACGGGCGACGTGCTGGCCGTCGGCGCGTACCGGGAATCATCGGGGAGCCGCGTCGTGAATGGCGACCTGAGCAGTAACACGAGCTCGATGTCGGGCGCGGCGTACGTCTTCAGGCGCACGGCGGGCGCGTGGCGGCACGACAGCTTCCTGAAGGCCGCCAACGCTGACCCCGGGGACCTCTTCGGCTGGAATCTGTCGCTCTCGGACGACGGTCGGACCGTGGTGGTCGGCGCGATCGACGAGGACTCCGGCAGTGCCTCAGCCCCGGCAGGCAACGGGGTGCCCACGTCGGGAGCCGTGTACGTCTTCTGAAGTCCAGCACGGAAGAAGGCCATTTCAGCCCTGGTGGAACGGCGGTGTTCGGCGGGCGTCGCAGACGCGTCATCCTCCCCATCGTGAGGTAGCGTCCAGGGCGCATGACCCGGGGCCCCCTGACATGAGTCTCAACCTCTCGGTGGTGCGCGAGCCGGCCGCGCTCCTCCCGACGAGCTTCGGCGCCTATGTCGTCGAGTCGCTCCTCGGCGAAGGCACCATGGGGTGCGTGTACCAGGCGCGGCACCAGACGCTCGGCCGCCGGGTCGCGGTGAAGAGCCTGCACGAGAAGCTGCTGAACGACGCCTCGCTGGTGCGCCGGTTCCTTCAGGAGGCGCGGCTCGTCAACACCATCAATCACCCGCACATCGTCGAGGTGCACGACTTCGTCGAGGCCCCCGGCCAGGTGTACGCGGTGATGGAGCTGCTCGAGGGCGAGACGCTCACGGCCCGGCTCGCGTCGAAGGCGTTGTCACTCGCGGTCGTCGTCAGCATCGCGACGCAGGTCGCCGAGGCCATCGAGGCCGCGCACGCCCTGTCGGTGGTGCATCGTGACTTGAAGCCCGACAACATCTTCCTCTCGCAACGTGACGGCGCCGACTGGGTGAAGGTGCTCGACTTCGGCGTGGCCAAGCTGCTCGTGCAGGAAGGCCCACGCGTCATCGAGACGCAGAACGGCGACCTGCTGGGCACCCCCCGCTACATGGCGCCCGAGCAGGCGGCCGGCCTCGACGTCGACGCCCGCACCGACATCTACGCGTTCGGCACGGTGCTCTTCGAGCTGCTCGCCGGGAAGCCGCCCTTCGAGTCCACCGTCTATGGCCAGCTGGCCGCCGACATCATCACCCGCCCCCCACCGCCGGTGCCGACGCTGACGCGAACCGGAGACGCCGTGCCCGAGGGCCTGCGCCGCCTGGTGACGGACTGCCTCGCGAAGAACGCCGACCACCGCCCTGCCTCGATGGGTGACGTGCTCTGGCGCCTCAGGCACCTCGATGAAGACGTCGCTCCGCTCGCGCAGCCACCGCCACGCCGGTGGATGGTGCCAGCGCTCGTCGCGGTCGTGGTGGCGACGCTCGGTGGCGCTGGAGCGCTCCTGGCGAGCGGCCCGGTGAAGGCCGTCGCGCCCATCGAGGCCCCTCCTCCTCCTCCTCCGGTGGTGGTCGTGCCCCCGCAAGCGCCGAGCCCACCGCGCACCGTGTCCATCGTCATCGAGTCGGCGCCGCCTGGCGCGAACGTCGTCGATTCCACCGGCGCATCGCTGGGAACCACGCCCCTCACCGTGAAGCGGGAGCTGGGCGCACCGCCGCTCGCGGTCAGGCTGGAGCTCAAAGGGTACGAGCCGCTCAGCCGCGAGTTCGGGACGACCGAGAGCCTGCACGTCGAGCTGCCGCTCAAGCGACTTGCACCGCTCCCGGTAAAGAAGGAAACCAGAGCCGTCTCCGATGGCGTCCTCGACCCGTTCTAGCGCTGCGCTGCTGATGCTCTGCGTGCTGCTCGCCGGCCCCGACGCGCGCGCGGAGTCTGCCGAAGCCCAGGCCAAGCGCATCGCGATGGAGGGCAAGAAGGCCTTCGACCTCGGCGACTTCGCGACCGCCATCGCCCGCTACGAAGCCGCCTATGCGCTGAAGGCGGCCCCGGGCCTGCTGTTCAACCTCGGGCAATGCCACCGCAAGACGGGCGCGCTCGAGAAGGCGCTCTCGTACTTCAACCGGTACCTCGAGACGAACCCGCCCGCGGCGCAGGCCACGGCGACGGAGCAGGTGGTGGCCGAGCTGAAGGCCCAGCTCGACGCCGAACGGCAACGCGCGAAGGACGCCGAGGCGCGCCGGCGCGCCGAGGAGGAGGAGGCGAACCGGGTGAAGCAGGACGAGCTTCGGGTCGCCGCGGCCCGGGCCGAAGCCGACGCAGCGGCGAAGAAGCTCCAGCTCGAGCTCACACGAAGAGAGCTCCCGCCACCGCCACCACCGCAGCCCATCACCTCCCGGTGGTGGTTCTGGGCCGGCATCGCTGGCGTCGTCGTCGCGGGCGCAGCGACGGCCACCGTGGTGGCCACCGCGCCAAAGCCCACCCCGACGACCTTCCCGGACATCAACGCGCGATGAGACGTCTCGGGCTGCTCTCAGCGCTGCTGCTCCTCTCGAGCTGCCGCGACCCGGCGTCGCTGTTCGGCACCGCCGTGGTGGTGACGACCGACTCGTCCGAGACCCCGTCGGAGCAGCTGCGCTACGAAGCGCACGTCGACGGCGGCGCGCTCCTGGAGCCCGCAGTCAGGCCGGCGACGGCAGCGGGAATTCTCGCGCCGTCGACCTCGGTGCGAATTCTCCTCGGTGACGCCGTGGCCGGCCAGCTCGTCGACATCACGGTGACCGGCCTGGTCGACGGTGGCGAGGTGGGGCGTGGCAGGGCGGCGGTGCTGGTACAACAAGGGGTCGAGCGGCCCGTCACGGTGAGGCTCGCGGCCGGGGTGAGCGCGTGCCGAGGCTGTCTGAGCTCGGCCGGCGCCTGCGTCGACCCCCCGACGGCCGGCGCGTGTGGCGTCAGCGGCTCTGACTGCGTCGTCTGCGACGCGCAGATGGCCGACACGTGCTCCGCCACGGGCCAGTGCGCGTGCGGCTCGGAGCCGACCTGCAGCGCAGCCCTGGGCGCCGACCGCTGTGAAGGGGGCCGCTGTCAGTGCGGCGCCGGCCCGTCGTGCGAAGCCGGCCAGGAGTGCCTGTCGCAGACGTGTCAGTGCACGCCGTCGTCGTGCCCGTCTGGGTGCTGCCAGGGCAACCAGTGCATCACCACGCCCTCGTCGAGCAGCTGCGGCTCGAACGGGCGGGCGTGCCTCGACTGCGGTGGTTCGGCGTGCACCGGCGGCCAGTGCGCGATGTCGACGTGCAACGCGATCTCGTGCGCGAGCGGCTGCTGCATCGGCTCGAGCTGCGTGACGGTGCCGACGAATGGCGCCTGCGGCTCCGAGGGAAGGGCCTGCGAGCAATGCGGCCAGGGCACCTGCGACGGCGGCGCCTGCGTCGGCACCTGCAACGCGCAGACGTGCCCGGCGGGCTGCTGCGTCGCCGGGGTCTGCCAGCCGGGCACGCTCCCGAGCGCCTGCGGAACCGGCGGCGTGGCGTGCGCGACCTGCACCACGACGTGCACCAACAAGCAATGCGTGAACCCCTGCGGCGCGGGCAACTGCGCAGGGTGCTGCCAGGCAGGCACCTGTCGAGTAGGCACGACGAACAACTCGTGCGGGTCCGACGGCGGCGTCTGCGTCTCGTGCGGCGCGGGCGCCAGCTGCATGGCGGGCCGGTGCGTCACGACGGCGCTCTGCAACGTCGGGAACTGCGCGAACGGGTGCTGCGACGGCGACGTGTGTCGAACCTCGTCCATCGCGACGTGCGGCCGCTCCGGGGTGGCCTGTGTCAGCTGCGCCCCCCTGCGTGCCGACACCTGCAACACCAGCGGCGTGTGCCGCTGCGGCGCCAACGCGCAATGCGGTTCAGGCCAGCGCTGCGAAGCGGGGACCTGCGTGTGCGACCCAGCCACGTGCCCCGGCTGCTGCGCTGGCAGCGTCTGTGCCCCGGGGACCGTGAAGCAGCAGTGCGGGCTCGACGGCGGCGCCTGCGTGTTCTGCCCCGGCGGGCAGCAGTGCGTGACGGGCCGCTGTCAGTAGCGCGTCAGCGAGCAGGCCTGGCCTTGAACGCTGCCGCGCGCGCGGTCATGTCGTTCGCGTTGAGCAGCGTCGCCCGGACATCGCCCAGCGCGATCGCGGCGCCAGACCGGAGCGGGCCCAGCTGCTCCTCGACCGGCTGGCCATCGACGGTCACGACCCCGTGTGCGGCCTCGAGCATCCAGGCACCCTCATGCCAGCGCAGCGAGAACTGCTCCCGCGACGCAGTGAGATCGTTGATGACGATGTCGTTGGTCGTCGAGCGGCCGACCCTGAGCAGGTCGCCGTCCGTCGGGAGCTTGAGCTGAAAGCAGATGGCGTCTTCGCCGGTCGGCCTCGCCGGCTGCTCGCTGCCAGGGAGCTGGGTCGACTCGAGGTTGCTCTCGAGCACCGAGCGCGCAGGCCGCCACGGGCCGGGCTCCCAGATCAACCAGTCGAGCGGGTAGCGCGTGACGAAGCCCTCTTTGAGGAGCAGCTGCTGTCGGTGGAGAATCGAGAGCATGTAGGCCGGAACACCCATGTCAGCAGTATACCGAGCCGGGTCGACCCGCTTGACTTGAATGACGGGGAGGACGAGAGATTGGCCGTCTTCCCGGCGAGGCCTCCATGAAGCTCTACAACTACTGGCGCTCGAGCTCGAGCTACCGCGTTCGGCTGGCCCTGCACTTCAAGGGCGTGCCGTACGAGTACGTGGCCGTCTCGCTGCTCAAGGGCGATCAACACCAGGCCGAGCATCGCCTGCGCAACCCCGCTGGCTACGTGCCGGTGCTCGAGGTCGAAGAGAACGGCAAGCTCGCCGTCCTCTCGCAGTCGGTCGCCATCTTCGAGTACCTCGAGGAGCGCTTCCCCCAGAAGCCGCTGCTCCCGAAGTCGCTGGTGGGCCGCGGGCAGGTGCGCGCGCTAGCCGAGCTGATCAACTCGGGCATTCAGCCGTTCCACAACCTCTCGACGCTCAACCACCTCAAGGCGCTCGGCGTGGACGACAAGAAGTGGGCGGCGCACTTCATCGACCAGGGGCTCGAGGGGCTCGAGAAGCTCGCGGCGAAGACGGCCGGTCGGTTCCTCTTCGGCGACGACTTCACGTGGGCCGACTGCTGCCTCATTCCCCAGCTGTTCGGCGCGCGCCGCTTCGGCGGCAACGTCGACGCGTTCCCGCTGCTGCTGCGCGTCGAGCAGGCCTGTCTGGCCCTGCCGCACGTGCAGGCGGCCCGCCCTGAAGCACAGCCCGACGCCCAGGCGTAGCGACCCTCCACTTCCCCCGCAGGAGCCTCCCCATGGACTCGTTGGACATCATCAAGGTCGAGAGCGTTCACTGGTACGTGCATGACCTGGCGCGCACGCGCCGCTTCTACACGGAGCTGATGGACTTCACGGAGGTGGGCGAGTCGTCGGCCGAGCTGACGAAGCGTGGGCGCCAGCACTCCGTCGTCTTCAACGCGAACGACGTGACGCTCATCTGCTCCGCGCCCGTCGGTGAGACTGGCCGTGCGTGGCGCTGGCTGCAGAAGCACCCCGAGGGCGTCGGCACGGTGAACTTCCTGGTGCGCGACGTCGAGAAGGTGTGGCGCCTGATGGAGCAGCGCGGCGGCACCATCATCGACGACGGCCTGCAGCGCTTCACCGACGAGAAGGGCGGCAAGCTCGCGTTCTTCAGCATCACCACGCCGTTCGGCAACACCACCTTCCGCTTCATTCAGCGTGACGGCTACGAGGCGCTCTACCCGGGCTTCGTGAAGCACGCCGAGCCCCGCGGCGGGAAGAACCGCTTCGGCTTCGGGAAGGTCGATCACATCACCTCGAACTTCCGCACCCTGCAGCCGATGGTGCTGTGGATGAAGCACGTGATGGGCTTCGAGGAGTTCTGGAACATCCAGTTCCACACCGAAGAGGAGATCACCCAGGGCAGCCAGACCGGCACCGGCCTCAAGTCGATCGTGATGTGGGACCCGAAGAGCACGGTGAAGTTCGCGAACAACGAGCCGTCACGCCCGCGCTTCAAGAACTCGCAGATCAACGTCTTCGTGGAGGATCAACGCGGCGAGGGCATTCAGCACCTCGCGCTGGCCGTGCGCGACATCGTGCCGGCCGTTCGCTCCATGCGCGCGACGCAGGGCCTCGAGTTCCTCGGCACGCCGGCCTCGTATTACGACTACCTGCCCGAGCGCCTCGAGAAGAGCGGCATCAAGCGCATCGACGAGAGCCTGGCTGAGCTGAGAGACCTGCAGATCCTCATCGACGGGCACAAGGAGCACCAGTACCTGCTGCAGATCTTCATGAAGGAGAAGTCGCAGCTGTACCACGACCGCGAAGGTGGCCCGTTCTTCTACGAGATCATCGAGCGCAAGGGCGACAAGGGCTTCGGCGGCGGCAACTTCAAGGCGCTGTTCGAGAGCATCGAGCGCGCGCAGACGGCCGAGCGCGCGCGGAGTTGAGTCACAGCAACAACCGCCCGCTGCGGTAGTCGTCGAACGCCTGCTGCAGCTCGGCCTCGGTGTTCATGACGAATGGGCCGGCACGCGCGATGGGCTCGTTGAAGGGGCGTCCGGCAAGGAAGAGCACGCGGCCGCCTTCGCCTTCTCCGTTGAGCTCGACCGAGGTGCCCTTCTCGAGAATGACGAGGCTGCCCTTGCTCACCTCACGGCGGCTGGTGCCGAACCGCGCGGTGCCCTCGGTGACGAACGCAAAGGTGGTGTGGCCCGCGGGGACTGGCTGCACGACGCGAGAGCCCTTCCTCAACGCGACGTCGAGGAACACCGGCTCGATGTCGATGCCGTCGACCGGGCCCTTCGCGCCGAACGTGGAGCCCGCGACGATACGAACGCGCGCGCCGTCGACCTCGACCTCGGGAATCCGGGTGGCGGCGATGTCCTGGTAGCGCGGGGCGATGAGCTTGCGTGCCTTGGGCAAATTCACCCAGAGCTGGAAGCCCCACATCAGGCCGCGCTCCTGCTTCGGCATCTCGGAGTGGATGATGCCGTGGCCCGCCGTCATCCACTGTGCGCTGCCGGGCCCGAGGCGGCCCTGGTTGCCGAGCACGTCGCGGTGCTCCATGGCGCCGTGGATCATGTACGTGACGGTCTCGAAGCCGCGGTGCGGGTGCTCGGGGAAGCCGGCGAGGTAGTCGTTCGGGTTCTCGGTGTGGAACTCGTCGAGGAGCAGGAACGGGTCGAGGGTGCTCAAGGAGCGATGCCCAAGCGCGCGATTGAGACGAACGCCTGCGCCGTCGCTCGTGGGCTGCGCAGGCAACACCAGCGACACGTCGCGGCCCGTCGTCGGAGTGCTCTTCACCGTGCAGCCGAGCAGCGTGACCGAGGCCGAGGTGAGCACCGTGCGGCGAGAGAACTGCGTCATGCGGCGCATGTAATCACGAGCCACGAGCGATGCCGGAGCCGCCGAGAGCAACGCCGTGTCCCCCAGAGGGGACAGCGTGCCAGTCCGGCCCGACTCCGCCGAAGCCGTGAGCCATCGGCTGGTGTACAAGCGCGCGCATGATCGAGCGCCTCGTGCAGGGCACCGTCCCTCGAAAGCACCACATTCAACTGAAGGACGCCGCAGGCCACCTGCACTGGGAGCACTGCATCACGCAGGACGGCTTCGAAGCCCCGTACACCATCACGTACCACCGCCACGCGCCGCACCGGCAGTCACCGATGCCGACGACGCACGCCTTTGCTGGCACTCGCACCGCCGCGCCGATGGACGGGCTGCTCAAGCGGCACTTCCTCTCGCAGAGCCTGCCGGCCTCGACGAAGAGCCCGCTCGATGCGCGCCTGCCGATGCTCTTCAACGCCGACATCACGCTCTCGGTGCTCAAGCCCGGCGCTGACGACGCGGTGTATTTCACCAACGCCGACGGAGACGACCTCTTCTACGTGCACGAAGGCGGCGGAACGCTGCGCACGCTGTTGGGCGATCTCGACTTCGGGCCTGGCGACTACGTCTTCGTGCCCCGCGGCATCCTCCATCGTTTCACGCTCACACCCGGGCTCGCGCAGTGGTGGCTGTCCATCGAGTGCCGCGGCGGCGCGCACCTTCCCAAGCAGTGGCGCAACGGCGTCGGCCAGCTCCGAATGGATGCGCCGTATTGTCACCGCGACTTCAAGAAGCCGACCTTCCGCGGCCCGCTCGACGAGGGCCTTCGTGAGCAGGTGGTGAAGCGCGGCGACGCCTTCTACGGGTTCTCGACGAAGGAATCTCCGCTCGACGTCGTCGGCTACGACGGCACCGTCTACCCGTGGGTGTTTCACATTCTCGACTTCCAGCCGCGCGTGGGCCTGACGCACCTGCCGCCGACGTGGCACGGCACGTTCGCCGCGCGTGGAGCGCTGGTGTGCAGCTTCGTGCCGCGGCCGACCGACTTTCACCCCGAGGCGATCCCCTGCCCGTACCCGCACTCGTCCGTCGACGTCGACGAGTTCATCTTCTACTGCAAGGGCAACTTCACCTCGCGGCGTGGCGTCAGCCCCGGCTCGATGAGCTACCACCCGGCTGGCATTCCGCACGGACCGCACCCGGGTGCGTACGAAGCGTCCATCGGGCACAAAGAGACGACCGAAATGGCCGTGATGCTCGACTGCTTGTTGCCGCTGCAGAAGACGGCGGCCGCATCGAGCATCGAAGACGCGAAGTACCACGCCAGCTTCCTGCCCTGATCATGGCGAGCGCGTACATTCTCGAGCTGTCAGTCGGCCCCGGTGGCTCACGCTGGGCCGAGACGCACACGTGGACGGAGGCGTGGCAGCTGCGCCTCATCCTCGAGGAGTTCTGCGCGAACGACGACAACCTCGCCGCGTACCACTGCATCTCGTACGGAGCGACGCTCGCCATCTGGGTCGTGCAGGACGGCCACCTCGTCGACTTCATCGATCTGCACCCGTTCATCCTGGTGACGTTGCCCGAGGGGAAACGCCCGCTCGCCGAGTTCCGCGCTGACGAAGACGCGCTGAACGCCTTCCTCGACTTGCACGAAGACGGCTGGCTCGAAGACGTCGAGCTGACGTTGTTCTGGGACCCCATCGAAGAGCGGCTCCCGAAGCTCGTGCAGCCGGTGCTCGAGAACGACGAGACCGTCAGGTTCGAGGGCCTCGCGCCACCGGTCGCGCCGAAAGACTCGTACCTCTCACACGCGAACCCGATGACGCTCGGCTCCGTCGACCACGAGAGCGGCGAAGAGCTCGAGCCGCCGTTCGAGCTGCCGAGCTGAGTCGTGCCTTGCTGCTTCAGCGCGAGGCGTCCGCCCACGCGCGGAGCAGCGCTGCTGGAGGTCGACCGCGCGAGAAGAGCCAGACGCCTCCTACCTGAGTCGACCCGATGCCGGCCTTCTTCCACTCAGCGGCAATGGCTTCGTCTGCGCAGATGCGTCTGGCCGAGTCGGTCAACGTCCAGGGCGCCTTGTTCTCGAGCGGCTGCGCGGGGTCGAGGAGGCGCACGTCTCGAGCGTCTGGACCACCCTCGTCGAGCGGATGCACGAGGACGTAGTGGGAGGCGACCGTGTCGTCCCACGTGCCTGTCTTGAGCATCATCACCACGTCCCGTCGCGCAGAGGGCTCGAGGGTGCGGAAGGCGCGGAGCAATGGCGCCGTGTGGGGGAAGACGCGCGCACGGCCTTCGACTCCCGCGAGGTGCTCCTCCTTCGCGACGAGCTGAACGGCGCCGAGGGTCACCTCCGAGACGAGGTCGGCCATCATC
Organism: Archangium sp.; assembly: GCA_022843845.1. Taxonomy (GTDB): domain Bacteria; phylum Myxococcota; class Myxococcia; order Myxococcales; family Myxococcaceae; genus Xiheimicrobium. The sequence goes on from JALHMW010000019.1 coordinate 81,466, forward strand.
GGCGCCATCGACAGGCCGCTCTGCGTCGAGAAGTGAAGACGCTGCGTCTCGGCGTCGAGGGTGGCGGGGGTCCACGTGGCGCCGCGCTCCCGGTCGAGCAGCCGCAGCACCATCGACAGACACGTGAGAAGACACCCTTCGTTCGCGAGCGTGTTCCCATCGTCGAAGCGGCGAATGAGCGACTCGGCCTCCTCGCGGGGATGGCCGTTGAACTCGGTGTCGACGCGCACCACCACGTCGCGCTTCCACAACACCCGGCCACCCCAGCGTGGGTCGTCTTGACGGAAGGGCAGCTCCGCTAACCGGTCAGGCGGTGGAGCCGCGTGCGCGAGGGACGCGACAGCACCTCCCAGCATGACGTGACGCCTCGAGAGCAGTCTGCGGTCGTGTTCGTCACGCAAGGGGTGTCGCTCGCCTCCGGAGGGTCAGCGTAACGAGTGCTCCTCGACCGGGCCAGACCTCGAGCTGTCGAAGGGTCAATCCGCACGGCGCACATGCGAGCCTGGCGCTCAGCTGAAGCGCAGCGAGGCAATGATCTGAGAGCAACCAACCGGTCGGGGTTCAGCCGTCTCGGGCAGTGTGGGGAGGTTCAGACGCCGAGGCGCTTCAACACGTCGGCCGCGACGCTCGGCGCGAGCAGCAACACCAGCGTGCCCGAGAACGTCGGCGCGTTCGTCGACACGAAGCCCGCGAGGACGGCCGTGACGAGCTCCACGCCACCCTCGGCGATGAGCGCCTCGACCGTCGTCGGCACCACCCTCGGCGTCGACGGCAACATCTTCGCCTTCAGCATCGAGCCCATCGACGAGCAGCACGCCGACGCGACGATGTTGGCCGCCTCGGCGAGCGCGGCAGTTCGTGACGACGCGAGCGGCCCCGTCACGCCCGGGCGGCGCAGCAGGCGCTGGCCGAGCCGCTCCGCCGAGTCCATCGGGAGCACCCACCACAACGTGCCCGGCACGTCGCCTTCGAGCGCGAACGACGCCGCGAGCACCGGCACGTCACGGCCACCGAGCAGCCAGCCGAGCTGAGGCCGGGTCACCTCGACGACGCGCGGCACCTCCACCAACACGCCCACGTCACCCACCAGCCGCGCGAGCATCGACGCCGCCTGCGCGCTGCCGAGGTGCACCACTTCGCGCAGCGCGTCCTCCTGGCGAGCGAGCGGCGCCGTCACGCAGTCACCAGCCTCGCGACGTCGAGAATGAAGACCGGCTGGCCGTTGCCGAGAATGGTGACGCCAGCGAGGCCCGGCACCAGGTCGAGCGGCTTCGAGAGCCCCTTGAGCACGACTTCCTGCTGGCCCAGCAGCCGATCGACCGCCAACGCGAGCCGGCCGTCGTCACCGTCGACCACCACGAACGGCACCAGCGCCGCGGTGCGAGCGTCACCCGGCACTTCGAGCAGCGCCGACAGCTCATGCACGGGCAACACGCTCTGACCGAACTGGAGCACCGGCGCATTCTGACTCATCGCCAGCCGATCGCGCGCAGTCTCGACCACGCCGCTCACTTTTCCGATGGGCAGGCCATAGACCTCGTCGCCGACCCCCACGAGGAGCAGGTTCACCACCGCGACCGTCAACGGGAGCGACAGCCTGAAGCTGGTGCCGCGGCCCGCCCTCGTCTCGATCTCCAGCGTGCCACCGACCTGCTCCACCGCGCGGCGCACCGCGTCCATGCCCACGCCACGCCCCGAGATGTCGGTGACGTCAGCGGCCGTCGAGAAGCCCGGCAGGCACACCAGCATCAACGTCTCACGCTCGGTCAGCGCGGTGACCTGGTCTCTGGTGAGCAGCCCGCGCTCCACCACCAGCACCTTCACGCGCTCGACGTCGATGCCCCGCCCATCGTCCGAGAGCTCGAACACCACGCGATCGCGGAGCCGGCGTACGGCGATGGTGACCTTCCCCTTCGGTGGCTTGTTGGCGGCGGTGCGCTCCTCCGTCGGCTCGAGGCCGTGGTCGATGGCGTTGCGCAGCAGGTGGAGCACCGGGTCGGCCAGCTCGTCGACGATGGCGCGATCGAGCTCGATGTCTTCGCCGGTGATGACGAGGTCGACGTCGCGGTTCCGCCGCCGGGCGATGTCGCGTGCGGCCCGAGGCAACCGGTCGGTGATGACGGCGATGGGCGTCATGCGCGCCTGCATCACTTTGTCGTGCAGCCCCTTCACCAGCAGGTGGAGCCGATCGACCGCCTCGTCGAGCGGTGGGCGCTGCGCCGCGGGCATGCCCCGCGACAGCTCCCGCACGCGCGAGGTGGCCAGCAACAGCTCTCCGGCCTGGTCGAGGAACTGGTCCATCACCTCGGTGCGCACGCGAATGGTGCGCGCGGGCTCCTGACCGACGACGCGGTTCGGGTCGACCTCGGCCGGCGCCGCCACGACGGGCGCGGCCTTCACGATGGCGGCGATGGACTCGAGCTCGACGTCGGCGACGGTGCGCATCGTGCGCGTGATGGCGTCTTCGGTCTGGTCGGTCTCGAGCTCGAGCGTGATGGTGCCCTGCGGCACGCGCCCGGCCTTGATGTCGTCGAGCGGCGGCTTGAGGTCGAAGACGTTGCCGAGCGTGCCGAGGCGTTTGTAGGCGAGGAAGCCACGCACGCCGGGCTGGTTCGACGCCGGGTTGATTTTCAGCTTCACCGAGAAGCGCGGCGGCGCAGCCGGGTTCGAGGCAGGCGGCGCTGCGCTCGTCGACTTCGGTGGTGGCGGAGCGGTCTCGACCACAGGCGCGGGCGAGGGAGCAGTGGGTGTCGCCGGTCGACCCGTCATCGACGCGTTCAGCTCACTCAAGCGCGTCATCAGCGCCGTGCTGTCGGGGAGCGGCTCGTTCGCGGCGGCGGCTTTGACGTGCCCGGAGAGCGAATCGACCGTCTGCAGAATGACGTCGGCGACCGACGCGTTGCTGCGAGCCACGTCAGCGCGAAGGGTGCCGAGCAGGTCCTCGAGCAGGTGCGCGAGCTTGGCCGTGCCCTCGAAGGCCATCGACGCGGCCATGCCCTTGACGGAGTGCGCGTGCCGGAACATGGAATCGATGAGCGCCACCGTCGCGCCCTTCTCGAGCGAGACGACGTCTTTGCCGAGCGCTTCGAGGTGTTCGGTCGCCTCGCCGCTGAAGAGCGTCAGGTACCGCGACGTGTCCCAGGAGGGGCCGGCCACGGTCGTGTCCGACTTACGCCTCGCCGAGGACCTTCTTGACGACGGCGAGCACGTCTTCGGCCCGCGGAGGCTTGACGATGAAGTCGACGGCGCCGGCCTCGATGGCCTCCATCACCATCGTCTCCTGGCCGAGCGCGCTGCACATCACCACCAGCGCCTTGTTGTCCCCGCGGAGGATCTCGCGAGTCGCGTCGATTCCGTTCCGGTACGGCATCACCAGGTCCATCGTCACGAGGTCGGGCTTGAGCTCTTTGTACTTCTCGACCGCCTCGACGCCATTGCCGGCTTCGCCGACGACGGTGAACCCGCCCGCCGCGAAGATGTCCTTGATGATGTCCCGCATGAAGACCGAGTCGTCCACCACCAGGACCTTCTTTGCCATCGTGCTCACCTGACCTGAGAACCTACTTGGTTGTGAACGCGCGGGCTACCGTCGCGTCGAGGGCATCGGGATCGAGCACCGTGACGGGAATCGCTCCGAGCCGGGCGAGCCCCTTGACCGCCAGCGAGGCCTTCGGCGCCGGCGGGCCGATCTTCTCGAGGCTCTCGATGCCGTCGACCTCCGAGATCAGCAGCCCCAGCTCCCGGCGCCCACGGTCGAGCAGCACCACCCGGCCCGGCCCACCCACGGGCCCCGGCGCGACGTCGAGCAGCTCGCGCAGGTCGACGACCGGCACCACCCGGCCGCGCAGGTTCATCACGCCCTTCATCGCCTTCGGGCTGCGCGGCACGCGGGTGAAGGTGTCGGGCGCGACGACGACCTCACGAATCGACGACAGCGGCAACGCGTAGCGGTCCTTCTCGAGCCTGAAGAGCACGTGTCGCACCTGGAGCCCTCGAGGCTACTTCGCCTTCGCGGGCGCGGGCTTCTTCTGATTGGCGGGTGCCGCGAGAGCGCCGACCACCAGCTCGTCCTCGAGCAGCCGCATCATCTCGTCGACCTTCGCGCGGTACGCGGGGTACTCGGCGGGCGTGACGCGGTCGCACGTCACCTGGAAGGTGGCGCGGCTGGTGACGGTGCGGCCCGTCTGGGTGACGGCGCGGTCGAGCTTGAGGCACGTCTGCTCCAGCGTTCCCGAGGCCGGCAGCTTCTTCACCTCGAAGCCCTCGGGCAACGTCACCGAGACCCGCGCCTCGTCGGTGAACGGCGTGCCCAGGACGAGCGTGTGGCGGCGGCTGGCGAGGGTGAATTGCCCACGCGGGTTCCACGACGTCGGCACCTTGATGCGCAGCGTGTTGGCCTCGGGGCGCGCGAACGTCTTCGCCTCGATGAGCGCCTTGAGCGTCGCCGGCCGTCGCAGGTCCTTCGCTTCGACGACCGAGACGTCACTCGTCGAGGCGTTGGGCACCAGGCCCGAGGCGATGCGCTGCACGGCCTGCTGGAACATCTCGGCGTCACGAGAGGCGACGCGAATCGCAGACCCGCCCCTGCCCTTCGCCTCGAGCGTGAAGAGCCCGCGCGCGCTGCCATCGGCCGAGAGGTCGAGTTCGAGCTGGCTGGTGAGGCGGTGCTTGTCGGCGCCCTGAAAGGGAATCTCTCGGAAGGTGAAGTCGCCCGACACCGGGTCGATGACGAGGCTCTGGGTGCCGACGTCGTCGTGCCGAACCACGTCGAGGTCGAGCATGTCGGCGGTGGGGTCGAAGAAGCGGCCCTCGGCGACGCCCGGCTGCTTCGGCACGTAGACGATGGCGTGGTTGAACTGCTGCATCGGCACGTCCTTCGAGATCTGCCCCGAGTCTCGCGTGCGCACGTTCGCGAAGTGCGCCTCGAGCCCGAGCTTCTTCGCGAGCGTGATGAAGAGCACCGCCTTGTCCTTGCAGTCACCATACTTGCGCTCGAGCACCATCGGCGCCGCGTGCGGCTTCACGCCGGCGATGAAGCTCTCGTAGTCCTGCTGGTAGCGGATCTCTTCCATCACGTACTGGTGCACCCGCTCGAGCTTCTCGGTGGGCGTGGTCGCGCCCTCGCCGAGCTTCTTCGCGAGCGCGTCGATCTCGGGGCTGTCACGAAAGACGCCGTCGAGCAGCGACTTCTCCCACGAGAGGTAGGTCTTCCAGTCGGGCACGGTGGAGAGCCTGATGTTCGCGGCCAGCTCGAGCAGCGGCGGCATCGACGGCTCAGAGAGCAGCGGCGGGCTGTCGTTGGTGAGCCACTCGACGCGCAGCTGATCGCCCCGGCGCTCTTCGAGGCGTTGGACCGCGCCGATCTTGTTCTCGTTGAGCGTGGTGCCCAGCGGCATCCACATCACGTAGCGGGCGCGGAGGCGCTGCTCCGACATCGACTGGAACGACCAGCTCTTCGTGAGGTAGCGCGAGAGGTAGCCGGTGGGCGGCACGTCGACGCGGTACTGGAGCACCAACGTCGAGCCGGGCTGCATCGCGCGGAAGAAGATCTTCCGGCTGCGCTCACCCGACGCATCGCTCCGCGTGCCCTTCTCGTCGATGGAGTAGCTGTGCAGGATGCGCAAGCGGCCGGAGGGCACCGTCTGCTTCATGATGCGGTCGCGCCCCTGCACGTTGAAGGCGTGCACCACGAGGGTGACCAGGTTCGAGGTGCTGCCGTCGGTGTTGAGCAGCGTCACCTCGTCGTCGAGCAGCCACGCCACGTCGGCACCAGGGGTCTGCTTGAGCTCCTTGCGGGCGTCGATGGCGCGAGTGATGGCGGCCTCATCGGGCGCGTCATCGACCCACGGGCCGCGCGCTTCAGGGGCCAGGAAGTCGACGCGGTTGGCGAGCGAGTCGTTCTCCGGGTTGCGCTCGAGCGCCTTCTTCCACGCTGCGACGGCGGCGGGCGCATTGCCCGACTCGTAAGCGAGGTTGCCGCGGCGCACCCACGGGTTGGCGGCTTCGGGCGCCAGCTCGGCGGCGCGCGCGAGCGCGAGCTCGGCGCCTTCCGTGTCCTTCAGGCGACGGCGCAGATCAGCCAGCTGAAGCCACGAGCCGAAGTCGGTGGGCCACGAGTCGAGGCGATCTTCCAGCAGGTCCTCCGCACGCTCGAGGTCGCCCGCGTCGATCGCGAAGTCGACGAGCCGCCCGAGCACCTCGGGGTGCAGCGGCAATTGGCGGTGCACCTGCTCGAGCACGGCCTCGGCGTCGGCGCGGAACCCGTGCCGTTGAAGTGCGCGAGACAGCTCCATCAGCCCATCGGGGCCTTCACCGAAGCGCGCAAGCCGGGCCCGAAGCGCCGTCAGCTCGTCCTCCGTCCACCCCTCGGCGCGGTAGGCCTCGATGAGCAGCTCCCAGGCCTCGGTCAGCTCGGGCCGGGTCTTCGTGAGCTCGATGAGCTGCGTGCGCGCCTTCTGCTTGAGCCCCTGCTGCTGCCAGAACCGCAGGTGTCGCAGGCGCACGAAGGCCAGCTCGGCGCCCACGTCGCGATCGAGCGCGTCCATCGCGTCGGCGGCGCGGCCCCGCTCCTGGTTGAACCAGAGCGCGTCGACCTGCCGCGTGCGCGCCACGACGGCGTCTGGAAAAGCCCGCACGTAGTCGTCGCTCGCTTTCACGCTGACGCTCCCGCCGGCGGCGAGGTGGGCCCAGATGGCCCGCAGCGCGAGCGTACGCGCGGCCAGCGGCGGCAGCGCACGCACGTGAAAGTCCACCATGCGCTCGAGGTTGGGCACGGCGAACGGCGTCGTCGACGAGGGCACCAGCCGGGCCGCGAGGGCGAACGCGCCCTCTCTGTGCGCTGACTTGAAGAGCACCGTGTGGCGGCCCTTCGAGAGCTTCAGCGGCACCACGACGTTGTCCCAGACGCTGCGCTCGAGGAGCGACGCCGAGAACAACAGGTTGCCGTCGACCCACACCTTGAGCGGCCCGGTGGTGAAGACGCGCAGCTGGTAGAAGCCATCGTCGGGCGCCTCGACCTGCCCCTGCACGAAGGCGACGGCGAAGCGGGCCGGCGTCATCAACGACGAGAGCTCGAGGCGCCCACGCGGGTCGAGCGGCACGTCGCGGCGCCAGGTGAGCTCGCCGAAGCGGCCCTCGTATTTCTGGTCGAGGCCAGGACGCACCTCGGGAGGCAACACGAGATCGAAGCCCTTGCCCTGGTCGTTGTCCCACGTGCCGACGACGGCCAGCGGGAATCGGCCGGGCTGCGAGGCGAGCACCTCGTCGCGCTCGGCGAGGCGGCCGTCGGCGTTCAACATCGAGATGAGGTGGTACGCGGCGAGCGAGCGCACGTCGGGGCGCGGGTGCTTCGCGACGAGATCGCGCAGCAGCGAACGCACCTGGTCGCGCTTCGCGAAGCTGAAGTCCGTCATCATCAACAGGTGCAGATGGAGGACGGCGGCCTGGTTCGTCGAGTCGAGCAGCGCGAGCGACAGGTGCGCGACCTCGTCGGCTTCACGCCCCTCGGCGTTCGCGAGCAGCGCGGCGAGCTCGTGAAAACCGGCCGCGTCAGGGCCGGCCGCGCGCGCACGCTCCACGGCCTCGCGCATGCCCTTCGGGGTGGAGGCACGGAAGAACGCCTCGGACGCAGCGTCGAGCGCCTTCGCGTCGACCGGAGTCACCTCACGGAGCGAAGGAGCGAGCGTGAGGCAGGCAGGCAGCAGACACAGCGCGAACATCGACTGGAGGCGTCGCATGAGGCGCGCATCGTGTCCCAGTCGGGTGCGACTGTCGCCGGGTTCGAGCGTCGCGGTCTGCCGCGGACAGCCCGTTCAGCGACGGGTGCGGCGGGGTTTCGCGGGCACCGGCACCTTCACCGGTTGAGGCCGCAGAATGAGCGCCGCGAGTGCAGCGAGGACCCCAGCAGCCACTGGCAGGAGAACGGAGAGTGAGTGCGTGTCCACCATGTCGATGACTTAACCACGAGCGAGCGGAAATGGAGAAGCGGGGTCCTTTCCCCACACGGCCTCCCGACCCGATCGGCGGAGCACCCGACCGGTTCCTCACGGGTGTCAGCCTGATCATCGGCGCTTACGCTCGTACTCGGTCATCGCCCAGCGACTCACGGTCCCTCGAAGCCGGGGCTCACCACCGACTCCGCGAGCGTGCGCCACTCCTCTTCGCACGTCGCGTCGCCCCCGAACGGACCGCACACGGCGGCGATGCGCACGCTCCACGCCGCCGTCGCCTGGTGCCAGAGGTGCCACGTCACGGGCCGTAGGACCGAGCCGTCGAGCACCTTCGTGCGGCCGCCAGCAGGTCGGCCATCAGCGGAGAGCGCCACCGGGTCGGGCCAGGTCAGCCGCCCCTTCGCGCCGAGGGCGACCTCGGCGGCGTGAACGAGAAACGCGCGCTCGTCGGGGCCGGGGCGGCGCCGGGAGACCTCGAAGACCAGCGACGGGTTGAGCCCTCGCCGAGGCTTCGAGCGCTGCACCACGACGACGCGGCGCGACACCGAGGGCTCGACGTGCTCCCACGCCTTCGGCAGCCGCGCCCGGAAGGTCAGCACGCCGAGCAGCTCTCTCGCGGCCGCGTACTCCCACTCGGGGTGCTCGCTCCACGACGCGAGGAGCGCTCGCGTGCGCTCCTCCAGCGCGTCCCAGCGCGCGGTCTCGCCGTCGTCTCCGTCGAGCACCCACAGCTCGCGCTCTGGAATCGGGAGCGCCACCACCACCTGCTCGTCGTCACGGCCCTGAATGGTGACGGCGTAGCCACGGCCGTCGCGCCGCTTCGCGACCAACGTTCCCTGGCGGGCGTCGACGGCGTCGAGCGAGAAGCCCAGGCGCTCCAGCGACAGCGCGGTCGCGTCGAACACCTCGTCGAAGGCCCCCTGGTAGCGGCGCGTCGCGAACGTCTCGAGCTGACTGGCGCTGAGCGCGCGCGGCCCGGACACACAGGCCGACGACAGCAGCACGAGGAGCGCGACGCGCGGGCGCATCACACCATCGCGTCGATGATTGCCCGGGTGAACTCCGATGTGTTCGCGGAGCCTCCGAGGTCCTTCGTCTTCACCTTGCCTTCGCGGAAGACCGTGTCGAGCGCCTTCTCGATGCGACGCGCCTGCGGCGTGAGGTCGAGGAAGTCGAGCATCATCACCGACGAGAGCAGCAACGCGGTCGGGTTCGCCAGGCCCTTGCCGGCGATGTCGGGCGCGGTGCCGTGCACGGCCTCGAAGACCGCCGTGGTGGCGCCGATGTTCGCGCCGGGCACGACGCCGAGCCCGCCGACGAGGCCTGCGCAGAGGTCGGACACGATGTCGCCGTAGAGGTTCTCCATCACCATCACGTCGTACTTCTCGGGGTTGCGCACCAGCTGCATGCAGAGGTTGTCGACGATGACCTCTTCGGCCTCGATGTCTGGGAAGTCTCGCGAGGCCTTGCGGAAGCAGTCGAGGAACAGGCCGTCTGACAGCTTCATGATGTTGGCCTTGTGCACCGCCGAGACCTTCTTGCGCCCGTGCTTCTTCGCGTACTCGAAGGCGAAGCGGCAGATGCGGCTGCTGGCCTTCTCGGTGATGATCTTGAGCGACTCGACCACGCCCGGCACCACGATGTGCTCGAGCCCGGCGTAGAGGTCTTCGGTGTTCTCGCGCACCACCACGAGGTCGACGTTCTCGTAGCGCGTCTTCACGCCGGGCACCGAGCGCACGGGCCGCAGCGACGCGTAGAGGTCGAGCCGCTTGCGCAGGGCGACGTTCGCCGACTGCTGGCCCGAGCCGATGCCGGTCGCGGTCGGGCCCTTCATGGCGAGGCCGCTCTTCTGCACCGCGTCGACCGTGGAATCGGGGAGGTTGGTGCCGAACCGCGCCGAGGCCTCGGCGCCAATCTCGGCGTTCTCGAACTCGAGCGGCGCCTTCGCGGCTTCGAGGATCTTCCGCGTGGCGTCCATCACCTCGGGGCCGATGCCATCGCCGTTCAACATCGTCACTTTGCGGGTCGTCATGACCGTGAGTCAAAGCAGACTGCCGCGCCGGGTGCCGCCGTTTTCGGAAGCGGGCGCTTTCGAGATCGTGGCGTCGGGCCCGGCGCGTCTCTACGCTTCGAGGCACCGTGGAGCTCGATCGGATTCAGAAGAAGGTGGAGGCCGGAGAGCGGCTGCTCGACGACGAGTTCGAGGCGCTCAAGGTGGCGGCGAGCCGTGAAGGCGGGCCGCAGCTTCGCACCGCGGTCGCGCAGGCGCTGATCAACGCCGACGCCGTCATCGAAGCGGTGCAGGTGCTCGAAGCCGTGAAACGCGACTTCCCCACGAGCGTGCACGTGCACCTCGCGCTGGCCCGCGCCGCCGTGAGCCAGGAGAACTGGAGCAACGCCGAGGCCTCGTTGCTCGACGCGCTCCGCCTGCAGCCCGACGACCCCGAGGTGCTGACGTCGATGGCGGTGCTGGCGATGCGGCGCGGCGAGCGGGGGCGCGCGCGGGCGCTCGTCGAGGACGTGTTGTCACGAGACCCGTTTCACGCCGAAGCGCAGCTGCTCGCGGGTGAGCTCCGCACGCCCTCAGGCGTCACCTCGCTCAAGCCGACGAAGGACTCGTTCGTCGAGGCGTTGATCGAGCAGCTGAAGCGGCAGTCGACCCCGCACCTGGTGCAGAAGCAGCTGCTGCTGGTGCGGTTGTCTCGCAAAGGCATCGCGCGGCTCGAGCTCGACTCGCTGTACGACGACTTCATCGAGTCAGGGCGCGCGCTCGACGAAGGCGTGGCGTCGGTCGGCAAGGAGATCGCCGAGAAGGCCCTCGCGGTGCCCGGCGGCAAGCTGCAGTTCCTGGCGCGCGTGCTCCCGGTGTTGCGTGACTCGTCGTTCCTCGAGCGCTCCGAGGGCGCCGTGCGGCGTGAAGGCCCCGCGGGATTGTGGATCTTCTATGCCGTCGAAGACCCCGAGTCGGTGCTGTACGTGCCGCAGGGGTTGCTCGACGCGCACCGCATGGGCGTGGAGCAGCTCGACACCGTCGCATGGAAGAACCTCGACGCGCGTCCGGCCGAGGTGCGCGCCATCGAGCTCGAAGACGGGGCGCTGCGACTGTCTCCGACGCCGACCGGGCTGTGGTGCATCGCGCATGGTGACGGCCATGACGGCGCGCGCCTGCTCACCAGCGCCCACCAGGCCGCGATGCAGGCGACCGCTGGAGACGGGCCGTTCCGCGTGTACCTGGGGCTGCGCGAGCTGGTGTTGTTCTGCGACGAGCGCGACCGCAAGAACTCGGCGAAGCTCGAGGGGCTCGACGCGGCACGTGACGGCATCAGCGGCGCGTGGCGCATGGAGCACGGCGCGCTGACCGAGCTCGACGAGTGGGCCGGCGTCTAGGTCTTTTCTGCGCACGTCCAGCGCGGTTTGCGTGCTTCAGTCGGCCGCATGGTGACGCTGATTCTGTGGGGAGCGCTCGCTGCGGCCCCGACCCTCGCTGCACCGGGGCTCCAATGTTCGGGCGTCGAACCCGCGCTCTGTGACGCCTACCTCGAACACTTCGTGGGGCAGCTGACGAGCCGCAGGCTCGCGGTGACGACGAAGAACGACATGGCGCAGATCATGGGCGCAGAACGCCAGCGTCAGTTGGTCGGCTGCACGACCGAGTCGAGCGCCTGCCTCGCCGAGCTCACCGCCGCGCTGGGGGTCGCCAACCTGCTGACGGGAACCGTCGCGAAGACCGAGTCGGGCTACGTCTCGACGTTGAAGGTCCTGAACGCGACCGATGGCGCGACGAAGTGGTCGGCGACGACGCGGGTCGACACCGAGAAGGCGCTGTTCGTGTTCTTCGAGGAGCAGGCTGGCGCGCTCATCGGGGTCGTCGCTCCCGGTTTGCCTCCGCCTGGCGTCGCGCCGGTCGTGAAGTGGATTCCTGCGATGGTCGGCGGGCTTGCAGTGCTCATCGGAGGGACGTTGTTGTTGGCCTCGGAAGGGCAAGCAGAGTTCCTGAGGGAGTACGCGAGGTCGAACGACCCCATCACGATGTACCTCAGGGCTCGCCACGCCATGGACCCTCCGACCTACGAAGGTTTCATCAATGAGCTCGCCAGATCAGGCCGCGACTTTCAGCTCGCCGGGTGGGTCTCCTTGGGGCTGGGCGTGGCCGCGATTGCGTCGTCGATCGTGTGGGCGCTGCTGCCGTCGAGCCCGGTGACTGCGACGGTCGTACCGACGGCGCACGGAGCGTCCTTCGGCCTCGCGATGGAGTTGCCATGAATCGGATGACGGTTGCCGCGATGGCGCTCACGCTGGCGAGCTGCGCGAACTTCGATCAACTCGAGGCTGACGCACTCGATGCGGGTCGGATCGCGGGCATGAGCGGCGGCTCCGCAGGCGGTACGAGCGGTGGCTCCGCAGGCGGCATGGGCGGCGGCTCCGCAGGCGGCAGTGGTGGCGGCTCCGCAGGCGGCATGAGCGGCGGCTCTGCGGCCGGCATGGGCGGCGGCTCCGCAGGC
>JALHMW010000020.1 GCA_022843845.1 Archangium sp.
ACTGGCGGCGGCGTGGCGACGGGCGGCGGCATGGCGACGGGCGGCGGCTCAGCGACGGGCGGCGGGACGCCAGGCGACGGCGGCATCTGCCCCAACGGCTTCGGCTGGAACGGCTCTGACTTCTCGGTCGCCGCGGCCAAGTGCGCCAACATCTGCGGCGAGCGCCTGCAGATTCGCGACGTCGTCGTCACGGGCGTCGAAGAGAGCTTCCTCGGCAGCCAGGGTGACTCGCAGGCCAAGTTCTGGATTCAGGACCTGCGCGACAACCGGCAGGGCCTGTGGATCTCGAAGGCCTACCAGGACCTGCCGCGCACCTACCAGCCGCGCGTCGGCGACCTCCTGAACATCCGCGGCTTCTACAAGTCGCAGTTCTCGACGTGGGACCGGTTCGGCTACCGCCGTCAACTCGGCAACGGCTGCAACGCCGGGGTGCGCAACGACGGCGGAACGCTCGAGATCGAGGTCGTCGATGGTGGCGTGTCGAGCATTCCCGTCACGGCGATGCCCGGCTTCGGTGACTCGATGAACGGCACCCGCCGGCCGAACCCTGAGCTCGGCTCCACGCGCGTCTTCATTCCCGGCCCGGTGGCGCTCACCAGCGCCACGCCCGTGCCGCTGAGCCGCCTCGGAGCCGACGCTGGTGTGAGCGGCTTCAACGGCTTCGAGATCACTGGCGGCGTGCTGGTGAACAACGCCTTCACCTTCGGCAATTACCCCGATGGCGGCCCGCGCTGCGACTATCGCTTCATCGCCGCTGACGGCGGCACCGTGACGTTCCCCAACGGCCTCACCGGCATCTGGGACACGTACACCCACGCGCCCTGCATCGGGAACCCGAACTGCTCGGGCGATCGCGACGCCGGCTCGGTGCCTTTCACCAACAACCAGTTCACGTACGTCCTCTACCCGACCGACTGCGCTGAGCTGCAGGGCATGGTGCAGTGACCGATGGGCGTGCTCAACGCCTCGATCGCTGACGGAATCGGCCACCTCGAGCTCAACCGGCCCGAGGTGCGCAACGCCATCAACCGCGAGCTGATCGACGCGCTCCACGCGACCCTCGATGCGTGGAGCGAGCGCGACGATCTCCGCGCCGTCGTGCTGTCTGGCGCCGGCGGCAAGGCCTTCGCGGGCGGCGCCGACATCTCCGAGCTGAAGGAGCGCACCCACCGCGAGGCCTTCTTCGGCATCAACCAGCGCCTCTTCCAGAAGCTCGAGGACTTTCCCCGCCCGGTCATCGCCGCCATCGACGGCTATGCGCTGGGTGGTGGCCTCGAGCTCGCGCTCGCGTGTGATCTGCGCGTGGCGTCGAAGGGCGCGAAGGTGGGCATGCCCGAGGTCTCGCTGGGCATCTTCCCGGGCGCGGGCGGCACCTGGCGGCTCCCCCGGGTGGTCGGCCTCGGCCACGCCAAGGAGCTCATCTTCACCGGCCGCATCCTCGAGGCCGACGAGGCGTTCGCGTACGGCCTCTTCGAGCGGCTCGTCGACACCGACGCGCTCTCGATCGCGCGCGACCTCGCGCAGCAGATCGCCCGGAACTCGGCGCTCGCCGTACAGGTGGCGAAGGTGAGCTTGAACGCCATGGCCCGGCAGCAGCACGCCGAGCCCGTGGAGCGGCTGGCCCAGGCGCTGCTGTTCGACTCGGCCGACAAGCGCGAGCGCATGACGGCGTTCCTCGAGAAGAAGCGCAAAGGCTGAAACACCATGAGCGAGCTGAAGCGGGTTGGAGTGATCGGCGCGGGCACCATGGGCCACGGCATCGCGCAGGTGTCGGCCCAGGCTGGGTTCGAGGTCGTGCTGTACGACGTGACGAAGGCCGCGGCCGACGCGGGGCGCGCGAAGATCGAGAAGACGCTCGGCGTGGGCGTCGAGAAGCAGAAGGTGACGCCCGAGGCCCGTGACGCGGCGATCTCGAAGCTCTCGACGACCGACACGCTCGACGCGCTGAAGGGCTGTCAGCTGGTGGTCGAGGCGGCGCCCGAGAAGCTCGCCCTCAAGCAGGAGCTGTTCAAGCAGCTCTCGGCGATCTGCGCGGCCGACACGATCCTCGCGACGAACACCAGCTCGCTCAGCCTCACCGAGATCGCTTCCGCGGCGTCGAACCCGGGCCGCGTCGTCGGGCTGCACTTCTTCAACCCCGTGCACCTGATGAAGCTGCTCGAGGTGGTGCGCGCCTTCCAGACGAGCGACGAGACGATCGCCACGGTTCGCGCGTACGGCGCCGCCATCGGCAAGGAGCTGATCGTCGTGAAGGACTCGCCCGGCTTCGCCTCGTCACGGCTCGGCGTCGCGCTGGGCCTCGAGGCGACCCGCATGCTGGAAGAGGGCGTCGCGTCGGCCGAAGACATCGATCGCGCGATGAAGCTTGGCTACGGCCACCCGATGGGGCCGCTGGAGCTGGGCGATCTCGTCGGCCTCGACGTGCGCCTCGCCATCGCCGAGTACCTCTACGCAGAGACCGGCAGCCCGACCTTCCGCCCGCCACAGTTGCTGAAGAAGATGGTCAGGGCAGGGAAGCTCGGGAAGAAGAGCGGAGAAGGTTTCTATCGGTACTGACGTCGCCGAAATGCGCCGGCGAGGAGCACGAGACCTGCGAGCAGAACCGAGCCTGCGCCGCCGGTGCAGCCGCAGCCACCCACCGGACCGGGATCGACGCCTCCGTCGATGGTGATCCCCGAGGCTCCGCCGGCCGTGCCTGACGTTCCGCCCGCCATGCTCGACGTTCCTCCGGCGGTGCCTGAGGTGCCTCCGCCAGTGCTCGCCGTGCCGCCGCCGGTTCCTGACGTTCCTCCGCCAGTGCTCGCCGTACCGCCACCGGCTCCCGACGTTCCGCCACCCGCGCTGCCGCCGCCGGTCATGCCCGCGTCCATCGGCATCACGCCGGCGTCAGGCGCCACCACGTTGATGTTCGCGCAGTGGGAGTAGAAGCACCCGCCGGGGTTGTTGCCGCCGTGGCTCGACATGAACTGGTAGACCTGCAGCGTGCAGTTGGTGCACCGCAGGTTCGCGGGCAGCGTCACCTGAAACGACTGCGGGCCCGTGAAGGCGCGTGTGTGGAGCAGCATGCCGTCCGCGAGCACGGGGAAGACCGCCGGGTTCTGAATCGTCGTGCTCCCGCAGTTCGTCGCGCCGGGGGTGACCGCGGGAACGGGAGGCAGGCTCTGTGGCCCCGTGACCCCCACCGCGACGCGGTAGTGGCCAGGGTGGAAGATCGTCTCCCGAATCCGGACGGTGATGGTCTGCCCCGCCTCGAAGGTCGTCACCACGTTCGTGGCTGGCGTGCTCGCCACGTTGCCGCACGGCGGGTTCTTCTGCGGGTCGCCGAGCGAGTTCTGGCTGTACGCATTCAGCGGCGCCTCCAGGTAGAAATGCGCGAGCGCGGTGGACGACGTGACGAGGCCCACGAGGGCGACGAGTCGGGAGAGCGGGGCCATGGCGCGCACCCTTTCACACGGAGGGCCGCTGCGGCGAGGGCCGCAACGAAGTCACGATTCGCCCCGTCCGGGGGTAGGCTCGCCCGCTGGACCGCGGGGAGTGACGTATCGCCACTGAAGGCCCTCAGAACGCCGTGCCGTATGGCCCCTACCTGCTGCTCAAGCGGCTGGCGGTGGGCGGTATGGCCGAGCTCTACCTCGCGAAGGACACGCGCTCGAACCGCATGGTCGTCTTGAAGCGAATCCTCCCGTACCTCGCCGAGGAGGTGGAGTTCCTCAAGATGTTCCTCGACGAGGCCCGCATCGCCGGCCAGCTCCACCACCCGAACATCGTCGAGGTGTACGAGCTGGGCCGCCTCGACGGCTCGACCTTCATCGCGATGGAGTGGGTCGACGGCATCGACCTGCGCAAGGTGCTCCAGAAAGAGCAGGAGCGCGACGCGCCGATTCCGCCCGGCGTCGGCGCGTGGATCATCGCGCGGCTGTGCGAGGCGCTGTACCACTCGCATCAGCGCGCCGGCCCCGATGGGAAGCCGCTCGGCATCATCCACCGTGACGTCAGCCCTCAGAACGTCATGGTCAGCTACCGCGGTGACGTGAAGCTGGTCGACTTCGGCATCGCCAAGGCGACGGCGTGGATGAGCCGCTCCAAGCCCGGCGTCATCAAGGGCAAGTTCCTCTACCTCGCGCCCGAGCAGCTGACGCAAGACAAGCTCGATCACCGCTCCGATCTCTTCGCGCTCGGCACGCTCCTGTACGAGCTCACCGTCGGGAAGAGCCCGTTCCACCGGCAGACGACCGAGGCGGTGATCTACTCGATTCGCATGGAGGACCCCGAGCCGCCCACGGCGGTGCTCGCCGGCTACCCGCCGATGCTCTCGCGCATCGTGATGCGCTGCCTCGAGAAGGACCGCGACCGGCGCTACCAGACCGCCGACGAGGTGCGCGCTGCGCTCGACGCCTTCATTCAGGTCGAGGCGCCCACCACGCAAGAGGACGTCGGGCAGTACATCGCCGACCTGTTCGGAGACGACGACGAGCGCACCAGCGTCTTCGTGCCGCCCAACGCGCAGACCAACGCGAAGGCGCCCAACCCCTTGCTGGCGCCGCCGCCGAAGAAGCCCTCGCCGTTCGCCGACGACGATCGCACCGTGTCGATCCCCGGCGCGCCCCGCCCCGACCGTCAGGTCGAGAAGCCGGGGCCACCTGTTGGCCGGAGCCAGACGCGCGATCAGGCGCTCATCACCGAGCCCATCAGGGCGAAGCCGCGCGACGTCATCTCCACCGCGCCATTCCAGGCGCCCGAGTCGAGGTCCGAGTCCACGCTGCCGCCGATCGATCCCTCGTACGAGCCGGAGCGCACCAACGTCGGCCGGAGCGAGCCGACCCTGGCGCTCGTCGCGCCCTCGGCGTCGATCGATCTGGGCCCGACGCGGCTCTCGATGACGGGGCCGACGGAGCTGAAGACGGGCGACGTCGTCGCGTACCTCGAGCCGACCCGGCAGCACCCGCCGATCACCGATGCGCCGAGTGACCCGTCGATCTCCACCCAGCCCCAGCCGCCCTCGAGGCTGCTGGTGCCGCCCCGCGCGAAGCCTGCGCCGCCGGTGCCCGATGACGTGACCGGGCCCACGCGAGACGATCGACGCGCCGCAGCGGGCCGCGCACCTCTGCCGCCACCAGTGATGGACAGCCTGCCGCTCGCGCGGGCCGTGCCAGATCGCACCACAGAGCTTGCCCCACCCGCGCCTCCGGGCCCGCAGCGGCCGTCACGGCCAAGACGCCAGACCGCTGCGCAGAAGAAGGCGGCGTTCGACGTCGAAGATCACATCGCCACCGTCGACATGGCGAACTTCGAAGACAGCCAGGTCACCCGGCGGCGTCGCGGCGCGGTGATCGGCGTGGTCGCCGTGTCCGTGCTGGCCGTGGCGGTGCTCGCGTGGGCCTTCTGGCCGTCGTCGAAGCCAACGCCGAAGCCGAAGGCGGTCGTCGAGAAGGCGACGCCGAAGGTGGTCGAGGCTCCGGTCTCCGTGGTGCCCTCGGTGGTGAAGGTGACCTTCCGTGGCCCGGGCGGCACGAAGGTGACCGTCGCAGGCACCGCCGTCACGCTTGGTGACGTCGTCGAGCTGCCGCCGGGCCCGGTGACGGTGCGCTACGTCTGCCCGGTCAAGCGCAAGCAGAAGCCGCGCACCTTGCAGTTCTCGCCCGACATTCCAGCCACGGGCGGCGTGACGACGATCGACGTGCCCTGCCTGTAGGGGAAACGGGAGGAGCGCTTCGACGGCCGCGCTCCTCGTCGTTACTTGAGGCCTGGCATCGGCAGGCCCGCGGGCACCGTGTCGAGCAGGGCCTTGAGCTTGTCGGCCGTCGCGCTCCTGGCGGCGAGCTCGAACACCTTTACGAAGAGCTGCGTCGTGAAGGGCGACGGCTCGGCGGTGTGGGCGAGGTGACGGGCGGTGGCGCGCGCGAGTGAAGCGGCGTCGACGCGGGTGCTCGCCTCGAACAGCTCGGCCATCTGCAGGAGCCGGCGGGCGTAGAGGGTGCGCAGCGCGGGCGTGAAGAAGCGCTCGGCGGCGGCCGCGGCCTTCGTCTGCTGCAGGGCGGCGTCGGCCTTCGCTTCGGTGACGTCGCCAGCCATCGCCGTCATCTCGTGCTGCGGCGGCATCCACTGCTTGAGCTCGGGCTCGTCGTGGAGCTTCGCGGCGCCGGCGATCAGCTTCGCGTCGTCGGTTTCGAGCGTGGGCACCCTGGTGTCGGGATCGAGGGGCACCACCCCGAGCCGGGTGAGGCCGTCGGCCATCTCAGCGGGGATGTTGGTGCGGCTGCGATCGTTGAGCGTCATCGCGCGGCCGAGCTCTTCGACGATGCGCTCGAGCGGCACGTAGATGAGCGAGATGTCGCTCTGCGCGCGGAGTTCCTTGATGCGCTTGCGGTAGGTGCCTCGGTTGGTCTGCGCGCGATCGAACTGCACGATGCCGAACTCGTCGCTGGTGATCGCCTGGTAGATCTCGATGCCGCCGCCGCGCAGGGGCCTCGCGAAGAAGAGCGCGCGATCGCCGGTGCCCAGCACGGGAGACATCGTGCCCAGCATCGCGTCGTCCTCCTTGTCGGGCAGCGGCGCCACGGTCTCGCCCGACGGCTTCGGCTCGGCGACCGCGAGGCCGCTCGACTTCAGCTGGTACAGCGCCTTCTTGGCGAGCTTGGCGTGCGGCTTCGACGCCGACTGCATCAGCGTCTCGGGAAGGCTGGTCTGCTTCGCCTTCACCCACGCCGCCAACACCTCGGCAGCCTTGTCTTCGGGGAGAGCCTCGACCTGCGCCGGCGTCATCGAGAGGGGGTCACTCATGGCCCCGGAATGTGCCACCAGCTCAGCGTCGGCGCACGAGGAAGAAGTCACCGCGGGTGCCAGCGATGAAGAACTCGCTGTCGAGCCGGGCGCCGAAGAGCTGGGACGGGTGCACGCCGCGCACGACGAAGTGATCGTAGCTGCCAGCGAACTGCGCCCAGGGTCGCGGGTCCCACTCGCTGGGGAAGGTGGGCGGCGGCTCGCCCCGGTACTTGAGCGGAGAGTGCGGCGTCAGCGCGAAGCTGAAGTTGGTGAGCCCGCCACGCTCGCGCGCCACGACAGTCGAGCTGTGCAGGTACACCGGGTGCGTCATCGTTCGGGAGCCGGGGTTGAAGATCAGCCCCATCACGCGCGGCTTTTCGGCGGCGTCGCCCGCGAGCTCGGTCAACGCGCGCGACTCGGCGTCGAAGGCTTGAAAGCCGCGGTACAGGGGCCAGGCGGTGAGCGCCGCGATCGCGACGCCCAGCCACACCGCGCGGTCCGCCCACTCTTTCTTCAGGGGCGGCACGCAGACGACGATCAACGCGGCCGCGAGGTGCGCGAAGCGCGTGTTCAGGTAGTACATGTACCCGCGAATATCGAAGGGCAGGGCGAAGTAGAGGAGCACGCCCAGCGCCGCGAGCCCGACGATGCGCCACCGGGTGAGGCTCCCTTCTTTCGTGTCGCGACCCGTCGTCAGCGCCAGCAACACCCCGAGCGCCGCGAGCCCGAAGGCGACCTTCACCGCCAGCTGATCGCTCCCGTCGGGGAGCATGTTGCCGAGGGTGGGCAGGAACTCGTCGCGGTTCTGCTCCGGGGTCTTCCACGCGAGGTTCTCTTTCGAGAGCATCGGGCCCCACGACTTCCACGGCTGGCCGGGCGCGACCTCGGCTGGTTCACCGACTCGCAGGCCGATCCACGCGATGAAGAGCAGCACGCCAGGCACCACGCCGACGATCGCCGGAATCCGCGCGCGCCACGCCTTCGGGCCTTCGGGCGCCGCCGTCGTCAGGAGCAAGAACGGGAGCGCCACGCCGAGCCACGCGAACACCTGCACGTGGAAGAGGAGCACGCCGACGAGCGAGGCTCCGAGCGCGCCGGCCCAGACCCGGCGACGAGGCGCGTCTTCGATCGCCCGCACGAAGAAGCCGCAGGTGAGGAACGCGATCGGCAGCGCGGTGCAGTAGTTCAAGAACCCCCACGCGAAGCTGTCGCCGTACGCGAAGGGAATCGAAAGCAGCGCAGGCCACGTCGGCCGCTTCAGGCTCCTGAGGAGGAAGGCCAGCGAGAGCGGCAGGCCCGCGACATACGCGACCAGGAAGAGCTTGTTCGCGCTCTCGAGCGGCATCAGCCAGTTCAGCCACGAGACCAGGTAGTAGTAGCCGAGGTACGGGGTGAGCTGGACGCGGCGCTCGAAGACGGAGGGAAATAGCGTCGACGCGTCATCGAGCCGGTGGAGCACCGAGATCAGGTGCAGGTGCTGAGGCAGGTCGACCAGAGGCAGCGCGCGGGAGGCGAAGAGCGGCGCAACCCCGCAGAGTAAGGCCACAATCCAGGCCCAGTGGGTCAACGTCAGGCGTGGGAGAGCGGGGCGCACGAAGGCGGCGGACCTTCTTTGCTTTGGCTGCACTTGGCAAGCGCCTCGGGGGTGATGTAGGTCCCACCGCAGTCGGAGAAAGGGCGCCTCATGCACACCTCATCGTTCATCAAAGTGGCTGCGGTCTCGATGGGCTTTGCCTCGTTCGCGTTCGCCTCGCCGGTGGATCGCCCGCTCACCAGCCACAAGGTGCAGGCGACCTGCAACTGCAAGAACGCCGGCGACTGCACGTGCCCGCGCGGCCAGTGCAAGTGCAAGAACTGTGGGGCGCACAACAAGCCCACGATGCTCGAGTCACTCCAGGGCAGCACCGAGAAGACGCTGCTCCCTGCGACGGCCCGTCACGACGCGCGCGGCGGCGTCTTCATCTAACTGGTGGGGTTGCGAACGCGGCCCCACTTGTCGAGCTCCACTCCACAGCTCGTGCAGGTCCACCCGCCCCAGAGCAGCTGTCTGGCGTTCTTTGGTGCGCGGACGGTGGGCAGTGGCGCTGCGCACTTCGGGCAGCCGCTCGGCACCGAGAGGTTCAGGCCGAAGTCGGTCTTCTGCTTCGTTCCGCGCGCGAGCAGCACGATGCCGACGACGCCGAGGATCGGCAGCAGCAGCGCCACGCTGCACAGCAGCAACTCACCAAGGCCAATCGACATCATGGAAGCTCCGCGCTCCAGACCATCACCGGCCCGGTTCGAATTCGTTGGAAGTGAATGAAGCCGGCTGACTCGGCCTCTCGTTTGAGCTGCTCTTCGGTTCGTGGGTGCAGCCCCGCCCGCTCATGGAGTCTGCGCGCGGCGGTAGACGCCTCGTAGGTGCTGGCGACCAACTTTCCGCGCGGCTTGAGCACGCGACGCGCCTCGACGAGCAGCCCGTGGAGATCGGCGACGAAGTGCACCATGCCGCTGGCGAGTATGCCTCCGAGGCTCGCGTCGAGGAACGGCAATGGCGGCGCCTCGGCGCGCACGAAGTCGGCGGCCAGCTGCAGCTCGCGGAACTGCGCCATCGCCTCTTCGATCATCGGCCGTGAGAGGTCGACGCCGATGACGTTCACGTCGGGCAGCTCTCGCACCAGCCTCTTGAGGAACAGCCCCGGGCCGCAGCCGAGATCGATCACCGGCGCGAGCGGCGTGCCGAGCATCGAGCGCATCGCCACGTACTCGCTGTCGCGATCGAGCTGCCCGCGCGTCAGCACCGCGTCGACCGCGGGGCGAACGTACTTCTCCCAGGAGCGAGCCACCCACGGCAGCTCCATGGCCTGCTGGAGTCCCTTGCTGCGCTGACGCTCGGGCGCGAGATCGATGAGCCCCTCGTGAACGGCCCAGGTCGCGCGGCAGCCGAGACAGCGCACGGGCCCGAAGATCACCTTGGGCTCGGCGACGTCATCGGCAGGAACGAGACTGCCAGCCGCACACGACGGGCAGCGGAGCAGGTGCAGCGTGCTGCGACGCATCAGGCTTTTCCGGGCTCGACCTTCGTCACCAGCACGAGCCAGCCTCGCGCCATGCCTTCGCGGAAGAGCTCCGACACCGCCTTCCGGTAGCCGTTCACCTCTGACGTCACCGCGTCGGCGATGTGTGACTGGCTCTCGATGCGATCGGGGTCGAGCTCGAGGGTGGTGCCACAGCGCTCACACTTGATCGACACCGGCCGCATCAGCGAGACGGGCGCGGCGTACTGCGTGCCGCACGTGCAGCGCCAGACGCTCGCGCGTTCGCCGGCTTCATGACGCGCGAACGAAAGCAGCTGATCAGCCGTGCGCAGCAGCGCCGGCAGATCGTTCGGAGGCTTCGCAAGCACCGTGGAGCCTCCTTGCGCGACGGCAGTCTCCACGCGCTCCAGCAGCGACAGGGTGCGGTACTCGACGCGCGCCAGGGCCTTGGTGACGATCTCGTTCGACGACGGAATCGGCGTCTGGAGCTCGACGTACTTCTCCGGCGGCGCGTCACCATTCTTCGCGGCCACCATCGTCCACGCGGGCTTCGACGAGAATCGGTACATGGTCAGCTCCACTCCAGCATTCGTTTCAGCGGTGCGTAGGCGGCCTCGCGCAGCGGCGGCGGAAGGTCGAGCTTCGGGGTCTTGTCCTTCATGCAGCGGTAGAGCTTCTCGAGGGTGTTGAGCCGCATGTGCGGGCACTCGTTGCAGGCGCAGCCGTTGTCGGGCGGCGCGGGGATGAAGGTCTTCCCGGGGCTCTTGAGCTGCATCTGATGAATGATGCCCGCCTCGGTCACCACGATGAACGACTGCTTCGGGCTCGATTGTGTGTACTCGAGCAGCTGCTTGGTCGAGCCGATGTAGTCGGCGTGCGCGAGCACCGGCGCCTCGCACTCGGGGTGCGCGATGATCTCGGCCTCAGGGTGGTGCACCTTGAGCTGCACCAGCAACTTCTCGCTGAAGATCTCGTGCACCATGCAGGCGCCCGGCCACAGCACCATGTCTCGGCCCGTCTGCTTCATCACGTAGCGGCCCAGGTGCTGATCGGGCGCGAAGAGGATCTTCTTGTCCTTGTCGATCTTCGAGACGATCTTCACCGCGTTCGAGCTCGTCACGATCACGTCCGAGAGCGCCTTCACGGCGGCCGACGAGTTCACGTAGGTGACGACGAAGTGATCGGGGTGTTTGTCCTTGAAGGCCTTGAACGGGCCCGGCGGGCACCGATCGGACAAGGAGCACCCCGCGTCGAGATCGGGGAGCAGCACCAGCTTGTTCGGGTTCAGGATCTTCGCGGTCTCGGCCATGAAGTGAACGCCGCAGAAGACGATGACGTCGGCGGTCGTCTTCTCGGCCTGCTGCGCGAGCGCGAGCGAGTCTCCGACGAAGTCGGCGACGTCCTGAATCTCCGACTCCTGGTAGTAGTGCGCGAGGATGACCGCGTTGAGGTCCTTCTTGAGCCTGGTGATCTCGTGCTCGAGGTCCATGCCGGCTTCGTAGCCCAAAGGTGCACGCGCCGCAGTCGAGATGACCGGGCCGTCAGTCGCCTTCGTCGACGGTCAGCTGGTAGCTGTCCTGGAAGTTCGACTCGCGGTTCTTCACGTCGCGCACCTCGAACAGGTAGGTGCCGGGCTCGGCCGAGAACCGAATGGTCTCGGCCTTGTCGCCCTTCGCGCTGTCGCTGGTCTGCACGAGGGTCAGCTTCCCGTCTTCGAGGCGGTGCAGGTACAGGCCGACGTCGACTTTCAAGACGCCGATGAGCTGTGCGCTGATCGGCGTCTTCACCTGCCGATCGTGCAGATCGAGCAGGAAGTAGTCGAGGTCCTTCTTCGGGTAGATGGTGCCTCGCACGGGGCGGCCGAAGGTGAGCGGGGTGCCGGCGTCGGGCGTGTTGTTCGGCTCGCGCTCCTCGGAGCCGTCATCGGGGACGACGGTGGTGGTGAGCCGGTACGACTGATCGGCGTTCTCGTCTTCCTTCACCCACTTGCCGTCGACCTTGCGCGCGACACCTTCGACGCGGAACCAGCAGACGCCGTCGCAGCGAACGTTGTTGAGCAGCTCGGGCTCCTTGGTGCCGCCCTCGTTCACCTTGAGGATGACCTCGTCGGCCTTGCCCTCGACGGGCCGCACGACGGAGAGCTGCAGATCGACCTTCTCGACGCCGGTGAGCTGCACCTTCACGATCGAGGGGCCGTCGGTGGTGAGCTTGAAGTGATCGGCGTCGCCGCGCGGGTTGATGAAGCCCTCGCGGTAGCTGTTGGGCGGCAGATCGGTGGCCTTCGCCAGCTCGTCGTTCGGCTCGTACTCGGCCGAGGCGCCGGCTTCTTCGGGCACCACCGTGAGCGTGTACTGGCGGTCGGCGTTGAAGCCGCGCTTGGCGTCCTTCGCGGTGCTCAACGGCGCGCTCCGGATGGCGACGTACAGCACCCGATCGCTCTGGCGTACACCGACGTTGCGCAGCGAGAGCCCGAACGACTCGCGCGATCGCGATTGGAACAACACGGCCTCGGCCTCGGTGAGGAGCTGCAGCTCGACCACCACGCCGTCGATGGCGCTCACGTCGACGCGCAGCGCGGTCTTTGGCTCGGGGAGCGTGCCTGCATCGACCGTCACGCCCGCGTCTTCGGCGCCGGCGTCGACTTCGCCTGCGTCGGCGTCGACCGGGGCCGCTTCGGGAGCAGCCTCGTCAGGCGTCGGCAGCTCGAAGCGGTAGAGGTCGACGTCGCCCGGGTGCGCGAGAAACCCCGAGACGGCCTGCCCGAGCTGAACCTGCGTCGCGTCGACCTTTCGATCGTTCGGCTCGAGCTCGAAGCCCGGCTGGCGTTCACGGAACACGGCGGTCAGCGTGTACGCGCCGCCGACGCCCTTCTTCATGGTGACGACCCGCACCAGCACGGTGCCTGAGACGTCGAGGTTGGGGAGCCGCTCCGAGCCACCGGCGCCGGCCGCGTTGATCGAGGCCAGCACCGTGCGGGTGGGGTCGACGATCTCGAGGGCGATGTCGCCGCCCATGGGCGTGGTGACGGTGAGGTCGACGGTGCGGGGCAGGCTGGCCTTGAAGGCGTACCAGTCTTCGTCGGGCTTCTGCGCCTCGGCGCCCAGCGTCGCTTCCACCACCGTCGTGCGATCGATGACGAGCGCCTTCTCAGCCGAGTCGTTGGGTTCTGCCTCGGTCAGCACCTGTGGGCCTGCGTCGACGGGCCCGGCGTCGACGACGCTCGTCGCTTCGTCGCACCGCGAACACGAGAGCGCGCCCGCGAGAATGAAGATCCAGCTCAGCCGAACGTGAGTCATCTGCATGCGCGGCGTCATGCCACAAAGTCCCAACGCCCCAAACGACGGGTTCTTCCTCGTGGATTCGCGAGGACGAAGACGAGAGAGTCAGGCCATGCGACGCGCGCTCCTGCTGCTGTGTGTGGTGTCGGTTCCGGCTCTGGCTGGTGGTGTCGGCTACGCGCAGGTCACCGGGTACTTCAAGAAGGACACCCGGCCGACGCTCTACCAGCCGCTCAACCTGCTCGACGCGCGCGACGCGACGGCGTGGTGCAGCACGAGCTCCGACCCGCTCAATGAGTTGCTGACCTTCGGCTTCACCTCACCGACGACCATCGACGAGGTGCGCATCACCACCGGCAACAACTTCAACGAGAGCACCTGGGGTGAGTTCGCGCGCGCGCACAAGCTGGTGATGATCGTGGGCAAGCAGACCCAGACGGTGAACCTCGAGGACAAGCGGGGCCCGCAGTCGATCACCTTCGAGAAGCCGGTCACCGCCACGCGGCTCACCATCGAGATCCGCGACCAGTACCCCGCGGAGGATCCCGATCAGCCGGTGTGCATCACCGACATCGTCTTCGTCTCCGAAGGCAAGCCGCTCAACGGCACGTGGCTGACCACCAAGCTCAAGTACGACAAGAACACGCAGGGCCTGATGGGCACCTGGTACGCCGGCTACGAAGGCGGGCCCGATCGGTTCCTCGCGTTGCACTACGACGGCACGTTCCGGTACTCGTTCGAGCCGTACGACACCACGAAGTCCCAGCCGAAGACGCTCGAGGGCCGGTGGGACGTGCAGGGCAGCAAGCTGCTCTTCGAGGTGGGCGGGAAGAAGTACTCGCCGAAGTTCTCGAAGGACCCGGCGAAGAAGGGTGGCGGGGAAGTGCTCGGCATCGACGGCGACGTGCCGCCCGAGCTCAAGGGGCCTTTCCGCTCGATGCCGTGAGTGGTGGTGGGCTGGAGCGCGAACTGTTTCGCGGCTCCAGAGAGATGCGACAGGCCTTCAGGCGCCGGCGACTGCAGCCTTCTTCTTCGCCTTGCCTGAGAAGCCGCGGAAGAACTCGATGATCTCGCGTTCTGCGCCGGCAGCGTCGGTAGCCTCTTTGAACTCCGACTCGAGGAAGACGCCGCCGCAGGACTCGCACGTGTCGTACGACATCGGGTGAGCGCGATCGCCGCCACCGACGCGGAGGAGGTCGACGAGGCAGTCGGGGCACTGACCGCTGTCGGCTTCGGGATCCATCTTGCCGCCCAGCGCTTCGAGGCCTGGGAGGTTGTTGTGAAGCAGCATGCGGTTGAGGTCGGAAACATCGACCCACAAGCCGCCACACTCGCCGCACTTGCGAAGCGTCAGATCGTCCTCTTTCTTGAGATCGACCATTTCGACGCCGCAGCCGGGGCAATCCATTTTGACGTTCAGCTCCTGTGAGGGGTGAGAAGCACAATGCTACTGACGCCGTGCAACGGGAAGCAACCGTCATTCTGCCACCGAGCGGCGATTGACGGGTCGCACATGTCGGTCAAGTCCCGCTCGGGTCCTTGATCCGGCGAATGTTCGCCCCCAGGGCCTTGAGCTTCTTCTCGAGGCGCTCGTAGCCGCGATCGAGGTGGTAGACGCGGCCAACCTTCGTCTTTCCCTCTGCGTGCAGGCCGGCCAGCACCAGCGACGCTGACGCACGAAGGTCAGTGGCCATCACTGGGGCTCCCGAGAGCCTCGCCGTGCCGCGCACCACTGCCGTATGTCCATCGACGGTGATGTCGGCGCCCATGCGGCGCAGCTCGGCGACGTGCATGTACCGGTTCTCGAAGATGTTCTCGGTGATCACCGAGGTACCATTCGCCGTCGCCAACAGCGCCATCAGCTGGGCCTGCATGTCGGTGGGGAAGCCGGGGTGCTCCTGGGTCTTGAGGTCGACGGCGTGCACGCGAGCGGGGCCCTTGCAGCGAATGCCGTCCGCCTCGACGGTGACGATGCAGCCGGTCGCACGCAGCTTCTGGAGGACCGGCTCGAGGTGCTCAGGCACGGCGTACTTCACCAGAATGTCTCCACCGGTGATCGCCGCGGCGACGAGCAGGGTGCCGGCCTCGATGCGGTCGGCGATGATCGCGTGATCGACCGGGTGCAGATCGTCGACGCCGTCGACGGTGATGACGTCGCTGCCTGCGCCCGAGATCTGCGCGCCCATCTTGTTCAGCACGCGCGCGAGCTCTTCGACCTCGGGCTCCTTGGCGGCGTTCTCGATGAGCGTGCGGCCCTTCGCGAGCACGGCGGCCATGAGCACGTTCTCGGTGCCAGTGACGGTGATGCAATCGAAGGTGACGACGCCACCCTTGAGTCTCTTCGCGCGCGCTTCGACGTAGCCCTCGTTCAGCTCGATCTCGGCGCCGAGCGCCTGGAGCCCCTTGAGGTGCTGATCGATGGGCCTGGCGCCGATGGCGCAGCCTCCGGGCATCGAGACGCGGGCGCGGCCGTAGCGGGCGAGGAGGGGACCCAGGACCAGCACCGACGCGCGCATGGTGCGCACGAGATCGTACGGCGCCTCGGGCGTGACGTTGGTCGGCACCTTGATGGTGACGATGTTCTTCTTCTTCCCCTCGAGCCGATGCGACTCGCAGCCCATGGTGTCGAGCACCTTGAACATGGTGTTGACGTCGACGAGCTCGGGCACGTTGCGGAAGGTGTGCTCTCCGGGGGCGAGCAGCGCCGAGGCGATGATGGGCAGGGCGGCGTTCTTCGCGCCCGAAGCGTGCGTGATGCCCTCGAGCGGGCCGTTCCCGGTGATGACGATGGCGTCCATGGTGTTCCTTCAGCTCGCCTTCGCACGCCCGAAGACCATGCGGTCGTGCCTGGCGAAGTCTTTGTCGATGCGAACGTCGACCGCTCCCGCGGCCTCGAGCAGCGCCTTCACCGGCGGGCCCTGGTCCTCGTCGATCTCGAGTGCAAGCCAGCCGCCAGCCTTCAGCCGTGGCATCGCAGCCGCGACCAGCGGGCGAATGACCGCGAGGCCATCGGCGCCACCATCGAGCGCGAGCTTCGGCTCCTTCTGCACTTCTTTCTGCAGACCGGGCAGCTGGGGCGACGAGATGTACGGAGGGTTCGAGACGATCACGTCGAACTGAGCGTCGGCAGGCACCGGCGCGAGCAGGTCGCCCTTGAAGAACGTCACCCGGCCCGACACCTGGAGCGCCTCGGCGTTCGCCTTCGCCACCTCGAGCGCGTCACCCGAGAGATCGGTCGCCCACACCGAGGTGAGGGGACGCTCGGCGGCGATCGAGATCCCGATGCAGCCGGAGCCGGTGCAGAGATCGAGCACGCGCGCTGGAGCGTCTTTCGGCAACAGCCCCAACACCGTCTGCACCAGCAGCTCGGTCTCGGGCCGGGGAATGAGCACGCGCGCGTCGACCTTGAAGGGCCGGTTGTAGAACTCCTTCTGGCCGATCAGGTACTGCGTCGGCTCGTACGCGAGGCGCCGCTGAATGAGCGCCTTGTACGTCGCGAGCTCGTCCTTCGTGAGCGGGCGATCGAGATCCATGAAGAGCTTCACGCGCGTCGTCGACAAGACGTGCGCGAGGAGGAGCTCGGCCGTCAGCCGCGCGGCGTCGATCTGCTGCTTGTCGAAGTGCCCTCTCGTCCAGTCGAGCACCCGGCGAATGGTCCACGGCTCGTTCGACGCAGCGTCCTGGCTCATGACTGGGCACCTGCGCTCTTGAGCGCCTCGGCCTGGAAGTGGGTGCGCAGCGCCGCGAAGAGATCGTCGATGTCTCCGGCCATGGCCGCGGGCAGGTTGTGGCGCGTGTAGCCGATGCGGTGATCGGTCAGCCGGTCCTGCGGGAAGTTGTAGGTGCGCACCTTCTCGCTGCGATCGCCGCTGCCGACCTGGCCCTTGCGCAGGCCATCGCGCTCATTCTTCAGGCGCTCGAGCTCCATCTCGTACAGCCGGGTGCGGAGCATCTTCATCGCCATCGCGCGGTTCTTCAGCTGCGACTTCTCCTGCTGGCACTTCACGACGATGCCGGTGGGCTTGTGCGTGAGGCGCACGGCGGAGTCGGTGGTGTTGACGCTCTGGCCGCCCGCACCGGTGGAGCGCATCACCTGCAGGTCGACGTCGGCGTCCTTCACCTGCACGTCGGCCTCTTCGGCTTCTGGCATCACCGCGACGGTGATGGTGCTGGTGTGGATGCGGCCCTGGGTCTCGGTCGCCGGAACCCGCTGCACCCGGTGCACGCCCGACTCGTATTTCATCACCGAGTAGACGTGTTCTCCGGCGAGGGTGAGCGTCGCGTCTTTGAGGCCGCCCTGGTTGCCGCCGCTCGAGTCGACCAGCTCGGCCTTCCAGCCCCGGCGCGCTGCGAAGCGCAGGTACATCTGGAGCACCTCTTCGGCGAACAGGGCCGCCTCGTCACCACCCGCGGCCGCGCGGATTTCGATGATGACGTCCTTCTCGTCGTTCGGGTCCTTCGGCAGCAGGAGCAGCCGCAGCGCGGCTTCCAGCTCGGCCTTCGTCGCCTCGAGCGCGGGCAGCTCTTCTTTCGCCATCGCCTTGAAGTCGGCGTCACCTGTGTTGGCGAGCTCCTTCGTGCTGGCGACCTCGGCGGCGACCTTCGTGTAGGTCCGGTACGTCTCGACGAGCTTCTCCAGGCCTGCCCGCTCGCGCGTGAGCTTGAGGAGCTTCGCGGAGTCAGCCAGGACGGCAGGGCTTGAGAGTTCAGCGGTGAGGCGCTCGAAGTGGCGCTCCACCTCGTCGAGCTTGTCGTTCACAGCGAGGCGGGCCTCTACACCGTTTCCCACTTCTGTTGCGGTCGTTCTTGGGAATCGGGGCAGTTTCTGAGAGAAGGGCCCCAGTCTCATCTCCCAGGAGGGCACCCATGCCTGCCGCCGTGAAGTCGAACCGTTCGAAGAAGAAGCTGAAGAACCGCGCGAAGACGAAGAAAGCCGCGCTCAAGCGCCGTCGCGTCCGCGCGCGCAAGGCCAAGGGCAAGTACTGAGCCTTTGAGCTGCTGTCGCGACGAGCCCCGGGAGACCTCTCAACGGTCTTTCGGGGCTTCGTCGTTCGTCACGTTCAACGCGGGCGCTTGAAGCAGAGGTAGGTCGCGCCGCCGCCGACCGAGTTCCCGTTCTGCACGACGGGCGGGCGGAACGACACCGAGACGAGCTCGAAGCCTTCGGCGCCAGCCTTCTCGAGGTCGGCGTTCCTGGGCACGCCGTCGACGTCGACGCACCAGTGCTCCCAGCGCGTGAAGGACGACGCGTCGGCCCTGGCGCGGGGAACGTTGAGCACCGCCGTGGTGACGCAGCCGGCGATGAAGGCCACGAGGATCAAAGGTGACGTCTTGGTCATGGCCGTTTTCATTGCGTGCGCGGGATCAGGGAGAAGAAGAAGGCGCTCGAGGGGTTGGAGAGGTTGTCCTCGTCACCGATCAGGTGAATCGCCTCGGGGCCGCCCGAGAGCTGCCAGATGCGTTGCACAGGGCTGACTGGCAGCTGAAAGATCTCGAAGCCACCGTCGGTGAAGCGTGTCTTGTGCACGATGCCGCCGAAGCAGCCGGCGAAGATGCCGTCGGTGGTGACCTTGAGGCTGTAACACCGGCTCGAGAGCGCGCTGGTGTTGGCCACGAAGTCGAAGCCGCCGTCGGTGCCGCGGGTCACGAAGATCGACTGATCGCTCACCGCCCAGATGTTGTCGTCATCGATGCCATCGAGGCCGACGATGCCGTCTGGGTCGATCTCGCCCGTGATGCGGCCGACGCCGAGCTTCCCGATGTAGCCGTCGGTCGTCGCCCAGAAGAGCTCGTCACCGGGCGTGAGGTAGAGATCGCTGACGTACACGTTGCCCGTGTTGCCGTTCTCGCCCTGGCGCATCGTCGTCATGCCGGTCATCAGGTTGAGCTCGCAGATCGACTCGTGTCGGCCACCGATGAACACGCGGTTGCCGTCGCGCTCGTAGGTGTTGGGGAAGAACGGCATGCCCTGGCACATGCCACCGCTGAACCGCACCTGTGGAATGCCGCCGTCGATGACGCGCTGAATGCGCGCGGTCGTCAGGCTGGTCTCGGTGATGACGAGGAAGTCGAAGGGCGTGCCTCCGAAGATCTTGTGGCCGGGGGCTCCCACTCCGAACGGGCGTGCCGAACCCGCAGACGGCGTTGGGTCGTTCCCGTGGGTCACCCAGAGTGAGCCGATCGGGTTGCTGAACCTGGAGAAGACGGCTGCTGCGCTGTCGAGGCTGGTTCCGACGATCGCGTCGGGAAAGTAGGGGGGCGCCATCATGTTCAGGCGCTGAGTGTGCCGGTGGACGCAGAACGGTGTACCGACGCACTGGACGCCAGCGTCGACAGGACCCGCGTCGACCATCATTCCGCCGCCACTGCCACCGGCCGTTCCACCGCCGGCGCCGCCTGCCGTCGAACCGCCCGCTGCTCCACCTGCCGTCGAGCCACCTGCGGTCGAGCCACCTGCCGTCGAGCCACCTGCGGTCGAGCCACCCGCGGTCGAGCCACCTGCCGTCGAGCCACCTGCCGTCGAGCCGCCTGCCGTACCGCCGCCGGCAGCACCGCCACCCGTCGTGAGGCCGCCGCCGGTGGGGTTCAACCCACCCCCGCCGCTCCCGCCTGCACAGTTATTCCGGGCGCAGTACTGGTCGTACGCGCCGTCGAAGTCGAAGCAGGCCGCAGCCGAGACGAACACCACACTGGCCAGGATCACGCGTTTCATCGCAGCACCTCGAAGAGATCGAATTGACCGGCCCACGACACCGCGGCGCCTTCGGACGAGAGCGCCACTGAGACGGCTGGAGCTGACGCGCTGTCTGCGCCGACGAGGAACATCACGACCGCAGCGCCGATGCCGGCGACCGCGACGCCCGTGAAGGTCCACCCCAGCGCGGCCTCGATCTTCCCCCGGTTCCGTGCCGTCACCGCGTCGTTCGGCATGAGCATTCTGTCATTCAACAGCGTGTTGTAGCGGCCCGACGCGCTGACGAAGAGCACCGTCGCGACGCCAGCGCTCAGCAGCCCCACCGCGCCCGGAATCCACGAGAGGGAGCGCGCTGACGGCCCACCGGCCTTCAGGACGGCGGGCGGGGGTTGCATGGCCTTCTTGCGCTCGTCGTCATCTTTCACCTGCTGCGCGAGCGCTTCCCGCTTTCGTTGATCCTCTTCGGCTTTGGCGGAGTCGATCTTCGCCTGCTCCTCGGCGGCCTTCTTCTCTTCTGCGGCCTTCTGCTGCGCAATCGACGGGGCAAGGAGCTTCTTGACCTGCTCACGGGCCTTGTCGGCGATCGCGGCGATCTTCGGCGCGACCGCGACGGGCAGCTTCAAGTCCGGGTCGATCGCGAACGCCTCTTGAAAGGCCTTCGAGGCCTTGTCGTCCTTGCCCATGTCGGCGAGCACGATGGCTTCGATGACCGAGCAGCGCGCTTCGTCGTCGGGCGTCTTCGCCTTCGACTTGGCCTTCTGCACCTGCGCGAGGGCCTTCGCGTACTCGAGGTTCTCGTAGAGCGTGATGGTGGCCTGCAGGTACTTGGTGACCTCGGGAGACTGCTGCGCGAACGCAGCCGTCGAGAGGCACACGACGAGAACACGAATGATGGGGAGCATGGTTCACTCCTCCAGAGTGAAGTTATGGGTGAAGGAGTTGGGGCCGGGCTTCACGGTGATGGTCCGCTCGATCACCTTGTTCGAGCCCGGCTCGATGACCTTGACGGTGTGAACGCCGACCGTGGCGGGAATCTCTTTGCCCAGTGGTGTCTCGCCGAGCAGCTTGCCGTCGAGGAAGACGCGGCCCACTGGACGAATGCGGAAGTCGATTCGGCCCATGCGCAGGGCAGGGGGCACGACCTTCGCGCCCGCGTCCACCACGGCGAGGTGGTCTGGTTCCGCGCCGGCGTCGACCTCGACCGCGGCGATGACGGCAGCGCCCGCGTCGAGCTCCGGCGCGCCTGCGTCGACGACCGCCACGGGGAGCAACGGCTTGAGCTCGGGAACGACGACCGGCGTCACCGGCTCGACCGGCAGCGTGGGCGGCGGCTTGAGGGCCAGGAAAGCACCGACGCCGATGGCGATGACGGCGAGGCCGACTCCGGCGAAGAGTGGCGCTTTCGACTTCTTCGGCTCGGCGACCGACCGCAGCTGCGTCGACGACGTTCCACTGTCGCCCTGGGCGTAGGTCGGCACTGGCGGCGAGGAGCGCTCCTGCGAGCCCATCGACGGGAAGGTCTTGTCGCTCGGAATCCCTGCCGGCGGCAGCACGTTCTGCAGCGTCGCTTCGTGATCTTCGGGGAAGAGGTGCTCGACGAGCTTGCCGACGTCGGCCACCGAGACGACCTCACCGGTCGAGGCGATGAAGCGCTCGAGATCGTGCTGCAGCTCGCGACAGTTCGAGTAGCGGTTGGCGACGGTCTTCTCGATGCACTTCGAGATGATCGCGTCGAGGGCGGGCGGCAGATCGTGCCGCTTGTTGCTGGCGCGAATGAGCGGCTCGTTGCCCATGATCGCCTGAATGATGCTGACCTCGCTCGTCGAGTCGAACGGCATCGCGCCGCAGACGAGCTCATAGAGGACGACGCCCAGCGCGAAGATGTCCGCGCGGCGATCGAGCTGCTCCCGGGCGAGCTGCTCGGGCGGCATGTACGCCAGCTTGCCCTTGATGACCCCGCTCTTGGTGAGGTGCGGCTGGGTGCTGGCCTTGGCGATGCCGAAGTCGACGACCTTCACGCCGCCGTTGCGCGAGACGAGCACGTTGTCGGGCGAGATGTCGCGGTGCACCAGGTTCATCACCTGGCCCTGCTGGTTCTTCAGATCGTGCGCGTAGCCGAGGCCCTCGGCCGCCAGCGCGATGATGCGCGCGCACAGCGGGAGCGAGATCGGCCCGACCGTCTCGCGCGCTGCCTTGTTGAGGGCGCGCAGGTTCGGGCCGTCGATGAACTCCATCGCGATGTAGTACTGGCCGTCGGTCTCGCCGAAGTCGAAGATCTGCACCACGTTCGGGTGGTTGAGCTCGGCCGCGAGCCGCGCCTCCGACAGGAACATGTTGATGAAGTTCTGGTCCTCTCCGAAGTGCGGGAGGATGCGCTTCACCACCAGCTTCTTCTGAAAGCCCATCGGGCCGTCGGAGCGCGCGAGGAAGACCTCGGCCATGCCACCGGTAGCGAGCTTGCGAACGAGGGTGTACTTGCCGAGCGTCTGAGCCATCGAGTGAGGCGACACCATCGCGCAACCCCGGTCGGGCCGGAAACGAAATGACGCACGTCTGCCAGAGAGAGGCGTCGACGTTCGGGGCTGGAAGAGGGTAGAGCGTCGCCCGCGATGATTTCAGCCGTGCTGATGACGGTATTGGCAGCGTCTCCGGGTCTGTTGCCTTCGGCCCAGCTTCGCAAGGATCAGGGCGTCACCCGCTCGACGGTCGTGCGTGACGGCAAGGCCGACTACGAGGGCGCGCCATGGGACTCGCAGCAGGCCGCGATCCTGGCGCCTGACGGCGTGCTCGAGTGGGACCTCGGTCAGGTCTACCCGATCGAAGCGGCGCTCGTTCAAGGCGACAACAACGACGACTTCATTCTGTGGAGCTCGGTCGATGGGAATTTCTTTCAGCCGCTGTGGCGCGCGCCGCAAGACGCCATGGCCGGGCTGCGGACTCGTACGACGACGGCGCTCAAAGGCCAGGCGCGGTACCTGCGGCTGACGGCCGAAGGCGGCGATCGCATGTATTCGATCGGCGAGGTGATGGTGTTCACGAAGGCCTCGGAGCTGACCGACGACGTGGTGGAGCGCTCGCCGCGGCCTCCGCCTCCGCCGCGCGCCGAAGCGAACACCGATGGCTCGATGATCATCACGGGGCTGCTCGGCGCGTACGCCGCGTATTGGTTCTGGAGTCGCAGGCAGGCGGCGTTGGCGCCGAAGGTGACCGAGGCGCCGAAGGTCGACGAGGCTCCGAAGACTGGCGAGCCTCCCGCGGCCTGAGTCGTCGGCTCAGCGGCTCTGCAGCGAGAGGTTCTCGACCAGGTGCCAGCGGCGGTTCCGCGGTGCCTGGTGCGTCGGCCTCGAAGGATCGAGCGGAACCCAGGTCGAGAGCGCGCCTTCGAGGAGCGGGAGCAGGGTTGCCGCGAGCTTCGGGTGACGCAGGTGCTCGAGCACGAAGCCGAGTCGCGCTGACCAGTTGAGCGGGCAACGGGTCGCGGTGTCGACCAGGGTCCAGGCGTCGAGCATCGGCGCGAGCGCGTCGATGACGGGGAGCAGCGGAGGGAGTCCGCCCAGCGCTGGCGCCGAGCCGATGAGGTCGAGCGCGATCTCTTCGGGCGCTGCGACGTGAACGACTCCACGCCTCGTCGAGCGCTGGGTGCGTTCCGTCTCGCGGAACGTGCCGCGGACGAAGAAGTCGATCTGGCCCCAATCGCCGCTGAGTGATCGCCGGTTCGTCGCCGCCATCACCTGCAACGAGGAGCTCCAGGCGCAGTCGACGCCGTGCAAGGCCGCGCCGCTCAGCAGACCGACGGCGTAGCGCTCACCCAGAAAGCGCATGAGCGGGTCGAGGAACTCCACCGGCGCCGGGCCTCCCTGCCTCGCGTCTTCGGGCCTCACCACCACCCAGAACCCCCGCACAGGGCTCACCAGCAGCCGCTCCGCCTTCAGCCGACGCAACGTGGCCCTCGCCGCGATCACCGACTGATCGAGCCACTCCGCTGCCTCGCTGGTCGTGAAGCTCTCACGCCGCTTGAAGGCCAGAATCCGGAGGAGGGGAGCGGGTCGCATTTCGGGCCTGTCGCGCCAACTTGCTGAAAGTAACAACTCGCTGCCTGATGCTCCGGAGCGCATCGTATTGGCAAAAGCGCGCCGTTTCGGGGCAGTTTGTTACTTTCAGCAAGTTGGCGCGGCAAGGCTGTGAAGCGACCTCGCCCTCACCGCCGCCGCCATCGCTCGCGGAAACGGCTTCGATCGGCTGCGATCAGTCGCTCGTCTCGTCTTGCGTGAACCAGGAGCACTTGTGCTCCACACAGCCGCAGAACGTCGGCTGACTCATCTGGTTGAGAATCGCCAGCTCCGCGCCGCCGCGCTGGTACCAGGCCTGGCAGGAGTTGCCGCCACCTTCGCAGTCTCCATCATCCCTGCAATGGCCTCGCCCCCACGCCTCGAGCGCGGTGCGGCCACGCGTGCTGCGGTAGCGACCGTCGGGTACCGAGTAGTGCGGCGTCGGGACACAACGAGCGCCGTCTTTGCACGCTGGTCCGGCCGCCTCGTGGATCGTCAACGAGACGAAGAGCTCGCCGTCCGGAGCGCCCACTTCCGCCGTCACGAGGCGAAGGTGCTCCACGATCTCGTCGAGGCTCGACTGGCACAACCACACGCTGAACGTCAGACACGACGCGTCGGCGATGCCTGGGCACTTCGTGGTGCTGTACAGGGCTGAGCTCCCGCTGCTGAGTGACTTGAGCGCCCGGGTCTCTCCGAGCAGCGACCAGAGCCGCGTTCCTTCTTCGTTCGAGAGCGGACGCCCCTCGCGATGCAGGGTGACGGTGTTCTCGTTTCGCCGAGCGACGCTGAAGGGTCCCACGGCCGCGGGCATCGAGGAGACGAGCGTGCCCGCGCGCGCGAGCGACAGACACGCCGCGTCGACTGGTGGCTCATCGGCCCGTGGAGACTCGGGCACGGGCGCGACGGTTCGGCAGGCGGCCAGAAGGAAGAACGGGAGCAGACGCATGTGGTTGTCCGGGCCCTATTCCACAAACTCGGGAAGGCCTCGTCGCTCGACCTCTCCGAGCGCGCGGCGCATCTCCGGGTCGCCAGCCAGGCGGAACGGAACGTTGGCGTGCTCCGGGAGCCTCGGGTTCCCCGAGACCTCGATGACCGCGGTGACGACGGCAGGCTTCTCTGACGCGACGGCGTACTGAAGCGCGAGGCCCGCCGCAGCGAGGCTCAGGCCGTCGGGGAACTTTGCGGCGCGCACCTCACGCTCCGAGCCCTTCTTCGCCGCGAGGATGAGCTTCAGGTCAGCCAGGCACACCGCGGTCGGAGGCGGCGCTTTGGCCTTCGCGAGCATGGCGTCCATCGCCGTTCCATGGAGCCGCGCCCCACACCGCAGATTCCAGCCATCAGGGAAGAACTCGGCGTTCTCCGGAGCTGTCACGTCGGCTTTGAACTCGAGCAGGACCGCCACCACCTTCGCGTGGCCCCGCCGCACGGCGAGCGCCAATGGCGTTCCCGCGAGATGATTGAAGCGGTTGACGTCGGCCACGCCGGCCTTCAGCTCACGCCGTACCGCCGCCGCGTCTCCGGTGTCGACGGCTTCCTCAAATGGACTGCGGCGACGGCCGATCGACTCGCCGCGTGCCGTGAACGAGGTCGAGAGGATGAGTACTGCGAGGAGCTGTCTCATGGTGCCCTCCGGAGCGCCGTCTGGTCGCCGACGAGCCACACGATGTTCCCGGCGCTCGCGCCCGCGACGACCTGGCCGGGAAGCTGCGTGAAGCTGAAGGTCTTCCCGTTCCATTCGCTGGCCGAGTTGCCGTTGAGCAAGAGGGCTCCTCCGGGCGTGGGGACGACGCCCTGGCCAGAGATGGCGTCGACGGGCTTCCACCCTGTGTCCGTCAAGCGCTGGACGCCAAAAGACATCGTCGCCCACAGCACGCCGCCCCCGAAGGTGATGGTGCTGAACTCGGCAGACGCTTCGAGCGTGCTCACCTTTCCTGCCTCGAGGACGATGATCTCGCCCGACGTCTCAGTGGGCGACAGCCTTCTGTGCCAATCGGGTCGGCCATCCGTCGCGAGCGCCCAGACCTTCGTGGCACTGCCCGTGATCGATCGTCCGGATCGCCCAGGCTTCATGGCTGCGACTTCGGACCATTTCGCTCCGTTCCAATGGCGCAGCGACGATTCGCCAAACGTGTACACGTCGTCCGGCCCTCGGCCCCAGACCTGCTCGGTCTTCACCTTTGAGTCGGTCATCGGCTTCCAGCTGGTGCCATCGAATCGCCACGCCCTTCCACCTGCGACGATCCACACGTTGGACGACGACGAGCCCCAGATGGAGAGCGGCTGGCGGTCATCGAGCTTGCCCGGGAAGCTCTCGTCACGGGTCCATCGCTCATTGGCAAACGAGAACACCCCGTGGTTCGAGATCGCCCAGGCCTTCCCGTCCGGAGTGGCGGCGACGCCGAGCAGAAAAGGGAGGCGGGCCGCTCTGGTCGTCGCCGCGGCCGCGCCCTTGAACCAGTCGACGGTGCCGTGGGCTCCGAAGAAGAGCACCTCGTCGAGCGATCGTGCAGCGCCGCCGATCGAGTCGGGCGCCGCGTCGCCGATGGGTTGAAACTTGTCCTTCCGCCAGAGGAAGAGCGTGTCGCCCGAGCTCAGCATCGGGCCGAAGGTGGCGTTGAGGAGCCGAGGTTTCGGAGGCGCGGTGACGGCCCTGCAGCCCTTTCGTGTGCACGCCAGTACGCTGTCGTCCGTCGAGACCCACGCGACGTTGTCGACGCAGACCATCGACCCGGCGTCCATCCTGAACGGCTGACGGAGGATCCGCACGTCGACGCCGTTCCAGTGATGGAGGACGACGCCGGATGAGACTGCGACGAGCGCCCAGACGTCGTCCGGTCCGCAGGCCACCGCTTCGACTGGATGCCCGCCAGTGCCGAAGGTCGACGCGGCGCTGGTGAGCGGTCGCAGCGACCCGCCTTCGATTTGGAGGGGCTTCTGGCCGAGCACCCAGATGGCACCCGGGCGCGGTTCGACGATCGCCCCGAGATAGCCGTCGAGCGGTGACTCGAATGGAACGGGGCGCCACGCGCCATCGAAGTGCAGCACGCTCTGGCTCCCGACGACCCACACGTCGCGTGGCCCGAGCGGAAGCACCGCGCGCAGACGGTCGACGGAGCCAGTCGTGGTGGTCGTCCAATCCTTTCCGTTCCAGTGCCTCGCGACGCCCTGGGCGCCCACCACCCACGCGTCGTCGGTCGCGCGAATGGCAGCGCCGTGCAGAACACCCGTCGTCGGCGGCCCGCTGGTGTTGCAGAAGGTGTTTGGTGGGCAGGCGGCGGCGACCACGAGGAGCAGGGCGTGGAGCATCGGCAGAGCCTACACGCTCGACTCCCGCTCTGCGGTTTGTCCCTTCGCGAGCCGGTGTCGCATGGCAGCGAGCCGCTCGACGCCGAAGTCGGCCTTCAGCTCGATCCACCGGGGCCGGTGGTCGGACATTTGGTACGTGCGCCAGGCGCGGAAGTACTTGCGGCCGCTCTCTTCGGTCTCAGCGGCGCGCTGGTTGGGGAAGTACTGCCGGTAGACCTTCCACTCCTCACCGTCGTCGATGAAGAGCTTGTCGAAGAACCGAATGACGCCGCCGCGGGCCTTCTTTGCGATCGCCTTCGTTTGTTTGTCATAGCGAGGAGAGAGCAGGGCGATCTGGTCGTATTTCTTCCGCGTCTCTCCGGCCTCGAGCGAGGCGACCTGGGGAGGCAGGTAGAAGCCGGCGGTGCGCAGACGCTCGGCGGTCTCGTCCTTCAGTTCGAAGATGTTGAAGTCGCCGAGGAGGACGGTGGTGGGCGCCCAGGCAGACTCGCTGCGCACGCGCTCGGAGAGGATCGTCGCGAGCGCCTCAATCTCATCCACCCGGCGCTTCTCGTTGGGCAGTTTCTTGCCGTAGTAGATGTGTGCAGAACAGACAGTGAAGCGAAAGTCGCCGGCGCGAAAGCCAGCCACGAGCGGCGTGCGCGCGAGTTGTTGTTTGAGCTGGAGCTTCTTCTTCCCGACCTTCAGCTCCGGCGGGAGCAGCACCTGGCCGGCGAAGCCCTCGAAGTGCACCTTGCGGCGGTCGTAGATGAAGGCGCCACGTTCGTCGTTGCCGCTCTTGCCGAGGGTGATGTCGGTGAGGAGGAAGCCCCAGTGCTCTCCGAGGATCTGCATCAAGCGCTTGAAGTCGTCGACCTGGCTGCGCACCTCTTGAATGGCGACGAGATCGAACGCCGAGATGATCTCGGCGATGTAGTGCAATGACTCGGGCAGACGCGGGCCGTACGACTTGTTGGCGCCGAACTCGCGAAGGTTCCAGGTCGCGACGAGCAGGCTCTTGTCGAGCGTGCGGGTCGGCACGCCGTCAGGCCGGAAGCCCCCGTCGTGGAGCGGCACGTCGTCGAGGAAGTGCTTGAGGCTGAGCAGCTTCCCGACGGCGCGGTTCTGTTCGACTGGCGAGAGGCGGATCAGGTCGTGGTGCGAGGGCATGAAGGCCGCGGACTCTACAGCCCTGCGACCTTGCCGGCGGCGCTGACTTCCCAGACGAACTTCACCTTCTTCGTCGCGTTCGCAGCCAGGGCCACTTCGAGCCTCGCGATGCCGTCCTTCGACACAGGTGACGGGGCGGGGTCGCACTCCTTCTGGAGCACCTGCACCTCGACCTCCTTCACCTCGGACACGAACA
Organism: Archangium sp.; assembly: GCA_022843845.1. Lineage (GTDB taxonomy): Bacteria > Myxococcota > Myxococcia > Myxococcales > Myxococcaceae > Xiheimicrobium. The sequence goes on from JALHMW010000020.1 coordinate 28,455, forward strand.
CCCGCTCCTCGAGCAGCAGCTTCCTCGGCGTCGTGCTCGCGTTCGACACGTGCAGCGTCACCGTCTTCTTCGTCGTGCGCCGGCCCGTCAGCCGCGCCTCGTCGAGCTTCTCTTCCACCACGCGCGTCACCCGCACGCCGTCTTCGCTCCCGAACGACAGCTTGAGCGTCTCGCCCGGCGCGGTGAACGACACCTGCGAGCGCCCGACGAAGCCAGCGGAGCGGATCAGATCGACCGGCCCTGCCAACAACACCGAGCCGCCTTCGTTCGGCACCCGCACCACCGTGAACGCGAGCGGTGAGAACTCCGGCGGGCACACCAGCTCGATCGCCGCCTTCGCGGTGAACGTCCCCAGCGGCACGCGATGCGGCTGCCCATCACTCGGCACCGTCGACTTCCCCGGCGCCGACAACAACCTCGCCTCGCCGCCGTCATCGAGCCCCGGCAGCTCCGGCACCGACACCGACGTCTCGCCCGCCGTCTGAATCTCCTGCTCGCGCACCGAGACGTCGACGACCCGCTTCTCGATCGTCGTCTTCTGCCGCAATGCCAGCCAATCGTCGTGCAGCGACGGAGGCGTCGTGCCCAGCGTCGGCCGCGCCGTCGAGAACTGAAGCTGCACCTCGGGCCACGCCTCGCCCGTGCGCTGCCACACCACCGCCTCCGACTCGAACAACACCTCGTCACCCGACAGCGTCGCCCGATACGCCGGCCGCCACACCGCGCACGGCACCAGGTAGCTGACTCGTACCGCCACCTCGCCCTGGCCCTCGACCGTCAACGACAACAGGCACTCCAGATCCTCCTGGCGCTCCTCGGCCACCGCCAGCGCCTGCCGCGACGCCGAGAGCTCCCGCTTCACCGCGTCGACCGCCGCCTGGGCGACCCGCAGCGCCTCGTCGTTCTCCCGCTGCTGCGTCGACAACGCGTCGAGCTGCCGCTCCCACGCCGCGGCGTCTGCCTCGCCATACCCGGCCCGCTCGCCGATCGACTGGAGCAACGTCTGCCTTGTCTGCGTCAACCCATCGCGCCGCGTCGAAAGCCGATACGCGTCGGAGTCGTGGCCGTACTGCCGGTCCACCAACTCCTGCACACGTCTGCGCAGCTCGCTCGCGTCGACGGGCAGCCCGCCCTTCGCCTTCTGCTTCCACCGGCGCACCAGCCGCGCTTCATGCACCGTCGCGCCGGTCGCCTCGACCGTCAGCGAGCGATCGACCGCGACGAGGGGAAACCCAGGCAGCTCCACCGTGGTGATGCCGCCCGCGAGCGACAACGTGCCGCGCCGCTCCACCTGCGCCCGATCTTCCATGACGATGACGTGGGTGAGTTTCATGATCAGCCCCTCCGGTTGCCGCCGACGAGCATCTTGTCGGCCGGAATTCGCACCAGCACCTGCGCCGTCATCGTCGTCCGCCCACCAGGTGGCACCGTCAGCCTCCACCGGCGCATTCCGCTGATCGCCACGCCGTCCACCACGCCCTCGACCTTCTCCCAGGGCGGCTTCACCTCGGCCTCTTCCACCTTGATGTCCTTCTCCGAGGGGTACGCCACCGGCACGCGCTCCCGAATCTCGATGGCCGCCGGCGTCGACAGCCGGTTGTTCACCTCGAGGTCGAGCTCATGCTTGAGCACCTGCGAGCCGCCGAGGAACCCGCCCGTCGTCTCGGCGAAGTTCGTCTTCCGTGCGACCTTGATCGCTTCTTCGACGCCCAGGCCCAGCCGCTCCGTGTTCGCCCCGGGTGGAATCGCCGGCATCGTCGTCGTCATCAGGAACTCGTCGCCAACCGAGACCTCCACCGGCCCCGACAGGAGCGCCGACGTGGTCGAGTTGGCGATCGCGAGGGTCCGGAACACCTTCGGCTCCACCGACGGCACACACACGTACTGCGGCGTGAGTCCGACCCGGCACTCCATCACCGCCACCGTGCTCCACGTTCCTGTCGACGGCACCTCGACCGGCGCCGCGCAGTCGTAGCGGAAGTCGAATTGATCGAACGACGCGACCTGCACGCACCGCGGAGGCAACGCCAGGTGCGTCACCTTGTACCAGCGCTGCTGCCACGTCGACAGCACAGCCATGACGACGTCGACCTGCACCGAGACGCCAATCGCAAACACCGCGTCGAACTCCGACGTCTGTGAGAGCTTGCCGCGCGCGCCCGGGACTTCAGGCCCCGGCATCCGCAGGCGGTCGTAGTCGAGCAAGCCTTCGGCCGGCGTGTACGTCGGAATCACCGGAGCGAAGCCCGAGCCTGTCGGAGACTCCTCCGAGATCATCGCCATCTCTTCCGAATCGCCGCCTTCATCGGCTGACTCCTTCACCATCGCGCCAACCGCCATCCGAGCCATGCCTCCAAAGGCACCACCGCCGCGCCCCTTCGGCGCTGGCATCGCCATCGAGGGAGCTGCTGCCATCGGCGGCGCTCCAGGCGCCCGCGCGACCGCCCTGCTGCGCTGCGGAGGCGGCTCCGCCACCTCATCGGGGGATGCACCGACTTCATCAGCCTCAGGCTCGGGCTCGTCGCGAGGCGCCATCTTCTTCATCTTCTCCTGCTGGCGCAGCCGTGGTGGCGGCGGCGGCGCGGGGGGAGGCGGCGCTGCGGAGGGCGGCCCTGCGATCGCCACCCGACTCATCGAGTCGTACCCTGCGAACAGCTCGTCGAGCCCCGGCGGCAGCGCGCGGAACCCCGGCTTCGGCGGCTGCGGCTGGGAGCGGCCGATGCGCAGCGACTTCAGCTCCGGCACGTCGGTTCGGCGCAGCAGCGTCGCCGTCGACAGCGACAGCGCCACGCCCTTCCAATCTTCTCCCGTGTCCTGCGCGATCGACGCGCGCATGCGCAGCGTGCCGCCCTGGAAGCCCTTCTCGAGCCGCAGCGTGTAGTTCGGCACCCAGCGCACGCCGGGCACCTGGTACTCGACCTCGAGCTCGACCGGCCCCGTCGCCTCCATCGACAACGACAGCACGATCGCCCGCGTCACCTTCGCGCGCTGCGAGCGCTTCTCCGACGACGCCTCGTTCAACCGGCGCTCGCGCAGCTGCAGCTCTTCACGCGCGTCCTTCAGCTGCTTCTCGACGGCGCGTTTGTCCTTCAGCAGCTGCTCCATGCGCGTGTCGACGAAGCCCGTCAGCGTCAGCGTCGCCTCGACCGGCGCTGGACGCGGGGCCTCGCCTTCTTTCGGCGTGAAGGCGATCGGCTTGAGCGACTGGAGCTCCCGCAGCTCGCCGTCGAAGCGGTTGAAGCTCGCCTCGAGCCGGGAGACTTCGAGCTTCGCCGCGTCGCGCGCCTTCACCTCGGCCGACTCGTCCACCGTGTCGCCGAACTGCACGTCGAACCCCGGCCGCACGTCCAGCACCCGCAACCCCACCGGCCCGGTGAGAATTCGCCCACGCACGGAGCCCGCCACGAGCCCCATCGGCAGTCCGACGACGCGCACCTCTGTCGAGACGCCATCCACCTTCGCCCGCCGCGTGCACACCGCGCCCTCGCGGTAGATGGTGACGGTCTGCAAGTCGCTGGTGATGTTCATGAGCCCCTCCGTGTCGACGCCATGCCTGCTCAATGCGCCGACGCCCGTGTTTGATGACAGCACTTCGGAAAACGTGCGGAACGCCCGTGGTTCAGCAGGCTTCCGTGCACTTGAGCGTCCGGTCCTGCTGAACTGCACAGCGTCCCGACGCGCACTCGGCGTCTTCGGCGCAGGTCGAGCGGAGCGGCTTCGTCGCAGGCCGGCAGGTGAAGGTGTTCACCCGATCGCACCAGCCCTGAGCGCAGGGGATGCTCACCGTGGTGTCCGCGTCGAGCTGGAAGGCGCACGGCTCGTTGATCGCCGCGGGCCCGGTGCAGGTTCCGGTGTCACCACTGCCTGACGGCTTGCAGTACGTGTCGACGCCGGTGCAGTTGTTGCGAGACGGCGCGCACGGCTGGCCTCGCGTCGGCGCGGCCTGGCAGATCTGCATCGAGAGGTTGCAGCTCGAGCCGGCTTTGCATTGCTCTCCAACGTACACGGCGTAGCGCGAGCCACGACACGCGGTGCCTTCGTCGTCGGGCGCTCGGCAGGTGCCGGCGGTGGGCGCGCGATCGGGAAAGCCGTTCCAGTCGATGTCGGAGCAGAGGAGCCCCGTCTGGCAGGTCCAGTGGAACTTGCAGGGGCCGTCGACGGGCTGCGGGCGCACGCAGGTGCCGCTGATGCCGTCGACGTAGGGCACGACGTCACACGCGAGACCGGGCTCGCAGGTCGACGGCACGGTGGGATCGAACTGGCACGAATCGCCGAGCTTGCGGCGCGGGCGGCAGGTGCCTCCGCTGCAGATGAGATCGGTCTCGCACTCGGGGCTCGCCTCGCACGGCGTGTCGAGCGGCTTCAGTGGAGCGCACTTGCCAACCTTGTCGCAGACCAGCCCGGGGCCACAGCCGAACGCGCACGCCTCTCCGCGTTTGGGTGACGAGGAGCAGACGCCGCGGCACACCCCGTCTGGCTTGATGCAGACGGTCCCGGCGGAGCACTCCTGCGCGTTCACGCACGTGTCGCCAGCGGGCACCGTGCCGATCAACAGCCCCGAGCGGAAGGTGCAGTCGGCGAAGGGGCGGGCGACGGCGCCGGGGTAGTCGGGGGGGAACGTCGGTGGGCACGCTGACGTCGTCATACGCCGCTCACAGGCGCTGACCTTCACCGGGTCGACGCGCACCAGCTCTCGATCGAACGACTGCTGGAGCTGCGCGTACTCGGCCAGGCACCGCGCCTGCTCGTTCTGCGTGCACGAGGTGTCGGTCTCACGCTGGAAGGCGACGTAGCAGCGCTGCTTGAGCGCACACTTCGCGGCGGCCAGGCGATCACACGACTCGGTGGGGCTGATGGTGGCGCCAGCGTCCATCTGGCCGGCGTCGGGCGTCATCATCATCGGCGGAGGACAGCCGAGGAGTGCAGTGACAGCGAGCGCGAGGGCAGGGCGGAGCACGGTGGCGAGAACCTACCGCCGTGCGCCGCCGACCGGAACGCGCATTTGGGCTCAGCGGCTCATCGTGTTGCGCGCCACGCACGCGAGCAACCCGACCAGGAGCACCCACTTGCCACGCGCCAGCGCACGGCCGGGGTTGAGATCGAAGGTCTTCATCACCCAGAAGAGCACCGCGAAGAAGCCCAGGTAGTACGAGTGTTCGAACTCCCGGGTCTGCGTTGCCGTCTCGATGGTCCGCGTGAAGGTGAGCGGAATGAGCCCGCTCGCGGCGACCGACACGGCGAAGTGCCAGGGCTTGATCTCTTTCACCTCATCGAGCCCGGCGTTCATCGCGAGCTCCAGTTCTTCTCGTTGAAGCCCTGGCGCGAGTACCAGTCACGTCGCTCGGGTTGCAGCGACTTCCAGTCGACCTGCTGCTCGTACTCGGGCATCGGGCCGAAGAAGCCTTCCTGCGCGCCACCGATGTCCTGGTAGTACTCGGGCGGAATGCCGTAGGCCGTGAAGCCGACCTTGCCGCTGAGTTCGAGCCCCGGAGCGATCTCAGTCTTCGCTTTGACGCCGGCGCCCATGCTGCTGTCGCTGACCGACGAGTAGGTCGAGATCGCGTCCGTTGCCTTGATCGTGAACTTGGTCTTCGCGTGACCCGCGGCGTCGACTTCGCGTTCGACCCCCACCGGCCCGGCCTTGACCTCGCGGCTCACGACACCTCGGTTGTCGACACTGGCGCTGAATTTGACGGGCCCTTCTCCCACCTCGGCGCCGACTTCGGTTTTGACCGCCGACTTCACTCCCGTCTCGCCGATCTTCGCGTCGACTCCACTCTGAACGAAACCGATGCCGGTCTTCGCCTTGACCGCGACCTCGAGGTCCAGCGAGTACGAGCCCGCCCGGGCCTGTCCACGCAGGTCGCTGATCTTGTCACTCAGCACCCTTCCTGCCTGTTGGGCGCCGCGGCCACTCCCCGTCAGTCCAATCTGCCAGTCGAAGTCCTTGAGGTCGCGCGGTTCGATTCCGGGCTCCGACAGCGACGGCGGCACCGAGAACGCTCCCAGCTTTCTGATGTCGCCGGGGGTCGACGCGTTCTTCACGGCCGAACACCAGTCCTGCGTGTAGCGATCGAACTTCGCCAGGTACTCTGCAGCGTGCTTTGCGTTCTCCGCGTGAATCAGCTGCCGCACCTCGGCGGGAAGGCTGCGCTCGTTGCGGATGAGGGCGGGTTGCGCTGGGGCAGGCAATGCTCCCGGGTTCTGCTGAACGCGTGGCGGCGTGGCCGAGAGGTAGCCGTTCTTCACCGCGGCCGAGAGGAACTTCGCTCGCAATTTCGGGTCCGCGCCGACCTTCTCCATCACCTCGCCGAAGCGGCTCGACTCGGAGAGCTTGCCCATCGCCTCCTTGAAATCGCGCGGCGACATCACGCTGAGCCCGCTCACGAAGCCGTCTGCTGAGTCGTTCTGGGCGCGAGCCAGAACTTCCTTCATGAAGCCACCACCACTGAGGGCCTGGAGTTCACCGGCCGAGAGCGTCGGCAGGTTGTTCATGTCGAGCGGGCGATACGGGCTCTCGAACGGGTCACGCTTCTGCTCGTGGCGCGAGACCGTGTTCTTCTGCGACGACTCCGAGGGCCGGTGTTTCGGAGGACTCCGCGGGGCCGGCTGCTGCTGCGGCTCCTCGACGGGGTCGAACCCGGTGCGTGAGGGATTGGTTTCGACTCGACCTGGACCTGCCATGTGGGGGCTCCTTGTTGGGGATGCCCGCCACTGAGCGCCGATCGTGCCAGCGCCAACCTGTTGAACCGCCCGGAGTCTGCGTTCCAGCGCCGCGGACGTCAGCCGCGCTTCTTCACCACGCCGGACTTGTCGATGAAGAACGGCTCGACCAGCTTCTTCTCGACCTTCTCGCGGAACCCCTGCACCTCGAAGCCGGTCTCGTGCAGCACCTCGATGCACCGGGTCTGCACGCGCTTCGCCGTCTCGTCGGTCGTGAGCAGCTCGAGGATCGGCTCGCGTGCCTTCACGTCCTTCAACGTTCCCAGGGTCCGCAGCGCCGCCATCTTCACGTCGTCCGACATGTCCTTCAGCATCGTGATCGTCGCCTCGGCGATGCCGTCGTGCTGCTTGCCCTCGAAGAAGTGCAGCAGCACCGACTTCTTCTCGGGGTCGCGCGTGTACTCGGCGCCAAGGCGGCGCAGCTCGTCGAGGACGATGGTGTTCACCGCCGGCTCGTCGAGGATGTCAGCGAGGATCTTCACGGCCCAGCTCGAGGCAGCCTCGTTCTTCTTGAGGAACTCGACCACCTTCGGCACGGCCTGCTCGCCCTGCGCGCTGATGGCGTCGAACACCATCGCCTTCTCGTCGGCGTCGGTCGTCTGTGGGTCGACCACCAGGGTGAAGCGCTGCATCAGCACCGGCACCACGTCGGGCGAGCGCGTCTGCACCAGCTCGTCGATGGCCTTCTGGCGCGCCTGCGCTTCACCGTACTTCTGGGTGACCTTCTTCTTCAGCTTCTCGGCCTTTTCGGCCGGTGTACTGCTCTTGAAAATGTCGAGAAGACCCATGGCTCGCGCGGCCTCGCATACCCGTCGGTGAAAGGAAAGTTCAGAGCTTCAGGTTCGCGCGCACGGGTCCCACGTAGTGGCTCTCGATCGCGTCGACCGCGTGCTTCAGGCCGGGGCCTTCGCCTTCGGGCAACTTCACCTGCACCACGAGGTAGAGATCGCCCGCCGGCTCGCCCCGCAGGCCGGGAACACCCTTGCCACGCAGCCTCAGCTTCGCGCCCGACTGGGTCGAGGGCTTCAAGGTGACCACGCCCGAGCCCCCGAAGACCGGCACCTTGATCTCGGCGCCGTAGAGCGCCTCTTTCAGCGTCACCGGCAGATCGAGGTAGAGGTCCTGGCCTTCACGGCGCACGAGCGGATGCTCCGCCACTTCGAGGTCGACGAAGAGGTCTCCGTGAGGGCCGCCGCGCTCGCCTGGCTCGCCTTGACCGCCCAGCCGCACGCGCGACCCGGTCTCGACACCCGCGGGGATTCGCACCTCGAGCCGCTTGTGGTTGACGGTGATGTTCTTCGTCGTGCCGAGCACTGCGTCTTCGAGCGAGATCTGCATCGACGCGACGAGATCTCCGCCTGCACGGGGCCCTGCGCGCCGCCCACGCCGCCCGGCCTGCTGCGCGCCGAACATCTCTCCGAAGATGCTCTCGAAGTCGACGGGCCCTCCGCCCTGGTTGAAGTCGAACTGGACGCCGCCGGGGCCACCCGCCGAGCCTCCGTTGAAGCTGCCGTTGCGGTAGGCGCGGTACTGGGCCGCCTTCTTCTCGTCCCAGCCCATCTTCGCGGCGTCGTCACCGAACTCGTCGTAGAGCTTCTTCTTGCCCTCGTCGGAGAGGATCTCGAACGCCTCGGTCGCCTGCTTGAACTTCTCTTCCGCCGACTTGTTGCCGGGGTTCACGTCGGGGTGATGCTGCTTGGCGAGCTTGCGGTAGGCCTTCTTGATCTCGTCCGCCGACGCTTGCCGTGACACCCCGAGTCGCTGGTAATAGTCCGTCACCAATGGCCTCACCCGCGAGCCACAGTAACCAGCCAGTCTGGCGATGCCAGTGGCTCGTCGCGTTGCTGTTCTCGACGGTTGCCGGAGCGCAGAGCCCTGCGTCCCCGACGCCATCGGCGCCGAGCCCGGGTGGCACCCCGGTTCAGGGGGTGGTGGTCGATCGTGCCGTGGCGTCGGTCGACGGCAAGGTGATCACCCTCACCCAGCTCGAGTTCGAGACCCGCGTGCAGCTGGTCAACCGGGGAGGGGCCGAGGCCGCCTTCGCGAAGCTCGACGCCGAGGATCTCAAGCAGGGGCTGCAGCTCGCCATCGCCCAGCGCCTGGCCACGCTCGAGGCTGACCGGTTCGAGGCCTACCAGCTGGAAGTGGGGGAGCTCGAGAAGGCCGTCGCCGAGTTCCGCGATCGCATGGGTGGCGAAGGCAGGCTGCAGCAGTTCCTCGACGCGCAGGAGGCCGATCTCGCGGACGTGGGCGTGATTCTGCGTCGGGGCATTCGGGCCGGCCGCTCCCTCGAGGGCCGCCTTCGTCTCAAGGCCAATGTGACCGAGGCCGAGGCGAGGCGCGCGAAGGCCGACGTCGTGGCCTGGCGCGCCCTGCCCGTCGACACCGTTCGCCAACTGCTCGCGCGGGAGCGCTTCGAGAAGCTCGTTCAGCAAGAGCTCGCGCAGGCCCGCAAGGCGAACGACGTGCGCTTGTTGATGGCGTTCCCCGAGGGCGGCGCGCCGTGAGGCAGCTGGCTCCCGTGGTGCGAACGCGGCGAATGACCGCCGCCGATCTGCCCGGCGTGATGGAGATCGAGAAAGAGGCGTTCAGCAACCCGTGGTCGCTCGACATGGTGAAGAAGGAGCTGACCCAGGAGTGGTCCAACGTGCTGCTCCTCGAGGAGTCGACGCCGTGGGGCTGGGAGCTGCGCGCCTTCGCCATCTTCTGGATCGTCGCCGACGAGGTGCACGTGCTGAACGTCGCGACGCACGTCGCCAGCCGCCGAAAAGGCTACGGGAAGCAGATCATGGACGAGGTGATCACCGTGGGCCGGGCCCGCCAGTGCCGCATCGGGACGCTCGAGGTCAGGCGGTCGAACGTGGCGGCCATCGCCTTGTACGATCGGCTGGGGTTCCGCACGGTGGGCCTGCGCCCGCGGTATTACAACGACAACCAGGAAGACGCGGTCGTGATGATCATGGACCTGTAGCCGACGATCTTTGCCGATCACCGTCGGACCGCCTTGACACCCACACCGGGGCCATGTACTCGGGCCGCCCTTTCCTCTGAAGGAACCGTTTCGACAATGCCAACGATCAGTCAGCTCATCCGCAAGGGCCGCGAGAAGCTCCGCTACAAGAGCAAGAGCCCCGCCCTCAAGCAGAGCCCCCAGAAGCGCGGCGTCTGCACGCGCGTCTACACCACGACTCCCAAGAAGCCGAACTCCGCCCTCCGCAAGGTCGCGCGCGTTCGTCTCACCAACGGCATCGAGGTCACCTCGTACATTCCGGGCGTCGGTCACAACCTGCAGGAGCACTCGGTGGTGCTCATTCGCGGTGGCCGCGTGAAGGACCTTCCCGGTGTTCGCTACCACATCGTTCGCGGCACGCTCGACTCCGTCGGCGTTCAGGGCCGTAAGCAGAGCCGTTCCAAGTACGGCGCCAAGCGGCCCCAGTAATCAGGAGATTTCGCAATGCCACGTCGTCGCGTACCCAATAAGCGCAAGATCCTTCCGGACCCGAAGTTCCAGGACCGGCTCGTCGCCAAGTTCATCAACGACCTCATGCGGAAGGGCAAGAAGTCCACCGCGGAGCACATCGCCTACGGCGCGTTCGCCGTCGTCGAAGAGCGTGCCAAGGAAGAGCCTCTCAAGGTCTTCAAGCGCGCCCTCGACAACGTCAAGCCCGTCCTCGAGGTGAAGAGCCGCCGCGTCGGTGGCGCCACCTACCAGGTGCCTGTCGAAGTTCGTCAGGACCGCCGGGTCGCTCTCGCGATGCGCTGGATCATCGAGTACGGCTCCAGCCGTGGCGAGAAGACCATGATGGAGAAGCTGGCTGGCGAGATCATGGACGCCGCCAACAACCGCGGCAACGCGGTGAAGAAGAAGGAAGACACCCACAAGATGGCCGAGGCCAACAAGGCCTTCTCGCACTATCGGTGGTGAGTCGGCTGGCCCGGGGCTGGTGATCAACGGGCGGGGCTTCGGGAGACCGGGGCCCCGTTTTCGTTTTTGCGCCGCACAGGGACAACACAGCTACTCGAGGCCCAGCTCCTTCTCGACGTCGTCCCGATCGACCAGCCGGAACGAATGGAGCCACCACTCACCGAGCACCTTGCGGAAGGCGATGCGCAACAGGCGCACGTTGCCCTGCGAATCCTCGAGGACGAAGTACCGCACCGTCATCCACTCGCCGAGCGTCTGCTCCTTCACCCGGTAGACCGTCGCGAGCTCGTCCTTGCCGATCCACTTCGTCAGCTCGGTCGTGAGCTGGTCCGCGGTGCTCTCGAAGGTCGGGAGCAGGCGGGGCGGCACGCGAAGGAGCAGCTCCGTCATGCACTTCGGGCGCACCTTGAAGTCGACGGCGCAAGACTGCAGGTCAGCCTCCCAGGCGTCTGGGGACTGCAGGGGCTGCGCGATGTGGGTGACTCGCCGCGCCGCCGCGTCGACCTTCTTGCCGGGGCCGTCGGCCAAGGCGTTCGTAGCCGCGATGACCGCGACCAGCACCCCGAGTCTGGACCTGCTCCAATGCGCCACGGTGTCGTGACCCCTCATTCACCGTTGATGTGAAGGCGAGCGAAGACACACCGCGTCACGCAGAGAAGTCGGGCCAGCGGTGAGAGAGCAGGGCCGATGCACGCGGGTCGATCTTTGACCAGGTGGCGGTGAGCGATCGGAGCCTCGGGAGCGTCACGAGTGCCCTCGCAGCTGCTTCAGACAGCGCTCCGTTGCGGAACGCGGCCGTGCGGAGATCGTCCGCGTGACCGCTGTCGACGAAGGCTTCGATGGCCGCCGCTCGCAGCCTGGCCAGCAGTCTTTCGGAAGCGCAGGTCAGCCCTTCGTCCTTGAACTGGTTCTCGCGGCCCAGCATCAGGACACGAACGTTCGGCAGGGGCGCGAGCATGGCGCGGAGCCCCGTCGGGCCGATGCGGTTTCCGAACAGCGTGAGCGACTGCAGGTGCTCGAGCCATGGCGCGGTCGAGAGCGCCTTCGCTCCGCGACGAAGTGCTCCCGTTGTCGGGTGCGCGAAGGTGGGGCGTTTGTCTTCATTCTCGCCGAGCGATCTCGCGACGATGAGCGATTGCGCCATCGATGTCTGTATTTTCAATGATCGAACGAAGCAGCTTCATGAATGATGACGTCATGGAAGCTCGCGTTCGGCGACGAGTGAACTCGCGCAGTGACGTGGCATCGCTCACGGCCGTGGAGCAGCGCCAGCTCGTCGAGGCGGGACGGGTGGTGGTCGGCGCCGCTGATCTCGAGCGCCTGCTGACGTGGTGCGATCTCGAGAAGTTGGGCTGGCTGCACGTGCTCATCGAGGACGAAGGCGCTGTGTCGTACGAGCTCTGGCTGCTCGCCAACGGCGATGAAGGGCTCGTGTTCGCGCGTGGCTCCGAGCAGCACTGCGGCATCGCGCTCTCACAGACGTACCTCGTAGACGCCGAGGGCTCTCGCGATCGGCTGGTGGCCCGCCTTCAGGACGCCATTGATCTGATGGTGCGTCCGCGGTTCCTTGGCTGGGTCGACGGCGCTGCTGAGGTGACGATCGAAGAACCCACGGAAGCCGACGACGTGCGGGGCGAGTTCGAGCCCGTCTGGCGAAAGGCCTGAGGCGACGTTCGCGGGCTACGCTGGTCGAATGTTCGCCCGTGTCTGGCTCCCAGTCTGTCTCCTCGTCGTCGCGTGCGGTGGAACCGTCAATCCTCCCGCGAGCAAGTGCGAGGGCGTGCGCTGCACCGGAACGGACCTCTGCGATCCCGCGACCGGGAGCTGTGTCGGCCGGCGTCCTGACGCAGGCTCCGATGCTGGAGCGACCGATGCCGGGCGCGACGCTGGCTCCACCGATGCCGGTGCCGTCGACGCGGGGACTCCAGACGCAGGCCGAGATGCAGGGGTCGACGCTGGCGCTTCAGATGCGGGCACACGCGACGCAGGTCTCTCCGACGCGGGTCTTCTCGACGCAGGCGCTCCCGAGTGCCTCGACAGCTTCGATTGTCTGGGCGTGCGCAACCGTTGTGACACCACCACCGGCCGCTGCGTCGAGTGCCTCATCGACGGCCACTGTCCGAGCGCGATTCCAAAGTGCGACGCCGTTCGAAACGAGTGCGTCGAGTGCCTCTCGAACGTCGACTGCCAGAACCCTCGGCCGACCTGCCGAGCGCGCGCGTGCGACGACTGCCTGACGCTCGCGGAGTGTGGGCCGGGGCAGAGCTGCGATCTGCGCTTCGGCGACTGCGTCGTGCTCCCAGACTCGTGCGCGGCGCCGCAGGTGCTCGCGATCGCCGACGCCGGCGGCTCCCAGTTCGTCACCGTCGATCTCTCGACCGCGGTCGACGACGTCTCGACCTCGTGCGGTTCAGGAGCCGATCTCATCTACGCCCTCACCCTCTCTGCGACGCGAGACGTGACGATCACCGCGAGGCGAGTGGGCGCGGGCACGGCGGTGCCGGCGGTCGCGTTGCGGAGCGCGCCGTGCGTCTCGGGGGCCGAGCTCGCGTGCGATTCCGTGCCTGACGGAGGCTTCGCTGCCTCGCTCGCGTTGAGCAACGTCGCGGCGGGCTCGTACTTCGTGATCCTCGAGTCTGCGGTGGGCTCGACTGGCCGGGTCGAGCTCGGCGTCACCGCGGTTCCTCAGCCGACGATGGCCGCGAACGACACCTGCGCTGGCGTGGAGGCGTTGTCGTTCTTCGGGACCCGCGCCGTCACGGTGGGCTCGACGGTGCTCGGCAGCAACGACGGCCTCGGGCCCAGCTGCAGCCCGACCGCGAGCGCCACCGGCAACGATCTCGTCTACTCATACGACGTCGACGGTGGCAGCACCGTGGCCGTCACGGTTCGTCCGCTGACGGGCTCCACGTTGACGCCGGTGGTCTCGGTGCGACCTGCGTGCGTCAGCGCGGCGAGCGAGCTCGTCTGCAGCGCCGCGTCGACTCCGGGCGAGACGCGCACGGCGACGATTCCGAACCAACCGCCTGGCCGCTACGTCGTGGTGGTCGACTCAGCCGACGGCACCAGCGGCTCGTTCCAGCTCGAGGTGACGAAGACGCCGATCGTCCCGAACGACACCTGCGCGGGCCTTCAGCCGCTCACCTTCACGGGCAGCGTGGCCACGGCGACGGGCGACACGAGCTTTGCCTCGAACGACAACGCCATCACCGACGCGACGCCGTCGTGCTCCGCTTCGGCCCGCAGCTCGGGGCACGACGTGATGTTCTCGTACACGCTCACCCAGGCGCGAGACGTGACGGTCAGCGTGACGCCGACCGGCCTGAGCCCGACGTTCTGGCCGGTGCTCTCGATTCGAAGCGCGTGCTCCAACGCCGCAACCAACGCCGAGGTGGCCTGCATCAGCCCCAACGCGCCGATGCAGGCGAGGGCGACGCTCGTGAACCAGCCAGCCGGCACATACGTGGTGTGGGTCGACTCCGCCGCGCTGACGTCGGGCCCGTTCCAGCTCGAGGTGGTGACGGCCGCGCCGACCCCGCCGCCTGCGAACGATTCGTGCTCGTCACCCCAGGCCCTGGTCTTCGCGGCGAACGTGGCGACGGTGAGCGGCTCGACGCTGCAGGCCGCGAACGACAACTTCCCCTTCGATGTGTCGCCGACGTGTTCTCCGAGCGGAAAGCAGAACGGGCGTGACGTCGTGTACTCGTTCTCGCTCGCCACGCCACAAGACGTCGCCATCGACGTCACGCCCACGGCGACCTCGTTGCTCCGGCCGGCGCTCTACGTCCGCAAGGGGATCTGCACATCGCAGCTGCTCGGAGACGAGCTGGTCTGTCTCGAGCGCGTCGGCCCTGCGCGCACGGTGCTCACCAACCTCGCGGCTGGCACGTACTTCCTCTTCGTCGACGGCGCGGGCGGCAGCGCAGGCGACTTCACGCTCTCGGTCACCCGATCGGCCCCGACGGCGCCTCCTTCGAACGACGAGTGCGCGGGCGCGCAGGCGCTGAGCTTCACGAACGACGTGGCGACGGTGGTGGGCACCACGTTCGGCGCGAGCAACTCGAACTCGGCCAGCGACAACGCGCCGGCGTGTGGCGTCGACTTCATCCCCAGGCGGTGGGGGCGCGATCTCGTCTACTCGTACACCCTGACGAGCGCGAAGGACGTCGAGGTGCGCGTGACGAGCGGCGGCGGCAGTCTGTTCTCTCCCGTGACGTACGTGCGCGGGGCAGGGCAGTGCACGCTGGGCTTCGCAGGGAACGAGCTGGCCTGTGGCGCGGCGAACGGCCCGGGGACGGCGGTCGCCTACATCCCCAACCAGGCCGCAGGCACGTACCCACTCTTCGTCGACTCGAACTCGTACGACACCGGCACCTTCACGCTGCAGGTGCGCCAGCTGCCGCCCTCGCTCCCGCCGGCCAACGACACGTGCAGCGCGCCGGTGATGGTGATGCAGGGCGCGACAGGCGTGACGGGCAACACCACCGGCGCGATCGACGACTACTCCATCGGGAGCAACCCCCGGTACGCACCGGCCTGTGGCAACTCGTTCATGAGCGGTCGCGAGCTCGTCTACGCCTTCACGCCAGCCTCCAGCGGGAGCTTCACCGCGACCGTGACGCCGCAGGGCGTATTCGATCCCGCGTTGCTGCAGTTGAACGGCAGCTGCTCGGCCAGCCAGTGCGTACGGTCGGCCGACACGGCAGGCCCGGGAGCGTCAGAGGCGATCACCTTCACCGCGAGCGCCGGGCAGACGATCTTCTTCGTCGTCGACAGCGCCGACGCCTCGGCCCCGTACGGGTTCGGGAGCTTCACGCTGCGCGTGCAGTGACGACTACTTCCCGCCGCCTTCGCGAAGCCATCGCTCCACGCCCTTCGCAACAGTGAGGAAGTTCGGCTGAATGCGGCCCACGAGGAACGACTCCACGGCCGGGCCGATCGTGCCTGCGAGGAGTCTGGGCACCCCGCGCACCTTCGCTGCGTCGACCTTCAGCTCGCCGCGGATGGTGAAGCGCATCGAGGTGTCGCTCACGACGGTGAAGGTGTTGGTCCCCTGCGCGTCGAGCGCGTCTTTGAACGCCGGCACGATCGTCTTCCACTGGCAGGTGAAGTCGTTCGCGTTCCACGTCGCGAGATCGTCCCACTCCATGAGGTCTTCGCTGACGACCTTGCGCACCACCGACGGAATCTCACCGCCGCCCTTCCAGCGATTCACGAGCTTCACGAGGGGGCCCTCTTCGGTCCGCGACGTCACGGTGATCGCCCGCACGTTCTCGAGGTACGGCACCAGCTTCGGCAGATCGTCGCGGTACGCCTTGAAGACCTGCTCGCGCGAGAAGGGAATGTCGACTGACACGTCGAGGCGCATGGGTGGCAGTCCTTACTTCGCGGTGGGCACGTGCACGCCCACGTCGGTCGGGGTGAAGGTGAAGGTCGGGGCGAGGCCGGGCGCGAAGATCGACGCCGTCAGCTCCGACGAGGTCGCGACCGCGGGGAACTCAGCGTTCGAGGCACACGGACCGGCCACGAGCTTCTCGACGATCATCGACGAGTACTGGTCGAGCGAGTCTTCACGGGTGTTCCCGTTGAGCACCACCTCGAACTTCATCTGCTCGGCGTAGGCGCGAACGCCAGCGATTCGAGACTGGGTGGGCTCGTAGCTCTCGGGCGACACGCCATTCTCACTCACCACGAAGGGGCCGTTCGGCGTCACCACGCACAGCGACATGTTGCCGCGCGTGTGGCCGGGGGTCGACAGGAGCGCGACGCCCGTGCCGAGGCGGACGTCTCCATCGAGGGTCACGACCTTGTCCTCGGCGATGTCGCAGCCGTTGGGCACGTACCAGACGGCGTTCATCGGGTGCAGATCGCGAGCGGTGAGCCACTCCTCGCGCATCACCAGCAGCTTCGCGTTCGGGAAGTATGCGGAAGACCCCAACCACCGCCGCAGGTCCTGCACGTGCAGATGATCGAACGCGATGAAGTCGACGTCTTCGGGCGTCAGGCCGACCGAGCGGACGTGCGCCTCGGCCGTGCCGTGAAACGAGGGGATGACCTTGTTCGAGAGGAAGTCACCGAAGCGGGTCGCGAGCTCTGCGTAGAAGGTCGCGCTGCGGTTCGACTCGATGTCGCTGGGGTTGAACAGCAGCGTGCGCCGCCGGCCGTCGTGCTCGAACTGCACGATCTGCATGCGGTTGGTCATCATCACGAACGGCGCGGGAGAGAGCGCTCCGCTCGAGAAGGCGTAGGTGGTCGGGTAGGGGAAGGTCACCAGCCGGTGCGTCGTGCACGAGGCCACCGGGCCCGCCGTCATCAACCGCTCCCGCGTGGTCGCCGCCGCGTGCCGGAGCCGTCGAAGGCGCTCCGCCGGCCACCGCTCTGCCCACGCCTCCCGGAGCCCGCCTGTCAGGGGTTCGAACATCAGTCCTCCGAGTCGTCATCACCACCGCGTTTGCGCCGCGGCCGCTCGTCGTCATCGTCGTCGTCGGTCTTCTTGCGAGCAGGGCCTTTGCGCGGCTTCGGCTGTTCCTCTGGGTCTTCTTCGTCTTCTCGCACCGCGGGCCGGTCTTCTTCTTCGCCCTCGGCCGACGCCTTCGTGGGCGGCGTGCCGACGGCGATGGTGAAGCCGGGAAGGATCGCCCAGCTGAAGCCGCCGGTGAGGGTCTGTTCTCCCGTCGCGGTGGCGCCGACGCGGGAGCTGATGGTCTGCGACAGCGCAGGGTTCACCGCGAACGCGATCTCGGGGCGCAGCGACACCGTGCCCAGGGCGATCGAGAAGCCGACCGCGCCCATGATCTGATGCGTCGAGGTCTGCGTGATCGAGTCGGTCCGGTCTGCGTTCACGCTCGGTGCCGAGCTCGAGTTGCTGCGGTTGAAGACGAAGTCGTAGCCCGCGCCTGCGTAGAAGCCGGAGTTGTGGCTCACGAGCAGCTTGAGGCCACCCAGGAACGTGAAGCTCGTGGTCGCGCGTGGGTTCACCTCGGTCTGCGCGCCGGTCGACTGCGCCACGAAGTCGGACGATGCGACCGAGCCGTAGCCGAACCCGACGGCCGGCAGGATCGCGAAGTGGGCGACCCTCGAGCGGTTCACCGTCCACTTGAGGCCAGGCTGCACGCCCGCGGGAGAGACGTGGAAGTTGAGCGCGACGTGATCGTTGAAGCCCTTCTGCACGTTCGCCTCGAACGCCGGAATGCTGAACGCGCGGTTCTGCGTCTGCTGGTTCGACTGTTCGCCGCCGACGCCGGTGGTGGTGACGACCGGCCCGGTCTGCGACGAGTAGCCGACACCCGAGAAGACGCCCACCTCGGTGCCCCGGCCGACTGGCGCCGCCATCATGCCCAGCGTCATCGAGCGCGGCGTGATGCAGCCGACGAGCAGGAGCGGGAGGACCACCGAGAGGCCAGAGCGCATGGCGGCGCATGCTACAACCGCGCGCACGCGTGGCGCGCAATTTGGGTAGAAGACCGGTCTGCGGAGCGACATGAAACGGAACAACGACGAGCTGGAGCCGGGCGTGGCCACCGACGAGGTGCGGCTCGAGGCCTCGCTCCGCCCTCGTGGCTTCGGCGAGTACGTGGGGCAGACCCGCGTCGTCGAGAAGCTCAAGGTGTACGTCAAGGCCGCGAAGGCGCGCGGTGAGTCACTCGATCACTGTTTGTTCTCGGGGCCGCCCGGCCTCGGGAAGACGTCGCTGGCGCACATCATCGCGACCGAGCTCGGCGCGGGCTTGCACGTCACCAGCGGGCCTGCGCTCGAGAAGAAGGGCGATCTCGCCGGGCTCCTCACCAACCTCGGGCCGCGTGACGTGCTCTTCATCGACGAGATCCACCGGCTGTCGGCCGCGGTGGAGGAGTACCTGTACCCGGCGATGGAGGACTTCCGCCTCGACATCACCATCGACACCGGTGCGGCCGCGCGCGCGATGAAGATCGATCTGCCGCCGTTCACGCTCATCGGCGCCACCACCCGCACCGGCCTGCTCACCTCGCCGTTGCGCGACCGCTTTCAGATTCAGGAGCGCCTCGAGTACTACGACGCCGCCCAGCTCGAGCTGATCCTCAAGCGCTCCGCTGGCATCCTCAACATCGAGCTGGCTCCCGAAGGCGCGAAGGAGGTCGCGCGCCGATCTCGCGGCACCCCTCGCATCGCCAATCGCCTGTTGCGGCGCCTGCGCGACTTCGCCGAGGTGGAAGGCGACGGCACCATCACCCGCTCGCTCGCCGACACTGCGCTCGCGCGCCTCGACATCGACGCCGCCGGCCTCGACCAGATGGACCGAAGGCTGCTGCAGACCATCATCGACAAGTTCGGTGGTGGGCCCGTTGGGGTCGAGACGATCGCGGCCGCCGTCGGCGAAGAGCGAGAGACGATCGAGGACGTCTACGAGCCCTACCTGCTCCAGGAGGGGTTCCTTCACCGCACACCTCGTGGCCGTATGGCGACCGCTCGGGCGTACGATTATTTCGGCAAGATCACGCCCCGCCGAGACGCTCAGAACGACCTGTTCTGAGGGCAGATTTCCTGCGGCACGGTAATCTCGACAATCGCCGCGACAGGCATGTCAGACCGCCAACCTCTCGAATTTGTGCCATTGCTGTCGCGCCGTCTGTTTTCCGTGGTGGTGCATAGGCACTCCAGCCAACGAAATCGCAGGTTTTTGCGAGACGAATCGCCATTTTGATGGCATATGGGTTGCGTTTGCAACGCGCCGCAGCACGAGGAGGCGCACACAGTCATGGCCGGTGACAGTTTCCAGCAGCGCACACTTCAGCGCACAGCGTCGATCGACGGCGTCGGGTTGCATTCCGGCCAACCGGTCACGCTTCGCCTGATTCCCGCACCGATCGATCACGGTCTGGTCTTCGTCCGCACGGACCTGCCCGACAAGCCGGTGATTCCGGTTCGCTCGGAGTACGTCGTCGACACCTCGCTCGCCACGACGCTTGGCATCGGCAGCGCGCGCGTCGCGACCGTCGAGCACCTGCTGGCTGCGTTGAGCGGGCTGGGCATCGACAACCTTCGCATCGAGCTCAACGGCCCCGAGGTGCCCATCGTCGATGGCAGCGCCGAGCCGTTCGCGCGGCTCATCGCCGAGACCGGCATCCGCACGCAGGACGAGTTCAAGCAGTTCATCGTCATCAAGCGCTCGGTGACGGTGATCGACGGTGACAAGCACGCCACCTTCTCTCCGGCGCGCCGCTTCCGCATCGACTGCACCATCGACTTCAAGCACCCGCTCATCTCGGACCAGCAGTTCACGCTCGAGTTCAGCGGCCACTCGTTCGTTCGTGAAGTCGCGCGGGCTCGCACCTTCGGCTTCCTGCGCGACGTCGATCGGCTTCGCCAGATGGGCCTGGCTCGTGGTGGTTCGCTCGAGAACGCCGTCGTCGTCGACGACTTCTCGATCCTGAACCCCGAGGGCCTGCGGTTCCCCGACGAGTTCGTGCGCCACAAGCTGCTCGACGCGCTCGGAGACGTCTCGCTGCTCGGCCGGCCAGTCATCGGCGCCATGACGGCGTACAAGACGGGCCACGCGCTGAACCAGCGGCTCGTCGCGAAGGTGCTGAGCGACCCTGCGAACTACGAGGTCGTTCGTGCTCGCGGTCGCGACCTCTCGAACGCCCGCCTCGAGGTCACCGATCTCGCTGGCGTGCTCGCCCCGCACGCGGCGTAGGTCTCTTCAGATCGATGCGTCAGTCTGACGTGGCCGCGGGTTGATGCCGCTGGCCCCCGGGTTGCTCCAGTGGCGGGCAGCCTGGAGGGGCCCCATGAAACCTGGCGTGCTCGTCGTCGAACCCCATCTCGATTCCTTCGCTGTTCTGCACCGACGCCTCATCGACAGGTTCGACCCGGTCTGGGCCGTGACGTTCGAGGAGGCGCTGCGCTGCCTCAGGACGGGCAACGTCACCATCGACGCGGTGCTGGTGCGCGCCGATTCCCTCGCTGGCCTCGAGTTCATCGCTCAGGCGACGAAGCGGCACCCGCACACGCCGGTCGTCGCCATCGCGCCGTGGGAAGTGCAAGGCGATCGCGCGTGCGCCCGTGGCGCGAAGGAGTGGGTCTCGTCACCGATCAACTTCCCGCACCTGCTCGCCCTCCTCGACGTCGTCTCGGTGGCGGCCCGGAGTGAGCGGGACTCGAGGGGTTCGAGCCACGCGCGCCTCGTGACGGCATCAGTCTGACCCGTCACTCCATCACCCTGACCGGGAACGCTGCGAGCCACTGACAGGCGCAGGTGCCCAGAGGGTCGGTAGTGCTTCCCCCGCGCGTGTGCTCTCTTCCGCGCCGTGCGGGGCGTGTTCGTGGTGCTCATCGCGGGGCTGTGTGCGTGCCGGCCCACCGGCGTGAATGCCATCGAAGTGAAGATCCGGGTCGAGCCGGCGGCGCTCGAGTTCGGCCGTCAGTGGACGCTCATCACCCCGACGCGATCGCTCGTCATCAGCAACGACTCCAGGCTCGAGGTGACGGCCGAAGTCGCGGTCGCCGGAACTGTGTTCTCCGCACGGTCGTCGGTCACGCTTCCACCAGGTGACACGGAGCTGCCTGTCACCGCGACGTCGAGCGTGGCTGGCGAGAACACGGGCTCCCTCACGCTGACCATCGAAGGCGGGGCGCTCGCGGTGGTGCCGTTGAAGGCGACGTTCCTCGAGCCGCCCGACTGCGGCCAGGCCAGCGAGTGCGCCACCTTCCGCTTCGATCGCCAGACGAGCCAGTGCCTCGTGGAGCCGCGACCCGATGGCGCCAGCTGCGGGGCGAGCGATCGCTGTCTCACCAACGGCCAGTGCGTGAGCGGCGAGTGCGTGGGGCAACCCGTGACGTGCCTGGACGACGATCCCTGCACCATCGACGTGTGTGAGACGGTGCGCGGCTGCGTCACGCTTGGCCGCGAGTGTCCCGACCCGTCTCCGTGTCTCGCGGGCGTCTGCTCGAAGGAGCGCGGCTGCGAGTCGGTGCCAGTGCTCGACGGGTTGCGATGTGGCGACGTGAGTCGCTCCTCGTGCACTGCCGTCGACGTGTGCGTGAACGGTCAGTGCGTCGAGCGCGATCCTCCCGATGGGTTCGTCTGCGCGGCGGCGTCGCCATGCCGTGGGGAGGGGCGCTGCGCGAACGATGTCTGTGTGCTGCCTCCAGCGCAGCCGCTGGCGATGCTGTGGACGGCCGGTGGCCCGCTCGAGGATGGCGGGGTGGGCCCCTCGTGGACGGATGTGTTCATCGACGGCGACGCGGGCGTGGTGCTCTCGAGCTACTTCGCCACGCCGCCGGTCGTACAGGCGCCGACGGGGCAGCGGTTGCCGACCAGCTCCCGCCGCTGCATCGCGTGGAACGATCTCGTGGTCTGCGCCGATACACCTTCGCAGGGCGTCACCGCCGTGAGCGCGGCGACCGGGCTGCCGGCGTGGGCGTACACCCGCGTGCTCGTCGATCTGCCAGCCCTCGCCTTGCCCGACTGGGAGACGTTTCTCGCGAGGCTCGTCGCGCTGGGCCCGACGCGAATCGGCGTGCTGTTCGAGTCGCGGCGCATCGACGACCTGCGGCAAGAGACGAACTGCCGGCGCTTCTCGCTCGTGGTGCTCGACGACACCGGCCGGCGCATCGTCGCGCGCATCATCGACGACCCGATCTTCCTGACGTGCAACCACCCACACTCGTATGGCGTCGCGTCGGATCCACAGGGCAACGTCTTCTTCGCCTTCACGCCGAGCGCGCAGGTGTCGCCGGCGCTCCCTGATCCCAACGCGGCGGGAACCGTGATCATGAGCTACTCGCCTGCCGGAGTTCGACGGTGGCGGCACTTCGTCCCGAACATGCCCGGTGGAGAGATCGCGGTCGGCCGAGGGCTCATCACCGTCGAGGCAGGCCGATCGATCTACGACGCCGCGCGGGGAGTTCCCGTCGACACGTTCTCGATCCCGTTCGGTGAAGGGTTGATCGCCGATGACTGGGTGGTGGCGGGGCCGAAGGGCGTCAACGTCGAGCTGCGCCAGCCGGGCACGGACGGGGGCACGGTCGTCTTCCAGTCGGCGGGCATGCAGTCGTCACGTAGCGGGCTCCGCGGGGCGACGTGGAACGGACAGCCCGTGGCGCTTCGGCTCGTCGAGCTGGCAGGCACGGCGACGCTCGAGGCGTTCTCGTTGACGCGCTTTCAGTCGGGCACCGTCGAGCCGCTCTGGGCCTGCGCGATTCCCGACGGCGGAGCGCCGGTGTCGTTCGAGGTGAAGCCCAACGGCCTGGCCGTGATGACGGACCCGGTGCCTGGCGGCGCAGGCCTGTGTGAGAACTGCGATCCACCCTGGGCGGGCACGCGTGGGCGCTTCTTCGAGGTCTCGGTGCCGGGGCTCAGCGCACCCTCGATGCCGTGGCCGGGCCCGTGGGGTGGGGCGGGGCACGATCACCAGGAAGACTGAGCAGGCTTCGCCGTTGCGTGACCCCCGTTGCTGGCCTAAGCGCCGCCCATGACCAACTCCTTGCGCAGTGCCCTCCTCGCCGCGTCCGTCGCCGGCGCGTTCTTCGGCTGCAACAAAGACGGTGGCTCGGCGGCCAAGCCGGCCGGTGCCGCACCCGCTGGTGTGCAGCTCGTCTCGGCCGAGAGCCCCACCACGGTGCTCGCCACACTCAACGGCAAGGAGATCACCCTCAAGCAGGTCGACGAGCTCGTCGGCGCGCAGATCAAGGATCTCGACAAGAAGAAGTTCGAAGCGCGCAAGCAGGGCCTCGAGCAGATCATCGTGCAGACGCTCGTGAAGGAAGCGGCGGCGAAGGAAGGCAAGTCAGAGGAGGAGTTCCTCAAGGCGAACATCGACGCGAAGATGCCGGCGCCGGCAGAGGCCGAGATCGCGAAGGTCTTCGAAGAGAACAAGGCGCAGATGCCCCCGGGCTCGACGCTCGAGTCGATGCGCGCGCAGATCGTCGGTTTCCTGCAGCAGGACCAGAAGCGCACGGTCGCGATGAAGCTCTTCAGCGAGCTGCGCGCCAAGGCGCAGGTGCAGGTGCTCCTGAGCGAGCCCCGCGTCATGGTCGAGGCGAAGGGCCCGTCGAAGGGCGCTGCCACGGCGAAGGTCACCATCGTCGAGTTCTCCGACTTCCAGTGCCCGTTCTGCAGCAAGGCCGAGCCGAGCGTCGACGAGGTGATGAAGAACTACTCGGACAAGGTGCGCGTGGTGTTCCGCCACTTCCCGCTCGACTTCCACGACAAGGCCTTCAAGGCCTCCGAGGCCGCCGCCTGCGCCGACGAGCAGGGCAAGTTCTGGGAGTTCCACAAGACCCTCTTCGCCAACCAGGGCGCGCTGGCCATCGACGATCTGAAGACCCACGCCAAGACGCTCGGCCTCGACACCGGCAAGTTCAACGAGTGCCTGGACGGCGGCAAGATGAAGGCGACGGTCGACGCTGACATGGCCGCTGCGAAGGCCGTGGGCGTGAACGGCACGCCGGCGTTCTTCATCAACGGCGTGATGCTCTCGGGCGCGCAGCCGTTCGAGAAGTTCAAGGAAGTCATCGACGCCGAGCTCGCGCGCTGAAGATGAGCGCGAAGGACTCGATCGCCCTGGCGGCGGACCTGCCGCTGCCTGAGGCGATCGCGCTGTACGACGAGATCAAGGCGTACGTCGGCGTGGTGAAGGTGGGCCTGTCGCTCTTCGTGGAGCATGGGCCCGCGGCCGTCACGGCGTTCACGTCACGGGGAGCGCGTGTCTTTCTCGATCTGAAGCTCCATGACATTCCGAACACCGTCGAGCTGGCTGCGAAGGCCGCGGGTGGGTTGGGCGTGTCGTTCCTGACGGTGCATGCGAGTGGTGGTGAGCACATGGTGCGCGCTGCCGTGGATGGAGCCAGTGCGGGCGCGAAGGCGGCGGGATTGCCAGCTCCGCGCATTCTGGCGGTGACGGTTCTCACGTCGATGGATGACCCGACGCTCCAGTCGGTGGGCGTCGAGGATCCCGCGCTCCTCCAGGTCGAGCGTCTGGCAGCGCTGTCGGCGAAGGCCGGCGCGGGCGGGCTGGTGTGCTCGGCGCGTGAGGTGAGTGACGTGCGGCGCGTGGTCGGACCGGAGTTGGTGTTGTGTACGCCGGGGATCAGGCCGAAGGGCGCGGCGAGCAACGATCAGGCGCGGGTCGAGACGCCAGCGTCGGCGATCGAGGCGGGCGCGACGTTGCTGGTGGTGGGTCGGCCGATCAGCCAGGC
The DNA here is from genome assembly GCA_022843845.1 of Archangium sp. Taxonomy (GTDB): domain Bacteria; phylum Myxococcota; class Myxococcia; order Myxococcales; family Myxococcaceae; genus Xiheimicrobium. Next base: position 53,281 of record JALHMW010000020.1, read on the forward strand.
GAAGGATCGCGCGGCCGCTGCGAAGGCGATTCACGACGAGGTCGTTGCCGCTTTGGGAAGGACACACACATGAGACTCGTGTTCGTGATGTTCCTGGTGGTCGTCGTCGCCGGCTGTGGTCCGCAGAAGCTCCCGCCATGCGCGACACCTGCTGTCGTCAACTCGCCCGAGTGCGCGACGAACTGGGCCGATGCACGCGCGCGATGCACGTCGTCTGCTCGCTGCCCGTCGACGAATGGCCTCACCTGCATCTACCCGGGCGCTGGTGACCGCTCGGGTGATTGCATCGCTGCAGGCGTGGCGCAGTGTCAGCCAGACGCCGGGTGGGTGTGCGCCCAGTAGCGTCACCGTCTGAGTATCGGGCAGAGGTTGATGGCCTTCGGGGCGTCGCGATTGCCCTCGTCGTCGCTTTTCATGGCTGGCCCCGGTTGCTCCCCGGCGGCTTCGTTGGGGTCGATGTCTTCTTCGTCCTGTCGGGCTTCGTGGTGACCGGCGTCGTGGCGCGCGAACGAGCCGCCGGAGGGTTCGAGCCCCGCAGGTTTCTGATGCGGCGGGTGAACCGGTTGGCGCCTGCGCTGTTGCTGGTGCTTGCGTCGACGTTGGTCGCCTCGACGATGCTGCTTTCGACCTCACTGTTCTCGTCAGTCGCGCGTCACGCGGCTGCAGCGCTTGGCCTCGTCGCGAACCTCGTGCAGGCGAGCGAGAGCTCGTACTTCGATGCCAGCGTGGGTGCACAGCCGTTGCACCACCTGTGGTCTCTTTCCGTCGAGGAGCAGGTGTACCTCTTCGTCGCCGTCATCCTGGTGATGACCGGGCGACGAAGGCTCGACTGGGTGCTCACGGGCATCGGCGGCGTCTCGATCGTCGCCTGGCTGGTGATGACGAACTGGCTGCCGACGTGGGCATGGTTCGTCTCACCGACCCGCGCGTGGGAGTTCCTCCTGGGGGTGGGGGCATGGAATCGCGCCACCGGTGGCACTGCGCAGACCGCGAAGATGAGCTTCCTGGGTCTGGCGATGGTCCTCCTGAGCGCGAGCCTCTTCGAGACGAACGAGTCGGTGGCGGGCTGGTGGATCACGTCGCCCGCGGTCGGGACGGCGCTGGTGCTCAGCGCGCCTCGGGGCTCGGCGATCACGAAGCTGCTCTCGTTTCGACCGCTCACCGCCCTCGGGCTCATCAGCTACCCGCTGTACCTCTGGCACTGGCCGCTCCTGACGATGGGGCGACTTGCAGCGCCCGTTGCATCGCACGGGACCGTCGCCGTGGTGGCAGTGCTGGGCTCGGTTGGTCTGGCGGTGCTGACCACGCTCGTGATCGAGCCACCGTTTCGAGCTCGCCCATCGTCGAGGAAGACCGCAGGACTGCTGGTCGCCTGTGGTCTGGGTTGCCTCGGCGCCTGGCAACTCCACCGTGCGCCCGAGCTGTGGGTCACGCGAGCTCCGATCGAGGCAGAGATCGAACGGTTCGTGGCGCAGGACGTCACCTGCGCCGATGCCCGCGTCGGCGGCTGCTGGGTCGACGCGGCGAACGCACTGCCTGCCGAAGAGTGCGTCGAGCGCACGCCCGAGCGCCTTCCGCTGGTGGCCGTGCTGGGTGATTCGCACGGTGCGCGCCTCGCGGCGGGAGTGCGGGCTCTGCAGCTCGAGCGAAAGGACTTCCGGTTGGCGCAGCTGAACCGTTCGTTGTGCCCGACGCTGCTCGGCGTTGGGAACGCCGAGTGCCGCGCACATAACGCTGACGCGTTCGCACGGCTGGTCGCTGCCCGGCCTGCGGTCGTCATCATCCACATCCGGTGGACGGTCTACAACTATTGGCGAACCACCCTGGCGGAGACGCTCGCAGCGCTCACCAGCAGTCTTCCGGGAACGATGCTGGTGGTCGTGGGTCCGGTGCCCGAGTGGCGCGTCTCGCTGCCGTACACTTTGAGCCGACGCGCCGGAGGGGCCAGCGTGCCAGAACGGCTGGTGCCAGAGATCCTCCCCGAGTTGCGGAAGCTCGAACGTGAGCTCTCGGCAACGGCCATCGCCGGGGGCGCTCGATACGTCTCTTCCCTCGATGCGCTGTGCACGGTCGACGGCGCCTGCCTCGTGCGAATGAGCAACGACCCCCTCATCCTCTCGACTCCAGACGCAGGGCACCTGACCACCGCCGCAAGTCGACTCGTCGCCGAGCGGGCGCTGCAAGCGACGGTCTGGAGGTGAGCTGACTCGTCAGCCAGGTGTCGGTGGTGGCGTCGGCTGCTTCTCGCAGTGCTCCATCACGGCCTGCATCAACCGCCCGCACGCCTGCGGATCCTTCGCGCCGCGATCGTTGCAGTTGGCGACGCTCCACGACGCGGCGGCCATGAACTCGGTCATCTTCGGCACGCCGGCACAGAAGTCCGGCCGGGCCAGGGTGTTCTCGAGACACGCGCGCAAGAAGACCTTCTGCTCCGCCTGCGCGATGAACCCATCGGCCGCGTCGAGCCGGCGCAGCGACTCCTTCACACACCCGTCCGCATCGGTGCCGCCGCCGAACACCTTCGCCTCGGCCATCAGCCGCTTCCCGTCCTCACGCAGCCGGTCCTTGTTGGTGTTGAACCAGTACGCCGCGCCGCCGACGCCGAGCCCGCAGAGGAGCATGAACCCGAGCATCACGAGCAGGACGATCTTGAGCCACTTCGGCATGTTCGGTCTCCGGAGACTTCAGCCACCGCGGGTGTGCATCTCGAGGCGCGGCTCCTGCTTGAGCTGCGCCGCTGACACGAGCGGGCCACGATCACGCATCGCCAGCCGATCTTCAGCGCCCCGATCCCTCCGCCCCGTCCATCGATCACGGATCAGCGCTTCCATTGCCTCCACGCTGTCGCCACGGCGCAGCGCCGTCTTCAGATCGAGCCCGGCCGTCGCGTAGAGGCAGGTGAAGAACGTGCCGTCGGCCGTCACGCGCGCGCGGTCGCACGAGCCGCAGAAGGGCTGCGTCGTCGACGCGATGACGCCGAACGTCCGGCCGTCGGGCAATCGGAACCGCTCCGCCGGCGCTGCGCCGCGCCCGTCGAGTGGCTCGAGGCGACCGAACGCGTTCGTCAGCCGCTCCAACACCTCGGCACGTGACACGACATCTTCACGCTTCCACCTCGTCGCGCCGCCGACGTCCATGTACTCGATGAACCGCAGCTCTGCGTTCATCGCACCAGCGAAGTCGAGGAGCGGCACCAGCTCGCCGTCGTTCACGCCACGCAGCACCACCGTGTCGAGCTTGAGGCCTTGTGGAAATCCGACGCGCACCGCTTCGTGAATGCCTGCCAGGACAGCGCCGTGGGAATCGCGCCGGGTCAACGCCTTGAACCGCGCCGGCACCAAGGTGTCGATCGACACCGTGATGCGCTTGAGGCCCGCGTCTTTCAGCGCCTGGGCCTGCTCAGCCAAGAGCACGCCGTTCGTCGTCAGCGCGAGATCTCGAAGCCACGGCCGCGCCGCGAGCAGCTGCACCAGCGTCGACAGGTCCTGACGGACCAGCGGCTCTCCACCGGTCAGCCTGATGGTGTCGACGCCCAGCGCCGCGAACCGATCGGCCACGAACACCAGCTCCTCGAACGTGAGCACGTCGGGCCGGGCGAGCCATGCGTACTCCGCCTCGGGCATGCAGTAGCTGCAGCGCAGATTGCAGCGATCGGTCACCGACAGCCGAAGGTGCTTGAGGGGCCGGTGGAGCGTGTCGCGCGTCATCGGTCGACGTCAGTGCTTCGTGGGGTCGGGCTCGGTCGGGGGCTGCGCCGAGACGGCCGGGAGGCCATGCGACGGCGTCATCTGCGACGCCTCACGCGCCTTGCGACGCGCCATCATGTCTTCCTTGATGCGAATGAGGCCGACCTCACCGATCGCGTTGAACGCCTTCACGACGTCGGGATCGAACTGCGAGCCACCACACCGGGTGATCTCAGCCACCGCGTTCGCGAACGTCGTGCCCTTGCGGTACGGGCGATCGCTCGTCATCGCGTCGAGCGTGTCGGCCACCGCGAAGATGCGCGCACCGATGTGGATCTCGTTTCGCGCGAGGTTGCGTGGGTATCCCTGACCGTCCCAGCGCTCCTGATGCGACAGCACGATCGTCGCCGGCACCGAGAGGAACGGAATCGGCTCGATCATGTGGAAGCCGATGTCGGGGTGCTTGCGCATCTCGACCCACTCGTCGGGCGTCAGCTTGCCGGGCTTGAGCAGCACCGCGTCAGGCACGCCGATCTTCCCGATGTCGTGCAGCAGCGCGCCGCGGCCGATCTCTTCCAGCTCTCCACCCTTGAGGCCGAGCTGGTTGGCGATGGCGACCGTGTATTCGACGACGCGGATCGAGTGATCGCTCGTCTCGTGTTCGCGCGCGTCGAGGGCCGAGACCAGCGCCATCAGCGTGTTCTCGTAGGTGATGCTGATGTCCTTGAGCGCCTTGCGCAGCTCGGTGGTGCGGTCGCGCACCTTTCGCTCGAGCTTCTTCTGGTACTTCTTCCGGGCCAGCTCGATGCGGCGCTTCGCCAGCGCGCGCTCGATGGAGCGGATGAGATCGGTCAGCTTGGGCGGCTTGAGGAGATAGTCGACGGCGCCGCGGCGCAGACAATCGACGGCCGACTCGGTGTCTCCATAGCCGGTCAGCATGATGATCGACGTGTCGGGGTGTTTGTCGCGGAAGGCCTCGAGCAACCACAGGCCGTCTTTCCCCGGCATCTTCATGTCCGAGATCACCAGTGGTGTGTCTTCACGCTCGGCCATGTCGAGGGCCATGTCGGCGCCAGACGCGGTGTCGCAGTGGTACCCCTCCTCACGGAGGAGCACGGAGATGACGTCGCGCACCGACTCATCATCGTCAACAATCAGGATTCGGGCCGGCGGGGGCGGGAGGGCTTCCACGAGGGGGGAAATGTGACGAAAGGCAGCGATTAAATCCAGCCCAACGACAGGGCCCCCTTTGGTGAAACCGCTTGATTCGTTTCGGAAAGGCGAAGTCAGCCCCCGAAAGACGAGAAGCGACCCGGCCTGAACGGGGTCAAATCGACGCTCGTTCGCTCGCCTCGCACCAGTTGGCCAACCAGCTTCGCGGTGATCGGCGCCAACAGAATGCCGTTGCGATGGTGGCCGCTCGCGATGACGAGGTTCTTCAGGTGCCCGACGCCGAGGAGCGGCAACGAGTCCTCCGTCCACGGTCGAAGGCCCGCCCACGAGTCGATCACCGTCGCGTCTTTCAGCATCGGGCACGCGCGCATCGCCTGAGCCAACACGGTCGCGAGCCCCTCCGCCGTCACGCGCTTGTCGTAGCCGGCGAGCTCCACGGTCGTCCCACAGATGACGTGCCCATCGGAGCGCGGCACCACGTACCCGAGCCCTGACTTGAGCAGGTGTTTCACCGGCGGAAGTCGGAGCGCGAGCTCGATCATCTGCCCACGCGCCGGCTTGAGGTGCTTCGGATCGATCGCGGCTCCGGGCAGGAGCGACGACCACGAGCCCGCCGCGACGATCGTCAGATCGGCGTGCAGTGATTCGCCGTCGAGATCGACTCCCGTGACCGAGCCATTCTCCTCCAGGAGTCGTCGCGCGTACCCGGTGCGGAAGCTGACGCCCTTCCTCGCCACCGCGGCCGAGAGCGCCTTCATCAACTTCTTCGGGTCGACCTGGTGATCGTCGGGAAAGTGCGCGGCCGCGACGACCTCTGGAGACACGTTCGGCTCCAGCGCGCAGACCTCGGGCCCCGCGAGGAGCGTCGCGCGCAGCCCCATCGCCTGCTGCCACGCCACGAGCGCGTCGAGGTCGTGCGCCTGCGCCTCGGTGTACGCCAGCTGCAACGCACCCGACTCGAGGTACGCCACATCGAGGCCGCTCTCGGCAGACAGGCTTCTCGCCCATGCCGGGTACAGGCCGCGGCTGCGCATCGAGAGCTCCAACATCGGCCCGGGCGCCTGCGCCTCGAGCTGCGGCGCCAACATGCCCGCTGCCGCCGTCGACGCCTCGGCGCCGGGAATCGCGCGCTCCAGGATGACGACCTCGAAGCCCGGGCCCGCGAGCTCGTGCGCGATGGCGGTGCCCATCACGCCGCCGCCGATGATCACGATCTTCACGGCACGCCTCCATCGAACAGCACGACCGGCGTGATGATGAACTCCGGCTTGGTGCGCTGGTGCGTCTTCCAGAAGAACCACGCGAACGCGAAGAGCGTCAGCACCATCAGGATGATCGTCCGGTTCGGGAACTTCGACACGAACAGGAGCTTTTCACGCTGCCGCGCTCCGGTTGCCAGCAGAAGCGTTCATGCTGCGAGAAGCAGCGCGCCCCGGCCACACGAGGCTTGCGAACGATCATCCGTGCGCCTACTCACCTCCTCGAACTTCTTGCGATGGAGGCTGTGTGGCTGACCAGTTCGACGTGGTGATCATCGGTTCCGGTCCTGGTGGATATGTGGCGGCGATTCGCGCCGGGCAGCTCGGCCTCAAGACCGCGCTCGTCGAGAAGGACAAGAAGCTCGGCGGCACGTGTCTGCACCGCGGCTGCATTCCCACCAAGTCGCTGCTGTGGACGGCCGAGCTCTTCGCTCACATCCAGCACGCGGCCGAGTTCGGCATCAACGTCGTCAACCCCGTCGTCGACTGGGCGCAGGCGCAGAAGCACAAGCAGAAGGTCGTCGACAAGGGCGCGGCCGGCATCGACTTCTTGATGAAGAAGAACAAGGTGACGGTGTTCAAGGGCTTCGGGACGATCGCCGGCAAGGGCAAGGTCGACGTCAAGCTCACCGACGGCGGCGCCAGCCAGACGCTCGACACCAAGAACATCATCATCGCCACCGGCTCGGTCGTCACGACCCTCCCGAGCATCAAGATCGACGACAACCGCATCCTCTCGAGTGACTCGATCCTCACGCTCGATCGCATCCCCAAGAGCCTCATCGTGCTGGGCGCCGGCGCCGTCGGCACCGAGTTCGCCTCGGTCTTCGCGCACGTCGGCAGCCAGGTGACGATCGTCGAGTTCATGCCGAACCTGCTCCCCATCGAAGACATCGACGCGTCGAAGGAGCTCGAGAAGTTCTTCAAGCGCCGGAAGATCGACGTGATGACGTCGACGAAGTTCGAGTCGATCGAGGCCACCGCGACGGGCGTGAAGGTCGTCGTCACGCTGCCCGACGGCTCGAAGAAGACGCTCGAGGCCGAGTACTTCCTCTCCGCAGTCGGCCGCGCGCCCGTCACCAAGGGCATCGGGCTCGAGAAGACGAACATTCAGCTGATGCCCAAGGGGACGATCCAGATCGACGCGATGATGCGCACGTCGGAGCCCAACGTGTACGCCATCGGCGACATCACGCCGTACCCGTGGCTCGCGCACTGCGCCTCGGCCCAGGGCGTCGTCGCGGTGGAGCACATCGCCGGGAAGAACCCGCACCCCATCAACTACGACCGCGTGCCCAACGCGACGTACTGCTACCCCGAGGTCGCGTCCGTCGGCCTCACCGAGAAGAAGGCCAAGGAGAAGGGCTACGACGTCAAGGTCGGCATCTTCCCGTTCAGCGCGATCACCAAGGCGTCGATCAGCGACGAGGCCATCGGCATGGTGAAGATCGTCTCGGACAAGAAGTACGACGAAGTGCTGGGCGTTCACCTCGTCGGCCCGCACGCGACCGAGCTGCTCGCCGAGGCCTGCGTGGCGCTCAAGCTCGAGACGACCACCGAAGAGCTCGCCCACACCATGCACGCGCACCCGACGCTGTCGGAGATCATGCGTGAGGCGGCCGAAGCGACGCTGGGCAAGGCGATTCACATCTAGCCAGCAGCCAGCGCGGGGCCGTTTTCAGAGGCGGCGATCGGGCTCCGGCGTTCCGGCTCGGTCGGCGCCTCTTTCGTTTCGTCCACCGGGAGGCTTCTCAGGGCCGCCCGGTCATCAGGCAGGCGCCGGTCGAGCCGAGGCGGCACGCGTCTTCGAGCTGCTGCTCCGCGGCCTGGGGCATTCGAGGCACGGTGATGCCCCTCGCGGCGTTCAACGCGAGCTCCGTGCAGGCGTCGGCGATGCGGGCGTCGCACGCGCGTTGGAGCCGCGGCATCACGGCGAGCGGCTCTTCCCGGCCGAAGCGCAGGCTCTCGATGCCGCTGTGCGCGCAGGACTCGACGTCGCCAGCGCCACACGCCTGCTGGAGCAGCTTCAGGGCTCGGGTGAGCTCACTGTCGAGCCTCGGCCCGTCGAGGAGGTGAACGCCCAGCGCCCCGCAGGCTCGCGGGTTCGCCACGCACGCGCTCGTCCGCAGCGTCAGCGTCTTGCGCCACTCTGGAATGGCCAGGGCAACGCAGGCGCGGCGCAGGCCTGCCTGGCACCATGGCCCCAGCATGCTCTCGGGCTTCGAGCGCAGCGTCCGGCCCGCCTTCTTCAGCTCGGCGACTGCCCACGGCAGCAGCGTGCAGGCCTCGAGATCGCCCGACTCGCACATCGTGTCGAACCGGCTCACCGCGCGGCCCACCTCTTTCGTCGCGAGCGCCTGCCGGCCGTCCAGCGTGCAGGCGTCGAGCTCGTCCACCACGCAGGCGCGCTCACACAGTGAAGGCTCGGTGCGGCACGCGTGCTGGTGGGTGACCGGCGCCGGGAGCTCCCAGAGCTCGGCGACCAGCGCGCTGGGCGCGGGACTCGCGCCTTCAGAGGCTCCCGCGCGCCCACGAATCACGCCGGGGAGCGTCGTCGCGACCGGAATCCGCTGGGCCCGGCTCCAGCGAACGCCGCTGGGGCCCTGCACCTCGAACTGGAGCCACTGCGGCGTCGTGAAGCAGGGGAAGCGGAAGACGAACCGCGCCCGGCCATGCAGGGGCATCACGTCGGTGAACGACGCCGCCTTCACTCGCGAAGGTGCTGGGCCGTCGGTGGCCGGCTCGACGCGCACGCGCACCAGCGTCGCTTCCTCCAGAGGGTCTTCGAGCTCGATCGTCGCCGCGAGCTGGCAGGTGCCGGTGGGCTCCGCAGCGATGCGCCAGACGACGTCGCTGACGCCGGCGACGCCCAGCCCCTGGAGCGCCGCGCCCACGACGAGCGACTGACTGCCGCTCAGGCGCAGCCCCGCGAGCCGGTTGTCGGGGCTCACCACCGGGCCGGTCGAGAGCGCGGGGCCAGGCTCGGGCTCGAACTCCGTCGGCGTGAGGAGGCCGTACGTCGACTTGAGCGCCACCGTGGCCGTCGCTGGATCGTCGCGGAACCCCCACGCGACCCGCCGCGCATTCGAGAGCGGCGCGCCTTCCACCAGCTTCATCACCCGCAGGCCGTCACCCTCTTCACGGGGGAGCCTCAGCAGCGCGACGCCACGAATCACCCGAACGACATCAGCGACGCGCACCGCTTTCGAGGGCAGGCGCACCGAGAGGCTGAGCGTGCCTGGCGGCGCGACGGCCGCATCGGCCACCAGCACCCACGACGCCTCGCCCGCGCCGATCACCACGGCTCCGGTGAGGCCTGCAGCCGAGCGAGCCAGCACGACGCTCGCCAGCACGTCACTGTCGGAGATCGGAGCGCGGCGCTCTTCCTCACCCGACGGCTCGAACAACGGTGGCGGCGGTTCCTGCTTCGCCTCGGCCAACCTCGGCGCGCTGCCGGCGACCGCGACCATCACCTCGAAGAGCGCGTCGACCGTCACCAGCTCGAGCCCACTGGCGCCCGCGATCACCATTCCGATGAGCTGCCCGTCGAGATCGAACGCAGGGCCGGGCCTGCCGTCGATCAGCTCGATGTTTCGAACGGGGGCGCCCGGCTCGTCCGAGAGCCAGCCGCCGCTCCAGCTCCCCGCCACCACGACGCGCGAGAGACGAGGCGCCTGGCTCGCGGCGCGCATCGGCACCGTCGCTCCACCGCCGAGCGGCGCCACGCGAACCCCGTTGGTCAGTCGCGCCTTCGAGAGATCGACAGGGAAGGGCCCCTGGTCGGACTTCACCTGAAGCACTCCCTCGAAGACGCCCGCGGCGGAGATCAGCAACAGCGTTCGATCGCCGGCGCTCACCCTCACCCCGACATGCCTGCCGTCGCTGGTCGTGACGAGACCATGGCTCACCGCAGCTCGCTGGTCGGCCGACAGCCGCGGCCGTGGGGCTGGCCGGTAGCGAACGCCTTGAACCACCTGTTGCATGATCGGTGTGAGCGCCCCTGCGCGGTGCGCCCTCGTCCACGTTGCGATCGCGAAGGCCTCGTTGCCGATCACGCAGACCCGCAGGAACCCGCTCAAACTCGCGCGTCGCGCCCGAGCGCTCACGGGCGTCACGGTCGAGGCGTCGAAGGCCCCGGGGAGATCGTCGATGCGCCCGAGTTGGAGCTGAGACACGCCCAACGTCTCGAGCCACAGCTGGCTCTCCCTCGTGGCCGCGGTCAACTCGAGCTCCGGCGGCAGCCGTCGGAGCGCGACCTCGAGGCCGAGCTCCGGGTCCACGAGGCGGCTCTCGAAGGCCGTGGACGTGACGAGGTGCAGCGAGGCTTCGCTCTTCGAGAGCTGCAGCCCGGTGTGTTGATCGATCACCGGCCACTTGAGCGGAGCGCTGACGCCTGAGAGTGACGCGCGCAGCCCACCGAGCAGTGGCCGCGTCGTGATGCCGTCGAGCATCGCGGGGGCCAGCGTGACGATCGCTCCCAGCCCGGCGGCGAGCGCGACGGCACGCCCGCGCACCGTGACGCAGATCGACAGCACGGAGGCGGTCCAGACGGCGAAGGCGAGCCCCGAGGCACCGAAGGGCGAGAGGCCGAGAAGGCCCGCGAGCATCGCGGCGATCAAGCCCGCTCGGTGGCCGACCAGCAGCCCCGCCGTCGCGCCCAGGAACAGCAGCGACTGAAGCGTGAGCGCTCCCGCTGACAGCGCGGGCCGACCGGCCGTGAAGGCGTCGATGAGCGCGAGGATGACCAACGGGGCGGTGAGCACGGCGGCCTGGCGTGCACCGGCATCGAGCGGTTCGCTCAACCACGCGGGCAGGGTGATCGTGCCGTCGTTGAAGGTCTGGAAGCGCGGAGGCTCTGGAGTGGCGTCGCGGTCGCTGGGCAGCGGGAGCGGCGCCAGCTCGGGAACGCCAGCGTCGTCGTCAGACGGGAGCTCGAGCCTCGCCGCAAAGCCGTCGTCGGCCGCCGCGGGCAAGACGCTCGTGACCGAGGGAAGGTCGTGTGCAACCAGCTCATTCCCGGGGAGCTCGAGCCTCGTCGGCGGCGCTCCGACCTCTCCCCGAGCGCCAGGCCCTGGGGGCAGCTCGAGCGCTTGTTCGGTGTGCCCCTTCACCAGCTCGAGCTTCCCGAGTCGGGCGGGCGTGTCTTGTGGCGTCGCAGCCCACCCGCACTGCGGGCACGCGTTCATCGTCGACGCGAAGACTCGAGAGCAGCTGGGGCAGACGACGGGGGCGGGCATGCAGCGGAGGAAAGAGCGTATCGGGCCAGCGCCCGGTTACACCACCTGACCGCGCAGGTCTGCGTGCGGCCGCTGGATGAGCTCGGTCGCGACGAGCAGGGTGGGTTCGACCGCCGCCGCCGCGCCGTCGAGCGCGGCCTCGACGTCGTGTTGCACGCCGGCGACGCTGAACCAGCCCTTGCCGCCGATGCCTCTGGCCAGCTGCAGCGCCGTCAGCCGCACGTTCGCCTTCTTCAGCGCGGCGTCAGCGGCCTTCAAGGTCGCGGCGACGGTGTGCAGCTCCACCAGGCCCACGGCGTCGTCTGGGCCAACCGTCGCGAAGACGCCATCGAGCGCGCGGATGACGCCCTCGGCGATGTGCGGGAGCAGCAACGAGTCGAGCACGCGGCTGCCACCTGCCTCGAGCCCCGCCTTGAACGACTCCTCGAGCTCGCCGACCTCACCCGAGAAGACGAGCAGGTACTTGCCGGGAGAGACGGCCTCGGCGATCGCGATTCGAACTCGTGCCTGCTTCAGAATCGCGTCGGCGACGACCGGGCCCCTCGCGAGGGACTCCAGCTCGAAGAGGCCGAGCGCTGGTCCAGGCAGATCGATGGGCACGGGTGGCTAGATGATCCTGAAAGAGTCCTTCAGGGTGCAGCGGCGCTCGCGCGTGAAGCTGACTGCCGTGGTGAGCCCTTCGCCCGTTGGAGAGGCGATGGTGAACGACGTGTAGCCCTCACCGGTGAGGCCGAGGCCGGCGAACGAGGGGCCGTTCTTCACGAAGATCGAGGTGTTCATCACCTTCGCCATCGCCGACAGGTGATCGATGTTCGTCGAGTGCATCGTCGCGGTGTGCCCGAAGCCGTGCTCGGCCTGGAGCGCGGCGGCGATGCAGTCTTCGACGGTCTTCAGCCGCGAGAAGCCGATGACGGGCATCAGCAGCTCGGCCTGAATGAAGGGGTGCGTCGGGTCGACCTCGGCGAACAACAGGCGCGTGCCGGCCGGAGCGCGAATTCCCGCAGCTTCGGCGATCTTCGTCGCGTCCTTCCCCACCCAGTCGCGCGCGGCGTGGCCGTCGTCGACGACCAGCTTCTCGAGGCGGTTGATGGCCGACGAGGGCACCTCGTAGCCGCCGTACTTCGTCATGTTCTTCTTCAGCTCGTCGGCGATCGACGCGACCGCGAAGATCTCCTTCTCGACGATGCAGACGATGTTGTTGTCGAGCGACGCGCCGTCGACGATGTCCTTCGCGGCGCGATCGAGATCGGCGGTGTCGTCGACGACGGCGGGCGGGTTGCCGGGCCCACCGCAGATGGCGCGTTTGCCCGAGGCCATGGCGGCCTTCACCACCAGTGGGCCACCGGTCACCACGACGAGCCGGATCGCCGGGTGCTTCATCAGCGCCTGCGCCGACTCGATGGTGGGGCTGCCGATGGTGACGATGAGGTTCGCCGGGCCGCCCGCGGCGACGATGGCCTCGTTCAGCTTGGCGATGAAGAAGGTGCAGACGCCCTTCGCCGAGGGGTGGCAGTTGAAGACGACGGCGTTGCCGCCCGCCACCATGCCGAGGCCGTTGTTGATGATCGTCTCGGTCGGGTTGGTCGACGGGGTGATCGCGCCGATGACGCCGTAGGGCGCGCGCTCGATCAGCATGAGGCCGTGGTCGCCCGAGACGGCGATGGGCTTGAGGATCTCCATGCCGGGCGTCTTGTTCGCCACCAGCAGGTTCTTCGAGATCTTGTCCTTCACGTTGCCGAGGCCCGTCTCTTCGACGGCCATGCGCGAGAGCTCCTCGACGTTGCGGCGCGTCGCCTCGCGCATCGCCTCGATCACCTTCTCGCGCGTCTCGACGCTGGTTCGAACCCACTGCTCCTGGGCCTTCGTCGCCGCAGCGGCGGCCGAGTCGAGATCGTCGAAGATGCCCGGGCGGCGGCTGATGATCGCCGGCGCGACGCTCGGCTTGCTCCCGGGTGACGACATCGACGGCGTGCGCGCGAGCTCACCCGACAGCTTGCGGACGACCTGCTCGACGATTGCGTTGAGCTGAGCCTCATTCATCGCTTCACCTCGAGCTTCCTGGGAGCGCCGTTCGAGTCTTCGCCGTACACCCGCACCGCGGGCACGGCGCCCGACTGAGGGTCGCGCGGTTCATAGACGATCAGCACCCGCTCGCAGCCCTGCTCGGTCATCGCCTGCTCGGCGAGCTGCCGGGCGCGACGCTCGAGGGCGCGGGTGGAGCGGGGCGGGACGCTGACGGGTTTCGCGATCACTTGACGTAGGTGAGCGTGCCGCCGACCTCGAGCTGGTCGACGATGGCCATGATCACCGCGTCGACTGGCCGGTCCTTCGTCATTTCGGTCTGCCGGGCTGAGGAGCCCGAGGCGTACAGCACGACTTCGCCGACGCCCGCGCCGACGGCATCGACGGCGACCACGAGGGTCGACGTCGGCTTTCCTTCGGTGTCGAGGCCCCGCACCACGAGGAACGTCGACCCCTCGAGCGTGGGCTCTTTGCGGGTGGACACCACGGTGCCCACCACCTTGCCGAGCAGCATGGGCGCGCCTTTCGGTTACTTCTGGCCCGACTCGCCCCTGGCCTGCTCGATGCGGCCGAGCGGCAGGACGAGGTCGATGTTGACGTGCGGGCGGGGGATGACGTGGGTCGACACCAGCTCGCCCACGCGCTCAGCACCACGCGCGCCCGCCTCGATGGCGGCCTTCACTGCAGCGACGTCGCCACGAACCACCATCGTGACGTACCCGCCGCCGATCTTCTCGTAGCCCACGAGCTCGACCTTGGCGGCCTTCACCGCGGCGTCCGCGGCCTCCACCATGCCCACGAAGCCCTTGGTCTCGATCATTCCCAGTGCGTCAGCCATGTGCGTTCGACTCCTTCGAAAAGCGGGTGCGGCAGGTGAGGTGAAGACTGCTTACTTGTCCTTGAACGAGGGCGGCTCTTTGCCCGCGATCGATTGAATCGCTGCGATGGCGGCCTGCGCGGCCGAGTCGACCTCGGACTCGCTGCCGGCCAGGTACAGGCGGCCGAAGGCGCCGAAGGTCATCACGTCGACGAGCTTCACGTTCGCGGCCTTCTCAGCCTCGTTCGCGGCGAAGGCGGCGTACGCAGCCGGCTCGCACTCGAGAATGAAGAGCGACTGGCCGGGCTCGATCATCGACCCGAAGCGGATCTTGTCGAGGATCATCGCGTGCATCGGCTCGATGGCGCGGATGATGGTGTTCGAGACGATGCGCGGCTTGAGGCGATCGTTCTCGACGACGCCCATGTGCTTGAGCACCGCTTCACCGGCGCTGCGCACCTCGCCCTTGTCGTCGGAGTGCAGCTCGAGCATGCCGTAGGCGCGCTCGACGACGAGGGTGGCGGGCTGCACGCTGGTCGCCTTCAACGCCACGTCCATCAGGCGGTGAATGGCCATGCCCGGCGCGATCTCCATGAAGAGCGAGGCGACGTAGGGCGTGGGGAAGTAGCCCCGGCACGTGGTGCAGATGTGAGCAGCGAGCTGAGGCTGCAGAGAATCGAGGAAGACGTAGGCACGAAGCGAGGTCGACAATGCGCCTCCTGAGGGGTGGAAACGGCAGTGGTTTGTAGGAGAGGCACCCCGCGATGACAAGCATGCGTTTCGCCTCGCGCCTCGTTGCCGCAGGCAGATCGGCGTGCGAAACGCCGGAGCCCGATGCGCGTGCCTCCGCGGCTCTTCCTCGCTTCAACGCTCCTGCTCGGGCTGTCGGTGGTGTGGGTGCGGCCCGGGCCAACGCTGCTGATCGGTGGTGACGGGGGGTGCTACGCGCGCGTGGGCCGGGAGCTGGCCGAGCGTCCCCTCTCGTCGTGGCTCGAGCTCACGCTGGCGCACGAGCCGTTTCTGGAGCACCCCCCGCTCGCGCTGTGGCTCAACGGTCTCGTGGTGCGCTGGTTCGGCGTCTCTCCCTCGGCCCTGGTGGGCCTGACGCGTCTGTACTCGTCGCTCACCCTGCTCGTTCTGGCGGCAGTGGCGATGCGGCTTGCGTCGCGGCGCGGCACGTCGGTCGAGGGTGCGACGCTCGGCGGCTTCACGGTGCTCGGAGCGTTGACGCTGCCAGGGTTTCTCTACCAGTCGCAGGTCGCGATGCTCGAGGCGCCGCTCGCGTTGGCGCTGGCCGTTGGGCTGTTCGCGATCACGGGCATGCTCAAGAGCGTCACGCCCACACCGGAGCGCGCGGCGATCAGCTCCGCCGGGCTCTTCGCGCTCGCGCTCCTCGCCGGGTTCTGGGTGAAGGGCCCTCCGGTGTTCGTGTTGGTCGGCGTCGTGCTGGTCGCCATCGCGTTCGGGTGGCTGCGGCCCCTGGTCGGCGTCGCGGCGATCGTCGCTGGCGTCGCGCTGGTGATCGTCAGCGTCATTGCGTTCGACGCGCTGCGGACGAGCCACGGTCTGGGCCCTTTCTTCTCGACGTACCTGTCGAAGCAGGTGCTCACGTCAGTGACGGAAGGGCGACACCACCCCGAGTCGAACCCGTTCTTCTACGTTCGGCCGACGTTGAGCTGGTACGGCCCAGCGGTCGGAGCGTTGGTGATCGCCGGCGTGGCGCTCCGGTTCCGAGCGCGGCTGCCGCGGGTGTCGATCGAGGCGATGGTGCTCGGCGCGGCGCTCTGGCTCGGCGTCGTCGTCGGCTTCAGCATCCCCGTGCAGAAGTACCAGTGGTACGTGCACCCGGGTCTGGTGGGTGCGGCGCTCCTGGTGGGCTCGGTGCTGGCGCTGCTCCCCGCGAAGTTGGATCGGTTCCTCGCGCTCGGGTGCATTGCGGGCGCGCTCCTCTGGCCGTTGATCGCGCTCGTCCCGTGGGAGGCGCGACTGTCAGAGACCCAGCGCCAGATCGCAGCGCTGCAGGCCGCGACGGGGCCGGGCAGGGGAGACGCGATCGCCGATTGTTCGACGATGGACTGGTGGGTGTCGGGCCACCTGATGGGCTTTTTGTGGGACGCGAAGCGGGTCGAGTGCGCAGACCCCGCCGCGTGGCGGTTCGACGGAAACCAGCTCGTTGCGAGTGGTCGTGAAGACGCTCGGCCCTGAGCTCGACGACGCCGCCGGGCTCTCGAGGCGCGCTTCCGACTGACGTCCTTTCAGGTCGAACTCCGTGTCTGTTCCGCTTCACCGATGCTCGAGAGGAGCCCCGCAGCGGGCTGCTCGGAGGTGCCGACCATGCCGTACTCAGTCGTCCACCAGGACGACCGGCTCACCCGTCGACTCCGAGACGAGCGCACCAGCGAGACGTTGCGAGTCGCCCTCGACGCACCCGCTGCTGGCGAGTTCATGAGCCCGAAGCAGGTCTCCCGGCACGGGACTGCGCCGTTCATAAGCGCTGCACCGCGCGGCTTGATTCAGTTCGGCGGCTTCTCAGGGCGGGGCCGCCGAAATGCCCAGATCACCAGCGGTGAGAACAGCACCAACTCCGTCACCACCACGAACAGCCCCCGCGCCGAGAGCATGCCTGCGCCGATCGGCGCGACGGGGATCGGCTGCACCGGCCAGAACAGCCGCGCGTTCGAGAACGGGAAGAAGAGCGCGCAGCCCAGGCCGCCGTCGGTCAGCATGTCGAGCAGCGGGTGCGTCGCCACCACGAAGCCGGTGAAGACGGCCAACCTCGAATCGCGACGCAGCGCGAACGCGCTCAACCCGCACAGCAGGGCGAAGGCGATCGAGTGCGTGGCGCCGCGATGCCCGAACGGGTCGGCGTAGGGAATGCGCAGCACGAACGCGATGACGTCGGCGTCTGGCAACAGCGACAGCACCGAGAAGCCGGCCATCGACAGGAGCAGCCGCTTCCGCTCCGCGACGCCCGTGAACGCACGGCCCGCCGCCAGCCCCACCGCGATGTGACCGAAGCTCGCCGTACCGTCTCCTTTCAACGTCACCAACACGAAGGGCGCCGACTCTTTCAGGAGCCGACGCCCTCGCGCACCTCTCAGCCTTCGCCGTCGACTACTGGCTGAAGCCTTCGAGCATGTAGTGGGCCTCGATGCGCTTGAGCGCGAGGATCATCGCTGCGCAGCGCGTGTCGACTGGCTTGCCGATGCAGTACGGCCGGCTGTCGTGCATGTCGGTGCGGCGCGGGTTGTTGCGCGCGATGTCGCGGATGATGCGGTAGTTCTTCTTGAGCGCGAGCTCGAGCCGGGTGTCGACCTCCTTCTCGGTCCACGACTCCATGCGCTTGTTCTGAATCCACTCGTAGTAGCTGACCGTCACGCCACCGGCGTTGCAGATGATGTCGGGGATGAGATCGATCTTGCGCTTCTCGAGTACGCGGTCGGCTTCAGGCGTGGTCGGGCCGTTGGCGCCCTCGGCCACCAGCTTCACGTTCATCTTCTCGGCGATCTCTGCGGTGATCTCGCCGCCGAGCGCGGCCGGCATCGCGATGTCGGCCTTCACCTGCCAGAAGTCCGTCTTGCTGATCACCTGCGCGCCGGGGAAACCCAGCACCGAGCGCTTGAGGTTCTTCGGGTTCTCGTTGACGTACTTCATCAACTCGACCGCATCGATGCCCTCGGGGTTGTAGATGGTGCCGTCGGCGTCGTTGACCGCCAGCAGCTTGGCGCCGAGGCCCTGCAGAATCACCGCGCCCCAGCTGCCGACGTTGCCGAAGCCCTGCACGATGAAGGTCTTGCCCTTCACCGTCTCGCCGCGGTCCGCGTAGTAGTCCTCGATGGTGTAGACGACGCCCTGGCCGGTCGCCTTGGTGCGGCCCTCGGAGCCGCCGATGCGCACGTCTTTGCCGGTGATGACGCCGCGCTGGTTGTGACGCTCGCGCTCGCCGTCCGAGAACTGCCGCAGGAACAGCGCCATGATCTCGGAGTTCGTCCCGATGTCAGGCGCGGGGATGTCGATGTTCGGGCCGACGAGCTGCTTGAGCTTGTACATGAAGCGCAGCGAGATCGTGTGCAGCTCCTCTTTGCCGAGCTGGCGGGGGTCGAGCTGAATGCCGCCCTTGCCACCGCCGAAGGGCACGTCGGCGATCGCCGTCTTCCACGTCATCTCGGCGGCGAGCGCCTTGAAGAGGTCGAGCGACACTTCACGGTGGTAGCGAATGCCGCCCTTGTACGGGCCGCGCGCCTGGTTGTGCTGCACGCGGTAGGCCTTGAAGCGCTGCGTGTCGCCGGGGACCAACTGGTACACGGTGCCGTCGTCGAGGCGCAGGTGACCGGCGCGAATGTTCACGTCACTGCCCAGCAGGGCCTTGCCGTTCAAGATGATCTTGCCGTCGGCGAGCCGCTCGAGCGCGTTGGGATCGCGCAGCTTGGTGACCTGCAGATCGGCGTACGCGCGGGCGGCGTCGGCCACCACGGGCACCAGCCGGTCCTTCAGGCGGGTGGTGACGTAGAAGATGTGCTCGAAGTCGGGCTCCTCGAGCTCGAGACGAACGCGGCGATCGAGCCCCATCGCGTCGGCCGCGCGATCGAAGATCTCCATCGCCTCGGTGTAGACGGTCTTGCGTTGCTGCCCCGGGTTCGGCACCCGCATGAAGTTTGCTTCTGACATGGTCGATGCTCCTGTGAGGGGCCCCGAAAACACATGAACTCAGGGCCAGAAAGCGCGCGGACCGTATGAGCGTGACCGTGGCCTCGGTAGCCAAAACCGACGTCACGCCGCGTCAACCCACTGCCCGAAAAGAGCGAGGGAAAGACCCGCTGCTGAGTGCCAGAAAAACGAAGCCCCGGACTTCCGTGAAAGGAAGTCCGGGGCCATTTTTCTGGAGCCGACGCCCGGGCTTGAACCGGGGACCTACTGATTACGAATCAGTTGCTCTACCACTGAGCTACGTCGGCGCGGGGCGTCCAAGTACCACAACGATTTTCGACGTCAACGACCGCTCATGTCTGACGAGCGCTTCAGCGCACCCGATTCCGCACCACCGCGGAGCGCGTCGAATCCATTCCAGTCGAGAAGGTGATGACCACGTCGAGGTCGCCGTCGCCATCGACGTCGCCTGAGGCCGCGCTGAGCCGGGTGCCCGCGCCGACGCCCTGCTTGAACTCCGAGAAGGCCCACTGGCCCCGGTTTCGTCGCACCACCACGTCATCGCCAGCCGTGAAGAAGACGTCGAGCACGCCATCGAGATCGAAGTCGCGCAGCTCGACGATGGCGGTGCGCGGCGCGGCGAAGGTCAGCTTCTCGGCCAGCGCTCCGCCGGTGTTCTCGTAGAGCTTCACGTCGTTGCCGATGATCGCGGCGACGTCGGCGTCTCCGTCGCCGTCGAGATCGCCCGTGGCCAGCTGCGAGGGCAGGGCGCTGAAGGTCAAGCCCGCGTCGCGCAAGAAGCCAGGCCCGGGGAAAACCGTCATGGTGTCTCCGAGGGCGTCGACGACCAGCACGTCGCCCAGGCCATCACGCGTGAAGTCGCCCACCGCGAGCAGCCCGGCGTCAGGCGCGTCGAAGCGCCGCACGCCGTTCGTCTCGAGCGTGAAGAAGGCCTGACATCCCCACGCCACGGCGAGATCGCGCTGCGGGCCGGCCTTCACCACGCCCACCAGCTTCGCGCCCGGGCAGCCGCCGTCGAGCTCTCGAAGCGAGAACGTGCTCCCGCCCTGGGAGACGTAGGTGTCGAAAGCGCCCGTGTCGTTGACGGTCGCGATGTCGAGGTTGCCGTCACCGCTGAACTCGCCCGCGACACAGGCCAGGGGCGTTCGCTGAAACGAGAGCTTGCGGCTCGTCGCGCCCGAGAAGCCCTGCACCGTGTTCCACCCGAAGACCTCGACCCGGTTCCGGCTCGGCACCGCCATCACGAGATCGGGCACGCCCGTCGGCGGCAGATCGGCGATCACCGCGGGCCCGCCGTTCGTCACGGTCAGCTCGGGCGCGGCCTCGAAGGCCTGCGTGATGCAGTTGGTGGTGTCGAGCTGGCAGTCGTCGCCGCAGCGGTTGCTGCCGAAGGTGGTGCACGCCGAGACGCCGAGCGCACCGTCACACGTCTCGCCGGTGTCGATCATCCCGTTGCCGCACTTCTTCGTGCAGAGCGTCTTCACGAACGTACAGTCGGCGCCGCAGGTCAGCTGGCCGGCCTCGAAGCCCTGGGTGCGGCAGGTCTGCTCGGCGAGGTTGGAGCCGTCGCACGCCTCGCCTTCGTCGATCTTCCCGTCACCGCAGATCGGCATCGGCGGCGGTGGATCGACGCGTCGGGTGAGGCCATCGCGACACGACGTGAGGACCAGGAGCAGACAGAGGGCGGATCGGTGAGCCACGGCGCGCGACACTACTCACGCAGAAGCTGCTGCGTCGATCGCTGCCGAATCAGGCACAATGGCGTCATGGCGTCGCCCCGGTGCCCCTCCTGTCGGCTGCTCGTGAAGCTGCCTCCCGAGAACAAGACGTTCCCGTTCTGCTCGGAGCGCTGTCGCACGATCGATCTCGGCCGCTGGCTGGGTGAGGAGTTCCGCGTTCCGACGCGACAGGTGGAAGAAGACGAAGACGGCGGTGGCCTGGCGCCTGGCCCGGCGCGCCCGCCCGAGGACGCATGAGCCTGCTCTTCACCGGCGGCGTCGCGCTCGTCTACACCGTCGGTGTGGTCGGCGTGCATCGCTGGGCCGTCGCTCGGCGGCGCGCGAAGGCAGGCAACTTCACGGCGCTGGGCTGGTTGGATTGGGACACCCTGCTCGCGGGCGTCTGGCCGGCTGGTGCCGCGACCGAGCTCACCGGTGTGGCGCCTCCTGAAGGTGGTCCTCCTCCGAGGTGCCTGTCGGGTCCGCCATCGCCTGGGCGTGAGGCGGCGCACGCGCTCCTGCTCCGCCTGGTGGCTGGCGAGGTCTTCACGACCGCCAGCTTCGAGAGCGTCGGCTTCAGCGGTGGCGAGGCCCGATGGCTCACGGGCCTCTCGGAGCGCAC
Source organism: Archangium sp. (assembly GCA_022843845.1). GTDB lineage: Bacteria > Myxococcota > Myxococcia > Myxococcales > Myxococcaceae > Xiheimicrobium. The sequence goes on from JALHMW010000020.1 coordinate 74,483, forward strand.
GAGCGCGCCATCGGCCCTGCTGGAGCGGCTCGCGGCTCAGGCTCCCGAGTCGGCTGCCGAGGCGTACCTGCTGGAGTGGCTGTCCCTTCGCTACGCCGTGACGCCCCTGTCGATGGAGTGGCAGGTGTACGCCACGAAGCGTCGTCTCTCGGTCGCGTTGCGGCGCTTCGGTGAGGTGCCAGCGCTGTACTTCGCGCGCGCGCGGGCCTCGTCGCTCCTGGGCTTCACGCAGTCGGTGCTCGACGATCTCGGCCGCGCCGTCTTCTTCTCGCGAGAAGCCCCGTTCTACGTCGAGGCCGTCCTCTCGATGCCCTTCGTGCAGGAGCTCCGGCCTCCGCTGGCCAGCGCCTGCCGCGCCGCGAAGGACCGAATGAGCGCTGAGCGCGAAGAACGTTTGGACGGCGCACCCGTTCCAGAGTGAAATGACAGCGATGCCGGAGTCGCTGCTCGCCTGGTTCAACCGCTTCACGGACGACCCCAAGAAGCTCGAGGCCCGTCTCGCGGGGCGACCAGTGCTGCTCTACGAGCCGCCCGAGACGCCGCCCGACGCGACCGGTGACGACGAAGACGACGACTACCAGTTTCGTACGCAGTCGGGCATCGCGGTGCCGGCCATCGGCGGTGGCGAGCCGCTCGCGGTGATCGTCGAGAAGACCAAGGACAACGCCTTTCAGCGCCGCGTGACGGTCGGCCGCACCTCGAACAACGACGTGGTGCTCGACGACAACTCGGTCTCGCGGTTCCACGCGTGGCTCGAGACCGACGATCGCGGCTGGTCGATCATCGACGCGGGCTCGCGCAACGGCACCTGGGTCGCTGGCAAGAAGCTCAACGCCAAGACGCCGGCGCTGCTCACCAGCGGCGTGAAGGTGCGCGTCGGCGTGATCGAGCTGACGTTCTATTCGTCCGACGGCTTCCTGAAGATGCTCAAGCAGCGCGCGCTGTAGCGCCTCGAACGCCAGCGCTCTGAGCTACTCGAAGGCCAGCGCTCGCTCGAAGTCGGCGCGATTCGAGGCAGCCTCGAGCGCCGTCTCGCGGGTGATCTGGTTCGACTTCATCAACGCCGCGAGGTGCATGTCGAAGCTCTGCGTGCCCAGCAGGTCCTGGTTGCGCTCGAGGAAGTCGGTGATCTCGTGGGTGCGCCTGGGGTCCTTGATGAACTCGGTGACGGTGAGCGTCGACACCATGATCTCGGCCGCAACCGCGCGCCCCTTGCCTGACGCATGCGGGAGCAGGCGCTGCGAGACGGTGCCACGCAGGTTCTCGGCGAGGCGGTTGCGCACGCCGGTCTGACCCTCGGGCGGGAAGACGCCGATGATGCGGCCGATGGTGCGGTAGCAGTCTTGCGTGTGCACGGTGGAGAGCACGAGGTGGCCCGTCTCGGCGGCTTTCAGCGCGATCTCGATGGTCTCGCTGTCACGCATTTCGCCGACGAGGATCACGTCGGGGTCCTGGCGCAGCGCTGCGCGCAAGGCAGCGGCGAAGCTCGGGGTGTCGGGGCCGATCTCACGCTGGGTCACCCGGCTGAAGCTGTCCTGGTGAACGAACTCGATCGGGTCCTCGATGGTGACGATGTGCTTCCGGTAGTGCTGGTTGATGTAGTTGACCATCGCCGCGAGCGTCGACGACTTGCCCGAGCCGGTGATGCCGGTGACGAGGATCAGGCCGCGCTCCTCTTGCGACAACTTCTCGAGCACCTTGGGCAGGCCGAGCTTCGCGAAGTCGGGCACCGTGAGCGGAATCGAGCGCATCACGGCGCCGAGGTGGCCCTTGTTGCGAAACACGTTCGCGCGGAACCGGCCCACGCCCTCGAGCGCGTAGCTGGTGTCGAAGTCCTGCAGGTCTTCGATCGCGCCCTTGTAGCGGCTGTGCTGCAGCAGGTGCCTGATGATGCGGGTGGTGTCTTCAGGCTGGAGCGCCGGCACCTTCACCGGCAGCAATTGGCCGTTGACGCGCAGCGCGGGCGCCGAGCCCACCTTGAAGTGCACGTCGCTGGCGCCGTTCTTCACGGCCGCGGTGAGGAATTGATTGAAGGTCGCGAGTTCCATGATCTGAGTTCCCTTCAGCGAATCGACACTTGCATCGCCTGCGTCTTCGCCAGCATCCCGGTGGTGCGGCGCAGGCGGTCCGACAGGGTGCGGCAGAAGGAGCGGAAGACCTTCACCGCGAGCTTGTCGTCGGTCGCCAGCAGCGCCTCGAACCGATCTCTGGGCATCTTGATCAGCCGGCACGCGGTGGTCGTCGTGACGCGGGCGCTGGTCAACACGTCGTCGATGAGTGACATCTCTCCGAAGAGATCGCCGTCTTTGAGGTGACCGATCTCTTCCGCCTTGGAGTGCTCGCCGTCGGCGTCGGCGTCTCGGCTCACCCGCACCTCGCCTTTGGCGATCACGTAAAGCGCGTCGCCGAGGGCGTTCTGCTCGATGACGATCGTCTCGGGTGGGAGATCGACGTACTGGATGATCGAGCCCAGGCGGGTCGTCTCATCGAAGGTGAGCTTCTGGAAGAGGTGGAGCTTCTGCAGCAGCTCCACGCCTTCGAATTCGCCAAACCCGGTCAGCTCGAGCTCCATGGGCCCCTCCTCGACGACGATTCAAAGAGGCCGGAGCGTCGCACTTGCCGGCCGAACGCGGTACACTTTCTGGTGTAAGGCCGGCCAGAGTCATCGAGGCCACGACGTGTCGCACCGCAAACCAACGCTCCTCTTCTTCATCTTCCTGTCGATCGCCCTCGCGGCGTGTGGTGCTGCGCGAACGCAGCCCCGCTGCGGCGGCACCTGCGCCGACGGCCTCGTGTGCGACACGGCCACGGGCACCTGCATCGCGCCGCTCCCCGCCGACGGCGGCTGCACCTCGAAAGACTCGTGCCTGGCGCCCACAGAGCTGTGTGCTCCCGATGGCCGATGTGTGGCCTGTCTTGGCAACGCCGATTGTCCCCAGGGAACGTGCGACATGCGCGCGGGCCAGTGTGTGGCGGCGGCGGCCGAGAGCTGCGGCGCCCTCTCGAGCTTCATCGACGTCGGGGGCGGCTCGCTGCGCCTGCGTGGGAGCACCAACAAGGCCTCCAACGACGCGCAGCTGGGGTGCGCCATCCCCGGCTCGACCGGCCCCGACGTCGTCTTCGGCCTGCGGTTCGGCGCGCGTCGACGGCTGACGGCGACGGTGAGGCCGCTCGACCCGATGTCGGGGTTCCAGCCGGTGCTCTCCGTTCGTGGGACGTGTGCGTCGCAGGCTGCCGAGGTCGCCTGCGGCTTCACCATGCCCGGGGCCGACCGCGCGACGCTCGTCACCGAGCTCAACGCGGGCTCGTTCTTCGTGTGGGTCGACAGCGAGACCGACACGGGCGGTGAGTTCGAGCTCGAGCTGTCGTTCGACGACGCTCCCGACATCGACAGCTGCACCGCGCCCTCGGTCCTTCGCGGCGCCGACACCATCGACGTCTCGGGTGAGACGCTCGGCCTCGCCGATGACGTGGCGGCGAGCTGCGGCGGCATGGGCGCTCCCGACGCGGTCTATCGCTTGACGCTCGATCAGCCCCGGCGCGCGCGGCTCGAGGTGGTCGGGCTCTCGGGCTTCAAGCCGACGCTGTCGGTGCGGCGGGCCTGTACGGACGCTGCCTCGGAGATCGCCTGCGCGCTCGCGATGAACTCCAGCACCAGCGTCATCGAGCTGCCGTCGCTGCAGCCGGGCGATTATTCGGTGCTCGTCGATGGCCCGCCGTCGGGAACGCTCTCGGGTCGCTTCCGCCTTCGCATCACCTTGTCAGAGCCCGTGCCGCCTCCGACCAACGACACCTGCGCCTCGGCGCTCGAGCTGCTGCCTCCTGGAGGCACGGGCACGCTGACGGTGCAGGGCGACACGACGCTCGCCCAGAACGACGCGCTCGGCTGCGACGGCACCGGGCCCGACCTCGTCTACACGCTGCAGCTGCCGGCGCCTGCGCGGGTGCGGGCCCAGGTCACCCCGCTGGCGGGCTCGCGGCTGCAGCCGGCGGTGTACTTCCGGCGTGAGACGCAGTGCGAGTCGCAGGTCGCCCGGGAGCAGCTCTTCTGCGTCGCGGCAGGGCAGGGTGGGTTTCCCTCGTTGCTCGAGGTGCCGCGGCTCGAGGCCGGCCGGTGGTTCCTCTTCGTCGACGGCAAGGCGCGCACCTCGGGAGCGTTCGATCTGACGCTCGAGCTCTCACCGCCACCGCCGCCGCCACCGAATGACAGCTGCCTGATGCCCACGGTGCTGCCGGTCGCGAGCGGGGCCGTGTTCCTGCCCAATGAGACGACCGTCGGGGCGACCCCGAGCGCGAACACCTGCGTCGACACGCCTGGCACGCCCGACGTGGCGTACACCTTCACGCTCGCCTCGCGTCAGTCGGTCTCGTTCGACGCGCGAGCGCTGCCGGGCTCGAGGCTGCTGCCGGTGTTGACGCTCAAGCCCTCGGGCGCATGCGCGTTGACCGCGCTCCTGCCGCTCAACAGCTGCGGCTTCTCGGATCTCCAGGTGCCTGATCGCGCGGTGGCCGTCGTGCCTGCGTTGGCAGCGGGCACCTACACGCTCTGGCTGTCAGGCGATCTCGCGACCCAGGGACCGTTCTCGTTGCGCCTCAGCACCGGGCCCCCGTTGAGTCCTCCGCCGAACGACGCCTGCAACTCGACCGGCGGGCTGATCGCGCTCAACGTGGGCGGCACCGCCACTGGTGACACCCGCGCGGCCGGCAACACCACCGAAGGGCGCTGCGGCTTTCCCCTCGGCGCGAACGGAGAGCTCGGCGGCGACGTCGCCTACACGTTCCAGATCGCGGCCCCGACTCCCAGTGTGAGCATCACGGTGCAGCCCGATGCCGTGGCTGGCACCCTGATGCGCCCGGTCATCTACGTCCGCGGCGGCGCAGCGCTGAACAACGCCTGCACGTCTGCCGGTCCGAACCTGGGCTGTCAGGCAGCCCCCGACTTCGGCGCGCCCGTCACGCTGACGCTCACCAACGTGCAGCCCGGCACCTACACGGTGTGGGTCGATGGGGCGGGGCTCTCGGCCGGCAGCTTCGCGCTGTCGATTCGCTGAGGCGGTTATTTCAAGCGGAACACGCCGACCTGGGCGCGCTCGAAGCCACAGGCCTTGAAGAACGCGTCGACCTCGTCGGTGAGCCCCAGAATCGTCTGCACCTCGAGGCGCTTCACGCTCAGCACCTTCGCCCGCTCGACGGCCCGCTTGAGCAGCTCACGGCCGACACCCCGGCGAGCCCACGTGCGCGCGACGCCCAGCTCGTCGATGGTGGCGGCGCGGCCACCGACCTTCAGCAGCGGGCGGTGCGAGAGGCTCACCACGCCGACGACCTTGTCGAGGGGATCAGCGGCGACCAGCACTTCCATCTCGGGGTGGCTGATGATCCACGCGAACGTCTGCGCGTCAGCCTGCGCTCCGGACTCGTTGAGGAGCTGCACGATGCCCTGGGCGTCACCGCGCCGCGCGGGGCGTACCTTGAACGCGGGCGCTTTGGGGTCGGAGGCCACGAGTGCGACCGATTGTAGGCACGCTTTGGGACCTTTGGCAGAAACCGGCCCGTCAGAGGTCGACGAGGAAGACCTGCACGGCCTGGTCGAGCAGCTCCCTCGAGAGTGATGGCGCCACGCCCCGGTACCGCGCTGCGTCGCGCACCAGCTGCACCAGATCGCGCGGGTGACAGGAGCGCAGCTCGAGGTTTCTGGCCTTGTAGACGTGGTCGAACAGGTACGTGATCGCCTGCTCGACGAAGGGCACGCCAGAGGCTTCGCAGACGCGCTTGAAGATCGCCCGGTACTGGAGCTCGTCGGGGTTGCCGACCTCGATCTTGTATTTGATGCGCCGCAGGAAGGCCTCGTCGACCAGCTCCTTCGGGTCGAGGTTCGTCGAGAAGACGACGAGCTGATCGAACGGAATCTCGAATTTCTTGCCGGTGTGCAGGGTGAGGAAATCGACGCGCTTCTCGAGCGGCACGATCCACCGGTTGAGCAGGTCGGTCGGGTGCACCTTCTGCCGGCCGAAGTCGTCGATGAGCAGCATGCCGCCGTTGGCCTTCACCTGGAACGGGGCCTCATAGAAGCGGGCGGTCTCGGAGTAGATGAGATCGAGGGTCTCGAGGGTCAGCTCTCCACCGACGATCACCGAGGGGCGGCGGCAGACCTGCCAGCGGTGATCCATCTCGAAGGCCTGGCGGCGGCCGTCCTTGTCGCGGCCGAGCTCGAGGGCCACCGGGTGGTGCACGAGGCGATCGAAGACCTTCACGATCTGCCCGTCGATCTCGAGGCACGCGGGAATGAAGGCCTCTCCGCCGAACATCGCGCTCACGGCTTCGGCGAGCGACGTCTTGCCGTTGCCGGGAGGCCCGTAGAGGAACAACGAGCGCCCCGAGTTCACCGCCGGCCCGAGCTTGTCGACGATCGAGGGCGGGACGACGAGGTGGGCGAGGGCGAGCTCGAGCTGCTTGCGCGTCACCACCGGCAGCTCGCGCGTCTGCTGCTGAATGAGGGCGTTGTACTGCTCGATGGGGACCGGGGCGGGCCCGATGTAGGTGGTGCGCGCGAGCGCGTCGCGGGCGTATTCGCGGCCCTTGTCGGTCAGCACGAAGTCGACGGAGACCCGGCCGAAGCCCTTGCCGCCGCGCAGATCGACGAGCTTCTCCTGCGCGAGGAAGTCGATGACGTGCTCGACGACGCCGGTCCACGGCAGCCGCAGCTCTTCGGCCACCTCGGCGCCCGTGACGGTGCCCTGGTAGTAGAGGAAGCGCAGGGCGATGTCCGACAGCATGCTGATCTTGAGGCCCGTGTCCTCGATCGACTTCGGCTCGGGCGGCGCGATGTCGAGCAGCCGCGGGTTCTCGAGGTTGAACGGGTTGGGCCGCCGGTCGCCCTTCTCGACGGGGTACTCACCCGTCGGCGCGGCGTTGCGATCGACGACCAGATCGCTGGTGACGATCGGCTCGGGCTGGTTCCGCGTGCGGCGAACGGTCATGGGCGCGAAGAGCGTAGCAGCTCGGGTCTCGGACGAGCGTCGTCCTCAATCGGTGCCAGACTGCCGCCAAAGGGGAGGCCGCCCGTGATGCTGTCGATCGCGATCGTCGTGTTCGTGGTGCTCGAGTCGCTGAACATCGCGATGCTGTATTTCCAGCCGGGCTCGAGACTTGGCAACGGCGTCGGCGTGTTCAACGCCTTCGAGTCGTCGAAGGCCGATCCCCCGGTTCACGAGCTGGTTCGCTACCTCATCAACTGGGTCGCCGGGACGAAGCTGATCTTCGTCGGCCTGCTGATCGTGATCGTCGCGACCGGCAGCGCCGAGACGAAGCTCGCGGCGGTGCTCGTCCTGATCGCGTTGATTCTGTCGTTCTTCTGGCGGCTCTTCCCGGCGCTCAGGCGAATGGACCGCGACGGTCAGCTGACGCCGAAGGGCTACTCGAAGACCCTGGGCCTGATGATCGGGTGCTTCGTCGCGGGCTTTGCTGCGGCCGTCGTCGCGACGCTCGCAGCGGGAAAGTGAGCCGGCCTCAGACGTACGTGAGCCAGTGCTGGTACTTCGGCTCGTGACCGCGAACGACGCGGAAGTAGAGCTCCTGCACGGCCATGGTGATCGGGCCCGGCTTGCCTTCTCCGACCTGCCGGTTGTCGACCTCGCGCACCGGCGTGATCTCGGCGGCGGTGCCGGTGAAGAACACCTCGCCCGCGATGTAGAGCGCGTCGCGCGTGAACGAGACCTCCTGCACCTCGCGGCCCATGTCCTTGAGCAGCTCGAGCACCGTGTCACGGGTGATGCCGCGCAGAATCGGCGACGAGAGCGACGGCGTGCGCACGACGCCGTGACGGCCCACGCAGAAGACGTTCTCGCCCGAGGCCTCGGCCACGAAGCCCGAGATGTCGAGGAGGATCGCCTCGTCGTAGCCCGCGAGCACCGCCTCACGCTTGGCGAGGATCGAGTTGACGTACTGGCCCGAGATCTTGCCGCGGACCATGTTCACGTTCACGTGCATGCGCGTGAAGCTCGACACCTTCGCGCGAATGCCCTCCTTGAGGCCCTTGTCGCCGAGGTAGCTGCCCCACTCCCACGCGCAGATCGCCACGCGGGTCGGGTTGATCGCGCCGAGGCCCATCGCGCCGTCACCCATGAAGGCGATCGGCCGCAGGTACGCGCCGTTGGGGAACTTGTCGGCCTGCTGCGACAGCAGATCGACGCACGCCTGCACCAGCTCGTCCTCGGTGTACGGGAGCTTGAGCATGATGATGTGCGCCGAGTCCATGAAGCGGCGAATGTGCTCACGCAGGCGGAAGACGGCGATGCCCCCGTCCTTCGTCTTGTACGCACGAATGCCCTCGAAGACGCCCAGGCCGTAGTGGAGCGCGTGCGTCATCACGTGCACCTGCGCCGACTCCCACGGCACCATCTTGCCGTCCATCCACACCCGATCGGCCTTCAGCACTGCGCTCGACGTCGACGTGTTCGCCATGCGGCGGTGTCTGCCACGAAAGACGTTTCAATTCAGCAGTGCGAAGCTCGAGCTCATGGACGAGGGCAGATCGCTGCGCGCGGTGCTCGAGGCGACGCAGGCGAAGTTGAAGCAGGTGACGCTCGAGCTTGCGGCGCTCAAGGCCGCGTCGGCCGTTCCGGCACCCGTGACGCAGTGGGTGTCGCCGAAGGGTCAGGCGAACGTGGTGAGTCGGCTGGCGCACCTCGAGCGGTCAGCCGCGGAGCGTGAAGCCCGTGACGAACATCGCCTCGCCGAGCATCGAGCCAGAGAGCGTGCGCTCCGTGATCGTGTCGAGGCCCTCGAACAGCAGCTCGCCACCGAAACGAAGGCGCACCGCGAGACCCAGAAGCTCCTGACGCAGCTCACGAAGGCCAATCGCGCGCTTCGACTCCAGAAGGACGCGAAGCCGAGCCGCCCGAAGTCGGGTCCGTTGAGCGCCATCGCCGAAACCGTGAGTGGAGCAAAGAAGAGGGTGAAGCGTCTCGAGGCCGAGCTCGACGCCTCGCGGGCCGAGGTGGCGCGGCTCAATGGCCTGCTGAGTCGGGCTGGCGGCCGCCGGCCTCGCTGACGCTCTCGACGAGTCGTGGAGTCAGCGCTTGCGTCTCACGGGGCCCGTCACCGCTCCGACAGCGCGGCGAGTCGGTACTGCGCAGCCTGCGCGATGGCCTCGTTCGAGGTCGGCAGATCGGGGAAGTGGCCGATCAACGCGTGGGGCGGGCCCTTTCGCTGGTTGATCGCGTTGCGGTAGCTGCGGCGAGCCGCCTCGGGGTCGGCGCGCCGCTCGTGCACCTGCGCCAGCAGGTAGTGCCCCAGCGCCAGGGTCGGCTCGAGGAAGAGCGCGCGGGTGAACTCCTGTCGCGCCACCTCGGGCTCTCCGGCCTGCATCGCGGCGATGCCCAGGTAGAGCCGCGCCTCGACCGACAGCGGCTCTCGCTGCAGCGCCGCCTGGTACGCCTCGCGCGCCTCGTCGATGTTCCCCATCAGCGCGTGCACGTTGCCGAGGGTGATGCGCGCGGCGAGATCCTCGGGCGAGTCTTCGGCCAGGGCGTGCGCCAGTCGGAGCGCCCGGGGAAAGTCGCCTCGCTCGATGTCGACGATGATCTGATCGAGGCGCTGAACGGGAGTCCCCGTGCCTGGCGGCTGCGCGGCCTTGAGGAATGGAGACGGCATCGACGCGGTCGACCGCGGAATCTGCAGGCCCACCACGAGCGGCAATGCCTTCGGGGTCGGCCGTTCGACGGGCTTGACGGGTTCGGGCGCCGGCGCGAGCGCTGGAGCCGGTGTCGGCGTGCTCGACGTCGGCGCTCGCACCACCGTCGTCATCGCTGACGTGGTGCCACCCCGCACCGGCCGCCGATAGATGAAGACCCCGCCCACCTCGATCATCTCGAAGCGCGTCGGCAGGCGGAACAGGCTCTCGGAGTAGCCGAGGAAGAGCCAGCCGCCCGGCCGCAGCGAGTCGTAGAACCGGTCCATCACGCTGAGGATGGTGGGCTGATCGAAGTAGATGATCACGTTGCGGCAGAAGATCAGATCCTTCGACTGCGGCTTCACCTGCGGCCAGATCGGCGCGGCCAGGTTGTGCCCGTCGAAGTGCACCATGTCGCGCAGCTGCGGCGTCACCTCGTACTGCCCGTCGACGAGGTTGAAGAACCGGGCGAGGCGCGGCTCGCTGACGCCCAGCAACCGCCGAATGGCGAAGCGTCCCCTGGCGGCGTTCTCGACGGCGACGGGGTTGAGATCGGTAGCCCAGCACTCGACCTCGTTGGGCAGCGCGCCTCGATCGAGGCCCACCATCGCGATGCTGTACGGCTCCTCACCCGTCGCGCAGCCGGCCGACCACGCCCGCACCGGCCGCGCCTCTCGCCGCGCGAACTTCAGCAGCTCGGGGAAGACCTCGTTCTCGAACGCCGCGAACTGGCGCGAGTCGCGAAAGAACTCGGTCTTTCCGACCGTCACCAGCGGCAGCAACGCGCGCAGCTCGTGCTCTCCGGCGAGCTGCTTGAGGCGGCGCACGTACTCGCCCGCGTCGTCGAGCCCGGTGGCCGGCATGCGCGCCTGCAGCGCCAGCCGGAGCCCGTTGTAGCCGTCAGGGGTCACCTTGAGCCCCGCACGCTCCAACAGGAGCGCGGCCAACTGCTCGAGCGCCGAACGCTCGATGGTGAGGGCGTCGCCGCTCATCGTTTCGGCACCCACTCGAGCAGCCGCGCCGCGATGCCGCCGAGCGGGAGCACCACCTCGGCCGCGCCCAGCGCGATCGCCTCTTTGGGCATGCCCCACACGACGCTCGTCGCCTCGTCCTGGGCGATGGTGTGCCCGCCGCGCTGCCGGATCTCCTTCAGGCCCTTCGCGCCGTCACGGCCCATGCCGGTCAACACCACGCCGATCGCGCGTGTTCCGAACGAGGCCGCCACGCTCTTGAGGAGCACGTCACACGACGGCAGGAAGCCGCCGACCGCCGGCCCCTGCTCGAGCCGTGCGCTGCCCGACGGGCTCACCGTGAAGTGCACGTCGGACGGCGCGACGTACACCCGGGCTGGCTCGAGCTTGGCCCCTTCGACCGCCTCGATGACCTGATGGCCCGTCTCGGCCGAGAGCCACCGCGCGAGATCGTCGGTGAAGCCGGCCGTGATGTGCTGGCAGATGCAGATCGGCGCGGCGAAGGTCCTCGGCAGGCCAGAGAGCACCACCGCGAGCGCCTTCGGGCCGCCAAGCGACGCGGCGATCGCCACGACAGGCACCTCGGGTCGAATCGACGGAAGCCTGGTCGAGGTGCGCTTCTTGCGGCCTCGCGGGTGCTTCACCACCTTCACCGTCGACAGCAGCGCGAGCGTCTTCTCGAGCGAGATCAGCGCAGGGCCATCGAGCTCGGGTGGCAGCTGAATCACGTCGAGCGCGCCCGCCGCGAGCAGCGCCATCGCCGCTTGCCGGGGCCCGCCACCTGCCGCGACCAGCAGCATCGCCACCGGGTACTCGGCCATCGTCAGCTCGATCGCCCGCGTCAGCTCCGACGAGGGGCCGTCGACGCGCACCAGCACCACCTGCGGCTCGTGATCGCGCACCGACGAGAGCAGGCCCGCGGCGGTGACGGGGCCGCCCACGCGCTCCAGCTTCTTGCCGAACAGGGGCCCGAGGCGGAGCCCGAGCAGGGGAGAGGGCTCGACGACGAGCACGCGGATCTTCGTCGTCACTGCCCGCCCTCCTCGCTACGTGAGCCGATCGATCGCCAGGGCCAGGCTCTCGACGCCCAGCTCGCCCTTGACGAGGTACGCATCGGCGCCAGCGTCGAGCCCGCGCCGTTTGTCTTCTGGAGACGCCAGCGACGAGAGAATCACCACGGGCAGGTGCTGCGTCCGCGCGTCGCTCTTCAGACGTCTGGTGAGCGCGAAGCCGTCGAGGCGAGGCATCTGCACGTCGGTGAGGATGAGATCGAACGCGGGTGCGCGCTGCAGCCGATCCCACGCGTCTTCGCCGTCCTGCGCCTCTTCCACCTCATGGCCCAGCGCGCGCACGAGCGCCGACTCGGTGGCGCGGGCGATGGGAGAGTCGTCGACGAGCAGCACCTTGAGCCGCTTCGACGCCTGCGCCTCGACGGGCCGTGAGAGCTTGCGGATCTCGGCCATGATGTCGGGCACGTGCAGCAGCACCGCGATGCGGCCGTCTTCGAGCGCAGCGGAGCCAGCGACGAAAGGCGCGCCCTTCACGAAGTCCCCACCGATGGGCTTCACGGCGACCTCGCGCTCGTCCACGAAGCCGTCGACCACCAGCGCCGCGCGCTCGTCACCGAAGCGCACCACCACGCAGGGAGGCTTCTCGAAGCGCGGCCCACCGTTGAGGCCGAGGAGCGGGCCCAACGCGGTGAAGGCGATCGGCTTGCCGCGGTGCATGACAGCGAGGGCGCCGAAGACCTCGAGGCGATCGGCAGGTGAGAAGCGGGCCACGGCCTCGACGTCGGCGGCGGGCATGCCGTACACGTCGTCGCCCAGGCGAATCAGCAGCACCCGCATGAGGGCGAGCGACTGCGGCAGGCGCAGCGCGACGGTGGTGCTGCGGCCGATGCGGCTCGTCACCGAGACCGACCCACCCAGCGCCTCCACCTTGCGTTTGACGACGTCCATGCCGACGCCGCGGCCCGAGACCTCGCTGACCTGCTCCTTCGTCGAGAAGCCCGCCTTGAAGATGAGCTCGGTGGCCTCGCGGTCGTTGAGCGCCGCCGCCTGCGCCGCCGTCAACACGCCCTTGCGAACGACCGACTGCCTCAAGACGTTGGGGTCGATGCCACGCCCGTCGTCTTCGACCTCGACCGCGAGCATGTCGCCGTCGGCACGCGCCTTGAGCGAGATGAGGCCCGTCTCGGTCTTTCCGTACGTCTCGCGCAGGTCGGGCGGCTCGATGCCGTGATCGACGGCGTTGCGGATGAGGTGGATCAGCGCGTCGCGCACGTCGGAGACCATCGAGCGATCGACCCCTGCGCTGGTGTTCTCGATGTGCAGCTCGATGCGCTTGCCCTGCGAGTTGGCGAGCTCGCGCACGGCCCGAGGGAAGGCGTCGAACACCGTCGACAGCGGCACCAGGCGCGCCTCGGCCACGTGATCGGCCAGCTGCGTGAGGCTCGTGTTGAGCGTGTTGAGCCCGTCGGAGTGGTGACGAACGAAGCGGAAGGCGTCGTCTCGCAGCAGCGACAGATCGCTCTCGAGCAGATCGATGCGCTGCCGTTGTTCGGGCTCGAGCGGGCTCTGGTGGGTCACCTTCACCAGGCTGTCGCCGAGGCGCGAGAAGCGCTCGAAGAGGCCCTGCAGCTCGTGGCCACGCAGCTCGGAGCGCGCGCTCTCGACGAGCAGGTCGCCGGCAAGCAGGCCGACCGAGTCGAGCAGCTCGACGTTCACGCGAATCGAACGATCGGCGGCGGCCTTCTTCTCCACCGCTTCTTCGTGGTGATCACCGACTTGAGGGGCGGGCGTGGGGCTGCTGGCGCGGGGCGGCGGCGGGGGCGG
>JALHMW010000021.1 GCA_022843845.1 Archangium sp.
GGGCTCTCCGGCGATTACCCGTGCGGGACTTTCACCCGCTGGAGACGCGCAGCATGGCTCGGCTTCGGCGGTCGCTTCCGCGATCTCCTCCGCTTTGCCTTCACGACGCACCATGGGCGGAGCGTAGCCCGTCACCTCATTCACCTTCGAGTACGCAAAGGCATGGGCAGGCTTCCCCGGAGGCGTGAGAGAAGTCAGGTTGCCGTTGCCGTCCCAGCCGAAGGCGTAAGCGGCCATGTCGGGCCGAATGGCCGAGTCGAGTTGGCCAGTGGCGTCGGTGCTGAAGCGCGTCGTACGCGCCAGTCCGTCTGTCATTGAGTCCGCGAAGCCGTTGGCGCCATAGGTGACGTCGATGCGCCGCATGCCCTGGGCGACTCGGGTCGCCCGGCCTCGGCTGTCGTACGTCACCTGGGTGGGGGCAACTCCGGGGGGAGCCGACGAGACGGCGCGTCCCTTGTCGTCGAGCGTCACCGACGACACGCGCCCCAGCGGTGACGTCAGACTCAGTGTCTTGTCATTGGCGGTGTAGACAGACAGCCATCGCTTGCCGTTGATGGTGGACTCTTCCTCGAGGCGACTCAACGTTGAGACATCGCCTGGCGCGGCCAGCGTCACGGTGCGCTTCGCCGTCGACAGGCGCGTCAGGCCCGAGGGCAAGACCAAGGACGTGGAGCCCGGGTAGGTCGACTGGCTGCCAAACCGTGAGTCCGAGGCCAGTCGAGTCGTCACGACGACTCCATTCGGCGTGGCTGTCGAGGTCACGCCTCCCGAGGCGAACGTCGCCGTGAGGGTGCCATCGGGCGCGGTGGTGCGGTAGCGACGGAGTTGTCCGTCTTCGAGGTACTCGTAGCGAGTGGTCTTGCCCTCTGGCGTCACGGTGGAGACGGCGTACCCACCGCGCAGCGACTCACGCACCAATCGCTTTTCGTTCCCGAGGGCGTTGGTGTCGCCAACCAGCCGGCCATCGGCGTCGTACTGGAAGCGCGCTGTGTTCCCGTTGGCGTCCTCCCACGACTCGGGCAGGCCGGCTGCGTTCCATCCGACCTTCACTGTGCGCATGCGCCCGTCCACGAGGGACTTCAACCGGCCCGACTCATCCACAGTGGCGGTCAGGACGTGGCCGTCCTTCGCCCGGAAGCCAGCGAAGCGCCCCTGACCGTCGCGGAGCACCTGCGTCTCGTCGCCGTTCCTATCGACGATGGTCCCCAGCTGTCCCTGGCCATTCCAGACGAAGCGCCAGCTGACGGCGCCCGTCAGCGTCTCGATGGTCCGCAAGTGCCGGCCCGATGGGTCAAAGACGTACAGCTCGCTGCCATCGCCACTGCCGACGGCCCGCTCGCCAAGGGAGAGGCCTCGCTGCGGTTGCAGCACTTGCACGGTGCCGAACCAGGCTTCAGCGAAGAGGACTCGGCCGTCAGCCAGGGCGACGACTTCTCTCGTCTGCCCGAGTCTTGCTGCTGGCCCAGGCATGTCGACGTCAGGCGTGCGGCCGAGCGGAAGTGTCCCGTCTCCGGCGACGGTGCTGATCCGTCCGTCGACGCCGATGACGCGAACCCGGCCGCCTGGGCGCATTCCGCTCCCGCCTCTGTCGGCGACGTACACCCGGCCCTCGGCGTCGGCGGCGACGCCCATGACGTCAGCGAAACGCACTGCGCTGCCGCTGACGCCGTCTTCGACTGACGTGCCGCCCCCCGCCACCAGGGACACCCGGCCATCGGGTGCAATTCGTCGCAGCGTCGCCCTGTTGTCGGTGATGTAGAGACTTCCGTCTGGCCCCTCAGCCATGCGCTTGCCGAAGGTGGAGAAGCTGACGCCGAAGGGCGACGCTGCTTCGAGTGGCGTGCTCCCGCCCGAAGAGGCTCCGCCCGCGGCCTTCTCGAGCCTCCCGTCGGTGGTGAGCTTGAAGAGAACGTCGCCAACCGCACCGCCGCCGAAAGCGAAGAAGTAGAGGCTGCCATCTCGGCTGACGAGCAACGTCTTTGGCGCATCGAGCTTGGTGGCGGTGGGCGAGTCGCCAACGGCGGGAACTCCACGCATGCCGGAGCCGACGACGGTGGTAACGATGCCCGACTTGCCGTCCACACGCCGAATGCGCTGGTTGTCGGTGTCGGCGATGTACAAGTCGCCCGCCGGAGTTACCGCCAGGCCATCGATGCCGCTGAAGAGTGCAGCTTTGGCGTCGGCGCCGTCCCCGCCGAACCCTCGCGAGGCCAGGTTCCCGGCCACCGACGAAAGCGTCGCGCCATCAGCAGATAGCTTTCGCACCACCCGACTGTTGTCGACGAAGTACAGACTTCCATCGGCGCCCGCGACGAGGTGTGAGGGTTGGTTGAGGCCGGCGCCCTTCGCAGGCCCGGTTTCGAGCCGGGAGTTTCCACCCCCCGCAAACACTTGCACCGTCGCGCCGAGGTCTGACGTGCGCACGGTGTCTCCGGTTCCCGTGTAGAGGGTGCCTGTCGAGGCGGAGTACCCATGCAGGATGCCGAGACTGAGCCCGCCAAGCGATTCGGGGCCCGCCCAGTTGCCAAGCAGCACTTCCTGCGACTTCGAGATGAACGCCTTTTGCCGGGTGGGTCCGACCTCAACGGCGCCATCGATGGGCGGCCAGGCCGCGAAGGATGGCGGAGTGAGGACGATGGTCGTCGACACACCGCCGCCTCGACGCGCGGTGCCACCCGTGCGGACGTACATGCCTCCGTAGACGAAGCCGGCTTTCACCGTTGCGTTGACGGGCCCGCGCACCGTTCGTCCGAAGGCGTCCTTCCCATCCCATGAGACGCGCACCACTTCGCCTTCGCCGGCGTCAGGAGCGTCGACCGTCACCTGCCTCCCGCCGACTTCCAACACCACGCGTCCGGCCGAGGCGCCCTTCACGCCACCGTCCGCGCCTGTCAGCAGGGGAACGTCGAGGGAGAACGACGGCCGAGGCTGCCGGTGGCTGTGCAGGAAAGCGGCGATTCCCGTTCCCGGAATCGAAACTGATTCCGAGACTGTCTGGTTTTGCACGTCGATGATGCTGCCCGTCTCTTTGCACCCTCCGGGACACGCGCCCGGCACCTTTCCGCCGCTGCCAGCGCAGGTGCCGCTGCAGACCCAGGCGTAGTTGTCGTCATCCGTCGAAAAGTGTGTCGTCTCGGCCCGGACGTATTGGTTTCCCATCGTCAGTTTCGAGGCGATGACGTCGGCCTCACCGGCCAGCAGGGGCATCTCACTGTCGACCGCGCCATCACCCGTGACGTCCAGCCCGCCGGCCAACGCCTGCACCACGAGGCCGTTGCTGCCGGCCTTCCACTGAGCCTCGGCTGGCCGGTAGCTGCCCCGGGGAACGAAGCTGCCCACTGGCGCCGAGAGGAAGTTGTCGACGTAGTACGCGACCGGTTGACTGAAGGTGACGCCTGCTGCGCCTATCGCGCGGGCTTCATCGACGGAGAACTCCGCTGCGAAGGTGTAGGCCGAGGCGCCCGGCAGGCTGGCCGGCATCGCCTGGGGACCGCGCTTGCCGACGGTGTACTCCGTCACTCGCAGCGTCACCGTCGACAGTGGGCGTGTGGTGCCGTCGGGCATGTCAGCGACGGCCGTCGTGCCGGGCGGGATGAAGAGGCGGACGACGCGGCTGCCCGACTCGTCGGTGTGGCTCGAGGCCTCGTGAAAGCCTCCAGCAGGCAGCGCGACCGCCGTCGACTTCTCGTCGACACGCAGCAACACCACGTCCTCCTCGAGTTGCTGGAAGCGGCCCTTCACCGCGAGGACTTGTCGCTGCGCGGTGAGGAACGCCGGAGCCGCCATCGTCACGGTGTGCTGGCCCGCTGGGACGACCAGGTCGAAAGCGCCGTCGGCGCGGCTGAAGGTGCTGCCGAGCTCGGGCCTGCCATGAATCGAGATGCGCACTCCGGGAAGGACGGTGCCTGAAGGCGTCAGGGTTCTGCCGTGAATGGCTGCAATGACATCACATGAGAGCTTCGACGCGTCTGCGCCCTGCTGGGGAGCACTCGCGCCAGTGAAGAAGAACTGCATCGCGGCGCAGAAGTCGGTGGAAATCGACTCGTCCGTCGAGGGCAGGGTGAATCGAGGAGTGCCACCAGCCTCGGCGGTCAGGAGGGGCGATTCGTTTCCCGCCGCATCCCGCGCCTTCACCGTCAACCGCTCGTGCGCTCCAACAGCCAGGCCTGTGAGTGCGAAGGTTGGCGTCGTCGTCTCCGCCAGGCGTTGGCCTTCCTTCTCGACGATGTAGCCCGTGACACCGACGTCGTCGGAGGCGTCCGGCCAGCTGGCCGTCGCGCCGGTCTCAGTCACGTCAGTCAGAGTGATGACTGCGTCAGGAGGCCACGTCGGCGCAGTGACGTCTTTCCCGTCGGGCAGCTCCTTCTGGCAGGTGCAGGAAGCCCCCCATGCAAGGAACATCACGCCAAGCGTTCGTCGCATTGCGTGACTGTTATTCGAACCCTGCATTCGTTCAAGCGCTCGGGCGCTTCCCGTTCGACGCGGAGCCGGAACGTCGTGAGAATCAGGCGCGAAGATCGGCCTCCGTGAACGGCGCGTTGAAGCTGGTGCACCTTCGCGCTGGCACCCGACCGCCGGGGCCTGGCGAGGGGCGAGAGAAGGTCTCACTCCCGCCTGCACAGTCAACTCGCTGGCGCGGTGCTGATGGTAATGCCGACGCAGAGGCGCATGATCCGCAAGCGTTCCAGATCCACTGGAGAACGCTCGAATCTGGTACGACGCCTCTTGAAACCATGGCTCAGATTCTCCTGGTCGACGATGAAAAGGTCGCGCGTTCGCTCTACGCAGATTTCCTCACGGGAGCTGGCCACCAGGTCGAGGCGGTTTCATCGACCGCCGACGCGATGACGGCGCTCGCCGCGCACCGGTTCGATCTCGTCGTCACCGATCTGATCTTCCCGCAGTCCGACGGCATGGAGCTGCTGCAGTGGGTGAAGTCGCAGCACCCCGGCACCGAGGTGTTCGTCATCACCGCGCTCGACAAGGTCGAGCCCGCGGTCCGCGCGATCAAGAGCGGCGCGTCGGACTACCTCGTGAAGCCGGTCACACCCGAGGTGCTGGCGCAGGCGGTGACGCGCGCGCTGACGCAGAACTCGCTGCTGAAGGATCACGAGGCGCTGCGCCGGTACGTGACGTTGCTCGAGGCGGGGCAGCGCATCGCCACCACGCTCGATCGCGAGCGCCTCGTCGAGACCGCGACCAGCGGGTTCCTCGCGCTCTGCGTCGCCGACGCGACCGCGCTCTTCTTGCGAGAGCAGGACTCGCTGACCCTCGCGGGGTGGGCCGGTGTGCCGCCAGCCGATCGTGAAGCGCTCTCGGCGCTCGTCACGCCGCAGGTGACCGCTGCGCTGCAGGACCTGAGCCGCGTCGGGCACGAGCTCACCCTTACCGATATCGAGGGCCCGTATGAGACGGCCTTCCTGCTGCCCATCGTCGACGGCGACGTCCAGCTCGGCGCGGTGCTCCTGCTCTTCTCGGGCGACATTCCCGAGTCTGGCGTCGAAGCGGGCGCCTACCTCGGCCGGCACCTCGCGCTCGCGCTCAAGAACCTGGGGCGCTTCGCCGAGGTGGAAGATCTCGTCTACCTCGACGATCTCACGCACCTCTTCAACAGCCGCTACCTCGAGCTGGTGCTGGACAAAGAGTTCAAGAACGCGACGCGCGCCGAGAAGCCGTTCTCGCTGCTGTTCCTCGACCTCGACTACTTCAAGAGCGTCAACGACACGCACGGCCACGTGGTGGGCTCGAAGCTGCTGGTCGAGGTGTCGCGCGTGCTGAAGGGCTGCGTGCGTGACAACGACGTGGTGTGCCGGTGGGGCGGCGACGAGTACGTGCTGCTGCTGCGCGGCACCGACTCGGGCGGAGCGCTGAAAGTCGCCGAGCGCATTCGGCGGGCCGTCGAGAGCCACCGCTTCCTGGCGCGTGAGGGCTTCGGGCTGAACATCACGACGTGCATCGGCATCGCGACGTACCCGGAGCACGCGACCGAGAAAGATGGCCTGCTCGACTTCGCCGATCGCGCCATGTACCGGGGCAAGAAGGGCACGCGGAACATCATCTACATGGCGTCCAAGGGGCTCGAGGCGACGCCGGCCGCACGGCATCAGACGCAGCCTCCGACCGAGGAGTAGTCGTCACTCGACGTCGTGGACGATGCGCGTGTTGGTGCGCTCAGGTGCCTTCGGACCGATGGTACGCTCGGCAGGATGGACTCTGTTTCCGGGAGGCACGTTGGGCTCACAGCATTCCTGATCGGGCTCCCTGCGAGCTGCTGTGGGTACTTCGTCGCTGCGACTTTCTACTCGCCGGCAGATCGCCTTCTTGGCGGTCTCGTTGGCTCCATCGCTGCTGCGGCCGTGCTCTGGTCGCTGTGGCGAGACACCGTAGTGATTGCGAAGACTGCCCTGGTCGCATCGATCTTCATGACAGCCATTTCAGTGTTTTCGTTGTTCACGCCCGGCGCCCCATGGCCGTTCTTTGGCTCGATGGCCGGGCTCGCCTCTTGCCTCTGGCTGTACGCCTCACCGCCGGGTCGAAAGCTC
This sequence comes from Archangium sp., assembly GCA_022843845.1. Classification (GTDB taxonomy): domain Bacteria; phylum Myxococcota; class Myxococcia; order Myxococcales; family Myxococcaceae; genus Xiheimicrobium. The sequence continues at coordinate 6,543 of JALHMW010000021.1, forward strand.
GGTCACCATCTCCTCGATGCTGGCCGAGCACCCGTCTTCGATGCCGAAGGCGTTCAGTTTACCGTCATGGTCCCGCCCTCGCTCAAGGCCAACTCCCCGCTCATCCTCGAAGTGCAGGCAGAGAATTGTTGGAGTGCGGAGCGAGTTCTCGAGTTCCAGCTCGGTGCTTTTCACACTCCGCTCAGACTTGGGGCCTTGGAGGGTTTGCGATCGCAGGTTGTGATTCCGGCCGAGCACCTGCCTGAGGGCAAAGGGCATCTGCTCAGCGTGGTGTTGGACGTTGAGGCCTTTGGATGGCGCGGCCGGCGCGTCAAGCCGCGCCGTGCGCAAGAAATCGCTCAGCAAGTCAAAGGTTACGAGACGGCCGCGCTGCTCCTTGTCGGGATTCTCAGGTGGGGCGGCGGCGTTCGACTCACGACGAAGCTCGAGCCGTAGCTCATTCCACGTCGCGAACGATGAGCGTGTTGGTGCGGGTGTCGACCGTCACCGAGCCACGCGGTGACAGCATCGCCTTCACCTGCGCGGCGAGCTCCTCTGCGGTCGCGTAGTTCACCGGAATCAGCCTGACCGTCAGCGGCTTCTCGGCGAATTCCGCGTCTCTCCGCCGCCTGCGGGCTTCGGCTTCTTCGGCGAGCCGGGCGAGCGGCGCGACGCGCACGATGCTCCCCAGCCGCTCGACGCCCAGCCCCTTCGACGCCACCACCGCCCGAAACGCCTCGTCCCACGGCACGTTCCGCAGCCGCAGCGACACCTTGCCCGACACCTCGTCACTGGTGACGAGGTTGAAGCGGCCGACCTCGGCGAAGAGCCGCAACACCGAGTGCACGTCGGCGTTCGAGAGCTCCAGGCTGATGCGTTTCGGAGGCTCGGCCGCGCTGGAGGCCGTGCCGAAGAGGACCAGGAGCGTGAGGGCGAAGCGCATGCGGCCCCGAGGGTCGCCGGGGCTCCACGCTGACGTCAAATGGCGAAGCCCTACTTCTTGCCGGGCTCGGGCAGCGAGAAGATGAACATCGCGCCACCGGCGAGCAGCGCCGCGGCGCCACCGATCATCAGCGCGTTCGCCGGAACGGCCTTCGCGTTCGCCGAGTTCGCGAACTCCTGACGCTGCGTGCGATTGAGCATCGTGTTCTGCGCCTGCTGAGCGTCGGCCGCCGAGCCGACCGCGAAGTAGATGCCCGTGCCACCGGCCGCGACGCCGACGCCCATCGCGATGATCGACACGATGCGCAGCACGTTGGCCGGCGGCCCTTCATCTGACGTCTGGCCCTTCGCGATGGCGGCCTCAGGGAGCGCCTGCTCGGTCGACAGCAGCGGCGGCTGCACGGGCTCGAACGTGAGGGAGGCGACCTGGCCCGACTTCACGCGCAGGCGGGTCGTCTTCTTGCCGCCCGGGAAGACGGCTTCGACCTCGTACTCGCCCGGCGTCGCGAAGAGGGCGATGGGCGCGCCCGGGTACTCGCGGCCCTGCACGCTGATGCGAGAGGCGCGGGGCGCGAAGACTTCGACGAGCCCCTTCCCTTCTGCGCCGGCCTTCCCGAGGTGGGTGCCGACGATCTGCGCGACCGCGGGCGCGTCGGTCGCCTCGGGCGCACGAGCGAGCGCGAGGCGGTAGTAGAGGGTCGCCGACGCGGTGTCGCCCAGCTTGTCGTAGGCCTTCCCCAGGCGCTTCGCCGAGTCGGGCGTGCCCTTGAAGCGCTCGGCCTCCCGGTACAGCGCGATCGCGGCGGCGTCTTCGTTCTTCGCGGTCATCGCCTCGGCGCGCGCGAAGAAGTCTGCGTAGCCGGCCTCACCCTCGGCCTCGCCAGGCAGGCCAGCAAGCATGAGGCTCACCATCAACGAAACGATCACAGGGCACCCCGACGGTCGAAACTGGAAACGGCGTCTACACGAGAGCGGGCTCCTTGCCCAAGGGCTCTCGACTCACTTCTTCGGTGGCGGCTTGCCGGCCTTGTCGACCTCTTCCGAGTTCGAGATCGAGTAGCGCACCAGCTCCCGCAAGATGCGGTTGCGCTTCACGTTCCCCAGGATCTCCTTGAGGTCCTCGTACACGGTGGGGTCGTTGATGATCGCGCCGAGCGAGCCTTCCCCTTTGCTGATCTTGTTGGTCATCGACTTGATGTCGGCCGCGGCCTGCCCGAGGTCGGTCAGCAGCACGCGCGAGTCGCCGTACACCAACTGGTAGACGACCCCGTCTTTCCGGGTCTTGGCGTCGTTGATCAGCGTCGCGACCTCTTCCGCGGCTTTGCCGAGATCGGCGATCGAGGTGGCCACCTGCTTGTCGTAGATGAGCGCGTGCAGCGTGCCGTCGCCCGTCTTCACGTCGGCGAGCAGCCCGTCGACGCGGGTGATGGCCGAGTCGAGCTTCACCACGCTCTGAGACACCGTCGCCAGCGCCACCTTCACGTCGTTGGTGACGGCCTTGTCGTAGACGAGCATGTGGAGCACGCCCTTCCCCGACTCGACCTCCTTCACGATGTTCCGGGCGCTGGCGAGGAGCTCGCTGACGTCTTTGGTCACCGCAGGGTTCGTGTACGACGCCACGCCGGTGCGCAGATCTCTCGAGATGCCCACCGCGTTGTCGACGATCTCGCCCGCCGCCTTGAGGATGGAGGTGATGTCGCCTGACGAGCCCGTCGTCATCTCGGCGCCGCTGGCCAGCATCTGCTGATCGGGGTTGCCGATGGAGATGTCGACGGCCTTGTCGCCGAGCACGCCGCGGTTGGTGACGCGCGCGACCGAGTCGCCGCGAATGCGCTCCTCGTATTTCTTCACCACCTCCATCGTCACGATGATGCGCTTGTCGCCGAGATCGGAGCCGAACTTGATGCTGGTGACGCGGCCGACGTTGACGCCGCCCAGGCGCACCGGCGAGTCGAACTGCAGGCCGTCGACGTTCTCGAACGCGCCCGTGTAGATGTTCTGCTTGTCGAAGAGGTGCCGCTCCTTGCCGATGACGAACACCACCAGCAGGGCGAGGCCGATGCCGAACGCGATGAAGATGCCGGCGCGAATGATGATGCGGCGTTCACGCTCGGCGGGGTTCAAGGGGGCAGGCGTGCTCATGTCAGGTCAGCTCGCTCTCGCGTCGAGGAACGCGCGCACGTCGGGTTGGGTGGAGCGCTTCATCTCGGCGACCGTGCCTTCGGCGACGATCTTCCGGTGCGCCAGCATGGCCATGCGATCGGAGATGCGGAACGCGCTGTCCATGTCGTGGGTGACGACGATCTGCGTGCAGCCGAGCTTGTCCTTCATCGAGAGGATGAGCTCGTCGATGACGCGGGTCGAGATGGGGTCGAGGCCGGTCGAGGGCTCGTCGTAGAGGATGATCTCGGGTTCGATCGCGATGGCGCGCGCGAGGCCGACACGTTTTCGCATGCCGCCCGAGAGATCCGACGGGCGCATGTGTTCGATGCCCGGCAGGTTCACCATCGTGAGGTTCTTCGCGACGCGGGCGGTGAGCTCGTCGTCGGTGAGCTTCAGGTGCTCCCGCAGCGGGTACGCGATGTTCTCGCCCACGGTCAGCGAGTCGAACAGCGCCGCGCCCTGAAACACCATCGACACGCGCTTGCGCACCTCACGCAGCTCTTTGTCGTTCTTCTGCGCGACGTTCTCGTCGTGCAAGAGCACCTGGCCCGAGTCCGGGTACAGCAACCCGATGAGGCACTTGAGCAGCACGCTCTTGCCCGTGCCCGAGCCGCCGATGATGGTGAGCGTCTCGCCCTTCTTCACCGTCAGGTCGAGCCCCTCGAAGATCTTCTTGGGCCCGAACGCCTTCCACACGTCGACGAAGCGGATCACCACGTCGTCGCTCTGGGGGCGCTGAGTCACCTGCGTGCTGGCTGACGCGTCGCTCATCAGAAGGCCATGAACAGCTTGGTCATGAAGAAGTCCGACAGGCAGACCGCGACCGAGGCGATCGCCACCGTCTCGGTGGTCGCCTGCCCGACGCCTTCGGTGCCACCGGTGACCGAGAAGCCCTTGAAGCAGCCGACGATCGCGATGATCAACCCGAAGACGAAGCTCTTGAAGATGCCGCCCCAGAAGTCCATCAGCGAGACGGTGTCGATCGCCGAGCGGAAGTACTGATCGAAGGGAATGTCGTACTGCTGGTTCACGACGACCGAGCCGGCGATGAGGCCCACGACGTCGGCGAGGGCCGTGAGCGCGGGCAACACGATGCCGCAGGCAATCAGCCGCGGCGTGACGAGCTTCTTGATCGGGTCAGCGCCCAGCGCAGAGATGGCGTCGATCTGCTCCGTCACCTTCATCGAGCCCAGCTCGGCAGTGATGCCCGAGCCGATGCGCGCGCCGACGGTCAGCGCCGTGAGCACCGGCCCCAGCTCGCGGAACAGCGTGAGGATGACGACCTTGCCGACCGTGTGCTGCACGCCGAACTTCGCGAGGAAGTACGCAAACTGGAGCGAGAGCACGAGGCCCGCGAAGAGCGCGACCAGCGTCGCGATCGACAACGAGCGCACGCCCAGCATCACCACCTGGTAGCCGATCGAGCCCAGCGCGAGCGGCGGCGTCACGGCACGCACGCAGGCGCGCACGAACATGAAGAGCATGCCGCCGAGCTGCATCCACGCGCGGTTGATGCGCGCGGTGAAGGGAATGATCGACTCGAGCTCCTGCTGCACCATCTCGGCGAGCTCGGTCTCGCCGCTCGCGGGCCGGCGTGGCGCCGGTGGGAGCGTCGGCTCGCTCACGGCGAGGCCTCTTGCGTGAAGCCCGCCACCAGCGCGTCGAAGGTGGCCTGTTGGGTGGCGCGCGTGCCTCGCGGCGCGACGTAGGTGAAGTCGTGCACGCAGCCGTTCTTCTTCAGCACCACCACCTCGACCTCGGCAGGCATGCCGTCGATCGAGACGTCGTAGAACGAGCGCAGCGCGGCGCGGCCGTCGAGCGTTTCGGGCTTGCGGCTCGTCAAGGTGCGCTCGTCGAAACCGATGAGCAGGTGGCCCGTCAGCACCTCGAGCGACGGGTCTCCGTGGTCTTTGCAGGTCGCGTTGATGGCGATGAGGTGCCCGGAGCCCTTCGCCGTCCACGCCAGATCGTTCTCGGCGAACTCGATGCGCCGCCACGCCGCCTCGGCAGGCGCCACCACGCGGTAGCGGACCCCGTCTTTGGCGAACTGGCCTTCACGCAGGCCGGCCGCACACGCTGCGAGGAGCATCAGACCCACACATGCCGACAGCCGACGCATCGGCGCGCAGCTAACCCCGAGATCTCGGGTCGAGCACGAAAAGTTGACTCTACACGGACGTTCAGGGACCATACTGAACGTTCGTTTCCGACTGAAAGGGTGTCCCGTGGAAGAGCTCACCGACCGGCAGAAAGAGATCCTCTCCTTCATCACCCGCACGTCCGAGGAGCGCGGCTTCCCTCCCACTATTCGCGAGATCGGCGAAGAGATGGGCATCGCGTCGACCAACGGGGTGAACGACCACCTCAAAGCGTTGGAGCGCAAGGGGTACCTCACGCGTGGAGAACAGCAGAGCCGCTCGCTCGTTCCCACCAAGCGGGCGCGCCTGGTGCTCGGCCTGGCCCAGAACAAGCGTGACTCGACGATGATCGACGTGCCCCTGCTCGGCCGCGTCGCTGCCGGCGCCCCGCTGCTGGCGACCGAGAACATCGAAGACTCGGTGCGCATCGACTCGTTCCTGCTCGGCGGGGCGGGCGGCAAAGAGGTGTTCGCCCTGCGCGTGAAGGGCGAGTCGATGATCGACGACGGCATCTACGACGGCGACTTCCTCTTCGTGCGCAAGGCGCCGAGTGCGTCAGCCGGAGACATCGTGGTGGCGCTGATCGAAGACGAGGCCACGGTCAAGCGGTACTTCCCCGAAGGCGATCGCGTTCGGTTCCAGCCTGCGAACAAGACGATGGAGCCGATCTACGTGCTCAAGTCGCAGTTCAAGCAGACGATGATTCTGGGCAAGGTCGTCGGCGTCTACCGCAAGGTCGTCGGCTGATCACCGCGTCTGCAGGGTGCCGTACTTCTTCCACACCGCGCAGGACTGCTTGACGCCCCGCTCGGAGCACAGCCGCTCGAGGCGAGAGAGGCCTTCCTCCTGCTTCCCCCGGTGGAACTCCATGAGTCCGAGGTTGTGGCAGGCCTCGAAGTCGTCGCCCGCGCACGCGCGGCCGTAGAGCGCCTCGGCACGCTCGAGGCGGCCTGCGTTGTGGTCGGTCACCGCGCATCGAAAGCATGCCCGGAGTTCGCCGACGGCGCACCGCGCGCGGTCGTCAGGTCGAAAGCCTGAGTCATCCAGACCGGGGTTCGGCAATCGCGCCAGGAACCGCTCCAACCGCGAGCGTCTGAACGAGCTGGACCGGTTCGAGTCCTTGTTGGTGACCACCCAAACCCCTTCGCGCTTCGTGAGCGTGAGGGTGCCGAAATGCGCACCCTCTGGGTAGGCGTACTTCACGGTCGCCCACCCCTCCTCGACCTGGACTTCGACGATCTCGAAGAACTCTCGGATCATGTCCTTCAGACAATCCTCTTCGGACAGGACGACGACGCGCTTGCTGGGGTGTCGCAGCGGGCCGACGGGGACCGGCGGTGCCAGCAGGACGAAGACTGCCTCGTCAGTGTCGAGGTCTCGTGCTCCAAAGGCCCTGAAGTCAGGCTGGGCGATCACCACCTCGATGATCGTTTGCAGCTCCGAAGGCGGGGCGCTCGGTGTGGGCACCGTCGTCGGCGGCAGCACCTGAACGACCGGCGGCGAACGCACGCACGAGCTGCAAACCACGAACGCCAGGCCTGCCCACGACGACCAGCGCTGACGCGGCCGACTCACGGGCACTTCGTGGGCGCGATGCGGGCGCACGCCGTCTTCACGAGCTCCTGCTTCCCGAGATCTGCGGCGGTGCGCGCGAGGGTCAGCTGCAGGAGCTCGTTCTTCGCCTGCTCCTCTTCCGCAGAGACCGCCTCGAGCAGCTTGAGCCCGTCGCCCTTCCGGCCGAGGGTCGAGAGGAAGTGAGCGAGCTCCATCGACTCGCGCACCTCTTCACCGGTCGCCGTCGCGAGCGCCTTCTCGAGCTGCTTCTCGGCGCAGGGCGTGTCTTTGCGGGCCAGGCACAGGCGGCCCAGCCCCACGTGGTAGATCGCCTGATCCTTCGCGGCGATGGCCTTGTTCCACGCGGCCTCGGCTTTCTCGAGCCGGCCCTGCCGAAGCTCGAGCTCGGCGACCAGCTCCCAGGCTGACGCGTCTTTCTCGGCTGCGGCGGTGTACGCGGCGACCGCGTCGTCCCACCGGTTCGCCTCGACGAGTCGATCGCCCAGCTCCTGGTTCAGGTCGACCGAGGTGACGCCCTTCGCCTTCGCCTGCTCGAGCACCTCGAGGGCGCGGGCTGACTGCTTTGCCTTCACCAGCTCCTGCGCGGCCTTCACCACCAGCTCGGCCTGCGCCTTTCCCGGCGCGGCGTCGCTCGCCAGCAGGTATCGCCGCACGGCCTCGTCGAGCTCACCACGCTCCAGTGCGGCGTCACCGAGCGACTCGTGCGCGTTGAAGTCCTTCGGGTTGAGCTCGATGGCTTTGGCGAGCGCGTCGGCCGACTTCTCCTTCTGCTCCTTGATCGCGTACAGCAGGCCAAGCCGGCTCCACGTGGTGCTGCGCTTCGGGTCGGTCGTCAGCGACTTCTCGAACTGAACGATCGCCTCGTCGATGCGCTGCTCGGCCATGAGGAGCTCGCCTTCCGCTCCGGGCAGGCGTTTGTCGTCGGGCGCGAGGCGGCGCACCTCGTCGAAGTGGGTGTGCGCCTCTTTGAAGTCACCCTTGAGGTAGGCCGACGTGGCGGCGACGTAGTGCCCGTCGGCCTCGACCTTCGGGTCGACCGGCGGCGGGTCTTTCTTGCAGGCACCGCAGCCGACGAGAACCGCCATGCCGACGAGGACCGCCCGCATGCGTGACGGCGGCCACCCGACGTTCGAAGCCTCGACAACCGTTTCGCGAGACGACGCGGCAGGAGTCCACCGCCCGGAGTCGTGACCCGAAGAGCTCACGTGCGTCCGAGGCGCTCGAGGAGACGCTGCTTGCTCGCCTGCGCCTGCGCATGCGTGGGCACCGCCGTCAGCAGCGCGTCGAGCGCCTTGAGGGCCTCGTCGTGGCGTTCGAGCGCATTCAACGCAGCGGCGCGGTTGTAGCGAGCGGTGACGTGCGACGGATCGATCGCCAGCGCGTCGTCGAACACCTTGAGGGCCTCTTCGTTCCGGCCTGCCACCAGCAGCGCGAGCCCGTAGTTCGAGTGCACCTCAGGCAACGTCGGGCCCCAGCGCATCGCGGCCTTCATCACCTCGAGCGCCTTCGCGGCCGCCGCTGCATCGCCTCCACGCGCCTTCTCGAGCAGCGCCGCGCCCAGGTTCGAGCGGTATTCGGACACCTCAGGCTCGAGCTCGACCGCCTTCTCGAAGTGCCCGACCGCGGCCGAGAGATCGCCCTGCTTGAACGCGAGCGCGCCTCGCGCGTACTGCCACAACCCACGATCGTGCATCGGCGCAGGAGCCGCCTGCAGCGCACCGATCGCTCCCGCGAGATCGCCCTTGTTCTCCAGCGCCCTCACCTGCTCCAGCACCGAGTCCAGCGCGGCCGTCGTCATCAGAAGGTCCAGGCGGCCGTCGAGAGCGCCCACTGCTTGAGGTTGGTGAACCAGCTCTCCTTCTTCAGCTCATCCATGGTGACCAGTTTGGTCTCGGACAAGCCACCAGCGAAGCGCTGCTCGAGCGACTTCGCCGTGTTCGGGTCGGTCACCGCCATCGCGATCTCGGCGTCGGTGTTCTTGGAGCGGCCGTTCAGGTTCACCGAGCCGATGATGCTGAACTCGCCGTCGAAGGTGGCCGTCTTCGAGTGGAGCGTGCCGCCATGCTTCTCGTAGATCTTCACGCCGGCCTTCATCATGTCGTCGTAGAAGTGCCGGGCCGCGTCCGACACGAAGCCCATGTCGTTGGCCTCGCGGCTGTTCGTCATCACCTTGACGTCGACGCCCCGCCTGGCCGCGGCGATCAGCGCCTTGCGGATCTCGGGCGGCGGCAGGAAGTACGCGTTCTCGATGGTGATGCTCTTCTGCGCCGTCTCGATCGACCGGATGTGGAGCTTCGTCGCGGCCTCTTCGATGCCCTTCACTTCCGGGTTGTGCTGCACCACCCGAACCGACGGGCCGCCGTCTTTGGCGACGAGCGGCGGGTAGAGCCTGGCCTTCGCGGCGTCGGAGATCGGCGTGCCGACCTCGTTCCAGTTGCGAAGGAAGGCGTTCATCGAGTCGCGCACCGCCGGCCCCTCGAGCTTGACGTCGGTGTCACGCCACGCCTCGGTGCCCTTGCCGTCTTTGCCACCACCGCGCGAGAGCACCAGCTTGCCCGAGCCGCCCAGCGCGTACTCGTCGCCGATGTTCATGCCGCCCAGCACCGCCTGCTGCCCGTCGACGATCAGGTTCTTCTCGTGCCAGCGATCGTTGAGGTCCCACACCTTCCACTTCTCGCCGTACGCGCGCACGTCGACGCCCGCGTCCTTCATCATCTGGAACATCTTCGGGTCGGCGCGGCCCGAGCCAACGGCGTCGTAGATGACTCGCACTTCCACGCCTTCTTTGGCCTTGGCGGCCAGCTGCTTGGCCAGCTTCCAGCCAGTCTCGTCGGAGCTGAAGATGAACGTCTGGAAGCACACCGAGTGCTTGGCGCCGCCGATCATCTTCTCGCGCTCGGCGAAGGACTGGGTGCCGTCGTAGAGCATCGACACCGAGTTGCCGGCGACGTTGCGCGACTTCGTCTCTCCATCGAGGCGGGCCTCGAAGGCGGCAGAACGGAACCCCGACGGCGGCGGCGCGGTCGGCAGGGGCGTGGCCACCTTCTTCACCTGCGCGCCCTGGGCGGCCCAGCCCTTCTGGGCCTGCGCGACGGCTGGCGTCGAGACCTGCGCGGGCGTCGGCGCGGCTTTGGTGGTGGGCGTCGTCGTCGGAGGAACGGTGGGGCGCTGAACCTTCATGCCGGGAGTCTTACCTCTCCAGCCGGGCCCTCGTCACGCGTCCAGGCCTACCGGCCGACGCTCATGGGCGAGAGGAACTGGAGCGGCTGCCGTTTGACCTCACCCGAGTGGGAGTCGGTGATCTCGATGGTGAGCTGGAGCGGGCCCTTCACGTGCTCCTTCCGGATCGTCACCATCGCCGGGACGCGGGTGTCGGCGAGCGAGGCGAGCTCGACGTCTGGTGTGCCCAGCACGACCTCGATGGGCACCGGCGCCGAGATGCTCAGGTGGAACTTCGAGGTCTCGGGGTTCTTGTTCACCAGGTGAATCTCGAAGGGGTTTCGAATGGCGTCGCCATCGAGCACGAACGGGTTCGAGCCCTTGGTGCGAATGACGTTCGACTCGAACGGCGTGCGCGTCGCGAGGCTGAACCCCAGCGTGCCGAGCGAGAGCAGCATCAGCGCGCCGTAGACGGCCAGGCGCGGGCGCATCACCGTGCGCTTGTTGCCGATGAGCTCGTGGTGCGAGGCGAAGCCGATCAGCTCGGGCGGCCGCTTCAGCTTGTGCATCACGTCGTCACAGGCATCGACGCACTGCAGACAGGCCAGACACTCCATCTGCAGGCCGTTGCGAATGTCGATGCCCGTCGGGCAGACGACGACACAGCGGTTGCAGTCGACGCAGTCGCCCTTCGGAGCGGCCGCAGGCGCCTTCGCCACCTTGCCGCGCGGCTCTCCGCGCTTCTCGAAGTACGAGACGGTGATCGAGTCCTTGTCGTGGAGCACCGACTGCAGCCGGCCGTACGGGCACAGCACCACGCAGAACTGCTCGCGGAACCAGGTGAAGTTGAACATCAGGACGGCGGTGAAGCCCATCACGAGGAAGAACGCGGTGGAGTGGGCGCTCGGGCCTTCCATGATCATCGAGAGCAGCTTACGGGGCCCGACGAAGATGGCGGCCGCGGCCTGCGCGATGTTGAGCGAGATGAAGAGGTACACGGCGTACTTCGCGGCCCGCAGCCCGAACTTCTTCGCCGTCCACGGCGCGGCGTCGAGCTTGATGCGTTGCTCACGACCGCCCTCGAAGAACTGCTCGATGGGCCGGTAGATGCCCTCGAGGAAGACGGTCTGCGGGCAGGCCCAACCGCACCACACGCGGCCGCGCCACGCCGTCAGCGCGAGCAGGCCGAACGCGAACCCCAGCACCAGCAACAACACCATCCAGAAGTCCTGCGCGTTGAAGGTCGCGCCGAACAGGTAGAAGCGACGCGCGGCAGCATCGAGCTGAATCGCTGGCTTGCCGCCGATCTCGATGAGCGGCATCACGATGTAGAAGACGATCAGCACGGCGAACACCACTCGGCGCCGCGTCATCCACTTCCCCTTCACGTCGGCGGGGTGCATCTTGATGCGCGTGCCGTCGGGCTTCATCGTACCGAGCGTCGACGGCGGCACGGCGTGCGTCGGGAGCAGTGGCTCGTTCGGTTTGGTGGGCTCGGCGGGCGTCATGACGGGAGGTCGCTTCTTTCAAGGCGGGACGACAGTGTGATGCACGGTCGCGAGACTGGGATTCGGCACTTCAAACACCACGAGCGCACGGGGCGATAAGCAACGCTCCCCTCGTGCGCTCGAGGCCCGACGATGCTGGCTGGGCGATCAGTCGACCGGGTCACCCTGCGGCGCCTTGCCCGGAAGATTCTTGCCTTTGAGCGACAGGACATAGGCCGTGACGTTGCGCGACTTGGCGTCGCCGATGACGGGGCCCCAGGCCGGCATACCCTTCTCGGGGAAGCCTTCGGCGACGCCCTTGAGAATGTCCTTGCCCGCGTTCCCGTGAATCCAGAACTTGTCGGTGAGGTTGGGCCCGACCAGGCCTTCGCCGTTCTGACCGTGGCAGGCCGCGCAGGTGCCTGCGTAGACCTTCTGGCCCTCAGCGACGGCCTCTGGGCTCGCGGCCAACAGCGCCAACGCCTCTTCCGAGGTGGGGTTCGCGGCAGCGCGCGCCTTCTTCAGCGCGTCGACGTCGGCTTTGTAGACGGCCGACGGGTTCGGGAGCGACTCGGTCGTCTGGTACACGAGCCAGTACCCGAAGCCGAACACGATGGACCCGAAGAGGATCACCAACCACCAGTTCGGCATGTGGTTGTCCTCTTCGAGGATGTCGTCGTACTTCCGCAGGTTGTTGTTGTCGGAGCTCACGACTTCGCCTCCTTCGACTCATCGTTGAGAGGAAGCGCCGCGAGCGTGTCGAAGTCGCCCTTGCGCTTGAAGAGGAAGGTGCGCGCGAGCATCAGCAGGAACGCACCAAGGAAGATGGCGAACGCGACCAGCGGCAGCGTCGTCGACTCCATGTTGGCGAAGAATTGCTTGTACATGGGTCAGCGACCTCCGCCGGTGGCAGGTGCCGCGGGTGCCGGCGCCTCGGTGGGCGCTGGCGGTGCGGCTTCTGGAGGTGCGGCCGGCGCTGCTTCAGGGGCAGGCGATGGCGCGGGCGGAACGACCTCGGTCGTCTTCACGGCCTCGACGCCGTAGCGCACGCCCTGATCGCGGCCGAGGCGCTGCAGGTACGAGATCATCGCGACCATCTCGCTGTCCGCCGCGACGGTGACGCTCTGCGACGCGAGATCCTTCGCGATCGCTTCGCCCTGGAGCTGCTGATCGGCCTTCGCGTTGGCGATCTGCTCGGGCGTGTACGGAACGCCGAGCGTCGTCATCAGGTCGAGCTTCTTCGCGCCGAGCTCCTGGTCGATCTTCGCGTCGGCGAGCCAGCTGTACGCGGGCATGTTCGAGCCCGGGCTGGTCGCGCGTGGATCCATCATGTGGGTGTAGTGCCAGAGGTTCGGGTACTTGCCGCCGATGCGGTGCAGGTCCGGGCCGGTTCGCTTGGAGCCCCACTGGAAGGGGTGATCGTAGATGAACTCTTCGGCGCGGGAGGCTTCGCCGTAGCGCTGGTACTCGTCGATCATCGGACGAATCATCTGCGAGTGGCAGACGTAGCAGCCCTCGCGCGTGTACAGGTCGCGCCCCTGGAGCTCGAGCGCGGTGTACGGCTTCTGGGTGCTCCCCGTGGCAGGCACCGCCTGCTTGACGAAGATCGTCGGCATCAGCTCGGCGACGCCACCGATGAGCACCGACAGCAGCACGAGCACGGTGAAGGCCATGGGCCGGCGCTCGATGATGCCGAACCACGACGGCTTGCCTGCGGCGCGCTCCCGCTTGTTGATGACGTAGGCCGCTTCGCCGATCACCAGGACGGCGATGGCCAGAACGATGGCCGGCACCAGCGAGACGAAGGTGAAGACCACCGCCGCGCTGAAGCCCACGATGCTGAACCAGAGCGGCCGGCCCGTGATGACGTCGGCGAGCGTGCCAGCCTCGGGGTCGTCCTTGTCTGCGTCGCCCACCACGACCTCGGTGCTCGCGACGACCGCCGTCTTCCCAGACATGGTCTTGATGAGGTTCCAGATCATCAGGATGAAGCCAACCAGGTACATCGTGCCGCCGAGGAAACGCACGATGTACATCGGGCGAATCGCGATCAGGGTCTCGACGAAGCTCGGGTACGTCAGCGTGCCGTCGGCGCCGCGCGCCTGCCACATGAGTCCCTGGTTCACGCCAGAGATCCACATCGACACCATGTAGACGACGATGCCGATGGTCGCGATCCAGAAGTGGGCGTCAGCGGCCTTCTTCGAATACAGCTGCGTGCCGTACATCCTGGGGACGAGCCAGTAGAACATGCCGGCCGCCATGAGGCCGTTCCAGCCGAGGGCGCCGCCATGGGCGTGGCCGACGATCCAGTCGGTGTAGTGCGCGAGGGCCGAGACCGACTTGATGCTGAGCAGCGGGCCTTCGAACGTCGACATGCCGTAGAACGTGACGCCGGCGACGAAGAACTTGAGCACGGGGTCTTCGCGCACCTTGTTCCACGCGCCGCGCAGGGTGAGCAGGCCGTTGAGCATGCCGCCCCACGACGGAGCCCAGAGCATCACCGAGAAGACCATGCCCAGCGACTGCGCCCAGTCAGGGAGCGCGGTGTAGAGCAGGTGGTGCGGGCCGGCCCAGATGTACATGAAGACCAGGGCCCAGAAGTGCACGATGGAGAGGCGGTACGAGTAGACCGGCCGCTCCGCCGCCTTCGGCATGAAGTAATACATGATGCCGAGGATGGGCGTGGTGAGGAAGAACGCGACGGCGTTGTGCCCGTACCACCATTGCACCAGCGCATCCTGCACGCCTGAGAAGACCGAGTAACTCTTGAACATCGTCAGCGGCAGCGCGAACGAGTTCACGATGTGCAGGACTGCGACGGTCAGGATGGTTGCGATGTAGAACCACAGCGCGACGTACAGGTGCTTCTCGTTGCGTTTGGCGAGCGTCCAGAAGAAGTTGATCGCGAACACCACCCAGATGAGCGCGATGCCGATGTCGATCGGCCACTCGAGCTCGGCGTACTCCTTCGAGGTGGTGATGCCGAGCGGCAGCGTCACGGCCGCGGCGACGATGATGAGCTGCCACCCCCAGAAGTGAATGTTCGACAGCAGGTCCGACGCCATTCGCGCCCGCGTGAGGCGCTGCGTCGAGTAGTAGACGCCGGCGAACATCATGTTGCCGACGAACGCGAAGATGACGGCGTTCGTGTGCAGCGGGCGCAGCCGCGAGAACGTGGTGTACGGAATGCCGAAGTTCATCTGCCACCAGGCGAGCTGGCTGGCGATGAGAACTCCGACGACAAGGCCGACGGCTCCGAACAAGACGGACGCGAAGATGAACTTGCGAACGATCGCGTCGTCGTACTCGATGCGCTGGGTCTGCATCAGAAAGACTCCTGGTTGGACTTCGGTGATGGGGGAACGGGCGAAGCAGGCGGCGCGGTGACGTCGTCTTCCTCGAGCGGGGTGAGCGAGAGCCTGTCGGCGTGCTCGAAGGTTCGGGACTTCACGGTGAAGATGAACAGCACGACGGAGCTCAGGACGAGCATCAAGCTCACGAAGACCTGCAGGATCATCACGCTCACGAGTGCTCCTGAGCGACGCGCGGGTTCTGCGTCATCACAGTGTCAGACGCAGTCGTTGCGCGCGCGTACGCCTCGAGCCCGACGATGGTGATGACCAGCAGCGTCAACGTGCTCGCAGGCATCGTGATGGCAGCCAGCAGGGGCGACATCTTCCCGAGCAAGGCCAGACAGATAGCGAACGCGTTGTAGGTGAGGCTGACCATCAGGACCTTCTTCACGACGGCGCGCAGATGCGCGGCGCGTGCCAGTGATTCCTTGATCGGAGACAAGCCTTCACCGACGAGGAAAAAATCGCTGCGCCCCGGCATCACGGGTCGATCGATGGCTGGCGTGCCCGCGATGAGGGCGCGCTCGAAGGCCAGCGAGTCGTTCACCCCGTCGCCGAGGAAGAGCGTGTCGCCCGCGTCGAGGCGCGAGACGGTCTCGGCTTTCTGCTCCGGCCGTTGCCCACCCAGCGCGTGATCGGCGGCGACGCCGAGCGTCTCGGCCATCGCGGCGACCCGGGCAGGCTCGTCTCCGCTGATGAGCCACACGTCGAAGCCGTGCTCGGTCAGCCACGCGAGCTCCTTGCGCGCGTCAGTGCGGAGCGCTTCGCGGGTCTCGAGCCGAGCGACGAGCGCGCCGTCGCGTGACAGCAACGTCACGTGCTCCGTCGTGCCCGGCACGGCCCAGCCAGCCCGGCCCAGCCGCCACAGCCCATCGGCGCGGCGCCACTCCATGCCCTGCCCCTGCACCTCTTCCACCGAGGCGGTCACCTCGTACTTCACGCCGTGGCCCTCGAGCGCACGAGCGAGCGCGCCGCTGACGGGGTGACTGGAGCGCACGGCGAGGTTCCACGCGATGTCGCGCGTGACGGGCTCCATCGTCGTGAGGACGGAGGCGTCGACCAGCTCGAGGCGGCCCAGCGTCAAGGTGCCGGTCTTGTCGAACAGCACCTTCTTCACCTTCACGAGGCGGTCGAGCAGATCGGACGAGCGCACGAAGAAGCCTGCGCGGCGCAGGTGCGTCTGGGTGATCTCGTACGCGAGCGGAATCGCGATGCCGATGGCGCACGGGCAGGTGATCACCAGCAGCGAGGCCGCGACGTTGACGGCCTCGTCGAAGCTCGACGGCAGCCACACGAGGAAGCCGGCCCCCGACACGAGCAACACCTTCACCACCCACTTGCGGGCCAGGTCGTTCCAGAGGTGATGGTGCTCGGGCACCTTGCCTTCTCGCGACGGTGGCTGACGGAGCAGCTGCACCAGCGGTGACTCGGTGAAGCCGGTGCGGGCGAGCACGTGGAAGGCGGTGCGGCCCGCGTTGAAGCTCCCGGCCGGCACCTCGGCGCCGGTGCTGAGCTGACGAGCCTTTGACTCTCCGGTGATCCAGTCGGTGCTGACGTGCGCCGCGGCGTCGAGCAGCGTGGCGTCGACCGGCACCACGTCACCGGGCGCGACCAGCAGCACGTCGTTCGCCTGCACCTTCGGCGCCTTCATCGGCACCAACTTCTCGCCAACGACCTTGCGAACCACGAGGCCCTCGGCGCCGTCGTCGTCGAGCAGGAAGCGGCGGTTGCGCTCGAGCAGGCGCTCCTGAAGGAAGCGGCCCAGCAGCATGAGCGTGATGAAGGTGTTGAGCGTGTCGAAGTACGTGAGGTCGCCGCGCCCGGTGCGCATCTGCACCAGCGACATCGCGTAGACGAGGATGATGCCCACCGCGATCGGCAGGTCGAGGTGCAGCATGCCCGATTTGATTCCGCGCAGTGCCGCGTTGAAGAACGGCCAGCCGCCGACGAAGACGGTGACCGTCGAGAGCGCCAGCGACAGCCAGGTGAAGAGCGAGAACACGCCCTCGGCGTCAGGCACGAGCCCGAAGTAGAAGCTCACCGAGAAGAGCATCACGTTGATGGTGATGGCCGCCGAGACGCCGAGCCGAAGTGGCAGATCGATCGACTTCTTCGACGTCTCTTTGCGAGCGGGCCCGAACTGGTAGCCGAAGCCTTCGACGTCTCGCACCCACCGCGCGAGGTCGGTCTGGCCCTTCTTGAAGAGCAGCCTGACCTTGCCCAGCGCGGGGTTGACCGTGATCTCTGCCGCGCCCTGCTGCCGGCGGAACGTCTCGTTCATCAACCAGACACACGCCGCACAGTGAACGCCCTGCACGTCGAGGGTCAGGCTGCAGATGTCTCCATCAGCCGTGGTCTGTGCCTGCTCGATGAGGGGATCGAGCCAGGTGTGGGAGCGCTGCGCCGGCGCCGTGGCAACCGGCGTCACCTCACCTCGCGCCAGCTCGTAGTAGCGGCCGAGGCCCTGCTCGAGCAGCAAATCGTGCACCGCCTCACAGCCGTGACAGCAGAAGCGCGCATTCGTTGCACCCATGGGAACGGCGGTCCCGCAGTGTTCGCAGGCTCCGCCCGGTGCACTCGTGGCTGTTTCGCGGGGGACATCACTCACAGAGCCCGTCGCCTGTGCAGACGGCATGCCCATTGAACTCGTGGTCGTCGTGGACCTGATGATCATCGCCGGTGCGTCGAGCGCGCTGGTCGCCGGCGCAACCGGGAGCCTGCATTGCGCGCTCATGTGTGGGCCCCTGGCGTGCGCGGGGCTCCCAGCAGGCGAAGGCCGGCGCGCGGCGGCTGCGGCGTGGAACATCGGGCGAATCGCTGGCTACGCGCTCGTCGGCCTGGGCCTCGGGCTGACCGGAACGGCGCTCGCGGGGCTGCTCACGTTCTCGGTGCAGCCGTATCTGCCGTGGGTGATGGCGGCAGGGCTCATCGCCACCGCGCTGGAGCTCGGGAAACACCTGCGCCCGCTCCCGATCGTCGGAACGATCTCTCAAAAGCTCGTTCGGTTTTCAGGGCCCCTCACCCCGATGCGCCGGAGCTTCGTGATGGGGCTGGCGACGCCGTTTCTGCCGTGCGGGCTCTTGTACGGGGTCTTCCTCGCCGCGATCGCGACCTCGAGCGCCGCCGGCGGAGCGACCATCATGGCGGCGTTCGCGCTCGGCGCCGTCCCTGCTCTCGCTGGGGTTCAAGCCGGCGCGCACCTGGGTCAGCGGTGGCCGAACGTCACCTGGGCGCTCCGGAAAGCGGTCCCGCTCTTCGCCGCCGGCGTGCTGATCTACCGCGCGGTCGTCGCCGCCACCCAGGGGCCCGAGTGCCACTGAGCCAATGACGTGAAGGGAGGCGTCGCCGGCCGACTCCAGCCAGCCTTTGAACGCGACGAACCCGACTGTCGCCATCTGCGCTGCGTTCGCCACCCCGCCGGCTTGTTCGCGCGCACGTCCGTTCGGGCACGTGCATCTCCTTGTTCGTGGTGCACCGCGCCCTCACACCTCCTTCACCGCAGGCGGAATGGGCGACCCCTGACGGAACTGGGGGTACACTGCTCGGCGAATCGATGGAGGAGCATCTCGACCCCGCAGCGTTTCATGGCTTCGTGTCCGGCTCCCTGACGCCGGCCGAGCGGGACGCTGCGCTCGTTCACCTCGACGGCTGCCCCCAGTGCCGTCAACTGCTCTCGGCGCTGGCGAGCGACAAAGGCGGCGACGCGTCGGTGACGCTCGATGGCTCTGGTGACGGGGCCACGAACCAGACGGTCGATCTCCGCAAGGCCGGGGGCACCGAGCTGGTGCCGCCGCTGCTGACGCCGAGCAGGAAGCGGGTGCACTTCGACGAGTCGACCGCGCCCGACGCCCGGCCGCTGTTGCCGACCGAAAAGAGCGCGTCGGTTCGACGCCAGGTGCCGCTGCAGGTCGAGAACCTGCCGATTCCGTCCGATCGGCTCGTCGGTCAGAAGCTCGGTGACTACCTGGTGCAGGAGCTGCTCGCCAAAGGCGGCATGGGCGCGGTCTATCGCGGCGTGCAGCCGCTGATCGGCAAGCAGGTCGCGATCAAGGTGCTCCTCAACCCGGGCCCGGCCGAGCTCAACTACGCGCAGCGCATGTTGGAAGAGGCGCGCACCGTCAACGCCATCGGGCACCCGAACATCATCGACATCTTCAACTTCGGAGAGCTGCCCGACGGCCGGCCATTCCTGGTGATGGAGTACCTCGACGGCATGTCGGTGAGTCAGTGGGTGCGGGCGCGCACCGAGTCGGAGCCGCCGACCGCCCGGGTGATCGCCATCCTCGATCAGATCTGCGCGGCGCTCGAAGCGGTGCATCTGGTCGGCGTGGTGCACCGCGATCTGAAGCCCGCGAACGTGATGCTGATGAACCTGGCGGCGCCGGAGCCCCGCGTGAAGGTGCTCGACTTCGGCTTCGCCAAGAGCGGCGACAGCACGCTGCGAACGTCGCCCGACATGGTGCTGGGAACGCCGGGCTACATGTCGCCCGAGCAGATTCAGGCGATCCCCGCGACGCCACAGAGCGACCTCTACTCGCTGGGGCTGATGGCGTACTTCATGCTCACCGGGCTCGACGCCTATTACGACAAGAGCCCGATCGCCGTGCTGCAGATGCAGCTGGCGCGGGAGCCCTCCTCCATCCGCGGGCGCCCGGGCGTTCCCGACGACCTCGCGCAGCTGGTGGCCGACCTCACCCGCATCTCGCCGGGGCTCAGGCCGAAGTCCGCGCGCGCGGTGCGTGAGCGGCTCACCGCGATCGTCTCGGGTGCACCGCCACCGTCGATGGCCAACTCCGAGGTCATCACCCAGAAAGAAGCCCACAGCCCGGCGCCGGCCCGCGCGTCGAAAGAGGCGAGCACGCTCAAGCCCGTGAAGCCGGCGCCGGCCTTCGACGTGGGGAAGACGGACGTCGAAGACCTCGCGCGCACCGAGCCGGAGCGTCAGGTGGGAGGCGCCCGCCGGCCCTCGCCGCTCGAAGACGCGATCGATGGCGCGATGAACGATCTCTCGAAGTCGCAGGTGCGCTCGGTTCGAAGCAGCAACCTGCCGTGGCTCATCGCCGTCGTCGCCGCGGTCGCTTTGGGGATCGGCACCTGGCTGTTCTTGCGTTGACGTCAGCCCAGCTCGTCGCGGCGGAGCACCTGACTCAGCCGCAGCGAGATCGACTGGGCGACCTCTCCCACGAGTGAGTCGACGTCGCTGCGGCCGAGCCGGGCCTGCGTCTCGAGCTGCGCCCGCATGGCGGCCATGATCGTCGCCTGGGCCGCCTCGATCCACCGCTGCGCCGTGGTGCGGTGCACCTGGAACATGCGGCCGAGCTCTTCGGTCGAGACGCCATCGACGAAGCGCATGCGCAGCAGCGTGCGCTCTTTCGGCTGGAGCTGCGCGAGCGCGTCACGCAAGGCATCGGAGACCAGCTTGGTGTCTTTCTTCGAGCGGGCGTTGGCCTCGGGCGTGCGCTCGTTGCCGGCGAGGTGCCCGAAGGCCTCGATGTCTTCCGCGGGCGCCTGGCCCATGCCGCGCGTCGCCTGGAGCAGCTCGAGCTTGGTGGCCGTCCACAGCCAGCTCTTGAGCTTGCCGCGGCCATCGTAGGTCGACAGCCGGGCCTCTTTGCCCTTCGGCGCCACCAGCAGCCGGGTGCGCACGCGCTGCGCCAGCTCCGACGGCTCGATGGCTCGCCCCGCCGCGCGGCGAGACAGCCCTGAGATCAGCTCGTCGATCTCCACCAGGGCCGCCGCGTTGCCCTGGAGCACGGCCCACACGAACGCGAGATCTGCCGGCACGATCTCGATCGTCTCGTTGCGGCTGCGCGCCTGAACCCACTTGAGGCATGCAGCCTTCGCGGCGGGCGCGGTGATGGCGAAAGCCTGGAGCTGACGGTCGACGGTGTCGGCGAGGGTCACCACAGGGGTCTACCACGGGTTTTCACGGTCACCCTGCGCGAGGCTTTTGACTACCCTCGCCTTCGATGCACTTCTTCGAGACGTTGGCCGCCGCGGCGGTCGAGGCCCGCACGCTGTGGATTCTGGGCGCCCTGCTCGTCGCGGTGCCGCTGATTCGCCGCTTCGCGCAAGACAGGCCACGCCTTCGCGCGGTGGTGGTGTTCGCCTTCCTGCACGTCGTCACGCTCTTCGTCTCGGCGGGCTTCGACGCAGCGGGCAGTGAGTTTCACGATCTCTTCCGCATGCCGTCCTGGGTGTTCGGCGCGGTGTCGTTCGTCGGCGTGATGGCGACGTTGCTGTTCTCGGTGGTGTTGCCCCGGGTGAAGCTGGAGGTGCCGCAGATCGTCCAGGACGTCGCGGTGGCGCTCCTCTCGGTGGTGGCGGCGGTGTCGGTCGCCGGCCGCGCCGGCGTCAACCTCTCGGGCCTGATCGCGACGAGCGCGGTGCTGACGGCAGTGCTGGGGTTCTCGCTGCAAGACACCATCGCCAACCTCGCCGGTGGCCTGGGGCTGCAGACCGACAACTCCATCGAGGTCGGCGACTGGATTCGCATCGGCACCCAGCCCGGCGATCTCAACGGGCGCGTGGTGAGCATTCGCTGGCGCTACACGGCCATCGAGACCCGCAACTGGGAGACGGTGCTGGTGCCCAACCGGGTGTTGATGAACTCGTCGGTGATGGTCCTGGGGCGCCGCACGGGCCAGCCACGCCAGTGGCGCCGGTGGGTGTACTTCCACGTCGACTTCCGCTCGCAGCCCGGAGACGTGATTCAGGTGGTTCAGGCCGCCGTGCGCGGCGCGAAGATCGACGGACTCGCGGCAGAGCCCGCGCCCAACTGCGTGATGATGGACATGGCCGAGTCGTACGGCCGCTACGCGGTGCGCTACTGGCTGACCGAGCTCGCGGCCGACGACCCGACGGACAGCGAAGTGCGCCAGGTGATCTACTTCGCGCTGGAGCGGGCCGGCATGAAGCCCGCGCTCCCCGCGCACGCGGTGTTCCTGACGCAGGAGACGGAAGATCGCGCGGTGAGCAAGAGCCAGAAGCAGCTCGCGCGCCGGCGGAAGGTGCTCGAGGTGCTCCCGATCTTCGCGCCGCTGTCCGAAGCAGAGAAAGAGCAGCTCGCCAGCAGCATGAAGTACGCGCCGTTTGCGCGGGGAGAGGTGATCACGCAGCAGGGCGCCGATGCGCATTGGCTGTACCTGCTCGAAGAGGGTCGGGCGAGCGTGAGGGTCAGCGACGGCGTCACCGAGAAAGAGGTCGCCCAGCTGACCGACGGCTCGTTCTTCGGAGAGATGTCGCTGCTGACGGGAGAGCCGCGCTCCGCCACGGTGGTGGCCGAGACCGACCTCGAGTGCTTCCGCCTCGACAAGGCCGCCTTCCAGAGCGTCATCCACCAGCGCCCCGAGGTGATGAAAGAGGTCGCCGCGCTCCTCGCGAGCAGGCGGGTGACGCTCGCTGCTGCACGTGAGGGGCTCGACGCGGAGACGGCACGTGCGCGGCGCACGTCCGACGAGGTCGCCCTGCTCGATCGCATGATGCGGTTCTTCCGAATCGACTGATGGGCTGACGCTTGCGACAGGCGTGGGCTTCATGCTTCGAGGGTCGGCGTGCCAGGCGTGATTCGACCAGCGAGACGACCGAGCGGGTGGGTGCCGCCTGGACCACTCCCCGCCGGGGCTGGAGGGCGCGCCGACCTGCTCCCGCAAGCAGACGAAGATCTCTGCTACCTGTCCGGAGAGTGGCGGCTCTTCCAGAAGCTGGAAGGTCACCGCTGGAGCCTCGACGATCTCGTCACCGCGTGGGTCGCGGCGCGGCACCTCGCTGGAGCCGCGCAGGCGCTCGACCTCGGCTGCGGCCTGGGGAGCGTGCTGTTGATGGTGGCGTGGAAGGCGCAGCAGACCCGAGTGATCGGCGTCGAGGCGCAGCCCGAGCGCGCGTCGATGGCCCGCCGCTCGATCGCCTTCAACGGCGTCGAGTCGCGCTGCGAGGTGCTCGACGGCGATCTGCGCGGCCTCGACCTGGGGCCGACCTTCGCGCTGGTGACGGGCACCCCTCCGTACTTCCCGCGCGGCACGGGGACCGAAGCCGAGGCCGATCACGTCAGCGCGTGCCGCTTCGAGCATCGCGGCGGCGTCGAGGCCTACCTTGCAGCGGCCGAGCGCCACGTCAGCCCCGATGGTGTCTTCGTGATGTGCGCCGCGACGCTCGAGGACGACCGCGTTCGAGCGATGGCGTCGCCGCTCCACGCGCGTGGGCTGCTGCACGTGGTGCCGAGAGCGGGCAAAGCGCCGCTCGTCAGCGTGTGGACCTTCGCGCGCTCACCGGGTCTCTGTGCACACCAAGCGCTCGTCGTTCGAGACGCGACGGGCCAGTGGACACCGGCCTTCCGGGAAGTGCGCAGCGAGATGGGCCTTCCGCCCACCCCGCCACGTCGGTAGCGAGCCCGTTCACTTCACGGGTTTCGGTGGAGGCGGCGTGGGCAGGCTGATGAGGGGCGTGGCGCCCCCGCTGACCTGCGGCAGCTGGCCGTTCCACTTGCCGATGCTCTCGTACGAGAGGAAGTCGGCCGTCAGCGCCTTCGCCCGAAGCGCGATGGCCTTCGCTTCTGCCTCTGCCCGGATGACCTGCGCCTGGGCCGCGGCCTCGGCCCGCACGACCTCGTTCTTCGACTCCATCTCGATACGAATGCGCGCCTGCTCGGCGATGCCGCGCTCTTCGGCGATGCGCTTCTGCGCCTCGGCCTGTGACTCCTTGATCTCGTTCTCCCGCTGTTGGGCGCGCTGCGAGGCTTCGATCTTCGAGTTGATGGCCACGACGACCTGGTTCGGGAACCTGAACTCGCCCGTCGAGTACACGCGGTCGATGACGATGCCGTAGGGCAGAATCTGAGCCGCCACCTTCTCGGTCACACGGTCGAGCAGGTCACGTCGCCCCTTGCCGTACACGGCTTCGATGGTCATCTCGGAGGCCACCGAGTTGAGCGTGTCGATGACCATGTTGCGCAGGAAGATGCTGGTGATCTCCTCGATGCCCCGGCGGAACTTCTGGAACAGCACGGGCACCGACTCCTCCTTCACCATGTACGAGATGCCCAGCTCGGCGCCGACGGTCAGCCCCTCGGTCGTCTGGAACGTCACCAGCTCTGGGAAGACGGTGTTCTGCTGGAAGGTGGGGAACTTGTAGATCTCCTGGCTGATGGGCCAATACGCGTAGCGGCCGACGCCGAGCTGCTCCGACTCGACGCCCTGCGGGCTGCCCAGCAGGTAGACCCGAATGCCTCGATAGCCGGCGGGGATCGTCGCGCACGAGTTGAATGCGATGACGCTGATGAGACACACCATTCCGTTGCGCGCCCACGCGCGCCCACTCGCAGCTTGCATGAATGACCTCGTGTCGACTTCGGGTGAACTGCACCTCGAGGGCGGCCGCTCTCACGAGTTCTGTATGAACAGCGCTCTCGACGCGCGAGCGCGCGAACTCGACGACGGCTACTTTGGTTCAGAAGTCGGGCTTCGCGCTTCTGCCACCCAGTGCCGTCTCCCTCGCGAGGCGTCGCGTGCCGTGGCAGCTCGAGCACCCGGCCACTGGAGTCATGACGCGGGGCAAGGACAGCGGAGAGCGCTCAGCAACCTGCTAAGAGCGTCGGTCGTGGCCGAGCAGACGATCCTCGACGGAAAGTACCGGCTCGTGCGGCCAGCCGGCAGCGGCGGCACGGCGCGCGTCTACCTCGCCGAAGACACGAAGACCGGTGAGCGGGTGGCGGTGAAGGTGCTGCGCCGCGAGCTGCTCGACGATCGCGACATGAAGGCCCGCTTCCAGCGTGAGGCCTCCCTGCTCTGGCAGATCGATCACCCGGGCATCGTGAAGCTGCTCAAGTTCGAGGAGCGGGCGAAGGAAGGCCTGTTGCTCGTCCTCGAGTGGATCGACGGCGTGAGGCTCGACGAGCTCCTGTTGCGCGAGCAGCTCTCCGGCGCGGTGCGCGTGGAGCTGCTGGCCCAGCTCGCCTCGGCGCTCGGCGCGATTCACCAGAACGGCATCGCCCATCGAGACGTGAAGCCCGACAACGCGATGGTCACCGGCTGGCCCGACGCACCGCGCGTGAAGCTGCTCGACTTCGGCATCGCCCGCTTCACCGACCCGAAAGAGGCGGCGCTGATGTTCCAGACGAACATCAACAAGGTCGGCGGCACGCCGTCGTACGTCTCTCCCGAGCAGGCGATGGGCCGCGCCGTCACCGCCGCGTCCGACGTCTACAGCCTCGGCATCGTCGGGTACCTGCTGCTGTCGGGCGAGCTGCCCTTCAAGGGTGGGCACTTCGACGTGCTCACGGCCCACCTCAACGATCCGCCGCCGCCGCTGGTGCCTCTTGACGACGCGCTCAGCGGGCACCCTGCCCTCCAGGTCGTCGTGCAGTGTCTCGAGAAGAACCCGGCGAAGCGGCCGGCCGATGGCGCGGCGGTCGAGGCGTTGCTGCGGGCTCCGAAGAAGAAGGGGCTGTGGCCGTTCACCCGGCCCTGAGCAGCATGGAGACCCTCGACGTCCTCGTGATCGGCAGTGGGTTCGGAGGCCTCGGCGCTGGCGTGGAGCTGAAGCGTCGCGGCCACTCGTCTTTCGTCATTCTCGAGCAGGCCGACCGCGTCGGAGGCGTGTGGCGTGAGAACACATACCCGGGCTGCGCGTGCGACGTGCGCGTGCACCTGTACTCGTTCTCGTTCTTCCCGAACCCCGACTGGAGCCACTCGTACGCGCGCCAGCCCGAGATCCTCAGCTACCTCGAGAAGGTGGCGAGCACCTTCGACCTGCTGCCGCACCTGCGCCTCGGCCATCGGGTCGTCGAGACGCGGTGGAACGAGACGTCAGCCCGGTGGGAGATCAGCTGCGAGAACGGCGCCCGGTTCTCGGCGCGCTTCGTGATCGCGGGGCTGGGAGGGCTGAGCCGGCCGTCGCTCCCCGACCTGCCGGGCCTCTCGACGTTCAAGGGCCCCGTCTTTCACTCGGCGCGGTGGGATCACTCCGTCGAGCTCTCGAAGTCGCGCGTCGGCGTCATCGGCACCGGCGCCAGCGCGATTCAGTTCGTGCCCCACCTCGTCGAACGATCGCCGCAGGTCAGCCTGTTTCAGCGCACGCCGCCGTGGATCATGCCGAGGCACGACACGCCGATTGGGCCGGGGCTCCGCGCGCTCATGAAGGCCGTGCCCCTCGTGCAGCTGCTCTTCCGCTGGGTGCTGTACTGGCTGCACGAGCTCCGCGTGCCCGCGTTCGTGAAGGCGACGTGGCTGATGAAGGTGGCCCGCCTCGCTGCGCTGAAGCACCTCGAGAACCAGGTCGTCGACCCCTCGCTGCGCGCGAAGCTGACCCCCGACTACACGCTGGGCTGCAAACGCGTGCTCGTCTCGGATGACTTCTACCCCGCCGTCGCGAAGCCGAACTGTGACGTCGTGACGACGCCCATCGACACCATCGTCGAGACCGGCGTGAAGACGCGTGACGGACAGGTGCACCCCTGTGACGTGCTGGTGTTCGGCACCGGCTTCCAGGTGACCGACGTGGTGGGCCCGCTCTCGGTCATCGGCCGTGGCGGCGCCTCGCTCGCCGACGTCTGGAGTCAGGGCGCGAAGGCCTGGTACGGCCTGGCGATTCACGGCTTCCCGAACTTCTTCATGCTCACGGGCCCGAACACCGGGCTCGGCCACTCGTCGATGGTCTTCATGATCGAGTCGCAGCTGGCCTTCGCGATGAAGACGATCGACATCGTGCTCAACACCGGCGCGCGCTGGTGGCAGGTGCGCAACGACGCCGAGGCCAGCTTCAACGCCGCCGTGCAGCGACGCCTGCAGAAGACCGTCTGGCTCAGCGGGTGCCGCAGCTGGTACCTCGACGAGCGCGGGCAGAACGTCACCTTGTGGCCCGGCTTCACCTTCACCTTCCGCGCGGGGCTCTCGCGCTTCGACAAACGCCTGCATCACCTCGAGGGAGTCTCTTCATGAAGGCAGGACAGATCGCGGTCATCACCGGCGCGGGGTCGGGCATCGGCCGGGCGCTCGCGCAGCTGCTCGACGCCAGGGGCTGCGAGCTCGTGCTGGCCGACGTGAACGCGAGCGGGCTCGACGAGACGCAGGCGGCGCTGACGCGAAAGGCGACGCTCCAGACGCTCGACGTCTCGAAGCGGGAGCAGGTCGAGGCGCTCGCGGCCTCGGTCGAGCAACAGCACGGCCGCGTCGACCTCGTCGTCAACAACGCCGGCGTCACCGTTCACGACACGGTGGAGCACGCCTCGTACGAAGACTTCGAGTGGGTGATGAACATCAACTTCTGGGGCGTGGTGTACGGCACCAAGGCGTTCCTGCCCGCGATGCTGAAGCGGAGGTCGGGCGTCATCGCGAACGTCTCGAGCATCTTCGGCATCGTCGGCTGGCCCCTGCAGAGCGCGTACAACGCGTCGAAGTTCGCGGTGCGTGGCTTCACCGAGGTGCTGTGGCGTGAGCTGAAGGGCACCGGCGTTCGCGCGGTGACGATTCACCCGGGAGGCATCAAGACGAACATCGTCCGCTCGATGCGCTTCCGGCGTGGCTCGAACGAGGACGCCAACCACGACAGCACCACCCGGCTGTTCGACAAGATGGCGAGGACGACCCCGGAAAAGTGCGCCGAGATCATCGTCGGGGGGCTCGAGCGCGGCGACAAGCGCATCCTCGTCGGGGCCGACGCGGTGATGCTCGATCGACTGCAGCGCACCTCACCCACCGGCTACCCCTCGGTGATCGAGTACTTCGAGAAGCGCGTCGAGGCCCGGCACGCGAAGAAGAAGAAGAGCGCGTCATGAAGCGACGACTGGTGTTCGCGATCGCGACGCTGCTGCTCGCCCTGATCGGCTGGCTCGTCCTGCTCCCGTCGCCCATCGAGCCCGCGGCGTGGGATCCGCCAGCGCCGATGCCGATGACCGGCGTGTACGCGAAGAACGAGCGGCTCAAGAACGTCGAGTGGTGGGCGAAGCAGCTGGTCGGCCCCGAGGCGATGTTCATCGACCCCGACGGCGCCGTCGTGACCGGCCTCAAAGACGGGCGCATCGTTCGCCTGAAGCCTGGCGTCGATGAGCCGCAGGTGATCGCTGACACGCATGGCCGGCCCCTGGCGCTCGCGAGGCACCCCGACGGCCGCATCATCATCTGTGACGCGCATCGCGGGCTGCTTGCGTTCTCCGCAGACGCCATCATCGAGGTGCTGGCCTCGGAGTTCGGCGGCGTTCCCTTTCGCTTCACCGACGATCTCGCCATCGCGGCCAACGGCGTCATCTTCTTCACCGACGCCTCGGCCCGTCACTCGATCGAGCAGTTCACCGAGGATCTGCTCGAGCACCAGACGACGGGCCGCGTGCTTCGCTTCGATCCACAGACGCGCCGCACCTCGTTGGTCGCCGATGGCTTCAGCTTCGCGAACGGCATCGCGCTCGCGCCTGACGAGTCGTTCCTCGTCGTCGCCGAGACGGGTGCCTATCGGCTGTGGCGCCTGTGGCTCACCGGGCCGAAGCAAGGCGTGAAGGAGCTCTTCGGCGCTCCCCTGCCCGGCTTCCCCGACAACGTCAGGTTCTCGAAGGCACGCGGCGTCTTCTGGGTGGCCATCGGTTCGCCCCGCAACGCGCTGGTCGACTCGCTCGCCCACGCCCCGTTCGTGCGGGGGTTGATCGCGAAGCTCCCGAAAGCCGTGCAGCCCGCGCCAGCGCGCCACGCCTTCGTCGCGGCCTTCGATCTCGAAGGGAACGTGGTCGACGCGCTCCAGTACGACGCGCCCGACAGCTACTCACCGATCGCCAGCGCGCTCGAGCACGACGGCTACCTCTATCTCGGGAGCTTCGCTCGTGAGGGCGTCGCGAGGCTGAAGCTCGACCCGATGCCGGCAGCGCCGTAACCTTCGCAGCATGCTCTCGGTCGCGCTCACCCTCGTGCTCGCTCAAGGGACCGTGCGGGTCGCGGTGCTCGACGTCTCTGCGGCCGACGCGATCTACGAAGACGTGTCTCGCGCGCTGGCCGAGAAGGTGTCTGACGAGCTGCTCAAGAAGGGCTTCGTGTCGAAGCGTGTCGACGAGTCCGAGGTGCCGATCGACGGGTGCCGCATCGGGCCGTGCCTGGGTGTGATCGCGAAGTCGCAGGCGGCCGACGTGTTGGTGATCGTCGACGCGGTCGAGGGCGCGAAGGGAACGGTGGAGGTGGTGCTCAGCGCGATGCGAGGTCGCGACGGGCTCCCGCTCGCCGCGGGCAAGTGGAGCACCACCGCCGAAGGGAAGCAGAACAAGCAGCTCTCGAAGTTCCTCGTCGCGATGCAGAAGGCCGTGGCGAAGAACGTGAGCGCGCCGTGAAGAAGCTCCTCGTGCTCCTCGCGCTCGCACGCTGCGCCACACCTGGGCCCCTGGGCATGAGCGAGTCGTGCGGGCGGCTCTACGACGCCTGTCTGTCGACTTGCCCCGGAGGGACGGGAACGAACCAGCCGAACCCGAGCTTCCAGAGCGACTCCAGCTGGCAGATCGACACCGCCGTCTGCATGAACAATTGCAGCGAGCGCGGGCGCACCTGCAAGTAGGGCGGCGACCAGGCCCGGCTCCGACTATGTGGCTGGGCATGCATCGACTGTGGTGGCTGAGTGCCTGTCTGCTGGTCGCCTGTCTCCCCGATCACGCGGTTCAGGGCCGCGCCTACGAAGTGCGGGTTCCGAAGTCGTACGACGGCACGACGCCGCTCCCGCTGGTGATCATGGCGCACGGCTACGGCGCGACCGGCCAGCTCCAGGACTCGTTCTTCCCGGTCTCCAACCAGGTCGACGCGAAGCAGTTCCTCTACGCGCTGCCGAACGGAACCGTGGACCGGTTTGGCAAGCGTTTCTGGAACGCGACCGAGGCCTGCTGCAACTCGGGCCGGCTCGCGGTCGACGACGTGGGCTTCTTCCGCGCGCTGGTCGACGACGTCAAGCAGCGCTACCCGGTGAAGGAAGGCCACATCTTCCTCGTCGGGCACAGCAACGGGGCCTTCATGTCGCTGCGCCTCGCGTGTGAGGCGAGCGAGCTCTTCGCCGGCGTGGTGGCGGTGGCGGGCTCGACGTTCGAAGATCCGCTTCGGTGTGGCGTGGGGCAGCCGGTCCCCATTCTCCTCGTGCATGGAGACAAGGACACCTCGGTGCCAATTGAAGGCCGGCCCGGGGTCTTCCCCGGCGCGAAGGAGACGGGCGCCCGCTTCGCCCGCCGCAACGGCTGCACCGGCACGTGGAGAGACGGAGAACGACTCGATCTGCTCGGCGGCGCCGACCCCGAATCGCAGCAGTCGCTCATCGACGGTTGCTCGTCGCCCGGCTCGGTCGAGCTGTGGACACACGAGGGCACCGGGCACCTGCCGCTCTACGACACGCGGTGGACCTCGAAGATCATCGACTGGCTCGAGGAGCGTGCACGATGAAGCGCGCCGTTCTGACGATGCTCCTCCTCGGTGTTGCCGGGTGCGCCACGGTGGTACCGATGCAGACGGCCTCGGTGGTGGACCAAGGCCGCTTGCGCGTCGGTGGCCAGCTCTCGGCAGCGGCGTACTGCGGCGATCTCTCGGGCGGCCTCCTGCTCGGGCTCACCCGGTGCACGGAGTACCCCGACGGCGTTCCGCTGCCTGAGCTCCGCGCCAACGCGCGGTACGGCCTCGGGTCGCGATTCGACGTCGGCCTCTCAGCCCAGGCGCAGGTCCAGGCGCTCGCGCCAGAGCGCGTCTTCCAGTTCGGGCTCACCAGCGACGTGAAGGGCGAGCTGCTGCGCGTCGAAGATGGATCGCTCACCCATGTCGTGTCGACCGGACTGCTCGGCGGCGCCGCGCTCTCGGGCCGGTTCGGGCTGCCGCTGTGGGCGCAGCTCGAGTGGGGCGTGCCGGTGTTCTACGGCGTCCAGCTCGCGCGCTGGGAGTTCGTGCTCGGGCTGTCGCTCAGTCAGCGCCTGCTCGTCTCGAAGCTGGGAGCTGCGGCCCCGCTGCCGCCCATCGACTCTGCGCGCGCGGGCATCACGCTCGGCGTCTTCCGGCGCAACCCGGCGTCGTGGGCGCTCCAGCTCTCGTATCTGGCCGACCCGACGCGGTTTGCCACGGGCTCGCTGCAGCTGCAGTTCGGCTGGTTCTTCGACCTGGGGTAGACAGCTGGGGTGAAGAAACTCCTCTTCGTCCTCCTCGCGGGTCTGGTGCTCGCGTTCTTCGTTCGCAACTCGCCGCAGTTCTCGGTGTTCAGGCTGCAGCAGGGCCTGGCGTCGGGCGATCTGAACGTCGTCATGACGTACGCCGATCTCAACGCCTTCGCCGAGCTGCCGGTCGACATCACGGTCGCGATGGCCGCAGCCGGCATGAAGGACGCGGCGGGCGCGGTCGGCGAGACGCTGGTGAAGATCTTCGGGGGCGCGGTCGGCGCGACGGTGAAGCAGGTCGGTGGTCAGGTCGCTGCGCAGGAGCTCCGTAGCCGAATCGAGAAGCGCGATCTGCTCAGCCTGCTCGGCGGGTTCGCGCCGAAGACGGGCTTCGGGTGGTACGGCGGCATTCAGTTGGTGGGCGTCGACGCGGCCATTCTCACGATCGAGGGCACCTGCCCTTCGCGCGAGCTGAAAGGCCAGTCTGCCGAGACGCGCATGGGCATCGATCTGCAGCGCGTGAAGGGGCCCATCCTCGGGTTTCCGTCCGACTGGAGGGCGTACGGCGTCGAGGCGAACTCGATGAAGCAGCTGATCAAAGACTGCTCGTTCACGTTCTAGCGAGCGGGCTTCGTCTGGCAGGACGCACGCGCGGCCTCGGCGCTCTCACCGAACCGCAGCGCTGCGTTCATTCGTGTCAGCTCCGTCGGTGTCAGGCCCGCTTCGGACCGCCCGGCCTGCTTCAAATAGAACTTCGTGTCCTTCGCTGACGGCTCGAGCGGGGCGTCCGTGCGAAAGGCGCGCGCGCCGACAATCTGACTCGCTGCGGCCTGCTCGGCGTCGGAGCGCGTGAAGACACGAGTCGCACACTCCAGCGTCGAGGCCTCACGCCACAGGGCCTCGCGCGAGAGAACGGAGGAATCGAACACCACCTCGACAACCTCGGCGCCCTCCAGAAAGCCGACCCGTGAGGACTTCACCGCAGGCAGCCGGCCGAGCCGCGCCTCGCATTCCCAGAAGCAGTGCGCCGACATGGTGAGCGTCTGGAGCGGTGTCGCCGTGAGGCCTGCGGCCGCGCGGAGCAGGTTCAGAAACGGCTCGCGTGCGTACGGGCCGGAGAACCGTGGGGCGAGCGGCTTCAGCTCTGCGTCGAGGATCCGGACGACCGGGTTGTTCCACGTCGGCTCACCGAAGGCCTCGAGCACCTTCCTGTCAGCACCGCCGATGTTGTTGAAGACGGCCACCGCGACGAAGTGCTGCTCGACGAGTGACACCACCTCGGAGTCCGAGAGCACGTCGCGGCCGAACCCACGAACCGTCTCACAGCCAGGCACCTCGTCGAACAACACCAGGAGCGGCCGCTTCGTCACCTTCGCCTGCATCACCGCGGCGTCGAAGTCGCGAAGCCAGGCGACGCGCCCGAGCTCGGGGTGCGCGGGAGCGGCCGACAACGCGAGGGCGAGCAGCTGAAGCATGACGTGCCTACGCGAGGCCCGCCGCGCCGGTTACTGCTTCGAGAGCCGAATCAGCCCCCGAATCAACCGGCCCAGGCCGACCCCGATGAAGCCCGTCGCGACGACGTAGCGGCCGCCGGCCCCTGAAGACGCGGCCGCGTAGGACGCGACGGAGACGCCGACGCCCAGCGCGAGGAGCACTCCGCCGATGCCGAAGTCGGCAGCCGGGCTGGCGGGTGGCTCGACTGCGGTGGCCGCGACCGGGCTCCCGACGCTCGAGGTCGACTGAGCGATCGTGCTCCGGGCTCCGATGACCAGCGCGAGGACCGACCCCAGCCCAACGAGCCCCAGCGTCGCGGTGAAATACGGGTACCAGCTCATCACCTGACCGAACTCGATCACCTGCAGCGTGAACAGAACGCTCGTCAGGGTGCGGAGCGCGGAGCCCGCACCGGCCACGAGCGCGACGAACAACGCCCAGGGCTTCGCGGGCCCACACAGCGTGACGAGAAAGACCAGGAAGACGACACGCTCCGCCAGCCCGAGCAGCATCGACGGCCAGGAGAGCAGCGACCAGAGGTGAAAGCTGTCCTTCGCGAACAGCCGCAGGAGCGTGAAGCTGAGGTCGAACATGGAGCCGATGGCGACCACGGCGACCAGCGTCCACGCGAGGGCCGGGCGATCGACCGCGGTCGCGATGAGAATGACGCCCACGGCCAGCACCACCGAGAGCCCCAGCCAGAGCAGCTGCTCCGCGGCCTGCACCGCCTCGAAGTTCGACGACGGGATGACCCTCGAGATCACGACCGACACCACCCACACGAAGGCAGAGCCGATGGCGTACCCGAGCAGCAGGTTCGCACCGCGCAGGGCTGCCGGCTGGTTCGTGATCGTCATCACGCGATGACCCCACGCGCCACGGCCACGTGCAAGCTTCGTTCGTTACGTGAAGGGCGCGAGGTCGAGCTCGGCGCGTTTGCCCTTCCGGTCCTTGTTGGCCTCGGCGTCGGGCAGCGCGTCCTTCTTCGTCGAGATCTGCGGCCACTCGGTCGAGTACTTCGCGTTGAGCGCCGTGTACTCAGCCCACTCCGGCGGCAACGAGTCCTCGGTGAAGATGGCCTTGGTCGGGCACACCGGCTCGCACGCCCCACAGTCGATGCACTCGGTCGGGTGGATCACGAGGAAGTTGGCGCCCTCGTAGAAGCAGTTGACCGGGCAGACCTCGACGCAGTCGGTGTACTTGCACTTGATGCACGGCTCGGCGACGACGTAGGGCATGGGGTGTTCCTCAGTGATGGGTGCGTTCAGCTCATTCGCTGTCGCCCTGGACGGCCACGATGTCGTCGCGCAGCACGTCGGGTGACAGACAGGTCTTCTCTTCGTCGGCCATGTCTCGCAGCAGCTCGGCGCCGAAGGTCCTCACCTGTCTGGCCCACGCTGCCGGGTCGCTCACGGGGTCGAGCTCGGCGAGGCGGCTGACCACCTTGCGCTGCTCCGTGTGCTCCTCGTCCATCGACTTCACCCGCGCCGCGCCCCACGCGTCGACCGTCTCGAGCACCGGCCGCAAGATGCGCTCCTCGTGCTCGACGTGGCGAATGAAGGTCTGAAGCAGCGCGTCGACCTGCTCCCGCGCGCTCTTGAGCGCCGAGACCTCACCCTGCGCGACCTGGTCCAGCAGGCCGTCGAGCGCGCGAAGCCCGATGCGCAGGCCCTCGTGCTCGACCAGGATGATGCGGCGGATCTTGCTGTTCTCGAGTGTCATGACGGCTCCCCTAGTGCTTCTGCATGAAGGCGCTGGCAGCCCTCGTGGCTTCGTCCACCAATGGACGCGGCCACAACCCCAGCCCCACGACAGCCAACAGACAGACGACGATCGACAACCTCACGCCGAGGCCCGCACGAATGGGCTCGCTCGAGGTGCCCTCGGCCATGAACGTCGAGCGCGCCACGCTCAGGTAATAGAAGAGCCCCAGGACGGCGACGACGACCGCGAGGATGACGAGGCCAGAGAGCCCGGCGCGCCACGCCGCGAGGAACACGAAGAGCTTGGCCCAGAAGCCCACCACGAAGGGGATGCCGGCGAGCGAGAGCAGGAAGACGAGCAGCGCGGCGCCGAGCCAGGGCGAGCGCCTCGAGAGCCCCGCCAACATCGACACCTCGTGGCCACCGCTGCTCTGCGCCGCGGCATGCACCACCAGGAACGCGCCGAGGTTGGTGAAGACGTAGGTGGAGATGAAGAAGAGCGCCATCGCGAGGCCCTCTTGCGTGTTCGCGGCGATGGCGAGCAACACCGCGCCGATCTGCGCCACGCCTGAGAAGCCGAGCAGCCGGCGCGCGTCGGTCTGAGGCAGCGCGAAGACGTTGCCCACCACCATGCTCGCGCCTGCGATGACGGCCAGCGCCGGGCCCCACACCGCGACGTGCTGCGCCCAGCCCGAGAGCATCACCACCGAGAACGCAGCGAGCCCGCCGGCCTTCGGAGCGACCGACAGGAAGGCGACGAACGGCGTCGGCGCGCCCTGGTACGTGTCGGGCACCCACATGTGGAACGGCACCGCGCCCAGCTTGAAGCCGAGGCCGCCGATCACCATCAACATGCCCGTGGTGTGGAGCGGCGTGAGCTGGACCGGCAAGGCCGACAGCGCCGTCGAGCCCGTTTCGCCGATGACGAGCGCGAGCCCGAAGAGCGTGAAGGCCGAGCTCGCCACGCCGGTGACGAAGAGCTTCAAGCCTGCCTCGGGCCCCAGCTTCGGCTCCGTCGCCGGGCCGTCGGTCTTCGCCCACGCGGCCAGCACGTAGAGGGGAATGCCCATCAACTCGAAGGCGACGAGCAGCAGCACCCAGTCCCGCGCGCCCGGCACCAGCATCATGCCGGTGAGGCTGAAGAGCATGAGCGCGTAGTACTCGGCCTGCCGGCGCGGCGTGCGCTCCTCGAGCCAGTCGATGCTGCCCATCACGCCGAGCAGGCCCGCGACGAGGAAGAGGCGCTTGAAGAACACCACCCACGCGCCCGACTCGTAGACGCCGTGAGGGACTACGCCTGAGGTGTCGACGAAGAAGCTCGCCACCAGCACGCTCGCGAGCACGCCCGCCGTCAGCCAGCCGAGCACCCGGCCGGGGATGCGGAGGAACGCGTCCAGCGCAAGGACGACGAGGGCCAGCGCGGCCACCGCGAAGTCGAGCGAGAAGACCTGCAGCCAGGCGTTCATGGCGTCACCGCCTGCGCGAGCGCGACGATGGGCAGCCGGCCGAGGTAGCCCTGACTGGCGGCGTCGATGAAGTCGAGCAGCAGCTTCGGCCAGAAGCCGAACACGACGAGCAGACTGCCGAGCACCAGCGGCGCTGCCCACTCGGTGCGCTGCACGTCCTGCAGGTGCGCGAACTCGTCGACGGGCGCCGGGCCCCAGAAGATCGTCTTGCAGGCCCGCAGCACGTAGACGGCCGTGACGAACGCGCCCAGCACGCCCGGAATCGCCCACCACGGGCTCGCGCCCTTCGCAGCGCCGGCGAAGACCATGAACTCGGCGACGAAACCTGCGGTGCCCGGCAACCCGAGCGACGACAGACAGGCCAGCGTGAAGAAGCCGGCGACGACGGGCATCACGTGGGCGAAGCCACCCATCTTGGCGATCGTCCTGGTGTGCGCGCGCTCGTAGACGAGGCCGACGAGGGCGAAGAAGAGGCCCGTCATGATGCCGTGCGCGACCATCTGGTAGACGGCGCCGTTCCAGCCGGCCGCGTTCATGGTGGCGATGCCCAGCATCACCACGCCCATGTGGCTCACCGACGAGTACGCGACGATGTACTTGAGGTCCTTCTGGCTCGCGGCGCAGAGCGCTCCGTAGAGCACGTTGACGACGGCCACCGCGCCGACGATCGGCGCCCACCACGCGGCCGCGTCAGGCACCAACACCATGCCGATGCGCAGCACGCCGAAGGCGCCGAGCTTCATCAACACACCGGCGTGCAGCATCGACACGGCCGTCGGCGCCGAGGCGTGACCGTCAGGCGACCAGGTGTGGAACGGGAAGACGCCGGCGAGCGTGCCGAAGCCCAGCCACACCAGCGGGAACACCACGTGCTGCACCGCGATGGGGAACTTCGTCGCCTCGAGCACCTGCATGTCGAAGGTGCGCGCGCCCGAGTTCGACCAGAGCAGGAACATCGCCACGAGGATCGCCGCCGAGCCCACCAGCAACATCAGCGTCAGCTTCATCGCGGCGTATTCGCGGCTGCCCACTTCGAAGCGCTTCCACGTGAAGCCGAACGGCCCCGCTGACGGCACCTTGTGACTCGAGCCCCAGATGCCGATGAGCAGGTACATCGGCAGCACGGCGATCTCGTAGAAGAGGAAGAAGATGAACAGGTCTTGCGAGATGAAGACGCCGTAGACGCCCGAGACGAGCACCAGCAGCAACAGGAAGAACTCCTTGTCGCGCTTCGCCACCGACCAGCTCGCGAGCACTCCAGTGACGATGATGACGCCGGTGAGGAGCAGCAGCGCCACGCCCCACCCGTCCACCGCGAGCTTCAGGTGAATGCCGAGCGAGGGCACGAGCGGCACCGTGTCGAGCAGCTGGAGGCCGCCGAGTGCGCGATCGTAGAGCGTCGCGACCCAGATGCTGCCCGCGAGCGAGATGACGGCGCCGATCAACGAGACGACCCGGAGCGCGGTGCGTGAGGTTCCGGGAATGGCCAGCAACACCACCGCCGCGAGCGCCGGAGCAGCCATCGTGAGGGCGAGCAGGTGGCTCATCGGAGCACTCCAATCAGCACCAGCACCAGGACGCCCACGGTGACGAGCAGCGCGTAGTCACGCACCAGGCCCGTCTGGAGCCGCCGCGCCGAGGAGCCGCCCTCGAGCGCCGACCAGCCGGTGAAGTTGATGAGCCCGTCGATGAGGTAGCGGTCGATCCACCCCGCCAGTGACGCCACGCCGAGCAGGCCGATCCGGTACGCGCCAGCCCAGGTGCGGTCGACGACCGAGAAGGTGTCGAGCTTCTCGAGCACGTGCGTGAACGGCGCCTGTCCCCCCTTGCGGAAGACGAGGATCGCGGCGCCGAGCCCGGCCAGCGACATCACCGACGCGAGCACCGGCGTGAGGCCGAGGTGCAGCTCGTACTGCGCGCTCGATTGCGTGGCGAGCCACCCACCGAGAAAGCCAGACGCCAACGACGGAATGGCCAGCACCACCAGCGGACCCGTCATCGCGACGTTGCCCTCGTGCGCATGCGAGGAGCGCTCCGAGAGCTCGCCCCAGAACGCCTTGATGAGGAGGCGGCCCATGTAGAACGCCGTGAGGAACGCGGCGCCGAGCAGCATCGCCCACGGAATCCACGACGCCTTGCCCTCGAGCGACGTGAGCACCAGGTCCTTGCTGAAGAAGCCGGCGAAGCCAGGCACGCCTGCGAGCGACAACGAGCCGATCACGAACGCCGCCGTGGTGAGCGGGAGCTTCTTGCGAAGGCCGCCCATGTCGTCGAGCGAGTTGGAGTGCACCGCGTGAATCACGCTGCCCGCGGCGAGGAAGAGCAGCGCCTTGAAGAACGCGTGAGTGCCGAGGTGGAAGAAGCCGGCGAAGGCCTGACCAGCGCCGAGCGCGGCCACCATGTAGCCGAGCTGTGAGCACGTCGAGAACGCGAGCACCTTCTTGATGTCGTGCTGCACGAGCGCGAGGAGCGCGGCGAAGACGGCCGTGATGGAGCCGACCCAGAGCATCACCTCACGCGTGCCTGGAGCGAGCGCAAAGAGCGGGTCGGCGCGCACGACGAGGAAGACGCCCGCGGCCACCATCGTCGCGGCGTGGAGGAGCGCGGAGACCGGCGTCGGGCCCTCCATCGCGTCGGGCAGCCAGATATGCAGGGGAAACTGCGCCGACTTGCCGACGACGGCGAGGAAGAGCAGGCCCGTCACCCACGTCGCGACCGTCGCGCTGGGCGCCGAGGTCCACTCGAAGCCACCCGTCGAGACGTAGAGCACCAAGAGGCCGAACAGGAAGCCCATGTCGGCGAGCTTCGTCATCCAGAACGCCTTCACCGCCGCCTGCGCCGCTGCGGGCTTCGCGAAGTAGAAACCGATGAGCAGGTAGCTGGTGAGGCCGACGAGCTCCCACCCGGCGAAGAGCTGGAGCAGGTTCGGCGAGACCACCACCACGTTCATGCTGAACAGGAAGAGTGCGTGGAGCGTGAAGTAGCGGCCGAAGGCGCGCGGCGGCTCGTCGTGCATGTAGGCGATCGAGAAGACCTGCACGCAGAGCGCGACGAGGCAGACGATGATCAACATCGGCAACGAGACGCCGTCGATGAGGATGCCGATCTCGGCCATCGCGCGGCCGCGCTCCTCGATCCACGGAATGGTGGCGCGCGCGTCAGGGGCGCCGCCCAGCCTCGCGACGAGCAGCATCACCGCCGCGCCGAGCGAGACGAGGCTGCCCAGCAAGGTGACCCAGGCTGCGGGCGCGCCACGGTGACGCAGCGGGCTCAAGACGAGCAACAGCAAGGCCGCGACCGCGGGCGCGACGGTCGCGACGATGGCGAGCGTGACCGGACTCATTGGCGTGCCTCACTCGCGAGATCGAGCGCCGTGTCTCCATGGCGCCGGTAGAGCAGCATCACCAGCGCGAGGCCGACGGCGACCTCGGCGACCGTGATGGCCAGCGCGAACAGCACGAAGACCTGACCCGTCGGCCCCCCGCGGAAATGAGCAAACGACGCGAAGAGGATGTTCGCCGAGTTCGCCATCAACTCGACCGAGAGGAGCATCGCGACCGCCTGCTTGCGCGTGGCGAGGCCGTAGACACCGATCGCCATCAGCGCTGACGCCAGCAGGATGCAGTTCATCAGCGTCATGGGTTCACCTCGGAGACCGCCGCAGCGGCCGGGCTCGGTTCGCCTGCCGGCTCGGGATCACGGCGTCGCACCAGGACCACCGCGCCGACGATGGCCGCGAGCAGGAGCAGGGACAGCACCTCGAAGCCGATCAGATACTCGCCGAGCAACGCGCGCGCGATATCGGCGCTCGATGCGACTGGCGCAGGGTTCGGCACGTGCGGGGCGCTCTTCCACGTCACCAGCGCCAGCACGACGAACAGGGCCGACGCGAAGATGAACCCGCGATCGGCGCCTTCGGTCTGGGCGACCACGTCGATCCCATCGTGACGCCGCGTCACCATCACGCCGAAGATCATCAGCGTGACGACGCCTCCGACGTAGGTGAGCACCTGGACGCCGGCGAGGAAGGGCGCGTTGAGCTGGGCGTACAGCGCGGCAGTTCCCAGCAGCGTGACGCCGAGCCAGAGCACGGCGTGGATGAGGTTGGCGGCGCGAACGACGAAGAGCGCGGACACCACGATGACCGCCGCCACGATCGCGAACCCGAAGTCGAAGTTCACGGCGTGCCTCCTTCTGGTTTCGGAATGATGGGAGCCGGCGCGACGCTCGGCTCGGAAGTGGGTACAGCAGGCGCAGCAGCGACCGGCACAGCGTCAACCGCAGCAGCAGTAACGGGAGCCGCGACAACCGGCGCAGCAGCAACCGGCGCACCCTCGACTGGAGCCGGCTTGGGCGGCTTGGGCGGCGTCTGCATCTCCATCAACTTCGTGCCGTCACCCCACGCCCGGGTCTTCGTCTTCTCGTTCTCGTACAGCCTCGCCATGTTGAGGACGAGCGACTCGCGGCCGTACGCGGGTTCCTCCTGCTCGCGCGTCATCACGATCGCGTCGGTCGGGCAGACCTGCACGCACAGCTCACAGAAGATGCAGGCCGAGAGGTCGAGCGTGAAGTCGTCGGCGTAGCTGCGCTTCTTGCCAGTGATCGGCGAGTCACGCTTCGCCGGCCCCTTGATCGCGATGACCTTCGAGGGGCAGATGCGCTCGCACTGCAGACACCCGATGCAGGCCTCGTCTCCGTCCGCCTCGTGCAGGAGCGCAAAGCTCGCGCGGTAGCGCTCCGCCCTCGGCCGAAGCACCTTCGGGTACTGCACCGTGTTCGTCTTGCGCCCAAAGCTCTTCGCGATGGTGGCGACGCTCTTCAGGGCATCGAGGAAGTGGCGCATACGTTCTCTCTCACCCTGCGAAGACGACCCAGACGGCCGCGCCGACGACGAGCACGACGCCCGATGGCACCAACCACCGCCAGCACAGCGCCATCAGCTGATCGGAGCGGAAGCGCAGGAGCGACCAGCGCAGCCAGTAGATCGCGACCACCAAGAGGCCCGTCTTCAGCACCATCCACCACAGGCCCGGCGCGATGGGGCCGTCGTACCCTCCGAGGAACAGCGCCGACGCGACCGCCGAGGCGATCACCGTGTGCAGGTACTCGGCCATGTAGAAGAGGCCGAACTTCATGCCCGTGTACTCAGTGGTGATGCCAGCCACGAGCTCGCTCTCGGCCTCGGGGATGTCGAAGGGAATGCGGTTCGACTCGGCGAGCATCGCGAGCATGAACAACCCGAAGGCCGGTATGCCCAGGAAGAACGGCCACACCACCAGCCAGTGGTGGCTCGACTGGTACGCGACGATGTCGCTCAGCTTCATCGACCCGGCGAGGATCACCGGCACGAGCGCCGCGAGCACGAGCGGCACCTCGTACGAGACCGACTGGGCGATCGCGCGCATGGCGCCGAGCAGCGCGAACTTGTTGTTGCTCCCCCACCCCGCGGCGAACACCGGGAGCACGCCCAGCGCCCCGACCGCGAGCAGGTAGAGCACTCCAACCTCGAGGTCCGCCCCGACGATCGTGGCCGAGAATGGCACCACCGCCGCGCCCGCGATGGCGACGGTGGCCCCGAGTAGCGGGGCGTTGTTGAAGAGCGCCCGATCGGCCTTCTCGGGAATGATGTCTTCCTTCTGCAACAGCTTCAGCACGTCGGCCGGGGCCTGGAGGAACCCCAGCGGGTCGGTGAAGGTGGGGCCGATGCGGCTCTGCATGCGCGCCGCCATCTTCCGCTCCGTCCACAGCACGAAGAGCAGGCTCGACATGATGGCGACGATGATGCCGCCGCCGTACAGCCCGCCCTGGAGGAACTCGTTCATCGATCGACCTCCCCCATGATCGGGTCGAGGGAGCCGAGGATCGCCACCGCGTCGCTCACCGTGTACCCGGGGAGGATGTACGGGAGCGCCGACAGCGCATGCAGCGAGGGCGGGCGAATCTTGAGGCGGTACGCGTTCTGCGTGCCGTCGGTGATCAGCCAGGTGCCCAGCTCACCGCGGGGCGTCTCGATGCCCACGTAGACCTGCCCAGCGGGAATCTTCGTCTGCACGGTCAGCTTCGTCGGCTTCCCGGAGTTGATCGGCCCCTCGGGCATGCCGTCGAGGAACGCACGGCACAGGCGCAGGCTCTCCTTCACCTCGGCCACGCGCACGATCGAGCGCGCGTAGCAGTCGCCGCCGGTCGCCACCGCGACGTTCACCTTCACCTCGTCGTAGGCGTGAAACGGCGCATCGCGCCGCAGATCGTGATCGATGCCCGACGCCCGCAGGTTCGGGCCCGTGACCCCCAGCTCGAGGGCCAGCTCTCCGTCGAGCACGCCGACGTTCTTCGTGCGCTGCTGGAAGATCCGGTTCTCGATGGTCAGCGCCGCGTACTCCGGCATGCGCGCCTCGATGACGTCGAGCACCGCCTTCACCTTCGCGCCCCACCCCGCCGGAAGA
This sequence comes from Archangium sp., assembly GCA_022843845.1. Taxonomy (GTDB): domain Bacteria; phylum Myxococcota; class Myxococcia; order Myxococcales; family Myxococcaceae; genus Xiheimicrobium. Next base: position 48,529 of record JALHMW010000021.1, read on the forward strand.
TCGTGCCGGTTCCCGCCGATGGTGTGCGTGTTGTAGTGAAAGCGCGCGCCCGTCACGTCTTCGAAGAGATCGAGGATCAGCTCGCGCTCGCGGAAGCAGTAGATGAACGCGGTGGAGCCGCCGCCGAGCGCCCCGCCGAGGTCGAGACAGAACGTGCCGATGGCCAGCAAGTGAGACGCGATGCGCTGCAGCTCGGCGAAGAGCGCCCGCATCCACCTCGCGCGGCGCGGCACCTCGAGCTTCAACATCGCCTCGCAGGCCATCACGATCGCCTGCTCGTTCGTCATCGGCGCGACGTAGTCGTTCTTGTCGACGATCGGCGTGAGCTGCACGTACGAGAGCTTCTCGCAGAGCTTCTCGACGGCGCGGTGCAGGTACCCACAGTGCGGCACGGCCTTCACGATGATCTCTCCGTCCAGGTAGAGATCCATGCGGAAGACGCCGTGCGTCGACGGGTGCTGCGGCCCGAAGTGCAGGAGCATCAGCTCTGACTCGGGATCGAGTGAGTCGATCGAGAGGTACGGGTTCGGCCGCTTCTGCGCAGTGACGGTGAGCTGGGTCATCACGTCACCTCCAGGGAGCCAGGTGGGCGTCGGCGGGGAACTCGCGCCGCAGCGGGTGGGTGGTGGCGTTCTCGGTCTGCATGATGCGCCGGAGGTCCGGGTGACCTGCGAAGCGCACGCCCACGAGATCGAACTGCTCGCGCTCCTGCCAGTCGGCGCCGGCGAAGACGCCCGCGAGCGTCAGCACCGGCTCGGCCACCGGCACCTTGACCGCCCAGCTCGCGAGGCGAGAGCCAGGCCCGACCGTGCGCAGCGCGTAGGCGATCTCGTGGTGCTCGACCTCGGCGGCGTCGGCGCCCTTGCGCCCCTTCCCTGCCGGCCAGTGCGAGGCCGCGATGGTGACGAGCTGGCGGTACCCGAGGCCCTTGAGGCGGCGCGCGAGCTCGAGGTGCTGTGCCGCAGGGATTACGGGCGGACCGTCTTTGGGCAGCTCGGCGACCCCGAGCTCAATGAGCAGCGCCTGGAAGTCGGCGCCAACGAGCGGCGCGAGGCCGGGCGCAGGCTCCGACGGCGGGACCACGAGCGGATCAGTCTCTTCGTCGAGCGTCGGGTTCTCCGAGGCGCGCTCCTGCTCGAGCGTCTGCGTCGGAGAGCGGGTCGCCTCGTTGAGGCGCGGCACCGACGGTTGGGTGATCTTGAGCAGGTCGGGGTTCAGCTCGGGCACCACGTTCTCGCCCTTGCGCTGCCGCTGGATCTTCTCCTGGAGCCGCATCATGCCGTGCATGAGCGCCTCGGGGTTCGGCGGGCAGCCCGGTACGTAGACGTCGACCGGGAGGAACGTGTCGATGCCCGGCACCACCGAGTAGAGGTTCCGGTAGAAGTCTCCGGAGATCGCGCAGGAGCCCATCGCGATGCACCACTTGGGCTCGGGCATCTGCTCCCACAGCTTGAGCACGCGCGGCGCCATCTTGGTGGTGATGGTGCCGGCGACGACCATCACGTCGGCCTGCCGCGGCGTCGCGCGCACGATGACGCCCATGCGATCGATGTCGACCCGGCTCGCGGCGGTCGCCATGAACTCGATGCCGCAGCAGCTGGTGGCCATGGGGAAGATCCACATGGCCTTCGTGAGTCCCCACGAGAGCAGATCGTCGAGCGCCGCCGTGCCGACGGTGAGCCCCGGCGTCTCGAGCATCACCTGGTACAGCGGGTGACGAAACCCAGCGCCGGTGTCGACGGTGCGCAGCGGTGGGGGCGTCACTGCCATTGGAGGGCTCCCTTCTTCGTCGCCCAGGCCCAGCCCAGCATCAGCACCACGACGAAGGAGCCGACCGCGACGAGGCCACGCGCTCCGGCCTCGCGAACGATCGTCGCCCACGGCAGCAGGAACGCGGTCTCGATGTCGAAGAGGACGAAGAAGAGCGCCACCACGTAGTACCGGGCGTGGAAGCGCATCCACGCGAGCCCGGTCGGCACCTCACCGCACTCGTAGGTGGCGTGCTTGAGCGGCTCCTTCCGCGTGGAGACGACGCGGAGGATCTTCGAGGCCACCAGCAACGAGCCGGACACCGCGACGGCGACCAGCAAGAAGGCGAGCAGCGCGAGGCCAGAGGGCATGCGGGGGTCCGTTCGTTATTGCGGTGCGGGGCCGTCGCCGACGTCGACGCGGGCAAACCGATCGTCGTCCGGGAGCTTCGCCAGCTCCTTCTTCACCAGATCCTGATGCTCGACCTCTTCGTCGCGCAGCTCCTCGAAGAGCTTGCGCACCTCGGGGTTCTGCACGTGACTCAAGACCGAGACGAAGAAGCGGTGCGCCTTCTCTTCGCTGCGCAGGGCCGTCTCGAGCGCCTCGCGCGTCGTCATGTCGGAGCGCACCTCGTCATAGTCGGGCGCCTCGACGTCGAAGATCATCTCGCGACGCACGGCCACGGGCTGCTCGCCGAACGCCTTTGCGCGCTCCTCGAGCAGCTGTTTGCGATGCAGCTCTTCGATGCGCACCATCTTGGCGAAGAACGCCGCCGCGCCGGGCGTGCGATGCAACACCAGCTGCGCCGCGAGCTCCTCGTAGCGGTCGCGCGCCTCTTCCTCGATCAACACCGCGAGATCGAGCGCGTCCTTCAGGGTGAGCACGGCGAAGTCGATGCCTGGGGTCTGTTGCTGCCGGTTCGTCACGTGCGCCTCACTTCTGGAGATATGCGTCGAGGATCTGGTTGCGCGGGCGGGCCTTCTTCGCCTGCTCGGTCTGGCGCAGCTTCACCAGCGACTCGTAGGTCGGGGGCGGGCTGGGGTTCCGGTAGAAGACGCCGGTGTAGAGCTCGGTGCCGTACGCGCGCGCGAGATCGAGCGCCGCGAGCTGGTTCGACGGATCATGCCCCAGGCTCGCCAGCGACTTCTGCTTCGCCTTGTGCGCCTTGAGCTGCTGGTCGTCTTCGCCGAACGTCACGCACGGCGACTGGATGTTCACGAACGCGAAGCCCGGGTAGCGAATCGCCTCTTCGATGAGCGCCGTCATGCCCGGCATGTCGGCCGGCGTGGCCTGCGCCACGAAGCCCGCGCCGTACGCGAGCATGTAGAGCAGCGGGTTGATCGGCTCCTCGAGGCTGCCGAAGGGCGACGTCACCGTCTCGAGCCCGCGCGGAGACGTCGGCGACAGCTGACCCTTGGTGAGGCCGTACACCTGGTTGTCCATCACCAGGTACGTGAGATCCATGTTGCGGCGTACGGCGTGGGGCACGTGGCCGCCGCCGATCGAGAAGCCGTCGCCATCACCACCCGCGACGACCACCAGCAGCTCGGGGTTGGCCAGCTTCACGCCCTGCGCGATCGGCAAGGAACGGCCATGCACGGTGTTGAAGCCGTAGGCCGTGGTGTAGCCGGGAATTCGCGACGAGCAGCCGATGCCCGAGATGAACGCGACCTCGTGGGGCGGCCGGCCGATCGACGAGAGCGCGCGGTAGAGGCCCTGCAGCACGCCGAAGTCGCCACACCCGGGGCACCAGATGGGCTTGAGCTCGCTCTTGTAGTCCTTCGCCTGGAACACGGGCGCGTTCATGACGGCAGTCCTTTCAGCTCGACCAGGCGGGCGACGAGCTCGGCCGGCTGGAACGGGTTGGCGCCGCTCCGGCAGAAGCTCTTCAGGCCCTTCGGCACGTCGATGAACATGCGGAGCATTCGGTACAGCTGCCCCTGGTGCGAGAGCTCGACGAGCAGCCCGTGCTTCACCGACTCGAAGAAGCCCGCGTAGACCTGCTCGGCGATCGGGTAGAGCAGGTACGGCACCAGCAGCTTGACGTCGTGGCCCTGCGCGGTCGCGAGCTGGAAGGCCTCACGCGCGACACCAGCGGTGCTGCCCCACGCGAGCAAGGCCAGCGGCGCCTTCGGGTTGCCCGACAGCTCGAAGAGATCGGTGCGCTGCTTCAGGGGCTCGAGCTTCCTGAAGCGCTTCTCGTTCATCTTCGCGTGCATCGTCCCGCCCGAGGTCGGGTCACCCTTCTCGTTGTGCTCGATGCCAGCGGCCAGGTACGTGCCGCCGCGCATGCCGGGGTGGCTGATGGGGCTGATGCCGCTCTCGGTCAACGCGAAGCGCGCGTAGGGCTTCTCGGCGAGCTCGGCCTCGGTCGGGGCGCGGCGCTCGATGATCTCCATCCTGGACGTGTCGATGAGATCGACCGCCTCTTTGCGCTGCGCGATCTCCTGGTCCGACAGGATGATCACCGGCGTCTGGTATTGCTCGGCGATGTTGAAGGCGTCGACGGTGGTCTTGAAGGTGTCTTCGACGTCGGTGGGCGCGAGCACGGGGCGGAGCACGTCGCCATGGCCCGAGAACGCAGCCTGGTAGAGGTCGCCCTGCTCCGGCTTGGTGGGCAGGCCCGTCGAGGGGCCACCGCGCTGCACGTTGAGGATGACGAGCGGCAGCTCGGCGATCGTCGCGAGCCCGAGGATCTCGGTCTTGAGATCCATGCCGGGGCCGCTGGTGGCGGTCATCGACTTCCTGCCCGCGAACGACGCACCGACCGTCGCGCCGATGCCCGAGATCTCGTCTTCGCACTGCAGCACCGTGCCGCCGTACTTCCAGATCTCGCGGGTGAGCGTCTGCATCACCTCGGTCGACGGGGTGATCGGGTAGCCACCGAAGAACTTCACGCCGGCGAAGAGCGCTCCAGCGGCGCACATGTCGTTGCCGTCGCAGAGCATCTTCGAGCCGGGCGGCCCCTTTGGCTTCGAGATGACGTGGGGCGTGCGGAGCGGGTGCGCCCGCGCGTACTCGATGCCCGACGCGAGCGCTTTCTCGTTGGCCTCGAGCAGCCCTTCACCCTTGCTGCCGAACTTCTTCTTGAGCCCGCGGCCGATGGCCTCTGACGGAATGCCGAACCAGCCCGAGAGCAGGCCCAGCACCACCGACGTCTTGGCCTTGTCGGTGCCTGCCGACTTCTTCGTCAGCTCGGCGATGGCGACGGGCACCACCTCGGTGGGCACCACGCCGCGCGCCTTGAGCGTCTCGGGCGGTGGGCCGGCCTTCTCTTCGTAGATGAGCACGGTGTCGACCGACAGCGGCAGCTCGGCGCCGAACTTGAAGAAGTCGTCCCAGTTCAGGGCGACCATCACGTCGAGCGCGCCGCCGGGGTTGAGCACCTTCTTCGTCGACAGACGCACGCGGCATGACGACTCACCGCCGCGAATCTGTGAGCCGAAGCTCTTCGTCATCAGCGCGTGGTACCCCTCGGAGGACGCCGCCGAGAGCAGCGACTCGCCTGCGCTGACGACCCCGTCTCCACCCGCGCCCGCCATTCCAAGAATCAGATCGTCGAGCATGTGCCCGAGCGCAGTGCATCAGGTGCGCCCGTTCTTTCAGGCCGAGCCAGGGCGCAGACGGCGCAGCCGTTGCGCGAGATCGAGGGCTCAACGCAAAGGCGGAGCGCTCAGCAGAAGGTGGGTGAGCCCGCCCCCTTGCGGATTTGACGAAGGTTGAGGCCCGCAACCTGCGCTGTATCAAGCCGCGGTCGCGCAAACCTCGTGCGTGCCACAAACACAAAGACCCCCGATTTCTCGGAGGTCTGAGTGAGGAGTGCCCAAGAAGGGATTCGAACCCTTACGCCTCGCGGCGCCAGCCCCTCAAGCTGGTGTGTCTACCAGTTCCACCACCTGGGCAATTCACTTGTCGTGCTGCTTCAACGGGACGGGCGTGTACCAGAAAGCCTGACCACCGAGGAAGGAACTTCTTGCCGCTTACTGCACCTTCTCGGCCGGCACCGCGTCGATGGCCTTCAGCCCTTCAGGCGCGGGCGTCGGAGGAGGCGCCTTCGTCGGATCGCCCTGCTCCAGCTTCGCGGGATCGGGCACCGGCGCGTTGGCCTTCGCGGCTTCGTCAGCCTTCGCCTTCTCGGCGTCAGCGTGCTGCTTGGCCACCAGCGGAGAGTTCGTGACCTTCGACGTCTTCAGGCCGACCAGCGAGAGGCCCAGCGACGTGACGAAGAACGCCACCGCGCACGCGGCCGTCACCTTGCTCAAGAACGTCACGGCGCCACGGCCACCGAACGCCGAGGTCGCTGCACCGCCACCGAGGGCCGCGCCCATGCCTGCGTCCTTCCCGGGCTGCAGGAGGATCACGAGGATCATGAAGATGCAGAGGAGGACGTGGACGGTCGTGAAGAAAGCCAACATAGAGGGCGCGGCTTAGGCGGTGTCCTGGTGAACTGCAAGCGTCAGCTGACCCGAATGGATCAGACGGGCTTGGCCTTGATGATGGCGGCGAAGTCGGCGGCCTTGAGGCTGGCGCCACCCACCAGCGCGCCGTCGATGTCGGGCTGCCCGAGCAGCTCGGCGGCGTTGTCGGCCTTGACCGAGCCGCCGTACTGAAGGCGCACCTTCGCGGCGGCCTCGGCGCCCCACAGCCCCGTGAGCAACGAGCGGATGTGGGCGTGAACCTCTTGCGCCTGGCGTGAGCTGGCCGTCTTGCCGGTGCCGATGGCCCACACCGGCTCGTAGGCGATGACGAACGAGGCGCCCACGTCGGCCTTGAAGCCATCGAGGCAGCCCTTCACCTGCGTCGAGACGACCTCGAGCGTGCGGTTGGCCTCGCGCTCCTGCAGCGTCTCGCCGACGCAGATGATCGGCAGCATGCCGGCCTTGAGCACGGCGCCGACCTTGCGATTCACCCCGGCGTCGGTCTCCTGGAAGAACTGACGGCGCTCCGAGTGCCCGAGGATCACCCACGAGCAGCCCGCGTCCTTCAGCATCGGGGCGGCCGTCTCGCCCGTGAACGCACCGGACGGCTCGGCGTGGCAGTGCTGGCCGGCCACCTGAATGTTCGAGTCCTCCAGCGCTTTGGCGACCGGGTGGAGCGCCGGGAACGTCGGCGCCACCGCGATGTCCACGTGCCGCACCATCGAGACCAGGCCCCGCAGCTCCCGCGCGAGCGCGAGCGACTCGGTGACCGTCTTGTTCATCTTCCAGTTGCCAGCGATGAAGCAGCGACGCGTCGTCATGTGCGGTTACTCCAGTGCAGCGATGCCAGGCAGCTTGAGGCCTTCGAGCAGCTCGAGCGACGCCCCGCCGCCCGTCGACACGTGAGAGAGCTTCGACGCCAGCCCCAGATCGTTCACGGCCGCGGCCGAGTCTCCACCACCGACCACCGTGAGGGCCTGGGTGTTGAGCGCCATCGCCGTGGCCACCGACTTCGTGCCCTCGGCGAACTTCGGCACCTCGAACAAGCCCATGGGGCCGTTCCACAGCACCGTCTTCGCGTTGCGGATGTGCTGGGTGAAGAGCGCGCGGGTCTTCGAGCCGATGTCGAGGCCCATCTTGCCCTCGGGAATGTTGCGATCGGGCACGTCGGTGGCTTCGCTCTTCTCGTCAGGCGAGCTGCCCACCACGTGATCGACCGGCAGCACCAGCTCGACGCCGTGCTGTTTGGCCACCTCGAGGAGGCGTGACGCCAGCGGCACCCTGTCTTCTTCGACGCGGCTCTTCCCGACGGTCGCGCCCTGAGCCTTGAGGAACGTGTAGGCCATCGCGCCGCCGATCAGCATGGCGTTGCACTTCGGCAGCAGGTTCTCGATGACCTTGATCTTGTCGCCCACCTTGGCGCCGCCGAGCACCACGACGAACGGCTTGTCGGGGTTCTTGACGAGCTTCCCGAGCTTCTCGATCTCCTTGCGCATCAGGAAGCCGGCGCACTTCTCCTTGACGAACGGCGCCATGCCAGCGGTCGACGCGTGGGCGCGGTGCGCGGTGCCGAAGGCGTCGTTGCAGTAGACGTCGGCGAAGCTGGCGAGCTCGCGCGCGAAGGCCTCGTCGTTCGCCTCTTCCTCTTTGTGGAAGCGCAGGTTCTCGAGCAGCAGCACCTGACCGGGCTTGAGCTCCCTGGCCATCTTGCCGACGCCCTCACCGACGCAGTCATCGGCCATCAGCACCTCGTGCTCCCTGCCGAGCAGATCGGCGAGGCGCTTCGCGATGGGCAAGAGCGACAGCTTCTTCTCGGGCCCCTTGGGCCGGCCGAGGTGCGACGCCAGCACCACCTTGCCGCCCAGCTCGAGCGCCTTGGTGATGGTGGGCATCGCCTCGACGATGCGGGTGTCGTCGGTGATGCGCTGCTGATCATCCAGCGGCACGTTGAAGTCGACGCGAATGAAGACCCGCTTGCCCGTGAGCGTGAGCTCGTCGATGTATTTGACTGACATGGGGCCCGCTTAGTTCTTCGAGACGAGGAACCGGGCGACGTCGACCATGCGCTGCGAGTAGCCCCACTCGTTGTCGTACCAGGCGAAGATCTTGAGGAAGTTGCCGTCGAGCAGCTGCGTCTGGGTCGAGTCGAAGATCGAGGAGTGCGGGTTGTCGTTGTAGTCGACGCTCACGGTCGGCTCGGTGTCGTACATGAGCACGCCCTTCATCGGGCCGTCGGCGGCCGTCTTCATCGCCTTGTGCACCTCGTCGACGGTGGTGGGCTTCTTGAGCAGCACCGTGAGGTCGACGAGCGAGACGTTCGGCGTCGGCACCCGAATGGCTGCGCCGTTGAGCTTGCCCTTCAGCTCGGGGATCACCTCGCCGATGGCCTTCGCGGCGCCAGTCGAGGTGGGGATCATCGAGAGCGCAGCGGCGCGCGCGCGGCGGGGGTCTTCGTGCACGAGATCGAGGATGCGCTGATCGTTCGTGTACGAGTGAATCGTCGTCATCAGGCCGCGCTCGATGCCGAAGCTGTCGTTGAGCACCTTGGCGATCGGCGCGAGGCAGTTGGTGGTGCACGACGCGTTCGACACCGTGTGGTGCTTGGCGGGGTCGTACTGCAGGTGGTTGATGCCAAAGCACACGGTGAGATCGACGCCCTTGCCGGGCGCGCTGATCAGCACCTTCTTCGCGCCGGCCTGCAGGTGGGCGACGGCCTTCTCCTGCGAGGTGTACTTGCCGGTGCACTCGATGACGACGTCGACGCCGAGCTCCTTCCACGGCAGCTTGGCGGCGTCTTTCTCGGCGGTGACGCGGTAGCTCTTCCCGTCGATGGTGAGGCTGTTCTCAGAGTGCGAGACGGTGCCCGGCCAGTTGCGGTGTACCGAGTCGTACTTGAAGAGGTGCGCGAGCGTGGCCGGCTTGTCGAGGTCGTTGATGGCGACGATCTCGATGTCGTTCTCTTTGCGAGTCAGCGCGGCGCGCAGCACCATGCGACCGATACGACCGAAACCGTTGATTGCGAACTTGATGGCCATGACGTGCTCCCTTGAAGGAAAGAAGAACCGAAAGCGGCGAGAGTCCGTTTAGGTGTCGCGTTCAGACGAGTCAACGCGCGTCGAGCGAGCGCGTGATCGACGACCGCGTTACGGGAACGGCACGGCGATGGGGAACGCCGAAGACATCGGCGTCGGCACACCGAGCTGGCCAAACGTGTTGTCGCCCCAGCAGAAGACGCCGCTCGACGTCATCGCGCAGGCCGTCTGGAAGCGACACGCCACCTGCGTCGCAGCAGGCAACGACAGCACCTCGACGGGTGACGTCGACGGGTTCACGTTGCCTCCACCCAGCTGGCCCTGGCCGCCGGCGCCAAAACACCTCACGCCGCCATCGCCGATCACCGCGCACGTGAAGGACTGGCCCACACAGACATCGAACACCTGGCCGAGGCCGGGCACCGGGCGCACCGGCTGAGGTGTGGTGCCACCGACTGCGTAGCCGAGCTGGCCTTCGAGGCCACGCCCCCAGCACTCGAGCGTTCGGTTCGAGCGGATCGCGCAGCTGTGAGCCGTGGTGGCGGCGATGAAGCGCACGCCCCCGTCGAACAGGGCGACTGGCGTGGGTCTGAGGGTGGGCCCGAACTGCGAGCTGTCACCGCTGAGCCGCGGCGGGCTCTCGCCGTGCAGGGTCCAGGTGCCGTCGCTGCCTGCGAAGAGCGCCGTGACGCCTGCGTCGAGGGCCATCGGCTGCGGGGCGCGAACGCTGAGCGCCGTCGTTCCGGTGCCGTGCTGGCCGAGCAGGTTGCTCCCCCAGCACACCACGCGGGCATCGCCCAGCAGCGCGCACGCGTGCCGTGCACCGGCCGCGAGGGAGACGGCGCCCGAAGCGAGCGCCACCTGCGGCGTATACGCGTTGTTGGAGCCGCCGTTGCCAAGCTGCCCGAACATGTTGTCGCCCCAGCACCGCACCCCGCCGGCCTCCAACAGGCCACAGCCGAAGTTGTCTCCGACCGAGAGCGAGACGACGCCAGAGAGGTCCGTCACCGGCTGTGGTTGCCGCCCGGCGTCCATCCCGCTGCCGAGCGCTCCGGTGCTGACGCCGGTGCCCCAGCACACGACGCCACCATCGTGTCTGGCGCAGCCGTGAAGCAGGCCGAGCTGAAGATCGCGTCCCTCCCGGCACGTCCCCGCGACGCGAATGAGGCCCGGGCCGCAGTCCTCCACGCACGCGCCAGCGCGACACTGGGTCGGCGCCGCGCAGCTCACGCAACTGGCGCCACACTGGGCGTCGCTCGCCGTGACGCACTGGCCCTGACACCGCGCCTGCGTTGGAGCGCAGGTGAAGTCGCACACGTTCTGGACGCAGCGCGCAGAGCCTCCGTTGTCGGGACACATCGCGCACGCCGCGCCGCACTCGAAGATGGAGTCGTCAGCCACACAGCGCGTGCCGCAGCGGTGGAAGCCCGGCGCGCAGACGAAGTCGCAGCCTCCGTCGGTGCAGCTCGCCGTGGCATTCGCGGGCGGTTGGCAGGTGCACGCCGACGAGCCTCCCGAGGCGCCTCCAGCCTGACCGCCACCGCCCGCCACCCCGCCGCCGCCGCCGAGGCCACCGGCCACACCGCCTCCGATGACGTTGCCTCCGGAAGCACCCCCTGCAGAAGCACCACCCGCAGTAGCACCACCGCCCGCGACGCCATCGCCGCCAGCGTCAGCACCACCGTCGACCCGGAACGGCGTGATGGGAGAACACGAGAGCGCGAGGGCGAGCATCGCAGGAGCGAGGTGACGCATCGGCCGCTTCGTTTCGCACCCTGCCGTGGTACGCAAGGCCTTCGGGGAGGCGCGATGCAGCGTTCACACGGATGGTGGCTCGTGGGGTCAGCAGTCCTCGCGGTCGCGGCAGGCTGCGGCGAAAAACCGGCCATGATCGATGGCGGCACCGCGGGCGGGAGCGTCGACAGCGGCGCGTTCGGCGGCGGAGCGGCCGGAGGCTCGTCGCAGGACAGCGGCGTGGACGCCGGCGAGGCCGACGCAGGAGTCGATGCGGGCGTCGACGCAGGCACCGAGTCGAGGTTCTTGATCGGCGAGCGGTGCGATGCAGCGTTGCTGACGGGGCTGATCGACTCGTGCCGGGTCGAGCCGCTCAACCCGTTCCAGGCGCGGCGTTGTCTGGTGATTCGCCTCCCTGACGGTGGCGCGCAGCCGCCCGAAGCGCTGCGTCGGGTTCTCGAGCTCGGCTCCGACGAGGCGTGCTCGGTCTTCGGCGCCGCGAGGCTCCGCTGCGTCGCCCCGCAGTTCCCGGCGTGCGTCGCCGCGCGTGCTGACGGAGGGCTCGCAGACCGCGTGATTCAGGCGGCCATCGACGCGTGCGACCGACAGCTTGGCCCTCGCTTCGATCAGCCGTGCAGCGACACCTGCGCTGACACCAACACGCGCTGCACGACGGGTTGCGACACCTCGACGCTCGAGACGTGCAGCGCGTGCGCCTTCGGCTGTGGCCGCGAGTACATCGCCTGCGCTCGCCGATGCCTGCTGCTCCCTGACGCCGGCTACACCGACGCCGGGCCCTGAGACGTCACGCATCCCGCAGAGCGCAGTTGCGCACGTGCCGCTCTTCGGGAGCGAGGACCTTCGCCGGCTCGCACGACCCGCGCGTCCCGGTCTCTTGCCGTTGGCTGCGCTGCGTCCGGGAAGGCTTCGCGCGCTCGCACAAAGCGCCCGCCTCGGTGGCCTGGCGGCGGCGAGTTCGGCGAGCCGGAGCACGGGCGGGAGAGTTCATTCAGTCCTCACGCCACGTCGCTCGGCTCACCTTCGATCTTCTCGTCGAGGGTCGAAGTCCGGAGCCTTCATGCGCGGCGGGGTGACGGACGCTCATGGAGCGCCCGGACGAGCGCACGCGCCAACTCCCGATCGCGCGGGAACGGGCGGTTTCGGTCCCGCCCGAACCACAAATTGCATTCACGCGCGATCAGACGCGTCAGCGCCGCCACGGTGCGGGTCGTCATGCACAAGAGAATCGTCTCGGCTTCGGGCCGGTATTCGTCGCGGGGCGCGCCACCATCGACGAGCGCGAGTGGATCGATGCGCGCGAAGATCTCGATCAGCGTCTGGACGAGGGCTCCGAACTCGCGCTCGACGACCAACGTGAAGAACGCATCCTGGTCTGGGCGCTGAGCGACCCGAAGCGATGAGCGCGGCAGCTGCGCACGCCACAGCTCTCGCGGAACTCCCGGCCTCACGCAGCGAACTTCGACGACCCCTGGAGCCGTCGACAGCGGCCCCCAGATCCACGCGAAGTCACCCGCCCTGGCGCGGCCGTTTGCGACGACGACGACGACGGCAGTGAGCTTGCTCATCGCCTCCGGCGTATCAGCCCTGCGAAGACCAGCAGCGCCACCACCATCGACTCGGGAACGGCGCTGCAGCCACCACCTCTGAAGGCCAGCACACGCGGAGCCGCCAGCCCACCACCGGTCAAGGTCGGCTCACCACCACCGGCTGAGCCACCACCTTGCGAGCCGCCCGCGCTCCCGCCCGCGGCGTCACCACCGGCTGCACTCCCGCCTGCGGTCCCACCGGCGGTACTCCCACCAGCGCTGCCACCTCCGGCCCCTCCACCGCCGGCGCCAGCATCAGGCTCGACGAACACGCCACCATCACCGTCCGCCCCGCCGTCAGTCGCGAAGAGGAGCAGCCGGCGAAACACCTCGATGCGCGTCGCGCGGCTGGTGATCGACTCGAGCGGAAACCCGAGCAGCGCCGACCTGCCGGCGACGCCTGAGGCCGCGGGAGCTCCCGACGCATACGACGCCAGCCGCTGTCCCGACCCCATCGGGCTGATGACGTCGAGCGAGCCACCATCGGGGTTGCCCACGTCGTAGGTGCCTGCCGCGCCGTCATCGAGCGACCAGCCGAGGCCGGCGAGTGGGCCGACGCCAGTGAGCGCACGCGACGAGGTACCGCTGCCCGCCGTCGCGGAGCCGAAGTCCGAGAGGAACGCCATCGAGCCCGCGGCCTCACCGCTGAAGATGACGCGCGTGCCGCCCTGGAGCGCCTGCCGCAACGCCATCTGCGCTGCTGACGACGGCGCCGCACCGGCTGCTTTGCCGCGACCTGCGATCCAGCTCACGACTCCGAACGTCGAGGGCACGACGAGCCCCGCCTCGACCGCGTCATCGGTCGCGCTCTCGAACCCATACGAGAGGGCATCGAGCGCGTCGCCGTGCACGCGAACGTACGAGCCGTCGTTGATGCGGCGCGGGTAGACGCGCGTGACGGTGCCGAGAGAGAACCGGGTGGGAAAGGCCTCGAGCTGCGCCTGCGCCGCCTCGAACCGATCGTACCCGTTCACGATCAACACGCCCGCCTGTCCGGCTGCACCCGCGCGCGCGCCGACGACCGCCGACGCGACACCTTCCCCACCAGCGTTCACGCCCGCGACGCGGAAGTACTTCGCGCGAGCCGCAGGGACCGCCGTCTCGTACATGGTGCTCGTCGTCTCGGCGCCTTCGTCCCAGCCGAGCCCGTCGTCGCTCGAGTAGACGCGGTACCGGGTGGCCGCCTGGCCGCCGACGTTCTGCACGTCGGTCGGCGACGCGCTCCAGCTCACCTCGACGCGGCCGTTCATCACGCTGCGGGCACGCAGGCGCACGGGAGGCTCTGGTGGGAACGCTGGCGGCACCATGTCGACGCTCGCGAAGTACCTGATGATGCCCTGCATGAGGGCGCGGGCCGCGATGTAGCGGAACTGAGGCTCCTTCAGCCGTTGAGCGTCGGTCGCGTTGTCGTGAAAGGCGATCTCCATCAGCACGCCGGGGAACTCGGAGTTGTTCGACGGGTTCACCTCTCCGAAGTTGGCGCAGCGGGTGCCGAAGTCGCGCCAGGCCGGCTCGTTCCACCCTGCGTCCTGCCGGAAGTCGTTCACCAGCTCGGTGCGGAGGAAGTCGGCGAGCTCGCGGCTGCCGCTGACCGCGGCGTAGTCGGTCGCGATGCGGCAGGTGTTCACGTCGTTGGTTCCGTACACGTAGGTCTGCGTGCCGCGCGCCATCGTGTTGGCGGCGTTGGTGTGCCACGCGACGTAGACGGCCGGCTCGTTGGCCTCACGAAGCCACGCCGAGAAGCGGGGCCGCGCGCTGATGTCGTTGTTGCGATCGCTCCCGACCGAGTTGCCGAGCGGCGCGTACACCGTCTCGGGAGCGCCGGCCCACTGCGCCTGGTACCGCGCGGCCTCCTCGAAGCGCCCTCGCCCGCTCACGCCGCCCCCGCGATCGATCAGGCCCACGCCGCCGCCGAACTTCACCGCGTCGAGCGAGACGTTGCCGGGGTTCTGCGGACTGGCGGAGTCATTCTGCGCGACGACCTGCGCGACGCCGCCGGCCTTGAAATAGAACGAGCCGAGCAGCACCCAGGTGCCACCGTGGCGCTGTTGGTTCACGCGAAACGACGACTCGCCTCCCGCATGACGAACGAGGAAGTGCGCGTCGGGCACGCGCGCCGTGAAGGCGGTGTACGAGATCGACACCTCATAGAAGCCGTCGCGCGGAATCTGCGCCGTCCAGGTCGCGCTCGCGGTCACCGTCGGCGTCGTCGTCATCAACCGGTTCGTGCCCAGCGCGAAGGCGTTGACGTCTCCGGCCATCGGGAAGGTCGGCCGGCCCCACGCCATGAGCGAGCTGTTCGAGAAGCCCGTGCCCGTCTCGGCGTAGCCGGCTTCTCCATTGTCGACGAGCACGAGGTCGGGGTTGGTGTCGCTCTCACGCACGGTGAAGACGCGTGCGCCGGCGTTCATCAACATGGGCACCAGCCACTGGTGAACCGTCTCGGTGCTGACGAGATCCTCGACGATGTCGTTCGTGTTCCCGCGCTGCGTGCGCCAGAAGAACGTGCCGCTGATGCTCGTCCAGGTGAAGCCGTGGCCTGCCGAGAGGTAGACGCTCTTGCCCGAAAGCGCGCCGGTGTTGGTGAAGCGGCCCTGCGGCGTCCCGCCGAGGTAGTGCACGACGGGGATCTCGCGACGCACGACGGGCGGCTCGTTCACGCGCCACGGCGTCTCCCACGCCTTCGGAGGAACCGGCGCGAGCACCGGCGTGCCCGGCTGTTCGAGGCCACAGTCCTGCATCCACCCTTCGGGCGTGGAGAGAAAGGGCTGCGACAGCAGGAGCGTCAAGGTGAAGGTCAGCACGAGGGGCGCTCTACTTCAGACGCGGCGTGCTCCGCCATCGCGCACCGGCCCGGAGACGAAACGGCCCCGCCCGACACGTGGTCGAACGAGGCCGGTCCCTCAGTCATTCTGAAGACGTTTCAGAACACCTGGCCGACGTTCATGAAGTCCGAACGAACCTGCTTGGGCGCCGAGCCGTTGATCGTCGTGGTGAAGACGACCGAGTACTGCTTCGACAGATCGATCTTCGAGCCGGGAATCGAAAGCGCGAACTCGTGCGCGTGCGTGCCGCGGCCGATGAGGCTCGAGCCGGTCTCGGTCGGGTTGTTGACGGTGGCGACGACCTTGTTGGTGCCCTTCTCGTACACTTCGATCTTCTTCACGCCGTAGTTCGGCGGGCTGTCATCGAAGCCGTTGCCCTGGAGCTTGGCCGACACCTGCACCGTGTTGCTGCGCGGGCCGGGCCCGGGCATGCGGTTGATCCACATCGAGCCTTCGACCGACGCGTTCGCGTTGGGCCCGACGATGCTGGTGGGGATCTTCGCCACGTCGATCTTCGCGGGGCCGAACTTCGCGATCGCCTCGCGGATGCGCTTGTTGAACTCGACGTACTCAGGCTGGCGGCCCGGCGTGTTCGCCATGTGCTTCGTGATCGACTTGTTCAGGTCTTCGAGCTCGCCCTTCGTCATCGCGCGCTCCGGCTGAGCGCCCTTCAGGAAGTGCCGCGTCGCCACGAAGAACTGGCCGCGCGTCGCTGAGTTGATGCCACCGTCCATGCGGATCTTCGCGCTCACCGACTTGTTCAGCTGACCGTCGACGATGGTCGTGCCGCCGTCACGCGCCTTCGAGAGCTTCGTCGGCAGGAACGAGATGAACGGCGTGACGGGAATCGAGATGGCCGGCGTGATCGAGGGCGAACGAACGGAGGAGATCGCGGTCATGGTCAGCATCCTTGGAGAGTGCGGCGAGATGCTGAATTGTCGCTGACTGGCCTACATGGTTTCCTGATGTCGCAATGTGTCCGACTTCTCCGGAAGCGGCGCGTAAATTCATAGGCTTAAAACCAGACCAAGCAGGACCAGGAATGCCACGAGAATTGTCATTCGCCACTGAAGACTGCACGTCGAACCCCAGTTTGGGGTCGGGCAGGAACCATGAAGGCCAAACTTTTTCTGCTCTGCGTCGTCGCCTTGACCGGCTGCCCCACTGCCACGCCTCCGGTGGATTGCGCGACGAAGTGTGCCGCGGTCGCGATGCCCGTCTCGATCTGTGTCGACAGCCAGACCGTGCGCGATTTTGCGCTCGGCCTCGGCGACTGCAGCGAGACCTGCACGTTCGTGCCGCTCGATCGCGCCTGCCCGGGCAGCTGCTACCAGGGCCAGTGTGTCGAAGCGCTGACGCCGACTGACGCCGGTGCCGAGACCGACGCAGGCGTGGAGCACGACGCAGGAACCATCGACGACGGCGGCGTGAACGCATGCATGAACGTCACCTGTGCTGCGCCTCCGTCGAGCACGTGCCTCGACGACTCGCGGCTTCGCATCTTCGACGCGCGTGGCGTCTGCGCTCAGGGCCAGTGCCTCTATGGCTCCCGAGAAGAGGTCTGCACCGCCGGCTGCGCGAACGGCGCCTGTCAGAACAACCCGTGCCAGGGCATCACCTGCAGCACGCCGCCCGTCGCGGTCTGCACCGATGCTGCCACGCTCAAGTCGTTCGCGCCGATGGGCACGTGCAACAACGGCGGCTGCCGCTACGCCGAGACGCTCACCACCTGCCAGTTCGGCTGCATGAACGGCAGCTGCACCAACGATCCCTGCGCGGGCGTGTCGTGCGGCCAGCCCCCTGCACCGTTCTGCTCGAACGCGACCACGCTGCGTACGTTCTCGACGCAGGGCGTCTGTGCCTCGGGCAGCTGTCTCTACACCCCGTCGGACACCACCTGCCGCTTCGGCTGCGTGAACGGCCGCTGCACCAACGATCCGTGTCAGGGCGTCACCTGCTCCACCCCGCCGGCCAGCGCGTGCGTGAACGGCACCACGTTGCGCACGTTCACCGCCGCCGGCGTGTGCTCGGGAGGCAGCTGTCTCTACAGCCCCGTCGACAGCACCTGTCAGTTCGGCTGCGCGGCCGGCTCGTGCGTCGGCAACCCGTGTCAGGGCGTCACCTGCAGCCAGCCGCCCGCGGCGACGTGCGTGAACCCGACGACGCGACGCACGTTCTCGACGAGCGGCACCTGCTCCGGCGGCGCGTGCAGCTACGCGTCGACTGACACCGCCTGCGCGTTCGGGTGCCAGAACGGCTCGTGCGTCGGCAACCCGTGCCAGGGCGTCACCTGCAACATGGCGCCAGCCTCGACCTGCGTCAGCGCCACCACGTTGCGCACCTTCTCGACGTCAGGCACCTGCTCCAACGGCGCGTGCAGCTACGCCTCGGCCGACGCCGTGTGCCCCTTCGGCTGCGCGAACGGCTCGTGCACCGGCAACCCGTGCCAGGGCGTCAGCTGCAACCTGCCCCCTGCGCCGACGTGCGTGAACCCGACGACGCTGCGCATCTTCTCGCCAGCCGGCTCCTGCTCCGGTGGCTCGTGCAGCTACACCGCGGCGGAGTCGACCTGCCCCTTCGGCTGCACGAACGGCGCCTGCACCGGCAACCCCTGTCAGGGCGTCACCTGCGGCATGCCGCCAGCCTCGACGTGTCTGACGCCCACCACCCTGCGGAGCTTCTCGTCGATGGGCACCTGTGCGGGCGGTGCGTGCAGCTACACCCCGGCCGACACCACCTGCCCCTTCGGCTGCGCGAACGGCTCCTGCGTGAATGATCCCTGCGCCGGCGTCTCGTGCACCATGCCGCCAGCCCGCACCTGCCTGACGCCCACCACGCTGCGGAGCTTCGCTCCCACGGGCACCTGCTCCGGCGGCGGCTGCAGCTACACGCCAACGGACATGACGTGCGGCTTCGGCTGCGCCAACGGCGCGTGCGCAAACGATCCGTGTGCTGGCGTCAGCTGCACGACGCCTCCCGCGACCAGCTGCGTCGGCAGCGCGGTTCGGACGTACTCGACGAGCGGCACCTGCACGAACGGCACCTGCGGCTACAGCTTCAGTGACACCGCGTGCCCCGGAGGCTGCGCGAACGGCGCGTGCCAGGCGCCCACGTGTGGCGGCGCGACGTGCAATACGCCCCCGGCGTCGACGTGCCTCAACGCGAACCGCCTCCGCACCGCCTTCCCGCTCGGCACGTGCACCAACAGCACCTGCGGCTACACCCAGTACGAGGTGCTCTGCAGCCAGGGCTGCATCAACGGCGCGTGCATCGCAGGCTCGTGGACGGTGGAGTTCATGCCGCAGGCGAGTCCTCCGGTGCTCATCACCAGCGAGACGATCTTCGACGCGACTGGCGAGCCGCTTCAGGTGGGCTGCGAGCAGGACGGCTCGTTCGGGAGCGGCAGCAACGGCACCGTTCGTTTCCGTCGCCGCACGCTCTCGGGCTGGCTCGAAGAGACGGTCGATGTCGGCATGGGCCCGTACTGCCAGGCGCGCGTGGTGCTCGACGCCACCGGCGAGCCGCTGGTGGCCTGGTACGACAGCGTGAACAACGATCTGCGCTTCGCGCGCCGCAACGGCGGTACCTGGACGCCAAAGGAGCTGGTCTCGACGAACGGCGGCACGGGCCTGTCGCTCGCCATGGGCGCTGGCGGTCAGCCGCTGGTGAGCTACAGCGCCGGCGCCGACGTTCAGCTCGGCACGCGCGCCGCCAACGGCGCGTGGACCAGCGAGCAGGTCTTCAACGCGTCCGCCACCCTCACCGCCCTTCGGGTCGTCGGCGGCGTTCCCTGGGTGCTCGCCAACGCGAACCGTTTCCAGGTGGCTTCGAAGGCTGGCGCGACCTGGGTCGTCTCTTCGTTCAGCACGGCCGATGGCTTCACCGGCACGCCCTACAGCTTCAAGCCAGACTCGTTCACCGTCGTCGGCGGCGTCCCCCGCGCGATGATCAGCGACGGCGCGGGGTGGATGTGGCGCTCGCTCGTCACCGGGAAGCTGCTCAGTGAGCCCATCAGCGATGAGCCACTGGCGACCCGCGCGACCGACGTGCCCGCCATCTGGATCTCTCGCACCAACGGCTCGGGAGGCCAGACGGCGATGATCCGGGTGAGACAGAACGACGCCTGGCCCGACACGCTGCCGACGGTGCCTTACGCGACGCAGTTGTTCCGAGTCGTCTCGTACTCGGGGACCGGTGGCCGCCACGTGCTGATGGACGCGACCGGCCGACGGCTGTCGTCTCCGCCCTCAGCGTGCGTTCCCCGGTGCGCCGCTCGCACGTGCGGCGACGACGGGTGTGGCAGCACGTGTGGCACCTGCGCGACCGGGTTCTGCGCGGTCAACGGCATCTGCGCTCCGCTGCGGAGCACGCTCCTGTCGGGCCTGGTGCCCCAACGGGCGGCCATCGCCGCCGGCACCACCTCGATGCACGTGCTCGAGTCGGCCAACGGCTATGCGCTCGGCTGGCGCTCCTTCAGCGGAAGCAGCTTCAGCGACGCCTCGAGCGTTCCGGGCGCCAATTACGGCTTCACTGGCTCACGCTTCGACGTGGTGAACGAGCAGCCCTGGGCGTTCACCTCGGGGAGCGCGACCAGCACCACGGTGCCCCTCACCCGCTCTGCGGCAGGCGTGTGGTCGACGGGGCCGGCGCGCAGCAGCCTTGGGAGCCTGACGCTGCGCTTCGACGCTGCGGGCGTTGGCTCCGCGGTTCGCTGCACCACGTCGCAGGTCTACCTGTCGACGCTCGCCGTCGGCGCCACTGCGTGGACCGCCGAGACGTCGATCATCAGCTTCGGCGCCAGTGGGGTGAGCTGCACCGAGCCGGCGTTCTCGCCCTCGGGCCACGTCTACATCGTGGGGGTCGCGAACAACCTTCCGCGCTTGTACTCGAACGCTCCAGGCTTCACGCCGGTGAACCTCGCCCCGATGCCCATCACCTCGGGCCTGCGAATGGCGGCAGACGCGAGCGGGAACCTGCACATCGTCACGTCGCCCAACTTCTACCTGTGGCGCGCGTCGACGGGCACGCTCGAGACGGAGACCAGCCCGGCGGACCTCTACTGGTACCACCCCGTTCATCTGGCCATCGACCGCGCGGGCGCGACCGCCGTGGCGTTCACCAGGAACGGCAGCCGCAACCTGGTGCTCGCGCGCCGCACAGGCCCGAGCACCTGGTCCACCGAGGAGCTGCCCTCGTCGGAAGCGTTGAGCGCTGCGCCTTTGCTGGGCGGCACGACCGAGGCGCGAGGGCTGGCGTTCGACGCCAGCAACGCCCCGCACATCCTCTTCAACGATCGCGGCGCGTGGCGGCACGTGACGAAGTAGCACGACGACGGGAGGCGCCCGTTCAGCTCGCCTCCCGTCTCTCTACTTGTTGGTGTTGAGCTGCAGCGTCGGCAGCCCACCCTCACCCATCACGACGTGCACGTGACCGACCTTGCCGGCCAGCTCGGTGTACGCCTCGAGCTCCTTGAGGCGAATGAGCAGCGGGTTCTCGGCGAGCACCTTCGCGGTCTGCGCCATCGACCGGGTGGCCTGGGTCTCCTCACGACGGAGGATGACGTTGGCCTCGGCCTCCTTCTGCGCCTGAATGACCTTGTTGAGCAGGTCCTTCATCTCGCCCGGCAGCACGACGTCCTTCACGCCGAGCTCGAGCAGCTCGAGACCGACCGCTTCCGCGCGCGCGACGACTGCCGGCGTCATCTGCTTCGCCAGCTCGTCACGCGCTGCGAGCAGCTCGTCGAGGGTCTTCATGGTGATCGCGTCACGGGCGGCCAGCTGCATCGCCAGGTAGACGACGTCGTCCGGGTTGCGGGCGACGACGGCGAGGCGACGCGGGTCCTTCACGCGGAACGAGGCCGAGACGTTGAGCCGCAGGGTGACGCGGTCCTTCGTCATGACCTCCTGCCCGGTGACGTGGAACTGGCGCTCCTTCAGATCGATCGCGGTGAACTGCACGGTGCGCTGGGTGTTCCAGGCCGCGTAGCGACCTGCCGGGAGCACGGCGTCGAGCTGACCGTCGACCCACCGGAGCGCGACCGTGCCTTCGTGCGCGACGAGCTCGACGTAGTCCTTCGCCTTCGCGAGGGCCGCCACGTCGGGCGCGAGCACCTTCGCCTCGACCGCCGAGGTGTCGAAGACGTCGACCTGCACCAGGTCCTTCACCTCGCGGGTCTTCCGATCGACGAGGCGATCAACCGTCCACACCTGGTGAACGCCTGCGCCAAGCCAGAGCACCGGCTTGCCACGACGCGAGATCAACGCGCGCTGATGCGGCTCGAGCGAGATGACGCGCAGCTCGTTCGCGGGCACGAGCGCGAGGCGCTGCTCGTCGAACTCCGCGGTGAGGCCCGTCACGCTCAGCTTCTCGATGCGCACCGGCTTGAACCACGCGGTCACGCGGTGAACGCCCGGGCCGAGGTACCGAACCGGCGTGCCGTCGATCACCACGAACGCACGCTCGTGGACCATCACTTCGATCTTCATGTCGACCTCCTTCGTGGGAACTGCAGCCTCTCTCACGCAGCCCCGATGAAGGTCTGACGTCGCTAGAAGGCCCAGCCGATGGCCGTGTGCGCCGCGGGAAGCACGCCACGAATGCCGAACGACGACGGGCCGTACGAGAAATACGAGGCGCCAAGGCCGCCCGAGAGCACCAGCCCGGGCCCGAGGATGCCTGTGTAGCCAGCGAGCACGCTCCCGTAGCCGCCTGGCTGCGTGCCTTCGGACGAGACGACCGCCGCGAGCACGCCACGGAGCATCAGCCACACGCCCTTCGGCGCAGCGCCCCACACGAACCCTCGAACCCCGACCTCGGCGCCGTAGCCCTTGTAGGGACCTGCCGGCGTGCCAAAGACGCTGTCGAACAGGCGCAGACTGGGCCCGGCGTAGATCGAGACGTGTGGGCCGAGGGCGCGCTCGACCTGAACGTGCACGAAGCCGAGCATGACCGTGAGCGGGTCGACGCTGATGGTCCATTGCGGCGCGGTCGGCGGTTCGAAGACGCCCCCCATCGGCGCGGTCGGCGGCTCGGCGACGGCACCCGTCGGGGCGGTCGACAGCAGAATCGCGAGCGAGATGGAGCAGCGCATCAGCGGTCACTACCACGCGTGATGCGAAGGTCTTCGAGCGACAGACGCGACTTCCGGCGACCGGCCTCCGTGGGATGCGCTTCCAAGGCGGTGCGCGAGTCGTCTTCAGGCGCGCCCGTGGTTGCGCCGCGATCGAGAGCCGCCCTTCAGCCGACCCGGGGCCCACACACGACGAAAAAAAATGCCCTGCGCGTTGCGGATCTCGCCGAGGTGCGCCGAGCCAACGTCGACTCGACACGCGTGATGCCACGCACGTGAAGACCTCCACGTGGAGCGACGCGCCCGCTGCGAGGTGAGGCGGACCGGACGCGGGCGAGCTCGCCAGACGGACGAGTCGCTGACATCAGGCTGGCCTTCACCCGGGAGCGGGACGACATCGCTCGGGCACCACCCTTCGGCTCGACCGGCTTCGCGCAGGGCATCCCTGGGCCAGAAGGATTCGAACCTTCGACTCGAGATCCAAAATCTCGCGCTCTACCGAACTGAGCTATGGGCCAACGACCAGCGTTTCAGGCTGGGAGTGTTTGCGTCTACCGTTCCGCCACGTCCGTTCCCGGACGGCTGGACTCGAACCAGCAGGCCCCGAAGTGGAGCCGAACACACGACCTTCACCTGCGAACGACGTGAACCACGGACGTGACGTCTCGAGCCCAGAGGACCCGCACGACGCCGTGGCTGTCTCGGTGACGGCGAAGGCGCCGACGGGGCACGGTGGGCCCTCCTGACAGGAGCGCGGGTGTGCTAGCGACAGTCACGACGATGACGAAGCCGCCCTTCATGCCGACGCACCAGCCGACCTCGTTCGCGAAGTCACTCGGCTACGCGTGGAGCGGGCTCATTCACACCGTCGTGCACCAGCGCAACATGCGCATGCACATCATCGCCGGCATCCTCGTCGGGCTCGTCGGGAGCGCCGTGCCGTTGGGTCTCGCCGAGAAGGCGATTCTGATCTTCTGCGTCACGCTCATCTTCTTCGCCGAGATGCTCAACAGCGCGCTCGAGCAGTTGGTCGATCTCGCGATTCAGCAGTTCGACGAGAAGGCGAAGCTCACCAAGGACATCGCAGCCGCCGGCGTGCTCGTGCTCGCGATCGGCTCGATGGTGATCTTCGCGGCGATCCTCGTGCACGACGCCGAGGTGATCTTCCGTGACCTGAACGTCATTCAGCGGCAGGTGCTCTTCGGTGTTCCGCTCACGTTCCTCGGCGGCGCGCTGATGCACGAGTCGCGAAAGCCGAAGTGGCTCGACGGGTTGTTCTCGATCGCCGCCCTCGGCACCTGGGGCCTGACGACGACGTGGACGCAGAGCTACGTGATGTCGGCAATGATGTTCGGCCTGCTCGTGGTGTGCATCGCGACGGCGATCGCGCGCCAACGGCTGCAACCCACCTGACCTCGGAATTCGCAGCCAAGGCTCAGCCCTTCAAGGTCAACGTGGCACCGAGGCGTGCGGCAAGCGTCTTCACCGCCCCGAGCGCGCTCGGCGACGGGATGGGAGCACCGACGTTGATGACGAGCTTCCGCAGCCCGCCCTTGGCGAAGGGCACGAGGGCGCTGTCGAGATCGCCCAGCGCCTTCGGCAGCCACTGCTCGGGTGCGCTGAACTGCACCGCAAGTGCCGGCTCGGCGGCGCCATTGAGCTCGAAGGTCAGATGCGAACCCAGGTGCGTGAGCTCCCCGCGTCGCAGCTCGACCTCGAGCAGCCGCACCCGGGCCTTCCGAGCCGCCGTCAGCCACCCTTGAATCGAAGGGCCTGGCGCAGCGGCCGTGCTTCCGCTGAACAGAAGGTGGACCACCTCGAGCTGCCGAACCAGCGTTCCCTTCAAGAGAGTCGTGGCCTGGTCCGGCTCGAGATCAACGCTCAGCTGCACCAGCGAGGGCAAGGTGGTGCAGTCTTTGAGCGCTGTGAGCGCGTCGTCGTCGCTTGCATAGAGCGAACAGCTCAAGCGCTTCAGGTTCCTCAAACCAGCTCCGCACAGCGTCTCGATCGAGTCGTCCTTCGGAATCGTCAGGGCATGGAGCACGCGCATCGCGGAGTGCAATGCGACCTCCGGGGGCCCCTCGAGTGATTCGACCGTCGCCCAGAAAGAGTGACCGATGACGGCTCGCCAGGCCCGCGGGTTTCCGGGTTTGACCTTGGCCTCTGCCAGGAAGCCCTTCCTGAAGACGGCGTGCTTTTTGGTGATGACGCCGGCCAGCGGCCCAGCGAGTCGCTCGAAGTGGGTGTGGATGAGCTTCTGCGCCTGGCGGAGCTGTTCCGGTGTGGGCCTCGATTCATGCTGAAGCGCGATGAGCTCCCCACGGGGGTCACCTTCTGTTTGCAACGCATCGGCGAGCACGAAGCGGGCCGCATCATTCGTTGGATCGAGCAGCACCGCCGCGAAGAGCTCGCTGACCGTGCGGTGCTGCGCCTTCTGGCTCGTCGCAGTTGGTCTGAGTTGGCTCAGCAGCGCCGTCGTCTCTGTGGGCAGCGTGAGCGCAGCGTGCCGCTCGAGCACGGGCTGCGTGGACTCGAGGATTCGTTCGACCTGCTGCGCCAGATATCTCTCGAAGTAGTCGCCGCGATCGTACGAGTCCCGACATCGCTCGAGAGTGGCGAGGCCACGGGCGTCACGCAACTGGAGGGCTCGCCTCACCAACCGTGTCCAGAACGGACGCGACGAGGTGGCTCGAAACGGAATCTCGTCGAGCATCCGCACCAGCCACGCGTCGAGCCTTGGGTCGGCAGGCCAGTCGCTCAGCCGGTCCATGCGCTCGATGGACTGAGCTGCGACGCCCTCGAGCGCCGTGGTGAGCACTGGCATCAGCAGCTCGGCGCGGTGGCTCTGCACGGCCTTGTCCCAGCTGAGGCCTGACAGGCCTGCAGGGACGCGCGCGCCGAACGCTTCGATGGCATCAGCAAGCGCGGTGGCTGGCACGAGGCGCCAGGCCTCGACCAGCAGTTCCAGCGCCTTCGCGAAGTCGCCAGTCTCGGCGTGCTGGACCGCCTCCCTCACGAGTGCCGTGACGTCTCTGGCGGCTTCGTTCGATGGTGATGACCGTTGGGCAGCGGTCTCGACAGCCACCAGCTGCTCACCCGACGTCAGCAAGAGCTCGACGTCTTCAGGCCGAAGTGGTCGCGGCGTTTGGAGCGACATGCCAAGCATGCCTGGCCTGGCGACGACGCCCTTGCCGTTCTGAAACGCGAGACGCCCCATGTCCCGCGTGAGGTCAGTCACCGGCTTGAGGTTGGGTGCCTTCGCCACCCATGCACCGTCCTTGAAGGCCAGCGAAGGCAGCACGGCAACCAGCCACAAGACGTCTCCGGGGCGCACGGTCACCAGAAACAGTGGTTGGCGACTCCCGAGCGCATGCAATGCGGGGTGCGTGCTGTTGTAGCGGTCGATGGCGAGCGTCGAACCGACTGCGGCATCGGGGAAGTCGCGTTCGAACAGAGACTTGCTGATGATGGCAAGCACGCCAGCGGACATTTCGACTCCCTCTCTTCGACAGCGTCGAGCTGCGCCGGGCAAAAAAAAGCCCGGCATCAAGCCGGGCTCCGCAACGGTCTTTTGTCCTGACCGTTTCCCCCGAGAGGGCCCTCGCTTCCCGGAACCAGTCCGGAAATCGGGGTGCCTCTGAGGGCTATTCTGTTGTCGTCCCGCTCAGGCTTCGGCGCGGGGCTCGGCCTCGACTGCGGCCGGCTTCTGCTTCAAGTTCACCGTCACCTGGTCAATCAGCTCAGTGGCGATGTCGAGGATCTGGTTCGGAGTGTAGCCACCGGTCTGCAGCTGCGCAAAGAAAGCCTGCGCGAGTGCCTTGGTGTTCTTCTTGTCGGTGCTCATGTGAAGCCCTCCGGGAAAGTCAGGTACCGAATCGATGCGGGGTGTTCTTCACCCCGTGTGCCAGCTTCGACCCATCGATTTCTCGAGTAGTTCCGGCACCTTTCAGGTGCCAGCGAACCCAACTGCGTAGCGCGGGTAGCACCCTCAGGCGGTCGCGAGGGGTGGCGTGCGTAGCTCCGGTAGCACCTTGAAGCAGCAGGACTGATGCATTCAGTAGAAGATCTGCGGCATAGCTGGGCCCGCGGCCTCCGTGCTACCCGCCTGCCCGTGGCGCTCCGGATCAACAACATCCCCCAGTGGTTGGACGAGCCCGAGTCGGTGCTCAGTGAAAAGGCGGCCCTGAAGCTGGGCGTGAAGCCTTCCGATTTCGCGGCGGTGCGTGTGGTGCGCACGGTGCTCGACGCGCGAAAGAAGAACCACCCACGCTACGTGCACACGCTCGAGGTCGAGCTGGTGCCCGGCCGGCTGACGAAGCAGCTGCCTCCCGACGTGAGCGAGGTCGACGCCCTGCCCGGCCCGTTGCCGCCTGTCGCGAAGGCGCCTGCCCAGCGGCCGGTGATCGTGGGCATGGGCCCGGCCGGCCTGTTCGCGGCGCTGGCCCTCGCGGAGCGCGGCGTGAAGAGCGTCATCCTCGAGCGCGGCAAAGAAGTCGTGCAGCGGCGCAAAGACGTCGCGAAGCTCTCCCGCGACGGCACCTTGTTTCCCGAGTCGAACATGAACTTCGGCGAAGGCGGCGCCGGCGCGTACACCGACGGCAAGCTGTCGACGCGCATCAACCACCCGCACGTGCGCCGCGTCATCGAGACGTTCGCGAAGTACGGAGCACCCGACCGCATCCTCGTGCAGGGCAAGCCGCACATCGGCTCCGATCTGTTGCCGTTCGCCGTCGAGCGCATGCGCCACGAGCTGATCGCCATGGGCGTCGAGGTGCGCTTCGAGACGCGCGTCGAAGACGTGCTCGTGAAGGACGGCCTCGTCGCCGGTGTCCGGTTGAACGACGGCAGCGTGATCGACACCGACCGCGTGATCCTCGCTCCGGGCAACTCGGCGCGAGAGCTGTACGAACGGTTCGCCGCCGACGGCCACGTGCTGGTCGAAGCCAAACCCTTCGCGATCGGCTTCCGCGCCGAGCACCCGCAGCTGCTGATCAACGAGATGCAGTACGGCGACAAGGTGGCCGACGATCAGCGCCTGCCCCCCGCCGACTACAAGCTCGCCGAGAACCTGTCGGTCGATGGCGATCTGCGCGGCGTCTACTCGTTCTGCATGTGCCCCGGCGGCATCGTGGTGCCGACGCCGACCGAAGACGGCTTTCTCTGCACCAACGGCATGTCGAACTCGCGCCGCAACTCGAAGTACGCGAACGCCGGCATCGTCGTCAGCGTCTCGGTCGAAGACTTCGCGCGCGATGGCTTCACGGGGCCGCTCGCGGGCCTGGGCTTTCAGCGCAAGTGGGAGGCGGCCGCGTACGAGCTCGGCGGCGGCAAGTTCAACGCGCCAGCCCAGTCGATCCCCGACTACCTCGCGGGCCGCCTGTCGAAGAAGCCCGAGGGCACGACCTATCGCCCCGGCCTCGCGCACGCCGATCTCAACCGGCTCTTCCCCAAAGCCCTCACCGAGTCGCTCAAGCTCGCCATCAGGGCGTTCGATCGATCGATGCGCGGCTTCATCACCGACGAGGCCCTGCTGATCGGCGTCGAGGCCAGAACGTCGAGCCCGGTGCGAATCACCCGGAACGAAGCGCTGCAGTCGGTGTCCGTGAAGGGCCTGTATCCCGCTGGAGAAGGCTGCGGGTACGCTGGCGGCATCGTGTCGTCGGGCATCGACGGCCTTCGGGTGGCTGAGCAGATCTGCCAGGAGCTCTCATGAAGTACCGGGTGCGCAATCAGGACGGAGAGATCGAGTTCGACACCTTCGGCCAGCTCGAGCAGGCCTGGTTGATGGGGCTGGTCGAGCCGTCGGACGAGGTGCTCCAGGAGGGCCACCAGAACTGGCGCCGCGCCGACTCCTTCGCGATCCTCGCCCGCGCGCGCCGTGAGGGCGACAACGTCTGGGGCGGAGCGTGGTTTCTCTGGGTGCTGATCGGCGTCGTGGCCGCGACCATCGCGCTCGTCATCTTCAAAGAAGCAGCGAGGCAGAAGAACGACGCGCTGTGGGCGCTGGGCTTCGTGATCGCCTTCGCCGACGTCGTGCTGATGACGCGCGTGACGGTCAACGCGCAGAAGCGCCGCAACCCGCACCACACGCTCAAGAAGTGACGTGACCGGACCTACTTCTTCGTCACCGTCTTCTTGATCGCCTCGAAGACCTTCGGCACCGCCATGGTGTTCGCCTTGTTGATGACGAAGTTGGGCAGCGACCCGCCAGGGCTCGTGTAGACGTAATAGGTCGCGAACGTCTTCTTGCCCTCCTCGCGCGGCTCGAGCAGCCAGTAGCCCTCGTTGATGCGCACGCGCACCACGTCCTTGGGCACCGGCACCTTCTCGTCCATGTCGTTCACCACCGTCCAGGTGACCTTCATGAAGCCCTTACCGTCTTGCCAGTCGGACTCGTCGACCAGGCGGATGATGTAGTCGCGGCGATCGACCAGCGGCGTGTTGATCTTCGAGTAGAGGAACGTGACCTTGTCGCCACCCTCGCGCGAGAGCACCTTGCCGTCCTCCACGTACGGCATCGTCTTCGGGTAGTTGTCGTAGTCGCGCACGGCCTTCCACACGTCGGCGGGCGTGGCCTCGATGAGGCCCATGGCCTTCATCTCGCGCACGTCACCGTCGCCGCGCGCGCGCCCGTAGACCTTCACGCCGTCGGCGTTGGCGGCCATCTCCCAGCGCGGTTCATCGGCGCCGAGGACCATCAGGGGAACGAGGACGAGAGAGATCATTGGGGGCTCTTTAATGGGTCGAAAGACGTCGCCGGGACGGGTAGTGTCTCACGCCGTGAGCCAGACCGAAAACGAGACCGCGAATTCACCTGCAGACGAGCAGATCCGTAAGATCTACGCGAAGGACCTGAAGAACGGCGAGGCCGTGCACACGGTCTTCAAGGCCACCCGGAAGGAGAAGGCCGCCAGCCGCGCCGGCAAGCCCTACCTCTCGTTGACCCTCACCGATCGCACCGGAGAGGTCGACGGCCGCGTGTTCGAGAACGTCGAGGCCGCAGACACGGCCTTCGCCCAGGGCGACTACCTGCTGCTGAAGGGCCGCGTCGGTCAGTTCCACGGCAAGCTGCAGCTGGTCGTCGATCGCCTCGAGCGCCTCGACCCCGAGCCCATCGACCCGAAGGAGTTCGAGTTCACCGCGCCGCCCGCGCCGGCCCACGAGCCGAAAGACGAGAAGAAGGCCCACCGTGACGAGCCGGTCGTCGCTGACGCCCACTCGCACAAGGGCGCCCGCCAGCGGCTGCTCAAGCTCCTCGACAACCCGACGATCGCGCAGGGTCTCGACGCCCTCCTCACCCAGCTCGAGAAGCAGATCGAAGATCGCGTCGTCGCCCGCCTCTCGGGCCAGCCCGTGCCCAACACGCCTGGCCCCCGCGTCGAGAAGAAGCCCCGCCCGCCCCGCGCCGAGCGCCACGAGAGCCACAAGGCCGAGCCGAAGCCCGAGCCGAAGCGTGACGGCACGCTGCCCGAAGGGCTGGCGTTCAAGCCCTTCAAGGCGCTGGTCGGCGAGGGCGAGAACTCCCCCAGTGGGTCCTGACGTCGTAGGCTGACCCGGCTCATGGCGAAGCGGCTCGGAGAGCGGCTGATCGAAGCGGGCCTGGCGTCAGCCGAGGCCATCGATCAGGCCCTGCAGCACCAGAAGATCACCGGGCACCGGCTTGGCGACTGCCTCGTCGAGCTGGGGCTGGTGCAAGAGACCGCGCTGCTGCGGTTCCTCGCGACCGAGTTCAAGACCCGCTACGTCTCGGCCGACAAGCTGGCCAAGGCCACCATCCCGCCCGAGGTGCTCGACAAGGTGCCCGTGCGCATGGCCGAGGCGCAGTGTTTCCTGCCCATCGCCTACGACGCCGAGCGGAAGATCCTCTCGGTGGTGATGGCCGAGCCTCAGAAGACCGACCTGGTTCGAGAGATCGCCCTCGTCACCGAGATGAACGAGGTCTTCCCGTTCATCGGCGTGCGCAACGCGATTCAGGCGGCGATCAAGAAGCACTACTACGGCGACCCGACCGCGTTCGCGGCGCTCGAGTCCGGCGGCGTGCAGGCGTTGCCCAGGCCGAGCACGCCCAGCGGCGCCTACCGCGATCCGAATGAGCCCTCCCGCGTCACCGCCATGCCCGACGTCTCGTCGCGCACCAGCGTCAGTGGCTCTGGCCGCTCCTCGAGCCGCGTCAACCCGACCCAGCTGCGAGAGGCGCTCGGCGTCGTGCGCGGCAGCGTCGGCGAGAATGACTTCCTCGAGACGCTGAACATCATGGTGTCGCTGCTCGAGATGCCCCGGAAGGACTTCCGGAGCCACTCGGCGCACGTCGCGCGGCAGTCGGCGCTCATCGCCAGGCGCATCGGGGTGCCTCCGCGAGACGTGGCGAACACGCAGATCGCCGCGTATCTGCACGATCTCGGAAAGAAGCCCGAGCGCCACCTCACGCTCCCGCTGCTGGCGTCGAACCCCGACCTCAAGGGCGAGGCCAAGCGGTACCTGCGCGCGCCCATCAAGCTGTTCGAGACCGTGCACCTGCCGACCCAGGTGAACTCGCTGCTCGCGCATCTGTACGAGGCGTTCGACGGCTCCGGCATTCCACAGGGCGTGAAGGGCGAAGACATTCCTGCCGGCGCGCGCATCATCGCGGCCGTCGACGCGTTCCTCGACTACACGCGCAACCCGTTCAACCCGATGGGGCGCATTCTTCCCAAGCAGGAGGCGCTCGACACGCTGCACGCGCAGGGCGGCGTCCTCTTCGACCCGGTCGTCGTCGACGCGCTCATCACGCTCCAGAGCGGTGACCTGCTCAAGCAGCGCGTCGAGACCGATGGGCGACAGATCTTCATCGCCGACCCCGACGAGGCGACCCGCACCGACCTGATGGACGCGGTGTCGAGGATGGGGCTGGTGGTGCAGGCCGTGGTGAAGCTCGACGGCGCGATCGACGCGGTGCTGGCGAACGAAGCTGACACGGTGACCGTGGGCCTGGGCTACGGCGTGGGCGAT
Source organism: Archangium sp. (assembly GCA_022843845.1). Lineage (GTDB taxonomy): Bacteria > Myxococcota > Myxococcia > Myxococcales > Myxococcaceae > Xiheimicrobium. The sequence goes on from JALHMW010000021.1 coordinate 79,951, forward strand.
CTCGTCGCGCTCTGCCAGTTCGTGCGCGCCAGGCCCGAGAGCGCCTCGTTGCCGGTGCTGGTGCTCGGGGAGCCGACCGATGCGCAGACGAAAGATCGGCTGCTCCAGGCCGGCGTCACCGGCTTCGTGCCGAACAACGGCAACCCGGATGACGCTGCGGTGATCATTCGTGGCGCCTACGCCGATCGCGTCGAGCAGGGAGGGCCAGGCCACGTGGTGCGCGGGAGCTTCGATGAGCTCGCGCCCGCCGAGCTGGTGCGCATTCTCGGCTCGGGCCGGAAGTCAGGGAAGCTGCAGATCCGCCATGGGCCCCACGAAGGGCTGATGCAGGTCGAGCGCGGCCGGGTGGTGCACGCCGTGTACGCCGACAAGAAGGGCGAGCCGGCCGTGACGGGGCTGCTGGCCCTCCCGCAGGCTGAGTTTCAGTTCGACCCTGAGTCGGTGCTCACCGAGATGCCGAACGTCGACAAGGACCTCGAGGTCCTCGCGCGACAGATGGCCGCTGCCGCCGCCTGAGCCGTCGCAAGCCTCCCTCCCCTCCTGAACGTGGGGACGAACGCTCCGGCGCACCGCGAACGGCCGCCGCCCGGCGGAGCGCTCAGTCGTCAGGTCGTTCGTCGTCGCCGGGCAGATCACGCACCAGTCTGCGAATCAGCCCCTCGTCGAACCCACGCCCCGCGAGGAACCGGGCAGCCTTCACGCCCGTGAGTCGGCGCTTCGAGATCAGGGCGCGCGCAGCGCCTTCGTCGTCGTGGCCGACCTCTTCCTCGACGCGCGCCACCGCCGCCTGCGCCTCGGCCGTCGCCACGCCGAGCGACGCGAGCTTTCTCGAGACGGCCGCCACCGAGTGTCTCGCCGCGAAGGCCACCCGCGCGTGGGCCTCGGCCGCGCGGCGATCGTCGAGAAACCGCAGCGCCTTCAACCGCGCGATGGCGGCCTCGAGCTCGTCGGCCGGGTAGCCCTTCCGCTCGAGCGAGGCGCGGAGCTGGGCCTCGGTCTTCTCCCGAGCCGCCAGGAGCTTCTTGCCGAACTCGAGGGCTGGCGGCCGCGCGCGCATGCGCCGGTTCTACCATTCACGCGACGGTGGACCACGGCGCCCCAGCCGGGACATACAGGCCCCATGCATCCGCTCATGAGGCGCTTCCTCGATCTCTCGAAGGTCATCGAAGTTCTCGAACAGGGGCCTGACGACGACGACGCTCGCGCGCTCGTGGCAGTCATCGCCGCCGAGGGGGCACTGAAGCAGCAGGCGCTCGCGTCGAAGGGAAAGCAGAACGTCCCCAACGATCTGCAGCAGCGCCTCATCATCGCGTCGACGAAGGCCGCGGCGCAGCGCGTGACGGCAGACGCCACGCTGGGCCCGAAGGTGCGCGCGGCGGTGGCGGCGGTCGTCGCCGCGGGTGGGAGCGAAGACGAAGGGCTGTCGCTCGTGTACCAGTCGGTGCTCGACGAGGGCTTCGGCTGGCTCGAGGACCCGGAGGACTTCGACGCCACCTTCCTCGGAGAGACCCTCGACGCGCTCGTCCCGCTGGCGACGGTGGACACCGATGCCGTGGAGGCCTGGGTCGATGCGTTCGTGAAGCAGGTCGAGGGGCCGCTCCGCCCGATGCGCCTGGCGGTGGCCGAGTCGCTGCTCGAGGCGGCGTGGAGTGAAGGCCCTCAGCCCATCGCGGCCGAACACGTCGACGACGCGATGGACTCGTTGTCGCGCTCCGTGGCCAGCAACGAGCTCGAGAAGGCCGGCGCCGCGCTCGTCGACTTCCTTGGCTTCCTCGCCGAGAAGAAGCTGGTGGGCGCGACCCGCCTCGCGAGGCTCAGCGAGGTGGCCCGCGCCGCAGCCAAAGCCCCCGAAGACGGCGAGGGCGAAGAGGAAGACGACGACGATGAAGAGGAGTGATCACTCTTCGCTGCCGGCCGCGTGAAACACCCAGGGGAACGTGATCACCACCACGCCGCCGCCCTTGGGCTCGGGGAACTTCCAGCGACGAATGCGCTCGAGCATGCAGGCCTCGACGTTGGCGTTGTCGATGCCCGACTCGGCCACCACCGCGTCGGCGATGCTGCCCGTGGCGTCGATGGTCCACGACACGGCGATCTTCCCGGCGAGCTTCGCGTTCTGCTGCAGCTCGCGCTCGTAGCAGTGCTTGATCTCGCTCTGGTGGCGGCGAATCACGGCCATCACCACGTCTCTGGGGAGCCCGTCACCAACGACCGTTCGCGGGCCGTCACCTGGAACGAACGTCTGCTTCTTGACCGGGTTCAGCCCGAAGCCAGTCGGTGAGCCGTTCGGCCGGCCTGGGCCACCGAGGCCGCCGATGCTCAAGCCGTTTCCAGCTGGTCCACCGGGACCGCCACCACGCGAGTCCATGCCGCTGAGTCCGTCGGCAGCGCTAGCACCCTCTCCAGGACCCTTGAGGTTGTTGAGCCCCTGGTCGATCGCGTTGTTCGTGCCGCCGCTCAAGACCTTGCTGAACGAGTTCCCGAAGAGCGAGGCCATCAGGTTGCTGACCTTCGCCCTGTCGTTCGCCTTCTTCTGCTGGCGATCGACCGGCATCTTCGGCTGGAGCAGCGCCTGCTGTGCGTTCTGCTCAGGCGGCTTCTTGTCGAACTCGGGGTTCTTCTTCGCGACGGTCTTCTCGGGCGGCACCACGATGGTGAGCTTCACCGGCACGGCACCGAAGATGTCCCCGTCGGTCATGCCCTCCAACGGGGTGAGGATGAATGACGCGACGAGCGCGAAGAAGATCATCACGGCGATGGCCGTGATCTTGAAGAAGCGAACGTCGAGCTCACGCGCGTCGTGCCTCACGCGCTCCGTCTCCTGAGGCGGCTCGATGGTGACGTCGAGGCCTCCGACGGTCTTCCTGACGCGCTCGCCGACGCCTGCCGCGAGGAGCACCTCGTCCCCCGCCAGCACGCGCGTGCCCTCCTTCGTCGCCTCGACCCGGAAGTCGTGCACGTCCCATCGGGAGCCGGGCGACAGGTGCCGAACGTCGAGCACCGTCGAGCCCCAGGTGATGGAGACCTTCGCGGGGAGGACATCGGAAGACGAACGGGGGCTGGCCTCGGGCATGGGCGGACACTCCTCGGACTGTGAGTTGACTCGCAGAGCGGCCGGCCGCCGCGCTGGAGTGCGTGTCCTGACACCGGCGCTGAAAGTGGGTTCCCGAGAACTCGAAGGAGCCGCTGTGGCCGCGGTGACGCGCCCAGGTCGCATGGGACTCAGCACGCACGCCAGCAGAGCCAATCGTCTCCCGTCGACAACGGGTCGATGCCGAGCAGCTCGCACGCCGCCGCGACCTGGGGCTTTCGGGGAGTCGCGCTCGTCGACCTTAAAACCGGCGCCGACTGCCAGGCGTCGCGAGCCCGCTGCACCTCGGGTCTCCGCAGTCGGGTCTCCTCTGCAGGTGAAGGTCGGGCAGCACCGTCCGTGTCCAGCGACACCCGAGCTCGACGAACGCAGCGAGGACGTCTGCAGGTGCAACCGCGTCCGACACGGCGAAGCGCCGGGTTCGACGGTCTTCACCGCCACTGCGCTGGCAGCGGCTCCCGGTGTGCGGGAGCCGCCTACCACCACCTCACGGCGCCCGAAGGAGCGTGAAGTTCTGGTTCACCGAGCCCGCCGCGGCGACCGTCACCGTCACGGTCTGAGACACGTAGCCGGTCTTCGAGGCGGTCAGCTCCCACGTGCCCGCGGGCAGCAGGTTGCTGAAGGTGTAGGTCCCGTTCGAAGCGGTCGTCTGGCTGAAGAAGCCGCGGTTGATGGTGAGCGTGACGCCCGAGAGCGCCGCGTTGCCCATGCTGCCGTCGTACGCGCTGCCCGAGACGTTGCCCACGCCGGGGTTCGCGCCGACGTAGACGATGTAGTGGGCCGCGGCCTTCGTGATGGCGCCGCGCGTGTCGCGGTTCACCACGTGGAAACCCCAGATGCCGTCGGGCGTGTTGGCCAGCAGCACCTGCTTGTTCGACGTGAAGTTGGTCGGCGTCGCGGCGGGAATCGTGTCGGCGTAGCGATCGAGCGTGAAGTAGTAGCCGTTGAAGTTCGAGTCGGCCTGCGGGTTCGTCCACGAGAAGAACAGGCCGGGCGTGCCGCCCCAGGTGCGCTGCATGGGGTGGCTGGTGGACGTGATGGTGGGCGGCTGCGTGTTCACCTGCACCGTCGCCGTCGCCTTCACCGTGCCGACGTTGAACGCCGAGTCCACCGAGACGATGTGGATGAAGTTTCGGCCCTGCACCAGCTGGGCGGCCGGCACCTGAATCGACTCAGCCATGATGAGCGTGCCGTTGCCCGCGGCGGCCGATGGAAGCGTCGATGCCGAGGTGGAGAGCCTCCAGTAGTAGCCGGTGAGGCTCTGGAAGGGGCGGCTCCAGGCGGCGAACCAGTCGCCGAGGCCGTCGTTGTACCACTTCGACTGATCCGGGTGGCTGCCCGACACGAGGTCGAGCGGCGGCATCGGCGACGCGCGGTTGTTGCCGGTGATGTTGCCGCTGAAGAAGTTGTTGGTGGTGCCCCGCAGCAGCTTCACCCGCCCGTTGCCGCCCGTGGGAGAGGTTGCCGCGCCCGAAGTCTGGATGACGCCGGTGCCGCTGATCTGATTCGCGGCGATGAGCACGCCACCACCCGAAGCGCCGGCCGAGGTGGAGTTGGCAGTGATCTGCCCGTTGACGGTGACGGTGTCGGCGATGAGCTGCACGAGGCCACCACCACGCGTGGCGCCGTTGTACCGGCTACCCATGCTGATGGTGAGGTCGTCCTCTGCGTCGTAGGGGTCCGGAGCCGAGCCCGACACGGTGCAGCCATTCGAGCAGCCCGAGCAGCAGAAGTACGAAGCGAAGGCCGTGCCGTTCGCGCCACGCGTCCCGTAGCTCGAGCCAACGTTGAAGTTCGCGCTGCGATTCCCGCTACAGTACGAGCATGTGCCCGTGCGCGTGCCACCTTCACCGCGCGTCTCGGTCCCCAGATCGTTCGCGTTGATGGTGGTGTTGCTCTCGATGGTGATGGAGCGCGCGCGCAGCCTCAGAACGCCCGACGGCCCAACGCGCAACTGTCCCTGGTTCCGGATGGTGACGCTGTTCGAGAACTTCAGATCGCCTTCGAGGGTCTGCGTCGTGCCATCGATGACGAGGTCGTTCTGCGTGCACTCGCCGTTGTAGCACTCGTTCATGCACGACTGCGCCGCGACCCAGGCCGAGCCGCCCGCGTTGCACGTCTCGGGCACGTTGCCGTTGCAGCGCTTCTGGTTCGGCGTGCAGGGGCCCGTGCAGACGCCGGCAGTGCAGGCGACCGCGCAGGTCTGGTTGTAGAGCCACGCCGTTCCCGACGCGTTGCAGATCTCGATGTTGGTCCCGTTGCAACGCACGGTGCCGGCGCTGCAGGCGGCTGCGGCGGTGCACGCTCCGGCGGCGCACGCCTGCGGACACTGCGAGGTGACGTACCAGGTGCCCTGAGCGTCACACGTCTCGACGCCGGGCGCTCCGGCCGTCGTGCAGCGCCGCTGACCGGCAGTGCACTGGGGAACGGCGCAGGTGGTGCGGGGCGACGCGCATGTCTGCCCGCCGTTGCAGGCGACCGGGAGTGACCAGTCGGTGCAGCCCGACGCCAGCGTCACGCAGGTCTGCTGCTGACCTCCCGACGTGCAGCGGGTCATTCCGAGCGTGCACTGGTTGGTGCAGGTGGTGGAGGACACACACGAGCCGCCGCTGCAGACCTGGCCAGGCGAACACGTCGTCTGGAGCACCCAGTCGGTGCAGCCATTGGAGAGCGTCTGGCAACGAACGGGCGCACCCGAGGACGCGCACTGAGTGGCGTTGAGCGAGCACTGGTTGGTGCACGTCGACTGACAGGAGCCGCCGCTGCAGCTCTGCGTGCTGGGGCACGCCTGAGGCGCTCCGAAGACGCTGCAGCCAGAGCGATCGATCTGGCAGGTGCGAACGCCCGCCGAGTCACAGATGCTCACCGAGCCTGAGCAGAGGTTCACGCAGGTCGCGGAACCACCAGCCGCCGAACCACCAGCCGCCGAACCACCAGCTGCTGAACCGCCAGCCGCCGAGCCGCCAGCCGCCGAGCCACCAGCCGCCGAGCCGCCAGCTGCCGAACCGCCAGCTGCCGAACCGCCAGCTGCCGAACCGCCAGCCGCCGAACCGCCAGCCGCCGAGCCGCCAGCCGCGGAGCCACCCGCCGCCAAGCCTCCAGCCGCAGCGCCACCAGCCGCAGCGCCACCAGCCGCAGCGCCACCAGCCGCAGCGCCACCAGCCGCGTCACCGCCAGCAGTTCCTC
>JALHMW010000022.1 GCA_022843845.1 Archangium sp.
GCTATATCGGAGGGGTCACACCCGTTCCCATCTCGAACACGGAAGTTAAGCCCTCCAGAGCCGATGGTACTCCGCGGGAAACCGCGCGGGAGAGTAGGTCGCTGCCGGATCTTTTTTTGCCCCCACACTGAGAAATCGGTGTGGGGGCTTTTTTTTGCCCTCGAATCCGGGTTTCTGAGCGGTTTCGACGGGTTGTCGCACGATGCGGCCGGTTCGATGATTGACGGCCCTGGCTGCTGGGACTATCGTCGAGCCTCTCGGCGCAGACATTCTGCACCCTTTCCCCAGTTCTCCCGCGTCACACCAGTCGGATGAAGAAGCCCACCCTCTTCGGCAAGTACCTGCTCCTCGAACGGCTCAACGTGGGCGGCATGGCCGAGGTGTTCACGGCCAAGGCGTTCGGCGTCGAGGGCTTCGAGCGCATTCTCGCCATCAAGAAGATCCTCCCGACGATGGCGGAGGATGAAGAGTTCATTACGATGTTCATCGACGAAGCCCGGATCAGCGTTCAGCTGAACCACGCCAACGTCGTCCACATTCACGAGCTCGGGAAGCACGACGAGGCCTATTACATCGCGATGGAGTACGTCTCAGGCAAGGACCTGAGGGCGCTGCTCGAGCGATTCCGCCGCAGGCGTGAGATCATGCCGACGGCCATGGCCGTCTTCGTGGCCTCGAAGATGTGCGAAGGGCTCGACTACGCGCACCGCAAGAAGGACGCGCGCGGCCAAGAGCTGCACATCATTCATCGCGACGTCTCGCCTCAGAACATCCTGCTCTCGTACGAGGGCGAGGTGAAGATCATCGACTTTGGCATCGCCAAGGCGGCGAACCGGAGCCAGAAGACCCAGGCAGGCATTCTCAAGGGCAAGTTCGGGTACATGAGCCCGGAGCAGGTTCGCGGGCAGCCCATCGATCGTCGCAGCGACATCTTCGCGGTCGGCGTCACGCTGTACGAGATGCTCACCGGCGAGAAGCTCTTCGTGGGCGAGTCTGACTTTTCGACCCTCGAGAAGGTTCGCAACGCCGAGGTGCCGCTCCCGCGGCAGTTCAACCCAAACATTCCTGCCGGGCTCGAGAAGGTCGTCCTCAAGTCACTCGCACGTGAGGTCGAGGACCGCTACCAGTGGTCGAGCGATCTGCAGGAAGACCTGATGCGCTTCCTGCTGGCCGGTGATGCCATCTATTCGGGCAAACACCTGTCGGCGTACATGAAAGAGGCCTTCGCGGAGGACCTGTATCGCGAAGCGGAGAAGATGGAGCGGTACGCGTCGGTTTCGAAGCCTGAGGACCTCGAGAACTCCGGCATCACGGCGGGTCCCAAGAAGAAGGCTGCGGCCGCCGCCGCACCCCCACCAGCCCCCGCACCACCGGCGCGCAGCCGGAGCTCGCAGTTGGTCAACGTCGGCGGCGGCGCAGGCGCGGTCGCGATGGGGCCGCAAAACACCTCTGTGAACATTCCTCCGCCGACAGCGGACGAGCTGGCCGAGATGGACGGCTCGGCAGATCGCACGATCATCATGCCCAGCGGCTCCGCGGCCGCTGCGATGGCTGCCGCGAGGCCCGCGAGCGCCGAAGTCGACCTCAAGACGGCCATCGGCTTGCCGTCTCCGTTCAACAAGCCACAGGACAATGGCCCAGCCAGTGGAAGGCAGCAGCTCCGCCCCTCCAGCGTGCGCCCACCTCCGGGTGCTGGCACCTCGACGACTCACGACAACCTCGGCTCGTCCACCCTGAGCGCCCTCTCTGGCAACACGGCGAACGTGACGATGCCGCCGAAGGGGCCGGTTCGTGATGACGACACCGGCAACGATCTCAAGCCCATCGAGATGACGGGCTTCAGGCCAGCGCTCGACGTCGACGAAGACGGCAACGAGATTCCGCCCGAGGAGCTCAACGCCACGATGGCGCCGTCGCGGCCGAGCAGGCCCAAGGTCGTCATCGGCGACGCTCCAGTGAATGGCGCCACGACCGTGGGCCCCTCGCCGCTGAGCGCCAACGAGACGATGCTGCCCGCGAGCACCCGCGCCTTCGAGTCGACCGACGACGACGTCGAACCCGAGCCGGAACCCGCGGACGAAGAGCCGGTTGATGACGAGCCCTCCTTCAAGCCTGCCGAACACACGGCCCAACGCCCTGCAGTCAAGCGGGCAACCCCCGCGCCCCGGCCTCAGACCCGGCGTCAGCCTGCCAACCGCGCGAAGCAGCCGAGCGGCGGGAAGAAGCCTGGGGTGATGATCGCGATTGGCGCGCTGGCTGTCATCGCGGTGCTGGTCGTCGGCGCTGCCGCGTACAAGCTCACTGCTGGCAACAAGGCCCGGTTGCTCATTCTCGTGAAGCCGAAGGTGCCGTTCACGGCCACCATCAGCGGCAAGACGTATGACGGCTCGCAAGCCATCGAGCTCGACCCGGGCAAGCACACCGTCACGCTGAAGCCGGCGAAGGCAGGCTACGGTCGCCAGCAGTTCTCGGTCGACGTCGCCGCAGGAAAGATCAACCAATTCGAGGTGCTGTTGGTGGCCGATGAGCGCCCAACGGACCCGGCGGCCACTCCCGAGCCGAAGGGGACCGACCCGACGGCTCCAGATCCCAAGCTCGATCCCAAGGGCGTCGCGACGGCTGACCCGAAGGCTGATCCCAAGACGGCCGAGCCAAAGGCACCCGACTCGAAGACGGCGGACCCGAAGGCCGATCCGAAAACGGCTGATCCGAAAGTCGAGGCTCCGAAGCCGTGGGCGGCGACGATCAGCGCCGAAGAGGCCGGGGTCGAGATCAGCCTCGACGGCAAGGTTCGAGGCACTACACCAGACGTGAAGGTCGCCGAGCTGGTTCCAGGCAAGACGTATCGCGGCCTCGCGAAGAAGAAGGGGTTCATCACCGAGACCTTCACCGTCGAGAACCCGGGAGCCGAATCCAGCGTCACGGTGACGGTTTCGATGAAGCCAGAGGCGACGGTCGAGAAGAAGGACCCTCCGCCCGTCGTGACCAGGAAGGACCCTCCGCCTGCGGTCGTGAAGAAAGACCCTCCGCCGCCTCAGCCGAAGACGGAGCCGAAGAACGATCCTCCGCCTGCGAAGAACCTCGCGAAGGGGCAACTGAAGATCGCCTCGAACCCCACCGGAGCTGAGGTCATCATGGATGGGAAGCCGACGGGCCGGAAGACGCCCATCTTGCCGGCTGACCCGCTCCTGGTTTCGGTCGGCAAGCACAAGTTCCAGTTCAAGTTGAACGGGAAGATGTCGGCGCCGGTCGAAGTGACGGTCGTCGAAGGTGCGAACCCGGTCATCCGCGGCGACATCCCGCAGTAGCCGGGCTGACGCATCGCTCCGCGGCTGCCTTCCCGTAAGCAAAGCTCCGTGGCATAGCCGCGCCATGCAGACCGTGCCCACCACCGCGTCCACGCCGTCGGCGCCGCCGACCGCGCAGCCCTTCAAGTACCCGCTCGAGCGCCAGTTCGTGGAGCCTGATTGGACCCGGATTCCGGGCTACCGCGGCGTCTCGAAGCAGGACTGGGAGACGGCGCTCTGGCAGCGCCGCAACACGATCAAGAACCTCAAGGAGCTCAAGGCTGCCCTGGGTGACCTGCTCCCCGAGTCGCTCGCCGCGTCGATCGATCGCGACCAGCGCGAGAAGGCGACGATGTCGATCCTGCTCACGCCGCACATGGTGAACACCATGAACATGGACGACCTGTGGGGAGACCCGCTGCGTCGCTACATGCTCCCGGCCTACGACGATCGGCACCCGACGTACTCGAACCACCCGAAGGCCTCGCGCGACTCGCTGCACGAAGCAGAGATGTGGAAGGTCGAGGGCCTGACGCACCGGTACCCCACGAAGGTGCTCGCCGAGCTGCTCTCGACCTGCCCCCAGTACTGCGGCCACTGCACGCGCATGGATCTCGTCGGCAACGACGTGGCGCAGGTCGAGAAGCTGAAGTTCAAGGTGACGCAGCCCGAGCGGTGGACGCAGATGCTCGAGTACCTGCGCAAGACGCCGACGGTGCGTGACGTCGTCGTGTCAGGTGGTGACGTCGCCAACGTGCCCATCGCGCAGCTCGAGAGCTTCGTCATGCAGCTGCTCGACATTCCCAACGTGCGCGACATTCGGCTCGCGTCGAAGGGGTTGATGGGAATTCCCCAGCACTACCTGCAGGACAGCGTGATGGCCGCCATGGAGCGGCTCGCGAAGAAGGCGTTCGAGCGCAACGTCGATCTCGCGCTCCACACGCACGTCAACAACGCGAACCAGGTGACGCCGCTGCTGGGCAAGGCCGCCAAGCGCCTGCTCGAGGTCGGCTTCCGCGACGTTCGCAACCAGGGCGTGCTGCTGCGGGGCGTGAACGCGACCTCGAAGGACCTGCTCGAGCTGTCCTTCATGCTGCTCGATCACGCCCGGATCCTCCCGTACTACTTCTACATGTGCGACATGATCCCCAACTCGGAGCACTGGCGAGTGGCGGTCTGGGAGGCGCAGAAGCTCCAGCACGACATCATGGGGTACATGCCCGGCTTCGCGACGCCGCGAATCGTGTGTGACGTGCCGTACGTCGGCAAGCGCTGGGTGCACCAGGTCGCGGAGTACGACCGCGAGAAGGGCATCTCGTACTGGACGAAGAACTACCGCAACGGCATCGAGCTGCAGGATCCCGAGGCGCTGAACCGGCGCTACGAGTTCTTCGACCCGCTCTACACGGTGCCCGAGAGCGGTCAGCAGTGGTGGCGTGATCACGCGAACGCCGCCCAGTTGGCGCACTCGATTCACGCCTGAGGCCATCGGCAGCCGGGCCACAGCGTCGCCGACCAGGGAGGCTCGAGGCCTTCGTCTCTTTGCTGAGGCCGTCCCGGTTGGGCTAAGCGCGGGCTCGTGAGCTTCGACGAGCAGTCGGTCACTTCCTCGGCACCTGCGGGCCCGACGCTCCTTTCACGGCGCGCGGTGCTGTTTCCGGACGCGACCGACGATCAATGGAACGACTGGCGTTGGCAGATGCGCAACGCGGTTCGTGATGGCGGCCGGCTCGCGCAGTTGATGTCGCTGACGCTGGCGGAGCGCGCGGGCCTCGAAGAGACGGCGACGATCTTCCGCCTCGGCATCTCGCCGTACTACCTCTCGCTCGTCGACCCGGACCATCCGCTGTGCCCCGTGCGCATGCAGGCGGTGCCCGTGAAGGACGAGGCGCGCATTCGCAAAGGTGAGCTGAAGGACCCGCTGGGTGAGGACCCGAAGCGCCCCGTCGAGGCGATCGTGCACAAGTACCCCGACCGGGTGCTCTTCCTCGCGCTCGACACGTGCTCGGTCTACTGCCGGCATTGCACGAGGCGACGGATCACCAAGGGCGGCGAAGCGGAGCTCAACAAGGCCGAGCTCGAGAAGGGCATCGAGTACGTCCGAACGCACCCGCAGGTGCGCGACGTGCTGCTGTCGGGTGGCGACCCGCTGCTGCTCTCGGACGAGCGCCTCGAGCAGATCCTCACGCCGCTCCGCGCGATTCCGCACGTCGAGATGATTCGCATCGGCACGCGAATTCCCGTCTGCCTGCCGATGCGGGTGACCGAGTCGCTCGCGAAGCTCTTGCGCAGACACGCTCCGCTCTTCGTGGTGACGCACTTCAACCACCCGAAGGAGATCACCCCCGAGGCCCGGCGCGCGTGTGAGCTGCTCGTCGACAACGGCGTGCCGGTCGAGAACCAGGCCGTGCTGATGCGGCGGCTCAACTCCGACGCGCGCATCATCACCGAGCTCAACCACGAGTGCCTGAAGATGCGGGTGCGGCCGTACTACCTGCATCAGATGGACGTCGCCGAAGGGTTGGAGCACCTGCGAACGCCCATCGCCGCCGGCGTGCACATCATCGAGCAGATGCGCGGGTGGACGAGCGGGCTCGCGGTGCCGCACCTGGCGGTCGATCTGCCTGGCGGGGGAGGGAAGGTGACGGTGCAGCCCGACTACGTCGTCGAGCGCCGGCCGACCGAGACGATCTTCCGCAACTATCGCGGCGAGTCGTATGCGTACCCCGAGCCGGAAGAGACCGACTGCACGTGTCCCTATGACGAGGTCTGGCGCGCGCGGCCCGGCCGCTGAACGCGCCGATCGATGCAGCATCACGGCTTCGGTGCAGACAGGCCCTCGTGACGCTTCTCAGCTGTCCGTGAGGTCTGCTGGGACGTCGTTCGCGTTCGCCCGTCAAACGGAACACAGCGGTCGAGTGCTCCATGATGCGGCACTCGCGCACCGCCGCGGTTGCACACCGAAGTCATCGTGAACGCGAACGTCTGCGTGAGGTGCTGAAGCTCGCCAGGGTCTGCGGCATTCCGGTGAACAGTCAGCCTCCAGCGGATCAAGCGCGCAGATCGCCGTCGCTCCAGAACGCTCCAGACTTCTCGCGTGAGCGAGCGCATGCCGAGGAGGTTTGCGGACTCGACCGAGGTGTTCGTCGACCGACCCGAACGCCTGCGGCGGTTTCGACGGATGTGACCAGCGTTCCCCCCGGCGACCGTCAGCCCGGCTGCGCCGCTACTTCTTCCCGACGCGAGCGCCGGCCTTCGGAGCCGGTGCCCCAGCGGCCTTCTCGACCGAGTCGGACTCCGTGGCGGCGCTCTGGTCCTTCTCGTACTCGGCGGGCAGGCCCTTCTCGACGACCGGCGTGGCGCCCTCGGTTTCCTCCAGCACCACGGGGTTCTCTTCCGAGATGCCCCTCTGAATGACGATCTCTTTCGGCCCGCTCGCCTTCTCGGCGTTGGCCTTCTCGGCGGCCTTCTCTTTCGCCTCGAGCGTCTGAGTCGCCTGCTTCACCTGGGCGGCCTGCTCGCGGGTCCTGTTCATCTGGGCGCGACCCCATTCCTTGGCGGTGACGCCGTACTTCTCGAGGACCTGCTTCTCGGCCGTCTGCTGGTCCCGAATCATCTGGGAGCGCTCTTCGCGGCTGAGCTCGGTCGATTTCCTGTTGCCGTACTTCGCTTCGACGGCGGCGGTCTGCTTGGCCTGTTCGCGCTCGATGGTGGCGGCGCGTTCGGCATCGAACTCGTCAGGCGCGAGCCCGAGGCAGACGGCGACGGCCAGCGAAGTCAGGGCACCCATCAAGCACCTCCGGCAGAACGAAACGAGGCTACCACCGCTGGGCGGAGGTTACTTCGGGCAGCTGGAGCACGACTCGCCGAACTTCGCGCAGTCCTCCTGCGAGGTGACGCACTTCTTCTGAAAGTCGTTCCGGTCGGGCGACTTCGTGGCGATGTCGCAGGTCTGCTTCGACAACCCGCAGGCCTTGTCCTTGACGGAGCAGAAGTCCTTGCAGGTGAGATCGCTGCGCGTGCGGAGCTCCTCGAGCTGGGCGCTGAGCTGGTCCATCATCTCGTCCTCGGTGCCCGCGACGGTGGTGGTGGTCTGCTTCGGGCAGCCGGTCAGCATCGCGACGGCAAAGATCACAGCGAGGAGCACGAGTCGGTTCATGCGTCGATGTGTAAGCGCCTCGCGCAGCAACGACAAGATCTTCACCGGCCCGCGTCACGCGCTTCGACGGCCGTCGACGAGCGCCACCACCGAGCCAGGTCGGCCTGCCAGTAGAACCATGCAGAGACGGCGAGGACGACGACGATCGCGATGCGCCGCAGCCAGGTCTCCCGGGCGTACTCGGGCGACGACAGCTCGGCCTGTTCGGCGCGAGCCAGGCGCTCCCGAATCGCCGACGCGTTGGCGTGGAGCGAGGTGAGGGCCTCGACGGTCTTCCCGAGTTCCTGCGACTGCGGCGGGAGTGGGGCCTCGAGGGCAGCGCACAGCGCGTCGGCCCGGCGTTGCTCCTCCTCGAAGGGCAGAGGGGTTGGCGCGGGGCGGCCGGCGAGCGCCGCGTCGAACTCACCGACGGCGCGCCACAGCAGCACCTTCGCGGACGCCTCGGGCACTCCGTAGAAGGCGGCGAAGGCGGCCTGTGAGCGCCCGTCACCGGTCTCGGTCTTCGCCACGAAGCGCGCGACGAGCACCTGGAGCGCGCGCGGGTGTATCCGGGTCAGGGCGAGATAGAGCGGGTCGGCGTCGGGGACCGTCATGGTTTGCCAGGAACTTGAGGTGAGCGCGAGCGGCCGTACCATGTGCAACATGCGTGTGGCAGCGTTGATGGTCGGTGTCTGTGTGACGGCTCACGCCGCAGAGACCATGCGCATCGCGGTGGGCCCCGAGGTTGGTGAGGTGTCGCTCTCGGGGAAGGCGCTCTCGTGTGGAGACGACGTCGACGACGCCGAGTTCGTCGCGCTCCAACAAGACGCGCTGGTGCTTCGAAAGAAGGGGCAGGCGCTCTGGCTCGACGACGCGGCGTTGCCGGTCGAGGCGATTCGCTGTCGCTCTGCGAATGACGGCCCGATGCGCGTCAACGGCGTGAACGTGCAGGGCGACGTGGTGGTGATGAGGGGCAAGGCCCAGCTCGTGGTGGTGAACGTGTTGCCGCTCGAGTCGTACCTGCAGGGCGTGCTCGGCAGTGAGATGCCCAAGACGTTCCCCATCGAGGCGCTCAAGGCGCAGGCGGTGGCGGCGCGCACGTACGCGCTCAACAAGAAGCTGGAGCAATACGGTCAGCCGTTTCACCTCGGCAGCTCGGTGATCAGCCAGGTGTACAAGGGCCTCGAGGCAGACGACCCCCGCACGCGCGAGGCGATCGATCAGACGCGCGGGCAGGTGCTGACGTGGCAGCTGCAGCCGATCGAGGCGTACTTCCACGCGTCGTGCGGCGGGCATACGGAGAGTGGCCTCGACGCGCTGGGGCGAGATCTGCCGTACCTCAAGAGCGTGCCCTGCCCGTGCTCGAAGCTGGCGACGAGCCACTGGACGCTGAAGGTCGCACCGAAAGAGCTCCATCCAGTCGCGGGCGGAAAGGCCTCGGGGCTTCAGGTGCAGGGCCGCTCACCGACAGGCCGGGTGCGTCGGGTGCAGGTGGGGGCGCGCTCGGTCGACGCGGTCAGCTTCCGGGAGCGCCTCGGCTACATGCGGCTCAAGTCGCTCGACTTCGAGGTGACGAGCGAGGCGAAGGACGGCTGGGTGCTCAAGGGGCACGGCTTCGGCCATGGCGCGGGCCTCTGTCAGTGGGGCTCACGACTGCTGGCCGACACGGGGAAGGACTACCGAGCCATCCTCGAGCACTACTACCCGGGCACGGAGCTGCAGGTGCTGTACGAGTGAGGCGGTGGTGGTGCGCCGTTCGTCGAGCCCAGAACGTCAGCACGCGTCGCGCAGTTGATGACGTTCGTCGACGCGTGAGCACGCGGCTTGTGCTTCGTCGGCCGCGTCGATAACCGGACGCCCGCGATGCACACGGACGACTTCGACTTCCAGCTGCCCGAGGCCCTCATCGCCCAGGCGCCGCTGGAGCGCCGCGACGCGAGCCGGCTGCTCCACGTGCAGCGCGCGACTGGCGAGTGGAATCACCGCGCGTTCACCGACCTTCCCTCGCTCCTGCGCGGCGGCGATCTGCTGGTGCTCAACGACTCACGGGTGATTCCGGCGCGGCTGCTCGGCAAGAAGACCGACACTGGCGGCAAGGTCGAACTGCTCCTCGTGCGTCCCGCGGCCGACATCTCATCGGCGTCGTCGTTGAAGGCCGAGGCGAACGGCACCGCGTGGACGTGTCTCGGGCAGGCCTCGAAGCCGATTCGGCCCGGTGCGCGGCTGGAGTTCGACGGTGGGCTCACGGCCGAGGTCGAGGCGGCGAAGGGTGGAGGCGAGTTCGTCGTGCGCTTCACCTCGTCGATGGCGTCACTCGAGGCAGCGCTCGCGACGGCGGGCCGGCTCCCGCTGCCGCCGTACATTCACCGCGCGCCGACGGCCGACGACGCCGAGCGCTACCAGACCATCTACGCAAAGACGGTCGGCTCGGTCGCTGCCCCGACAGCCGGCCTCCACTTCACGCCAGAGGTCTTCGCCGCGCTCGACGCAGCCGGCGTTCGGCGCGCGCACGTGACGCTCGACGTGGGGCCCGGCACCTTCCTTCCCGTTCGTGAAGGTGCCGTCGCGAACCACACCATGCACGCCGAGCGCTTCAGCGTTCCCGAGAGCACCGCCGAGGCGATCGCCGAGACGAAGCGCTCCGGTGGGCGCGTCATCGCCGTCGGCACCACCGTCACCCGCACGCTCGAGTCGCTCGCCACCGAGGGCACGCTGAAGGCCGGCAGCGGCGAGACCGCAATTTTCATCACGCCGGGCTTCCAGTTCCGCGTGCTCGACGGCCTCATCACGAACTTCCACCTGCCGAAGTCGACGCTGGTGATGTTGGTGAGCGCGTTCCTCGGTCGCGAACGAACGTTGGCGGCGTACGCTGAAGCGGTGCGTGAGCGGTACCGCTTCTTCAGCTACGGAGACTCCATGTTCATCGACGGTGGCGCGTGAGTCTGGCTCCGGAGCTGCGTGGCGATCAGCGGGTCGAGCCATCGCTCGTCCGGTTCGAGCTCCTCCACGTCGACGCCACCACGGGCGCGCGTCGCGGCCGCTTGCACACGCCGCATGGCACCATCGAGACGCCGATCTTCATGCCGGTGGGCACGGCCGGCAGCGTGAAGGCGGTCGCGCCAGACGATCTGCGCGCGCTCGAGGCGCAGATCATTCTCGGGAACACGTACCACCTCATGTTGCGCCCGGGGGAGCAGCTCATCGGCGAGCTCGGCGGCCTGCACCGCTTCATCTCGTGGGAGCGGCCGATGCTGACCGACTCCGGCGGTTTTCAGGTCTACAGCCTCGCCGAGAAGCGGAAGATCACCGAAGAGGGCGCGACGTTTCAGTCTCACCTCGATGGCGCCAAGCACCTGCTCTCGCCAGAGCGCAGCATCGAGATTCAAGAGACGCTCGGCGCCGACATCATGATGGCGTTCGACGAGTGCCCGCCGTCGATGAGCGAGCGCGGGTACCTCGAGCCGTCGCTGGCGCGCACCACTCGGTGGCTCAAGCGCTGCGTGAGCGCCTGGAGCCGGCGCCGCAGCTCGTTGTTCGGCATCGTGCAGGGCGGGTTGCACGAAGACCTGCGCAAGCGGCACGCCGAAGAGATCTGCGCCATCGATCTTCCCGGCTACGCGCTGGGCGGCTTCGCGGTGGGGGAGAAGCCCGTCGAGATGCACGCAGGCGTGGCGTTCTCGGCGCCGCTGCTCCCGAAGGACAAGCCCCGCTACCTGATGGGCGTGGGCACGCCGCTCGATCTCGTCACCTGCGTGGGCTCGGGCATCGACATGTTCGACTGCGTGATGCCGACCCGCAACGCGCGCAACGGCTTCCTCTTCACCAGCCAGGGCAAGCTCGTCATCAAGCACGCGAGGTACGCGAAGGACGAGCGGCCGCTGGACCCGGTGTGCCCCTGCTACACTTGCAAGAACTTCTCACGCGCCTACCTGCGGCACCTCTTCGTCGCGGGAGAGCTGGTCGCGATGCGGTTGAACACGCTCCACAACCTGCAGTTCTACCTGTCGCTGATGACGCAGGCGCGCGAAGCGATCGAGCAGGACCGCTACGCCGACTTCATGAAGGCGTTCGCCGCGAGGTCAGGCACGGTGGCTGACGCCGAGCAGTGACGCGGGCTCAGGGCTTCGGCCGGCACGACTTGCGGGCGCCGCTCTGGTTGCCGGCCCCGGTGCTGCCCATCGCGACGTCGGCGCAGGTGTAGCCCTCTCGGCACTGGCTGTCGGCCGTGCACTCGGGGGAGCAGACCAGCGAGCTGCCACCGAAGGTCGTGCACACCGTGCCGCCAGGGCAATTCCGAGTGTCGGCCTCGGCGCTGCAGCCGCGGGAGCAGAACCCGCCAGGGAAGGTGACGGTGGTGTTCGGCTGCGTCAGGAAGCAATCGTAGCTGGGCGGGCAGTCTTGCCGCGTGGTGCAGGCCTGGCCGGCCGTGACGAGCGGGCCACAGGCCGAAACAGCGACCGCGAGGGCTACAGACAGGCTTGCCACCAGGAAGGAGCGGATCATGGGCGCAGGGCCCTAGCACATCTTGCTGGTGGCATGTGCGCCTGATACAGGCCCGCCTCTCAACATGACGCCCGCAGCCATACCCCTGATCTTCGCCGCTGAGTCTTCTGCACTTGGCGGCCCGATGGCCTTCTACCTGGTGGCCATGGCGGCCATCGTCTACTTCCTGATCATTCGCCCCCAGCGAACTCAGCAGAAGGAGCACGAAGGCGTGCTCACCTCGCTGAAGAAGGGCGATGACGTGGTGCTGCAGTCCGGCATCCTCGGGAAGATCGCTGCAGTCACCGACAAGACCGTCTCGCTCGAGATCGCGAACGGCGTGAAGGTGCGGGTCCTCAAGACCAGCGTGCAGGCGAAGGTCACCGTGGTCGACGAAGCGCCGAAGGTCGATGAGGCAGCCGCCAAGAAAGAGGAGAAGTGATGGATCGCACCTGGTGGACCCGTTTCCTGCTGATCATCGTCGTGGCCCTGGGGAGCCTCTGGTTCCTGACGCCGACCTACTACTCGATGTTCGTGCTCGATCGCGCCGACCGCAATGACGTGGCGAAGCTCGAGAAGGCGCTCCCGTCATGGGCGGCGCCCGCGAAGTACCGCCTGTCGCTCGGCCTCGACCTTCAGGGAGGCATTCACCTCGTCCTGCGCGTCGACACCAAGACGGCGCTCGGCAAGCGCGCTCAGCGCCTCGCGCAGCAGATGATCTCGTACATCGACAGCAAGAAGCTCGGGAAGCTCACCGAGACGACGAACACCGAGACCTACGAGGTGACGCTCACCGCCGAAGACCCGGCGACGATGGACGCCATCGAGAAGGAGCTCATCGCCTCGTTCCAGGACTTCTCGAAGGTCTCGCGCAACGCTGGCGTGCTGGTGATGAAGCTCGAGAGCGCGCAGGTCGACTCGATGATGAGTGAGTCGGTCGATCAGGCCATGCTCGTGGTGCGCAAGCGCATCGACAAGTGGGGCGTCGCCGAAGTCGACGTGCGCAAGCTCGGCACCGACTCGATTCAGATCTCCCTGCCCGGCGAGAAGGACCCGGAGCGCGCGAAGGAGCTCATCGGCACCACCGCGCAGCTCGAGTTCAAGATCGTCGAGGAGCACGGCGACCTCTTCAAGGACCTGTACTCGAACACGCCTCCGGACCCGAACGCCGGCATCACGCTGGTCACCTCGCGCCAGGACAGCGAAGGCAACGAGCCGACCCCGCCGTTCCTCTCGGGCACCGACAAGAACCAGCTGCTCGCGTACGTCGCCGGCAAGGGCGGCGAGGGCAAGCAGGTCATCCTCCACTGCGTCGAGGCGCCCAGCGGCAAGAGCTGCCTGCGGTACACGACGTTCCTGGTGCAGTCGACGGGCCTCTCGGGTGAGAACCTGACGGGCGCCGACGCGCGCAAGGACCAGACGACCAACGACATCGTGGTCGACTTCCAGTTCAACGCGCAGGGCGGAAAGCTGTCGGAGGAGTTCACCGGCAAGAACGTCAACCGGCTGATGGGCGTCATCCTCGACGACAACCTCATCTCGGCTCCGGTGATTCGCGAGAAGATCGGCGCCAACGGCCGCATCACGCTGGGCAAGGGCCGCAGCGACGAGCGCCTGAAGGAAGCGCAGATGTTGTCGCTCTCGCTGAAGTCCGGTGCGCTCCCTGCGCCCGTGTCGATTGGTGAGACCCGGCAGGTCGGCGCCTCGCTCGGTGACGAGCTCATCAAGAAGGGCACCACCGCTGCGGTGGTCGGCCTGCTCCTCGTCGTCATCTTCATGGCCATCTATTACAAGGTGGCGGGCCTGGTGGCCGACGTCGCGCTGGTGCTGAACGCGCTCCTCATTCTCGCGGGCCTCGCGCTGTTCAAGGCGACGCTGACGTTGCCCGGCATCGCCGGCTTCGTCTTGACACTGGGCATCGCGGTCGACGCCAACGTGCTCATCAACGAGCGGGTTCGTGAAGAGCTCGCCAACGGCAAGAGCGCCAGGGTGGCCGTCGATCAGGGCTACGACCGCGCCTTCTGGACCATCTTCGACGCGCACGTGACGACGCTCATCGCAGGCTTCATTCTGCAGCAGACGGGCACGGGCCCGGTGCAGGGCTTCGCGACCACGCTCATCATCGGCATCATCGCCTCGCTGTTCACGTCCATCGTCGTGACCCGCGTCCTCACCACGTATCTCGTCCACGGGCGCAACGCGCAGACCGTGTCGATCTAAGGGCTCCCGACCATGCACATCATCAAGGGCAAGACGAACATCGACTTCATCGGCAAGCGCAAGATCGCGCTGCTGCTGTCGACCGCGCTCAACATCGCCGTCATCGTTGGCATCGCCGGCTTCGGCTTCAACATGGGCGTCGACTTCGCCGGCGGCACGTTGATCGAGGTGAAGTTCAACGGGCCGATCACGGCCGAGAAGGTGCGCGAAGGCGCCATCGCTGGCGGCCTGCAGGAGCCCCAGGTGCAGAGCATCGGCTCGGCGGAAGAGAACACCTTCATTCTCCGCATGGGCGGCGTCACGCAGCTGACCGCCGAGAACGAGAAGCTGGCCGAAGAAGCGCTGAAGAAGATCCCCGGCATCGAGATCACCGCGCTGAACAAGGACCTCGACAACGGCCTCATCACCCTGCGGACGAAGGCCGACGTGAAGCTCGAGGACATCAAGCAGGCCGTCGTGAGCAGCGGCACGGGTGTGCAGGGCGTCACGATGCTGGCTGGCAGCAGCGTCGAGAGCGGCTTTCAGTACCAGGTCACCTCGGCCGGCATGTCGGACAAGGTGACGGAGTCGCTGAGGAAGGGCATTCCCGACGTCAAGTTCGAGCAGACGAAGGAGTGCGAGAGCTGTGGCGTTCGCCGCACCGACTACGTCGGCCCGCAGGTCGGCGAGCAGCTGCGCAACAAGGGCGTCGCGTCGCTGCTGCTCGCGCTGCTCTCGATTCTCATCTACGTCGCGTTCCGCTTCGACCTCAAGTTCGGCCCGGGCGCGCTGGTGGCGTCGGTGCACGACGTGATCATGGTCTCGGGCTACTACCTGGTGACGCGCCGCGAGTTCAACCTGACGTCGATCGCCGTGCTGCTGACGATTCTCGGGTACTCGATCAACGACACCATCGTCATCTACGACCGCATTCGCGAAGAGATGGTGAAGTACAAGGGCAAGCCGCTGGCCGAGATCATCAACATCGCCATCAACGACACGCTCTCGCGCACGATTCTCACGGGCGGCGTGACGTCGCTCTCGCTGGTCGGTCTGCTCATCTTCGGCGTCGGCGAGATCTTCGACTTCGCGGCGGCGATGCTGTGGGGCATCATCGTCGGCACGTACTCGTCCATCTACATCGCCAGCCCGCTCACCATCTGGCTCGACGAGCGTGAAGCCGCGAAGGCGGCGCGTGGTGGTGGAAGCCCTGGCGCGGCGATGAAGGCCAAGCCGGCCTGAGTCGGTCGTTCAGTCGATGAAGCACCACGGTGGCGGGGCTCTTCGGGGCTCCGCCATCGTCATTTCGGGCCAGGGTTGCCAGCTGCACGCCCCATCGTCGGCAGCCGGTTCACACCTCGACGCGCGCGACCATGCCCTCGTTCACCCAGCTGGCGATGGCCTGAAAGGCACGGGGCGCGGCGTCGTCGCCGAACTCCGAGAACGCCTCGCACAGCTCGGGGAGCATCGCGCCGTTCACCCCGAGCTCGAGCGCCGTGGCTTCGGCGTCGCTCACCGCATCGTGGAACACGGTGAAGCCCTGGCGGAAGACCACCAGCGCGGTCGGGGCGGCCACCAGGGGCACGTCGCGCCACGACTGCCCGTCGGCGATGGCGCGGAAGAGCGGGCGCACGTCGACGTCGTGGCGCAGCACGCGGACTGATGGCGTGAGGGTGAAGCGAACCGAGTCGGCGGTCTCGGGCGTCACGAGGCCCAGGGCTTCGGGGGGCGCGACGGCGCTGTCAGCCGCGATGAACGACTGACTGCGGGCCCACTCGAGCTCGGCGAGGGCCCAGAGCCAGGGCGCGCCGTCGACCGGGTGAGCCTTCAGGAACGCCGGCAGGTGCTGCCCGAGCCAGTTGAGCGAGAAGTGCGTCGACGGGTGCGCCTTCACGTACTTCGCCGCGAGCACGTCGAAGTTCTCGTCACCGAGCACCGCGTGGACCTGCGCGAACTCGTCGCGCAGCACGTCGCGCAGCCGCAGCCAGTACATCTCGGCGTAGACGTTGACGCGCTCGTCGGGCGACAGGGCTCCAGCCTTGATGAGGACCGCCGTGTCTCGCACGGGCGCCGTACCGACGACCCACTCCCAGAGCTGGGACTGCTGTTCCGCGAG
Source organism: Archangium sp. (assembly GCA_022843845.1). Taxonomy (GTDB): domain Bacteria; phylum Myxococcota; class Myxococcia; order Myxococcales; family Myxococcaceae; genus Xiheimicrobium. Next base: position 16,223 of record JALHMW010000022.1, read on the forward strand.
GCTCATCGCGTGGCCTCGGCGCCGGGGGAGACGGGTGCCCCGGACAGCCAGCGAGGAGCGCGCGGTGTCGCCTGAGAAGGCCTTGGGGGTGTGGCACCACGCGCAGCGCAGTTGATGGCGATGACTTCGGGAGCACCGTTGCGGGGCGCCGCGAGGATCATCGCGTGGCCTCCAAAGCACTGTTGCGGCGAGTGGGCGTCACCGCGCTCACCTCGGCTGCGACCGACCGCGCCTTCTGTGATTCAGCGAGCAGCACCGGCAGCTCCGGCACGCCTTCGTCCCACTCGATGAGGCACGACACGTCGCCGAAGCGCCGAACGGCGTGCCGGTACAGCTCCCACACCGCGTCGCTCACGTGGCCCTCGTGCGTGTCGATGACGAGGTGGCCGCGGTCCTGGTGGCCGGCGAGGTGGAACTGGCCGACCCGGTCGGCGGGAATCGCGTCGAGGTACGTCTTGGGATCGAACCCGTGGTTGCGCGACGACACGTAGACGTTGTTCACGTCGAGGAGGAGCCCGCAGTCGGCGCGCTTCGCGACCTCGGCGACGAAGTCCCACTCGGTCAGGTCGCTGGCCCGGAACTCGAGGTAGCTCGACACGTTCTCGAGGAGGATTCGGCGGCCCAGCACGTCCTGCACGCGCGAGACGCGCTCGACGACGTGGGCGAGGCACTCTTCGGTGTACGGCACGGGCCACAGATCGTGGCTGTAGTGCCCATGCGCGCGGCCCCAGCAGAGGTGATCGGAGATCAGCGCCGGTTGCACCTCGTCGATCAGCGCCTTCCACTGCGTCAGGTAGGCGGGGTCGAGCGGCTCGACGCTGCCGATGCCGAGCGAGACACCGTGAAGCACCACGGGGCGATCGCGGCGGGTCTTCTCGAGCACCGCGCGAGGCCGCCCGCCGAGGCCCATGAAGTTCTCGGCGATGGCTTCGACGAAGTCGACGCGCGGCTGCTCCTCGAGAAAGGCCGAGGAGTGCCGGTTTCGCAGCCCAACGCCGTGACCGAGAGAGGGGAACATCGACGACTCCTTTCAACGAACGACGACGGGCGGCGAGCGCGAGGCCCACCGCCCGCGAAGGTGAGTCGATTCGTCTTACTTCTTCGCGTCGGCGACGATGGTGCCGCCCTTGGCCTTGCAGTCCTTCTCGGCGAGTGAGACCCAGCCCTTGCCCTTGCACTCGTTGTGGCCAGCGCAGTCGTGGCTCGCGCCACCGCACGCGCCCCTGGCCTTGCACTCATTCACGCCCGAACACTTCACCTGCGCGGCGTCCTTCGCGTCCTTCTTCGGCATGTCCTTCGGGCCGGCGAACGCGGCACCAGCGAACAGCGAGGCGACGGCGGCGGCAACGAGGGCGTTCTTCGACGAGGTCTTCACGTGTGGCATCTCCGGGTTTGCCTGGTGGCGCGCCGTCATGGCGCGAGAGGCGCCCGCACTACGCCGCTCCGGAAGTTCTGGTTTCACGGTTCGTACACGCGCGGCTGACCGACGTGAACTGACCGCGGAACGACACGCGAGAAGCTCCGAACGACGCCTGCAGTACGCCCCTCGGTGACGGCACAAACGAAAACCCCGGCGAACCGCGAGGGCTCACCGGGGCTCGTGGGTGCTTCGAACGCCGGACTTACTTCTTGGCCGGAGCGGCCTTGGGCGCCGGGCCCATCTTCATCAGCTCGATCTCGAGGTTGACCTTCACGTCCTTGCCGACGACGAAGTCGTTGTTCTTCATCGGCGCGTTCCACGTCAGGCCAAAGTCTTCACGCGCAATGGTCAGCTGGGCCGTCGCCGCGCGAGCCATCGCGCCCGGCACCATCGGGTGCTCGACTTCCTTCGACAGCTCGGCCTCGAACGTGACCGGCTTGGTGACGCCGTGCATCGTCAGGTCGCCGGTGATGGCGAGCTTGTTGTCGGCCGAACCCTTGGCGACCTTGGTCGACTTGAACGTCGCCGTGGGGAACTTCGCCACGTCGAAGAACTCGGGGCTCTTGAGGTGATCGTCGCGCTTCTGCACGCCCGTGTAGATGGCCTTCACGTCGATGGTGACGTCGAGGGTCGACTTGGTGATGTCCTTCTCGTCGACGTTGAACTTGCCAGTGACGGTGCCGAGCGAGCCGTTCACGTTGGTGACGCCCAGGTGCTTGACGGTGAAGTTCGCGTTGGCGTGGTTGGTGTCGATGTCCCACGTGGCGGCGGTGGCGAGACCCGAGACGGCGAGAACAGCAGCGGCGAAGAGGTTCTTCATGAGGTGAGTCCTTTGGTGAAGCAGTGAATCGGAGCGTCGCTCCGGTGAAGGTGAGTGCGCGTCAATGCCGCGCCACACCCAGATAGTCCTTCGCCCGGGCTCATGCCCGTCCCATCTATGCAACGGATCGTCCTGCAGGTCCGCTCAGCGCTTCTTGTTCTTCTTCTTCTCGACGGTGCGCTCTGTCGCCGCAGGTCCTGACGCAGGACTCGGCGCGTCGCGCGTCGCCAGCTTGAAGACCCCGAACAACACACCGGCGATCACGAGCCACACCTTGAAGCCGAAGGAGCCATCGCCGATGGGCGCGCCCCAGGTGCGGTTGACGGCGACCGACAGCACGAACAACGACATCGCTCCCAGGCCAGCGAGCACCCAGCGGTTGTGCCACAGGCCGGCGTCGGCCTCGGGCTCCTGCGCACCCTGTTCGCCCCACTTGGTGAAGCTCCACCACACCAGCGGCACGGCGAGCGCCGAGGCGAACGACATGGCCGTGTATTGCTGATCGAGATCGTGTGACTGGAACGACAGCCACCCGAAGTTGATGAAGAGCGTCACCGCCGACAGCCCGGCCATCAACAGGCCGACCTCGCGCTTCTCGGAGTACAGCGCCGCCATGCAGAGCAGGAAGCAGTAGTAGTAGTTCGTCAGCTCGGCCCCGAGCACGATCATGCCGACGCCGAGACAGGCGCCCAGGTACAGCTTCGGACCCGAGTGACGGAGCGCGAAGTACAGGAGCGCGATTGCGCCGAGCACCAGCGCCACGAAGACCGGCTTCATCTGCCGCCACAGCTCGAGCTTCATGTCCTTCCACGGCTTCCACGCGTCGATGAGCAGGCGATCGGTCATCTGCGCGCCGACGGTCGACGGCCTCCACGTCAGCACGGTGCGCAGGCCCATGAGGTTGGTGAGCGGCGTGCTGGCGTGCTTCACGGTGTTGGCGGCGAAGCGCTTCCACATCGCGACGCCCGAGCCGTCGGCGTCACGCGCGGCCTTGGCTTCGAAGGCTTCTTTCACGCGGGCTGCCACCGTTGCGGCGGTGTCGCCGACCGCAATGGGGACCTGGAGCGTCTCGTCTCCGCCGATCTTCACCGAGAAGAACGACGCCTCGGTGGTGGGGCTCTCGGCCGCGCTGGCCGTGCCGCCCAGATAGAACCCTGAGGCGCCGTCGACGGGGCTCACCGCGAGGCCCGGGAGGCTGCTCGTCGGGAAGAGGGAAGGGCCCTTGAGCCAGGTCGTCGGCGCCTTCGTCTTCGTGTCGACGCGCGAGATGAGCACCTTCGTCGCGCCCGAGTCCGATGGAGACAGGTCCACCGTGAGGGTGTTCGGCGGCGTTCCCGTCAGCAGGACGAACGAGAGGCCGACCAACACGGCCGTCCCGACGGCTCCACCGGCGACGTACTTGAGGAACGCCGGCTCGAGCTTCTTGTTGCGGCGGAAGTACTCGACCGCCGCCAGCGCCGGGCCGATCACCGCGAGGCCGGGGAAGAGCCGCAACAGCACGGTGTACGAGAACGACATGCCGCCGAGGAATGGTTTGTCCTTCTTCAAGAGGCAGACGCTCGCCACCAGAAAGAAGAGCCAGTCGTGGCGAAGGAACGCGCCGCCGGTCCAGTAGTACCGGTTGGGGAAGTTGCAGCCCAGCACGATGCCCGCGAGCGCGAAGCCACGTGCCCCGAAGGCCCACCAGACCATCAGCATCGTCAGGAAGATGTAGATGGGGTCGAGCAGGTTGACGTGAATGAGCCCGTCAGTCGTCGCGGGCCTCAGGTTGGCGAAGTACTGACCCGCCAGCGTCCACACCGGCGTGGCGTTGTAGCCGTGGTCGACGTGGATCTCCTTCCACCGGTTCTCGTTCACCATCGAGCGGATGGAGTTGATGTCGCGCGTGTACTGAGCCCAGCGCTCGGGCGTGAAGTACTGCTTGCAGATCTGATCGGCGTTCTCGATCACCTCGCGCGTCGGCGTGATGAGGTTGGTGCGCAGGTCGGTGTGGTTGCGGCGCTGCACCTCGGCGAGGCGGCCGTTCTCGGCGTCGACCACCGCGGCGCAGTCGTACATGCGCTCGTAGCCGAGCTCGGGGAAGTACTTCGCGCCGACGTAGTAGTGGTACGTGTCCCAGACGTGCACGAAGCCGCCGAAGTGCAGGTGGCCGAAGTTGAAGTACGCAAACACGCCCGCCATGCCGAGCGTCACCATGGTGCGATCGCGCATGCGCTGGAACGCGAGTGGCCGGCCTTCTTCGGCGAGCTTCATGCCCCAGCCGACGACGAACATCGCCGCGATGGCCACGCCGAACGCGACCGTCTGCACCGAGCCGTCGTTGTCGAGCTTGAAGGTGTCGCGCGCCCAGTCGGAGGCCACGAAGAACCGAGAGAGCAGGCCGATGATCACCAACGCGCCGGCCGGAGCGAGCACGTCGTACGGGCTCGTCGCCTCGGTGTGTTTCTTCTCGGCTGCCTTGCCTGATTTCTCGGTCGAGGTCGCGCTCATGGCGGGCGCTCAATAGCACGCGCCGGGCGCAGATCTGCCCCCACGCGAGGTCGAAACTGTCGTCAGCGGCAGCAGCGGAAGCCAACGGCCGAATCCCCGCCGCCCTCGGGGAAGTCGAAGCCGGTGTTGCAGCGCAGCAGCCCTGCGCTCGCCGAGCTGCGGAACGAGCCCCCGCGAATACGACAGCCCGCGGCGCTGCACGTCGCCGTGCGCTCATAGGCGTTGCCGCTCATGTCGTAGACGCCAGGGTAGCCGCCAACACAACCGCCCAGCATTCCCGTCGCGGCGATGGCGTTGAGCCCGCGGTCGAGCCCGTTGCAGGTCATCGCGCCGTAGGTGTTGCCGTAGGGGTAGAGCCGCCCTGTCGGGCCTGCACACGCGGCCTGCCATTGCGCTTCGCTGCACAGGCGCTTGCCCGCGAGCACGCACGCGGCCGCCGCCTGCATCGTGTTCAGCGAGAGCCAGGGCATGGCGCCCACTGCCGAGACTGCCTGCCCACCAGCGCCTTGAGATGCCTCGTAGCGATCGACGCACCCGCCGCCGTTCACTGTCGCCATGTCGGCTGGACAACCTGCGTCGGGGACCGGTGCCCCGGCGTCGACCGGCCCTGCATCGAGGCCTGCGTCGACGAGACCTGCGTCGACTCCGGCCTCGGGAGCACCAGCGTCACCGGCTCCACCATCGAACCCGAGGCCTGCGTCGCCTGACCCTGCGTCAAGGCCGGAGCCGGCGTCGAACTCGAGGCCTGCATCGACTCCTGCGTCGAGAGCGCCAGCGTCACCGGCTCCCCCGTCGAACCCGAGGCCTGCGTCGCCTGACCCTGCGTCAAGGCCGGAGCCGGCGTCGAACTCGACGCCCATACCCTCGCCGACCACCGGCACCAGGAGCTGCGGCGCGTTCGCCGCGTTGCTGTCGATGACGAGTCGAGCCGCGCTCGGGCCTCGGCGCGCCGGCGAGAACACAACGCGAAGCTCGGTCGAGCCCCCTGTCGCGATGCTCAACGGAGGAAAGCCCGAGGTGCGAAAGGCGCTGGCGTCCGAGCCGCCGATCGTGATGCTGCTCACGACGACCGTCGATCGACCTGTGTTGATCAGCCGCAGGGGGAACTCGCGCGACGTGCCCACCACCGCTGACCGAAATCCAGGGTCAGCGGGTCGACCTCGAGCTGGGCCGTCGTGCGTGATGAGGAGGGGCCGCAGTCGCAGGCCGGTGCAACGAGGAACAGAAGGGGCAGGAGCCGACGCATCGGGCGCTCCTTACCACGCGAGGCATCGTCGATCCGTCGCGGGACCACGGTGGCTTGCACCGAATCGAAGGTTGGCGGGGCAGTTGCACTGGGTCCGCCCATGTCCCTCCAGACCGATCACAAACTGGCGATGCTGGTCGCCGCAGGTCTCTCTCTGGCGTGTGGGAGCCCGAGCGTCGTGGCGCCACCTCCGATGCCTGACGACGCAGGCGTGCCCGACGCAGGCGTGCCCGACGCAAGCGTTGTCGCCAACGCTGGCCCGCTGACGGCCACGTTCTTCCAACACGTCGATGGCGGTGCGGTGCCGGTCGACTCGCTCGTGTACAGCCTGCCGTTCTTTCTCCGCGTCACCGGCGCTCCACCAGGCGCGACCGTCGCGGTGACTTCACGGGTGCAGCGGCTGGAGTCGCAGGCCGTCTTTCGCGCCTCGGTTGATGGCGTCGTCGACACCTCGACCGATGCTCCGCTCTGGGGCGCGTACAGCGGGCCCGACCCTGACGGGCTGGTCTGGACGTTGGCGCCGTCGTCGTTCGACTTCGGGACGACCTTCGACCTCGGCGCCGAGGTCGACGTGATGGACGGCGGGCAGACGTTCGCCAGGCTCGCGCGCCCGGGCATGGGGACCGGCACGCGGCAGGAGCGCGTCACCATCGGCACGCTCCCCGGCGTCTTCTACAGATGGCAAGGCGGTGAACGCAGGCCAGCGGTGCTGGTGCTCGGAGGCTCGGAGTGTCGCCTCGCGTCGACCAGCTTCGTCGCCGCATACCTGACGACCGCTGGCTACCACGCGCTCGCGGTCGACTACTGCCGCAACGGCGTCATCTCGCAGGTTCCGCTCGAAGGGCTGGTGGCTGCCATCGATTGGCTTGCGTCGCAGCCTGACGTCGACACGACCAGGCTCGCCGTCGTCGGAGGATCTCGCGGAGGCGAGCTGGCCCTGGAGCTCGCCTCCCGTGACGCGCGGCTCAAGGCTGTCGTCGGCGTCGTGCCGAGCCTCTACCGCTGGGGCGACACGGGCGCGGGCACTGACAGCGCGTGGACCTTCGCAGGCGTCGAGCTCCCGACGATCCCCAACGCGCCCACGATGACCCAGCCCATCGAGGAGAACCTCGGTGGCGGGCTGGTGGGCTATCGCCTCACGCCCATCTTCGATGCCGATCTCGCGAGCGCGACGCCAGCGCAGCGAGCGGCAGCGACGATCGAGCTCGAACGCGCGCGCGCGCACGTGCTCCTGGTCGGTGCGGCTGACGATGGGGTCTGGCCTTCCTGTCGGTACGTCGCTGATGCGTGGAACCGCCTCACCTCAGCGCAGCATCAGGCGTCGCACCCGGCCGATCGTCAGCTCTGTCTCCCCGCAGCAGGGCATGCCGTCGGTGCTCCGGGATGGTCGACCCGTGAGGGCTACTCGGCGTTCAACCCCGCGCTCGGTGGCAACCTCATCTTCGGTGGAACAGCGGAAGGCCGAGGCCGCGCCAACCGCGCCTACGACACGGCCTGGCGTGCCTTCCTCGCGGCCGCGTTCGCCGCTCCGTAAGGCGCTCGACCCCGCGAGAAAGAAACGAGGAATTCCAGAGACTTCCGGCGATCCTCAGATCCACAATGGGCCCCACACGTTCGGAGGGGTCATGAACCGACTTTTGCTGCTGGCCGCTGTGTTCGCCGCGTCGACGTCGCTGGCGCAGGGCATGTTGATTCCCACCGACCAATCGATGGGCCCGTTGGGCATCAAGTACCAGCGCGTGGCGACCGAGATCGTCGACGGCACCGCGGTGACGAAGGTCGAGCAGGTCTTCGTGAACTCGGCGCCGCGGCAGCTCGAGGCGCACTTCGTCTTCCCGCTCCCCAAGGGCGCCGCGCTGCAGGACTTCTACCTGTGGATCAACGGAAAGAAGACCAAAGGAGAGGTGCTCGAGAAGCAGAAGGCCACCGACATCTATGAGGGCATCGTGCGGCGCCTCCAGGACCCGGGCCTGCTCGAGTACATCGACACCGACGCCTTCCGCGCGCGGGTGTTTCCGGTGCCGGCCAACGGTGAGCAGAAGATCGAGCTGACCTTCAGCCAGGTGCTCGAGTTCCAGTCGGGCATCTACCGCTACCACTACCCGCTCGGCGCCGGCTCGCGTGGGGCTCCGGCGCTCACCGTGCGGCAGGACTTCGTGTTCTCGGCGCACATCACCTCGAAGACGCCGATTCGCAGCGTCTACTCGCCGACCCACAAGATGGGCGTGAACAAGAAGAACGACTCCGACGCGACGGCCGGCCTCGAGCTGGGCCCCGGCACCGACATCTCGAAGGATCTCGATCTCTTCTACACGGTGTCCGACAAGGCCATCGGCTTCAGCTTCCTGCCGTACCGGCCGAACTCGGAAGAGCCCGGCTTCTTCATGGCGTTGCTGTCGCCGAAGACCGAGCTGAAGGCCGACGAGGTGATGCCCAAGCGCATCACCTTCGTGATGGACACCTCGGGCTCGATGATGGGCGAGCGCATCAAGCTGGCGCGTGACTCGATGAAGTACGGCGTGCAGCGCCTCAACGCGAAGGACGAGTTCAACGTGGTGCGTTTCTCGACCGACGTCGAGGCGCTCTTCGAGAAGCCGCAGCCCGCCAGCGAAGCGAACGTGAAGAAGGCGCTCGAGTTCGTCGCGTCGTTCGAGGCCATCGGCGGCACTGCCATCGACGAAGGCCTGCAGCGCGCGCTGAAAGACGCCGAGGGTCGTGGCGCCATGCAGCACATCGTGTTGTTCGTCACCGACGGCCACCCGACGGTCGGCGTCACTGAAGAGCCCGACATCGCCAGCCGTGCGCGTGGTGGGAACAAGGGCAGCCGCGTCTTCACCTTCGGCGTCGGCGAAGACTTGAACGCCCGCCTGCTCGATCGCATCGCCGAAGACGGCCGCGGCACGTCGGACTTCGCGCGCGACGGGAAGGACTTCGAGGTGCGCGTCTCGGGCCTGTTCGACAAGGTCGCCAACCCGGTGCTCGCGGAGCTGTCGCTCGATCTCGCCGCCTTCGGTGCGTACGACGTCTACCCGAAGAAGCTGCCCGACCTCTTCAAGGGCACGCAGCTCGTGGTGACCGGCCGCTACCGCACGCCGAAGGAGGCCGCGGTGGTGTTGAGCGGCTCCATGAACGGCAAGAAGACCGTCTACGAGTACCGCGCCGACGCCGTGAAAGAGGGCAAGGCGTACGACTTCGTTCCGCGCCTGTGGGCCATTCGCAAGGTCGGCTACCTGCTCGACGAGATTCGTCTGCATGGCGAGAAGCCGGAGCTCAAGGACGAGATCGTCATGCTTGGGAAGAAGTACGGCATCGTGACGCCGTACACCTCGTACCTGGTGGTGGAAGACGTCGCGCCGGTGGCCAACAACATGCGCCCGCCTCCGCCTCCGCAGCGCCCGTGGCGGGAAGAGGAAGCGCGTCGTGACGTGCCCTGGAGCGCGCGCGGCATCGGTGGTGGTGGTCGAGGCGGCCCGGGGCAGGGCGCGCCCGCGCCGGTGGCCTCCAGCCCGCCTGCAGACCGTGCACGCAGCGACGAGGACTTCAACGACGTCTTCGGCAGCGCCAGCAAGGCCGAAGCGAAAGAGAAGCCCAAGGGCGGGCTCGCGGACCCGAGGCCTGCCGCCGAGCCGTCGAAGGCGCTCGAGTCGGCCGATGGCACCACGGGCATCGCGGTGGCCAAGAAGGTGCGCTCGATGAAGGACCAGGAGGTGGGCACCAAAGCGTCGGATCCCGTGCGCGTCGCGTCGGGCCGCACGTTCCTGTTCCGCATGGGCGGGTGGATCGACTCCGAGGCCGTCAACGGCACGCCGAAGCAGCTGAAGGTGAAGTACCTCTCGGATGCGTACTTCGCGATCTTGAAGCTCAAGCCCGAGCTGAAGGCCGCGCTCTCGCTCGGCAACCGCGTCGTCATCGTCGTCGGCAAGGACAAGAGCCTGGTGATCGCGCCTGACGATGGCGAGACGAAGGCGGACAAGATCGGCGACTTCCTGAAGTGATGACGGTGCAGTGAACGACGGCCCGGCCTCCCTCGTGGAGCGCCGGGCCTTGTCGTGCGCGATGGCAGCGCGACGGATGCAGGGAACTCGTCGCGCGCGTCGGTGTCTGGAGCCTCCGAGCCCGCCTCACCGCGGGTGTTTCTCTTCCAATGGAGCTCCCCATGCGACTGTCCGCCTTTGCTGCGGTGTGTGTCTGTTGCGCCTGTTCCACGCCGACCGAGCCGCCCGTGGAGCCACCACAGGCCCACGTCGAGATCGTCGAGAAGATCGTGAAGCAGGAGGCGGTGAAGAAGGCCGACCCCGCCCCGCAACCAGATCTCGCGATGAAGCCGGTGGAGAAGCTCAATCGCGCGAGGGTGTCGGGCCTCGCCGAGGTGAAGGCGGGCAAGCGCGCTGAGCTGTCGGAGGTGCTCGGGTCGGCGCATGGCATCAGCGTCGGGACGAGCCACGGCGTTGGTGGGCTGGGCACCCGAGGCATGGGCAGCGGCTCGGCGGGCGGGGTCGGCGTGCTCAGCCTCCGCGGCTCAGGCGTCGCGGTGGGCGGCGTGGCGATGGCGCGCGCGTTCGGGGGCGGAGGCGCCATCTCGACCGATCGTGGGGGCGATGGCGAGTCGTACGGCGACTACGGCGTCAACGAGTGGACCGACACCGCGAAGGATCATCTGTCGACCTTCGCCGCTGACGTCGACACGGCCTCGTACACGGTTGCCCGGCGGAAGATCGTCGAGGGCTTGATGCCTCCGGCCGAGTCGGTGCGCGTCGAAGAGTTCCTCAACTACTTCAAGTACCGCTACCCGCAGCCCGAAGGTGGCGCGCTCGGCGTGACGATGGACGCGGCGCCGTCTCCGTTCTCGAGCGGTAAGCACCTGCTCCGCGTGGGAATCCAGGGTCGCAGGCTCTCGGTCTCGGAGCGCAAGGCCGCGCACCTCACGTTCCTCGTCGACGTCTCGGGCTCGATGCAGTCACCCGACAAGCTGCCGCTCGCGCAGCGCGCCCTTCGGCTGCTCGTCGACAACCTGCGTGATGGCGACACGGTGGCGCTCGTCACCTACGCCGGCAACGTGCGCGTCGTGCTCCCGCACACCGGCATGGAGAAGAAGGCGCTCATTCACGAGGCGATCGCCGGACTCACGGCCGGTGGCTCCACGGCCATGGCCTCGGGCATCGAGCTGGCCTACCAGCAGGCGACGAAGGTGCTCGACGGCGCATCGCTCTCGCGCGTCATCATCCTCTCTGATGGTGACGCCAACGTCGGTGCCGCCACGCCCGGCGAGATTCGGAAGCTGATCGCCGGCCATACGAAGGAAGGCATCACCGTCACCACCGTCGGCTTCGGCATGGGCAACTACAAGGACGACGTGATGGAGCAGTTCGCCAACAAGGGAAACGGCAACCACTACTACGTCGACTCGTTGTTCGAGGCGAAGCGGGTGTTCCAGACCGAGCTGGGCGGCACGCTCGAGGTGATCGCCCAGGACGTGAAGCTGCAGGTCGACTTCGACGCCGCGCAGGTGAAGCGCTACCGCCTCATCGGCTACGAGAACCGCGACATCGCCGACGTCGACTTCCGGAACGATCGTGTCGACGCGGGTGAGATCGGCTCTGGCCACACGGTGACGGCGCTGTACGAGGTCGAGCTCAAGCCGGGCGCTGGCGCGAAGCTCTGCACGGTGCGGGTGCGCGCGAAGAAGCCGCGTGGCACAGAGGCCGCCGAGCAGGCCTTCCCGTTCCCCGCCGCCGCGCTGGCGACGCGCTTCGATGGCGCACCGAACGACCTTCGGTTCGCGACCGCGGTGATGGGCGCGGCCGAGCTGTTCCGTCAGAGCCCGCACGCGCGCAGCTGGAACGTCGACGCGGTCCTCGAGATCGCCCGCAGCGCGGCAGGTGACGAGGCCGATCGCCGCGAGTTCGTGTCGCTGCTCGAGCGCTCCCGCCCGGTACTGAAGGCCGTCGCGTCGCGCTGAGCTCTGGGCTCGTGTGCCACGAGCCCTCGGAGCCTTCGCCAGCTTCGCCGACGCCACCGATGACGACCCGAGCAAGGCCGTGCGAAGGGCGACTGAATGAAGGCCGACGCGTTGCGCCGACGCTCGCCGCGATCGGTCGGCGGGTGCTCCATCGCGCCGCCGTGAGGCAGCGCAACAGCCGCCCCCGGTTCTACGGCTGCGGCGACATGCCCGCCGCCATCTGCTGACGGATCTGGGCGATGGCGCCGCGCATCATCGGCGGCACCTCGCTCGAGGGCGCGACGGCGAGGTAGCTCTCGAAGTTCTTCACGGCGCGGGCAGGGTCGTTCTGATCCATCGAGATCATCCCGGCGTAGAGGTGCCCGGGGTACGCCTCGGGGTACAGCGCACCGAGCCGCTCGAGCTCGACCAGCGCCGTCGCGACGTCACCGTCGACGGCCATCATGATGGCGCGGCAGACGCGGGTCTTCGTGTGGAAGGGGTCGAGCATCGTCGCGCGTTGAATGAAGGGCCGGGACTCGGTGAAGCCCTGCTTGCTGATGAGGTACAGGCCCGCCTCGGCCAGCGCGTCGACGTCGTCAGGCGCCTTCTGCACCGCGCCCAGCACCGCGTCGAGCTTCGGGTCCGACTGAGGCTCCTGCGGGCCAGTCGGGCCAGGGCCGGAGTTTCCACCCGGGACCCCGCCGGTCACGCCCATGCCGTCTTCGCGCACCCGGGTCGCCTCGTTCATCGAGAACCACAGCACCGCGAAGAACAGCACCACGGCGCCACCGATGAGCGCGCCTTTCAGCGTCGGGTTCTTCGCGAGCAGCCCGGTCTCGGCCGCCAGCGCCCGCTTCTCCGCTCGGGCCTCGGCCTTGAGCGCTTCGTGTTTGTGCGCGTCGCGCTCCTTCAGCAGCGTCACCGCGAGGCTCTCGAGGCGCTTCTTCTCGGTCTCCCACTGGGCGGCCGGCAGCAGGTGCTTGTTGGCGGTGTGCTCTTTGAGCTCGCCGATCACGGTCTGGTAGCGCGCGTTGAGATCGTCCGGTGGCGCCTCCTTCGCCGGCGCGGCGCGCTTGGCGACGAACAGATACGCGAGCGAGCCCGCGACTCCCGCGGCGGTCACCAGAATGCCAGGCAGCCAATTCGTCTCGGGCGCAGCCATCACTTCTCCTGGTCGGCACGCACCTGCGCGAGCAGGGCGTCATCAGAGGTCGGCGCCGGGCTCGCGCCCTCTGCGGCAGCGGCGGTCTGCGGCATCGGGAGCATCACGGCGCTCTTCTTCGACTGCATCACGATGACGATCAGTCCAATGCCCAGCAGCGCGAGGGGCCCGAGCCACAACACCGAGTTGAGGCCCCCCGTCGTCGGCTGGAGCAGCACCCACTCGCCGTAGCGCTCGATGAAGTACGCGTAGATCTCCTCGTCGCTCTTGTTCTCGGAGACCAGCTCGCGAACCTTGTCGAGCTGCGCCCGCGCCATCGACGCCGGAGAGTCGGCGATCGACACGCCCTGACACACCGCGCACCGCAGCTGCTTGCCCAGCCGCATCACGCGGGCTTCCTTCTCGGCCTCGAGCGGATCGAGCCCCTGGCGTTGTGGCGCGTAGCCCTGGCCCAGCATCAGCGACACCAGCAAGGCGAGGGTCACTGGAGGATCCCCTTCATGCGGGCGTCGATCTGCATCGGGTGGCTGAACGGCGCCGCGACCTTGCCCTGAATGATGCCTTCCTTGGTGATGAAGTACGTCTCGGGCACGCCTGAGACGCCGTAGTCCACCGCGACGGTCGACTTCGGGTCGAAGAGCTGGGGAAAGCTCCAGCCGTTCTCGGCGAGGAAGCGCTTGGTGTTCTGCTCGTTGTCTTCGAAGACGATGCCGAGGAACACCGCGTCCTTCTCGTATTTTTTCCACGCGTACTCGAGCACCGGGTGTTCGGCTTTACAGGGGCCGCACCACGTCGCCCAGAAGTTCAAGACGATCGGCCGGCCCTTGAACTGCTCGAGGGTGACCTCTTGATCGGTGTCGAGCCGCTTGATTTTGAAGTTGGGCGCCGGCTTGCCGTTGAGCAGGAAGGGCACCTCGTGCGGGTCGTTCCCGAACGCCTTGAACAAGACGAAGATCAGCAGGCCGATGATCGCGAGCGCGATGATGGGGCCGACGCGCTTCATGTCGTCCCCGTCGCGGCGTTCGGCGCCGGCGCTTCGGACTTCAGCGTGGCGACCGTCTTGCGCTGCGGCCACAGCGAGATGAGCGTGCCCAGCACCAGCAGCGGAATCGCGTACCAGATCCACCCGACGAGCGGGAACACCCAGGCGTTGAAGGTCGCCGTCTGGGCCTTGCCGTCATAGGTGCGCAGCGAGACGTAGACGTCGCGCCACACCATCTCCTGCACCATCGGTGAGCCGATGGGGTCGTTGGAGCGCTCGTAGTAGTTCATTCGTGGAGCGTCAGCGCCGATGTGGCGCTTCTCTTCTCCGCCGGGGCCGGTGACGGTGATGTTCGCGGCGACCCATTCACGGTGCGGCTCTTTACCGTTGGTCAGCCCGTCGAAGCGCACGCCGTACTCGCCGACCTTCAGCGTCTCGCCGACCTTCAGCGTGCGCTCGGCGGCGATCTTGTACGCAGACGACGCGGCCACCGCGAGGATGATGGCGACGATGCCGAGGTGCACCACGTAGCCGCCGAAGCGACGACGCGCGCGGCTGGCCGACGAGACGAAGGCCGTGAAGAACGACTCCTTCGCTTCGCTCATGCGCTGCTGTGCAGGCAGGAACATCTCGCGCAGCGTGACGACGGTGACGAAGGTGCCGAGGCCGAAGGTGATGCCGGCCATCACGTCGCCGCTGCGCATCGCCGAGACGAAGCCGCCGAACGTCTTCTCGCCGCCGCTCAGCGGCTCCCACGCGGCGTAGCGCCAGACCACCACCGGCAGGAGCGTGAGAATGCCGAGCCCGCCCGGAATGAAGAACTGCTGGCGCAGCACCTTCGGGTCGGCCTTGCCCCACGGCAGCATCGGCCCGACGCCCATCAGGAAGAGCATCAACAGGCCCAGCGGCAGCGCCATGGTGTTGAAGTACGGCTCCCCGACGCTGATCTTCTTGTCCTGCAGCGCCTCGGTGACGAGCGGGAAGAGCGTGCCCAGGAGCACGGTGAAGGTGAGCGCCACGAAGACGAGGTTGTTCACCAGGATCGAGCCCTCGCGCGACACCACCGTCTCGAGGTTGCTCTCGGCGACCAGCAGGTGACCGCGCACGGTGAGCAACAACACGCAGAACACGAGGATGACGGCGATGAAGGCCAGGAAGGTCGGCCCGATGTCCGACTGGGTGAACGAGTGCACCGAGTTGAAGACACCCGAGCGCGTCATGAAGGTGCCGATGATGGTGAGCACGAAGCTGCCGAGCGCGAGCGCGATGGTCCACAGCTTGAGTGACTTCTTGCGCTCCAGCACCATCGTGGAGTGCACGAAGGCCGTCGCGGTCAGCCACGGCATGAACGAGGCGTTCTCGACCGGGTCCCACGCCCAGTAGCCACCCCAGCCGAGCACCGCGTACGCCCACCACGAGCCGAGGATGATGCCGATCGACAGGAAGAGCCACGGCACCAGCGTCCACTTGCGCAGCGGCACCAGCCACGCGTCGCCGAGCTCGCCTCGCAGCAGCGCGCCGGCCGCGATGCCGAACGGCACCGTCATGCCGACGTAGCCGAGGTACAGCATCGGCGGGTGGATGATCATCAGGACGTGGTTCTGCAGCAGCGGGTTCGGGCCTGGCCCGTCTGACAGCGGGTTCGCCACCACGCCCCACGGGTTCGCAGGGCCAGCGATGAGGAAGGCGAAGAACGTCGCGACCGCCGCCATCACGCCGAGCGACAGCTGCATGTAGCGCCCGTGCTCCTTGCGGTAGGTGAGCGTGAAGGCCAGCAGGTAGCCGCCCATGATGGCGCCCCAGAAGAGGATCGAGCCTTCGAGCGCGCTCCAGAGCGAGACGATGGTGAAGATGGTGGGCGTCGCCTTGCTGCCGACCTGCGAGACGTACTTCACCGAGAAGTCGTGCTCGAGGAGCGCCTTCACCATCACCAGGTTCGACAGAATCATCGACGCGGCGAAGCCGTACACGGCCCGTTGCACCCACGGCAGCGCGTTCTCGCGCCGCGTCATTCCGGTGACGAGGCCGACGACGGCGGCGAAGGCAGCAAAGCCCAGACCCAGCAGCACCAGCCCATACCCAAGCGTTGAATTCACGTGGGCCTTCTAACGGTTTCCGTGCCCGGCGACGAGCGCCAGAAGGGGGGGCAGGTGGGCCGTCGAATCGCACTGATGAGCCGTGCACGTCACGCGCAAAGCCTGCATCCCACCGTCAGTCGCCCGATGGTTGCCCTTGGGGAACCCGTGCGAGCTTGTGGCTGTCCCAGACCGCACCTCGCCCGCCAGGAGCCTTCCCCATGAAGACCGTCGCTGCCGTGTTGTCAGCCGCCATCGTCGTCAGTGCCGGAGCGGCCTTCGCGTGTGGCAACAGCATGCGGTTTCGAGCCCGTGAGGAGAGCGTGGTGGCCAAGGCGTCGAAGGCGTACCGCAGCGGAAACTACGCAGCCGCAGCCGCGGTCGCCGAGACCGCCATGAAGGAGGCTGACGACCTGTCGCCCGGTGATCGTCGCGCGCTCCTGCGGACCCACGGCCTCGCCAGCCTCAAGCTCGGCAACTTCGAGAAGTCCGTCACCTCGTTCGTGGCGCTCAGCGACGAGACGAAAGAGCCCTTCGTTCAGGTCAAGCTGGCCGAAGCGCGAATTCGAGACGCCCTGCGGACGAACCAGCTCAACGTCACGGCGAAGAATGTGCTCGAGAAGCTCGCCGCCGATGGGTTGCTGGCCGACGCCGATGCGTGGGTCGCGCTCGCTCACGCGCGACGCCTCGAGGGAGACAGCACAGGGGCGATCGCCGCCTGCGACGACGCGCTCAAGGTTCACCCTGGCCACCCCGAGGCGACGCAGGTGATGACCACCCTCTCGGTCCCGAAGGCGGCCCCGTCGAAAGCCTCCGTCAAGCCGTCGTCGAAGAGCTGACCTGGTGCTCGCGCTCCTCGTTGCGCTGTCGTGCAGTGCGGGCCCGACCGCGAAAGACCTCTTCGTTCGCCACGAGTGTCACCGCTGCCATGAGATCGAGGGCGTCGCGCCGCCGACGGCGCAGAAGCAGTGCGCCGGCTGCCACCTCGAGCTGGCGGGCTCCGCGGGCGACGCGAAGAAGCTGGAGCAGGGCCACGCGACGTACGGCGACGCGTTCGATCGCTTCGTTCGCCGAACGCAGACGCTCTACGTCGACGTGCCACCGCTCGCTTCGCTCTCCCGGTTCCGGGCCTCGTGGATGCGCTCGTTCCTCCAGAGCCCGTACGATCTTCGTCCGCACCTCGCCGAGAGCATGCCGCGAATGGCGCTCACGCCTGCCGACGTCGATGTGCTGGTGAAGGGGCTCGCGAAAGACGCGCCGTTGCCGACGCCCTCGCCCGAACGCCTGGAGCGCGGGGCGGCGCTCTTCGAGGCGCGCGCGTGCACCACCTGTCACCTGTTCGGGAACCGGCGCTTTCCGACGCAGCCGGCAGCCCTGTTCGACTTCAAACGGCCAGCCGAGCGCCTGCTCGCGCGTGCGCCCGACCTGCGTCACGTCAGAGATCGCCTCAACCGCGACGTCGTGGTGAAGCTGGTGCTGGCGCCGCGTTCCGTCAACCCGCGCGCCCAGATGCCGGCCCTTGGCCTCTCTCGTGGCGACGCCGAGCTGCTCGCCGACTTCCTGCTGGCCGGAGACGTCGGCGCGCCAGTCGAGACGCCCATAGTCGCGGCCGTCACCCCGCCAAAGCAGGTCCGCTACGAAGACGTCGAGGAGCGCGTGTTCCGGAAGGTCTGCTGGCACTGCCACTCGAACGCCGACTTCGCCGACGGCGAAGGTGGGCCTGGCAACACCGGCGGGTTCGGTTTCCCCGCGCTCGGCCTCTCGTTCGCGACGTACGACGAGCTGATGAACGGCTCCATCGGGCCCGATGGCGAGTACCGCTCGATCTTCCGAAAGGGGCCGACGGGCGAGCCGGTGCTGATGGAGGTGCTCAAGAAGCGGGTGCACGAGAACGCACGTGACTTCGTGAAGCCCGGGCTCGATTCGCGAGCGCGGCTCCTCGCGCCGCCTGACGAGTCGCAGCGAGGCATGCCGCTGGGGTTGCCAGCCGTGGAGCCAGCCGAGCTCGCGCTCGTCGAGGCGTGGATCGCCGCCGGGAAGCCGCGGCCTTCGACGCCGCCTGGGGCCATGCTGACCCCAATGGGCAAGTGAGGGGAGTACTGCCTACTTCTCGGTCGTCGTATCCGCCTGGCTCAGCGAGCCCTTCCAGTCCGACGGCATGCCGCCATCGCTGCCCGGCGCGCGGTACTCGTTGGAGTGGTTCACCATCAACCGGTTCGTCTTGAACACCTGATCGCTCGCGAACGAGCCTTCGACCACCACGCCGATGCCTTCACGGAACATCTGCGGCGGCGTCACCTCGCTCGAGACCTTCACCTTCGGCGCGGCCGGCTGGTGCGTGTCGGCCACGTCGAACGTGAGGCTGGTGTGCTCAGGCGACCACTGCACGCTGCCGGGCACCACGACGCCACCGAGTCGAACCGTCGCGCCGTAGGCCTTGTCGCCCTGCGCCAGCATCTCGGACGGCTTCCAGTAATAGACGAGGTTCTCGCCGATGTTGCCGAACGCGATCCACGAGAGGGCGGCGCCCGCGACGAGAATGGCGCCCACGGCGATGAGACGGTTTCGGGACTCGGCGGTCATGATGTGCGCTCCGGCTGGGCCTTCGGACGACGGAAGAATAACGACGTGGCGAAGCCCAGCACACCCAGGGTGCCCAGCGTGTACGCGGCGTACACGTATTCCCAACCGCCCGAGATGACACCTGCACCGGCGTTCTCGATGCCTTGAGGGTGTTTGGGCGCGGCCGCCTCGGGCACCACTTCAGGCTTCTGCTCGGCAGCCGGCAGATCGGCCAGGGCGAGGCCTGCGAACAACACCGACGCAGCGACGAGGGTCTTCATGCGGCCTCCGGGCGTGGCGCTTCGAGGGGTGGCAATTCCATCGCGGCGGTCTGTCGGGAGCGGGCGATCTGGTAGCGCTTGACGATGAAGACGTAGAGGAAGCAGAGCAGGGTGATCGCGCCCCAGCGCAGCACCTGCACCATCGGCTTGTCGACGGTCGACGGGCTCGACTGCACCTGGTGAAGGCTGTTCCACCACCGCACCGAGAACCACACGATGGGCAGCGAGACGTAGCTCAGGATGGCGGCGACGGCGCTCCAGGTGGCGCGGCGCTCGGGGTCTTCGGTGAAGCTGCGCAGCGCGAGGTAGCCGACGTAGGCCAGCAGCATCACGGTCGTCGAGATGAGGCGCGGGTCCCAGTCCCACCAGACGCCCCACGTCGGCCGCGCCCAGATGCTGCCCATCGTCACGCCGACGGCGCCGAAATAGACGCCGACCTCTGCCGCTGACTCGGCGAGCGCGTCGGTCACGAACGACTTCTTCATCAGGTAGGCGACCGCGCAGCCCACGTTCAGCGTGAAGGCCAGCAGCGCCATCCACACGTGCGGCACGTGCACGTAGAGGATGCGGCCGACGTCGCTCATGAACTGCTCCGGCGGCGCCCACACCAGTCCCAGGTACCAGAGCGCGACCAGCATGAACGCGCCCAGCCCGGCGATGGGCTTCCACAGCCACCCTCGCACCGACGGAACCGCGACGTGGGCGATGATCGCTGCGACGACCAGCGCGAAGAGGGTGAGCGGTACGAATGGAGGCATCAGTCTTCCTCGGCGACCTTCGGGAACAGCAGGAACCCGACGGACAGATAGATGAGATCGAAAGCGGTGAGCAACTTGAGCCAGCCGCCGACCTGCTCTTGTGGGTCAGGCTGCAGGGTGAACCTGGTGGCGCTCACCGCCGCGAGCAGCAGCGGAATCAGCACCGGGAACAACAACAGCGGGAGCATCACGTCGCGGGCGCGGGCGTTGGCCGAGATCGCCGAGTACACCGTGCCGGGTGCGCTGATGCCGACCGAGCCGAGGAAGAGCACCAGCACCAGCTGCAGCGGCGCACGCGACAGGTCGACGTCGTAGAGCGCGACCGTCACCGGCAGGAGCACCAGCGACAAGACGAAGAGCAGGCTGGCGTTGCCGAACACCTTGCCGACGAAGATCGCGCGCGGCTCCACGGGCGTCAGCACCAGCCCGGTGAGCGCCTGGTTCTCGCTCTCGATGCGAAAGGACTCTCCGAGTGACAGGACGCTGGCGAAGAGCAGCGCGAGCCACAGGTAGCCCGGGGCGTGCGCGCGCAGCGTGTTGATGTCGGGGCCCACCGCGAACGAGAAGAGCAGCAGCGTCGAGAGCGAGAAGAAGATGATCGCCGTGAGCCGGGCGCGGGTGCGCCACTCGATCTGCCAGTCCTTCTTCAGCACCAGCCACGCGGCGGCGAGCAACGGGATCTTCGGCGTCATGACGCGTCCACCTTGCGGCCGGCCGCGAGGTGCAAGCGCTCGTTGGTGAGCGACTGGCCCTGCTCGACGAGGTGCGTGGCGAGCACCACCGAGGTCCCCTGGCTCTGCAGTTCGCGAATGAGGCCCTCCATCTGCTTGATGCCGGCCGGGTCGAGCTCTCCGAAGGGCTCGTCGAGGAGCGCGACCTTCGGGGCCTTCATCAACAGCCGGGCGATGGCGAGGCGTTTGCGCATGCCGGCCGAGAACTGCCGCACCGGGCTGTCGGCGCGCTCCGACAACCCCATGCGCTCGAGCAGCTCGGGCACCAGGTTCGGCTCGCCACCACGCCCGAGGAACTTCGCGCTCAAGGTGAGGTTCTGCGCGGCCGTCAGATCCTCGTAGTGAAACGAGGCGTGCGAGACGAGGGCGACGTGGGGCCTGAGCTGATCGCGGCCGGCGCGCGCGTCGTGTCCCAGGACCCGCAAGGTCCCCGCCGTCGGAAACGAGGCGGTCGCGATGAGCCGAAGGAGCGTCGTCTTGCCAGAGCCGTTGTGGCCGGTGAGGAGGAGCGATCGACCCTGTGGCAGCCCAAAGCTGAGGCGGGCCAGCGCCCATCTGGCGCCGAACCGTTTGCTGATGTCCACGGCCTCGACGGCGAGCTGCTCAGCCACGGGGCGGCCTTATTCCCTTTTGGTGCCGGGAGTCGATTGACTTTCGAGCCTCGATCAAGCGCTCCGGCGGCCGTCGAGCTGCGCCTCGAGGCGCGCGACCCGCTTCGACAACCCGAGGAACGAGGTGTCGTCGAAGAGCCCGTTCGCGTCGGCGTCGCTCCACCTGAGGGCGAGGCCCAGGGCGCGCGCGCGTTCGCCGTCGGGGAGCTCGAGGGAGAGCCCCAGTCGTTCGTGCAGGGTCAGGCGCACCTGCCGGCGGAGCGCGTCGACCAGCTCGGGCTCCAGCCGCGCACGCGACGTGAGCCGGGCCATGGCCTCGACGTACTCGGTGGACGAGCGCAGCGGCGCGGCGGGCTCGGCGCGAGGCGGCCCCAGCCGGCTGCCGCGAGCCACCACGAAGAGCGCGGCTGCGAAGAGGAACTGCAGGCCCGTCGCCCAGAGGTTGACCGTCGGCGTCGCCTGCGCGCGCGCGACGTGGTGCGACTCGTCGAGCCACATCGGGCCGCGCGCCGCCAGGTTTCGCCAGAAGATGGCGTTGTCGGCGAGATCGAGCCTGGCGTTCTCGGCGAGGTCGGCGCCCGCGGCCACGTAGAGCGCTCCCGCGCCGATGCGCATCGCCCAGACGGCAGGCGGCGAGGTGAGCGCCACGGCCTCGGCGTCGGTGACGGTCAACGATGGTTCGGTGGCGACGCGCAACGTCCTGGCGCCACTCAGCGCGCCGATGGGCAACGAGACGGTGAGCGTGCTGCCCGCGCCGTCGTTGGGGATCGCGAGGAGCTCGGGCGTCAGCGCGGGCCGCAGCCCCACCAGCCCCTTGAGGGCCTGCTTCGAGGTGCCGCGACCCACCATCAACACCACGGTAGCCCCGCGCTCGAGCGCCCGTCGAAGGGCCTGCACCTCGTCTTCGGTGAGGCTCGCCGCTTGAGGTGCGGGCACCACGATGGTCGCGATCTCGTCCGGCACCTCTGTCAGGGGGCCCTCACCCAGTCGCACGTCGACGCCGCTCTCCGTCAGCCAGGTGTGCAGCACCTTGAGCCCGCGTGGCCCGGCGTTGGTGACGCTCGGGACGGTGGAGACCTGCGTGTCACCCTCGACGGCCAGCCCGAGCGCCAGCGCCACCGCGATCAACAGCGCGAAGAGGGGCCAGGCGCCGAAGCGGCTCATCGGGCTGGCGCTCCGCTCCCGAACGCGGCGACCCGAAGCACGAGCGCTGACACGTCGTCGAGGAAGGCGTTGACGCGGGCGGCGTCGAGCGGCTCCAGCGAGTACCAGGCGCGATCGAACCAGGTCAGCTGGGTGGTGACGGCGGCGACCAGCTCGGGCGACGCGCCACGTTCGGGCAGCTCACGGGCGAGCTCCCGGTTGGTCTTCACGCGATCGGGCCGGGCCAGGCGCTGCCGCTCGAGTGCCGCGAGAATGGCGAGCAGGCCTTCTCGTGCGGCAGCTCGAGCATCTGCAGGCGCCAGGGCCCGCGCGCGCGCGAGGTGGTGCGAAGGGTCGGCGAGCTCGAGCTCTCGACGCTCTGGTGTCTGGGACTTCGTGCGCTTCGCAAGCCGCCGCCCGGCGAGCCGCGCCACCGTCGCAACGACGACGAACGCCGCGAGCGCGAGGACGAGCACGCGGGTCAGGTTGGAGTACGTCTCGGCGCCCGAGGTCTCGAACACCGACTCGAGCCAGGCCTTCAGCCGCTTGAGCAGATCGCCCGCTTGCCCACTGTGCGCCTCGAGGAACGCGGGCCGCGTGTAGAGCTCGTCCAACGCCTCACGCGTGGGCCCGGTGGCGGCCTCCACGTCGGGCCGCCGCGCCAGCGCGCACAGGGTCACCTGCTGCTCCGGCGTCAGCTCCGAGCCCTCCGCCTCGGGGCACGGCGCGGCGAGGAGCGCGAGGACGAGCAGCGGGCTCACGCAGCCTTCGCCTTCGTCGACAGCTCGAGATCGAGCCCTTCCCGGCGGACCCGCATGTCGACGTAGAAGACGACCTGAAACACCACGTACAGCGGGGTGATCGCCGCGCCCGCGATGACCTGCAGCAGCTGCGCCGGCACGATGAGGGCCTGTGGTGCGCTGGCGCCTGCTCGGGTGGGGTTGAACTCGCCGAAGAGCCCCTTCACCACGAGCTCCGGCAGACCCGTCACCAGCCCCACCACCAGCAGAATGAACGCGATGATGGTGATGAGCAGCGTGAGCCGACCCTTCACGAGCCCCAGCAGCCCCGGGCCCACGCGGCCGCTCGAGAGCTGATCGGTGCGACGGAAACAGGCGAGCGCCGACGGGTCCTCCACCGCCAGCACCTGCGAGGCGAGCACGAAGCGGATGAGGAACCACAGCACCAGCATGACGACGCCACCGAACATCAGCAGCAGGCCCAGAATGATGACCGCCCCGCCAGCGCCGCGGTTGCCCTCGAGCGCCAACCACACGCCGCCGCCCACCGTCGCGCCGCCAGGGAGCAGGAAGACGAGGCTGGCCAGCGCGCTCCAGGCCATCGAGAGCGCGAACATGCCGAACGTGGTGCCGAGGCGCACTGCCGAGAGCCGCAACGCGTCTGCGACTGATGGCGTGCCCGCGGAGGTCAGCCGCGGGTAGACGAACCCGGTGAGCGCGACGCCGGCGACCTGGCTGACCAGCGCGTTCACCATCACCACCACCACCGCGCCGAGGACGACCGGACCGAGTTGGGGGAGCCACGTCGAGGGGTCGGTCTTCGCGAACTCGAGGGCTGCCGCGACGTTCGCCGCCGCCGGGAAGGTGCGTTGAGCGAAGAGCTCCAGTGTCTTGAGGAGGATGTACTGCGCGAGCTGAAAGCCCAGCAGCAGCTGGAACAACGCCTTCCAGTTCGTGCGCCAGAAAGAGGTCGAGCGATCGACGATTTCGCCGATCGAGAGGGGCTGAAGGGCGGCCATGCGGTGGGGCGGCAGCCTACTTGACCGCGCCAGCCTGTCGACGGCGGGCTCAGCTATGCTACGCGTCAGTCGTCGAGGCGGCCGGCCGGAAACACCACACAGTCGCCTCTCATCGTCGGAAGGCCCCATGCGTCTGCATCTCTTCTGGTTCTCCCTGCTCGTCGGAGCCTCGTTCCTCGTCACCTCGGCCTCATGCGGCCAGCCCACCCGGTGCAGCGCTTCGACGTGCACCACGGGGTGTTGTGACATCAGCGGCCGCTGCGTGATGGGCAACACGAGCTCGCAGTGCGGCGCGCGCGGCGTGAGCTGTACGTCGTGCAGCCTGGGCCAGACCTGCGACCTGGGCGCCTGTGTTGGCAGCTTCGGGACGGGCGCCGGGACGTCAGGCACGGGCGGAGGCGTCGCCACAGGTGGCGGGTTCTCGACGGGCGGAGGCGTGGCGACGGGCGGAGGCATCGCGACAGGCGGAGGCATGGCGACAGGCGGAGGCATGGCGACAGGCGGAGGCTTCGCGACCGGCGGTGGTGCGGCCGGGTGCAACTCGCAGACGTGCGCCAACGGCTGCTGCGACTTCAACGGGCAGTGTCAGTCCGGTACCTCGAACACCGCGTGCGGCAGCGTTCCCACGACGTGCGTTCAGTGCGGGCTCGGGCAGACCTGCAGTGCTCGTCGCTGCGTGTCGGGGACCGGCGGCGGCGGCGCTGGTGGAGGGAGTCCTCCCGCGTGCACCAACGGCTGTGTCTTCAACGGCATCGCGTGCCTCACCGCTGGCACGACGCAGCAGAACAACTCGCTGTGCGGCAACGCCGGAGCCGTCTGCTTCGCGTGCTCCACGCCCAACAACACCTGCATGAACGGCTTCTGCATTCCCGGTGGCGCCGGTGGTGGCGCTCCTCCCGTGGGTGGTGGCTCGCCGACGGGCGGCGGTTCAGGCACGGGCGGAGGCACCAGCGCCTGCCCCCCGCTGTCGCTCGGGACCACGACCTTCCCCGGCGGCGGCTTCACCACGCTCGAGGCCGGCTACGACACGTTCAGCGGCGGTGAGTTCAACGTGGCGACCTTCGCGACAGGTACCCAGGTCCTCTCGTTCGAGCTGGTGCGGCTGATGGGCTCGACGGTTCCCGTCCCGTACTCGGGCTCCTTCATGCCCGTCGGCTACAACACCTGCGTCGGTTGCCTGCAGTTCGGCGAGTCGTGCTCGGTGACCCCGTCACCTCCGGACTTCACCTGCGCCCGACGATTCCTCGCGCAATCGGGCACCGTGAACATCTCCGCCGCCACGCCGAGCGCGGTCTCGGGTTCGTTCTCGGGAACGGTCAGCAACGTGACGTTCCGCGAGTGGAACTTCGGGCCAAGTGACTCGATGGTGCCAGGCGGCGCCTGTTACACGCTCGGAGCCGCGTCCTTCAGCGCTTCGTGGCCGTGACGACCTGGGCGTAGACGTCGCCCGACCGATTCATCAACCGGAGGAAGATCTCGCGACGCTGCGCCGGGCCTCAGCGTCAGCGGTTCAACAACGCGCGGGTAGCCGCTTCAGGATCCGCCGCGTGAAGAACGCCCGAGATGACGGCGACGCCTGCGGCTGAGAGGGACCCGGCCGTGGTCGCGTCGATGCCTCCGAGCGCGAAGGCAGGGCAGGGCAGGGTGGCGGCGAGTGTCTCGAAGCCAGCCGCGCCGAGCGGTGGCCGCGTGTCGTCGGGCTTGGAGCGCGGAGGAAACACCGGGCTGACCAATGCGAGATCGGCGCCTTCGACGTCGTCACCCTTCGCGTGAACGACGCAGGAGATCCATCGGTCGGGGAGCAGTTGGCGCAGCTCGCGAGGCGGGAGCGAATGGGAAGTGCAGTGGAGATGTGCTCCCACGGCGAGGGCGACGTCGAGGCGCGAGTTGACGAAGAGCGGAGCGCCGGCCGCGTCGCAGACCTGCTTCACGCGAACGGCCTCGTCGAAGAACAGACGGTCGACGGCGCCAGGGTGACGGTGCTGCACGGCGAGCCCTTGGCCCGCACGGAGCGCGAGCGCGAGCCGTCGCAGCAGCTCGTCGTTGCCGAGCGCCCAGTCCGTGATGACGAGGACTCGGAACGGGAGCGGCGCCTTCGTCACTGCACGAGGCCCGTCAGCGGGCTCGACGCCGACGCGTAGGCCTTCATCGGCATGCGGCCAGCGAGGAACGCGTCACGCCCGGCCTCGACGGCGAGTTTCATCGCGCGGGCCATTCGGGCTGGCTCCTTCGCCGCGGCGATGGCGGTGTTCATGAGAATGCCGTCGCAGCCGAGCTCCATGGCGATGGCCGCGTCGCTGGCGGTGCCGACGCCGGCGTCGACGATGATCGGCACCTTCGCGGCCTCGATGATGAGCCGCAGGTTGTGCGGGTTGCGAATGCCGAGGCCAGACCCGATGGGCGCGGCGAGCGGCATCACCACGGCACAGCCCGCGTCCTCGAGCTTGCGCGCGGTGATGACGTCGTCAGAGGTGTACGGGAGCACCGTGAAGCCGTCTTTCACCAGCCGGCGCGCGGCCTTCACCGTCTCTTCGACGTCGGGGTACAGCGTCTTCTCGTCGCCGAGCACCTCGAGCTTCACCCACTTCGAGAGGCCGAGCTCGGCCGCGAGGTGACACGTGCGCACCGCGTCGTCAGCCGTGTAGCAGCCGGCGGTGTTCGGCAAGAGGCGCATGCGGGTGGTGTCGATGAACGAGAGAATCGACTGCTCCTTCGGCGCGTTGAAGTCGAGCCGGCGCACGGCGACGGTGACCATCTCGGCGCCCGAGGCCTCGTGACAGGCGCGCATGACGTCGAGGCTCGGGTACTTGCCGGTGCCGATGATGAGGCGCGAGGTGAAGGTGACGCCGGCGATGGTGAAGGGCTTGTCCATGGGGGCTCCTGGGAGGGTTTCAACCACCGCCGACGAAGGTGACGATCTCGATTCGATCAGCAGGCTTCAGCACGGTCTCGGCGTGGCGCGCTTTGGGAATGACGGACTCGTTGAGTTCGACGGCGACGCGACGCTGCTCGAGGCCGAGGGTCGTCAGGAGGACGGCGATCGTCGCTCCCTCGGTGACTTCGCGCGCTGTTCCGTTCACGACGACCTGCATGGGGGCGTTCTGCACCCGGGCTCAGGAGCGTTCAACCGGTATCCCGCCGGTCAGCGCCTTGGCTCGATGTCAGCCCTGCGCGATAGTGAGGGTGCATGACCGACTCAGAACTCACCATCAAAGTACTTCAGGGCATTCGAGAAGACCTCGCGCGCTCCAACCGCGACACCAACGAGCGGCTCGATGCAATGCGCGCCGAAAGCGAGGCAGGGCGGCGCGAGTCGAACCAGCGCTTCGAGGTCATCGAGACGGCGCTCCGTGATGTGGCCGAGCAATTGGTCATGCTGTCTCGTGGCGTGAAGGTGGCGATCGAAGTTCGCGCGGGAGTCGAGAAGCGCATCGACGACCATGAGCGCCGGATCGCCGAGCTGGAGCAGCGCTCGCACTGAGTTTCGTCGGTGGCCTCACGGACTTTCGCGCAGGCCGGGTGAATGAGTGGGTGGGCCTGTTCGCGGCCGCTGCGCGCACCGCGGCAATGGAGGCCTCGCGATTTGCGTCGCAGCTCGCCGAGTTGGAAGCGCAGTGGCACGCGGCGGTGGGCCCGCTCCGCGCGAACGCTGCGGCGAGCGTGTTGCTTCGCCTGCTCCCGGGCGTGCCCATCATTGACGTGCAGACCGCAGAGGAGCTCGTCGGCTGCAGCAATCAGGCAGCGCGCTGGAGTCATCTCGCAGCTCACCGTCGGGCGCAGGAACAGGGCCTGGGAAGCTGCTGCGGTGTTCGAGCTGCTCAACGCATTCGAGCGCCACCTTGCGACCCGGCGCGGTGGCACGACCCGGCTTCGACCTGCGCCGCGATGAGTCAGCGGGCGAGGACCGGCACCGGTTCCGAAAGACATGTGAGCGTGAGGCCACAAACAGACGTCGATGCGCCAGTTTTCAGCGAGGTGTCTCGTCCCCACTGAGGGTCCACAATGGGGCTGCCAGTGATTTCAATAACGCCGCCGTCGAACTCCCTGTAGCTCGACCGACGCTCCTCGTATTCGGTCATCGACTGAACGACACACTCCCCGGCTCGCTGAAGGACGCGGACTCTGCACATGCAGGTTGCTCCCCATCCGCAGATGCACTTTCGCGCATCGCGCTCACCGTCAGGCACGTCGAGACAGTCAGGCTGTCGAATGCGATTCGAAAGCTCGAGCCCGAGCTTCCAGTGTCGTTCGATCACCGGTGCTGGTGCCGGTGCCGCGACTTGGACCTGGATTGGCTCCGGGCTCCGGTGAGGTGCGCAGGCCGACAGCGCGCCGAGGAGCACGAGCGAGAGTCTCGACGATCCAGCATCACGCTGAGTCTGCATCGCGCTCGAACGTAGGCCTTCACACTGCCGCAGTGACCCCCGCCGCGCGCCCGGTGGAATAGGGTGCACGCCCTGATGCGCATCCTCCTCCTCTGTCCCCTCGTCGTCGCCTGTGTCGGCGGGTCCGAGATGGACGGGGGCGTCGACCCGTACGCGGCGCCCGGGCGCTTCGCCGTCGGCAACCGGCACTTCACCGTCACCGTCGGTGATGCCGGTCGCGTGCTCCCGGTCGAGCTCTGGTACCCGGCGCGCGGAACGACTGATTCCTTTCCGCTCGAGACCTTCGAAGACGGCGCGCGGCGAACGCAATTGGCGGAGTGGATTGCCCAGGCGCCCGAGGCCTGCACACCGCGCCTCGCGCACTCGACGAAGGACGCGCCGGTCGCCGACGGTGCTCCATTCCCCCTGCTCGTGTTCTCGCACTGCACCGAGTGTTTTCGATTCAGCCTGCACAGCGTCGCGGAGCGCCTGGCCAGTCACGGCTTCGTGGTCGCCGCTCCCGATCACGTCGAGAACACCCGCTTCGACGCCACGGCCCCGCTCACCAACGCCTTCCTCTCGGTGCGCGCCGCCGATATCTCCGGAGTCATCGACGCGATGGTGGCGCCCGGTGCTCCACTGCCCATCGACCCGAGCCGCATCGCCGCCTTCGGCCACAGCTTCGGCGCCGTCACCACCGCGAAGCTCGTCGAGAAAGACGCGCGCGTTCGCGCCGGCCTCCTCATCGCCGCCCCCGCCGACAGCCCGTTCCTCAATGGCGGTGCGCTCCCTCGCGTCGCCAAACCGCTCAGCTTCCTGCTCGCCAGGGAAGACAACTCCATCTCGTTCCTCGGCAACGAGTTCATCCGAGACAACTTCACCAAAGCGCAGCGCCCGACCTGGCTCGTCGAAGTCGAGAACGCCGGCCACTGGACGTTCTCCGACATCGCAGGCCTCGGCGGTGCGTACCGACCCGGCTGCGGAGACGGCCTGCGCGACCCCGACGGCGGCGCCTTCACCTACCTCGACAACGCCCTCGGCCGGAGCATCGCGCAGCGCACGATGACGGCCTGGGCCTCGTTCACCCTTCGCGACGACGCCGCCGCCGCAGACGCGCTCTCGAAGTCGACCCCCGAAGGCCTCGTGCACGTGCGCCGCCGGAGCGCTCCATGATCGATCTCGACGAGCTCCACCGCCGCGTCCCCATCGCCGACGGCCACGCCGACTCGTTGATGTGGAACCGCGATCTCAATCAGGCCTCCGACGAAGGGCACGTCGACTTCCCGCGCTTGCGCGAGGCCGGCGTGAAGATTCAGGCCTTCACCATCGTGACGCGCGGCCTGCCCGTCATCGACGGCTTCCCGCTCCTCATGCTCAAGGAGCGCTGGCCCGCCGAGGCCCGCGCGTCGGAGTGGACGCGGTGCTCCTTTCAGCTCGATCAGCTCGATGGCTTCTGCGCGAAGTCGAACGGGCTCGCGTCGATCGCCGGCACCAGCGCGACGTTGGAGTCGAACCTCAGCGGCGGCCGGCTCTCGGCCATCATCGGCATCGAAGGCGCGCACGCCATCGAAGGGCAGGTCGATCGGGTCGCCGAGCTCTTCCGCCGCGGCGTGCGCTTCATGTCGCTGACCCACCTCTCGAACAACGAGCTCGGCGGCACCTCGACGCCGATGATGGGCAACCGGCCGCTCACGCCGCTGGGCCGTGAAGTCCTCGACGCGATGGCGGGGAGCGGCATGGTCATCGACGTCGCGCACGCGTCACCCGCGATGCTGCCGGAGCTGCTCGAGCACCGCTCCATTCGGCCGTTCTGCAGTCACGCCGGCGTCCAGGGCGCGACGAAGCTCTGGCGCAACCTCGACGACGCGACGCTGAAAGGCATCGCTGACAAGGGCGGCGTCGTGGGCGTCATCTTCGCCTCGCAGTACGTGGGAGGCCGGCAGTTCTCCGACGTCGCCCGCCACATCGAGCACGCCGTGACGGTGATGGGCGAAGACGGCGTCGCGCTCGGGAGCGACTTCGACGGCATGGTTCCCCTGCCGCAAGGCATGCGCGACGTGCGCGATCTCAAGAAGCTCACCCAGACGTTGCTCGATCGCGGCATGACGGTGCGGGTCGTCGAGAAGGTCCTTGGTCACAACTTCAGGCGCTTCTGGTCAGAGGTTCTTGCTTGACGGGGCGAGCGCGGGAGCCGACAGTCCGCGCGCTTTTCAGGGCCGACCTCTTCACTGTTTCTCCTCGACAATGCGCCACCTCCTGCTCGTCTCGACGCTGCTCACCAGTCTCTTCGCCGTCGGCTGCGGCACTCCTACGGCGGGCTCGTCCTGCAACGTCACCGGCTTCCTCTGCGCGAGCGGCACCGCGGCGCTCGAGTGCAAGGTCGGCAAGTGGGTCGAGCTGCCCTGCAAGGGCACCAACGGCTGCAAGCGTGAAGGCGAAGTCGTGAAGTGCGACATGACCGGCAACGTCGCCGGTGACGCGTGCGCTTCGTCCGCCGAACGTAAGGGCCTGTGCACCGCTGACGGCAAGGCGACGCTCGAGTGCATCGACGGCTCGCTGAAGCAGACGAACATGTGCCGCACCTGCATGGTGAGCGGTGAGACGGTCGTCTGCCAGCCGTGAGCTGAGCGCTGCGCTGTCGTGCTGACCAGCCAGGTTCGCGCCTTGCCGCTTCTCGACGAGTCCTGAGAGGCTGACCTGGTGCTCTCGGTCGTGCTCGCTCTCCTCACGTCGCAGCAGCCCGCCTGGGCTCCAGCGGGCCGTGGGCCCGGACCGCTGCGGTGGTACACCCGCGAGAAGGCAGGCAGCGCGGTGCACGAGCTTCGCGCCACGTCGGTGTTTCCGCTTCCTCCGGCCCTCGTCTGGGAGGTGCTCACGGACTTCGAGGGCTACGTGAACACGCTGCCGGGCACCGTCGAGGCGAAGGTGCTGCGATCGGACGAGGTGAGCGCCGACGTCTACCTTCGCTACGAGCTCCCGCTCATCAGCCCTCGCGACACGGTGGTGCAGATGCGCTCCGAGGTCGACGCGGTGCGCGGCCGGTGGAAGTTGAGCTGGTCGTCCACCGAGAACGCTGACGCACCCACGCCGCCTGGCAACACCCTTCGGCTCGCGAGGAACGTCGGCTCGTGGCGCCTGTCGTCGCGCGAGAGCGGCAAGGCCACCTTCATCGAGTACGAGCTGCACTCGCCTCCCGGCGGCGGCGTGCCGCCCTTCATCGTCAACTCGGTGAAGGGGCGTGGAGTGCCCGAGACGTTCGCGGCGCTCGAGCGCGCTGCTCGCCAACGACAGCGCGACTAGCTAGAACTTCGTCGCGAACTGCTCCAGCAGCCGCTTGAACGCTGCAGGCTGCTCGAGGTTGGTCAGGTGCGCCGCCTCGGGAATGACCTCGAGCTGCGCGCCGCTCACCAGGTCGGCCATCTCCTTCGCCTTCGCGGGCGGGGTGATCGCGTCGTGCTCTCCGACGATCACCAGCGTCGGCCCTGCGAAGCGCGCGAGCAGATCCTTCGAGTCGACCCGCGTCGCCATGCCCCGCGACGCCGCAGCCACCGCTTCCGGGGCCTGCTTCAACATCATCGCCTCGACGCGCCCACGCACCACGTCAGGCGTCTTCGCCGCCAGCAGCTTCGGCAACATGCTCGAGACCAGCCCGCCGACGCCGTTCTGGATCACGTCGACCGCGACCGCCTCCCGCCGCGCCTTGCCGGCCTCGTCATCGGCCGTCGCCTGCGTGTCGATGAGCACGAGCCCCTTCACCTTGCCCGGGTCCATGCGCGCCAGGGCCATCGCCACGTAGCCGCCCATCGAGACCCCGCCCACCACCGCCGACTCGAGCTTCAACGCCTCGAGCAGCGCGAGCGCGTCGCCAGCCATCGCGTTCATCGACGACGGGCCGTCTTTCATCGCGCTGTTCCCGAAGCCGCGGTGATCGGGCGCGATCACCCGGAACCCCTTCGGCGGCGAGTCGAGCTGCGGCCGGAACGACTGTGACGAGAATGGAAAGCCGTGGAGGAGCAACAGCGGCGTTCCGCTGCCGCGCTCCTCGTATGCGTAAGCGCGACCTTCACCGAGTCTGATCGTAGGCATTCACCACCACTCCTTCTTTTTGAACCACGCGACCATTCCCAATGGCACCAGCACCATCAGCGTCAGCATCGCGATGAAGAACGGCGGCTTCCCGAGCACGTCGAAGTTCTGCCCGAAGAACCCGGCGATGAACGACAGCGGCAGGAAGATGCTCGCCAGAATCGTCAGCTGCTTGGTGATGTCGTTGGTGCGGTTGGCCATCACCGACAGCCACGCGTCCATCGCGTTGCCCAGCAGATCGCGGTTCGTGTCGATCTGCTCGTAGATGCGCACGAGGTGGTCGTAGACGTCGCGGAAGTAGAGGGTCGTCTTCTCGCTGACCCCCGTGATCCCTCGCCGCGACAACAGGCCGACGACGTCGCGCTGCGGTGACATCACCTTGCGCACCGTCACCAGCGTGCGCTTGAGCTCGAAGATGCGCTGCATGAGCTTCTTCGAGGGCGCCTCGAAGATCTGATCCTCGAGGTCGTCCAGCGCGTTGGTGAACGCATCCATCACCGGAAAGATGAGATCGACCTGCGCGTCGGCGAGCAGGTAGGCCACGAAGTCGACGCCACGCCCCAGCGTCTGCGCCGCGTCAGCGTCGAGTCGTTTGTGAACGAGCTCGATCGCGTGGTGCGCCGAGGCGTGCACCGTGATGAGCCAGTCGGGCCCGAGAAAGAAGTGCACCTCGTGCATCACGACTTCCGTCAGCGTGTGATCGGCACACGTGAAGCCCTGCAGGACGATGAACAGGTGGCCCGGGTACTCCTCGAGCTTGGGCCGCTGGTCGAGGTGCATGCAGTCTTCGATGGCCAGCTTGTGAAGCCCGAAGCGCTCGCCGAGCCGCAGCATGGTGGCCTCGTCGGGCTCGAGCACGTCGATCCATCTGGGCCCTGCCACGTCGAGCAGTTCCTCACCGCCCGAGCGCGCTTGTCCACCATCGAAGACTCGTACGCGCAGCATGTGCGCGGACACCTCATCACGTTTCTTAGCGACGGGGGGCGTTCGATCTATGGTGCCCCTGCTGTGGAACGGCTGCTCCCCCCTCGCCTCGGTGCCCTGCTCGCCCTCGAGACGGATCAGTCATTTGCGGGACGACTGGTGCGCGTGCTGGAAGCGGCTGCGCGCGCCATCGACAAGCTCGGCGATCTCGAGCTCGTCAAATACGAAGACGCCCCCATCGACGCGTCGGCCGACCTCTCGTTGTGGGAGGTACTCGCCCCCGTCGTCGGCTCCACCATCGCTGACGTGAACGCGCTCCTCAGCGAGCTCGCCACGCATTTCCCCGAAGGTGAGCTCGAGGTCGAGTCACGCCACCAGGCCGTCGACGAGGTGCTGCAGAAGGGCTCCCAGTCGCTCCGCGGCGAGGTCACCGCGTTCGGCATGCGCGTGCGAGACCCTGCGGTCGTCGGCGATCGCTGGAACCTGATCTCCGAGCTGCAGAGCTTCCGCTACCGGTTCCGCGATCAGATCGGCGCGCTGGTGTTCGAGGTCGCGCAGCAGCTCGGTGATTGCCGCCGCCGCGAGGTCGACCCGGGCTACGACGAAGAGCTCGCCGCGACGCTCGTCGTGCGCAGCACCACCGCCGACCTGCGCCGCCTGATGCGCGCTCGCATTCACAAGGTGTCGGAGGCCGAGGCCGAAGACGTGGAGTGGAACGCCAAGCAGGTCGAGAAAGAGCTCAACGCCTTCGGCCGCACCGCCGCCTGGCGGGCCCTGCGCGCGCAGGACAAGAAGGTCATCCTCGAGTTCCGCACCCGGCTCACCGAGATCACCGTGCCCGACCTGGCCAAGCTCGATCTGCTCTCGGCGCTCGAGCCCTTCGTCGAGTTCTGCGACGGCTTCGAGGCGATCAACCAGCGCGAGCTGCTCATTCATCACGATCAGGAAGTGATGGCGACGATGGGCGTCGCGCTGGAGCGCGCCAGCAACTCGAGCAGTGACGTCGAGTCGCACCAGGCCTTCGTCGAGGCGCTCGGCCTGGCGCAGACGATGTACGGCCGCCACGGCGACTTCGATCTGTACCTGCGAAAGCTGCGCAAGACGCCGCCGACGCCAGAGACCGTCCGCTCCGACGTGGAGCAGTTTCTGGTGATCATGGCGAACGTGTCGGCGTAATGAGGGCGGTGTGCTGCCCCTTACCCAGGCGGACCTCTCGAAGGTTCGCGCCGTGTTCACCGACGTCGACGGCACGCTGACCAGCAAGGGGCTGCTCAAGTCGTCGACCCTGCGCGCCATCGAGTGGCTCACGGCGCATCGGGTCGACGTCGTGCTCGTCAGCGGCAGGCCGTCGGGCTGGGGCGAGTGTTGGGCCCGCCAGCTGCCGGTCGCTGGCGTGATCGTCGAGAACGGCGGGCTCGCCTACGTGCGCCGTCGAGGCCAACTGCACAAGGTCTACGCCGAGGGGCCGCAGCTGCGCCGCTCCAACCGCGCCGCGTTGACCCGTCACGTACAGGCCGCGCTGAAGGCCGTGCCCGGCGCGAGGCTCTCGATGGACTCCGTGGCGACCGAGGTGGACCTCGCCATCGACTACGCCGAAGAGTCGACGCTGGGCTCCCGCGGCGCCGATCGCCTCGAGGCGTTCCTCCATCGCCGTGGCGTGACGGCCGTGCGCTCGTCGGTTCACGTCAACTGCTGGCTGGGCCGGTTCGACAAGCGCACCGCGGTCGAGTCGTTCCTTCGCCGGGAGTGGAAGACGACGCTCCAGAAGAACGAACGCCGCTTCGTGTACGTCGGCGACTCATTCAACGATCAACCTTTGTTTCGTGCGTTCCCGCTCTCCATCGGCGTCGCGAACGTGAAAGACGTCGAGCTCGAGCACCCACCGAAGTTCGTCACCCGCGCGGCTGAAGGCAAAGGCTTCGGAGAAGTCGCCGATGCCATCGCGCGTGTGCGGCGAACGCAGAGAGGCTGAAATTCCATGAGTCACCTCGCCAAGCTCGAGCTCAAGCCCGGCCTCGGTCGCCACCTGCGCGCCGGACACCCGTGGGTCTTCAAGAAGGGCCTCGCCTCGGTGCCGCGGCTGCCCGCGGGGAGCGTGGTCGATCTCGTCGACGGCCATCGCTTCGTCGCGCGCGGCTACTTCGACCCGTTCTCGGCCATCGCGGTGCGGGTGCTGACCCTCGACCCGCAGACCGAGATCGATGACGCCTTCTTCGCCACGCGGATCGGCCGCTGCGTGCAGGCGCGACGAGACCTGATCGATCTCTCGAACACCGACTCCTACCGGCTGGTGCACGGCGAAGGTGACGGCCTGCCTGGCGTCGTCATCGATCTCTACGCGGGCTGGGCCGTGCTCAAGCTCTACTCGGCGGGCCTGACGCCGTACCGCCCGCTGATCGTCGAGGCGCTCACCAAAGCGGTGCCGGGCCTCAAGGGCATCATCGGCCGCGACGAGGTGGGCCGTGACGACGCCGACGTCGACGACGAGAAGGGCAATGGCCAGGTGCTCTGGGGCGAGCCGGCGCCCAACCCGCTCACCATCGAGGAGCGCGGCACGAAGTTCCTCGTCGACGTCTACTCGGGACAGAAGACGGGGTTCTTCCTCGATCAGCGCGAGAACCGTCACCTCATGCGACGCCTCGGGAAGGGCCGTGACGTGCTCAACTGCTTCTGCTTCTCGGGCGGCTTCTCGGTGAACGCGGCGCTCGGCGGCGCGAAGAGCGTGTTCTCGGTCGACCAGGACGCCGACGCCATCGCGCTCGCCCGAGAGAACTTTCCACTCAACGGCGTCGAGCCGGCTGCACACGACTTCCTCGCGGCAGACGTGTTCGAGCTGCTCGAGTCGTTCAAGCAAGAGGGGAGGACCTTCGATCTGATCGTCCTCGACCCGCCTGCGTTCGCGAAGAGCCAGAAGGCCGTCGAGGCCGCCGTCGCTGGCTATGCGTCGCTCAACCGGCAGGCCCTGGCGCTCCTGCGGCCCGGTGGGTTGCTCGCCTCGGCCTCGTGCTCCGCCCGCGTCTCGCCGCAGATGTTCCTCGATGCCGTTCGAGAGGGCGCGTTCAACGCCGGCGTCGATCTCACGCTCGTCGAGGAGCGCTACCAGCCCCCGGATCACCCGGTTCGGCTTCAGTTTCCCGAAGGCAAATATCTGAAGTTCCTGGTGCTTCAGTCGCGCGAACTCTGATCACGCAAGAGTTTGCACTCGCCCGGTCCAACTCGTGTCGTAGGGGTCGAAGCCGTTGACTTGGACGTGCATGTAGGACAAACACCGCGCCGCTGTTGGGGCCATCTCTCGAAGGGGAAACAATGAATTCCGTGAAGGTTCTGGGCGCCGTTGCGGCAGTCCTCGTGGTCAGTGGGTG
This sequence comes from Archangium sp., assembly GCA_022843845.1. Taxonomy (GTDB): domain Bacteria; phylum Myxococcota; class Myxococcia; order Myxococcales; family Myxococcaceae; genus Xiheimicrobium. The sequence goes on from JALHMW010000022.1 coordinate 52,940, forward strand.
TAACACCGGGCAGCCGCGCATCTGGCGCGTGGCGTATGACACCAGCCGGTTCGTCTTCGTCGACAACGCGCAGTGCTACGTCAGCAAGCGCGTTCCGCAGGCGCGCACCGCGCAGTCGAACTATCGCCGTGACGCCAACTGGGTGATCTGGGACGGCGTCTCGGACGCCAATGGCCGCCCCAAGCAGTACCTCGACATCGGCACCCCGACGTTCAAGCTCGGCGACGCGCCGCGCGTGACGGTCGAAGACGCCATCGAAGGTGACGCCGAGCAGCGCAGCTTCGTCGCTGAGCGCCAGGTCGCCAGCCTCGGCCCCGCGTCGTGCAACGCCAGCAACTTCGAGTCCTGCGGTCAGACGGTTCGCAACGCCATCGAGACCCGCATCGGCCAGGTCACCGTGACGTGGGACGCGTACAACCCCGCCTCGACCGGTGTCATCCGCATCAACTCGACGTACCGCTGCGTCGACAACGGCGCGATGCTCCAGGACCAGTGCCCGCAGATCATCCGCATGGAGCAGCCGGCCACCGACGCCGCTGAGTGCCAGGTCGAAGTGCCCTTCGTGGCGCGCCGCATCGACGTGAACCAGAACACCAACTACAGCAACACGGGCTGCGACGGCCCGGCCTGCGGTAACTGATCCCCCGACTCAGACGGCGCCGAGCCTGATCAGGCGCTCCAGCTGAGTCAGTCGGTCTCGGCGGTCGGAGCGCTTGCTCTGGCCGCCGTTTCCGTTTCTGGTGGCGCGATGGTGATGAAGGGCCAGTTCCTCGAGCGGCCCACGCTCATTCCACTGGCCAACGGGCTGGTGCTCGAGGGCGTGTCGCATCGCGGTGAGCGGCACCCTGGGGTGTTGGTGCTGCCGCCGCTCCCGGCTGACGGCAGCGGCATGGATCACGTCGTCGGCGCGGAGCTGGCGTACGCCGTCTCTCACGCGGGCCATCAGTGCCTGCGGTTCAACTTCCGCGGCGTCGGTGCCAGCCAGGGGAAACCCTCGTCCGACGACGCCGAGCTCCTGGAAGACGCCGTCGCCGCCTGGGAGCTCGCGCGCGACAACGCCGAAGGCGAGGCTCCGCTGGTCGTGTCGATCGGCACGTCGGATCGAATTGTGAAAAAGCTCCTCGCGGTGGTGTCCGTAGCCGGCTGGGCGATGATTCACCCGAGCCTCGAGGCCTTTTCTCCGCCCGTGCCGCACCTCGTCGTCCTCCCCGAGCTCGAGGGCTCCGCGCCACGCCGGGACTGGGCGGGGAAGGTCGACGAGGGCTCGTTGACGGTCGTTCTTGGGGCGGACCGCAGCTATCAGCGCAATCTTCCTCAGGTTGGGAAGGCCGTGGTGGCGCTGCTCAGACAGGTGGGGGCCTCGACCGGGAACCCCTGAGACACACTAGGCTTCCAACACTTCATGCATCTTCACCGCGCGGAGCGGAAGACTCTGAGAGATCCAATCGTTCCCTCGTTCGTTCGTTCGCTTCACGGACCCCCTATGCGCACACTCTCGACCCTCACCGTCGCCGTTGGAGCACTCACCCTGTTGGCCCTCACCGGTTGTGAGCGAAAGGCCGAGGGTGAGGCCGCCGTCTCGCTCGACCGCCCCGCCATCGACGTCGCCGCTCAGAACGACGACGTCGCGTTTCATGTGCCTGAGGTCGTCGTCGTCGACTTCGATGACGGCACCACCAAGAGCGAGTTCGACGTCATCGAGCAGGACTGGGGCATCGATCTCGAGCTCGCTGGCGAAGAAGAGGGCGTCGACAGCGCCATCACCGTGGGCACCTATCAGGGCGACGTCGCCGCGCTGCTCGCCCGCATTCGTCTGCACCCGAAGGTCGAGGCGGCCGAACCGCTGATGCGCTTCACCGCGACCTTCGTCCCCAACGACCCGGCGTACACGAAGCAGTGGAACCTGAAGATGATCAACATGCCCAGGGCGTGGGATCGCGCCAAGGGCAAGGGCGCGGTGGTGGCGGTGCTCGACACCGGCGTCGCCTACGAGGACTACGACGACTTCCGCCAGGTGCCCGATCTGCGCGGCACGAAGTTCGTCGAGGGCTACGACTTCGTGAACAAGGATCGGCACGCCAACGACGATCACGGCCACGGCACCCACGTCGCCGGCACCATCGCGCAGGCCACCAACAATGGTGAAGGCGTGGCAGGCGTGGCGTTCGAGGCCTCCATCATGGCGGTGAAGGTGCTCGATCACTTCGGGAGTGGCACCTCGGCCGACATCGCCGACGCGATCCGCTGGGCGGCCGATCACGGCGCCAACGTCATCAACATGTCGCTCGGCGGTGGTGGGCGCTCCGTGGTGATGGAGAAGGCCGTCGAGTACGCACGCAAGAAGGGCGTCGTCGTCGTCTGCGCCGCCGGCAATGGAGGCCGTGGCATCGTCGAGTACCCCGCGGCCTACCCGGGCTCGGTCGCCGTCGCCGCCGTCGGTCCGGGCGGGCAGCGCGCGCCGTACTCGTCGTGGGGCAAGGAGCTCGACATCGCCGCGCCCGGTGGTGACAAGTCGCAGGGTGAAGAGGCCGGCATCATTCAGAACACCATCGACCCGCAGGACGTGAGCGAGTCGGTCTACGCCTCGTACCAGGGCACCTCGATGGCGACGCCGCACGTCGCGGGCCTCGCGGCGCTGTTGTTCTCTGCCGGCGCGAAGAACCCGGAGCAGGTCGAGAAGGCGCTGTTCGCGTCGGCCCACCCGCCGAAAGGCGCGACGGGATGGACCGATCAGTACGGCCACGGCGTCATCGATGCCGAGGCTGCGTTGGCGGCGCTCAAGAAGATGAACGGCGAGAGCGACGTGTCCGAGCTGCTGCCGCCCGAGGTGCAGATCGCCCAGCAGCAGCCCGTCGAGCTCGAGGCCGCGTCGATTGGCGCCTTCAGCTACGGGGCGATGGACTGGAAGCCCTTCGCCTTCGGCGCCGCGATGCTGGCGTTCGTGCTCCTGACGCTCGGGAAGAAGGAGCGCCCCGGCTACCTCAACATCCTCGCCTCTCCCGGCTTCGCGATTCCGCTGGTGCTCACCACCATGGGCGTCTTCTTCGTGCGGTGGATCGCGCCGGCCAGCGAGCTCTCCACGTCGCTCGTGATTCCGATCCCCGACTGGCTCAACAAGATCATCTTCGGCCGCGGCACGCTGGCCAACCCGCTCGTCTACAGCGCGATTCTGCCTGTCGTGCTCTCGATCATCGCCATCAAGGTCAAGGGCCTGCGGCACGCGGTCGGCGGCCTCGCGCTCGGGTTCGGCAGCATCCTCGCGTACACGGCGTGGGCGAAGGCTCCGGCGCTCGCGTGGTTGCCCTTCACCTTCCTCGCGCTGCCCTGGCTCGCGGTGAACGCCCTCATCTGCCTCTTCGTGGCGCGCGCGATGCTCAAGCGCGAGACGGTCTGAAGGAGCAGGCCATGACGACGATGACTGGCACGGTGCGGTTCCGCGATCTCGAGACCGGCATCTGGATGCTCGAGGCCGAAGACGGGCAGCTGTACGTGCTCGCGGGCGGCGATCGAAAGCTCAAGAAGAACGGCGCTCGCATCTCGGTGGAAGGGCACGTCGATGCCGAGTCGCCCAACCTCGCGATGGCCGGGCCCCGCTTCGTCGTGAAGTCCTACAGCTTTCTCTGAGTCACTCGGCGGGTGGCTTCTCGGCGGCCAGTTGGCGGAGTGAGCGGTACTCGTCGAACCCGAACTCTCCCCTGCGAGCCTTCGCGCGGAGCTGTTGCAGGTCGTCCCACGCGGCCTTCTCGCCTGCCGACGCGTCGGACTTCGGCGCTGGCACCGGGTTCATCAAGTCGATGATGTTGAGCTCCACGCCACGTCGATCGACCAGCGCGAGGGCGACCAACGCCACCAGCGCTGCGACGGCCCACGGCGCGACCGTGCGGAAGAACGGCGCAAACGGCGCGGGCTCATCGGCCCCTGGAACGGGGGCGACCCACCAGGACCACCGGCGCAACCCCACCAGCCACGCGACGAGGCCCAGGTTTCCTCCGACGACCAGCGCCGCGATCACCCAGCCCGGGAGCTCACCGTCGTCCCGGCCCACGATCAAGAAGATCACCACCGACGTCAGGTTGTTCGCGGCGTGCGCGCCGATCGCCGGCCACAACGAGCCGCCACGCCACGCGAGCAGGCCGAAGACGAGCCCCAACTCGAAGCGCGCCAGGAAGCCGACGGGGTCGAAGTGCATCAGGCTGAAGAGCAGGGCCGTCACGACCACCGACCGCGCCATCGACACGCGGCGGCTCAGGCCCGGCTGCACGAGGCCGCGATAGAGAAACTCTTCGCAGAACGGCGCTGCGATGGTGACCCCGGCGATGAGCAGCACCAGCTCCACACCCGTCTGCCGCTCGAACAGCCGCGCCGAGCTGAACCGCTCGACGAGCGACTTCGGGAAGAGCCGCTCTGCCGCCCACATCAGCGGCACCGCCCAGGCCGCGTAGTTCAACGCGCCCACCACGAAGCCCGCAGCGAGTCCCGGAACCGGCCGCTGGTCCAGGCCCGTCAGGCGCGACGCTCGACGGCCGGTGACCTCGATGGCGACGAACGGCACGGCGAGAAAGACGAACGCCTCGGAGAACCACAGCCCCCACGACAGGTTGAAGAACTGGGCCGACGCGCCCACCGTGATGAACAGCACGGCCACCGACACCAGCGACACCAGCGCGACCTGGCTCAGCCCCGGGCGCAGCACTGCCTCATCAGCGGGGGGCGTCTCGATCACGGTGCACGAAGGGAAAACAGGGCATGGTCGTTATACTGGCCGCCGTCGTCGCTGCACCTGTTCAGAATTGCTTGCTCCCCTGGGACCACCGTGAACGCGCCTGCCTCGCTCGCCGTCGACGTGACCTTCGCTGAAGCCGCCTCTGCGTTTCGCCGCTTCTTCGTGGAGCTTCGCGATGCCTTCCTGGAGCGGGAGTCACTCTTCACGCAGATCGAGCTCGCCCTGCTGTGCCGCGAGCACTGCTTGATCAACGGCCCTCCCGGCACCGCGAAGAGCGCCGTCGCCAGCGCCGTGCTGGGCCGCATCGTCGACGAGAAGACCAACCGGGCTTCGCTGTTCTCGAAGCAGCTCGCCGAGAACACCGTGCAGACCGATCTCATCGGGCCGGTCGACTTCAAGGTGCTCACCGAGACCGGCCGCACCGAGTACCTGACGGAGGAGGGCATGCTCGGCGCGGTGCACGCCTTCCTCGACGAGGTGTTCGACGGGCGCGACATGCTGCTGCGCTCCATCTTGAACGTGCTCCACGAGCGGGAGCTGAAGCACGGGCGCAAGGTGACGGCCGGCCGCTGCGAGTGCGCGCTGATGACGTCGAACCGGTACCTGTCCGAGGTGCTCCAGCGCTCGCCCGAGACGCTGCAGGCCTTCGCCGATCGCATCTCGTTCATCTGCTTCACGCCGCGCGGCTTCGCCCGCAAGCAGAGCCGGGCGCAGATGTTGTGGCGCGCCAACACCGGCCAACGCCCCGCGCTCCACGAGCGGCTCACCTTGCAGCAGCTCGACGTCTTGCAGGCGGCGGTCGCGTCGGTCGAAGTGCCGGCGCTGGTGACGGAAGGGCTCGAGGTGCTGGCCGACACGCTGGAGCGCGAGCTGCTCGCCCAGGTGACGCGCCTGCCGGACTATGTGCCCACCAAGTACTTCTCCCAGCGCACGATGGTGAAGGCGCTCTGGGCGCTCAAGGCGGCGGTGGTGCGCGACCGCATGTACAAGCGGCCTGATCGACGGCTCGTGGCCGAGGTCGCCGATCTCGCGCGGCTCGACTCGTTCTTCCTGCTCGCGGGCCCGCAAGACGACGAGCTCGAGCTGCTCCTCAAAGCCGCGGTGGATCCCCGCGAGCGCGCGCAGCTCGAGATCATCCGCGTGGAGCACAAGGCCTTCGACGAGGCGCTGGCGAAGGTCAAGCCGTTGCTGGAGCAGGCCGCCGAGCGCGAGGCCGCCGATCTGCAGATGCGGGACGATCTCTCGTCGGCCGAGGCGATGACGCGCACCTGGTCGCCGGCCGTCGCCAGCACCGTCGCCTCGACGCTGAGAGAGAAGCTCGTGCCCGGTCCGCGTCACCCCGAGAACCGCGCGCCGCTCGTGCGCGCCGCCGAGAGCCTGCTCGCCGGCCTCGACAGCCGAACGGCGAAGGGCCTCACCGCGCAGTCCGAGGCGCGTGGTGGCCTCACGCTCCTCATCTCGTTCATCGACGTGCTCGAGCTGTCGCGGAAGGTGCCTGAGCTCCACGCACGTCTGCCTGGCGTCGCGGCCAACGTGCACGAGTACTGCCGGCAGGCGGGTCAGATGATCGCGCTGGCCGCCGAAGGCACCGAGTTCGAAGACGGGCTGCGGCTCGAGGGCATCGCCGGGCTCGCCTCGAACGTGGCCGAGGAGCTCGCGAGGCTGAGCGAAGTCTTCCAGACCTGTGGCACCGTCGCCGGCAGAGAAGGGGATTACCGTGCCGAGCTCGCCACGATTCGGGAGCGCGTGGCCGTCGCGCTTCGCCGGCGGGCGACGCGTGCCTTCACGACGCCGGTCGCTGGCCGCAAGACCGAGCCGCTGGAGCAGCTCACCACCGACAGCCGGCGTCTCCGCGATCTCGAGGCGTCGCTCGTCGAGCTCTCGCCTGCGCAGAAGGGGCTGCGGGAAGAGCTCCTCACGCCGCTGGGCGAGGCCTACGCGAAAGAGGCGCTCACCACGCAGTCGTTCAATCGACTCGAGCAGCTGGTGCGCACCGTCGAGGCCGTCGTCGACAACCTCCGCCGTGAAGGCGCGTCTCCCGAGGTCTGCCTCCGCGGCGTTCGTGAGCTCATCGAAGGCCGCGTGAAGGAGCTGGCGCGCGCCGCCAACGTGGCCCCGAAGCTCAACGCCATCGAGGCGCAGCAGGTCACCAGCGGCGAGGCGTACCAGGCGTACCGTCAGCAGCTCGTGGCGCCGGCGCCCGACGGCGACCTGCTCGCGTTCAAGAACCTCTCGTCGTTGCTCGAAGGGCTCGGTGGGCCTCCGATGTCGTCACAGCTGCGCGATGCGCTGGCGGCCGGCGAGCTCACCTGGCTCTTGAGTCGCGCGCGGTATTTGCGTGGCTGGCTGACGCAGTTGCTGCAGCGGCTCCCGTCGCCCGATCAGGTGAAGGATCGCGCCGAGGCCGATCGCGCCTTCGAGGTGCTGCTCAAGAGCCGGCTGCCGATGCTGGTGACGCGTGAAGGCGAGCTGGTGCGGCTCAAGGCGGCCGCGAGCCGGCTGGCGACCGAGTCCGGGGAGCGCGGGGAGACGGCGAAGAAGATCGAGCAGTCGATCGATCTGATCGCCGAAGAGTTCCAGGTCTTCTCGCGGCAGCTCCTCGACGCCCGGGCGAAGCGGTGAGGGCGCGCGTGAGGTCCGGAGTGGAGTGAGCGCATGCTGGCCGAACGCCTGAACGATCTGCGGCGCAGGCTCGACCGGCTCAAGGCTGGCGAGGTGGCCGCCATCACCTTCAGCGAGCGGGTGCGCGCGCTGCTCGGTCGAGACGAGGGCGAGGTGTTGCTCACGCCCGTTCACGCGCTCCACGCCGATCTCGATCGGGTCGGCATTCACACCACCGCCGACGCGAAGCTGCTCAAGGAGCTCTCGAAGGCCAAAGGCCGGCTCGGGGCGTTGAGCGGGGGCCTGGTGCTCCGCGCCGGTGAAGGACTCTCGGCCTTCGAGCTGGCGATGCGTGACGCCGAGCGCCGGGCGACGAGGGGCCCGCTGGCGCCCGGGCTCGAGAGTCGTCTCGAGGCCGCGTTCGTCGAGCTCGCGCGGATCGTCAAGGTGGCCGCGGTGTTCTCGGCCCCCGAAGCGGCACCGTTCGAGCTGATCGATCGCCCACGCGCCAGCCTCGGAGCGCCCAAGAGCGCCAGGCTCGCCACCGCCGAGTTCTACGCCGAGCGCGCGCGCGGCAACGTCGCCGACACCGCGCAGAAACGAAAGGACCTCGACCTCGCGCACGAGCTGTTGCTCCGCATGAGCGCGCAGGAGCGGGGCGATCGGGAGCGCATGCGCCGGCTGCGGATCGAGGTGTCCGAGGCCCGCGATCGCGTTCGCCTCGCGCCGGCGGTGAAGAGCCTGAACGATCTCGTCAAGCACCTGCGGCACACCGCGCGGCGCGATCCGAAGACGGCGTGGCGCTCCATGCGGGCGCTCTACGAACGCGCGGTCGAGGCGGGCGATCGCCAGCTCGCCGACGTGGCTCAGCAAGGGCTCGACGCGTTGATGCCCGCAGACGGCGAGGCCAGGACCCGGCTGGCCGAACAGCACGAGCTCAAGCGCCTGCTCAACTGGAAGGAGCCGGGCGCCGCGGTGCAGAACCCCGAGCACCTGCCCGCCGGTGGCTCCAACCAGGTCGACGCCGTCGACGACGCGCTGGCGCAGCTCGCGTTCGATCTCGACGAGAGCCAGCAGCGGGCGCTCGAGCTGGCCGCGGGCTGCGCGAGGTTCTTCGACATCGAAGACTCGCTCTCCGAGGAGCTGATCGAAGCCGAGCTCAAGGCGACCCGCCCGACGCAGCGCCGGGTGCCGTACCCCACGCAGGTGATGACGTACGAGTTCACCAACAGCCTCGACGAGGTGCACAACTTCGTCGTCACGCAGCCCGGCAGCGTGGTGCTCGATCTCGCCGCCGGCCGGCAGATGGTGCGCCAGTACCTCGAGGAGGAGCCGCCGCCGAAGCCGCGCCGCGTGCTGAAGACGGCGGTGCGCGTCTACGTGCTCGACGCGTCGGGCTCGATGCACGGCGCGCGCGCCCGGTTCCGCGACGCCATTCTCATCGCCGAGCTCAACGCCATTCGGGTGAAGGCGCGGCAGAACGTCCCCTTCGACCCGCTCTACTTCTCGTTCTTCAACGACACGCCGAGCCGGCTCGCGCGCGTCGACTCAGGACAGGAGGCGACGCGGCAGATCGAGCAGCTCTTCCGCACCTCGCCGGCCGAAGGGCAGACGGACATCACGCTCGCCCTGATGTCGGCGTTCGACTCGATTCGCCTGGCGCAGGGCCGCGACCCGTACCTGGCGCGGGCGACCGTGGTGCTGGTGACGGATGGGGAAGACGGCGTCGATCGCGAGCTCATTCGCAAGACGAGGAAGCCGTTCGAGGGGCTCGAGTTCGCGCTCTCGTTCATTGCGCTCGGAGAAGAGAACCCCGACCTCAAGTCGCTCGTGCTCGAGCAGCGCGACGCCGGCGGGCGCGCCTTCTACCATCACCTCTCCGATCAGGAGATTCAGCTGGCCCGCACCGACTTCGACTCGGCGTGGCGAACGCTGCTGCCGGCCGACGTGACGCCGGGCGCCGAGGCGTTGGAGCGTCTGCTGCCGCACCTCGAAGCGCTCGAGGCCCTCGCGTCCGGCCGCCCCGTGAAGTTGCCGGAGCGGCTCGACGGCCAGTTCGACACGTTCTTCCCTGCGAACCCGCTCGTCTCGAAGCCTGGCCCGCTGGTGCAGCGCCTGGCCGACATCCTCGACGCGGTGGCCGAGGCTGCGTCCCTGGCGTCGATCGACGCACGCGCGGCCGAGGCGGTCGCGTTGCTGACGCACCTGCTCGCGCTGTACGGCGTCACCGCCCAGAAATACCTCGAGGCGATCGGCGCTGACTTCGCCCCGCTGGTGGCCGCGCGTAAACGTGTTCGCCTGCTCTGCCGGCCGTTCGCCTAGAGTTCGACTCGTGGTGTTCGGGTTCTTCAAGAAGAAGTCAGCCAGGGCCGTCACGAGCGATGATCCGATCGCAGCGTTCGACGGGGTCCTCGAGTCCATGGAGCGCCAGGGGCAGGAGCTCCGCAAGTCGGCCGCGACGCTGCTGACGCTGAAGACCCAGTTCATGCGCGACGAGCAGCGCTATCAGAGTCAGCTGAAGGAGCTCGAGGGCCGCATCTCCGAGGCTGCAGACCTGGGTGACGCGAAGGCCGAGACGGTGCTGCGCCGTGATCTGCGGGCCACGCAGCTGCGGCTGGAGGAGACGCTCAAGGCGCGCGCCCGGGCCGACGAAGACGCGTCGCTTTTGACCTTCGCCGTGCAGGAGCACATGAGCCGGCTGGAGGCGCTCAAGACCGAGAAGGTGAGCGCGCAGGCCCGGCTGTCGGCGGGGCTCGTGGTGAGCGAGTCGCTCAAGGCGCAGGTCGAAGAGGTCGATCGGGTGCTCAAGCTCGACCGCGCACGCGACGAGATCGAACGGGCCCACGCGCTGGCGGACGTCTACCGGGAAGACGCCGCGAAGAAGCTGCGGTGACCCGCCGCGGGGCCTTCGAGTCGCGCCCAGGTCGCGTCTGCAACCGTGGCCGAGGCATGGCGGCACGAGGGCCGTCTCAGCCCGCGCGATACTTCTGCATCAACTCGAAGTAGCCGCGCCACGAGCTCGCGATCCACTCGAGGTCCTTCGAGCTCACCTCACGCACCTTCTTCGCCGGCGAGCCCATGATGAAGCTGCGGGGCTCGTACACCTTCCCCGGCGTGAGCAACGAGCCTGCGGCGATGAAGCAGTCATCACCCACCACCACGTTGTCGAGCACGATCGAGCCCATGCCCACCAGCACGCGCGCGCCGATGGTGCAGCCATGAAGAATCACGCGATGCCCGACGGTGCAGTCTGGCCCGACCGTCGTCTTCGAAACGTCTCTCGTCGCGTGAGCGATCGAGCCGTCCTGGAAGTTGGTGCGCGCGCCGAGGTGGATCGGACCGGAGTCTCCGCGCAACACACACGTGGGCCACACCGACACGCCGTCTTCGAGGGTCACGTCTCCGAGCAGCTCGGCGCTCGGGTGTACCCAGGCGCCTGAGTGAATCATCGGAGTGACGCCGTCGAAGGGAGTGATCGCCATGCTGCGCTCCTCGCACAAGAGAGTATGGTTCTCCACCGCATGAACTCCGTGACCGAGCTCAGACGTCGAGGCGAAGTGTCAACCAGCGCAAGTCGATGGTGGGTCGCGCTCCTGGTCGCGCTGGTGCCGCTGTGCGCCTTCGCGCAGACCGATTCGGTCGAGCCGAAGGTGATCGTCGTGCCGTACCCGGGCATGGGCGACGCGGGCGTGATCTCCGAGCCGCCGCCAATCGCGCCGCCCGTCGAGACGCCGCCCGTTTCTCCAGTCGAGACGCCGCCCGTTGCTCCGGTCGAGGTGCCGCCCGAGACGCGCACCATCGAGGTGACGCCGCCGCTGCCTCTACCGGCCGAGCCCCCGATGGTGCCGAGCGGCGACGTGATGGGCACTCCCTCTGAAGCGCCCGGTGCGTTCATCGACGGCAAGCCGCGCGAAGGCGCGTTCCTCTCGGGGCCGGGGAGCATGACGTTCGTGATGCACCACACGCTGATGACCGGCCTCGGTGTGCTCGCGACCCAGATGATTCCCCGCGCCGTTGGTGCCTACTGCATGGGCCAGGACGCGACGATGTGCACACCGATGCCGGCGATGTTCACGGATCAGGACGCGCGGGTCGCATACCTCGCGGGCTCCCTGATTGGAGCGGCGGTGGGCTTCGGGGTTTCGGCCTGGTGGCAGTTCAATCACTGGATCAGCCATCGCTCTGCGAACTTCGGAATCATCGGCTCGTTCATCGGTGGCGCCTTCCTTGGCGCCCTCACCGATCTCGCAGCGTCGATGGCGACGCCGCGCGACAGAGCGGCTGCGGTCACCTGGACCATTCTGATCGGAAGCCTCGCGGGGGCCTGGCTCACCACTGTCATCGGCGGCGGCGACATTGCGCTGAACAAGGCCACGCTCGTGGTTTCGGGCGCGGCGTGGGCGATGATCTACACGGCCCTCATCATGGGCATGGTCGCGGCGAGTGGCTCGAGTGGCGGGGGCATTCGCACCGGGCTCGACGCGATGATGATCACGCCCGCGATCGGTGCAGCAGCGATGGCGTTCGCGACGCTCAAGTTCAACCCGTCGACGACCCAGATCATGCGGGCGAACCTCTTCGGGGTCGGCGTCGGCGCAGCCGTGTTCCTGCTGTCGGGCCTCGTCCTCGGCCTGGACTGGGGCAAGACGCCGACGGGAATCGTGCCGTACATCCTCGGGGCCGTCGGAGCCATCGGCGCCAAGACGGTCGTCAGCATCTTCTGGGTCGAGGCCGCTGAGAACCCCGGCGCGAACCAGCCGGCCGAGCCGGGCGCGCCGCAGAACTTCGCGCGGCCTGCGAACTGGAGCGGCTCATCGGAAAAGGTGAGCCCCTGGTGGTGAAGAAGAAGAAGCCCGCTCGCCGCGCGCCGACGAAGCCCCAGCCCGCAGCGCCCGTCGCGAAGGTGCTCGACTACAAGGTGGTCGAGCTCTCGAACGTCGACGAGGCCACCATCGAGCGCACGGTGAACGACTGGGTCCGCCAGGGCTGGGCGTTCGACGGCGTGCAGTTCGCGATGCGGGAGTCGTCGAAGCGGCCGGCGATGGCCTTCGTCTTCTTCACGCGCGAGGGCGCGGCGCTGGCCGAACACGACGGCGATCACCGCTTCCGTTCCGAGGCCGATGCTGATCGACACTTGCGTCGGCTGGTGATCGGACCCGAAGCTGCGGAAGCGGGCGCTGCGGCACCCGTCGATGCGTGGACGCGCCTCGCGCAGCTGGCTGGAGAAGACGAGTGACTCGATGAGCAGCACCACCTCGCGCTCGGGCCTCCGCGTCGTTCGCGACGAAGAGGGCTCGCCGTACCCGAAGGCGTCGCTGCTGCTCCGCGGTGGCGCGCGCCTCGTCGACGTCGTGATCGCGTGGACGCTGTATTCCGCGACCGGCCCCGCTGGCGTCGTCATCGCGCTGCTCTACCTGCTGTTCGCCGACGGCATGATCCAGGGCCAGAGCCCCGGCAAGAAGCTGTTCGGCGTGAAGGTCGTCTACCTGCCGACCCGCCAGGGCGCGCGGAACCGCGACAGCGTGCTGCGCAACGCGCCGTTCGGCCTCACCATCATCCTCTCGATGATGCCCGAGCTTGGCTTCAAGGCCTTCATCGCGGGCGTCGTGGTGATCGGCGTCATCGAGACCGTCAAGTGTTGGCGCGACCCCGACGGCCTCCGCCTGGGCGACCTCTGGGCCCAGACCCAGGTCGTCGACGGCAAGGTCGTCGCTGACCAACCGCAGACCTCACCCCTTGCTGAACCTTCGCGCGCTCCTGCGCGGCTGAAGACGACGACCGAGAAGTCAGACTCGTCACCCCCTTGAACCCAACATGCGCATCGCGCTCACGCACAACCTGAGACTGTCGGACTCCGAAGAAGAGGCCGAGTTCGACACGGAAGAGACCGTCAACGCCCTTGCCTCGGCCATCGAGCGGCTCGGCCATCGCGTCGAGAAGATGGAGGTGTCGGGGCCGGCGTCGCAGCTGGTCGCGCGGCTCGAGGCCTTCTCGCCCGATCTGATCTTCAACACCGCCGAAGGGCGGCGCGGCCGCTTCCGTGAGGCCTTCTTCCCGGCGCTCTTCGAAGAGCTCGGCTTCCCGTACACCGGGAGCGACGCCTACGTGCTCGCCGTCACGCTCGACAAGCAGCTGACCAAGCTCGTCCTGCGAGAGCACGGCATTCGCACGCCCGGCTGGCAGTTCATCGAGAAGGTGTCTGATCTGAAGGCCGACGATCTGCACTTCCCCGTCATCGTGAAGCCGAACTTCGAGGGCAGCTCGAAGGGCATCACCCAGGACTCGGTCGCCGAGAACGTCGACACGCTCAAGAAGAAGGTCATCGAGGCGCTCGAGCGCTACCCGGCCGGCGTGCTGGTCGAGGAGTACATCTCAGGGAAGGACCTGACGGTGCCGTTCCTCGAGCACGCCGACAGCGACTTCGACGGCATCCTCTCTCCCGTCGAGTACACGGTCGATCCGTCGTACACCGATGGGAAGCGCTTCTCGATCTACGACTACGACTTGAAGACGAAGTTCGTCGACGCGGTGAACGTGAAGGCGCCGGCCGCCATCGCGCCCGAGATGGCCGAGCGGCTGCGCAAGATCGCGAGATCGATCGTGCAGAAGCTCGACTGCCACGATCTCGCCCGGCTCGACTTCCGGCTCTCGGACGCCGGCGTGCCGTACTTCCTCGAGATCAACGCGCTCCCGTCGCTCGAGCCCGGCGCCAGCCTCTACGTCGCCGCCGAGCTCGAGGGCCTGCACTTCGACGCGGTGGTCGGTGCGGTCATCGACAACGCCGCCCGTCGGCAGAAGATCAAGGACAAGCCCCGCAGCTCATCGCGTCCCGCGCGCAAGGGTCCGCTCCGCGTCGGCTTCACCTTCAACGTCAAGCGCATCAAGCCGCTCGCCGACGGCCGTCACGACGACGAGGCCGAGTACGACTCACCGGGCACGCTGCAGGCGATTCGCGAGGCGATCGCGAGCCACGGTCACGAGGTGGTCGATCTCGAGGCGACGGCAGAGCTGCCGATCGTGCTCTCCACCACGCCCGTCGACGTGGTGTTCAACATCGCCGAGGGCTTCCGCGGCCGAAACCGCGAGAGCCAGGTGCCGGCGCTGCTCGAGCTGCTCGACATTCCATACTGCGGCTCCGATCCCGCGACGCTGTCACTCGCGCTCGACAAGGCCCTGGCCAAGAAGGTCGTTCGCGCTGCGGGAATCGACACGCCGAACTTCCAGCTGATGACGACCGGCCGCGAGCGCCTCGACAAGCAGTTCACCCGCTGGCCGCTGATGGTGAAGCCGGTGGCCGAGGGTAGCTCGAAGGGCGTGGTGCAGAAGAGCGTGTGTCACTCCGAGGCCGAGCTTCGCGAGGTCGTGAAGGAGCTGGTCGATCGGTACGATCAACCCGCGCTGATCGAGGAGTACATCGGCGGCCGTGAGTTCACCGTCGGTCTGCTCGGTGAGCGGCGCCCGAAGGTCTTGCCGCCGATGGAGATCGTCTTCACCGATCGCAACGACAAGACGCCCATCTACAAGTTCGAGGACAAGCTCGAGGCGAACGATCGCATCAAGTACGAGGCGCCGGCGAAGCTCGAGCCTGCGCAGCTGGAGCGCATGAAGAGCGCAGCGCGTGGGGCGTTCATGGCGCTCGGCTGCCGCGACGTGGCGCGCATCGACTTCCGCATGGACGAAGCGGGGCGCATCTTCTTCCTCGAGTGCAACCCGCTGCCGGGTCTGACGCCGGGCTGGAGCGATCTGGTGCTCATTTCGCAAGGCGAGGGCATGGATTACCCGACGCTGATCGGTGAGATCCTCTCGGGCGCGATTCGCCGGTACAAGGAGCGCGAGACGCGGCGTCGTGATGGCCGCGATCGAGAGCTCAAGGAAGTGCCGCCCATTCCGGAACAGCGCTTCGCCTGACAGGCGGGCACGTCGACGCGTGGCAGAAGCTCGGCAACGCCTCGGCGTGAAGCGGGGCTCCTCAGCGAACGAGGTCAGCGCTTCGGCGTGAGGAAGTCGCTGACCCGGAGCGTCTTCTTCGTTCCGGGCACGGCGATTCGTTCGGAAAAACCGACGAGATGCATCGTCGTGTACGCGCCGCGCTTCGGCTCGGTGCGAACCTCGATTTGCTTCCCCTTGAGATCGACGACCCAGTACTCGGGCACGCCCGCCTCCGCGTAGAGCTCGGCCTTGATCGTGGTGTCGTACTTCAGGCTCGAGTCAGCGACCTCGACGATCAAGAACGCCTCTTTCGGCTGTGCCTTCGAGCAGTCGAGGTTGCGGTCAATACACACGAGGTCAGGTTGCGGGCGCGAATCGACTGACGCGAAGGTCATCTGCACCCGAACCCACGCCCGCTTGCGCCCGTAAGCTTCCTTCAGGAGGTCATCGAGCTTCATGACCGTGTCGTCGTGGAAGACGCTCAATGGCGACATGCGAATGATCACTCCGCGAATGAGCTCGACGCGCTCGTTTTCAAAGGTGCCCAGCTCCACGAGGTTCAAGTACTCCTCGGGCTTGAAGAGTCGTGGCCGTGGCTCGCGCAGTTCCAGCGTTCCCATGCTGCGCACTCTACTTCCCCTTGCCGAGCGAAAGCAGCCCGGCCACGCCCGTCGCCAGCGCTGCGATCGAGTCACCCGCGATGAGCCCACCGCCGAGCAACGACGTCGTCGACATGTCCTCCGGCAGCCCCTCTGCACCTTCTTTCGCGACCGGCGCGCGCTTCTTGCCCCACCAGTTCACGAACGACGACGCCGAGCCGCCGATGGCGAACCACACGCTCGTCTTGAAGCCGACGAACCCTGCGAACGACGACGCGTAGGGAGACGGCACCAGGAAGCAGTCGAAGCAGAAGTCGAACCCGAAGCCGAGCTGCGTCTTGATCCACTCCCGGTAGCGCGTGTTGCCTTTGACGACCTTGCGGACGATCTCGGTCACCAGGCCGATGGCGAAGCCGACCAGCATCGCGGGAATCTGGAACGGCTTGGGCTGGGTGATGCTGCGCACGGCGCCGGCGATCTTCAGCGTCATCGCGCTCTGCCACTGGCCCGAGCCGCCGCCGTCGATCTTCAGCTCCGGGTACGCGCTCATGAAGAGCTTCGCCATGTAGACGCTCAACACCGCGCCGAGGAACACGCCGATGACCTGGTAGCGGAACTGGTGCGTGCGGTTGGTGCCGAGCCGCCAGCCGGTCGAGCGATCCTGCTGCATGTCGCCGCCGATGGCCGTCACCACGAAGACGATGCTCCCGGCGATGAGGCCCTCGATGGGGGCGGTGAGGCCCAGCAGCGCCATCACCACCACGCTCACCACGAACGCGGAGGAGATCGGGTTCGAGTCGGTGATGCCGAACGAGATGCCGTTCACCAGCATCATGCCGAAGGCGAGCACGATGCCGAGCAGCACCCAGCCGATACCGACGTTCAAGAGGCCGACCGACACGCCGATCACCATCAGGCCCCAGAAGCCCAGCCACAGCAGCAGCCGGTTGGTGTTCGTCTGTTTCCACTCCTCACCGGGCACCATCGCGACGGGCTGCTCGGTCGAGGCCTTGCGAATGCGCGTCACGGCCTGACGGAGGATCAGGAAGATGTCGACGACGGCCGCGCCCATGATGGTGCCGAGCGCGACGAGGAAGGCGAACTTGCGGAACGGCTCCTTCTCACCGAGCCAGCCGTTCATTCGAATCCACGGCGTCAGCAGGTCCCAGATCACCGCGTACATCAGCGCCGGCACCGTCACGCGCGCCCCGAGGATGATGCCGGCGCCGACGGTCGACACGCTGAGCTCCAGGGCGAGTAGCTTGCCGATGACGCCCGGCTCGTACTTCTGGCCCGCCGCTTCTGCTGCCTTCACCGCCGCGCCCTCGACGTGGCCGAGCTGCTCCATGCCGAGCGGGATCACCGTGCCCAGGCCGATGCCGGTGGCGAGCTGGCCGACGCTCCGCTTGAGCAACCGCACGTCGGTGAGCGCGCGAAGGATGTTCGCGACGGCCAGGCCCGAGGGGTAGGTGAGCTGCAGCTTGTCGACGAGCAGCGGCGTGAAGATCATGCCAACGCCCACGCCGAACATGCCCACCGACAGGAAGTAGAGGATCAGCTTCCACACCGGCGGCTCTTCGAGACCCAGCCACACCATCGCCTGCACCAGCACGCCCATCGCTGCCATCGACGCGACCGACGCCGCGGCCGTCTGCATGTAGTTGGCGCCGTGTTTGCCCTCGGGCCCGTAGAAGTAGGTGATCGTCGAGCCGAGAATGCCGGCCAGCACCTGCCCGCCGACGAAGAAGCCGAGCGAGAAGTTCATGTAGCTGGCGGTGATGCCGCCGAGGGGACCGAGCACCAGCACGGCGACCGCTCCGAGGAAGACGTAGTAGCGGGTCGTGCCCAGCGGGAACCATCGCGCGAACAGGCGTGGGCTGGAGGTCTCGGTCGTCATGGCCGCGCGGCATAGCCGAACCGGTCGAGGAAATGACTATCGGCGCGAGGCGCAGTCGTATTCTGTTGGTCCGGTGAGCAGCGTCTACCCGAGTCACTTCCAGCTGGCAGAGCTCACCGCGCACCTCGTGGCGCTCCTCGAGCGACGTCGGGCCGCGTTTGACGTGTGGGACGAGAAGGCCGAGGCCTCGCTGCTCGAAGGCGCGAACGAGGCGCTCGACGAGGCCGGCAAGCAGTTCAAGGAGCTCGCCGACGATCAGCCGTATTGGAGCCGCACCACGGAGGCGCTGCGCGAGGTCGCGGTGCCCCGATACCTGCGATTGGCGAAGGAGCAGCACGCGCTCGAGAAGCGTGGCTACGACGCGTGGCGCGGCGGCGACTTCCTCTCTCGCGCGGCGTACGCGGGCATCGGCCTGGTGACGGGCGTCATCATCCTGCGCACCGCGATCCCCAACTGGCTCGAGCCGCTGCCGTTGCTGTTGTTCATCGGGGGCCCCCTCATTCCCGATGCGCAGGCGTGGTTCGCGAAGCGGCGGTACTCGAAGCAGCTGGTGACGCTCGTCGAGGACATGAAGGCCGAGGCGGTCGATCGACGTGCCTACCAGCCGCTCGGCATCGATGAGGGCGCCGCCGGCACCACCGAGGCCACCCCCGCCCGGAAGGACGCGGATTCGACGAAGGACTGATCCCGGGGAAGACTCCTGACTCCAGCCCAACGGTTGCAAGGCACGTTCGCGAGGCGTGCGCGGTTTGTCTGGCCGGTGATCGCGGTGCTGAGCGTCGGCTCAAGAGCGAAGACTTCTACGTCGCCGACCGGCGCTTCGCGGCAGCCGAAGAGGCGAAGGCGTTGCTGCTGACCGCGCTCGGGCCTGAAGGCGTCATCGTCGAGCAGGTCATTCTCGGAGAGCACCGCTTTGCGCCCGCCTACGAAGAGGTGATTCGAGAGAAGAAGCTGGCCGAGCAGAACGGCGAACGCATGAAGAGCGAAGGGCAGGCGGCGGCCGAAGAGAGCAAGCGCAACCTCGAGACCGCGCGCGGCGTCGTGTCGAAGGATATCGCGACCGCGAAGGGTGAGCTCGAGCAGGCGAAGCTGACCGCCGACGCGCAGCTGGTGAAGGCCACCAACGAGGCCACCGCGTCGCTCACCGAGGCGAAGTCCCGGGCGCAGTCGATCGAGAAGGAGAACGCGGCGCTCGGAGGCGCGGGCGGCCGGACGATGGTGAAGCTGAAGATCGCCGAGGCGCTCAAGGGCAAGCGCATCGTCATGGTGCCGACGGGGAAGGGCGCCAACCTGCAGACGCTCGACGTGAACGATCTGATCTCCGCGAGGGCAGCGCAGGGCACGCTCAAGAAGTAGAAGGCGCGCATGCTCTCTGCGCTCCTCGTCGTCCTGCTCTCACAGGCTCCCGGTTCCGATGCGAAGCTGGCGGCCGTCGCTGCGATTCATGGAGAAGCCGGGCCCTGGGCGGTCGCGGGCTACCGCATGGGTGAGTTCGCGCTCACGAAGTTGGGACTCAAGGCGCACAGTCATGAGCTGCGTGTGCTCCACCGCTCGCCGAAGTCGCCGCAGTACGCCTGCGTCGCCGATGGAGCCCAGGCCGCCACGGGCGCCAGCGTCGGCAAGGTGAACCTCGCGTTCGAGGAGGCGCCGTTCGAGCAGCTCCAGACGACGTTCACCAACGTCCGCACCGGCGCGAGCGTCACACTGAAGCCCGCGAAGGTCTTCCTGGAGCGCTTCACCAACACCGCACGCGAGAAGGCGCTCGAGAACGGCAAGGCCGTACTCGCGCTGAAGGACACGGAGCTGTTCGAGCTCGTCTCCGAGACGCGGCCTTCGCAGACAGGGCGCTGAGCTTCCTCGCGTCTGCCGTCATCGCAGAGTACGAGCCTCTCCCATGACTGCTCGCGTGCGCGCTCGAGAGCTCGGCCTGCCGCTCGGCCGCTTCAAGCCGGGCAAGCACAACGCCATCACCGACGTCGCCGGCGTGCTCGTCGGCCACTCCACCATCATTCGTGGAGAGCCAGGCCCGCTCACGCCCGGCGTCGGCCCGGTGCGCACCGGCGTCACCGCGATCCTCCCCAACGAGTCGAACATCTTCATGGACCGTCTGGCCGGCGGTGCCTTCGTGCTCAACGGCGCGGGTGAAGTCTCTGGCCTCACGCAGGTGGTGGAGTGGGGGTTGCTCGAGACGCCGATTCTGCTCACCAACACCATGTCGGTCGGCGCCGTGTCCGACGCGATGGCGCGCGTGATGGTCGAGCAGTACCCCGGCATCGGCTCGGAGCACGACGTCATCATTCCCGTCGTCGGTGAGTGTGACGACAGCTACCTCAACGACATCTCGGGCCGGCACGTCACCGAAGCGCACGTGCGTGAGGCGCTCGCCAACGCGAAGTCAGGGCCGGTGCCAGAGGGCTCGGTCGGCGGCGGCACGGGCATGATCACCTGCGACTTCAAGGCCGGCATCGGCACCTCGTCGCGCAAGCTGCCCCAGGTCTTCGGCGGCTACACGCTGGGCGTGCTGGTGATGAGCAACTTCGGAAAGATGCACAACCTTCGCGTCGCGGGCCTGCCAGTCGGAGAGTTCCTCGCCGAGAAGCTCAAGCACCTGCCCAGGCGCATGAACAGCTACGGCTCGATCATCGCCGTCGTCGCGACCGATGCGCCGCTCCTGCCGCACCAGCTGAACCGCCTGTGCAAACGCGTCGCGCTCGGCATCGGTCGCGTCGGCTCGTACGCGGCGCACGGCTCGGGAGAGATCATCGTCGGCTTCTCGACCGCCAACGTGGTGCCGCGCCGCACGCGCAAGATGGTCTACAAGATGAAGCTGCTCCTCGATCAACGCGTCGACCCGCTCTACGAGGCGGTGATGGAGGCGACCGAGGAGGCCATTCTCAACTCCTTGTGCGCGGCCACCTCGATGTCGGGCGTGGACGGCCATGAGGTCCCTGCGCTCCCGCTCGACGAGGTGAGGCGCTTCGTCGACGCTACCCGCCCCATCTTTGCGACCGTGAACAAGACGCCCGACGAGGCCGCGGTGCCTGCGGGCCAGGAGCCGCTCCCCGACGACTCGTTGCAGGCAGAGTTCGACTGGCGGGCAAAGCCCAGCGATGTGCGCAGCGCCGAGGGCATCCCTTTCCCCACCCGGCCGGCCGCCCCGCCCGCCGACGACGATGCTGATGACGAGTGACCGCGTGCGAGGCGTTTGCTAGGGCCGTCTCCCTGACGTCGTTTCCCAACCAACACCTACCTGCCGCAAGGAGCCCATCATGGCCCGTAGCAAGAGCAAGCACCGCCGCGTGAAGTCGAAGATTCGTCTGCACTGGAAGAAGCGCCTGGGCCGCAAGAAGGCCGCAGCTGCCAAGACGCCTGCGAAGAAGAAGTAACCCCGTCGGGCTACAAGCGGTCGGCGGTGTACCGCTCGGTCAGGTCGCAGTTGTTCGCGCCCGCGTTCGAGTTGCTCGAGTTGCTCGAGAGCGAGCCCACCAACCGCACGTTGCCCTGAGTCGTTCCGCCGTCAGGGGTGGTGGTGGCGCCGCTCGTCACTGCCCTGCCTCGAAGCGCGTAGGTCGTGTCGCTCCGGCCGCCGGACACGGAGAAGTCGAAGGTGTCGTAGAGCGTGCCGCGGAGTTCTTCACCGCCGATGAGCACCGAGAGCTGGTTGCCCGATTGCGTGAGGTTGAAGTTCACGGGCCGGGGACCTTCCGCAGGGCAGCCGTCTTGGGGGAAGCCCAGCTGCCACGAGACGAGGTAGGGCCCCGCGATCATCGGGCAGCTGGAACAGGGCAGTTGGTCGCCGCAGGCCACCAACAACGGCAGAACCACCAGGAGTCGACGCATGCGGGACTTCTAGCATGGCCGCTCTCGACCTCCTCCCGCCGTCCGTGCAGGCAGCCGTGCGCCCGTTCCTCGACAGCGACGCTCCGCGGATTGCGGTGTTCGACGCCGACGGAACCCTGTGGCGCGGAGACGTCGGTGAAGATCTGCTCCGCGCTCTCGCCGCCGCCCGGCTGGTGGGCTCCGACGCGTACGCACGCTACGACGCGCTGGTCGAACACGCTCCCGTCGAGGCCTACGGCTATGCAGTGCAGGTGATGGCAGGCCTTCGGGAGGCCGAGCTCCAGGCCGTCTGCACCACGTTCTTCGCGCAGCGCTATTTCGGCCGCGTCTTTCGCTTCGTTCGGCCGCTCTTCGAGGTGCTGCGGCACGCTGGCGTGACGCCGTGGCTCTGCTCCGCGAGCCCGAGGTGGATCGTCGAGGCCGGGGCGAAGGCGCTGGGCGTCGAGCCGGAGCACGTCATCGGCGTCGACGCTGAGGTGGACGCAGGCGTGCTGACCAATCGCCTCCGGCTGCCCGTCACCGCGGGCCCAGGCAAGGTGGAGTGGCTCACGCGTCGCGGCGTCACGCCCGGGTTCGCTGCCGGCAATGGGGAGCTCGATCTCGACATGCTCGAAGCGGCGCGGCACCGGCTGGTCGTGGCTCCGCCCGACAGCGTCGAGAACGCGCTCGTTCGACACGCTCGGAGGTCTGGCTGGCCGATTCTCAAGACCTGAGACGCCCTCGCCGTTGACCACCGGGCCGCAATGACGGCAGAAGGCCCGCATCCATGCGTGCTCTTCCGCTCGCGCTGTTCCTCATCGGTGCCTTCGCCTCGTCGCCTGCGCTTGCCCAGAAGTACCGGGTGGTGGTGCTCGAGATCGACGGCGATCAGAACAACAAGCTGCGCAACCAGATCGAAGCGACGCTGATGAAGAGCGACTCGGTCGAGGTGGTGCCGCTCGACGAGTTCCGGGCTGCGGCCGCGAAGAAGCGCCTCAACGGCGCGGCGGCGATGACCGTCATCGGCATCAAGCGCGTCGGCAAGCAGCTCAAAATCGACGCGGCCGTCAGCGGTGAGGTCGGCGACAAATACAAGGTGCTCATCTACGACCGCGTCGGTGGCGAGCTGTGGACCAAGGAGCTCGCGGTCAAGAAGGGCCTGCTCTCCGACGACTTTGCTCAGAAACTCTCGCGCGCGATCTCAGCCGCAGCAGAGCAGGGCGCTGCGAAGCACGCCAACGAAGGTGACGATCCTGCTGGCGGTGGGGATACCGGAACGGGCACTGGGTCAGATCCTGGCCCGGAGATCGATCTCACTGGGAGCGGGAACACCGACACCGGCTCCGGAGGCACGAAGACCGGCGGCGGTGGGCGAACGGTCGTCAGCCCGGGCACGGGAGGCACCGGCGGCTCCGCTCCCGACGACCCCACCGACACGAACCGCGACGCCGATCTCGATCGTGAGGCCTTCAAGAAGAAGAAGCGCATCGGGCCGCGCACCATCACCTTCTCGGTCGCCGGGGCGACGACCTGGCGCTCGCAGTGCCTGCGGCCCGGCAGCATCGCGCTCGCCTCGTGCGCCGACTTCGATCGTCTGCCGGAAGCACAGCAGCCCGTCGGCACGACCGTCACCTTCACCCCGCAGGTGCCGTACCTGGGCTTCACCGCGCACGCTGAGCTGTTCCCGCTCGCGGGCTTCGACAACCGCATCGTCAACGGCTTCGGGTTGCTCGGCAGCCTGATGTACGGCTCGTCGGTCACGACCATCTCCGAGATCAACATGCAGGGCATGAGCGAGGAGAAGCAGGTGGCGAGCGTCGATCTCGGCTGGTCGATGCAGGCCGCCTGGCGCTTCCACTTCGCGATGGGCGCCGGAGAACCGCAAGGCATCGGCTACGCAGGCATTCGGGGTGGCCTCGTCTCGCGCAGCTTCACCATCGACCCCAACGCAGGCGTGCCGCTCCCGTCGAGCCAGCGCGTCGCTCCCACGGGCGCCGGCTTCCCGACCCTCGGGGCCGATCTCGCGTTCCCCATCGTGCGCTTCTTCCGGCTCGAGCTCGGCGCTTCGCTCTTCTTCAACCCACGCCCGGCCGACGAGCAGATCATCGGCTTCGGCAACCTCATGGACGACACCGGTGGGGCCGTGTCGACGGGCTGGGGCCTCGACGTCGGCGGCTCGGGCGACCTGGTCGCGCTCGGGCCCGTCATGCTCGGGTGGACCCTCAAGGCCCGCTATCAGTCGTATTTCGATCGCTACTTCGGCCAGGGCCAGAAGTGGACGGTCTGCAACGAGCAGCAGTGTGGCGGCCTCGGTGAAGAGTCGTATCTGAGCGTCACCTGGGGCGTCTCCGTCGCGTATTGAGACGCAGTGCGTGTCGGTTCAGCTGCACTCGTGTGTTGACACGTCACACCGCGCTGCTTAGGAGCGCGCTTTCTTTCGGCCGCAATTCTCAGGGGTCTTTCGTGAAGATGATTCGAGTTGTCGCGCTGGTTTCAGTCGTCTCCGCGGTGTTCCTGGCGTGCCCGCCGCCGCCGCCTCCGCCCCCGGATGCCGGCCCTGACGCTGGTGGTGTCGGCCCCGATCCGATCGAGGCCTGCGCCGGCGGTTGCGCCGACAACCAGATCTGCGACGCCGATGGCGGCCTGCGCGGCACGCCCCGCACCTGTGTCGACGGCTGTGGCGGGTGCGACGCCGGCCAGTGCCGACGCAACACCTCGACCGGCGCCTTCTCGTGCGTCATTCCCGTCAACACCTGCAACGGAGCCGCATGCGCCGGTGGCCAGTCGGCGTGCGTCGGCAACCAGTGCAGCTGCCTCGTCTCTGCGCGCGGAACCCAGGACACCTGCCAGTCCGAAGGCCAGTGGTGCCGTGGCGAGAACTGCACGAACCCCAAGCGTTACGAGGAGTGCGTCATCGGCAGCGTCGCGGCTTGCCCCACTGGCGAGGTCTGCCGCAACGTGTTCGGGTCGGCCCCCAACGAGATCGCGATCTGCCTGAAGGACTGCGCCTCGAACCAGAACGCCTGTGACGTCGGTGAAAACTGCGCTGGTGGCACCCTCACCGCCTGCCTGCCCAGCGGTCTCTTCAACGGCGGGCAGTGCAGTCAGAACGTCCCTCAAGATGGTGGCTTCGACGACGCTGGCCGGCCCCTCCCAACTGATGGCGGCTTCGCGCAGCTCGCTGACGGCGGCTTCATTCTCAGGACCGTCGCGGTGGGCAACACCTGTCTCGTTCGCTCGGCAGCCGGCGTCATCACCGACACGCTGGGTGCCGGCCGTGGCAACTGTACCTACGCTGGCTTCAAGGTCTGGCGCTTCGGCTTCTTCCCGTTCGACACCTGCGTGCCTCCGGGGACGGCCGCTCTCGGCGACCGCTGCGTGCGAGACTTCACCGCAGGGACCCAGGCCACGCGCTGCAGCACGGGCCTCGAGTGCGCGTTCACCGGCGGCCCGAACGACGCTGGCATCGACGAGGGGGTCTGTCTCAAGACCTGCAACGCCAACCCGAGCAAGCCGGGCTTCACCTCTCAGCCTGCGTGCGGCACTGGCGAGGCGTGCGTGAACCTCTACCGGTACACCGACCCTGACGACAACTCTGTGCTTGGCGTCTGCATGAAGGACTGCAACGTCTTCAGCCCGACGTCGGCCACGTGCCCGGCGCTCGGGAGCACCCCCACCAGCTGCGTCCCCGCTTCGGCCGACGGGCAGCTGTCACTGTCGCTCAACGGCGCAGGCATCTGCGTTCCCCAGCAGAGCCGGGTGGCGAACGCCGCCGAGCGGTGCACCGACACCGACGCGTTCCGTGGCTCCTCGTGCGGCAACGGTCAGATCTGCACGAGCTCGACCCTCACCGACCCGCCCACCTGCACGCCGGTCTGCGATCTCACCTGCAACCCGGCCGATGGTGGCATGGCTCCGGCGCGCTGCCTGAACCAGCCGAACGCTCGCTGCGCCGCTGGGAAGACGTGCCGCCGTGCGTCGAGCACTCCAAGCGCTGTGGTCGGCTTCTGCCTCTGAGCCGACCAGCACGTCGCTGATGGCGACTGAAGCCTTTCGTCGTTCTGCGCCTCACATCTGGATGATGCCCTTGCGCAGGCCCTCGGTGACGGCCTCGACGCGGTTGGTGACCTCGAGCTTGCGGTAGATGTGCTCGAGGTGCGTGCGAATGGTGGCCTTCGAGAGCGTCAGCATGGTCGCGGCTTCGGCGTTCGAGACGCCCTTGGCGATGAGCTGAAGAATCTCGGTCTCGCGCGCTGACAGCTTCTTGCCTTCGGGCTCTGCGGGCATCGTCGCGACGGGCGCAGCAGGCGCGGCCTCGGCGCTGGGCACCTCGGGCACCCGGAAGTGCTTGAGCAGGCGCCTGGCGAGCGACGGCTGAATGACGGTGCCTCCCTGGCTGACCTCTTTGATCGCCTCGACCATCTTGTCGGCAGGCGTGCCCTTCAACAGGTAGCCCGACGCGCCGGCCTGCACCGCCTCGAGCACCTTGTCCTCCTCGTCGAAGATCGTGAAGATCAGGATCTCGACCTTCGGCACCTCGGCCTTCACCGCGCGCGTCACGTCGATGCCGCTCATGCGAGGCAGCCCCAGGTCGAGCAGCACGACGTCGGGCTTGAGCCGGCGAATGTCCTCGAGGGCGGTCTCTCCCGACAGCGCCGTGCCGATGATCTCGAGATCGGCGCTCGCCTCGAGGAGCTTCAGCTGGTTCTTGAGGATCTTCGACTGATCCTCGACGACGTAGACGCGAATGCGGGTGGGGGCTGCGGGCGTCGATTCCATGGGGCCTCTGTGGGGACTACTCGGTCAACGGGACGGAGAACGTGACGTGAACGCCTGCGCCGGGTTTCGCCTCGACGTTGACGGTTGCGCCGACCTTGTTGGCGCGCTCTTGCAGGTTGATGAGGCCGTAGTGGCCCGGGCGGGGGGCCTGCGAATCGAAGCCCAGGCCGTCGTCTTTGACCGAGAGCTGAATGCGCTCGGGGAGGAAGGACAGGCGAACGTCGACCTGCTTCGCCTTCGCGTGTTTGAGCGCGTTGGTGAGCAGCTCCTGGAGGACCCGGAAGATCGCCAGCGCCGACTCGGGCGCCATCTTCCCCATCCACTCGCCGTGCTTCTCGAAGCGCACGGGCAGCTGGGTGCGCTCGCCGAACGTCTTGACGTAGTCCTCGACGCCCTGCCCGAGATCGAAGTCCTCGCGCATCATGCGCAGGCTGCGGCGGAGCTCTTCGATCGACTCCTCGGCGCAGGCCTTGATCTCGGTGATCTCCTTCAGCAGCACCTCGTCTTTCGCGAGCGAGGCGAGGTACTCGGACTGAATGATGAGCGACGAGAGGCTCGCGCCGAGGCCGTCGTGGATCTCGCGTGACAAGCGGTTGCGCTCTTCGACGACGGCCAGATCTTTCAGATCCTGCTGCAGCTCGAGCACCTCGCGGTGGGCGCTGGTCTCGCGCTGGTTCAGGTACACCAGCACATAGATGATGATGAAGTTGAGCGCGAGGTACCAGAGCAGGGTGAGGATCTCGATCGCCGTCGGGGTTCGGTTGAGGAGCTGGTCGATGCGCGTGACGATCGGCAGCGCCAGCAGCGGCGGCAGAATCGCGAGCGGCTTGGGGAAGAGCAGAGCGAACAACGTGGTGAACAGCAGCTGAGAGGCCAGCAGCGGGTTGGCCAGACCGCCGCCCGTCATCGGCGCGGCAACGACGATCACCATCACCACGAGATCGATCAGCAGGGTGACGTAGGTGACGATGCTGCCGACGCGTGGGTGGCTGAGCGTGAGGTAGTTCGCCACGCTGTAGAGCAGCATGAAGAAGTACATGCCGAACGCGAGCGGGCTGAAGCCGAAGTACACGCGCCACACCGGCACTGCGAGGATCAGCAGGCCCAGCGTGAGGAACATCATGCGCGCGTAGAAGAGGGCGCGGGCCCGGGCGATGAAGCGATCTTTCAGCCACGACGCCGAGGCGTCACCGGCCGAGGCCTGCTGGCTGAGCCCCCGCCGCTGGAGCACCTGCTGGACCCGCGCACGTCGATCGTCGGTCGCCTGCACGCGCGGAGCCTATCCCTCCACGTGCACGCGCGTGAGGCGAGATTGCCCAGCGAAGCGAAAACCGTCACAACGCGCGGGTGGCTGTGCTCGTCCCCGACTCGGTGTGTGTCATCGGCGTCGGAGGCCTCGGCTGCCCCGCGTCACTCGCTCTGGCCTTCGCGGGCGTCAAGCGCCTCACCCTGATCGACCCCGACGTCGTCGAGCTCACCAACCTGCATCGCCAGCCCTGGCACCACCCCGCCGACGTCGGCGTGCCGAAGGTCGAGTCGGCCGCGACCAAGCTGCGCCGTCAGTTCGCCGGCCTGGCGATCACGGCGAGGCAGGAGCGGGCGAGCGCCGCCACCATCGAAGCGCTCTTCGACACGCACGACGTCGTGCTCGACGCGACCGACGGGGTGGGGACGAAGTTCTTGATCTCCGACGCCGCCGTGCTCACGAGACGTCCTGCCATTTATGCCGGGGTGCTCCGCTTCGAAGGCCTGGCCATGCGGCTCGAGCCCGGCGGGCCGTGTCTTCGCTGCCTGTTCGAGACGCCCCCGACCGACGTGCCGACGTGCGCGCAAGCCGGTGTCCTCGGCGCGATGGCTGGCGTGATGGGCGGACTGCAGGCGTCGCTCGCGTTCCGGCCCAACCCGGAGCCCGGGCTTGCGCTGCTCCACGTCGTCGATGGACTCGACCTGTCGTTCCGGACGGTGAAGGTGCGGCGCCGGCGCGACTGCGCGGCGTGCGGCGACGGCGCGAAGGCGGTATTGGTCGACGCCGACGATCCGTCATGTCCCACGCCAGCATCGACATCACCCGTGAGGTCTGTCCCATGACGTGGGTGCGGGTGAAGCTGCGCCTCGAGACGCTCGAGCCTGGCGACACGCTCGAGGTGCTCCTGAAGGGTGACGAGCCGCTGCGCAACCTGCCGCGTAACGCCCGCGATGAAGGGCATCACGTGCGTTCTCTTGACCGTCTGGACGACGGCACCACCCGGCTGGTGATCGAGCTCCGGAGCGCTTGAGCCATGGCGCTGCGTGAAGACCAGATTCAACGGTACAGTCGCCAGATTCTCCTCAAGGAGGTCGGTGGGCGGGGCCAGACCCGGCTCCTCGACGCCGTGGTGACCGTCGAAGGGCAGTCGCAGGCGCTCGATGTCGCGGTGGCCGAGCTCGGCGCCTCGGGAACGCCGCTCATCGTTTCCGCGGCCGTTGAACGCACCGGGTTCCTCGCTGGCACGACGCTCGAGGCCCTGTCGCCAGATGCCGTCGCCGCTCCGACGCGCGCCGTGGCGGGCTGGCTGGGGTCCTTCTCGCGTGGCGCCGCCGCGCCTGTGGCGTGTTTCCGCGTCGGCGTCTCGGCAGGAGCCATCGTCGGCGTCCCAGCCCATGTGCCCTGGCCCGAGCACGAGCCCTCCGCGCAACCGGCCGAGCCAGTGACCGCCGGGTCGCTCGCCGCCCTGATCGTTCAACGCTTCGCGCTGGGCCTCGACGCGTCGCCCGTCACGGTGCGCTGGGATGGGCACCGATGGCAGCGGGACTGAGCCCGGACCTCTCGGGCGCTCGTCGGCACTGCGAAGCCGCGTGGCCCGCCGAGGGCGTCTGCGCATACGTGAAGCGGGCAGAGGGCTGGCGCTTCGTGCCGCTCTCGAACGTGTCCGAGGCTCCCGGCACCTCGTTCGTCATCGAGCCCCGCGAGTGGATGACGCTGGAACGGGAGGCCCTGGCGCTCGAGGTCTGGCTCATCCACTCCCATGTCGATGGGCCGGCGACCCTCTCTGCGTGGGACCTGTCGAGCTTTACCGTCGACGGCCGTCCGCTGCTCCCGGGCCTCCGTCTGGCGGTGCTCTCGGTCCGAGACGGCCGGTGCGTCGACGAGGGCCGGTGGCGCTTCGCCGAGGGCGTCTGGGCACCAGCCCTGTAGCGCCGTTTGACAATAAACCATTGCGCTGATCCGGCGACATGCACTAAGTCGACGCGCTTTTTGGCGCACCTCTCCACCTCCACAGGAGCGTGACTCGCATGGCGCAGCAGGAGCAGCAGGGCTTTACGGTATGGCTGACGGGAATGCTGGGCGCGGGCAAGACCACGCTGGCTGAGTACATCGCTGCCCGGTTGCGGCAGGTCGGCCGCAAGGTCGAGGTCCTCGACGAGGACGATCTCGGCGAGTCGCTCTGGGGCGAGATTGAAGGCGCCAACAAAGAGGAGCGCGTCGTCATCTCGCGCCGCCTCGGCGTGGTGGCTGACCTGCTGACGCGCAACGGCGTCTGCACGCTCGTCGCCTGCGCCAGCCCGTACAAGGCCGTCCGCGACGAGAACCGCCGCCTCATTCAGCGGTACGTCGAGGTGTACGTGAACTGCCCGACGGAGGACCTCATCAAGCGGGACTCCAGCGGAAAGTACAAGAAGGCGCTCGCCGGTGAGATCCCCAACTTCGTGGGCATCACCGAGCCGTACGAGCCGCCTCCGGTCAACGGCGTCGAGGTCACGATTCAGTCGAACCTCGAGCCCGTCGAAGCCGGCGGGTTGCGCATCTTCCAGGCGCTCCTCGACCTCACGTACATGAACGCCGAAGAGCTCAAGATCATCACCGGCACGAAGATGAAGGTCAGCCCCAAGGTGAAGAAGATCAAGCCCGGCAAGGCGCCGAAGGCCGGCAAGGCCGCGAAGGCTCCGAAGGCCGCCAAGAAGGCCGACAAGAAGAAGAAGAAGTAGCTGGCCTGTCGGTTGCCCGGGTTGTCGACTCGGGCGGCCGACGCTAGAGGAGCCGCATGGTGCGTCGTGAAGGCAAAGCGGAGGAGATCGCGGAAGCGACCGCCGAAGCCGAGCCATGCTGCGCGTCTCCAGCGGGTGAAAGTCCCGCACGGGTAATCGCCGGAGAGCCCG